>DAOUKR010000020.1:0-1516 GCA_034421095.1 Dehalococcoidia bacterium
CCACCATCTGGTTGTAGACGGCGCGGGCAATTCCCACGCAGCGGGCGGCGTACTCCTGCTGCCTGACGGTCAACTGAACCGGCACCCTGATTCCTGCCTTCAGCCAGCCCTCAGGACAGGTGCTGCGTTGATTGTGGCGCTTCCTCACCATAACGGCTATTCCTGCACCGCGCTTATGGCTTTCCTGGCACGGTTGGCCGCGCTCCGCCTTCCGTAGAGCCTGGCGCAGAAGCAGGTCAGTATCTCGGTCATGTCCCGCACGAGGTCGTCATCAACTTCCTTATCCTCGACCACCAGCAGCCTGCCGCCACGGCCCTCCAGCATGGCTTCCACCATGCCGACTCCGAATCTGGCCAGCCGGTCCCGGTGCTCGATCAGGATGGTCCCCACCTTGGGATCGGCCAGCAGCCGGCGCAGCTTGGGTCGCCGGTCATTCAGGCCGCTGGCCACTTCTGAGACCACCCGGTCCAGAGTGATGCCGTTTCGGCCAGCATAGGCCCACAGGCGGTCGGCCTGTGGTTCCAGCTGCGGTTTCTGCTCATGGCTGGAAACCCGGGCGTAGCCCACGGTCAGGAGAGCAGGCTCTTCCTCAGGCAGTACCACGTACCAGATGCGACCGACCCTTTCGACCTGTAGACCTGGCGGGAGCCGTCCCTCGTTGAGCATGCGCCAAGTGGATTGGGGGTCAAGGCCATATTGGCGGCCCCAGTCAGTGAGTCTGATGCGTTTACCTATAAACATCTATAATAATATAGAATATATGGTAACAGTTGTCAAGGCCATGGTCCGAAAAGCCTGCAAGACCGGACTCGCCGGTTTCTGGGCCGTACTGGACGAAAACAACCACCAGGTCCTGACCGCCAAGGGCACACCAAGGAGGTACCTCAAATGGTTTAGCGGCACACCCACCAAGGAATACCGGAGAGCGGCACAGTGCCTGCTCGCAGTGCCTTCACTGTGAGGAAACGCGAAATTTAATTTCGCAATCGTCTAAAGAATGGACGCTCAGCGTTTGATCCTCATTCTCCCAGCTACATTGTATAATCGGTGCCACCGCGAACCACGGCAGGCTTTTGGCATTCACTGGAGTTGCCATGACCACCAAGCCTCTGCGACAACAGGACGGGCACCCATCCGACGGGGAACCGGCCGACGACCTCACCATCGATTACCCCTCCTCCGATGGAGAACCCATGGCCGAGTCCGACCTTCAGTACGTGCCGCTCACAGAGACAGTCTCCGCCCTTCGTGTCCGGTTCTCTGATCGCTCCGACGTATATGTCGCCGGCAACATGTTGGTGTACTACCGGATGAACGACCCTTCGGCCAGTGTGGCCCCCGATGTATTCGCCGTCTTGGGGACCACTGGGAATCATCCAAGGGATTCATGGGCCGTCTGGCGCGAAGGCAAGGCTCCCGACTTCGTCCTGGAGATCGCCTCGGAGAGCACATGGCGTCGGGACGTTGAGGAGAAGAGGGACATTTACGCTGAGATGGGAGTGTCGGAGTACTGGCG
>DAOUKR010000021.1:0-1767 GCA_034421095.1 Dehalococcoidia bacterium
CCATCCCCATCCCCATCGGTCCGCGCACCGAGCTCATAGACAAGTGCCCACGCGACAGCCTGGGCGCGATGACTGAGGTGTTCGAGGAGTTCGGCATAACGACGTAGCTCAGGGCCGGACGCATTTCGTTCCTGTGGAGGCGACAACTGGGAGAGATTGATTGTTGTATAGAACCACACCAGGTCATCTCGGATTGACGTGGGTGTCGGTCAGCATGTTGGTGGCCCTGGCAGTCGGCTGAGGCACGACGGCGGCCCCAGCCGCCACCCCGGCACCCACCGGCACAACGGTCGAGGCGCCAACGGCGACACCCGCACCGACTTCTACACCCGAACCCTCTCCGGCTTTGGCTCTGCCCCCCACCCGAGACTCGACGTGGGTCTCCAGCGAAGGGGCGCACGCCTGCGTACTGGGTCCGGATGGCGGACTCTCATGCCGGCTATAGGATTTTCTTCTCCCTAGAGCGTAACCGTCCCATAGATGGTGTGGTGAAAAAAGAGGGCGGGGAAACTTGGTAAGGTTTCGGCAACCAAAAAGAGACTAAGACCAAGGGACCCCGCCCATGTCCAGATTAAGACTCACACCTTCCCATACACTGAGAGACTTGCTAAGAGTATCTCTATGGCATTCTTCATCTGGTCCGACTCTCTGACTGGAAATCCCTCATGTACACAGCAGTCAAGGGGAGTCGTGAATACGAGGTAGTTCAGGCTCCTGAACTGGATTCCGACTCTATTGGAGGCCAGCAGGAAGTAGAGCGGGGTTCCTGCTGGGCAGGCCCACACCAGTGCGAGCGGTAGCATAAATCTGTGGCTTACAACATCTTTGACCCCGGCCCAAGGATGGAAGGCCACATCCTCCAGGTCATCGTTACGGAGACCAGCCATGTAACAACCATCAGCGCAGACCCCTGGGTGGGCTGAGCCCGTTCTGCCGCAGCAATCTTCCTCGTACGGACGGCCATAATGATCTGATGTCCCGATGCCTGCGGCAGGATCGTTTCATGCCCCTGCTTTTGCTGAAGTGAGGACTGTCACCTGCAGCAGACCCTTCCAGCAGGCACCTGTTCTGAGAGGTATCAACAAGCTCACGCTGCATCGTCCCAGCCGATCACGCCATGGGTTGAGACCTGAGTGTTCAGAGTGCCGGGCAAGAGGTCAGGTTAACACCCAATCGGGCTGAGAAGATTTCCCATGACTACTCAAATCTTCGGCATCATATTGGTATGGACGTCGGTCGAATTTGGTGGGGCCAGTCCCGTTGCATCACCTCGGCACGAGGAACAAATAGCCGAAAACAGCCACGGTACTGAGCCACGCACCCGCAAATGGCAGCATATAACTATGGCTTGCAATATCCCCGACCATAGCCCTCGGGATGGCCTCCCAAGTCTTCCATGTCATTGTCACGGACGCTAGCCAAGCAACGATCATCAGGGCAAACCCACCAAAGACAAGGAGTGGGTCGCTCCGATCAATCTCGCGACTCAGGTCACCGCCAAAACCCAAGGTTTGCAGCCAGCCGACTTGGGCAATATATTGGCCCCAGAACATTATGGGGCCTAACAGCCAGACCGCGTAGAGCAGGATGTAGCAGAACCGGGTCGTTCGAACGGGTACTTTCCCGGTGAGGAGCGTGGCAACAAGGATTGGCCAGTGAAGCAGCATGAAGATTGAGGAGGCTGCACCTGTTAGTGCGTAGCGACCTCCTCCGAGACCTTTTCTCCTCGCCATGTACCAGGTGATCACCGCCGCGATCGGCGACCAC
>DAOUKR010000022.1:0-1542 GCA_034421095.1 Dehalococcoidia bacterium
GGGAAGGGCGTCTTGTCTATCGAGGCAGCGATTCAGAAGGGCGCCCCATATTCATGCAAAAGGGCGTCGACTTGCTCTTGGGACTAGATTTTGCTTTGCTTTCTGCCAAACACCAGATTACTCACGCTGCTGTGGTTTCGGGGGATAGCGACTTGATTCCGGCCTTTGAGGCAGCCCAGCAAGAAGGAATCAAGACTTGGATTTTACATGGGCCTCAGGGTAGCTATGCCAATGAATTATGGCAGAAAGCCGATGAGCGTTTCGAGCTCACCCAGGAATTCATGGCAAACGTAGCCCGCAATTAGCCTTAACCCACCCCTGTATCGAACTCCACCGTCTCGTCCTGGTTCACCTTGAACCAGCCCTGTCCCGGAGCCGGTTCCTCCTGCCTGCGCCGTGGGACTACCCGCACCCCCAGCGACGCCAGCATCTCGTCTATCTGGCGTACCGACTGGGCCACCGGCTCGGACGGGGAGACAGCCTGCGACAGCCTCATCCGCACCTCCAGGAGTTCGTTGGTGAGTCTTAGGGCCATCTCCACCCCGGCAAGGTTCAGCCCCATATCCTCCACAAAGTGCTTGATCAGCCTTAGGCGGGCTACGTCCTCGTCGGAGTAGGTCCGCAAACTCCCCATGCGCAGCGGTGCGATGAACCCGGCCCGCTCGTACTTGCGCAGTGTCTGGGGATGCATGTCCAGGTTCTTCGCCACCACGCTGATCAGGTATATGCCTTGGGTCTGCCTCATTCCCCTCTCCGGTGCCTGCCGCCTGCCGTATTGGTCCGTTTATATACCAGGTATATGGCAGTGTCAATCATATATCCAAATTATAACCTATTGTATATAGACACTTGACACGACTTATATCAATGTATATACTCAGGCCATGTTCTTGATAAGTAAGGAGGTTATGCCGTGGCGGCAATGGAAATTCTCGAGCGGAACGAACAGGCGGACATAGCCGTAGAGGAGCTCTCGCCCAGCATTGCGCGGGACGTGGAGAACGCTCTGGAAGAGGCCGAGTTGGCCAGGGAGAAAGAGCAGCCGGAAACCCGCCAGTGGTACTACCAGCTTGGCGGCGCTGGCGTCCGCTACTACTCCTTCCGGTAGGCCCGCTGTCGGGACACCGCGAGGGCAGGACTCACGGAAGAGCGAGAAAAGAAGAGCGAGAAAACAGGAAACCAACAAGCGTATTGGAGGAAGAAACACGATGATGAACCGCTGGGAACCATTCAACGATCTTCGCAGAATGCAGTCCACAATGGACCGGATGTGGCGCAGGTTCGGCAATCTCGACGGTCATTCCGATGACCACGACTTTGAGGCCTGGGCCGTGCCCCTGGACGTGATCCGCCTGGGTGACGACATCATTGTCCGGGCGTCCATGCCCGGCGTCCCGCCCCAGGACATCCAGGTGTCCATCGAGGACAACCTGCTGACAATCCAGGGCCGCACGTCGGGCCAGCACGAGGAAGCCGACGGTAGCTACCTGATGCGCGAGCGCCGGAGCGGGTCCTTCCACAGGACCCTGCGGTTGCCCGACT
>DAOUKR010000023.1:0-1825 GCA_034421095.1 Dehalococcoidia bacterium
CCATTACCTGGACGGAAACGCCCTGGTCGGCCCCGCGGCCGCCTACTATGCCTCCATCCACGTTTCGGTGCTGAAGGGCAAACTCAACCACACCGGCATTTACCTTGTAGTCTCCTGCATCCATCTTCTTACTCCTGAGAAAAGGTTGGATATGCTACACGACGAAAGAGGAGGTGCTGTGCAGTGATCAGTCGCCGTTCTTAATCTGCTGGTTCAGGTAGAGCTCTATACCGATCTGGTTAATGGTCTCCAACTGGGTCTCCAGCCAGTCAACATGCTCTTCCTCTGACCTGACCATGTTTTCGAGAATGTTTCGTGTGGCGTAGTCGGCAACCTGGGTGCAGTGGGTGACAGCTTCCGTTACCACATCCACGGCCGACTGCTCGGAGGCGAGGTCCAAATTGAGATTCTCCAAGACCGATTCTCCGATCATAACCGGGCCCATTCGCTGCACGTTCGGCACTCCCTCAAGGTAGAGTATGTGCTTGATCAGATGCTCGGTGTCTTTCATCTCCTCGGTGCTGATCCCCCGGAGCTTGCTGTAGAGGCGCTCATAACCCCAGTTGAGGCACATTTCGGCCTGGAGGAAGTACTGGTTGATAGCGGTCAGCTCAATGGTCAGTATGTTGTTGAGGCGGTCCACTACACCGTCTTTGGCCTTCATGCGTCTTCTCCCCTCCCCCACTGGCTATGATCAGGGGTAAAGTATAGCGGGAGAGCGAATGGGTTTCAATGCCGGTGTACCACGTTATTGAGACGCCGGGGGCAACCTGGTTGGGGGCTTAGGAACCCTTTGCCATCTGCCTTAGGTGATACCAGGGACGGTGCTTGTCCGGAGGAGGTTGATGGGAGCTGGATGCGCCGTTGGTGGCGCCTTCCACTCGCTTGCTGGATGGGGTGAATACAGGTTTGTTCAGCTCGATCCTGATCAGGGTTACTATCTCCTGCTCATACCTTGCGCATCTGCCACAGGAGGTGTCGTCATCGAAGCCGTAGGAGCTGACCAGAGTTTCTATGGAACAATTCCCGGACCTCGCTGCCTCAACAGCGTCGGAGATCCTAATCCCTTTACAGATGCAGAGGAACACGATCAGCAAGTCCTATGACCAAGGTTCCAAGGTTTTCAGAGGATTAAGCTATACTAACACGGGAGCAGTGTCAATACTTAACATCGTGAATATCATTGGCACATCATGGGCGTAAATAGCTAGTCCTTGGCCTTGCCAACAAGCTCTTCCGCCTGTTGTACAGCTGTGGTTAGCGGGAGTCTGTGCGTTATCTCCGCATAGGGGTCCTCGTTGACACAGCTATGGGCAAGCCGTATATTTTGCGCAAATTCCCAATTGGCTTGGAGGAAGGCTATGGTAGCTCCCGCAGCATTGGAGCACATGGACCCCCAGGGCTTGACGGAAGTGGAAGCCCTGTTCAACAAACAGATCGCCGACGGCCTCCATCCAGGGGCATGCCTGGCCGCCTACCGGCACGGCAGCCTGGTGTTGGACCTGTGGGGCGGCATGGCGGACCCCGATGCGGGCAAGCCGGTAAACGCCGACACCATGTTCGTGATGTACTCCAACAGCAAGGCCCTGACGGCCGGCTGTATCTACATCCTCTGGGAGAGGGGTCTGCTCCAGTGGGACGACCCCGTCGCCCGCTACTGGCCCAACTTCGCGCAGAACGGGAAGGAAGGCATCACCCTTCGCCACATCCTGACTCATCGAGGGGGCATTCCCGAGACCCCGCCGGAGATCGTCGCCAACGGCTGGGGGGACTGGGATCTGGTGGTCAGGGCAATGGAGGGTGCCTCCCCCACCACCGAACCGGG
>DAOUKR010000024.1:0-89596 GCA_034421095.1 Dehalococcoidia bacterium
CGTCCCGCCCTGGCTGAAGTCGGCATGCTGGGAGAGGTCGCAGATTCGGAGCGGGTCTACCTTGTGGTATCTGAAGTCTTCTTCCATCCCGTGGTGTTAGGGGTCCTGCTCACGGCCGTCATCGCCGCGGTGATGAGCACGGCGGACTCCCAGCTTCTCCTGGCATCGGCGATTGCGACGGAGGACGTGCCCGTGCTCAGGCGGGTGGCTATGGGACTGGAGGAGAATGCCCGGCTGTGGATGGGGCGCGGGATGCTCCTGGTCATTGGCATCGTCTCGGCGATACTCTCTGTCTGGTTTCCGGACTCCATATTTGACCTGGTGAGCTTTGCGTGGGGTGGGATGGGGGCAGCATTCGGGCCAGTGATGCTCCTTGGCCTGTATTGGCGCAGATTCAACGCCTGGGGCGCAGGTACAGCAGTTGTGACTGGGACTCTTGCAGCGACGCTGTGGCAGTTCCTGAGCGGCGGGCCGGGCGGCATGTGGGACATCCAGCCGGCGACACCCGCCTTCGTCATCTCGATGGCGTCGGCGATAGGGACCACGCTGCTGACACCGCCCCCGGCACAATCAGTAGTGGAGCTGTTCGACAGGGTGAACGCGAAGTAGCGTGTCGGCGGCGTTTCAACCTCGCCCACCAACTCGCAAGCATGATCGTTCCGTATTGCGACTGGGTAGTGCTTGAAGCTGGGACCAACGACGGTCCGGAGAATGGGCTTGGCAATCGATGCATACGGCTCAACATGTCGACGCTTGTATATCCCATTGCCATTCTCGGATCCGCCTGTAGGCACGAGATTCTCGAAGGGCAATAGGCTGCGTGGTGGTGAAGTCGGCCCCCGATACCAAGGTGGTCATGCTGATGGCGTCGACGGAGGAGGACGACATGCCGGCCGGATACCTCCAGAAGGAGGCGGACAGGGAACGGCTGCCGTCGTCGGTAAGACGCGGGTTCTATAGTGAGCTTCTCGTGCCAGTTGCAGTTGTACGGAGGGTGTTCGCGGGGATACGGGACGGGGGTCGGCTGTACCTGCCGAGGCCGGCGGGCTGACTCCCAAGGAGCCAGACGCACTCATCGCTTTCACGAAGGGCATGTCCTATTGCCGGATAGCTGAGGAGCGGAGGGTCGAGACAGTGACAGTGCGGAACGGACTGCCGGCCGCATATGCGGCCGAAGACGCCGTCATCTGGACCACATTCCTGGTGGAAGGATTCTCTGGACCTTGTCGTCGGTCGGCGTGCTGATAGCACAATCATAGGTGGCAGACCACCCGGACGCTCATTCTCTGAGTGGAGTCGCTCAGCAAGGCAGGTCAACGTTGAATGGGAAAGTATTGTAACCCTATTGCAATAGAAATCCCTCGTAGCCGTTGGCGGCTACCTTGGCGCGCTTAGCCCGCATGACCGGGGCGCTGTCCGGGGCAGTGAGTAAGGCACGTGCCTTACCGGGAATGTTCGCACCCACGAACCAAGAGTCGGCCTTGGTCCGGAGAATATTGGCTCCTGCCTCGTTGACGTGATTCACCCAATCATCTTCTGACTCAAGCGTGGGCGAGATTCGGGTAAACCCATTGTCTAGTACATAGCGTATACAGGCGGTTACCCATTCCACTAAGGGTTCGGCGTCCCTGACAAAGTTGCCTACGGAGGCTGCATTCACGGTGAAGAGATTGGGGAATCCGACGCTCTGGATGCCCATATAGGAGCGCGGGCCTCTGGCGAATTTATCCTTCAGCTTCTGGCCGCCTTCTCCTTGGATGTCTATCCTGTTCAAAGCCCCGGTCACAGCGTCGTATCCCGTGGCAAAGATGATGGCATCGAGTTCGTATTCGGCGTCAGTGGTCTTGACTCCTTTGGGAGTAATGCATTGGATGGGGGCCTCGCGCACGTCAACCAACAAGACGTTGTCCTGATTGTAGACCTCGTAATACCCGCTCTCACACGGGAGGCGTTTGGAGCCGAATATATGGTCCTTTGGCACCAGCTTTTCTGCCACTACGGGGTCCTTCACACGCTCGCGGATCTTATTGCGGACGAATTCAGCGTAGTCCTCGTTGGCTTCTCCGGGTATCATAACGTCATAGAAATTGGACAGCCATTTCTTGAAACCTGGCTCCGCCCACAACCTCTCGTACTGTGACATCCGTTCTTCCGGTGAGACTTCCATCGCCGATCTCGGGTCGAACTCGTGCATGAACGAACCCTGGGTCTCATGGCACTTCTTGAAGATTTCCGGGTAATTCGCCTTGATTTCACGCTGCATATCGGGACATATCAAGTGATTCCGGAGGGGCACGCAGTAATTCGCCGTGCGTTGGAATACGGTCAGATGTCCGACTTCTTTGGCAATCTCCGTGATAAGCTGGACTCCGGTGGCCCCTGTGCCGATGACTCCAACACGCTTGCCAGCCAGGTCCATGCCTTCCTTTGGCCACCTGCCAGTGTGACACCAGTCGCCCTGGAAGCTCTCTAGCCCCTCGAAATCCGGTACGTAATGTGCTGACAGAAGGCCAACTGCCGTGATGAGGAATTGCCCCGCCGACCCTTGTCCGTCTTCGGTCCAGACCTGCCAGCGATTCCCGACCTCGTCGTAGACTGCCGAGGAGACGCGGGCATTGAACCGGATGTCCCGGCGCAAGTCAAACTTGTCCGCCACATAATTCAAGTAGCGTTCGTTCTCAGGCTGACCGGAATAAAGCTCTTTCCAGTCCCATTCCTGGAGAAGTTCCTCCGAGAAGGAATACCCGTAGGTGTAACTCTCCGAGTCGAAACGGGCCCCGGGATAGCGATTCCAATACCAGGTGCCTCCCACTCCACTGGCATCCTCGAAGACCCTCACCGAGAGCCCGAGTTGTCGGAGACAGTACAACTGGTACAACCCGGTTACCCCGGCACCGATGATAATGGCGTCGAACTGCTCAATATTCCCATTCAGCCGCGTGCCGACCGTGGATGTTTGTTGCAGGGAATCTCCCATATCTTCCCTCCTCAGGTCTCTGGACTGTTCCGGTCACAATGACAGACCTGATTGCCTGGCGTGGGTAGTTGAGTCAACCAGCCCTTGGCTGTGGCCTCCTGACTACTGAACTCCCTCTTGCAAGCCTTGCACCTAACCGGCTCGCTGAGAAGGTCAGCTATCAGGCTGTATGTGCCACACATGTCCCATTCATTATGAACCCGTCAACATTCCCCATGCAACCCCTGGTCACCACGACGTACCGCGACAAAGGTCAGTGCCAGTCGTGGGACGGCGGCATGACCACACCCGACCGGACGGCCCGCAGGTCCGTCGCTATCACGTTGGTGGTCCCGTCCCATCTGGACACACGCCCGGTGACCTCCACCACCTGGCTGCTCAGCTCCCTGCGACCCCTGGTGAAGAGATTGCGCCAGAGGATGGTCTGCACGTCCCCCGTCTCGTCCTCAATGGTGACGAACACGGGCCCCTCCCGGCCCTTGGGGTGCTGCCTCGCCACCGGCCAGCCGGCCACCGTAACCAAGGCGTCATCTTCGAGGTTCTCCACCCCCGCCGCGGTGAGCACGTTAGTACCCAGGCCCGGCCTTACGAACTCCATCAGGTGTCCCCTGGGGTATATGCCCATCACCCGGTACTCCCCCACCATCCTCTCCCGTTCCGTGAAGTCCGGGATCTCGGGCACGCTGTCCTCCATGGAGACGGGCAAGGCGACCTGTCCGTTCCGGGCGGGTCGCTGATATAACCCTGCCTCCCACAGGGTCTCCCTGCGGTTTCTGGCGATGCCATCGAAGGCCCCGGCCATCACCAGCGACGCCACGGCCTGGGGTTTCAGACCCGTCCGACGCACCAGGTCCCCCGCTGTCATGTAGGGGCCGTGACGATCCCTCTCCTCCACTATGAGCTTGGCCGACTCCTCCCCGACATCCTTGATGAGTCGAAGACCCAGCCGCACCGAGCCGCTCTCGGGAGCGCACACCGCCCGGCTCCCGTTGATGCACGGGTTGAGGAAGGGCACTCCGAAACGCCGTGCGTCCTGCTTCAGTGTCTCCATCGGGTAGAAGCCCATGGGCTGGTTGTTCACCAGGGCAACGAAGAACTCCAGCGGGTGATAGCACTTGAGCCAGGCTGCCTGGTAGGCGGTGATGGCGAAGGCGTGAGAGTGGGACTCGGGGAACATGTAGTGGCCGTTGATCTTGGAGAATATCTTCTGCGCCGTCTCTTCGGGGACTTCCTTACGCCTCGCCCCCTCAAGGAATCTCTCCAGGTGCATGGCGATCAGGTGCTGGTTGTTGGGCCTGGCGAAGGTGCGGCGCACCTCGTCGGCCTCCGCCGCCGTCATGCCGGCCACATCCTCGATGAGCTGAACGACCTGCTCCTGCCAGACGATGATCCCGTAGCCCCGCTCCAGGGCGCGGGCCTCAAGGGGGTGGTCGTACTCCCAGTCCGCCCCGTGCCGGTAGCGCTCCACGAACTGGGACACGGCACTGCCCTGGACGCCGACGCCGGGCCGGATCAGGGCGACCTGATAGGCCAGGTCTAGGAGGTTGCGGGACCTCAGTCGCTGGGCCATCTTCAGTTGGGCGGGGGACTGGAGCAGGAAGACCCCCTTGGACTTACCCTCATTTATCATGTCGTAGACGCTGGCGTCCTCCGGGTCTATCCTGCTCAGGTCGGGCCGCTTCCCCTCTCGCGCCTCCACCAGGTCCAGGGCCTCCTCGATCTGGTCGAGCACCGGCAGTGAGAGGATGTCTATCTTGGCGAACCCGGCGTCGGCCACGCTGTCCCTGTTCCAGTCCATGATGTAGCGCCCGTCGATGGCTCCGGCCCTCATGGGAACCATACCCGGCATGGGGGAGCTGCTGAGCACCATGCCCCCGACGTGCTGGCCGAGTCCCCTGGGGGCGTGCATCAGCTGCGGCGCCAGATCGAGAAGATCCCGCCATCCCGGTGCGCTCGTCCGGTCCCTGAAGTCGGGGCTCTGCATCATCTCGTCCCGCAGGTCCGCGGCATCGCGGGAGTGCAGCTGCTTCGAGAGCAGTGAGAGATGCTCCCGGGGAAGCCCCAGGGCCTTGCCCAGATCCTGGATGATGCCCTTCACTCTGTACGTGGTGATGGCACCTGCCAAGACTGCATACTCGGGTCCGAAGTGGCGGTGAATACGCTCTATCAGCTCGTCCCTGAGATTCCTGGGAAAGTCCAGGTCTATGTCGGGCAGCGTCGTCACGTCCTGGGAGATGAACCGCTCCAGGGTCAGGTCCCACTTCAGGGGGTCCACGTGGCTGATGCCGATGAGGTATCCCACCAGCAGCGCCACCGACGAACCCCTCCCCCTTCCGGGTGGTCTCTCCTCCACCGGCGTCTCCGGGCCCATCAGGCCCCGCTCCTCCATGATCCTCTGGGCAACGAGTACAATCTCCCTGTAGAGAAGCAGGAAGCCCGCCAAATTGAGGTGTTCGATCAGCCTGAACTCTTCCCGGAGACGCTCCTCCACATGCCGGGGCACCGGGCTGCCGTATCGCCGTGCGGCCGCCTCGCTGCAGAGCCGTCTGAGGTAGCTCTCCGTAGTGTACCCCTCCGGCACGGCGGGATCGGGGAGCGTGTAGCCCAGGTCCGTGCTGAGGTTGAAGTCGCATCGCTCCGCGACTTGTAGTGTGTTGAACACGGCCTCGGGACATCCGGCGAAGAGGCGCTCCATCTCGGCATAAGACTTGAGGTACAGATGATGGTTGGGCTTCAGGTGGGGAAGGGCCCGGTCAATGGTGGTGTTGAGGCTTGCGGCGACCAGGGCGTTTTGCAGCCGGTAACGCTCGGGGACGTGATAGTGAACGTCGTTGGTTGCCACCATGGGGACGCCCATCTCTCTTGCGATTCGCACCAGCACCCTGTTACGGTCGGTGTCCCCCTGAAGAAGGTTCTGTTGTAGCTCAACGTACACCGAGCCGGACCCGTACCAGCCCTGGTAGTGTTTCAGAAGCTCGCGAGCTTCACCGGTGCGGCCGTCCGCAGCCAGCCGGGAGAGCCGCCCGTCACGTCCGCCCGTCAGCAGCACTACGCCCTCCGAGTGGTGGGGCAGGTACGAAGAATCGAGGGCCGGCTGTCTGCGGTCCGCAGCGTTGGCGATGGTGAAAAGGCGGGAGATGTTGGAGTACCCGGCGCGGGTGGAGGCCAGCAGGGTGAGGCGGGAGCCGTCTGCCAGGGTCACCTCGCCGCCCGTGATGGGCTGGACGCCAAGGCTGTTGGCAAGGCTCGCGAACTCCAGCGCCCCGCACAGGTTGGTGTCGGTCAGGGCCAGCGCGGGATAGCCGTGCTCCTTTGCCGTTCCCAGCAGCTCGTGCGCGTGGGACGCCCCCACCCCGAAGGAGTAGAAGCTCTTGGCGTGAAGCTCGACGTAGCCATCCGTCTTCATGCGCTCTGTTGGTACCATCGGGCGTCCCTGCGGTCCTGGAACAGGGTTATCCACCTGCCGTTGCCGGGGTCGATCCGGTAGTAGGAGCGGGTCACCGGCTCCGGGAGCCACCACAGGTCGAAGACCCACCTGTCGTCTATCCGGGCCACATCCCACCAGCGCCCTTTGAGCAGCACGGACACCGGTTCACCTTCCGATCCTTCCCGGACCTCCACGGATCTCGGTGTGTACAGGGGCCTCATGGCTTCCCTCCCTGAGGGGTCAATGGGCACCCGTAGGGCCCGCATCTCCGGCGCTGGATGCCAGGGTGCGACTTCGGCGATCCGGTGGAGCACGTGACCGCCGCCCATCAGCGGCTGCAACCTGCGGTCCATCTCGATCAGCCTCTCGTTTCGGTCGTCCCTCATGTCCTTCAGCAGCCCCAACTGAGTCCCCGACTCGCCGGTCAGACCCGAAAGGGTGAGGGTCAAGTCCTCGACGGGGTTGCCAGGCGGGTCCGCCTCCAGCCTGCTTCGCACGACTGCCGAGGCCCTCTCCCATCCACCGACGGGCTGCTTGAACCGAACGCTTTTCTCCCACGGCGGCCAGCCGGACGACGCGCAGAGCAGGTCCGCACTGTCCGCGTAGCGGCCCCGCATGTCCGGCCGGGCGTAGGCCCTCTTGAGAAGTGTTTCCACTCCCACGAATAGGGCCTCCAGGGAGGAAGAGTGGAAGGGAAGAGATGCCTGCTCGACGATCTTCTCCTCGAAGGCCAGGGGGACGATGGGTCTGTCGTCCATGCCGTTGCAGAGCTTCCATGCCTGCCCGCCCGCCGACCCGAACCGGTCCGTCAGCAGGTGCATGCCCATGGATGCGATTGCCTCCATCGTGTGCAGGCCGAAGCGGTGCAGCTCCCTCTTTACGTCGCCGGATACAGGCAGCAGGTCTATGGTGTGGGGCGCCAGAAAGGCTGCCACGTCCTCCGGGACCCTCAACGCCCCGTGGGCGCTGCACGTGCGGGCAGCGACGAAGGCCGGGAACTTGGCGTTCGCTACCCCGACACGGGGGCTGAGGTAGGTCGGAACCGAGTTCAGCAGGGCCGAGACGAGTCCGGCTTCGCCTCGGTAAAGTTCTTCAAGGCCGTCCAGCTCCACGTAGGCCGTGCCGAGGTCGGCCCCCTCCACCCGGTCGCTGACTCCTTGCAAGGAGACGAGCATCTGGCCGAAGACCCGGCGGTAGTGGGGCTCGTCGGCATCCAGCACTATCGCGTTGGCCTGGCGGGACAGGGCCTGCTCCAATGTCATGCCTTCCATCACTCCGGAGGCTTCCTGGAAGCTGTCGACGACTACAGACCTGGCCCTTGAAGGACTTCTGTCGACGATCAAAACAGGGCTGTCCTGCAGATGGGGGTGACGGCCCATCTCCACCTTCGCTCTCATGTGAGTGACGAGCACGCACGCGACTCTCACGGAATATCCTCGGTCCAATAATGGGATTCAGGGAGGGAGATGATAGCAAACGTATGTTCTGTTGTCAACCCCGACCTGTCATCACCGGGGAGCCGCCAGACTTCTTGGTGGTCTCTACGCCCTTCAGGAGACTCCGTGCAAGCCCTTCCTATCATGCCTCAAGTGTGAGGTTTCAACTGGTATAATTATGGTGGCGGGTCAAGATTCATTGGTGTGCAATCGCCATCGGGCTGTGATTGAAGTCTATCGTCCTATTCCGGAACCGCCTTTTACTCAGACAGGAAGGATTGGCCGTGAGTGACAAGACAATGACAACACTTCTGGTTGGAGCATCCCTTCTGGTTCTAGTGGTTCTGGCGGCCTGCTCGGGCCCGACGTCGACTCCGGCGCCTGTCACGCCTACACCCATGAACACACGAGAATCCCCCCAGGTCACCGCCACGCCAACACCGGCCTCCCCGATGGATCCGGCCACGTCGGTCCCGACCCGTGAGCCGGCGACCGTTACACCTACACCGGAGCCCTCCCTCACGATAACCGTCGCCCCGGTTTCAACGGATATAACGGAATACGATCGCTCTCAATGGAAGCACTGGGTTGACGAGGATGGAGACTGCCAGGACGCCCGACAGGAGGTCCTGCTCGCAGAGAGCCTGGTTGAAGTCACGTTCGAGTCCGAGAGGAAATGCCGGGTCGCGACGGGCCGGTGGTACGGCGCTTTCGCCGGCGTCTATGTCGAGGCACCAGGAGACTTGGACATCGATCACCTCGTGCCGCTGAAGAACGCCCATGATTCCGGCGGATGGGCTTGGACCTCCACCCAGAAAGAGCAGTACGCCAACTACCTGAGGGACCCGGATCACCTGATCGCGGTCACTAAGGGAGCAAACCGGTCAAAAGGAGCGAAGGGGCCAGAGGAGTGGCGGCCCTCGGACGAAGACTACTGGTGCCAGTACGCGACGGACTGGACGGAGGTGAAGATGGAGTGGGGCCTCACCATGACCCAAGGGGAAACCGAGGCGATCATCAAGATGCTGGATACCTGTGAAGAACCGGTCGAAATCAAGGCCATGAGAATGGAAGGTGTCACCGAAACGGATACGCCGGGGCAGGTGGCTACAGTGGAAGCAACGGCAACACCGATTTTGCTGCCGGAACCTGAACTTCAGGAGAATACCTCTGTGTACGAGTCGTGCGAGGAAGCCGCAGAAGCTGGGGAGTCACGGGTGCAGGGGAGCGTTGGAGCAGGACGAGGGTTTCCAAAGGAAGTGGTCCCTAGTGCTCGAGACGGTGATGGAGACGGCATTGTCTGTGAGCGCTAAACAAACAGGGACGCCCCAGGAAGCCGGAACGTTGCCCTATGGCAACGCATGGTGATGTTCCGGCAATTGAGATATCCTCGGCAGGACACGGGTGATGGCCTTCCCAGCTGAGTTGTCCTGTCTCCATCCCTCAGCAATCGAAAGGTCCAGAATGGTTTCGATGCGCTGGCGGACTCGACGGGCAGTTTCGGGTTTGTCCGTCCAAATTGGAGTCAGCACGGCCATTACATCAGTGGTGACAATTTCATCTACAGGCTTGAAGCCAATCAAAGGGTAGCGTGAATGGCAAGACTATCGAAATGACAGGTCACACTTGAATCATGTAGGAGGCTCAAATTTCGAGGGATTTCTAAATAGTCTTTGGCGGGAGTGAGAGGGAGTCGAACCCACCTACCCCGTGCTAACGAGGCACAACGGATTTGAAGTCCGCAAGAGCCACCGGGCCCCATTCACTCCCAATAATTGGGACAGTGCAGCCATCGGTGATACCGGCTATACGGCCGGCGCAATGGCTGCTAACCCAGCGCTGAGTCTATCTGCTTCTTCAGCGCTCCCTTAGGTACAGCACCCACTATCTGGCCTACGGGCTGGCCTTCCTTGAAGATAAGGAGCGTGGGTATGCTCCTCACCCCGTAGGTAATGGCGGTGCCGGGACTGGAGTCCACGTCGAGCTTGGCAAAACCCAGCTTGCCATCGTACTCCTCGGACAACTCCTCGACTATTGGGGCAATCATCTTGCACGGCATACACCAGTCGGCCCAGAAGTCTACCAGCACTGGCAGGTCGGATTGCAGGACCTTCTCATCGAAATCGGCATCGGTAACGGCAAAGGGATGTGCCATAATGCTCCTTACTATTAAGACTACCCGTCCACTAACATTAGACTGTTGGGTTACCAGGGAGGTTCACCCAGACCTGTCGGATTGCTACAGTGTATACTCGACCGGTGATTTGGTCAAGCTAATTCCGACTTCTCTTGGCTTCCGGGGAGGGTTGGGTTATAGTGTGTACGAGGAGTCAGCCACATGATACAGCAAGCCATTCCGGGAGAACGTCTATCCCTGTCCCTTGTCAACTGGGGTAAGACGGGCGAAGCGCTCGCTTTTCACGAAGGCCAGGAGGTCAGGGTCTCCGGCGGTATACCGGGCGAAGAAGTGATGGCGGAGGTAATAAAATATCGCCGAGGGTACATAGCGGCCCAGGTGGTCGAAGTACTGACACCGTCTCCCTACAGAGTCGAACCCCCTTGCCCCTATTTCGGGCCGTGTACCGGCTGCCAGTGGCAACATATAGAATATCAGCACCAGCTTCATATCAAGAGGCAGATGGTAGTGGACGCCCTTGACAGCGTCAGCGGATTTACGGATACCCTGGTACTATCCACCCTGCCCTCGCCGGAACAGTATGGTTACCGTAACCACGCCCGCTTTACTGTAGGTAGGAGAATGGGCGAATTGGGCTTCGTGAACCGCGAAAGCCGCAGATTCATTGTCGTACAAGAATGCCTGCTGATGCACCCCTGGATTAACGAAGCTCTGGGGCAGCTTCAGGGCAAGTGTGCAGAGACGTCTCAACTGTCCATACGATATGGCGTCAACACCAATGATTTTCTCATCCAACCGGCCATGAAAAGCCCGGAAGTGCCCCTACATTCAGGACGAAAATACTACACCGAGTCCCTAGGCGGCCAGGAGTACCGCATAGCCTCCTCCTCTTTTTTCCAGGTCAACACTCGGCAGGCGGAGCGAATGGTGGAATTGGTAAGGGATGAGTTGAGCGTCTCCAGGAACGATGACGCATCTCACGCCCCGTCCATCCTGGTGGACGCATACGCAGGTGTCGGCACTTTCGCCATCATGCTGGCCCCTTACGTCGATAAGGTACTGGCCATCGAGGAGTCCAAGTCAGCCGTCGGAGACGCCCAGATAAACGCCCAGGGCATAGAAGGAGTGGAGTTCCTGTTGGGGAAGACGGAGGAGGTACTTGCACGGATAGAGGAAAGGCCCCAGGGGGTGATACTGGACCCGCCCCGCGCCGGCTGTCACCGGGATACCCTGGATGTCCTGATACAACTCGCACCGCGCAGGGTGGTGTACGTGTCCTGCGACCTCGACACCCTGGCACGAGACTTGGAAATACTATGTAGTGGGCCTTTCCGACTGGAGCGAGTCCGGCCCGTGGATATGTTTCCTCAAACCCATCACGTGGAGTGTATAGTTTCTTTAAGCTGGGATGGTCGTGTCTTATGACCGATGCAGCCCAGCAAACTGGTCGAAAGACCCTCCAACGTGAGTTGGTACTGGCATCCACGTCGCCGCGAAGACGCGAGTTGTTGTCCTGCTTGGGCGTTGATTTCCGGGTGGTCCCGCCCTCAACATTGGAGAATATGCTGCCTCACGAGACTCCCCGTGAGATGGCAGAGCGTCTGGCGCAATCCAAGGCCATGAGTGTGGCCCGGTCTTTGTCCAGCGGCCTCGTGATTGGTGCTGACAGCGTAGTTGTACTGGACGGCCGTGTGCTGGGCAAACCGGTCAACAATGCTCAAGCAAGAGAGATGCTGAGGAGCCTTCGAGGCAGAGAGCACCGGGTGATGACCGGACTAGCCCTTGTGGATGCCGCCAACCAGGATGCACGCGTGACCAGCGAGAGCAGCCTGGTGACTATGCGGGACTACCCAGACGACCAGTTGGAGGCTTACGTCGCTTCAGGAGAGCCTATGGACAAAGCCGGGGCCTATGCAGTGCAGGACAGGGTTTTCAGGCCCGCCGAACGGCTTGAAGGATGCTATACTAACGTCATGGGGCTGCCCTTGTGCTCCCTTGTAAACATGATTCAAGATGCAGGACTGGAGGTCAGGTCGGGGCAATACGTACAGTTCACCAGGGAATGCTCCCAATGCCCCCTCAAGGACATCTACTGAGCGTATGTTATGTAAAGAGGAAGAGCCGTCTTGAACATTTTTGGCATCGGTATGTTGGAGATTCTCATAATCCTGATAGTGGCATTGATTATTCTAGGTCCTGCCAAGACCGTACACATGGCCAAGAATGCGGGCAGAATGATGGGAGAGGTCCGGAGAGCGTTTACCGATCTGTCCAGGGCCGTCGAGGAGGAGGAAAGGGAGATAAACCGCGAGGTCAGCAGGAACGAGGGTTCGAATCGCGCCGGAGAAAAGCCTCCTGAGGAGCTTCGGTAAAGGTGCGCGAGCTTTCCATCAGGAACCACCTTGAGGAGTTGCGTCGGAGACTCACCATTGCTGCTCTTGCAACCCTGGCAACGACAGTAGTGGCCTTCGTCTTTCACCGGCAGATACTAAACCTGCTCATCCGCCCTTCAGACCTGGAGGCTGCGACCGGTGGCGAAGCCGGCCTGGTATTCGTAGAAGTAACTGAGATGTTGGCCGTGACCCTGAAAGTCTCCCTGGTATCCGGTCTGGTCATGGCATTCCCGATTATCCTCTTCCAGGTCATTCTGTTCGTAGCCCCCGGGCTAACGCCGAGGGAGAAGCGCTACCTGTTCTTGTTCATGCCGGGAGTGGTGCTGTCCTTTGCGGCCGGGGCTGCCTTCGGATACTTTATACTCATCCCGCCGGCGATTAGTTTCCTGGTGAACTGGGGAGGCGAGGTAGCCACCCCAATGATAAGAATCGGCAACTACATAAATGTGATGGTGATGTTGCTGTTCTGGATGGGCCTGGTCTTCGAGACCCCTATCGTGATGTTCCTTCTGGCAAAACTGGGAATAGTTTCATCAAAGGGATTTGCCCGGTGGAGACGGTACTGGGTGGTGGTGGCCTTTATCCTGGGAGCACTGATAACTCCCACGTTCGACCCGATAAATCAGTCCCTGGTAGCGGCCCCTTTGATAGTCCTCTATGAAGCGGGGATATGGCTCGCAAAATTGGCAGCTCGTGGAAGGTCTGAGGCGGTGCAGGAGGTGGCCGCACCGGGCTCCTAGATAGCAGGACAAGTGACATTACGTTGCAGGTCGGATATTTATAGCCATTCCTGCCTGTCGGTAGATAAGTCAGGACTTGTCGCTGTCTTTCGCAGTGGCCTTGACTTTCTTGTCTGAGGACTCCTCGTCCTCAGCATCATCCTGGCCGGTGACGGACTTCTTGAAGGCTCGCAGGCTGCCGCCCAGTGCGGACCCAATCTGAGGCAGCCGCCCTGCCCCAAAGATGAGCAGCACTATAAGCAAGATTATAGCCAGTTCCAGAGGTCCTAATCTTGGCATGACAACCTCCTTGTATCCGGGCCTGCAACCACCTATCATCATAACAGGGAACCCCGTCCGTAGCAAGAATACCGGCGCTCTAAATCAGGGTCTCTCCCGTTCCATCTCTTCTCCGGCATGCTTGATGCATATTGTCATTCCACCCCCTTCTTGGTCATCCCGGCCCGTCCCCCGCTGCACAGGCAGGCGCAGAGCCGACCCCGCACAAGCCCTGGATTCTGGCCCCGTATCAAGTATGGGGCGGGTTTTGAGCCGGAATCCAGAAAGGTATCGGTAAATCAAAGCTAGGGTTCTGACGGAAATCGAATCCTCGAATAGCTTACAGGCCGGTTGTATAAGTTGTATAATGATGTTGCTTTGATGGGGTCGGGCTGAAGGGTGTGATAATACAACTTTAGGAATGCGGAATATGACAACAAATGGTGAGTACGACCTGGTGGTAGTGGGAGCGGGGCCGGGCGGTTACGTTGCGGCCATCAGGGCAGCCCAACTCGGGCTGAGCACAGCCGTGGTGGAGAAGGATGAATTAGGCGGTGTATGCTTGAATTGGGGCTGCATTCCAAGCAAGTCCCTTCTCAAAAACGCCGAAATCCTGTCCCTCATTCATCGAGGCGAGGAGTTCGGCTTCTACTTCGATAACCTGCGTGTGGATTACGCCAAGGCTATAGACCGCAGCCGGGGAGTGGTTGATCGGAACACCAAAGGCATCGCCTTCCTCTTCCGTAAAAATAAGGTGGAGCACATAAAGGGGGAAGCAAGTCTGCGGGATAGCCACACCCTGGAGATTGCACCGGAAGGCAGGGTTATCCAGGCAAAGAACATCATTCTAGCCACCGGAGCGCGCGCCCGGAGCATCCCGGCCCTGCCCATTGACGGGGAACGGGTGATAACCAGCCGCCATGCCCTGGAGCTCAAGCAGTTACCCTCTTCGATAATAATAGTCGGTGCGGGGGCAACGGGAATGGAGTTCGCTTACCTTTACAACTCTTACGGAGTAAAGGTGACTGTCGTGGAGCTTCTACCCAGAGTCGTACCCAACGAGGATGAAGAGATTAGCCATGAGCTGGAGCGCGCCCTGTCCAGAGAAGGCATCACTTTTGTGACAGGCGCCGGCGTCACGGAAATGACCCCCGTCGAGGGCGGGGCCAGGCTCAAGGTTGAATCATCCGACCAGGTGACTGAGATAGAGGGCGAAAAGGTGCTGGTAGCCATAGGCGTCCAGGCCAACACCGAGGGTCTCGGCCTTGACAGGGTGGGCGTGGCTACCGAGCGCGGGTTTATACAGGTCAACGACGATATGTCCACCAACGTACCCGGCATTTATGCGATAGGTGATGTCACAGGCAAGCTCCTCCTTGCTCACGTAGCTTCGGCCCAGGGAGTTATGGCCGTCGAGACCATGGCAGGCGTGGAGTCCCAACCCCTTGACTACGTGAACATGCCCCGGGCCATCTACTGCATACCCCAGGTAGCCAGCTTCGGACTGACTGAACAACAGGCTCGGGAGCAAGGCTACGGTGTCAAGATAGGCAAGTTCCCCTTCCAGGCCAGCGGGAAGGCGGTGGCCATAGCAGAGACCGCAGGGACCGTGAAGCTGGTAGTGGATGAAAAATATGGCGAGCTTCTGGGAGCACATCTCATTGGGCCGGAAGTAACGGAACTGCTGGCAGAGCTTTCCATGGCTCGGCTCCTGGAAGGCACCACCCATGAGTTGGGATGGATGGTACATTCTCATCCCACCCTGTCTGAGGTCCTTAAGGAAGCTGCCCTGAACGCTGACGGCGGTGCTATCCATATCTAAGCAACCCGCCAGTGCAAGGCCGCGGGAAAGGTGTGGTTGAAGTGACTATGACGGTGAAAGAAACGCTAGAGGCACCCCAACTCCTGGAGCTCTACCGCCAGATGGTGTTGATTCGAGTCTTCGAAGAAGAGTGCGCACGCCAGTACATGCAGGGAAACATACAGGGCTTCCTGCATCTCTACATCGGTGAGGAGGCCATAGCAGTCGGCTCCATCTCAAGCCTCAGAGCACAGGACTACGTGGTAACCCACTACCGGGACCACGGGCACGCTTTGGCCAAGGGGATGGACAGCAAGGCGGCAATGGCAGAGCTATTCGGCAAGGCCACCGGCTGTAGCAGAGGAAAGGGCGGGTCCATGCACCTCTTCGATGTCTCCAAAAACTTCATGGGGGGATACGCTATCGTAGCCGGCCAGATGCCTGTGGCCGCCGGCCTCGCCCTGGCAGCCAAGACCAAGGGGGAGGACCGCCTGGTAATGTGCTATCTGGGTGACGGCGCCCTGAACGAAGGAGAGTTTCACGAGTCTATGAACCTGGCTTCCATCTGGAAGCTGCCGGTAATATACTTCTGTGAAAATAATCTCTATGGTATGGGCGCACCCGTATGGGATACCCTTGCCCTGGCCGACAACATTTACAAGCTTGCCGAATCTTATAACATGCCCGGTGTGCGGTTGAACGGTATGGACGTCCTGGAGGTCAGAAAAGTAACCCAGGAAGCCGTGGAATACGTGAGGAGCGGCAAAGGTCCCATTTTTCTTGAGGCCCAGACCTACAGGTTTCGAGGGCATTCGATAGCGGACCCCGCCGAGTACCGCCGCGGCATTGAGGTGGAAAGCTGGCTGGAGAAAGACCCCATAGCCACATTCAAGCGTAAGCTCCTTGACGAAGGACAAGCTTCAGAGCAGGACTTGAGCGACATAGATGGCGCCGTGATGAAAGAGATTGAAGAGGCCGCCAGATTTGCCGATGACAGTCCATTCCCTGAGATTCGCACTCTGTTTGAGGACGTCTACGGCGACCAGGCCGACTCAGTTATCACAGGCAACACGGGACTATGAAAGCTGAATGAATTTAGCCGTGCCTGGAATCCGGCAAATGCGGAACGCCCCAGGCCGAGGGTGAAACACGGAAGGGACCCGGTAAGGGGAGAGAAACTATGCCAGAGATTTCTTATCGCGAGGCCGTAAGCAGCGCATTGAGGGAGGCCCTCAACGATGACCTACGCGTTTTCCTCGTGGGCGAGGACATAGGCCCCTATGGGGGCGCTTACGCAGTAACCAAGGGATTCACCGAAGAGTTTGGTCCGGACCGCATCAAAGACTCGCCACTTTCGGAGTCGGCTTTTGTTGGAGTCAGCGTAGGCGCGGCTATGGGCGGCCTTCGGCCAATAGTGGAGCTAATGACAATCAACTTCAGTATGCTGGCTATGGACCAGATTATCAACCACGCTGCCAAGGTGAGATACATGTCGGGGGGACAGCTTTCCGCGCCGTTGATAATCCGCACGGTTACGGGCGGCGGCGCTCAGGTGGCCGCCACCCACTCCCAGAATTTTGAAGGATGGTTTGCCACCGTTCCCGGCATGAAGGTTGTCGTGCCGTCCACTCCATACGACGTTCTGGGTCTCTTCCGGTCGTGCCGTGAAGAGGCCGACCCGGTGATGTTCGTGGAGCATATCCTCCTCTACAGCAGCCGCGGAGAGGTGCCGGAGGGAACTTACAAGGTCCCTCTTGGGGCCTCCGACGTGAAACGTAAAGGTAGCCACCTTACCATCGTCTCATACTCGCGCATGGTCCTGCTGGCCCTGGACGCCGCCCGGAAGCTATCTCAGGAGGGCATAGAGGTGGAGGTTATAGACCTGCGCTGTCTCAGGCCCCTGGACATGGAGCCAGTGCTGGAATCCGTGCGCAAGACGCACCGCGCCCTGATTGTGGAGGAGGTCTGGAAGACGGGCGGCTTTGGGGCGGAGGTGGCCGCCCAGATACAGGAACACGCATTCGATTACCTTGACAGCCCTGTTGCCAGGGTGGCAGGTGCTGAAGTGCCCATGCCCTACTCTCGACCCCTGGAACGGGCAGCCATACCCGACAGTGACGTGATTGCCCATGCCGTCAGGTCCGCAATTATGGGATAACAAGTCCCTTCCCCCTTGATGGGGGAAGGTTGGAGCGTGTCCCTGTACCTGCCTGTCGGCAGACAGGTCGAGTACGGGGCAAGCCCTAAACTTGATTCAGGAACGGGGGTGAAAGGGGACAAACCCTGCACCCCAGCATCATTGGGATAACAAAGTCCCTTCCCCCTTGATGGGGGAAGGTTAGAATTGGGGGTGACCTTGGCTACTACTATTGTGATGCCCCAGATGGGTTACGACATGAGAGAGGGGACCGTGGTCCGATGGCGGAAGCACGAAGGGGAAGATGTATCCCGGGGTGAGGTAATTGCTGAAATCGAGACGGACAAGGCTACGGTTGAGATGGAGGCATACTCTACAGGGGTGCTTGGCAGGATAGTGGTAGAAGAGGGGAGAACGGTGCCCGTCGGCGAACTTATAGCGGTCATAACCGACCCCGGCGAGAGCATTCCATCTGTGGAAGAGCTAACAGGCCGTCCCGGCTCTGCCGGTGAAGCCCCCCCTGTGGAGGCGACGCAATCTGCCGTCCCAGCCCCAGCACCTACCCCGGCCTCCCAGGATGTACCAGCCGCCGCTACGGCTGTTCCTCCCGACGGCGAGGTGAGAGCGACCCCAATTGCCCGGAGATTGGCCCGGGAGAAGGGCCTCAATCTGGCCCAAATCACCGGAACAGGCCCGGGAGGCCGTATCACCGAGGCCGACGTGCTGGGGTATGAGGAGCAGGCCAAGGCATCACCGCCACCCGCAGCGGCGGCAGCTGGCCCCGGCGGCAGGGTTGAGCTTAGCCGGATGCGCCGGGCCATCGCCCGCGTCACCGTCCAGAGCAAGAGGGAAGCCCCCCACTTCTACATCACGTCCGAGATAGACATGAGCGAGGCTATGGCTTTCCGCAGGCAGGTCAACGACGCGCTCCAGGACGGCACACGGGTGAGCGTCAATGACCTTGTGATAAGGGCTGCTACCAGGACCCTGGAGAAATTCCCCAGCTTCAACGCATCCTTCCAGGATGACTACATCCAACTCCACTCCGAGATAAATATAGGCTTCGCGGTCGCCATGGAGGACGGCCTTATTGTGCCCGTCCTTGGCAACTGCGGAGGTAAGTCGCTGGCAGAGGTGGCCAAGGCCAGCAGTGACCTCATCGAGCGGGCCCAGGGGGGCACACTGCGGGCCGAGGAGTACACGGGCAGCACTTTCAGCATAAGCAACATGGGTATGTTCGACGTGGACAGCTTCGCCGCCATTATCTTCCCGCCCAATGCGGCGGTGCTTGCGGTAGCGACGGTGAAGGAGCAGCCGGTGGTGCGGGACGGGCAGGTCGCCATCGCCCAGATAATGAAGGCGACCATCTCGGTGGACCACAGGGTGGCGGACGGGGCCGAGGGCGCCCAGTTCCTCATGGAGTTGAAGCGACACCTGGAGCGCCCTGTAAGCCTGCTGCTTTAAGTAGTGCGTGAATAAATTACCAGACCACATCGCCACTCCCGCCCACCAAACCGTCAGCCCCGCTTTCGCGGGAGTCCAGAGGCATTGGGGCAGTGGATACCCGCCTTCGCGGGTATGACGGAATGAACTGGCTTAGACATTCACTCATCAATAATAGTGGTGCGTATGGACCTGACAACAGCATCCGCCGACACCAGCCTTCCCTACCCCCGCCGGATATACCCCCTGAGCCCCAGGGAGCTTACCGAGGAGCAGCTTGCGGTCGTCTTCGCCATGACATCCCGCAGGCCGGAGCCTTTCGACGAGATTGCCCTTCAGGTGAGCCAGGAAAAGGCGGCGGACTTCCATGAGAGGTGGGTCCTGGGCTACGGACACGCCTCCGTTGCCGAGCACGCCATCATCCACGTGGCGGTGGAGAACATATCGCGCCTGGCCTGCGACTCCCTGGAGGACAACCGTCTCGCCTCCTACACCGAGAAATCATCCCGATTCCAGGTAATGTGGGACGGATACTACTATGTACCAAAGGAACTGGCTACATCCCCCGACAGCCAAGACGTCTACATAAAGACCTGCCAGCACCTCTTCAGGACCTACCGGGACGCCGTACCGAAGGTGGAGGAGCACCTCCGGGCGACCATTGAACGCAGGGAGAATGAGAGGGAATCAGCCTACAACCTGCGGCTGAGGCGGGACGCCATTGACAGCTGCCGCTTCCTTCTGCCCGCCGCTACTCTCACCAACGTGGGCGTCACCATGAACGCCCGGCTCATGGAGCACGCCGTCACCAAGCTCCTGTCATCCCAACTGTCGGAAGAGCGGGAGTTGGGAGAGGAGCTAAAGAGCACGGGCCGGGAGATTACTCCCACCCTGATAAAGTACGCCGAGAAAAACGACTACATCGTGGCGACCAGGGAGCAGCAGCAGGCCATGGCCCGCCGTAGGCAGGAGCGCTCCTCTCCGTTGCGCGGCTACCAGAACAACGGCGTAGAGGTAAGCCTCGTCGACCACGACCCCCAAGCCGAGCTAAAGCTATGCGCAGCCCTCCTCTACCGCTTCGCCGACCTTCCCTATGACCAGGTGTGGAAGCAGGCGGAAGACTTGGACGAAGAGCGCAGGCACGAGGTCATCGCCTCCTGTCTGGACAAGCTGGGCCCCCACGACCCTCCGGTGAGGGAGTTGGAGATGGTGGACTACACATTCGAGTTGGTGATGGACTACGGGGCTTATCGAGAGTTCAAGCGCCACCGAATGCAGACCTATATACCACAGCCCCTGACCGTTGCCAACGGATTCTTGATGCCACCCCTCCTGGAAGGTGCGGGGCTAAAGGAAGAGTTCGCCGAGGCGATGGAACTGGCGGGGGAAGCCTTCCGGGAGGTATCGGAGGTCTCTCCCCCATCTGCACAGTACCTGGTCACCCATGCCCACAAGCGCCGGATCCTCGCCAAGATGAACCTGCGAGAATGCTATCACCTGTTCAAGCTCCGCACCCAGCCGCAGGCCCACTTCTCCATACGGGAACCGATTGAAGAGGCCATGAGGCTTGCGGTGAGCGTACATCCCCGGCTTTTCGAGCATCTGCGGCTGCGGAAGTTCCCCACCTGGTGGGGCGACCACTACCGCATGGGATAGCCCTTCCCTCGCAGGGTGAGAAGGAACTTTTTAGATAGTCTCTTACTCGCACTCATAATCCAGGTATCCGAATATCTAAACGGCAGGTGAAAGTCCCCTTGCGTGTCAGACGCTTTGACGTTACTCCTCCCTGGGAGTACAATCCATTCGTTGGTTTATACCGTCGCTTGGCCCTGTCCCACAGACTCCAAGGCTATCAAACGGAAGCCCCACTCGCCAAGGAGGGAACTCATGGACTTTGAACCCCAATATACCCCGGAGCAGGAACTCTTCAGAATGGAGGTGCGGGCCTGGTTGGCGGAGAACCTTCCAGCCGGCATAGCCGACCCCGCCGACCCCGCCGACCTGTCTTACGAGCAGTACCAGAAACGCAGGGAGTTGGGCCGAAAGTTGGGTGCCAGGGGATGGCTCTGGCCCACCAGCCCCACAGAGTATGGAGGCGGTGGGCTAACGATGGACCACGCTATCATCATCGAGGAGGAGTTGGACGAACTGGGCCTCACCCTTCCTCCCTACTACGACTCCGGCGGCAGGCTTGGTGGGGCAACCATCCTCGTATGGGGTACGGAAGAGCAGAAAGAGCATTTCCTTCCGCCCATTTTCAAAGGGCTGGTCAGAACGTGGCAACTCCTCTCTGAGCCGGAGGCCGGGTCCGACCTTGCCAACGTAAAGTTGACCGCAATCCGGGATGGTGACGATTATATTCTTAACGGACAGAAGATATACGTGGGCAGCGCTCATGGCGCAGACCAGTTCTGGACGATAGCCGTCACGGACCCCAACGGTGCCCGGCACGAGAATCTCGCCTGGTTCATGGTCCCTTCTGGACTGGAAGGTATATCCGTAGCGCCCATGGACCTGCTCATCTCCGGTGGAGAGGGGGGTGCCGGGTCGGGAATCAAGAACACCGTTTACTTCGAGAATGTTCGTGTTCCGAGCTTCCATCTTGTCGGCGGCGAGAACGAGGGATGGAAGGTAGCTCGTACCCACCTTGAGCTAGAGCACGGCACAGGGGGCAAAATTGCCAGGAATTGGCTTGTAGACCGCCTCCTGGACCATTGCAAGACAACCATGCGCAACGGGCAGCCCCTCAGCAAGGACCCCGACGTGCGGGACCTGCTGGTGGACATTTACACGGAGGCCGAGGTAGGACGGCTTCTCGGTATGCGCAACTTCTGGCTTAGAAACTCCGGCAGCCCCATCTCCTACGAGGGACCTCAGCTATCGTACCACCGCAAGATGTCCGGTCTCAGAATGGGCAAGGCAATCCTGGAAATCCTCGGTCCATACGCATTGACCAAGGACCCCAGCTGGGCTCCGTCGGAAGGGCACGTGGAGGCGCATCAGCGTTCCAGCATCGTTGCCATCCATCCCGGCGGGACCGCCGATATTCAGAAGGTAATCATGGCTCGCCGCATCGGCATTGGACGGGCCACCAGGGAGCAGGCAGGCGCGCTTGCGTAAGAGGCGAATCAGCCCAATTTCGCTGTCATAGACAGGTCTAACCGCTATGCCTCGGTCGAAGGCCCCCGTGGAGAGCGCACAGGTGCTAAATTGGTCTTGCTCTAGGCGTGGTTGGAACCAGAGTTTCATTGACCGGGTCCACCATAAGTTGAAGTGTTTCCAGGGTTGTTGCGCCGAGCAAGCATTCCTCACTCTGCCCAAAGATAACCGGACAAGGGAATTCTCTTCCCAGCACAAGAAGTTGTGCTATACCAAGGCCAAAGACTCTTTCGGACCCATCTGCTAGAATGAATGGTTGTTGCTGTAACGGCGCTATATCAATACTCTCTAGCAACGATGCAGGTACTACTGAATGGATTGATCCGGTATCAACCATTGCCTCAACGTGTTTCATATTTCCACCATTGGGATTACCAATCCCGATGGTTACATGAAACACCCCCATGGATTTGCCTCCTTCGGAGTTAACCTGTTTCTCTATCATGGACATGGCTACCTCCATTCCGGTTAGGCGTGCTATCTTTCATAAGAGGCGATTCCTGAAGCATAATTTGCGGTGGGTCGCTGGATACCCGTGGGTTCAAGTGCGCTATCCGACCAAGTCTTACGTCATCGGCAATGACTAGGTAAGTCACAAAATTATAGCACACACCGGTGAGGTGTGCTATATTTAACGCGCCTGCCCAGGGGTCTCAGGTTGAAATCAAGTCACATGCAAATTGAGAAACTACCTCACGGCCTGCTGTAGGCTGGAACACTGAGTTTCGTTACAAGTTGGTCACACAATCCGGTCAAATGAAGTACAGGAGAGGTAACAAATGGACCTGTCCCTTACCGAAAACCAGGAGATGCTCAGGAACTCAGCTAAGGAGTTCATACAGAGGGAGTATCCCAAAGAGGTGCTGCTGGACCTGAGCAGCAGAAATGTGGGCCATACCCCCGACCTCTGGGAAAAGGTGGCAGACATAGGCTGGCTGGGAATATGCGTTCCTCAGGAGTATGGAGGAGCAGGAGGCTCTCTGACCGATGCGGGAGTCCTGTTCCAAGAGCTGGGCAGGGGGCCCATTCCTGGCCCTTTCTTTTCGTCGGGCATCCTCGGCGCTCTGACGGTGCTGGAGGGTGGCTCTGAAGAGCAAAGGCGTCACATACTCCCGGCTATAGCAGGTGGCAGCCACACCCCTACCCTGGCCCTGACCGAGTCGGACTATGGCTGGGGGCCTCAGTGGGTCCAGATGAAAGCCACCCGCAAGAGCGGAGGATTCCTTCTCAACGGGGTGAAACTCTTCGTACAGGACGCACAAACGGCCAGTCACTACATTTGCGCCGTTCGTTCTGGAGAAGGCTCAGACCACTCCGATGGAATCTCCCTCTTCATGGTGGATGCCAATTCCCCGGGTATCACGAAGCGAAACCTGCCCGGGTTTTTGACAACGTCAGGCGTGGTCGAGTTTAACTCTGTGGATGTTCCTGATTCGGCCCTGCTGGGCGATGAAGGTAAAGGGTGGTATATCCTGGAGCGAGCGATGGAGAAAGCCATCCCGGTCTTGTGTGCGTACAAAGTTGGAGGATGCGAAGCCGTATTCGACATGTCGGTCGCCTACAGCCGGACCCGGGTACAGTTCGGGATGCCCATTGGGCGGTTTCAACGAGTGCAGGACCATATAATCAATCTGGTCAACTGTCTGGATGCCGCACGTTGGACTACGTACGAGGCGCTGTGGAAACTGGACACCGGGAGGCCCACTGCCGGAAGCGTGAATCTGGCTAAAGGGGTCTCCAGCGAGGCCTACTACCAGTCATGTAACTACGCCCACGAAGTCCACGCCGGGGTCGGTGTAATGACGGAATACGGCCTGACATTGCACACCGAGATGTCTCGTACCCTGTACCACTACCTGGGCGACCCCCGCTACCACAAACGGCGTCTCGCAGAGGCACTGGAGCTATAGCGGAAACAAATGGCCCCTGTACGCAGGGGCCATTCAGTTGGTTCAACACTAAATTGCCATCGGGGAGCTATCTAGCGACCGCAGCCGCCACCGCCGTTGCCGCAGCCACACCCGCCGCTTCCGCAGCCATCCGAAGCGAACATGGGGTTATTAATCACGAAGCCCACCCTTGTGAGGTCCTCAACGTAGTCTATGGTGGCCTCTTCCAGGAAAGGCTCGCTGTCGGAGTCCATCAAGAAACGGATGCCGTCCATGTCGACGACCGTATCGTCCTTCTGGGCTTCCTTCTCCATGGTCATCATGTACTGAACGCCGCCATGCTCGGCGGGAACGGCTATGACCCTCAGAGCGGATTCCTTTTCGCCCTGCTCATCCAAGACTTCCTTGAGCTTCTCCAAAGCAGGAGAAGTAACTGCTAGCATCCTGGCTCTCCTTTCGCAGGGCCAAAGTATTTTGCCCTGGCACAACCTTACCGCCCAAGCCTAACACAGAAACCGAAGATGCGTCAATACCACTTGCCCAACCCATCGTCCTTCACCTTTCGATGGCTCACCTGATGATGATTCACCAGTTGGCGCACCGGATTCTCGCTCTGGAAGGCTATCAGCGAGGCCCGGAAAACCCCGCCAAAATGCCAAAATCACGAGAGCGCTTGACACAAGTGAAAAATTATGTATATATTAATATCTTCACTTACTATATACTAATAATATAAGTAAGTGTAGATAATCTTACAGGGCTAACCTTGCGGAGAGAGGAGACGACCATGATACAAGTCAACCCTTACCACGTGGTGAGAGACGACCGTACTGACAAAGCCAAGCTATTGCTCCGACTTCAGGACTCTAACAGGTGCCTTGCCATCACCCTCAGCATGGAGCAAGCCAGATATATCTCCGCCGAGATCCACGGCCTTGCCACCCACCATTGTTCCCATCATCACATGCTGGGTGCAATCGCGAATGCCTTTGATGCCACCATTACCAGCATGAACTTAAGGGAAATGGGAAACGGCCCGATAGTAGGAGCACTGCGCCTGGAGAGCACTCACAGAACTATCGAGGTGGAAGTTGACGTGGCTGCCGGCTTGAGCTTTGCTATCCACCTTGGTATTCCCGTTTTTGTGTCCGGAGAACATTTCATAAGCGAAGGCAGGTCAAGCGCAGCCCAGCTCCCGGCAGAGACGCCGGACTCATCCGAGATTCCCGCCGCCTTTAGAGAGGTTATTGAGGGAATAGAAGGGATTGACGCCCCGCCCAATCATGATCATGAGGAGACAGGCTGGGGTTGGGGTATAGCTGCCTAAAGGGCATCTCGTCTGAAAAGGCCCCACCCTCGAATCGGATAGAAAACAGGAAAACCTGGAGGTATGGACTATGTTTCTGGGCATCAACGTGCCAAGGGTGAAAAATGGGCATAGCCCTCAGCAACAGGAGAAGGGGTTTGAAACCTCAAGCAGCGTCGTCCGACGATACGGGACCCTGTGGCTCCATTTGTGGAGAATGGAGATTGAGGCACGGTACCAAGAATGCCCGCTAGACCAGTACGCTATCCCTATAGGGTGGCCTGGCTCTTGCCACAGGACTTAGTCCAGTGTCCGGGATAACAAGTATCAGACTACTTATCATTACGTTAAGCATTGACAAACCTTTTTGCTTAATATAGAATCTCGCCCATAGCTCCTGGGGCATGGTCCCTGAGACGGTAGGGCTCCCAACCGGTTGTCAGAGGAAGAGGAAGCAATGAGCTTGAGCTTACGGACGTGGACACCAGCCGCTGGCAAGGACCGGCTGGATAGTGTTCCCATATCCGATACCCTTGACAGAGATGTGGCAATGGCGAGCCATCCGGTAATCCGCTGCCAGGGGGTGGCTAAAACATTCCATGGAACGCCAGCGGTCAGGGATGTCAGCGTATTTCTGGAGCAGGGTGAAATTCTTGCCCTGGTTGGCCCTAGCGGGTGCGGGAAGACCACCTTACTGCGGTTGGTCGCCGGGTTTGAGTCTCCCGATACCGGGACTATCACCCTGGACGGCCATCCGGTAGCAGGCCGGGGAAGCTGGGTATCTCCCGAGGCACGGCAATTGGGCATGGTTTTTCAGGACTATGCCCTCTTTCCCAACATGACAGTGGCCAAGAACATAGCTTTTGGTCTTGGGAAATTGTCCAGGCAAGACAGAGAGGACCGAGTCGGGGAGATGCTGGAGATAGTGCGTTTGAATCATCTAGCTGACCGCTACCCACATCAGCTTTCCGGGGGCGAACAGCAAAGGGTGGCCCTGGCCAGGTCTCTGGCACCGCACCCGCTGGCTTTGCTGCTGGACGAACCTTTCAGCAGCCTGGACCCTCAGCTAAGGGCCCAACTAAGGGAAGAGGTCAAGAATATTCTCCAGTCCAACGGAGTGACGGCCATATATGTCACCCATGACCAGGAAGAGGCTTTATTCATGGGAGACAAGGTGGCCGTGATGACTGGCGGATCCCTGGAGCAAGTGGGCAGACCCGAGGATATTTTTCATCATCCCAAGACCAGGTTCGTGGCCAACTTCCTGGGAATCGCGGACTTTATCGTTGGGCGGGCAGATGGGAATGACCTCGTCACAGAGATTGGGGTGGTACACTCTACAACCCCCCTCGACGCCAGTGCAAAATATGAAGTGATGATACGACCCGACGACATCGCCCTCCGGCCTTCGGACACCGGCATGGGACGGGTGATGGGCCGGGTATTCCGCGGGATGCACTACATATACACTGTCTCTTTGCCTTCAGGGGCGGTCGTGAGCAGCCTCCAACACCACACTGCCTACTTCCAGTGTGGGGACCCTGTGGACGTATACCTGGGTGAGAATCAAACGTTGACTTGCTTTGTCAACAACGATTCCGCACCCGACGCGGAGCCGGAGCCAGCCTTCACAGTGCGAACCGCACAGAGAGGGTGAGAGGCCACCTTTGCTCGCCCCTTTGCCAGGAACGTCATCTAAGGTGACCCGCTTTCCCAGGTGCCGGCGGTCTATAGTGCCCACTCGATGATCGACCATTGTATTGGGGCCATATCTGGATATCTAGGAATATGAGTCTTCGTACCAGTCATATTGAGCTAATAAACACGGAATCACAGTTAGTTCAGGTCGTCAGTCGTCTATCGAGGGCAACTCGAGTCGCCGTTGACCTTGAGTCAAACGGGTTCTTTCGGTACTATGAGTGCATCTGCTTGGTGCAGCTTGCGACGGACGAGGGCGCTTATATCATTGACCCACTGGCAATAGACGACATGCGACCGCTCGGCGAACTGCTGGGTGACCGGTCGATTGAGAAGGTCTTTCATAGCGCCGATTACGACCTGCGTAGCCTTGACCGAGACTGGAGGTTCCGGGTCAACAATCTGTTCGATACCAGCGTTGCCTCCGCCTTCGTTGGTTCTGCCCAATTGGGTCTGAAGTCCGTGGTGCGGGAGTTCGCGGGGGCGGAATTAACCAAGCTCAAAAAGCTACAACGCTCAGACTGGACAGTACGGCCCCTCAGTCGTGAAGCGCTGAGTTACGCAGTCAACGATGTTCTCTACTTACCATGTGTCTGCGAAGCACTATCGGAGCGACTAAAGGAAATGTCGCGGCTGGAATGGGTGAAAGAAGAGTTTAAGCGGTTAGAGAACGTTAGGCACATGCCCGCCGACCGGGAGTCGGCATTCTTTAAGGTTAAGGGTAGCCACGACTTGGACGCGCGAGGACTGGCTATCTTGCGGTCTCTCTTCCGATTTCGTGAAAAAGAAGCCAGTCGTCTCAACCGTCCGGCCTTCAAGGTGGCCCCGGATTACGCACTGGTGCAACTAGCGTCTGATCCCCATGCAGACCTATCGAGCGTTAAAGGGCTAGGAAGGTTAAGCCACCCGACTGCTGCCAAATGCCTGAAAGCTGCAATCAATGAGGGACTCAGATCTGAACCGGTGACCAGACCGAAACTGCCACGGTCCGATGAGACATTGGGGCCCATGGATCGAGAAAAAGTCGAGACTCGCCTTCAGATTCTCAAGGCATGGCGCACCCAGCTAGGTTTGGATCTAGAACTAAACCCGGGCCTGCTATGGCCTACTGCTAGTTTGAAACGCCTGGCTCAATGCCCAGACGAGATTGATTCCCAATTGGTTGGCCCTAACGTGCGAAATTGGCAGAAGCACGAGTTCGGTGAGTCGCTGCGAGGAGTTCTGGCAACGCTCGGCTAGTCCTGCTCACACCCAATATGTCCAGCATTTCATCGCTGAATAACTCTTTTGACGTGCCGTTACCATCAAAATAGACAGCAATACCCATATCCCGGCTTTGAGTTGGAATCCACCCCAACCTTGGATTCCGGCTTCCGCCAGAATGACGAAGGCGTCGGCAGACATGAATATCAACATGCCTTAGCTTCAAAGGCAGGCCGACTATCGGGGGAAGATACTCCATCTTTATGTAAAGCCCTACTAGTGACTTGGGACTTCCAGGCCGGAGATACGATATATCATATCCATGTTCAGGCTCCCCCGTACCAACCCGGCTAGCTTGTCGTACTCCTCGTCCCTGGATTGAAGGGCCTCTCCTTCCGGGAGAATCACCCCCTTCTCTTCCGCGAGACGCCCCAGAATAGCCCTTCGCACACCTAAATTATAGAAAAGCCCGTGGATATAAGTGCCTATGACACGCCCACAGGGGTCTATCGCTCCATCAAATTGGTCCCAGCTTTTACCCGACCTCTCTTCAAGATGGAACGGAGCGCGATTCCCTTGCGCATCCGGCCCGGCATCGGCGAAAATACTCCGGCCCATGTGGATTTCGTAGCCCTCTACAGGCAGTCCGCAGGCTCCCTGGAGGAGTCCGGTAGTCTCTGTTACGGTCCCCCTGATCCTATGGGTCTCCTTGCTGTCTTCAAAAATTGTGGTTACTGGCAGAAGACCCAATCCCTCAATCTCCCGATGCGGAGATTCCACTCCTTTAGGGTCCAGGATACGCTGTCCCAGCATCTGGAATCCACCACAAATGCCAATAACGGGCGTACCATGCCGGTAAAGCGTCGTAATTTCCTCAGCCAGACCCACCCGTCTGAGATATTCCAGGTCTGCCACCGTAGTCTTGCTGCCGGGAATAATAATCAGGTCCGGCTCACCGAGCTTATCGTTAGGCTCGACGTAGCGCAACCTCACGCCATTTTCCCGCTTTAGGGGGTCAAAATCGTCGAAGTTTGAGATGTGGGGCAAGCCAATTACGGCGACGTCCAACCGGTAATCGTCTTTACTCTTCATCCGAACGCGCTCTTCAAGGGATACGGCATCCTCTTCCGGTATGTGTATGTCATGAAAATAAGGGACAACTCCGGCGACAGGGATACCCGTACGTTCCTCCAGAAACCTCAAACCGGGCTCGAGCAACGTAACATCGCCCCTGAACTTGTTGATTATGAAGGCCTTGATGCAATCCCGCTCCTCCGGCTCCAGCAACTCCAGGGTGCCCACCAGAGAGGCAAAGACACCTCCCCGGTCAATGTCACCCGCCAACAGGACGGGGGCGTTGGCATATCGTGCCACCCGCATGTTCACTATCTCGGTCCGTTTCAGGTTGACCTCCGCAGGACTCCCCGCCCCCTCAATAACCAGGATGTCATACTGTTCACGCAACTTATCAAGGGACTCGGATACTGCTTTCCAGAGGTGGGGTTTCATGTTGGAGAAATAGCTGGCCCCGGCAGACTGAACGGGCTTCCCCAGAAGGACAACCTGAGACCTGCTATCGGCCTCGGGTTTGAGCAGGATGGGATTCATTTCCACTGAAGGTTCAATTCCGGCAGCTTCCGCCTGCACAGCCTGAGCACGTCCGATCTCCCCTCCGTCCGGGGTTACATAGGAGTTGTTGGACATGTTCTGGGCCTTGAATGGGGCGACTTGGAAGCCGTCTTGACGAAATATTCGACATAGGGCCGCCACAAGCACGCTCTTGCCCACGTGGGAAGCAGTGCCCTGGACCATCAATACCTTACCCGGAAGCCGACTCATAGCTCGCCGTCCCCATTGACGCCCTGTCCCAGAGGCAGCACCACGGGAGTTTTGTGGACCGGATGCTGCATGATGGAGACAGGAACGCCAAACAACTTGGATACCACATCCTCGGTGAGGGCCCGGGAAGGCACATCACAGGTAAGAATCTTCCCCTCATGGAGGGCCGCTATACGGGTACAGTACTGGGCTGCCAGAGTCAGGTCGTGCATGGCCATTAGGACCGTCACATCCGTCTGCTTGCGAACTCTGTTGATGATGTCCAACACCGCAGTTTGGTAGCTGATGTCCAGGTGGGAGGTCGGTTCATCCAGCAGGAGCACGGGTGTCTCTTGCGCCAGCGCCCTTGCAATGAAGACCCGCTGCAGTTCGCCGCCGGACAGGGTGGACACCAGGCGGTCGGCAAACTCCCAGGTCTCGGTCATCTCCATGACAGCCTGGCATTTCTGATAGTCGGTCTTACCCTCCCACTGGAGCAACCCCAGGTACGGGTTACGCCCCATCAGCACGACGTCCATGGCGGTGAAGCCCGGAGGCACCGCAGGGCTCTGCTGAACAACCGCCACCAGCTTCGCCCGGTCCCTGGGCTTCAGCAGTCCAGTCTCGGAGCCATCCAGAAGGACCCATCCTTGCTGGGCCCGCAGCGTCCCTGCGGCTATACGTAGAAAGGTACTCTTCCCCGATCCGTTGGGGCCGACCAATCCAACCACCTCTCCCGGAAAGACCTCCAGGTCCAGCCCGGCCAGCACTGTCTTGTTGCCGTAGGAAAGACGTACACCTTGGGCCTGTACGATCGGGGCGTTCACATCACTATCCTTCTAGCCCGGCTGAGTAGGAAGAGGAAGAAAGGGGCACCACAGAAAGCTGTAACGATTCCAACAGGAAGCTCCGTAGGGCTGACCACGGTGCGTGCGGCCAGGTCGGCCAGTATCATGAAACCGCAGCCGGTGATCATGGACATGGGGAGGAGGAAGCGGTGGTCGGTTCCCCAGATAATCCTGACGATATGGGGAGCGATGATTCCCACGAACCCGATAATCCCGCTGACGGACACGGCAGCTGCGGCGGTTATAGAGGCCAAAACTATGAGCACTATTTTAGTGCGCTCAACGTTCACTCCCAGGTGCCTGGCTTCCTCCTCGTTGACCTGGAACATATTGAGCACACGGGCATAGGCCATCATGATGAACATGGCCGGAATCATGTAGGGAAGGACTGTGAAAATATCGTCCCACTGGGTGCCAATAAACCCTCCCAGTAGCCATCCCAACAGTGGACGCACATCCGGGTCACTGTTGATAATCAGATAGCTGGTCACCGCTCCCAGCAGGGACGATATGGCCAGCCCTGCCAAGATCAGCGTAAGCAGAGGCAACTCTCCCGTACGCCTGGCAACCAGATAGGTGGCGGAAACAGCCGCTAGTGCCCCTACTGACGCCGCAATAGGAAGAACACTGAAACCGTCATAATAGACGGGTACGTTGGTCATAAGGACTATTGTCGCGCCCAAGGCAGCCCCTGCTGCCACTCCGATGAAATAAGGGTCTGCCAGCGGGTTCCGGAAGAGTCCCTGGTACGTTGCGCCCGAAACGGCCAACGCAGCGCCCACCAGTCCTGCCAGGACTATCCGGGGGAACCTCAGATTCCATATAATCGTACCCCAGCTATCAGGCCAGCTTCCAGACATCTCAACAAATGGCAACCCATCAACGACAACCTTTGCTACCGTCCAGGGCGGGATGTAGACGGAACCCAACCCTCCTGCGACTACCGCTATCAACAGAACCAGGACCAGCCCCACGCCCAGCCTCCACCAGGGATAGTTCAAGGAGATGGAGCGTCGGGCTATCCTGGCACCCATGTCATCTCTGGTTATTGGAAGGCTCATATCGTCTACTTAGGGGGTGTTTCCAATACCCCTTCTCCCCTTGCGGGAGAAGGCTGGGATGAGGGGTATTCACCCTCACTCCTCTCCCATCAAGATAGAGGAGGTGGAACGCCGCTTTGGAAACACCCCATTAGGGTTATTGGGGCTTCTTACTGGAATAGCTCAGGATATAGCAGGGCAGCCATTTCCTCGATGGCCGCGATTAGCCTGGTACCCGCCACAGAGAAGGACTGCTGGGGCATGATAATCCGCCCCTCTCTCACAGCCCTCACGTTGTCGAAAGCATTATTCCCGGTCAGCTGCTCCGCACCGGATGAATCCGCTACGATCACCTCCGGGTCCTGTATCACTATCTGTTCAGGACTTAGCTGTGCCCAGCCGGACTGCTCCTGAGTGATTAGCTCTACTTTGAGGAGTCGGTAGATAGCGCCGTGAAGGGTATCGCCACCGGGAGTCCAGAAGTCAAAGCTATGGTCGTACAGTGTGGGGCCCTGCTCGACAGGTCCCAGCCTTTCGACGAGAGCATCCAGACGGGCTTGTATGTCAGCCACCTGCGCCTCCGCTTCATCAACGGAGTCCGTAATCTTCCCCCATAGGCGGAAGTGCTCAATAACATCGTCAAGGTCACTGCTCAATGAGTCAATCAGAAGCACCGCGACACCAGTGGCCTCCAATGCATCCAACGAACTGGCGAAGAAGGTAAATATCAAATCGGGGTCCAGCTCAATAATGGCCTCGGTATTAACCGCAAAGGCGTTGCCCACTCTGGGTATGCTGGCGGTCTCCGGGGGATAGTCCACGAAGTCGTGGGTGCCCGCCACTCGATGGCCCTGGCCAATGGCAAAGAGAATCTCCACCGCCGCACCGTCATAGAGAACTAACCTCTCCGGGGGTGCGTCAAAGACGAACTCCTTGCCGTTGGAGTCTACGATGGTGAGAGGAAACAATGATGGCAGGGGTGTAGGCGACGGAACAGGGGTTGGAGTTGGCGCCTGAGTTGCCGTAGGAATGGGCCGCGGAGTCGGGGTCGGCTCCGGTGTATCCGTTGGCACAGGCTGTGGTGTAGCAGTTGGCGCGGAGGTTGCCGTCGGCACTGGGGTTGGCGTGGGGTCATCTCCGCAGGCGATTGCCAGAACCATCATAAAAGCAATTACGCTGGCAAGTAACATGGGATAGGACTTGACCAATCTTAAACCTGAGTTGAAAGGCGCCATTAGTATCTCCCCTTCAGGATTTCCATCAGGCTACCACAATAAAAAAACCCCTGGTCCTACTTCTGCCAGGGGTATATCCAAGACGCCCTTTGGGTAATCGGGCTGAGAAGATCGTGTACCGATTACTCAGGAACCACCTCTGTTCTGCGCAGAGTCGGACTCCACATTCCCGGGCAGGTCTCCTGACTCACGGCTCTACGCTGTACCGACGCCTTCCCATCCATGCTGGGACAGTGGCGAACCTCTCGGTCAACTCCCCGTTCACAGTGGCGCTACCGCGGCGGACTCACACCGCCTTCCCTGTTGGACCCTGGGGGTACCCGGGACGTGATATTAAGTTGGTAAGCCTTTTGATATGTTAGTATTATATGCAGTGATTAAAGGGGTGTCAACGGCCCTAGCAAAACCCTAACACGCCCTAACGCGAAGGAGGTACAAGCATGGACAAGATGACAGACCTTCTGACATCGTATACCACCTCATTGAAATTCGATGAGTTGCCCGGCAACGTCGTACAGCAAGCCAAGCGCATGATAGTAGATGCCCTGGGATGCGCCATCGGCGGCTATCACAGCGAGCCTGCCACGATTGCGAGAGACCTGGCGAGCACCGTAACGAGCACCCGCCCTGCAACTATCCTGGTCAGCGGCCATTCCACCTCTCCGGACATGGCAGCTTTCGCTAACGGCGTGATGATTCGATACCTGGACTTTAACGACGGCTACACCGGCAGGGAACCCTGCCACCCCAGTGACACCCTGGCCGCAATACTCTCCCCGGCCGAGATAGCCCACGCCGACGGCAAGACGGTCCTTACAGCCACGGTCCTGGCCTACGAGGTATTTTGCCGACTGTGCGACGCCGCATCCGTCCGTAGCAGGGGATTTGACCACGTCACCTTGGGAATCATCCCCAGCGGCCTCGCTGCGGCCAAGGTCATGGGTCTCTCCCAGGAACAGACGGCGCAGACGCTTAATCTATGTATTGCTCCCAACCAGGCCCTGTTCCAGACCCGCATCGGTGACGTGTCCATGTGGAAGGGTTGTGCCTTCGCCAACGCCAGCCGAAACGCGGTTTTTGCCTCTCTCCTGGCAGAGCGGGGGCTAACCGGGCCTTCACCTATCTTTGAAGGGCTGGGAGGATTCTTCACGGCAGTCAGCGGCGAGACACTTACTCTGGAGCCTTTCGGAGACAGATGTGGGCCATTCAAGATTATGGAGGCTACTATCAAGCGATTCCCCCTGGGCCTGTATTCTCAGACCGTTGTGCAGGCGGCCCTGGACGTGCGTAGTACACTGCCCCGGGTAGAAGATATTGCCCAGGTAAATGTTCAGACTCTCCAGACCGCCGTGGACATAATGGCAGGTGACGACGAGAAATGGCACCCTGCCAACCGGGAAACGGCAGACCACAGCATGCCCTATACGGTGGCTGTGGCCTTGATGTACGGCTCGGTAGAGGAACACCACTTTGGCGATGAATACCTTCGGAGTCCCCAACTCCTTGACCTCGTGCAAAAGGTGAAGGTGTCGGTGTCCGAAGAGGCCAACCGCCGCGCCCCTGAGGCGATGCTGAGCACCGTTGAGGTTGTCACCACCTCCGGCGACCGGTATTCATCGCCCGAGGTGCCCTATCATCGGGGGCACTGGAGGAACCCCATGACCGAACAGGAGCTTGAAGAGAAGTTTCGTGCACTAGCCCGAGACACACTTACTCCCGTCCAAGTAGGTGCCCTACTGGACCGGCTGTGGAACTTGGAGCAGGTGGATGATATTGGGCAGGTGATTGGTATGGTCAGGGCGTAACTGGGAGGCCTTCTAGCCGGACTTGTGGCTAACCGAGCACCTGGCCGGCTATGCCTTCCAAACGGGATGCCGCATCCTCGGTTGATGTTCCAGGCAGCCTGATAACTACGCCGTCGGCGCCTGCCTCCTCAAAGCTCCTGATTTCATCGTTGTCAGGCTCACGCCCGAAGATGGTAATATCAATGGAGCCGGGATCCCGGCCATGAGTCGTAGCCAGCTCGTCCAAGGTAGCCCGGCTGGCTTTTATCTGCTCCGGTGTAACCCGATTGGGCATCCAGCCGTCGCCCCATGCCGCTACACGCTGAAGAACGTTCTTGGCCATGCCGCCCAATATAACCGGGGGGTGAGGCTTCCGGGCCGGCTTGGGCCAGGAAAACACGGGCGGGAAGTCGTAATACTTGCCGTGGAACTCGGCCTCGTCTTTCGTCCATAGCTCCTTCATGGCCTGGACAGCCTCCCGGGTCTGGCTCCAACGGTGGGCGAAGTCGCCGCCCATGATTTCCGTCTCCTCCTTGAGCCAGCCGGCCCCTATTCCGAACAGGAACCTACCGCCTGAATAGTGGTCAAGGGTGGCTATCACCTTTGCCAGGAGCAGGGGATTGCGCTCCGGGACTAAACATATCCCCGTCCCAAGATGTATCTTTTCAGTCACCGCAGAGGCCCGCGACAGCGCTATGAAAGGGTCCATCATGTGGGAGTAGGACTCCGGGATGACTCCATCGTCAGACCCGGGAAACCTGGATGCAGAATCAACCGGCAAGATGGGATGCTCAGGGACCCATATAGAGTCGAACCCCAATTCCTCGGCCCTCTGGGCCAATACGGCCACGTCTACGGGCGCACCAACTACACTGGGCACGGAAACACCGATTTTCATGGTCAACTCCTCTGCTTGTTGGTGATGGGGAAGTGCCGGTCTTTCACCGCATCGGAGAGAAGGCTGCCGGAATCAGGATTTTATTTTCCTGTTGCACCTGGAACTCCCGGGTCGGAGCCGGCCAATTGGGGTCCTTGAACGCCTCCGCACGAATCCGGTCTCGTTCCGTCAGGTCCTTGTACGGCCACAGATGAATCCACTTGTTCAGCGGCCCAAACTCGGTATACCAGCAGGCAGCCAGAGGAGAGTATTTCTCCCGGTGGGGTATGGCATCCGACCATCGCTTGATAACTTCGGGGAGGGCACCCCCGCGGTAGGTGTAAGTCCGCATCTCATAGACATTACCCAGTTGCTGGTTACCCAGAGGCCGCATGAATGGAGCGGGAATCAGAATGTCGGACTGCATGTTGAGCACTACGTCTCCGGTCTTGGGGGGCCAGTTGGGGTCTTTGGCGGCTTCCGCCCGCACGTCCGCTCGCTCCTGCATGTCCTCATAGGGCCAGACATGGATAACCTGGTTCAGGGGTCCAAACTCCGTGTGCCAGAAGGCCCCAAGCTTTGAATACTTCTCGCGATGGGGCAGCGTCTCGGAAAACCTGTCTTCAAACTCGGCAACCGTGCCAGGCTTCAAATCGTATGTCCGCATCTCGTAAATCATGGCGCCTCCTCTTCATCAAGACGAAATGTTGCAAATCAGCCAATATCTCCGGGCTCTCAAGCGCCAATGTCCCTCGAAGGCCCTTCAAGAACCCGAACGGGTGCGATTCCTATTCTACTCCAGGGAATAGATACTGACAACCCGCAACCCCAGTGGCCTTGCTTGGCTTGACTTTCATATCCGTCTCTGTTAAAGTCTTGCCTACCAAATCCCCTCCGATACTGCTCCCACATACCCCACAGTACGACGGGTGATTCGCCACCGGTACATCTTGATCTTACCCCGCAAGGCCAAGATAGAGAGGTGATTTAACAATGGACGCACCAATGTTTAAGGAGCTTCACCGGGCTTATGGGTTTGATGAGGTGGCGATTGTGCCCGGGGATGTGACGATCAACCCAAGTATGGCCTCCACGGATTTCACGATAGGCGACCATCTGTTCAATATTCCCGTGATGGCCTCAGCCATGGATGCAGTGGTATCACCGTCCTTTGCCACACTGATGCACCAGGCAGGAGGTCTGGGAGTCCTCAACCTGGAAGGCATCTATACCCGTTACGAGGACCCTTACTCAGTCCTCGAGGAGATTGCCGCTGTCCCCCAGACGGAAGCTACGACAATGCTCCAGCGGGTGTACTCCGAGCCAATCAAAGAGGAGTTCATCGGCAACTGCGTCGAGCAGATAAAGAATTCCGGTACGGTATGCGCCGTGTCCGTTACTCCCCAGAACACCAAGCGTTTTGCCCCCATAGCGGTAGAGTGCGGAACGGATATTGTGGTAGTCCAGTCCACGGTAACCACTGCGAGGCATATATCCCAAAGCTATCGCGGCCTTATATTCTCCGAGCTTCGCGATTTACTCAAGGTCCCCGTGGTAGTCGGCAACTGCGTAACCTCTTCAACCGCCCTGGAACTGATGGAAACCGGCATAGACGGGGTGCTGGTGGGCGTAGGGCCGGGCGCAGCCTGCACTACCAGGGAGGTGGTTGGAGTTGGCGTGCCCCAGGTGACGGCCACTCTGGAGTGTGCCTCAGCCAGGGAGGAGTATCTCCGGCGCACCGGCAAATACGTCCCCATTATCACCGACGGCGGAATCAGGACAGGGGGCGACCTGTGCAAGGCCATAGCTTGCGGCGCCGACGCCGTGATGATTGGAACGCCCTTTGCTCAATCGGATGAGGCGCCGGGCATGGGGTTCAACTGGGGAATGGCCAACTCCCACCCGGAGCTTCCCAGGGGCACCAGGATCAGGGCCGGCAACAAGGGCCCCGTTACGAACATACTCTTCGGCCCCACCTCAGTCACCGACGGCACCCAGAACCTGATAGGGGCACTCAGAGCAGCTATGGGCATGTGCGGGGCATATAATATACGCGACCTTCACAAGGCCCGTATGGTCATTGCCCCTTCCATCAAGACCGAGGGGAAGGTTTTCCAGGCAGCGCAGTAGCTCAACGACCAGCCGCCTAATCAGTCCCCAAGACAAGTTCCCGGACCTCGTCAGGGCTTTGAAGCAGCCCTATTACACCGTCAATGGCCTCTTCCGCTGCCTGCTCAATGGTATCCAGGCCCAAACGCCCGCCGTCGGGGTGCATCAGGAGACGGAAGGTTGGCGCAGCGCCGGGATACCCGGTGATGGGGATGGTCACCATCCCGTGGTCCCTCAGCATGATGAACGACGCGGCGACGCTCATCTCCTCGGCAATCAGGGAGGTCTCTTGTTCCTTCGTCCTTGAAAGCACCAACTCACCAAAATCATGCGCCGACATCGCCACCCCGGGACCAGCCTGGTAAATGTATTCACCATATTTGGGCCGGAGACGCTCCATCAAACGGCGCGCAAGTTGCCCCGCCTCGCGTATCCTCTCAGGGTCATAGGCCTCCATACCCCGCAGCCCTGCAACGTAGTGTCCCGACTGCGCCTCCAGGCCGTACTGAAAGACCTGGGTCTGAATCCTCTCCATCAGCTCCCGCTTCGCCACCACGGCGCCGCTTCGAGGGCCGGGGACGTGCTTGTCCAGGGACCACACGGTCACGTCTATATCCCCTAAGCCAAAGCTGACGGGTTCTTCGTAGAAGATGCTTCGGGAAGCCATGTGAGCATCGTCTGCCACCACCGTCAGGCCCATACCCTTGGCCAGGGATATAGCACGGGCCGCGTCGTGAGCCGAGAGATGGTACTTCTGAGGGGTCGTGGGGGTGATAACCACCATACTCCAGGTGCCGCCATTCAGCGCTCGCTCCAGGGCATCTACCCCCTGGACCTCGTAGAAACTGCCCCCGGCCAACTCCACCGCTTGCTGCACTGACGGGTGGGACCTCCCATTGGGTACAAGGGAAAGGACCCTGTCATTCTTGTTCACCAGCGCAAGCATGATGCCCAACAACCCGGAGGTTACCCGGTTACATATAACTGCACCATGGTCCCTGGGGTTGCCCCCCGTGTGCTGAATCGCCAACTCCTCGGCCCTGCCGCCAAAGTAGGCATAGAAGGAGAACTGGGAATCCAGGGATGGCAGGTCCTCCAGGTCCAGAGGAAAGGCGCGCACAAGGCCGGTCATGTTGTAAATGCTTTCCTTCCCCTGGGCCAGCACCCGTCGCCGAATCATGTTCCGGCCGTGGATGGCCTTCCTCGACTCTACGTCGGGCCCGCTAATTATGCTCCCGTACCTGTAGCTCTCAGGCGCCTTCAGAATGTCGTCCAATATGTCCGGGTCGCGTTCCTCGGCCATGACCTTCCTCCTTCGGGATTACTTCCTAATCTATCGCCTCCGCTCCCGCAACTCTTCCCACACCTGCCGGGGTGACACGCCAGATGCGGACAGAAGCACCAGGGTGTGATATAGCAAGTCCGCCACCTCGCCCGGCAGATTCTCTGTCTCACCCTGGGTTGCTGCGATGGCGGTCTCTCCTGCCTCTTCGATTACCTTTTGAGCAATGCGCCCTATGCCCCCTTCGAAGAGCCCGGCCGTGTAGCTACCTTCGGGCATGTCGCGCTTCCGGTCCTGAATCAGGGCGAAGAGTTCGTCCAGCACCCCTGAACCGGGTTCGACCTGCTGAAAAGATTCCGGCATACCATCCAGGGGGGTGAAGAAACAGGACGTATTGCCGGTGTGGCACGCGGGGCCATCCGGCTCCACCTTTAGAAGTATCGTATCGGCGTCGCAGTCCACGTATAGCTCTCTCAGGTTCAGATAGTTGCCGGATACCTCTCCCTTGTGCCACAGGTCTTCACGGCTCCGGCTGTAGAACCATACCTGAATCCCTTCTACGGTGCGTTTCAGGGACCCCGGATTCATGTAGCCAAGCATAAGCACCTGTCCGGTGTTGGCGTCCTGGGCTATGGCGGGAACCAACCCCTGCTCGTTCAGCTTTATCTCCATTCTTCCCGGCCTCCTAAAGAAGGTGTCCAAAAAAGTCATCCTGCGAATGGGGGGTCAGGGCTGCGTGTGTATGGATTCCGGCTCAAGGCCGGAATGACGGTTTTTCAGAGGCCTCCTGAGGATTCAAGATGCAGCCCGCAGTATCTCGGGTAGCTCGTTGAGGCTCTTTATCTCGTAATCAGGACTCAAGTATTGAGGGTCCGGCGACATCCCGTGCCGGTTAATCCAGACTGCCCTCATGCCCGCTCCCTTAGCTCCCACAACGTCGTCATACAGCGTATCGCCCACGTATATGGCCTCATCCGGTCTCACGCCCATTCTGTCCATAATCTCCCTGAAAGGCGCAGGCAAGGGCTTGTAGGCACGCGCCCCCTCGGAGGACAGCACGGCCTCAAATTTCCATCCCATACGGGCAAGGAGGGGATAGAGATAGTTATCATCAGCGTTAGACAAGACGCCTGTGTTCCAGCCGGCCTGGAGGGCTGGCAGAGCATCAAGGGCATCCTGATAGGGATTTCTTCTGCCCATGTCCCTTATTGCGTCATTGGCAGCAGCTGCAGCATCACCTTTGATACCAAGTTTGGTGAAAACGCCGCTAAAGCACTCACTCCACGCCTGCTCATAGGACTTGAAGGGTGGACTCTTTTCCGGCTCTTCCAGGTTCTGCCGTTCTTTTCGGAACATTACTTCCAGAGACTTCCACTCCTGGTACAGGTACTCCGGGTCTACGGCCAAGCCCTGGACTCTGCATATTTCTCGGAAGGTGTCCTTCCAAAGGGCTGGGTTGTTCTCCGCCAGGGTCTCGTACATGTCAAAGATTACGGTGGTGATTCTGCTCATGGTATTGCAAGGGCGAGGTGCGTCTCACCCCTGCACCTCCTTTATGTAAATCAAATCATGGCATTTCAGAATTCAACTATTATTGGGAAGGACGAACAGGCACTCCCCTGGCCGCCAGATAGTCCTTAGCCTGGGAAATGGAATATGTTCCGAAATGGAAGATGCTTGCTGCGAGGACTGCGTGGGCTTCGCCTTCGGTGAAAGCGCTATGAAGGTGCTCCAGGGTCCCAGCCCCTCCGCTGGCGATGACCGGCACCTCCACCGACCGGGATATGGTCCTCGTTAGCTCCAGGTCATAGCCCTCCTGCCTTCCATCAGCATCCATACTTGTCAAGAGGACCTCTCCGGCTCCTAGCTCCACTGCCCTTACAGCCCATTTCACGGCATCAATGCCGGTGGGAGTGCGCCCTCCATGGGTATACACCTCCCATTGGGAGCCGGCTTCCAGGGAAAGCCCATCGCCACTCCCCGTCCCCAAGTGGGACTCTACCCTCTTGGCATCAATAGCTATAACTATACACTGGCTGCCGAAATGGTATGCTCCTTCGCTTATCAATTGGGGGTTGCTGACTGCCGCAGTATTCACCGAAACCTTGTCCGCTCCCGCCCTCAGCATACGCCTCACGTCATCAATGGTCCGTATGCCGCCGCCTACCGTAAGGGGAATAAAGACTTCTCGAGACACTTCCCTGACCACATCCACCATAGTATCGCGGGCATGGGCGCTTGCGGTGATGTCGAGGAATACCAGTTCATCCCCACCTTCCCTGTCATAGAGCGCAGCCAGTTCCGCCGGGTCACCGGCGTCCCTCAGGCTCACAAAGCTGACGCCTTTGACCACCCGTCCGGCGTCAACGTCAAGGCATGGAATTATACGCTTGGTAAGCATGTCCTGCCCCTATTTTCTCAGCATAGCCATGTAGTGGTCACCATTGAGGTCCCGCCACCAACGGAACTGGAATCCCGCCTCCCGGGCAAGTGCGTCCAACTCATCAGGCTGAATGCGTTTTTCCATCGGTGGTCCATACTCTGTGTCTTTGCGATAGTGCAGCAGCACGGTACACCAGCCCCCCGGCTTCAGCAAGTCTCTTACGGCCTTCAAAAAAGCTACCCGGTCCTCGTTGGCATGAACGACGAAAGCAAGAAAAGACCCGTCCAGGGACTCTTTTTCTACCGGAAACTCCAAGGGAGAACACTTGAGAGCTGCGACGTTGCCCATGTGCACCTCAGACATCCTCCGGCGAAGAGCGTCGAGCATCTCGTCGGATATATCCAAAGCATAGAGCTTACCGTGAATCAGATGTTTGGCTAGAGGGATGGTGAAGTAGCCAGGCCCACAGCCAATATCGGCAACGTGATCGTATGGCTCAATGGGCATGAACGTCATAATTACAAATGGGTCAAGCTCTCTCTCTCGTTCCGGACGGAGAAGTCTCTTTATCAGCTCTTGGGTTACCTGCGGGTCTGCCTCTGTCACGAGTTATTGCTCCTTGCTGTCCCGCCTCCAAGTGAGTCCACGGTCCGAATGGCAGACCCCAAGTCTATATCGCCCGTGTAGAGCGACCTGCCGAGTATAGCTCCCTCTGCACCGATTGCCGCCAGGCGTGCAATATGCTCCGTAGACGATATGCCCCCTGACGCCAGAATGGGCCGGCGGGTACGTTCTACCAGTTCCTGAATAGCCTCAAAATTGGGCAGCGTCAGGGTTCCGTCTCTGGATATGTCGGTGTAGAGGAACCGGACCACACCCAAGCCCTCCATTTGCTCCACCATCTCCGAAGCGTTTACGGATGTATTTTCGGTCCAGCCATTAATGGCTACCCGCCCGTCCCTGGCATCCACGGCTACCACGACACGCTCCCCACCGTGCTCGTCGCACAGTCGGGCCACCAGGTCCGGGGCCTGTACCGCCGCGGTCCCCAGGACAACCCTATCGACGCCGATGCCCAGGAGGGTTTTCGCTGCCCCCGATGTCCTCACACCGCCGCCGACCTGTACCGGTATATTTACCTGTGTGGAGATTGCCTCTATTACCTCAAGATTTGCCAACTCGCCACTCGCTGCCCCGTCCAGGTCAACTACGTGAAGCCTGCTTGCGCCTTCACGCTGCCACCTCAAGGAGACGCTCACTGGGTCGTCCGAGTAGACAGTCTCCTTTTCATAGTCCCCCTGGTACAGCCTCACGCATCGTCCGGCCTTCAGGTCAATTGCAGGTATTATTTCCATAGGAAGCTGTACCTTTCGATGGAGGTCTCTCCGGGCTTCGCTCCATAGTTCAGTGGCCTACAGGTCTGGACAGGGCAAACCCGATAAAGTTCTCGTATATCCTCAGGCCCAGCACACCGCTTTTCTCCGGGTGGAACTGGGTAGCTACCAGGTTACCTCTTATGAGAACGCTGCAAAAGGAAGTCCCGTACTCAGTAATCCCTGCTGCTAGGTTCCGGTCTTCAGGCTCTGCATAGTAACTGTGTACGAAGTAGAAGTGGGAGTCTTCAGGTATTCCATCGAACAGGGGATGAGACCCTCTGAGCTCGACCACGTTCCAGCCCATGTGAGGGACCTTCAACCCTGCAGGAAGCTTGCGGGTCTTGCCAGGTATTATGCCCAGACAATCGGCCTCGCCCTCCTCGGTGCTGTCCATCAATAGCTGCAGACCCACGCAGACACCCAGGAACGGCCGGCCGGAGTCGGCGTATTCTCGCAATGGCTCCACCAGCCCGCACTCGCGAAGGGCACGCATGGCGGCATCTCCGGCCCCTACCCCTGGAAGAATCAGAGCGTCGGCCGCAAGAAGGCTTCCGGGGTCATCGGTAATCTCCGGATACACACCCGTCTTCTCCAGAGCTTGGGAGACGCTGCGCAGGTTCCCCGAGCCGTAGTCAACCACGACGACACTCAGCTTCCTCATCCCCCGTTGGCCACCAGGAAGTCGAGAATTCGCGCTCTCGCTGTGTCTCCATGCTTTCCATGCAATATATCGCTGCCATGGTCTTTGGCACCCTCGTAGACAACGCTTTCTGACATATCCTCCTCCACCACCCCACCCTCAAATGCGGCTTGCAGATTCCTGGTTCCCGGCTCATCCTCATCAGACGCCATAAGCAATGCAGGTACTCGAACGCGCTCTTTTTCCACGTTGAGGCCCCTGAAGTCCAGTGGTGCCGAGAGAATCACGACCCCCGCCACACTCTCACTGGCCGCCACCTTCAGAGATGCCGTCCCGCCCATGCTGGCGCCAATCAAGAATACGCTTGAAGCGCCTCGATGTCTCAAAAACTCCAGTGCAGCCATTATATCTCTGTCAATGAGATTTATATCCTTGCTACCGCTTGATTCATCATAGCCTCGGAAATCAAAGGCCAGCGCCATATAGCCCTCATCAGCCAACACCTGTCCGAATTCCCACCAGCTGGTCTGATTGGTCTGGAACATGTGGGCTAGCACCACTCCCGTATCGCTCTCTCCAAAGAGCTTTCCCCTTAGCTCCACACCGTCCTCGGTAATAAAGCTAACGCTGGAGGCCTCCTCCGGCGTGGGTACGGGGGTCCGGTTAGACCTGCACCCCATGGATAAGAGTAATGATGCAAGAACCGCAACAAATACCAGCGTTCGGATATATTTGCCGTCCCTCTCACTACGCCTGAAGAGGATGGAAGATAGCGGCGACATAGCCAATTTCTTGCTCATATCAAGTCTTCTAGCCATGCCCTTTTCGGGGTTCAGTCCGCTTGTCCGGTGAATTTTTCCATCGGCAAGCCCCGGTCCTGGTATCGGGCCAGGACGAACAGGAGGTCTCCCAACCGGTTCATGTAGCGCAGGACCTCCGGGTTGGTCAGCTTGTCTTGTTCGTCAAGGGCGACCACTCGACGCTCCGCAGTGCGGATGATAGTCCGAGCCAAGTCAATGGCAGCCGACGTCGGAGACCCGCCGGGCAGGATGAAGACATTGGGCATATCCGTGCCGCGCTCAAGGTCGTCAATCAGCTCTTCCATCCTTGTAACCATCTCTGGCGTAACCGGCTTGAAGTGGCGCCTGAACATCTCGTAACGCTGGGGGTCAGTGGCCAACTCGGCAGCCACCGTGAAAAGCTCCTCCTGAAGCTCCCTCAGAATATTCTTGACCCTGCTATCTTCCGATAGCGCACGGGCCAGGCCCATGGCAGATACGGCCTCATCGCAGACCCCGTAAGCCTCGGTGTGGGGGTCGTTCTTTGAGACCCGGCCTCCGTAAAGCAGGCCTGTCTGCCCGGAATCACCGTACTTGGTATAAATTCTCTTGTTTGGCGAAGACGCCATACTCAACCCCCTTGCCGTCGCCTCATCAACCTGACCGGTCGTCTGATGAAGCCACCAAAGGCCCCGCATTTACCAGGTGAAGGGCTAAATTGTAGCATAGGGAGATTCATAGCGCTATACTATAGCTGCCTTCTTGGCATGGGGACCAACGGGCGACCTGCGAGATGCCCCTACGGCGAGACCGGACATCGCCACTCGTCATTCTGGCGAAAGCCAGAATCCACAGGCCGGGAAACGGCTAAAAAACTGGAGAAAGTGTCATGACGTCAGGAATACAGATTATAGGCATCGGCGGTATGCCGGAAATAAAGGCGGGGGATGACGTTGCCAACCTGATAGTAGAGGCCATGGACCGGCAGAGCGTTCCTGTCCAGCAGGGAGACATTCTGGTGGTCACCCAGAAGATAGTCTCAAAAGCCGAAGGCAGGGTGCTGAAGCTGGAGGATATACAGGCCTCCGCCATCGCTCTTCAGCTATCGGAGGGGCATAACCGGGACCCCCGTCACACCGAGGTTATCCTGCAGGAGAGCAGGCGAATCGTGCGCATGGACAGGGGCAACATCATCAGCGAGACCAGGCACGGGTTCACCTGCGCCAATGCTGGCGTGGATGCCTCCAACATCCCCGGTGAAGGTACGGTGGCATTGCTTCCCATAGACCCCGACGCTTCCGCGGAGAGGATTCAAGCCGGGGTCAGGGAGAAGACCGGGAAGGACGTGGCCGTGATTATATCCGACACTTTCGGACGACCCTGGCGAGAGGGTGCGGTGAACGTGGCTATCGGGGTATCGGGCATGAATCCCATGCAGGATTATCGTGGAATGGAAGATGCCTACGGCCAGCTTATGCGTTCCACGGTGATAGCGGTAGCGGATGAGCTGGCCGCGACGGCTGAACTGGTCACCGGCAAAGTTACGGGCGTGCCAGTGGCGCTAATAAGGGGCTACGAGTATGAGGCGGCAAGCCCGCCCGACCAACCCAGGGGAGCTCGAGCCCTGGTAAGGTCCTCCGAGAGAGATATGTTCCGATGAGCCTTGGACGTGATAGCGGGAACGTTGTTGACATAGTCTCAAGACTCTTCACTATCGGGTGCGTCGTCAGAGGGAGCAGGCGTGGTGTACTGTCCACCGGACTTGTTGGCAGAGGGGTCCTCACCCCAAGGCGCGGCTTCGATATAGTTTTTGAATTCCCGCACCTCCGCACATAGCTGGCATACGCCATTGCTCATCGGCCCCGTGGGAGCTTCGATAATCCAGTGATGCCGGCACTCCTCCTTGTTCTGACCGTCCCCAGACACTGGCCTGGAAGCCTGCTGTACCATATAATCCATCCCCTTTCTGTAAGAACAGAACCTAGCTCAGGGTATATGCACTGCCAAGGATATTTGGAGACACCGATTGGGGATTATCCCAATCAAATTCAAAACATTGCCGCTTTTAGACCAGATACGGTATTTATGAATAATTGGATTCTTCGCAGGCCCTAGAATTCAGATTAAGTTATCCACTGCCCCCTCTGCAGGTCAAGGCATTTCCGTACAAGATTGCATGAATCTCCTTTCTTCCCCGGCATTCCTAAGTTATACTGTGACACGATAACCCACCAGCATTCGGGCTTTGCGACTTCAACCCTTTAACAGAAAAGGAGGCCAGAGCCGAAGGTCGGTTGCAGAGATGGCCCGTCAAGGAAAAATAGGCGACAGGATAGTGCGCCGCCCCCGGATTCGTGAGGTGTTGCCCAAGGTCGTAAAGGGCAGCCCCGTGAGGCATCCGGCCCGCCACTTCACGCCCCCGTTCATTCTCTTCTACAGCTTCGGACTTCTGATAATCCTGGGAGGAGGCCTCCTCACCCTTCCCATCTCCAGTGCTGACGGCGGCTTCACGTCTGCAGACATAGCTTTCTTCACCTCCACTTCTGCAGTGACGGTCACGGGTCTCACAGTGGTCAACACGGCCACCTACTGGAGCACCTTCGGTCACGCGGTAATTTTCACGCTGATGCTGGTGGGAGGGCTGGGATTTACGACCCTTGCTACTTTCTTCCTGATAGTCCTGGGCCAGCGTATCACGCTGCCGGAGCGGATGCTGATGCGGGACACTCTGGGAGTGGACCGCCTCGGAGGGCTGGTAGCCGTGCTGCGCAATATTGTGCTGATAGTCCTGGCAATTTACGTGATTGGGATGCTGCTGATATGGTGGCGTCTCCAGGAGGTTTTCCCGCCAGGTGAAGCTCTGTGGCAATCGGCTTTCCTCTCCGTATCCGGTTTTAACAGCGCCGGCTTCTCCATACTGCCCAATGCCAGCAGCCTGGAGAATTTTTTCTCCAATACACCTCTCCTCGCTTTCCTGGCAATTCTCATTGTCCTGGGGGGAATAAGCTGGACCGTGCTGGTAGACCTCTTCAGGCAGAGGCGCTTCTCCAGGCTAACCCTGGATACCAAGATGGTAATTACCACCAGCCTTTTCCTGTGGGCCATTGGGGCTTTGATATTCTTCATAGCGGAGTACGACAACGAGGCCACTATTGGGACATCTTCGGTTCTGGAGAAGGGTTTCCAGTCCGTCTTTGCCTCCATAAGCGGAAGGACGGCGGGTCTGAGTACCGTTGATTTCAGTGCCACTTCAGACCTCACCGACCTCTTCTATCCCTTCCTCATGTTCGTGGGGGGTGCGGCAGGGTCGGTGGCGGGAGGCATAAAGGTAGCCACCCTGGCAGTAATCATGGCCGCCATCATCTCCTCCATAATGGGCAGGTTTCAAGCCGAAGCCTTCGGCAGAGAGATACCCCACTTTCAGGTCCACAGGGCGCTTACAGTGGCCGCTTTGGGACTCGTCCTGGTTTTCGCCGTGTCCTTGGTCCTCACTTTCACAGAGAAAAGCAACGATATACCCTTTCTTCACCTGCTCTTTGACACCGTGTCGGCTTTTGGCACTACCGGGCTATCTACAGGCGTTCCCCCACAGCTTAGCCTGGCTGGTAAAATACTGTTTATGATAACCATGTTTGTCGGTAGGCTCGGACCTCTCACACTGGCGCTGGCATTAGCTCCAAGAGAAGAGGCTAGGATATATCGTTTTGCCCAAGAAAGAGTTAAAATGGGTTAAAGTTACAGCCAATGCTTTGCGGATAAGGGATGGAGACTCCAAATCGGAATTGATGCCGGAGGCTGGAAGACGGGATGAAGAAGCAAGTGGTGGTTATAGGGCTAGGCAGGTTCGGCTCCAATATAGCCAGAGAGCTATACCAGATGGGTCACGACGTGCTGGGCATAGACACGGAGGAAAGGGACGTACAGGAAACGCTGGGCCACGTGACCTATGCGGTAAGGGCAGACGCTACCAATGAGGCGGTACTGAAAGAGCTGGGCGTTTCCAACTTCGACGTGGCGGTTGTTGCCATAGGGGCAGACGTGCAGGCCAGCATACTTGTGACCTACATGTTGAAAGACCTGGGCATTCCATTCGTCGTTAGCAGGGCCATAAATGACCTTCATGGCAGGGCCCTTGAGGGCATAGGCGCAGATAAGATAGTGTATCCGGAACAGGAGATGGGCAGAAGGCTGGCCCACATAGGATTCCAGGCCGGCGTCCTGGACTACATGGAGGTGGCTCCCAACTATGGGATTACCAAATTGAGGCCACCGGACCATCTGGTAAAGCACACCCTGGAAGAGTCCGGGCTTACCGGCCCCAGGGACAAATACCGCGTGGCCGTCCTAGGCATAAGGCGAGGCCGAGAATACTTTCTTGTACCCGCAAAAGACGAGGAAATCAGGCCGGGGGACATCCTTCTGGTAGCGGGCAACGTTGAGCAAATCGGCAAGGTCCATGATTCCATCAAAGAGCTTCGTCACTCGGACGCCGAAGGCGATGCTCAAGAGAACGAGCGGGCTGCGTGACCTATCTCAATACAATATTACACCCCTCAAGACCGATGCTCACTAACTTCCTAAACACAAATTACGGCGGAAGGTCAACAGGACTCGCACCATGGCCATAAATGCCAAGAAAATACTTGTGCCTGTAAAGGGAGACCAAGCGGGAGAAGACGCCTTTCGCCTTGCCTGCGAGTTGTCCAGGGACACTAAAGCCCGGCTATATGCCCTGTATGTCATCGAAGTCCAACAGGAGCTTCCTATAGATATAGACGCAGACACTACTCAAGGGGAAGCTATTCTGAGTCGGATAGAAGCCCTGAGCCGGGAGGAGAAGTATCCGGTGGATGCAACCTACATCCAGGCCAGACACGCCGGGCCGGCCATTGTACAAGAGGTTATGGAGCGCGGAATAGAGCTCATGGTGTTAGGGGTCCCTTACAAACGGCGCTTCGGCCAGTTCACCATTGGAGCAACAACCCTCTTTGTCCTCAAAAACGTCCCCTGTCCTGTAATCTTGCGCAGAGAGCGAATCAGTGTTGCGGGCCAGTCAGGTTTGACGCCGGTCAGGTGATAAGTTACGGAGAGCTAAGTATATGCACGTCCTGATACTGGGATACGATATGCTGGGAGCACAGCTTGCCGCAGACCTGGCAGGGGAAGGGCACAGGATTACGGTCATGGATACTCGCCCTAATTTCTTCGACGTTCTACCCCATAGCCCTAACATGAATGCGGTGCTCACGTCCGAGTCCCTTATGGACGACCTGCGTAACGCCGGTATAAATAACGTAGACGTTTTTCTTGCCATCACGGAAGACGACACCAGAAACGCGATGGCAGCTCAGGTGGCAAGCCACATATTCCACGTATCCGACGTTATTTGCCAAATCGGTGACCCCCAGCGCGAGAAGTTTTACAGGGGATTGGGCATAAACGTGGTCTGTCCTACGGTAGTGACCCTGAATGTCCTCAAAGAAGCGTTCTTGAATCGTGAAGGCACTTCGCCAGATTCACCGTAACATGAGCTAAGGTCGTGGCTATGTACATCCTGGTAGTAGGCTGCGGGAAAACCGGATATTCCCTTGCCAACGCTATGTTGGCAATAGGCCACGAGGTACTGGCAATCGAGAAGGACCGCCCGCGTTATGAATCATTGTACGAAGAATTGGGCAGTATAGTCTTTCAGGGAGACGGGACAGAAGTGCAGGTGCTGAAGGCTGCCGGCGCCGGAAGGGCTGACGTAGCAATCGCGGTAGCAACCAGGGACGAGGACAACCTTGCTATCTGCCAGATAGCGAAGAGCCTCTTTAACGTATCAAAGACCATAGCCGTGGTGAAGAACCCGCAGAACGAAGCTCTTTTCAGGCTGCTCGGTGTGGACGTTACTGTGAATAGCACACACCTGATACTCTCAACGATAGAGGAGGAAGTACCCGGTCACTCCCTGGTACACTTGATGAGCCTTCCATCGAGAGGCAGGGAGAGCGGCGAAGGAAGCGCCCTTGACCCACTGAATACCACGCCACATCTTCTGGTCAGCATCAACATACCCCCTGACGCAGCCGTAGCAGGCACCCAGCTTGAGGAGGTAGAACTTCCTCCCAACAGCTTTATATCCCTGGTAGTGAAGAACCGGGGGCCGGTGTTGGCTTCTGAAGACGTGGTCCTAGACTCAGGCGATGACATAATAGCTGTGACAAGCCCGGAAGAGGAGCAGCTTCTTTACGAGGCTCTTACGGGAGTGGAACGATGGGCATAGACTCGACGATTCCGCCCCCCAAGAGCCTGGCTTTCTTGGGGCCTGTGGGAACCTTCACAGAAGAGGCCGCCCTCCTTTACAGCCGTGACTATCCTTCGTCTAGCTCAGGATATAGCCTTGAGCCATTTCCCAGCATACCGGCCATAGCCTTTGCGGTAGCCTCCGGGACTGCGGAAGAAGGAGTGGTGCCCATAGAGAACAGCCTCGAGGGTGCTGTGACCTATACCCTGGACATCCTGATTCAGGAAGAAGGATTATTCATACGCCGAGAACTGGTCTTGCCCATACGACATTGCCTTCTGGTCAAGCCGGGTACTCAGGCCTCAGAAGTCCGATCGGTCTACTCTCACCCTCAAGCATTGGGGCAATGTAGAGACTTCCTGGAGCAGCATTTCCCGGAAGCTCAGCTAATAGCCACCTTGAGCACAGTGGCCGCCGTTGAGGACATGAAAGAGGACCCTACGCCGGCAGCGGCCATATCCCCCAAACGCGTGGCCAAGATATACGGCATGGAAATCCTGGCCGAAGGGATTGAGGACAACTCATCCAACGCCACCCGCTTTGTTACCCTCGCCCGCACTGACCATCCTCCAACCGGGTACGACAAGACTTCTCTCTGCTTTTCCTTCCAGGAGGACAAGCCGGGGCTTCTTTACAACATTATGGGAGAGTTCGCCCGACGGAACATAAATCTGGCTAAAGTGGAGTCACGCCCGGCAAAGCGCTCACTGGGACAATATATCTTCCTTATTGACTGTGAGGGCCACCGGGAGGACCCGATTATAAGAGAGGCTATAGGGGCTGTAAGAGCACAAACCACCTCGCTCAAAATCTTCGGCTCCTACCCCAGATGGAGCGGATAGGCAGATAGAAGGACTGATATACCGCTAACCGCTGAGGTCTACTCCGCCAGCTTCCGCGACAACGTGTATATCCTTATCGCCTCGGCCACTGAGACACACGAGAATAATCCGGTCCTGAGCCATGCCCTTTGCAAGCTCCACCGCATGGTACACGGCGTGGGATGGTTCAAGAGCAGGTATGATACCCTCGGTTCGGGAGAGGAGATGGAAACCTTCCAACGCCTCCCTGTCACCCACAGCCACATATTCGGCCCGTCCGGTCTCCTTTAGATGGCTATGCTCCGGGCCGACGCCGGGATAGTCCAGCCCCGCCGAGATGCTATGCGTCTCCATCACCTGTCCATGTTCGTCTTGAAGCAGATACGACATTGAGCCGTGAAGCACTCCCGGCCTTCCTGCGCTAAGAGTTGCAGCGTGTTTATTTCTATCCAGTCCTTCTCCCCCCGCTTCCACTCCAACAAGCCTCACACCCTCATCCTGTATGAATGGATAAAAGGTACCGATAGAATTGCTGCCGCCGCCTACACAAGCCACCACATAATCGGGCAGCCTGCCTTCGACTTGCAACAATTGACCCCTGGCTTCACTGCCGATGACGGAGTGGAAGTCACGTACCATCATGGGGTACGGATGCGGTCCCACCGCACTACCCAGCAGATAATGGGTACTCTCCACATTGGTCACCCAGTCCCTTATAGCCTCGTTGATGGCGTCCTTCAAGGTACGGCTTCCCGACTCAACGGGTCGTACCTCGGCACCCAATAACCGCATCCGGAACACGTTGAGAGACTGCCTTCTAATATCCTCGGAACCCATGTAGACGATACATTGGAGACCCATCATAGCGCACACTGTCGCCGTCGCCACGCCGTGTTGTCCCGCTCCCGTTTCCGCTATGATTCGTTGCTTGCCCATGTGCTTTGCCAACAACGCCTGACCGAGGGCGTTGTTAATCTTGTGCGCCCCCGTGTGGGCCAAGTCTTCCCGCTTTAGATAAATCTTCCCACCCCCACATTGTCTTGTGAGATTGGCTGCAAAGTAAAGCGCGGTGGGTCTGCCGGCGTAGGTTAGGTTCAGGGTCTCAAGCTCTCGACGAAAAGCCTGGTCATCCTTCGCCTCGTTATACGCCCGTTCCAACTCCTCAAGGGCGGACATGAGTGTCTCGGGCACGAACTTGCCCCCAAAGGACCCGAATCGCCCTCGTTGGTCCGGCAAAGCTCTGGTGTCTACCACTGTAATCCTCCTGAAGCAGACTCGGGTTACTTACTCCACGTGGGCGGAGTATGACCTACCCACATATCTCGTTCTTCCTCAACTAGAAGAGTGGAGGGCTATGGGTCACCATCATCAACGCCACGAACGGCCCTGATGAATGCCCTTACTTTCTCCACGTCCTTGGCTCCTCTTGTCTCCACACCGCTGGACACGTCAACTCCCCAGGGTCGCACCATGCTCACAGCCGGACCGACGTTCTCAGGCGTCAGGCCCCCGGCCAGCAGGAATTGGAAACCCCTGGAGGATAGGGTTCTTGCGATGTCCCAGTTGAAACTCTGTCCAGTGCCTCCCTGTAGACCTTCCACCCTTCGGTCCAGGGTCGCCAGATGACCACGGCCCCCGACTTCCATTAGCTCCCGGGACAGGTTATCCACGGCGTTGCCAATGTCAAGAGCATCCGATACGTGGAGCACCCTGATAACCGGCACCCCCATCTTTTCACAGTAGTCCAGGGACTCGCCACCACATAGCTGTACCATATCGAGGCCGCATCTCCGCACCAGACGGTCCACTTCTTCCAGAGGTTGGTCTGCGAAAATGCCCACTATCTTGGGCGGCGATGCAACCTGCTCCCGGAGCGCGGTTATCATACGGATTGCCTTCTCCTCATCCAGCGTCCGCCTTCTTCCGGGCACGAATATCAGGCCCATGAAATCGGCCCCGGCTTCGGCAGCTACCATGAGGTCCGACGCCTCCCGGTTGCCACATATTTTAACCCGTGTCATTGCCGCCTCATCAAACTAAGGAAACTCTCAATAAGTCAGAAATAGGGACCCACCAACCCGTCATACTGGCGAAAGCCAGTATCCAGACTCTTCAGATTTCTGGATTCCGGCCTACGCCGGAACGCCGTTTTTCAGGGCTTCCCCAATAGCTGCTCACTACGTTGGCGAGGGCATATCATCTTGAGATATTATAACCCATAGGCCAATAATGTGGTGCACTGTGATTGTCCACTACAAGGCTATCACATTAGAGATAACGCCTTCGTCATTCCGGCCTTGAGCCGGAATCCAGGACCCTGAATCTTGCGAGCAGCCCCGAAACTAGCTATTATTGGACTCCGGCGAAAGCCGGAGTGACGATTGACTGTGGTCCCCTCAATCCAAATGCGATTGCCCTGTTGTTCCCTAATTGGCGGCGGCCCAATATGCCACTCTAACGAACGAAGGCGGACGAGGTTAACATTGCGGGCTTCCTGTCCCTTGTCCTGTGGGGCTACTTGCGTTAAACTGAATGAGGTAAATTTCTGGACTCAGTCAAGTCATCGGAGACGGAATGGAGCCTCTGCTCACCAAGCTGGCTTCGGTAGAAGGCCGGTATCAGGAAATTGAAGCGCTTCTGTCCATGCCCGAAGTGGCTACGGACTACGAGCGCGTCCAGACCCTGGCCAAAGAGCGTGCCTCCCTTGAGGACATGGTAAGCATGTACCGGGAATATCGCAGCCTTCTAACGGAAAAAGAAGGGGTCCTGGCAATACTTGGGGAAGGCTCCGACCCTGAGATGGTCTCCCTTGCCAGGGAGGAGCTTGAGGCCCTGGATGGAAACCTGAGAAGGCTGGACCAGGAACTCAGACTGGCCCTTCTGCCCAGAGACCCCAACGATGACAGGGACGTGATAGTGGAGATTCGGGAGGGCGTGGGCGGCCAGGAAGCCGCTCTCTTCGCCGCCGACCTCTACCGCATGTATGCCCGATACGCCCTCCTCCAGAATTGGGATGTTGACCTGCTAAGCTCCAACCCCTCGGACCTGGGAGGATTCAAGGAGATAGTCTTGGAGGTACGGGGTAAGGGGGCCTTCAACCGTCTCAAATTCGAGCGGGGTGCCCACCGTGTGCAACGCGTGCCCATCACCGAGGCATCCGGCAGGGTCCACACGTCCACCGCTACCGTGGCCGTGCTGCCCGCGGTAGACGAGGTGGACGTTCAGATAAACCCTGAAGATATACGGACAGACATCTTTCATGCCAGCGGACACGGAGGCCAGAACGTAAACAAAGTGGCTACGGCCGTGCGCATAGTCCACATTCCAACGGGAACCGTCGCTGTCTGCCAGGACGAACGGTCCCAGTTCAAGAACAAGCAGAAAGCGATGGCAATCATACGGGCGCGTCTGTATGAGGCCGAGCAACTGAAGCAGGAAACCGAGATAGTAAAGGCCCGCCGTGCCCAGGTGGGGAGCGGCGAAAGGGCCGAGAAGATACGGACTTACAATTTCCCCCAGGATAGGATTACCGACCACCGGATAGGTACGTCCTTCCACGGAATTGAGCAAGTGCTGGACGGAGACCTGAACGAGATTATCGAAGCCCTTGTATCGAGAGAACAGGCCGACCTTCTTGAGGCCGCCCTGGCGTAGCCCTCACCTGATTCGTTTCCGGCATGAGCGCAGTTCTAGACCAGTTTCACGGTAGGCTCGCCTCCTTTGAGGCATCTGCCAGACAGCCGCCCGGGGAATATCCCCTCCCAACGTCAGTCGAAGCGGGTGAAGTAGGTGCTATGGTTGCCCTTGGAGTAGTCATACGTCAGACCCAGGAAACCCTTGAGTCGGCAGGCATTCCCGACGCCCGACTGGAAGCCGAAATACTCCTCATTAACATCCTTCAAGTACCGAGGCATCGAATCTACGCCTTCCAGGAACAGGAATTGACCTCCCCCCAGGAGAACCTTCTTGCCCAGTGCTTGGAGCGACGCCTGAAACGGGAGCCTCTGGCCTACATATTGGGTCACAAGGAGTCTTACGGCGTGGATCTGGCGGTCAGGCCCGGGGTGCTAATCCCGCGGCCCGAAACCGAGCTTCTTGTGGAGCAGACTCTGTTCCTGTCCCTGATGCACATGGGAGGTGGACAGATGGTGATTGCCGAGCCGGGCACAGGCTCAGGCGCCATCTCAATCAACCTCGCCATACATTTGCCCATGGCAAGGATATATGCCACCGAGTTGTACCAGGGTGCCCTGGAGGTGGCGAATTACAACATAACCAGGCACAACGTAGCCGACAGGGTGACACTCCTGCAGGGCGACCTCCTGGAGCCTGTACCCGAAATGGCTGACATCATCGTGGCTAACCTTCCCTACATACCCAGTGATGCCATACCCGCTCTGCAGCCCGAAGTCCAATGGGAACCGCGAGAAGCACTGGACGGAGGTGCTGACGGACTGGACGTCATAAGACGTATGATGCACCAGGCCCGGCACAAGCTAAAGCAAAGCGGGGTGATAATCCTGGAGATTGACCCCGCTCAGGCACAACCCCTGGAGGAGCTTGCCCTGGAGATTTTCCCCGCCGCAAATGTCAGCGTAGAGCAGGACCTTGCACGCCTCGACCGGATGCTCATAATAGATCTGAGCATGTCCGAGGACTAAATGCCTTCATTGACACCCCACGAGGGCAGGTTATAATTAGGTCAGTCGCAAAGTGACCGGACCACAGCGTCTCAAAAATTCATTTCGGCTCCAACCGCCTGGAGTCGGAGAGGGGAAATCGGATGGCCTATGATTTGCTGGTCAAGAACGGACGGATAGCCGACGGCTCAGGTATGCCCTCGTTTCACGGTGACGTAGCAGTCAAAAACGGGAAAATCGTCGAGCTAGGCAAACTGGGCAACTCGGCCGACCGTGTTATAGATGCCGAGGGCCTGGTAATATCTCCGGGGTTCGTGGACAACCACTGTCATTACGACGCCCAGGTAACCTGGGACCCGATATGCAGCTTCTCCTGCTATCATGGTGCGACTACGGTGGTAATAGGGAACTGCTCCCTGTCCCTGGCTCCGGTAAGACCCGGTACCGAAGAACGGCTCTCGGAGTTCCTGTCTTATGTGGAAGCGATTCCCATGGAAGTCCTGCGAACGGTGGACTTCTCGTGGGAGACCTTCCCCCAGTACATGGACACGCTGGACCGCCGCCTTGGGGTGAACGTGGGGACCCTAATGGGCCACTCCGCAGTCAGGTATCACGTAATGGGCGACGAGTGCCAGGGCCGCGCCGCCACCGGCGAAGAAATCGAGGCGATGCGAGGGATAGTCCGCGATGGAATCAGCGCCGGTGCACTGGGGCTTTCGGTCTCCCAGAACCGGGGCCATTACGACCCCCAGGGAGTATTGATTCCGGCGGTCTGGGCTGCCGAAGAGGAGATTTTTGCCCTTGCCGATGTTTTGAGAGAACTGGGTACGGGTATAGTACAAAGTGGAGGCGGACGAGCGGCGGAAATAAAGGGCCGCCTGATGAGCAGACTGTCCGATGCAACTGGCCGACAGGTAGTGTACAACAACCTGGGCCAAACAGCCCGGAGGCCAAACGAGTGGAAGGAACTCATGGCAATCGTGGACGAGACCTCCAGTGCGGGGATACGGGCCTACCCCTTGTGCAGCCCAAACAGCACCACCCAACGCTACACCATGAGGAACTGCCAGCAGTTCCGGGGAATCCCGACCTGGCACTCCATATTGCTGGCCTCTGACGAGGAGAAGCTCCGGGCCTACAGCGACCCGGAAGTCCGGGCAAGGCTCCACGCGGAAGCCGTGGAATGGAGCGTGGACGCGCCGGATGCCAACGTCTCCCGCAACTGGTACGACTACACGTGGGTGGATGAGCCTGTATTGGAGAAAAACAGTTCATTGAAGGGCAAGTCCATACACGAAATCGCCAGGGAGCAGGGGAAGGGTATAATTGACGCCTTCCTGGACCTGGCTGTAGAAGAGAACCTGGATACGGCTTTCATCATGGGCGAAAACAACGTGGACAGGGATGCGGTATCAAAGATTCTCAACTACCCAAGCGCTATCGTGGGACTGTCCGACGGCGGAGCACACGTGCAGTTCCACGGTGGATATGGTTACAGCACCCGATTGCTGGGGTACTGGGTAAGAGAACAGGAGATTATGTCCCTGGAAAAGGCCGTGCGACGGCTTACCTTCGAGTCGGCGTCCGCCTTCGGAATCTTCGACCGTGGGATGCTCCGTCCCGGCATGGCCGCCGATATAACCATCTTCGACCCTGAAACTGTCAGGTCTTTGCCGGAGCACGTGGTACATGATTTCCCCGCCGGTGGGTGGCGTATCAGCGAGATGGCTGAGGGAATCAGGTGTACCATTGTCAACGGCGAAGTGCTTATCGAGGACGGCAAGCACACCGGGGCGCTGCCGGGTCACGTCATCCGCAATGCTCTATATCAGGCCGAGCATCAGTAGGATTGCGGCGTCATACCCTAGCGCGTGTTTCCAAGGTGGCCTCCCAAGCCTCCTCTCCCTCGATGGGAGAGGATTGAGGTGAGGGTGATACCCCTCATCCCAGTCCGCCTCCGGCGGAGGAGAAGGGGCTTTGGAAACACCCCCTGACAGAGGCCGACGATGGGACGCCTGCTGCCCCAATTGCCGCCTGAAGACCAGAGTCAGCTATTCGTAACGAGTTGCGCCAGGGGGCGCCGCAGACACGGCAAGCGGCCCCTCTGGCGCTTATCCTTTCTCCGACTGACTAGCAAATCTCCATCACTGAATATTTGCCCTTTGAGCGCTTCGAGGGCACGTTGACACTGGACTCGTCGGGGAATACACTCCCGTTGATTTGCGTTAGATTCACGTTCCCCTCAAAGCGAGTGTAATGGACCGCAGCCAAGCATCAGCCGCACCGGACCCTGTCAAGAGGCCAAGAGTCCCTGCCTGGAGTTTATTCAAGATTAGGGACTACAGGTATTTATGGTCCTCAGCCGCCCTTAACAATACCTGCATGTTCATGGACGTGGTTGTACTGGCCTTGCTGGTGCTGAAACTGACCGACTCCGCCTGGTGGGTAGCCCTGGTTGGTTCGCTGCGATTCATGCCCTGGCTGGTCTTCGGAATATTTGCCGGTCTTATCGCCGACCGCGTAAACCGCTGGCGTGTCATGGTAGCGTCCCGCAGCATCAACGTACTGGTGATGATAGTCCTCCTTGTGCTGCTCTTTACCGATTGGATTCAGCTATGGCACCTGCTCATAACTACTTTGGTCCTGGGTTGGGCGTTTGTAACCGATGTACCCTCCCGCCATTCATTCATCTACGACCTGGTCGGGCAGCAAAACGTAGTAAGGGCCATGTCTCTGGAGACCATAACCTTCACGATAGGGACCATTGTAGGCCCGCTAATGGCCGGCCTCCTCATTGAGGTGGCGGACTTCACTGGAGCCTACCTGTTCCTGATGTCCATATATGTCCTTGCGGTGTTCACTATTATCCGGGTCAAGAGCCGTATATCCAGGTCGTCCACGGGCCAGCAACCCCTGTTGCAGAGCCTTGCCGGCGGCCTCCGCTACTCCCTGCAGAACAGCACGATCCGCGGGGTGCTAATCATCACTCTGATTATGAATTTCATGGGGTTCAGCGCCATGCAGATGTTTCCTGTGGTGGCCAACGACCACCTGGAAGCAGGTCCCGGCCTCACAGGTATCCTCATCTCGGCCCATGGGATAGGGAGCCTTCTGGGGGCATCGTTGATGGTCTACATAGGGGCTACCAGATACCACGGACGCATCTTTGCCCTGGGCAGCTCGCTGTACCTGGCGGGTCTGCTGTTCTTCGCCCTGTCACCTTGGTATCCCCTGTCCTTCGTCACGTTGCTGGTGGTGGGGCTGGGCACCGCCGGCTTCGGCACCATGCAGAGCACCATCATACTCATTTCGGCCACACCCGAAAGGCGAGGAATGGCCCTGGGCGTTCTCGGCCTGTGCATCGGAGTCGGGCCTCTGGGCATGATACAGATGGGGGCGGTCGCCACACTTCTGAACCCACAGGCAGCCATCGGCATCAGCGCAGTTGCCGGCCTTTTCCTGATGGTCCTCGTGATAATGCTAACACCCCTGGTGTGGCGGCCTACTGCGACAGATACGGACAACCTGGAGAGTTCGGGAGACCCGGCTGCCGGGTCTCCCCTTCCGGGACTGCCCCCGGGAGACGGCGGCGGCTCGCCAAAGGAGGGCCTGCCCCAGGCCTGAGCAGGGCCGGAGAGAATTGACACCGTCGGGGTGCGCCGATATACTCGTGATTAGCCGCACGATGCCCGGTCCGAGGGAAGGGGGGAGGTCCCGTGGTTGCGAATAGGCGTGGCGCTGCCCATGAAGTCCCGGACTCCCTGACTGCCATCGAGGAGTGCTACAGGAGGGGCTGGACAGACGGCCTCCCGGTGGTGCCACCGACCTCCGACCGGGTAGCCGAAATGCTGGACCACGTCGGCCTATCCCCTGGGCAGGTCCTGGGCGAGGTCCCCGTGCGTCGGCGGGTCCTCACGGCAGAACAGGCCGCCGCCAACACCGTTATGGCCGGCTGTCTACCGGAATACTTCCCCGTTGTCCTGGCCGCAATGGAGGCCCTGTTCCAGTATGACATCAACTGTATCCACGAGTCCGCCTGCACCACCAACTCCGCCAGCGTTCTGCTGCTGGTAAACGGCCCCATAAGGTCTCAAATAAGTCTGAACTGTACCGATGACCTCTTCAGTCCCGGCAACCGGGCCAACACCACCATCGGGCGGGCCGTGCGTCTCATCCTCATCAACGTGTTCGAGCAGCGCCCGGGGATTCTGGACCGAGGGTGCATGGGGTCCCTGACGAAACACGGCGTGTGCTTCGGCGAGGACGAAGAGCACAGCCCCTGGCCCCCACTCCATGTTGCTCGGGGTTTCGACCCACAGGACTCCACCGTGACGGTTGCTACCGTCCAGGACCCTGAGATGGTGTGCAACCGCTACGGCACGACGCCTGAGAGCGTGATGGACGCCGTTGCCGAGGTGATGGCGTCCCACGGGATGGCAACCTTCGGGTATCGATGGTTCTGGGTGGTCGGCCACTGGCATTCGGAGATACTGGCACGCCACGGCTGGGACAGACCGGAGATGCAGAAATACGTTTGGGAGAGGGCATGGCGCAGCCGTGCTCACCTGAAGAGGCTGGGGGCCGTCATGGGAGACCCCACGCCGGAGGACGAGTCAGCCCGTGTATATGCCGCCTCCTCTCCGGAGGACATTCTCATAATGAAAGCGGGAGGCGATAGCGGCAGCTACAGCGAGGTCATAATGAACTACTCGGGAGTCCTGGCTACAACCGTTCCTATTCGTACACCCGATCGCTAGCAAACAGGGAGGACGAAATGGGCGCTACGCAGCATCCCACTGTCCGCCTGGTAGACCCCACCGGCGATGACCCGGGCCCGCGCCCGATGGGCCTTGCCCCCCGTCCCGTTGATTTGCGAGGCAAGCGTCTGGGCCTGCTGGATAACTCCAAGGTCAACTCGGAGTTCATTCTGCGCATCATAGCCGGCGCATTGAACGAGGAGTTCGAATTTGCCGACATATTCTACACGAAGAAGCACTCCGCAGCGCTGCCTCCCAAGCCGGAGGTAACCGCCGAGCTTCTCAAGCACTCGGATATTGTGATAACCGGAGTGGGGGATTGAGGGGGCTGCTCGTCGGGCAGTATGCACGACGGAATATCACTGGAGAGCCAGGGAATCCCCACAGCCACCATAATCACCCACGTCTTTGAACGGACTGCCCAGGCATACACACGGCTTCTGGGTGTGTCCGACTTTCCCTATCTGGTATGCCCCCACCCAATTACAGGTGTGAGCCAGGCCGAAGTCGCGGACAGGGCACGCAACCTGGTGCCCCAGGTAAGGCAGCTACTCATGGAGGGCCACACATAGGTGAGCATGGCGGCGCTCACTCCCACTCATCGGCCAGGGAACATGGCACTTGAGTACGAAATGGAGGTTGGCTCATGGCACAGCTAAAGGGAGGTCAGGCCGTTATAGAATCCCTGCGAGCCCAGGGAGTGGACACCATCTTTGGCATCATCTCCACCCACATGATGAATGTTTACGATGCCCTGTATGACCATACGGATGCAATCCGGTTCATAAGCACTCGACACGAACACGCTGCGGCCCTGATGGCCGACGGTTACGCCCGTACAACGGGCAAACCGGGAGTCTGTCTGACCAGCACCGGTCCCGGGGCGGCCAACTCCATGGGCGGCATGGGTGAGGCGTACTTTGGCTCTTCTCCGGTGCTGAACATTACCAGCACCGCCGAGGAAGACCTGTACAGACAGGGCGTGGGCGCAGTGCATGAAATCAAAGACCAACTCGCCATGTTCTCCACGGTGACCCAGTGGAACAGCCACGTTGGTCACCCCGACGAGATTCCAGACCGCATTTATGAGGCCTTCCAGCGCTTTCAGACCCGTCGTCCCAGACCAATCGAGATTGAAATCGCAGTGGACGCCCAGGGACAGGTCGCCGACGTGGAAATCCCCCAATTCCGGCAACTCCCCGTCCCGGAGGCATCCCAGGAATCCGTGGAACGCGCGGCAGACCTGCTGCTCTCAGGCAAGAGGGTGGCAATGCTGGTCGGGAACGGTGCTCAGCGCTCCGGGGCCACACAAGAGCTGCTCAAACTAGCGGAGACGCTGGGAACACCGGTATTCACCACACCCGCGGGCAAGGGAATCATCTCCGACGACAACCCCCTGTGCATGGGCGTCTACACCCGGCCTCTCGGGTCGTCCAGGTCGGGAGACGAGCCTGTACAGGCGTTCCTCGATACGCTGGACACCGTGCTGGTGGTAGGCTCCAGCCTTCCCCATTCAAGGACGAAGGCACTGGGCCTGCGTCTGCCGTCGAACCTCATACACGTGGACATAGACGCGGAGTCCATCGGCAAGGTGTACGAGACGGCTGTGTCAGTGGTGGGCGATGCAAGGGCGGCCCTGGGGCAAATCAACGCCGCCATAGAGGGCAAGTCGTCACAGATGGCGGCGGGATTCGACCAGGAGGTGGGGGCGCTGAAGACCGATATCTCGGACTACAGATGGCGGACGATGCCCAACGAGATGAAGACCATGGAAGCCATCCGCAGCGTGGCGGCCCGAGACGCTATTTTCATGGGAGACGTGGCCGTGTGTGTACACCGTGGAGCCAACTTCTGTCTCGAGACCTACGAACCCAGGACCTACATGACCTCCCACTGGGGCGGACTGGGGTTCGGGTTCCCGGCAGCAGCCGGGGCCAAGGCAGGAAACCCGGACCGGCAGGTCATCTGTCTCACCGGGGACGGCGGATTTCAGTTCAACATCCAGGAGATTGGGACCTGCGTCGAGTATGGGCTGAACCCCGTCGTGATTGTGTTCAACGACAACGCATGGGGCGTACTGAGAGACGTCCAGAAGAGGTCTTACAATGGCCGCATGATGGCCAGCAGTCTGAGGAACCCCAGCTTTGCGAAACTGGCCGAGGTATACGGGGCCAACGGCGTACAGGTGGAGTCAATCAGCGAGCTTGTGCCTGCGCTGGAGTCTGCCCTGGGTTCCGACACTATAACCGTCATTGATGTGTTGACACCCGACGGCTTCGCCAATTTCACGTAGAGGGACTTCAGTGAAGAAACCTGAGTTCCGCTCGGCACCACTATAGTCGTAGGGAGGGGAAGGAGTGCCCGACCAGAAACAAATCCTAGTTGCATTTCTTGCGGTGCGTCCTACGCAGGATGGCGAGGGATATCTGGGCGGGCTATTGGTCACCGACGAAGCTGGGATCCCACAGGAGTTCCGTTGCACGCATCCCATACGTCCGACAACGGCTCAGAAGGCACTTTACGGAGATACTCTTAGACCTCATGTCTTCAATCAATTACTAGGTCTGCCCTTGATTAGAGCCTCAACAACGAGTCCAATATTCTGTTGTGTACAGGAACCAATCTTACTTCAGCTTAGGGATTATGTTGACTTGCCGGTCGTCCACTTGCAAAGGCTTGGGGAAGTGTTTGAGGTTAATGACCCTTATCCCGGTAACGAAAATATCTCCTCAAGACCCAGACGTATTGATAGTGAACGCGGCATATTTCAGCCTATATCAGCTAATTTTCAAAGCGGCCACGAGTCTGACTGGGAAAAAATTGATGACGCCCTGCATCGGGCGTTCAGTCAGATAGACCTTCTGGAGCCTTTCGACCGTATCTCCATTGCCGTAAATGCACTGGCAGAAAGAGACAACAGGTTCCGGTAATTGTTCGGAGATAACTTGATCGCCCCATGAGTATGAGATTTCGAGTCGCTGAGCTATTGAACCCCATTGGCCTACCCGTCGTATTCAACCTACCCGACTTTACGATTGAAAAGACTCTAACCGAGACTGTAAGTTTCAGTCTTGTGGAATGTCCTACCCAAGACCCAGTTGCCGTGATAGAAGAACCACCCGCAATTGAATTTCTGAACTTTCTTGTTGCGCCCGGACTTGATGGACTCAGTAATGCTGTTGATCGTACCATCTTCGCCCCGGAAATCGAAACACTATTCGAACCTCTTACACGACCCAGGGTAGCAGGCAAGCGTTACAGAGAACCGGATGAAGTTCCAGAGGCCGGGGACAGGGAACAGACGAGGTTTGACCTCGACGTAAAATGTCTTCACGGCTTACCTCAAGGCCTATGCCAAACTTGCCGGGACCAACGGGCCAATAGAAGGCCACCCAAAAGGAAAGAACCCACTGCGGTAGATGTCTTTGAACAGCTACGTTATATCCTTCAGCCGCCAATCCTGAAGCCTGTCGGGCAACCTACTGTTTTCCCCAACGGCCTCAAACCATACAATTTTCAAATATTCGGCGTGCAATGGCTTTTCGATAGGAAAGAGGCCCTCTTGGCAGACGCAATGGGTTTGGGGAAAACCATACAAGCCATCATCGCCATGAGATTACTTTTCAGAAATGGGTCTCTACAGAGGACTTTGGTTGTCTGTCCAGCCAGCATGACAATCGTTTGGGAAAGAGAACTCAAATCCTGGGCTCCAGACCTTCGATCGTTAAGAATCCACGGCTCGCCGGATGTTCGTTTTGAGGCTTGGAAAGCGCCAGCCGAGGTACACATTGTCTCATATGAAACGCTCGCGAGAGATGCGTCCAAGATTGGAGCAGATCAATTTGACCTTTGCATTTTAGACGAGGCACAAAAGATCAAGAACCCGACTACTGCTAATCATAGAGGGGTCAAGAGACTCAATCCTAAATGGCGTTGGGCCTTAAGTGGAACACCTATTGAAAACACCGCTCAAGACGCAGTTTCTATTTTTTCGTTTCTTGCACCTGGCTTGTTTGGTGCAAATGAATTGCCAGATGCACCTACTGTCCGTAGAAGAATCGCACCATATACCTTAAGACGTTCGATTGAGGATTCGGGTGTCGATGCCGACTTCCCTGATCTCACCCACCAAGAACATTGGCTGGAATTAACCAATTCTCAAAGGGCACGTTACAACTGTGAGGAAGAGAGTGGCATAGCAGGTATCCAAGCACTGGGAGAAGACGCTAGTCGAATAAACGTTTTAGCACTGATAAGCAGGTTAAAGCAGATTTGCAACTATGACGAGGAGTCCGGCGAAAGTTGCAAGCTGGAATTTCTGAAAGACGGACTAGAAGAGATTGTCACCCAAAATGATAAAGCGCTGATATTCTCTCAGTATCCAGTCAAAACTCTGGAACGAATTGTCCACAAGCTTGAGGAATTCAGACCGCTGACCTTTGACGGCTCGCTCAGCATAAGGGAGAGGGATGATGTGATCCAGAGATTCCAGGAAGATGACACTCATCAGATTCTACTGATCTCTATCAAGGCCGGCGGCACTGGGATCACCCTTACCAGAGCTAACCACGTCTTCCACTTCGATCACTGGTGGAATCCGGCCGTTGTTGACCAAGGAACCGCACGGGTTTTTAGGATAGGTCAAAAGAAGCCCGTTTTCGCCCACTCTCTTTACGCGTCTGACACAGTTGAAGAGCGTATAGCGCAAATCTTAAAAGAAAAGAGAGACACATTCGAAAGGGTATTTGGCGATATGGGCTCCGAGCTTGACGAAAAAGCCCTTGAACGTTGGTCTGACGAAGATTTATTCGGTCTATTCGGCTTGAAGCCGCCCGGTAAAGAAGGGGCAGTAAAGAATGAGAAGTTTGTAGACATGTCCCCGGAAGAATTTGAATGGGCGATCGGTAGCTTATTCGAAGCCTTGGGATGCAAGCTTTCCGTGACCCAACGAACTCGAGACGGTGGCATAGATTTAGACGGGTATAGAGAGGGAGTGGGTGGAGGACGGGTCGTCGTCCAGTGCAAACGCTACAGCAACACCGTGGGCGTAGATGCAGTAAGAGACCTCTTCGGTGCGGTCGCAGCTGACCACAACATCTCACAGGGCTTTCTTGTCACCACTAGTGAATTCTCTAAACCCGCCAGAGATTTCGCAAAGGACAAGAGAATAACTCTTATTGATGGCCTAGAGCTTGAGACCCGATTTGCGAATATCAAAGCTTAGAGCTAAGGATTGGAATTGGGTGAGTTAGTGAGGCTGGATTCTCAAGCTGACCGACGGGCCGTTTCTCCCTACTCACCGGGATAGTAGTGCCGTCCGGTGCGCAGGCTGTCCAATGCATACCTCATGGGTTCAAAGATGGGCTGTGGCAGGTTATCCAGAGGGAACCAGCCGAACTCGGTGAAAGCTTTCGGCTCCGCTAGCCGGGGTTCCTGGTCGCCGATTTCGCCGAGAAACTCAACGTCCAGATAGTGCCGGCCATAGGCGATGATGTTGGCCACACAGAGAAATCGCAGCTCCCCGACTACCAGACCCAACTCTTCCAACGCCTCACGACGGGCACAACCTTCCAGCGACTCGCCCAGTTCAAGGTTTCCCCCGCGGAGGCCCAGGTTGCCTCGCCATGGGACCCCTGACGCCGGGCAAGGAAGACCCGTCCGTCCCTCAGAAACACGACTCCCACGCCGACCTGGGGCCTCTCCATGTTCGGATTCATGGGGTCGAGTATATCATGGCAGGAACGAGGCATCAAAGAAGGATGGCCTGCTTCCGTGAAGCGCCATCCCAGATTCCTCACTCCGCTTCGCTCCGTTCGGAACGACACACGGCAGGGGCCTTTCGATTCTTCTATATTGCAGGTTATTTTCGTCACTCCCGCGAAAACTCGAATCCAGTATGCCAGGATGTAGATTCCCGTTCCCCAATCGGGGTCGGGGACAGGCTTCACGGGAATGACGGGTGAATTCTTGACGATGCCATGGGTCATAAATACAATTGCTGTAGCGAGAATTGCCATATTCGGAGGCGAACCAGCACAAGGAGGGGGAGAATGGCAGCAAGTCAGCAGCTTGACAGGGTCATAGAGATGATGAAAGCGCGGTCGGCAGGGCGGAGCGAAACGGTGGAGGATGACCACGTATCCTACGAGAGGTTCACATACGATTTCCCTCTGGTCGAAGGCACGAGATGCGAGCGCGTAGGCGTGGGCAACGTGGCCGCAGAGTGGGTCACAGCACCGGGAGCGGACGAAAACAAGGTTATGCTGTACTTCCACGGTGGCGGCTACCTGTTCGGCTCCACCAGGACCCACAGGGCTACCCTCTCGCGCATCTCACAGGCATCTAGGGGGCGAGTCCTGGGCCTGGACTACCGCCTGGCACCCGAGTTCGCATTCCCAGCGCCGGTTGAGGACGCCGTCGCCGCCTACCGATGGCTTCTGTCCAACGGCACTGACCCGGCAAAAATCACGATAGCCGGGGACTCGGCGGGCGGCGGCCTGACGGTATCGGCCCTGGTAGCCTTGCGGTATCTTGGAGAGCCTTTGCCGGCAGCCGGGATTTGCGTCTCGGCCTGGGCAGACCTGGAACACACCGGAGGGTCCATGACCACCAACGCCGAGGTGGACCCTTCCGTCAACCGGGAGCGTCTCTCGCGCATGGCAAAGATTTTCCTGGGGGGCAAAGACCCCCGAACACCCCTTGCCTCTCCAATTCACGCCGACCTGCACGGGTTGCCGCCACTGATAATGATGGTGGGTTCCATAGAGGTACTTCTGGATGACTCGGTCCGCCTGTCGGAGCGGGCGCGCTTCGCCGGGGTAGACGCAACCCTGGAAGTCTGGGATGACATGCCCCACAACTGGCACATGTACGCTCATCTACTCCCTGAAGGGCAGGAGGCGGTTGAACGCATAGGAGAGTTCGCCCGGGAACATACGGGATAAGAATTGGAACCGGAAAATGTAATCTCAGCCACCAACCTGACCAAGCGCTATAACAACCTGGTCGCAGTTGACGGCATCAGCTTTGCTATTCGACGAAAGGAATGCTTCGGATTTCTGGGTCCTAACGGTGCCGGCAAGACCAGCACAATGAAGATGATATCCTGCATATCTCCCGTGACTGAAGGGGCGCTTTGGGTTGACGGCAAAGAGGTACACCGCAATCAGCGCGCCATCAAGCGGGTGTTGGGGGTAGTTTCCCAGGCCGACAGCCTTGACTCGGACCTGAGTGTGATACAGAACCTGCTGTCCTTTGGGCGCTTCTTCAATTTGCCGAAAGACACCGCGAACCGCCGCGCATGGGAAACCCTGGAGCTTTTCCAGCTAAAGGAAAGGGCCCACGATAAGCCCGATGAGTTGTCGGGTGGTTTGAGACGAAGGCTCCTAATCGCACGGGCGTTAATCCACACGCCGAAGATTTTGATACTCGACGAACCGACCACGGGCCTTGACCCCCAGGCACGCCTCTTCATGTGGGAGAACTTGAGCCTCCTCAAGTCCCAGGGTGTGACCGTACTGCTGACCACACACTACATGGAGGAGGCTTCCTACCTGTGTGACCGCCTGGTGGTGATGGACGGAGGCAAGATTCTCGTCGAAGGCGCCCCGACGGAGCTTATCGGAAGCTACGCTGGAGAACAGGTGATAGAGATTAGGATAGGTATGGCGGAGAAAGCCAACCTGTTAGCCATGCTGGAGAGACAGACGCTTGAATTCGACGATACGGGAGACTCCGTCTTTATCTTCGGCAAAAACGGTGTACTTGTCCCGGAGAAGATAGGCCTGGAGGGTCATCGGGTGATTCAACGACCCGGAAATCTGGAGGATGTGTTCCTTCGACTGACGGGTCGGGGGCTGCGGGGAGAATGAGCATTATCACCCACACAGTGCAGAACACCGTCATCTGGGGCGGTTTCCGGGTCTGGCAACGAAATCGCGACGCCTTCTTTCGTTCCTGGGGTGTGGAGGTCGGCGGTATCTTCGTTGAGCCTTTCATCCTGCTTGTAGCCCTGGGATTCGGTCTGGGGTCATATATACAGGGCTTCGACGACGACTTGAGCTACGCGGAATTTCTCGCCCCCGGAATTATCGCCAGCTACGCCATGTTCCACGCCACCTTTGACAGCACCTTCGGCGCATATCTGCGGATGGAGACCCATCACATATATGAAGCCGTCCTCTTCTCGCCCCTGGGACCTGCGGATATTGTCATTGGAGAAGTCATGTGGAGCGCCACCCGAGCGGTGTTGTCGGCCGTAGCCGTACTGGCGGTGGCGGCCATGTTCGGGCTGGTGGACTCGCCCATGGCGGTGCTGGCTATCCCCAGCGCCTATCTCATAGGGGTCTCGATTGCTTCAATTGCCATGATTATGACCGCCACTGCCAACACAATCGGATCCATGAACAACTTCTTCACTCTGTTTATCCTGCCGATGTTCTGGGTTAGCGGCGTTTTCTTCCCATTGGATCGCCTGCCGGACTGGGTCCAGTCCGTCGCCTGGGTACTTCCCCTAACGCCAGCGACCGCCCTGGTAAGAGGCCTTGTAACCGGAGACCTCTCCTGGACTATGTTCGCCTGGGCGCTGGAGTTGATAGCCTACGCCGTTGTTGCTCTTTTCATGGCCTCCTATTTCATGCGCCGGCGGCTTATCAAGTAGGGCCTCTCCAAGTCAGAAATAGGGAAACCGTGTAGGCATATCACGACCTCACAACCCGGGTGCGCGCATCGAGTGCCAGGGTGTGGCCTGCTCGTAGGCATAGGCGGCACGCAGCAGGGTACCCTCGGCAAAGGGGCGGCCTCCCAGATGGAGACCTATGGGAAGGTTGCCGGCGGTGAACCCACCCGGGACCGAGATACCGGGCAGGGAGGCCAGGGCGTAGGAACCCGTGTATGACCGCCGGAAGAAGAACCGGGACCTGACCTGGTCCGTGTTCTCGAAGGGGGCAGTGAGACTGGTATGCCTGGGCGGAGGGTAGGGAGAGGTCGGGGACACCAGCACGTCCACCTGCTCCAGGGCCTCCATGAACTGTTGCCGCAGAATCACACGGGCCTTCATTGCCCGGTTGTAGAGCTTGGCCGGGACAAGGGCCGCAGATTGCAGGCGTGTCCTGCTTGCCGCGTCCAGGTCCAGGGGCCGGGTGCGCAGGATTTCGTCCCTGGCACCGGCTCCCTCCGTATCGGCAATGCCCACAAAAATGGCCCCAGCCAGAGATACCAGAGGGATGGACACGTCCTGTACCTGCGCTCCCAACTGCCGGAACACCTCCAGGGAACTCTCAACAGCCGACTTTACCTCCGGGTCCATGTCGTCGCTGTCATGGAGCTCACGGATGAGTCCCACACGCAGACCCTGAACGCCGTCCCTTAGGCCGGCGGTGTAGTCCGGGACGGGCTTCCGGCTGGTGTAGGGGTCTTTGGGATCATAGCCGGCAACTGCCCCGAGGACCAGGGCGCAGTCCTCCACCGTCTTGGTCATGGGCGCGGCAGCATCCATGAACCAGCACATTGGTGTGACGCCGAAGCGGCTCACCCGAGTGAAGGTGGGCCGCAAGCCCACCACGTTGCAATAGGAAGCCGGCCCTCGCCCCGAACCGCCCGTGTCCTCCCCCAAAGATGCAGCGCACAGGTGGGCTGACAGGGCCACCCCGGAGCCGCTGCTGGATTCTCCCGGAGTGCGCTCCAGGTCCCAGGGATTTCTGGGTATGCCCCAGGGAGGTGACTGGGTGCCGCCCATAGCCAGTTCACTGAGGTTGAGTTTGCCAAGGAGAATGGCGCCGGCATCTTTGATTCTGCTAATAACCGTGGCGTCCTCACCCGGAACGAAGTCCTTGTAGGTACGGGAACCGTTGGTGGTGAGTATACCTTCGGTCCAGAACTGGTCCTTGACTGCCACCGGCACGCCAAATAGAGCACCCGACCCATCTCCCCTCTGAACGGCCTGCTCAGCCTGACGAGCCGCATCCAGGGCTTCCTCGCGGCACACGGTTATGTAGCCCTTCAGGTTGGAGTCCAACCGGTCTATACGCTCCAAATAGGACTGCACCACCTCGACCGGAGAGACTCGTTTTGCCCTGATCGCCTCAGCAGTCTCGGCCGCCGACAGGAATGGTATGTCCTGGCTGACCATCTTACGCCTCCTCTTCCGGGAACAGGACTACAGGTTGGATATTGTCAAGGTCGAGTTCCTTGAGACGTTCCAACTCCTGCACAAGGCTATCGAAGCGACTGGTTACCTCGGATAGCTCGTCCTCAGAAATGGTGATGCCCACCAGCCCGGCCAACTCCCGGACCCGGTCTTCACTGGACAGTGCCATAGTTCCTCCCACACGCCTGGTTGCTTTCTACTTTATGTCAACTCGATTGATTCTACTCAGTGGCAGCAACGGACTCGGCGAAAGATGGTGCCAACTCAGTCACGGCTCCACATGAGCCATTGTAGTTACAGCTACGGACATCGTCAACCCGACAGAACAGGCGTGGCCTTGAAATCCATGCTAAAATGAGCGAAGACAAGTTTCAGACCTGCCCCTGGGTGAAACGTAGCATGTCGGACAGCCAGAGGACTGTTGGCGGACATTGACTTGAGAATTAGCAAGCCCAGCCAGGAGGATAGTATGACTGCGAGAAATCTGCCAACGCGAGAAGAGGTGGACTCCTATTTCAAGGAACGCAGCAATTGGGGACGGTGGGGCAAAGATGACGAGGTTGGGGCTATAAACCTTATCACCCCTCAGAAGCGTGTAGCCGCCGCCAGCCTGGTACGCAGCGGAAGGTCCGTGTCCCTTAGCAGGTACTTTCCAAAGACTCCCAGCCCGGAAAACCCAACCCCGGCGCAGCACTGGATGCGTACCGTACCTCGTGGTGAGAAGGGCGGCTTCTCGGCAGACTACTATGGAATCTACTATCACGGAGTCGCTTCAACCCATCTGGACGCTCTGTGTCACGTATGGAATGAAAACGGCATGTGGAACGGCCGCGACCCTGCTGAAGAAATCACCTTCGACGGAGCCAAGTTTGGAGCCGTGGACCAGTGGAGCAACGGGATTATCACCAGGGGTGTATTCATTGACGTACCCAAATACCGGGGTGAAGCCTACGTTACGCAAGACCGCCCCGTCCACGGCGAAGAGCTGGAAGACATAGCCAGAACTGAGGGTGTAACGGTGGAGTCCGGTGACGCTCTGGTAGTCTACAGCGGGCGGGAGGCTTTCTCAGATGCCCAGCCCTACGCTGCATACGCCGCCAGCAACCCGGAGAGGCCGGGTCTCCACGTCTCGTGCCTCCCCTTTGTAAGAGACCATGACGTGTCAATAATAGTCTGGGACATGATGGACCTGGCACCCGGTGGGTACGACATTCCCTGGGGAGTCCACGGCGCGATCTTCGCCTACGGAGTCGCACTGCTGGACAATGCCTTGCTGCAACCCCTCGCAGAGGCATGTGCCCAAGAAGGCCGCTACGAGTTCATGCTGATGGTCGCCCCGCTGAAGGTAGAGGGCGGCACGGGCTCTCCCGTCAATCCCATCGCCTTGTTCTAGCCCTTCCTCATCGGCGAGCAGGTGCCTCGGATACCCCGTACCTCTGCTCCATTTCGTATATACCTTCCAGTCCCAGCAGGTTGGGGTAGTCCCAGCGCGTTTCCCATCGGTCAAGGTTTATCTGGCCGGTCGTCTTCAATTCTTCAAAAGAGTCCTTAACGGCCAGGTACACCTTCCAAGTGGTAGCTCCGCAAATCATGAGCTTATAGCCCATCCTGTCCACCTCTTGGGTCGGTAGAAGGTCGCCATTGTACATCCGTGGCACGTCCTTCAAGTCGGCAGCGTAGGCCTGCAAGTCCTCCACGGTCTTGATGCCATCCACGAACACCATGTCGGCTCCGGCGTCTATATAAGCCTTACACCTCCTTACGGTGTCTTCCCATCCGGTCACAGCGTAGGCGTCACTGCGGGCAATGATGGTAAAATCCGAGTCTCTGCGAGCGTCCAAGGCAGCGTGAATCTTCTGCACCATTTCATCTTGCGGTATGACCTCCTTGCCCTCGAAGAACCCGCATTTCTTCGGCGAGAGCTGGTCCTCTATGTGTATAGCCGCTACTCCGGCGTCCTCGTATTCCCGCACAGTCCGCCAGACGTTGATGGGGTTGCCGTATCCGGTATCCGCATCGCACACCACAGGAGCCGAGACGGCCCCTGCGATATACCTGGCGTTCTGAACCATCTCGGTCTGTGTTATGAGGCCCACATCGGCAAAACCCCTCTCAGCGGCGGTACCGGAGCCGGTCATGTACACCGCCTCGAAGCCCGTGGCCTCGGCAATCTTGGCATGGAAGGCATTCAGAACAAAGGGGGCTACCACGAGGTTGCCCGAACCGAGCATCCTGCGTAACCGAGTCGTAGCTTTCATATTCGCTCCTCCAAATTGTTGTCCGCTCGTTACCAGCCAAGGGCATAGCTGTCCCACCGGGGGTCTGCGCCACCCAAAAGGATGCCACGCTCCCGGTCTGCTACGATGCCACACAGGTCTCCGGTAGACATGTTCGCCCCACTCCACCACTCTACTTTGTGGCCCAGCTTCGCCAGCGCCTCGCCCACTTCCACCCCGATACGGCCCTCCAGGACAAGCTGGCCCGGCTCATAGGAATGAGGCCAGGATGTATTGGGATAGGCATTTGAACGGAACCGGGGCACTTCCACCGCCTGCTGGGGATTAAGCCCAAACTCAACTATGCTGAGGAACATCTGGGCCATGGCCTGCACCTGCATGTCGTCGCTCGGAGTCCCAAAGGGCATGTACAGTTCGCCTTTCTTGAGGACCATGGCCGGGCTGGGAGTGAGACGGGGACGTTTCCAAGGCCCAAGGCAGGAGGGATGGGCCGGGTCCAGCCAACTCTGGCCTCCACGGGAGGAGATAATCAGTCCCAAGCCGGGAACGATAGGGGTGTGGGTAAATCCGTCGCTGGGAGTGGACGAGAAGGCATTCCCCCATCGGTCTACGACGCAGGTATAGCTGGTATCTGGGACAGGAAGCCCAGGAGCCGGGGCATTCGTGGCAGCACGCGGAACCACCTCCTTGCCTCTGTAGGGCCACGGGTTGCCTGGGAGAGGCAATTCGAGACGTGTTCTCTCAGGGTCTATCGCTTCACGTCTGACCGCCGCGTACTCCTTGGAGTTCAGGCCGGCCATCGGCACGTCCACGAAATCCGGGTCACCGTAGTAGGCCTCGCGGTCGGCAAAAGCCAGCTTTGTAGCTTCCACCAGGGTATGGACGTATTGGGCGGAGTTGTGACCCATCCCCCGGAGGTCGAAACTATCCAGGATATGCAACACTTCAATAAGGGCCGGACCCTGACACCAGGGCCCACAAGTGTAAACAGTATAGTCTCCATAGGTCCCTACCTCCGGCTTCTCCACCTTAACGCTAAAATCGGCAAAGTCCTGCATGGTGAGGAGGCCGTTGTTCTCCTGGCAGAAGCGCACCATCTTTTCGGCCACTTCGCCCTTGTAGAAGAAGTCCCTGGCGGCTCTCATGGCCTCCTGGCGACCCCTGTAGGCATTAGCCCTCTCCACTTCTATCATCTGCCGGAAGACCCGTGCCAGGTCCTTCTGGACAAACACGTCGCCATGCTGGAGGGGCCTTCCGCCGGGCATAAAAATCTCGACGGTGCCGGGTTGATTCTCGATATTCTCCCTGTACCGATTGATGCCACCGTTGGTATTATAGGAGGTGGGTACGCCTTTCTCTGCCATCTCAAGACCGGGCGATACTACTTGCTCAAAGGTCATGGTCCCATATAGCTCCAGAGCGGTAATCCAGGCATCACAGGCAGCCGGCACTACGCTTCTGGGCATGTCGAGAGGTATCTCGCCGCCATACTTCTTCAGGTAGTCATCCAGGTTAGCAGCTTTGGGCCAACGACCAAGCCCACTTATGGTCAGTACCTCTCGCTTATCGGCCAGATAGAGGATGATTGGGGCGACCCCGGCAAAGCTCGTGAGGTGGGGAAGGGCCACGTTTATGGCGATACCTGAGGCTACTCCCGCATCAATTGCGTTTCCGCCCTCCTCAAGCACACGGAATCCCGCCTGGGCTGCGAGATAATGACCTGAAGCAACCATATGGTTGGTGCCTATGAATGGGACCCGGTGACGTGGAAATCCCTCTGGCGTCATTGGCAGATGACCTTTCACCTCTTTTCGATAAGAATACTCCTTTGCGACTCAGAAGGGAAGTAAGCGTGTCGGTATTGCCAGATGGCGACGTAAGGGTAAGAAGGGTTGCCCACGAAGATGCAACCCGAATCATAGGCTCATACGGCTACGTTGCTCTTAGCAGAGGTGCTGCTACATGTTCTGCTGGAGGCCAACCACAAGGGAGAATAGCCAAAACCGCTTGAGCTAAGCAGAAGAGCGGGTATCTATCCTCATGGTAATATAGTATTATTATACTGGGTATTCTGAGTAAGCTTCAAAGGAAAGTCGAGTGTCAGCACGAAAGGGATAGCTCACCCTAGATATATCAGGTAGCTGACGCTAAAATACGCCCGCCTCAAAGACAACTTGAACTAGAGTGGAGGTTTTCGATGGCGGAGATCCGGCGACTGATACGTCCCAAAGAGCACACCCGACTGGGTATGTTCCACTTGGAGGAGGCCGTATTGGATGTTCTGCTGGAGGCCAAGGAAAGAGGAGAGAGCATGTGGGCGTATGAGATAGGCAAGAGGGCAGGCATCTTCAGCACACATGACGGCATTGAGATTACCTATGGCGTTCTGATAAAGCTCAGGATAGACGGGAGAGTGCAGAACTGCAAGAAAAAGCCGGACTCAGAGCTTCGGGACGCATGGGAGCTAACCGCCGAAGAGTATATCAGTCGCAGGGACGAAGTGAGCTAGCTACCCCGACATGATCGAGCAAGTTAAGCATTCCCTCCATTCAATCCAGTCCAAGCCGTATGGGCATCCATCTTATTCCGCTTCCTAGGTCAATGCCTGGGAATGAGGTTACTTGACAGCGTCACAAAATTACATTGGACTTGACCTCTTGCCAACTGACCCAAGTCTGGCTCCCCTTTTGCCCTCCGCTCCCGAACCGCCTATACGCCACCTGGCACTCAACAACCCAGACCCCCTCCGTCGAATCGTTATCCCATTCCTGAGCCGCTAGACGGGATGCCTAGGGTCTTTGCGCTGTTGCTCCGAAGCGAGTGAAGGGACTAAGACCTTGTTATTTGTGCCGTTCTGCCACCTGAGAATTTTAGACTCCTCACTAACTTCGGAGTGACGGATTGGGGCGTTCGGAATAACAACCATAAGACCCTTAGCCTCAGCGTCATGCGTTTGACAGTACATTACGCCGGTGCTATATTTCACGGTGTTCTGTCCTACCTGCCGGTAGGCAGGAGTAATGTCCCGCTGTGACTGACCCAGAGGAGGTACTATGTCCTTGAATATCGTCGTCCTTGCCAAGCAGGTCATAGACCCCGAGATGCCCGTGTCCGCTTTCCAGGTTGACCGGGAGAGCCGGTCGGTGGTCACACCATCCAACATACCGCCAGTGGTTAATGGATTCGACGAGAACGCCGTTGAAGCAGCCCTTCAAATCAAAGAGTCTCAGGGCGCTACCATAACCGTTATATCCATGGGCAAGGGTTTTTCCATGGACGTAATGAAGAAGCCCCTGTCAATGGGCGCCGACGAACTGGTCCTGCTTCAGGACGAGGCATTCGACAACGTGGCGGACAGCTTCTTCATAGCCCACGTACTGGCTGCCGCCATAAGGAAGCTGGACCGTTTCGACCTCATCATTTGTGGACGTCAGGCTTCGGACTGGGACAACGCTCAGGTGCCACTTGGAGTCGCCGAGATTCTTGACATCTCTTGCGTTACCATAGGTAAGAAAGTAGAGGTTGACGACGGCAAGGTGATAGTAGAACGCATAATTCCCGAGGGCTATGAGGTGGTCGAGTCCCAGCTACCTGCCCTGGTTACAGTCAGCAACGAACTGGGACAACCCCGCTATCCTACTCTCCGGGGAATCATGTCGGCCACCCGCAAGAAACCCACGATATGGAGCGCCCACGACCTTGAAATTGACACGTCCGAAATGAATCCCCGTCTCACCCTCGTGGACCTCTTTGTACCCGTTACGGAGAAAAGTTGCGAGTTCATCGAAGGAGCGGATGAAGAGGAAGCAGGTAGAAACCTGGCGCTGCGACTCAGGGAGGCCAAACTTATCTAGCTACCTGCCCTCCGCAGGTAGGTCGGATTCGGACGTTCAGATGATTGCTAATCCCCGGGAGGTCTTATATGGATGCAAAAGGGGTCATGGTTATAGCTGAAATCGTAGACGGTCAGCTTAGCCTTACCAGCAAGGAGGTCCTGGCCGTCGGACGCCAGATGGCTAACGTTCTGGGCGAAGAGATGTCCATTGGGCTGCTGGGGACAGAGCTAGAAGGCCCGGCCAGGGAGTCCATCACCTTGGGGGCAGATAAAGCCTATACCGTGAGCGAGCCCCTCCTGGCTGAGTTTCAGGTAGACCTCTATCTGGCAGCATTGGACAGACTGTGCCGTCACGTTTCCCCCAACATTCTGCTACTGGGGCGGACCGTTAGCGGCAGGGACGTGGCCCCCAGGTTGGCCTTCCGCCTTGGCGTAGGTCTTGCCCAGGACTGCATGGACGTGAGTATTGACCCCGAGACCAAACGCCTCCTGGCCAACCGACCAGTCTACGGCGGCAATGCAATGGCCTCCGTGACCTGCGTTGACACTCCCCAGATGGCAGCCATAAGACCCAAGGTATACGAGCCTCTTGAAGCCGACCCGTCTCGCCAGGGAGAAGTGATACCCTTCACCGTAGAGCTTGACCCTTCCATCGCCAAATCAAAGGTGGTAAACGTGGTAAAGGAAGCATCTGAAGGCATCAAGCTGGAGGATGCGGCAGTCGTCGTGGCTGGCGGCAGGGGTCTCGGCGGCCCTGAGCCTTTCAAAGACTTGGAGGAACTGGCCAACGTGATAGGAGCGGGAGTGGGAGCATCCCGTGCCGCTGTGGACTCAGGATGGGTGCCGGCCAACTGGCAGATAGGCCTTACGGGAAAGACCATCACGCCAAACCTCTACATTACCGTTGGCATATCGGGTGCAAGCCAGCACATGGCCGGCTGCTCCGGGGCCAAGGTGATAGTCGCAATAAACAAGGACGCCGATGCCAACATATTCAAGGAGGCCCGCTATGGAGTGGTGGGTGACTGGCAGAAGGTGTTGCCGGCCCTCACCGAAGCGCTGCGCGACCTCGTGAAAAGCTAGAGGCACGGGGCAGTCATTAGCCTCATATTGGGCATTTGCCGGAAGCCCTCTTCCCCCGGACCGACCCGCCGTGGCGGACAGATGGAACGCTGAAGTGACCCGCCTGAGGCGGGGCCCTGAAGGAATAGAAAGGACGGGTCCGCTATGAAAGTTGGATTTATAGGGGCCGGAAACATGGGCAACCCCATGGCAACCAACCTGATAAAGGCGGGCCACCAGCTTGTCATCCACGACCTCCGAAGGGAGGCGGCTACCAATCTTCTGGAGATGGGGGCAACTTGGGCGAATACCCCCGCCGAGACCGCGTCCTCCGACAGCGAGATAATCTTTACCTCTCTTCCATTTCCTAGAGATATTGAAGCGGTGGTGTTAGGCGAGGACGGCATCTTGGAGGGTGCAACGACAGGGTCCATATACGTGGACCTCTCCACCAGTTCGCCCACCTCTATACGTCACATTCACCAGGTATGCCAAGAAAAGGGCGTCATGGTGCTGGACGCTCCGGTGAGCGGCGGAGTGCACAGGGCGGCGGACGGATCCCTTACCATCATGGTAGGTGGAGACGAGGCCGTTTTCAACCGAATCAAGCCCACACTACATGGAATCGGGAGTCACGTAGTCTACTGCGGCCCCGTTGGGAACGGGATGGTCTGCAAAATCTGCAACAACCTCGTCAGTATGGGTGTTGGGTCACTGCTGGCGGAAGCTCTCACATTGGGCGTGAGGGCTGGAGCAGATCTGGCGGTCCTGGCCGACGTGATAGCCACCAGTTCCGGAAGCTGCGCGAGGCTCACCGAAAAGTTCTCTCAATTCCTGTTCAAGGGCAACTTCGAGCCGGGCTTTGCCACCTCCCTGGCGGCCAAGGATATACGTCTGGCAACGGACCTGGGGAGAGAACTCGGTCTGCCCATGGAGGTCTCCAATATCGTTGACCAGCAGCATGTAGAGGCGCTATTCAGGGGATGGGGCCTGGAGGACTCGGACGCCGTGGTCAAACTTCAGGAAGAGAAGGCCGGAGTGCAGCTACGCATCCCCGGCATATAACCGAATACTACCGAGCGTCTCCAAAGGTCTCGATAACGCGGCGTGCGGCCCTCAACCTCTCGGAGCGGGATAGTCCCTCGGCTGATGGCGAGAGCCAGAACCAACTCAACATCGGGGTGTACTCCGACGCACGCTGACGGCACTCGTCAGGTGTCCCGATAATAGTGAACTCATCCACCATTCGGTCGCTGACTGCGTTGATAGCACCATCTCTGTCTCCGCGAGCCATGGCTGCGGCGCCGGCAACCACCTCCTCACCAAACCCAAGGGAGGTCAATATCTGCTGGTGGTAGTCAACCGCGAAGTAGCTCCGTGCTACGTGGCGGCGGAAGGCGGCACGCGCTTGCTCGGCCTCCTCTCGGCTGTCGGCGACGGAGACCTGCCTCCCGGCCACCAACTCAAGCTCGTCCATTGAACGCCCTGCCCTCCTGACGCCCTCGTCGAGAGCCGGAAAGGCCGTTTCCTTGAACCAGGGGATGGTGAAGTTCCAGTTGAACAGAATACCGTCGGCCCACATGCCGGTCTCGCGAATCATCCTGCGCCGGCTGGCTCCTATATAAACAGCGATACCAGGACGCGGGGGCGGCTCATGCACCCGGTAGCCTGAGACGGTGTAGAAACGCCCTGCATAGTCCACCGGAGTGTCAGGAGTGGCTTCCCACAGTATGCGCACTAGCTCAACGTATTCCCGCATTCGGGAAAGCATCGCCTCACCGGAGATTCCATGGTGTTCCTCGTTCCAACGGGCGGGCATACTGCCCAGACCCAGAATGAACCGTCCATCGCTGAGATAATCCAGACTGCGGCAGGCACGCGCGAGGGTAACCGGGGTCCTCGTCCAAGTAGCAACGTTGGTAACCAGCTTGATTCGGCGGGTGACAATGCTCATGGCGGAAAGAACTGCCAGAGAATCATAGCTGCTGTCACCTACGGTTATTGCGTGAATTCCGGCCTCATCGGCCTCCCGGGCCAGGGTTAGCATGTCCTGCGGATGCATCCGAGCCAGCCCTATGCCTATCTTCGGACGGTCACTATTCATCGAAAGACCTCCTTACCGACGGATTCCCGATTGCGGGCACGCCCATACTATTACCGGACATCGGGGAAATCAAGCGTTCCTCGCTCTTTCACCATCCCAGTCCCCCTCTTCGCTCATTCTGGCTTTCGTCAGAATCCAGGGGGTGACGGACAAAGACGAATGGATTCCGGCTCAAGGTTCGCCACGGCGAATCTACCGGAGGTACGACCGGAACGACGTGTTCGGATGTGTTTGCCTTCTATTTTCAGAGTAATGACGGAGGATGGAGGCTTTGGAAATGCCTAGCGTCCCGGAGGCCCTCTCCGCTTGAGAAGCTCCGATAGCTCGGCTATAATAGGAGCGTTGACCCCTATCAGGTAGGCTAGATCCCACTGTTGGATATTGTGGGCCGTTAGCTCAGTTGGTCAGAGCACCGGACTTTTAATCCGGGTGTCCAGGGTTCGAATCCCTGACGGCCTACCAAACTTGACGATAGACAGAACCGTCTTCGAAATGTCGCTAAGCCTGGAAGGCTCACCAAAGTCTGTCACAATATGACCATACAGCAGTGACATCCCCGGAGGTCCATACACTCGTTCGGGCAATCAGGTTAATCGGACTACGCCTTCGGGCTTATCGTTGGCGGCAGAGTTGCCCAGTGTGGAGGCCTCGCAGGCCTCCATGTTCTGGGCGGGGTAGGGAGTGAGCGCCTCCCCCAGCGCTCCCGCTTCGTCGATGCTGGTATCCAGCCAGAACTCCTCCATGTCCCTGTGCAGGATGACTGGCATACGGTCGCGGACCGGCGTGAGCAGGCCATTCGCCGCCGTCGTGACGATGGCACATGAAGGAACCCGGTTGCCTCAGGGTCCCACCAAGCTGTCGCCCCCGTCTAGATCGTCTGAATAGGGAATATCGACCATAGCTAGGGCGTCTTCAACAATCGTGTCGTAATTCAGAATCAGGTAATTCACCGGTTGTAAAGGCCCCTCTCTTCTCACGCGAATCGGTTGCTGGATCGAAGTCACAAATTTCTAATATGTATCCACATTCACCTTCGCCTTGATAGCCCTTGCGATTGCCTGTTTAATCTGATCGCTCGTGTTCCTCAACGGATCGGAGGTATATGATGCACTTCCTATCAATACCGAGTCTTCTTGGACTTCCCGTTCAGCTCTACGCTCGGTGATAGCCAGTAGGTCAACTATCTCGCTGAGGTAGTCTTCAGTGTTTGCGCCAACGCTACTTGCGAATTGTTCCTTTACCACCGTTAGTATCTCCTTGCCCCAGACTTCGATTTCCGCGCCAGCCAAGACCTTATCGGTTAGCTCATTCGTAAGGGGCAGGCCTGCACACTTGCTGCATCCTGCCCCCATCAAGAAAGTTAACTCTTCTGAGTTACTAACGAGTCCCTGAAATTGCGATACAGTTGCCGCAGATCGTTCCTCACCTAACAGGGATAGTTCATTAAGATCTGTCATACGGCTTCCCTCATGTCTCCGCAACTCCTCAGCTAGCCAATCGGATTTCCAGATTTAGGGCGGGCACAACTCTTAGACTCGGTACCACCACCTGCGGAGATTGCGGGCTTACTCGACGGCGAATCCACTGACCACCATGAGGTCATGGGGCCAGTCCCTATACAAGCCAACCCCCTCAAGGTGGTCTGGGTGAGGTTGTCCCATTCACACGATATGCTGTTGACTCCAAACCTGCACCCTCCTCAACCTTGACAAGGTCAAGGTCACGGAGCGTAGAAGGATCGTGCATGGTATAATTCCCGGATGAACGGGGACAGCGCCGAGAGCAGTAAATGCAGTTATATTGGTCGCCTTGTGGAGGTGCGCCATTCGCCGGACACCCGTGAGGTGCTCTGGGACCTGGTCCGGTCAGCCAAGATCGGGGACTCCATGGCGCCGGTAACGGTGGTAGCGCCGTCCCGCTACGCCAGCCTCAGCCTGCGCCATGACCTGGGCCGCCAGGGATTCGCCAACGTCAAGTTCATTGAGTTCCCAATGTTGGCCGAGCTTCTTGGGGCTGCCTTTCTAGCTGGGCGGCGCCCGCTTACCGGCGTATTGCAAAGCATCTTTCTTCGGCAGATCCTGGAGAAAGCAGGCGGCTCCCTGTACCCGGTCCGGGAGCACCGCAGCACCCAGGACAGCCTTCGAGCTTCCTTCAGCGAACTTCGTCGTTTGGACGAAGAGGGCCGGGGTATTCTGGAAACTGGGAGCGGCATATCCGGAGAGGTGGCGCGGCTCTACAGGGAATACCGGACGGCCACCAGTGATGACTGGTACGACATAGACGACCTGGCATTGGCCGCCGCCAACGCAGTGGGCCAGGATGCCGCTCCTGCCCTTGGTGACTTGGGGCAGATAGTCTTCTACCTTCCCCGCAGGATTAGTCCGGCCCAAACTGCCCTGATGGTATCCCTGGCGGAACGTGGCCGATGCACCGTGTTCTTGGGCATCACCGCAGACGAGGCCGCGGACGGACCGGTGCGGGAAATGGCCGCGACCTTGGCTCCCGTCATGGGAGGCTCAGCGGATTATGGAGACGGCGGAGACCGACTTTCCGTCCTTCCCGAGGACGCCCACCTCCACGTCGCCCCCAACACCCACGAGGAACTGCGGTGGGTAATCCGCCGGATCACGGAGGAAGCTACACTGAACGGGACCCCGTTCCACAGGATGGCAATCCTCTACCGGATGGAGAATCCCTACGGAACCCTGGTCCAGGACGAACTTCGGTTGGCCGGCCTGCCTATGGCTGGCCCGGGACGGGACTCCCTTGCGGATACCGGCGTGGGACGCACTCTGGCGGGCCTGCTGCAGCTATCACAGGGCAGGTTCACCCGGTCAGAGGTTATGGCGTGGCTCACCGACTGCCCGGTACGGCCCCCGGGTGCAAGTCCCACCGGCTTCAACCCCAGCCGCTGGGACTCCCTCACCAGGCGCGCCGGAATCGTCGGCGGACTGGACCAATGGCGGGAACGCCTGGGAGGGTATGCCCGGAAGCTGGTCGAAGACGCCGACCGGCGAGAGGCGGATGGGGAGATCACTGAGGCCCGGGCTTACCGGATGAGGGAGGAGGCCGACACGGCCTACGCCATCCTGGCCTCTGTCGAAAAGCTGGCAGGGGACGTGACGCCGCCGGCAGCCGGGAGTTCCTGGACCGACTACTGTGTCTGGGCTGCCCGTCTGCTTGACGACTATCTCTCTCCAGACATTCCCGATTCTGAGATAGGCTTCCGCGAGAGAATAGACCGGGCGCTGGATGAGATTCGAGGAGCCGACCGGGTTCGTTCCTCCACCACGCCCGAGGAGTTTCGAGGGACTGTCGCGGACTCAATGCGGGCCATGGTCGGGCACGTGGGAGCGACTGGGCAGGGAATCTTCGTGTCTCCCTTCGCAGTTGCGGCGGGAATGAGCTTTGACGTGGTGTGGCTGGTGGGCATGATCGAGGGCAGTACGCCGCCGTCGCCACCACCTGACCCACTGCTTCCAGAGACCGTCTGGCGTGAAGCCGGCGGTCCACCCCGCGTGGAGGAGCGGATAGCCCAGGAACGCTATGACTATCTGTCGGCAGTGGCCTCGGCTCCCCGCTGCTTTCTGTCCTACCCGGTCGCCGATGCGGCGTCCCAGCGGCAAGCCTATCCCTCCCGGTGGATGCTGGAGCAGGCGTCGGCCATGGAGGGGCATCCCGTGCATACCAGCGGGTTCGCCAGACTGGGCGACCGCGACTGGCTCTCGGTGGACATATCCGCCGAACGTGCCCTGGCCGAGGTTTCTGATTTGTCCATGGCCGACGGCCACGATTATTATCTGAACAGGCTAGTTCGATGGCGCAACGCCGGAGAGCAAACGGGTGCTCACCCCCTGGCAAGGACTGGGACTCTGGCCCGGGCCAACCGGCTGGGCCGGAGTCGGTACGGCACCCGCCTTACCGAGTTCGACGGCAATCTTACGTCCGAGGCGGGGAAAGATCGGCTCGCCAAGGCGCTGGAAGGCGCGACGGTGTCTCCCACTAGCCTGGAGAACTGGGCAAGCTGTCCCTTCCGCTACTTTCTGGGCAACGTGCTGCGTCTCAGCGCATTGGAAGTTCCCGAGGAAACCGCGGTGATCAGTGCTTTGGAACGAGGGAGCCTGGTCCACGACATCCTGGAGCGGTTCATGACGGAGCATGAAGCTTCAGAGGCCTCCCCCAGCCCCGGTGCGCCGTGGGGAGAGGAAGGCCACCTGCGGATGATGGAGCTGGCCGAGCAGTCCTTTGCCGATGCCGAAGCGCGTGGGGTGACCGGCAAGCCACTGCTCTGGGACTTGGCCAAGCAGGACATACGGGAAGACCTGACCACCTTTCTAGAGGAAGATGCCAGGCTGAGGATGGCTAACGGGACTCAAAATGTGATGCCCGAGGCCAGGTTCGGCATGGGAGGCGCAACGCCGGAGGTGACGGACAAGGTCACTGGATTGAGTTTCCGGGGAATCATAGACCGGCTGGACGTGAGCGCCAGTGGCGATTTGGTCGTGGTTATTGACTACAAGACCGGTAGCAACTACTCCTACCGGGACCTGGAAAAGGACCCGATTGACAAGGGGAAGCGGTTGCAGCTGGGAGTCTACTCCCTGGCTGCCCGACAGATGGTTCCCGGAGCCACCCTGGTCCGGGCCGCCTACTGGTTCACCACCAAGCGGGGGGAGTTCCGGTTTTTCCCGCAGGATTACTTCAACATGGACGATGATGAGACGGCCGAGCGGTTCCGGTATGGCGCGACTGCTATCGTTGAAGGCATCCGGGCAGGAGTTTTCCCCGCCAACCCTGGTCGCCCAGGACGAGGGGGTCAACCGGAAAACTGCCGGTTCTGCGACTTCGACTCCCTGTGCCCTTCACGACGGATTGACATGTGGGAGCGCAAGCAGGGGAACCCGCTGCTAGACTCGTACCTGCGGCTGGCCTCAGAAGGACCTGCCGATGCCGGCGAAGGAGGGGAATAGCATGGCCCAAGGCCTCACCACCGGCACGGAGCCGGAGGCCGAGTTCCGACCCAGCGACGAAGCGGCGCGGCAGACCATCGAAAACGAACTGGGGGAGACCCTCTTCGTCGACGCCAGCGCCGGTACCGGAAAGACCCACAGCCTGGTCGCCCGGACGGTGAACCTGGTGGGCGAGGGCGTGACCACCCTGGACCGCATAGCAGCCATCACCTTCACCGAGGCCGCCGCCTCGGAACTCCGGCATCGCATCCGGGAGAAGCTGGAGGAGGAAGCGGAGACAACCGAGGATGAGTCCCACCGGGAACGCTTTCGGCAGGGAATCACCGATCTGGACCAGGCCACCATCCGCACCCTGCATTCCTTCGCTGGCATGTTGCTCCACGAACGGCCTCTGGAGGCAGGCCTGCCCCCCGGATTCGACACCACCGACGAGATCGCCGCCGGCATCAGGTTCGACGAAGCCTGGGAGGAGTGGTTGGATGCAGCCCTGGAAACCGATTCTTCCCTGGCCCCTCATATCTCCCTGGCCATGACTCTGGGGCTGTCCCTGGGGCAACTCAAGCAGGTGGCACAGGCCTTCCATGAGAACTATACCGACATGAGGGAAGCGGGATTCGAGACCGGCCCGCCGCCGGAAGGCCATGCCGTCAGGACTGTCCTTGAAATGTGGCCGCAGGTCGAGCGTCTGTGCGAGTTCTCCCGCCTGGGAGAGGAAGACAAGTTGCTCACCCACGTCCAGGGGAAGCGGGGAACGCTGCGTCGGCTGTTCGAAGCCGAAATCGGTTCGATCCCCTCCTTCCGCCTCCTGTGGCGGGTCCTGCCGCTGAGGCAGAGCCGTGGTAGGCAGGCCGACTGGGAAATCGACCCTGAGACCGGCGTCAACGCCTGCAGGGTCCTGAAGGACCTGCTGAACGAGCTGGATGCCACCGTCCGGGAAGAGATTGAAAGCGCTCGAAGGCACTCCTTCACCCAAATCCTCCGTGGGTTGCGGGACTTCGCCCTGGAGTACGCCGAACGGCGGCGGGTCGAGGGCAGGGCCGAGTTCCACGACCTCCTGGTCTGGGCCAGGGATTTGCTTCGCGACCAGTTGGAAGTCCGGGACCACTTCCGCCGCCGTTTCACCCACCTCCTCATAGACGAGTCCCAGGATACTGATCCCATCCAGGCCGAAATCACCATGTTCCTGGCAGAAGATGTTGCCGAGGGCATCAAGGGCAGCCAGCGCCCCACCTCATGGGAGGGGATCAGCCCGGAGAGAGGCAAACTCTTTGTCGTGGGGGACCCCAAGCAGTCAATCTACCGTTTTCGCCGTGCCGACGTAGAGCAGATGCGCTTGATGCAGGAAAGGATGGAACAGGCGGGGGGTCGTACCGTCAGCCTCGTGCAGAACTTTCGCTCTCAGCGGCCCGTCACCGACTGGGTCAACCACCTTTTTGCGCGCTGGATGGGCGAAGATGACCCTGGCGTCGGCTCCGGATATGTCCAGGCTGACTACGAGGCGATTACTCCTCGATGGCAGGCTGCCACGGAAAGCCCCCTGGGGCCCCGTGTTTGGGCGCTCTCCGACGTGTCCATGGAGTCTCCGATCAATGAGGTTCGGCAGCAGGAGGCGGAAGATATTGCCGTCCTTCTGCAACAGATTGTCGGCCAGGGCTGGCAAATCCTTGACCGGGACGCCACCGAGGAATCGGGCCGCGAGACTTACCGCGTCGCCACCTACTCCGACATCTGCATTCTGATGCCGACCCGCACCGGTCTGCCGGCCCTGGAAAGAGCACTGGAGGACCGGGAAGTTCCCTACCGCTTGGAAAGTGCGTCCCTGGTGTTCGAGACACAGGAGATTCGGGATTTACTGAACTGCCTGAAGGCCATTGATGACCCGGCGGACCAGGTGGCAACTGTGGCGGCTCTCCGCTCTGTTGCCTTTGGCTGCTCAGACGTCGACCTGTTCACGCACCACGAGGGCGGAGGGCGGTTCGACTGTCTCTCCGACCCGCTTGATGGGGCTTCCAGTCCAGTATCAGAGGCTTTATCTGAAATGCGCCGCTTCCACCAGGACCGACTCTGGGAGTCAACCGCCTACCTCATCGACCGGTTCGTTCGGGCACGACGGTTGATGGAAGCTGCCTCCGGCCATCCCAGGATGAGGGAACAATGGCGCCGCTACCGGTTCCTGGTGGAACGGGCCTGGCAGTTCGCCGCCGCGGGTGGAGGTTCCTTAAGGGCCTTCATCCAGTGGGTGGAGAACCAGATGGCCGAGGGAGCACGGGTCACCGAGTCTCCCGTTCCAGAGTCGGACGAAGAATCGGTGCGGGTGATGACCATCCATGCCGCCAAGGGGCTGGAGTTCCCGGTGGTGGTGCTGACCGGCATCAACTCCGGTCAGGGCTCTCAAGGGGATATTGTACTGTTTGATCGCAGGAATGGGAGGGTTGAAGTCGGGGTCGGGTCGGAACAGGACCGCATCAGCACCTCAGATTATGAGGAACTGAAAGTAAGAGAAGGCTTGATGTCCGATGCAGAGGACGTGCGCCTGATGTACGTGGCTACCACCCGTGCTCGCGACCACCTCGTACTTAGCCTGCGCCGATCTGCCAACAAGCGGGGGGGACGGACCCGGGCAGCGGAAATTTCCCATCATTTGGAGGATTTCCCGCATCGATGGGAACCCGTCAATTTGGTACCGTCTCCCACCCAGAAGGGCGGTGACGGAGGTAATTCAAGCCCCTGCGCCATTCGGGTCTCCCAGAACCACACCGTCGAAGCCTGGGAGCAATGGCAACAAGAGCGCCAGCGGTTGGTGAGAGACCTTAGCCGTCCATCGTATGCCGCCGCCACGGGGCTTCGCAACGCTGGAGAGAAGGATAAGCCGGAGCAGGAGCACATCGAACCCTGGAGAAGGGGCAGGGCGGGGACTTCAGTGGGCCGGGCGGTCCACGCTGTCTTACAATCCATTGACCTGTCCACCGGAGATGAAGTAGAGGAAAGGGCTCGCGCCCAGGCCGCAGCCGAGGGCATACCTGGACGGGAAGGTGAGATAGCCCGTTTGGCCCGCGCTGCCGTCGAGAGCCCCACAGTCAGACGGGCGGTGGCATCAGGACGCCACTGGCGGGAAGTCCCCGTGGCTACACCTGTTGGAAGCGGCTCTTTGCAGGGTTTCATAGATCTGCTTTTCGATGAACCAGACGGAATGGTGGTGGTAGATTACAAGACGGATTCCGTAACCGCGGATGAAGCGTCCGACACCGTGGAGCGATACCGCTTACAGGGTGGAGCCTACGCCTATGCTCTCCAGGAGGTAACCGGTAGACCGGTCAAGGAAGTGGTATTTCTCTACCTTCAGCCTCAGCGGGAAGTGAAGCTAGAAGATCTGGCTGAGGCTATGGTAGAGGCCGTGGACGCCGCAAAAGAGCGGCTGGATGGAGGCTCCGGGTGATATCAGACGCTCCTTGAGGAATCTGAGGGTCCCCGTACCGGTCGGGTCTATCATACTGGACAAAACCAAGAACTTTCACTCTTTGGACACAATCGACAAGCAACACTTAAATGCTCCTGGACAGTCGATTTGGATACAGTCGGACAGGTAGAGCGATTCACCAAACGGTGTGGAGAGGCGTTCCTGATAAACGGCACGATACCTCTCAAGGGGTGGCCTGCCAAGACTGAGTTGCGAACTTTTCAGTGGGAGGTTGGAATATAGCGTGGTGCAGCCGGATTACCGCTCAAGTGTGAGTGCCCCTGCTTACACGTTCCTAATTGCCGGAGGACCAAACTCGCCAAAGGCGTCATGCCGCCGGGGCTGACAACGGTCCGCTTGGATGGCGCTGGTCTGTACCAACCCGCTTTTCGTCACGTTGTTTCCCCGACAAGAGAGCACTGGGTAGCATGGCACTCGCTCCCGCTGGTATAGGCGTCAGTTCAAGGGAGCAAGCGGACTAGTAGCTATTGACCTGCCGACCAACAATTACCCTGTCGAACAGCTCCACTACCGATCGGGCCGGGGCTGGTGTCAGCAGCGTGGTCCCTATCGCCGACACCATAGAGATTACGAAGGCGGGTGTCGCCGGCTGGATGTCCCATATGCCGCTCGGCCCGCCGTGCAGGAACTGCCACAGCGTCGCTGCAAGGGTCCCAGTCACAACTGCTGTTCCTGCGCCCGATGCGTTGAATCTACGCCAATACAGGCCAAGGAGCATCACTGGCCCGAATGCTGCCCCCATCCCACCCCACGCAAAGCTCACCAAGTCAAATATGGAGTCCGGGAACCAGACAGAGAGTATCGCCGAGACTACGCCAATGACCAGGAGCATCCCTCGACCCATCCACAGCCGGGCATTCTCCTCCAGTCCCATGGCCACCCGCTTGAGCACGGGCACGTCTTCCGTCGCAATCGCCGATGCCAGGAGAAGCTGGGAGTCCGCCGTACTCATCACCGCGGCGATGACGGCAGTGAGCAGGACCCCTAACACCACGGGATGGAAGAAGACTTCAGATACCACAAGGTAGACCCGCTCCGAATCTGCGACCTCTCCCAGCATGCCGACTTCAGCCAGGGCGGGACG
>DAOUKR010000025.1:0-326819 GCA_034421095.1 Dehalococcoidia bacterium
GCTAGTCCTGCCCCGTACTCCGAGGTCACCCTTCCCATTCGAGCACCATTCGCCTTTGTGCGTCAGTCTCCGGGGACCTCGCCCAAGAGTTCAAAATTCCCTTCCTCATGTTCCGTATCTCGTCCAGGGCCTGCTGGCCTGTCATGCCCCGGCGCACCAAGTAGCAGCCGACGACCAACCCAGTTCGCCCTATCCCGCGCATGCAGTGGACATAGACCGTTCCTCCAGAACCCAGAACCCGCTCAATGACATCCAAAGCTTCTGTCATCTGTTCCCCGGTGGCCGTCGTCTGATCCTTCACGGGCACCCTTCGATACTCCACCGATGCCCCCAGCCTCTGGGACTCTTCACGAAGAAGGCGTTCGTAAGAAGGCAAGTCTCCTTCTTCTGTGAGATCGAGGAACAGGGTAGTGCCCGCTTCGATCAACGAGCGAAGCTTTCGCCGATTGCCCTTGAACCCCCTGGGACCGTAGGTCAAGAACGCAAGAACGGCGTCGAATATAGTCCGAACGGTTCGTATCGGCCTTGGGCTTATCAGAGAACCAGGGTACTCGCCGGCAAGGAACCGTTGCGGTACTACCCAGTAGGAGTAGGGAGTGGGCCTTGGAGGCACGACACTCACGTCACACCCACAAATCGTGGGCCCGTCAGGGATCGGACCCACTCCTGAATTTTCCCTCGCACACCCGACGTTCCCGCGAAAGTGGGAATCTTGACCTCATTCCCCACGCAAACCTCCTTGCGCCAACCACGTCTCAATCTCATGTCATTCAGAACGCAGCGAAGAATCCTAAGTCTCACCCCTGCCGCATCCCCCACTTGGTCCTCGGCCTCAATCAGCAGGAGAGCGGTGCCCCGATTCATCAGCGTGTACGCGGTGCCAAGCTCCGCAACCTCCCCACCTACTATGACGACTCGCTTGGTGCTCATCTAGGTGGCTCCCTTCGCGTCACCCTACACCTATTGGACGGGCGAGCAAACGCCAAGTGGAGCTGAGGGGATTCGAACCCCTGACCCCCTGCGTGCAAAGCAGGTGCTCTCCCTCTGAGCTACAGCCCCCTGTCATGCCTATACTGCCTGCATCCAACAGGACTTGCTCCCTCTGCAGGTAGCGATGTAACTTCCTGGCTCTCCCGCCCTGTTGGGACTAGTGTATAATATCATCATCGGTACGCTTTTTGTACCCGGATTATTCGCCAAATGTCATCGTCGCAAATCCAAGCCATCACCTGTATGTTCGCTCTTGAAGCGGGCCCTCAGCAAAAGGATAATCTCCCCGCCCCACAGCCAGCGTTATAATCCAGGTCAAGAGCGTTCCACCCGGGGCCGGACTTCAACCGGATAGGAGAAGTGTTATATGGCTGAGAATCTTGTTGTGCTCCATGAAAAACCCCCTGCAAAGTACATGATAGCCGGCTGGAGGCCCCAGTGGTCTGACGGCGGCGAGATTTCCAGTGGTTTGCCACAATACCTTATAGACAAGCTCGGTGCGAGAAAGATCGGCGAGATGGGCAAAGAGATTTCCATGACGTGTTACCCGTTCCAGGTGCCGGGCACTCACGACGCCTTCAGACCAGGGACCACCTTCAATGATGGCCTTCCCGTGGTCGAGATGTACAGGGAGAATTATTTCTACGACGCGGGTAACGGCCTGATTATTTTCCTGGGCGAAGAACCCTGGTTCCGTGTTGACACCTATGGAGAAGCATTCTTTCAAGCGATAAAAGAGCTTGAAGTGGGACGCACCGCCCTGGTAGAAGGCTACAACGGGCCTGCACCTCCCGACATGGAAAGGAGCGTGAACTGCTCATTCAGCAGACCCGACATGAAGGCAGAATTAGAGGCATACGGCGTCAGGTTTTCGAGCTATGGGAGTGACGGAAGGAGCGGCCCAACAATAGGCATGGCCCTTGTCACGCTGGCCCATTACGGCTACCCGGATATGAAGGTGTTCAGGATTGGGTCTATGGCCCCCATGTATAGCTTCTTGACCTCCAACAACGAGCCTCTGGGCATATCAAGGGACCACAGGTCCTTTTACGACATCCTGAGGAGGCTCAAGGGACTTTTCAATCTTGATATTGGTCTGACGGAGCTAAAGACCCTCGGCGATGAGGAGTCTCACCGCCTGAAAGAGTTGCTCGACAAAGCGGCTTCTTCTAATCCCACTGCCAGGGAGATTATTGATAAAGCGAAGGCAGACTTCAACTATACGCCGTATGCAGAGCACGTGGAGTTGTCGCCCGAGTTGGACAGAACGTTGGATGAGATCATAAACAATATGCCCGAAGGGCCCCAAACTACCTGACTCGCGTTGACAGTAGTACGTAGCTCACCTATAATCCCTCCCACCAATACGACTACAATACCTATCCCAGCCAGAACACGGCTAACGGAGCCACAACAGCACAAAACTCCTGAAGGAGGGGACCATGAGTCTGGAAGACCTTGAGCGCAGAGTCCAGGTACTGGAGGATATAGAGGCCATAAAGCAGGTCACCTTCCGGTATTTGAATTTCTGTGACGATAACTACAATCCCGACGGTATAGCCAGCTGTTTTTCCGAGGATGGCGTACGGGAGGACAATAACGGGCGGCATGAGGGGAGAGAAACGGTCCGAGCACTGTTTGCGAGGTCGTCGGAGAGGACCACCTTTGCCGTCCACATGGGCCTCAACCCCATCATCACTGTCAACGGGGACGAGGCTCATGGGTCATGGTACACCTTCCTGGCCATGACGGTGAAGCGGGATGGAGAAGACCAGGCGATGTGGAGGGCCGGCCGCTACGAGAACGACTATGTCCGAGTGAACGGCCAGTGGCTTATCAAACTCATGAAGTCGTCCGAGACCTTCTTCACCCCCTTTGACCGGGGATGGGTCAAGCTGAGGTCCATAACCGGCGCGGCGTAGGAACAGTTAGAATGAGGGGAGCAGTACACTGAATCAGCGTTAATGACGCTATCTCAACGCCATCAACTCTTGTAGATAGTCCACGCTCTCACTGAAGTTATCGAAGACCTGTTCCCCACCCGGAATTTCCAGAATAGCCAGACCATTGTAGCCCTTGCTCACCAGGACCCCCAACAGGCGCGGGTAGTCAAGGTCTCCATCACCTACTACCGGATGGGGCTGGGAGCCTTGAGTCTGCTTGAAGTGGACCATCAGAATGTAGTCCGGCGGGAGAGCCTCAATCTCAGCGATGGGGTCGCTATCCGGGTCAGCTCGCATACTGTTGATGGGGTCAACGCAAAGTCCCAGGCAAAGGGCCTCGTCTGCGTTCAGCATCCTGCGGGCCTCTTGAACCACCAGCGCCATGCTTCGAATAGGTTGTCCGGCATTTTCCATGAAGAGATGCACTCCCTGACGGGCGCTCTCTCTGGCCAGGTCGGCAACCCCCAGCGCCGTGGGCGGAATGTCCTCCGGGCTTTCCCAAAGACCGTCAAATCTGGCCGTATCTACCATCCTCAGTCGAGGAGCCAGAGGACACACCGCTTTGGCAGCCTCAAGGGATGCCTGAAACCGGGGCGACGACGGGTCAGGCTCGGTCGTAAGGCAAGGATAGGCGATTGCCAGGTTGAACGTCAGCCCGGGGAAAGTCCTGAACAAGCGCGCCATCTTGTCCACCACCGGCCGCCAGTCATCCCCGGCACCCTCTTCATAATGCCCCAGGTAGGTCTGGCGCAGCTCAACGTGGGATGCTCCACGCCTCCTGACCCTCTCTACCAATCTGGGCAAGTCTGTGCCGTAGATATGTTCTCCCCATGAGTTGGTGATTGCCCCCAGAATCATCACTCACCTCCCTTCGCTACGACAGCTAACGATGCCAACAACATGATAGTTTCTCCCATGACACTCCCATTGTCCAGAGGCGGGCAGAGTCCCCAAGCACGTGGGTCCGGACTATGATATGATACCCCAATCAGCCACATTCTAGAACTTCGCCGGGCGTTTCATTACGGCGAGCCGGCGTGGAGGGTGATATGTTCAGCAAGATTCAGCACGCAGGCTATCTGGTGGAGGACCTTGAATCGGCCATTGACTGGTATGTAAGGACCTTCGACGGGAAGCATACCGGCGGAGGGACCGCGGCCGCAGGCAAACTGGGCTTTATTCAGATAGGCGACGTGGAGGTCGAACTCATCGAGCCGCCGGACAAAAGCGGGTTTCCCTCCAATGGTGACCACTTGCTCGACCACGTGGGCTATGTCGTGGACGACCTGGACAAGGCCGTGGCGGAGTACAAGGCCAAGGGATACAGGTTCGCTACTGATGGACCCTTCGTCAACGTCATGGGCTACAGGCTCATATTCTTCGACACTACCTCCACCCACGGCACCCGGATTCATCTGACAGAGGCTAGCTCCCTGTAAGCGGGGGCCAACCGGGGAGAGGCTTAAGAAATACACACGCGGGGCACGAAGGTTTCATCAAGCGACCTTCATAGCCCCGCGTCGAGCTTCCCCTATATAAGGTGCATCTACTCTTTGAATTCTGGCAGTATCTTGGTGGCAAAGGTCTCAAGCTGCCACTCGGCCTCATCCCAGGTCAAGAAACCCTGGGGGAAGGACCAGTTGAACCATTCCAACTCGCCGTCACCATATACCTTGGATATGGACTCCAGTTTCCGCTTAATATCGTCCACGGTGCCGCAGAAGGCATAGTCATGCTCAATCATGCGCTGGTACACCTGCTCCGCGGTATCCATCGTAAGAGGCGCGGGGGCATCCTCTCCGGGGTTTCGGAAGGCCTCCAGGAAGCCAAACCTCTCGAAGTAGGCGTGAAAGCCCAGTGCGGTCCCCTTGACGCCCAGGGCACGGGCTTCCTCATGGGTCTTCCCGATTGAGATTGACCTGGCAGCGCCTACACTACCCCCGACCGGTAGCTCTCGCCCAACGGTAGCCGCCTCCTCCTGGTAGGCCACACACAGCTTCCTGAAATTCTCAGGGTAGGAGATAAGTATCCAGGGGAGAATGGTCTCTCTTGCACACCAGCGAATGGTAGCCTCACTGACGGAGAAAGGCTGCCAAAGGGGCGGGTGAGGCTGCTGATAGGGTTTGGGGATAACGCTCACCCTGCGGACAACCCCATCCTCGTCGAGCTCGCCGGGAGCGCCGTACTGCTTGGTCCAGTCTGCAACCGGCCAGCGCCGGATACCCTCCTCGTAGGGCTGGGGAATATTGTAATACTGGCCCTTATACTCTATTGTTTCCTCGGTCCAGGCCTTCTTGATTATCGTGAAGACCTCCTCGAAAACGTTCCTGTTATGCCTGTCTATGTCCGAGCCGTCCATGGGAGCACCGGTTACATGGTAATGCTGCCCCAAGACGTTGAGCCATCGGTCCTGATACCCCCGCGCAAACCCGGCAATCAGCCGCCCCTGGGTCAGATGGTCCAGAATAGCCAACTCTTCGGCGCATCTGATGGGGTCCCAGGAGGGTAGCACCAGACCCAGGGGAGCGAACTTGATGCGCTTGGTCCTTGCTGCCAGGTCAGTATAGAGGAGAAGGGGGGCCACCGACGCCTCGAAACCCTCCGAGTGCAGATGATGCTCGGTGGTGGAGAAGGCATCAATCCCCATCTCATCGGCCATAACCGCAATTTTACGAATCTGGCTAATCATCTCCTGGTAGCGCTCATTGTTGCGCCCCACAGGTCGCAACGCCTCCCGCTCCTCGAGGGTTGCCGGTATGCTGGGCAAGACCATAAGATCAAACTTCATTCTGAATGCACCTCCGATTATTAAAGAAAGCTAACTGCTCCGGTATCCGTTGAACGTCTCAGGAATCACGTCGGGTAATTATACAACCTGAAGGCGTCGCTTAACAAGCGGTAACTATAGCTGCGACGGCCGACGATTGTGAAATATTTCTCAAATTAAATCTGTTGACAAGCGGATGAAGAAGTATTATTGTAATGTTTAACCGTTCTAAGATAAGAATCACATCATGCAATGTAGGGGGTGAACCGGCAGGATAGTTCCATATCATCCAACTGATAGCTGAGTAGCGCATGCCAGGGGCAGGTTTCCTTGTTATGAGGAAAGAAAAAGCTCGGCTTACCGTAGGGAATAATAAGGTGGAAGGCTGCCTCATCCCGGATTTGACGGACTTCCGCCTCTTCTACTAGGAAAAGGTTCACCGATAAACCAAACGATGAGGTGAAAGGAGGCACAAATGGCAGACAATGATATAGCCCTAATGGCTCATCTCATGCGCCGCGCAGGCTTTGGAGCGACCCGTGCCGAGTTGGAGGCCCGCGTTGCCAAAGGTTACGAAGCGACCGTGGAAGAGTTGCTGGAGCCGGAGAGCCAGCCCGACATGGACTTCGACCTTATGGAGAGGTATCTGCCCGAGTACGGTGAGTTGGCCGGTATTGAGTCAAACCAGCAGGCCTGGGTATACAGGATGATCAACAGCAGTCGGCCACTTCAGGAAAAGATGGCCCTCTTCTGGCATGGGATTCATTGCACCGGACAGGCCAAGGTTGACCACGGCCGGATGATGAGTGTAACCATCGAGATGTTCCGCCAGCACGGCATGGGCAACTTCCGGGACCTGCTGGTGGAGTTGTCAAGGCATCCCGCCATGGTGTACTTCCTGGATAACGTTGACAACCACCGGGGCAATATCAACGAAAACTATGGTCGGGAGCTTCTGGAGTTGTTCTCCCTGGGCGTCGGAATGGACGGGCAGTTCAACTACACCGAGGACGACGTTAAAGCCGCATCCCGCGCTTTCACTGGCTGGTCCAATGAGCCGACCATGCCAGTCTTCCCCTTCGGTAGGGATATATGGCGGTTCCGCTACGATCCGACGGACCACGACGACGGCGAGAAGACCTTCTTGGGAGAGACCGGGCGCTGGAACGGCGAGGACATCGTGGATATAGTAGTCCGCCAGCAGGGCACTGCCAGGTACATCGCCAGGCATCTGTACAATTTCTTCGTAGCAGACGAGCCCCAGGTCCCCGCGTGGAAGGACACCCCGCCTCGCGACACCGAGGCCATCAAGATTCTTGAAAAGGCCTTCATAGACAACGACTACGAGATGCGCCCCCTGCTCCGTACCCTGTTCAACTCCGAGTTCTTCAAAAATGCTCGCTTCCAGAAGATAAAGAGTCCCACGGAAGTGGTGATAGGCACGATGAGGCTCGTACAGGACCACACGGAAGTGAAGCCGGGCCTCTTCCCCATCATGCAGGAGACCACCTTCATGGGCCAGGACTTGATGAACCCGCCAACGGTGGAAGGCTGGCACACGGGCAAAGAGTGGATTGACAGCGGCACTCTGGTAGAGCGAATTAACTTCGTCGCCGACCAGGTGGGCAATCTCGACCTGCCGGGGGTACAGCTTATCGTCGAGCGGATGAAGGCAGGCCCCGACAATGTGTCCCCGGAAGAGTTGGTTGACGGCTGCCTGGACCTGATTGGCCCTGTGCAAGTTGGCGAGGGCAGCCGCGGGTCGCTGATTGAATACGCAAAGCGCGGCGGCGACATTCAGAGGAGCAGCACCAACTTCCCCCAGAGGGTGACGGAGATGCTCCAGCTAATTGTCGCTACAGCCGAATACCAGTACGCTTAGTTTGAGATAAGGAGGACGTATCATGGCAACTAATGGGAACGAAAAGGAACGGGTTATCGTAGTCCTGTCGTTGTCGGGCGGCAACGATGGCCTGAACACGCTAATCCCGTACAGCAACCCCACCTACTACGACTACAGGAACACCCTGGGAATCTCGGAAGACCAGGTGATTCGCATAAACGACGAGGTCGGGTTCCACCCCAGCATGACCGAGTTGAAGGGGATATACGACCAGGGTAACATGGCAGTGATACAGGGCGTCGGCTACCCGAACCCCAGCCGCTCCCACTTCCGCTCCATGGACATCTGGCACACGTGTGAGCCCGACACAATCGGCAGCGAGGGATGGCTGGGACGCACCATTCGCGACCTGGACCCCAACCATGAGAACGTGCTCACAGGCGTAAACTTCGGTCGCGGCTTGCCCAGAGCACTGGCCGCCCCGGGCGTGCCGGTGGCCTCCGTGGGCAACCTTGCGACTTACGGGCTGCTGACCGGCATCCCCGGCGAGGAAGAAAGGTCTCAGGCCCTCGACATATTCTCCCGGATGTACTCGCCAGCCATCGGCTCCGGCCCCATAATGGACTACATATGGGAGACGGGACGGGCTGCCCTGAAGGGTGCCGACATCCTGAAGATAGCCCCGGAGATGTACTCCTCATCGGTGGAGTACGGGAACTACCCCATAGCCCAGGGGATGCGGGGAATAGCCCAGGTGCACTTCGCGAATCTGGGTACGCGGATTCTCTACACGACCTCGCCCTACAACTCCTTTGACACCCACGCCAACCAGGCAGGCGACCACGCCAGGCTGTGGAGGCAGGTCTCGGAGACGGTGTCCGACTTCTACGAGGACTTGAGAGAGCATCACCGGGGCGAAGAAGTCCTGCTGTTCATGTTCAGCGAGTTTGGCCGGAGAGCGCGGGACAACGGCGGCGGAACGGACCACGGCACCGGCGGCGTCTGCTGGGTCATAGGCGACCACGTGAAGGGCGGACTGTACGGCCAGTACCCGTCCCTCAAAGAGGGAGACCTGGAGGACGGCGGAGACCTGCTGCATACGGTGGACTTCCGCAGTGTCTACGCCACCATGCTGGAAAAGTGGATGGGGATGGACTCGAAGCCAATCGTAGGCGGCACGTTCGAGCAACTCGACTTTCTGAACTAACGCCTGAAACGAACGTCCTCAACCTGCACTGATGTCAAGAAGGGGGACCAGGGCCTCCGGCTCCAGTCCCCCGGCAAACATTGGTGGTAAGCCGAACGGCGCCGCCGGAAGGCAAGCGTGACACGCTCGCAGAGCAGTCCCGGTTAGCGCCAAAGGCAAGCGCGCTCATGCGTCGTTCGGCCCATGCCGGAAACTCAACTAGGCTGTGAGGTTACTTATGAGCAGTGTATTCTTCGGTATAGCCACAAAGACATACCACTACGACCGCACCCTCGGTCGAGCCGAGTTCTCCGGGGCGGGCTTCAGGCAGCCCATGGACCTGGCCCTGGGGCCCGAGGGCATCATCTACGTGGTAAACCGGTCCTGGGAGTACAGGCCCGACGGTGTTCGAGTTACCATGCTGACCATCAACGAGGAGTACATAGGCGAGTTCAGCAGGTTCGGAGACGGTGACGGCCAACTCCACTGGCCCATTTCCATCGCCCTGGACAGCGACCAGAACGTGTACGTCGCAGATGACTGGCTCAACCGCATATCTGTCTTCGACAAGGACGGGGTGTATATGAGCAAGTGGGGCACTCCCGGGTCCGGCGACGGCGAGCTAAACAAGCCCGCCGGCATCCGATTCGACCGGGACGACAACCTGTACGTGGTGGACAGCGGCAACAACCGTGTCCAGAAGCTCACAAAGGACGGGAAGTTCCTGGCCAAATGGGGCAGCGCAGGCAACGGTGAGGGCCAGTTCAACCTGCCCTGGGGCCTGAACTTCGACAGCAGGGGCGACGTGTTCGTGGCCGACTGGCGCAACGACCGGGTCCAGAAGTTCACTCCAGACGGCCAGTTCCTGGCAGAGTACGGGTCCCCTGGCAATGGAGTCGGAGAGTTCCACCGCCCCACGGCCGTGGCCGTTGACAAGGACGGAGACATATACATAGTGGACTGGGGCAATGACCGAGTCCAGGTGCTAACCCCCGACGGAAGGCACATCACCACTTTCACTGGCGATGCCACCATGTCAGGCTGGGGACAGGACAAACTGAATGCAAACCCCGACATGATGCGGATGCGCAACATGATGAGGGACCTTGAGCCTGAAAGGGCCTTGTGGCGTCCGAAGGCTATCGCAATAGATGACGATGGCAGAATCATCATCTCGGACAGCAACCGCGGCCGCCTTCAGGTATACCAGAAAGATAATTACTAGGACTCTGAATACGCTTCCTATCTCTGAAAAGAGAGCGTGTTCCAAGCTCCTGCATCCCCGTCAAGGGAATGTAATGGGAGTCCCGGCTCCCATCTGGAGGAGAACTGTAATAGGAAGCATAAGCAGGGCCATAGAGCATAACCACCAAGTCGAAGTCCCCCGGAGACCGGGGGACTTCGACTTTCCCACAGCAGTATTCCCAACGGCATCGGGCACTATCATACCTGATTCACAGGAGAAGACGATATGAGTGAAGGGCAGGTCAAGTGGTCACGGGTGAAGGAACTGCTTGAAGATGTTATGGAGCGGTGGATAAGCAGGCATGGCGAGCCTGCACCCGGAATACACGATTACTATTGGGACACGCCCCAGGCATTGGCCAGCAACAGGCCGTACGGCAGGCAGCTTATCGAGCCGGGAAAGCCGGGGAGTGAGACGTATCTGATAATCTTCCTGCGAAGGGGCATGGGAACCATTCCACGGATGCCCCGGGGAGGCCCCTTCCTGAGCGGCGACGAGATTGACGAAATCGAGAGGTGGATAGACGACGGGATGCCCGAAGATTAACCATTGGCTCCAGGTCAGCCTCCAGATATGGCGCAGCCGGGAGTGAGCTTCTGGGGGAAGTCCCGGCATCCCTGGGGCCTGTCGCTGTAAATTCGGCACGCAGACGTGGCGTCATCCAGCATGGGGCAGTGCTCGCCGGGGTGGTCAGTGAAGCGCACCCATCCACCGCCCGGCCCTTCGGTAATCACCACGTCCACACCAAGAGCGGCTGCTTTCCCCCTGAAGGCCGTGACCTCTTCCCTCTTAAGGGTGAGAATCAGGGAGCCGCGGCAGCAGGCGGCCCTGCACTGGTCCATACATATACGACTGGCATCTTCGGGAGTCAGTCCGGGTATCAGATGGGGTGCCATCATCCCTCCGGAAGCGTTAATCGGCCTGAATAAAGAGCACCGTGTAAAGGGTCACACTTCGTCCCAGACATTTTATCACCTGGAGTCCGGCCAGGCATCCCTGGCATAGCAGAGTCTCTCGATTCTTCTACATTGCAGGTAATTTTCGTCACGCCCGCGAAAGCGGGAGTCCAGTATGCCAGGATATAGATTCCCGTTTTCACGGGAATGACGGGTGAATTCTTGATAATCGAAAGGCCCTTCCTATACGTGCCCTGCGCTTGACACTGGTTGGGCAGGGTAGTAGTATGCCGCCAAGCGGCGTCAGAACAGGATATGGGGAGGTTGGCATGGACCTGGTAATCCGAAACACACGGCTTATTGACGGCACCGGATCCGACCCCATGAACAGGGTAAGCGTAGAGGTGACCAACGGGACCTTCAGCTGGATTGGAGAGGAGACGGCTCGCCCACGGAGGAAAACGCACCAGGAAGACATCAACGGTGAGGGAATGACCCTGATTCCCGGTATGATTGACTGTCACGAGCATTTCACCGGCGATGGCGGACTGGAAAGCATGGACCGCCTTCTGGATGACACCCAGGAGATTTTCACCCTGAAGGCGGTAGGGAATGCGAGACGCGCCCTTATGTCCGGCGTAACCTCGGCGCGGGACGTGGGAGCGCGCTACGGAATCAATATCCTCGTCGCCAAGTGGACGTCATCGGGGGCCATTGTGGGTCCTCGTATCATAGCTGCCGGAGAATGGTTGCAGTTCCCCGGCACATGGCCTGCCGGCCTTACCCGCAGGACGGAGACCCCTGAAGAACTGCTCCTGGCGATCCGGGACCAGATAGATAACGGCGCCGGCCTGATTAAGGTGGGCGCTACGGGGTTCAGGGCCAACGGCGAGCAGTTCGGCAGCCTCGGTCCGGAGGCCCTGGACGTGGCGGTACGGGCCGCCCACGAAGCAGGTCTGAAAATCGCCGCCCATTGTCACGGCTTTGAAGGGACCCAACAGGCCGTCGAGGCAGGAATAGACTCCATCGAGCACGGGACTTATACCAACGAGGAGACCATACGGCTAATGGCCCAGAAGGGCACCTACATGATCCCCACCATGTCCACCTGGGACACGCGAGAGCGTCTGGGAAACCAGTACGGTATGCCCGCGCACCAGATGGCAGATGTCCTGGATCGCAAGGAAAACTCGATAGCCAGCTTCAAGCGGGCGCTCAGAGAGGGCGTGAAGATAGCCGCCGGGACCGACGCGGGCGGCTGCCCTGCGCGCCATGGATTTATCGCGCGGGAACTGGAGCTAATGATAGATGCAGGCATGAGTCCCAAGGTAGCGTTGGAGTCCGCTACCCGGGAAGCGGCCATCCTCCTCGGCATCCTGGACGAAGTGGGCACCGTCGAGGTCGGCAAACAGGCTGACATGGTCCTCATAGACGGCGACCCCCACTCGGACCCGATGGCGTTGCGAAACGTCTGGGCCGTATTTCAAGGGGGAAGGCGTGTCAGGTAAGGGCACCGGGCATCCCAACGCTCCAAAAGTGCAGGCAATATGACTCAAGGCAGACCGCCGCAAGTACCCACCCCCCGGATTTCCGACGTGGACATCGGGCCACCCCACGAGGGAGACACCGGGCAGGGCGTTGTATTGGCCACCGACCGGGGTGAGATAAAAGCAATCCTGCACCCAAGCGCAGACGGTGGAGAAGGAGCGGTGCTGTGGGTGTGGGGCGCTCGCGGCGGCTATGCAGGGCCAGCTGAAGGCATCTTTGCCAATCTGGCCGAGGAGTTCAAGTCTCAGAACATCTCTTCGCTGCGGCTCAACTACCGCAACCCGGCTGACTACACGGAATCAGTGATTGACGTGCTATGCGGTCTTGAGTTCTTGAAAGAGCGGGGACATTCCCGCGTCGCATTGGTGGGTCATTCCTTTGGCGGTGCCGTGGTCATTACTTCGGCCATACTCAGCGACCAGGTAGTCGCCGTGGTATCCCTCTCACCCCAGACCTACGGAGCCAGGGGAGCGTCACAAGTCTCCCCTCGCCCGTTTCTGATAGTTCATGGCCTGGAAGATACCCGGCTACCCCCGGATTGCGCCAGGCAGATCTATCAATGGGCCAGGCAACCTAAGGAACTGGTACTATACCCCCAAGCAGAGCACGGGTTGAGGGAGTGCAAGGACGAGCTTCACGAACTACTCCGTCGCTGGATACCGGAGAAATTAGGGAAGGAGAACACCGATGACTGACCTGAGCTTGACGTCGGAGCAGCTTGATAGCTACGCCGCCAGCATTCGACGGGAGTACGAGACCATGCTGGGCAGGTTCGTGGAAATCCCCACAATCAGCGCGGACTCCAGTCATGCTCCCGATATACAGAGAGGTGCGGACCTGGCCCGACAGTACCTACAGGACTCCGGGGCTTCCGTGGAAGTGGTGGAGACCCCCGGCAATCCCGTAGTCCTGGGCAAGCTGCTGACAGACCCGGCCAATCCCACCATCACCATCTATAATCACATAGACGTGCAGCCAGCCCAGGAACCGGAATGGATAAGCGACCCCTTCTCCTTTCACGTTGAGGATGGGCGCTACGAAGGACGGGGCTGTACCGACGACAAAGGGCCTGCCCTTACCGCTCTGTTCGCCGCCCGTTACGCCATAGAGATGGGAACTCCGATTAACATCCACTTTGTTTGGGAGTTGGAGGAGGAAATCGGCAGCCCCAACTTCGAGCACTTCATAAGAAGCAAGGGTAATGGGCTCGCAACCGACTCGGTCCTGGTTTCGGACACGGTCTGGCTTTCTCGTGACACTCCGGCCATCCCCTATGGCCTTCGCGGCCTGCAAGGAGCAAGGTTATTCCTGGAGACGGCCAGGACGGACGCCCATTCCGGTCTCACCGGTGGTGCAGCACGGAATCCCGTTGGCGAACTCTGCCAGGTTATCAGCCAATGCTATAACCCTGTCACCGGTAGGGTAAACATCCCCGGGTTCTACGACGACGTGGTCCCCGTGAGCAACGAGGAGATAGCGAGCTTTATGGCCTCGGGTTTCAACGTCGAGACCTTCGCGCAGGCTCACGGTCTTAACAGTCTACGGACCCGTGATACCCGAGAGGTTATCGAGAGGATATGGTGCCAGCCTACCTTCGAGGTCCACGGCATCTCCGGGGGTTACGTGGGGCCGGGCATCAAAACGGTTGTGCCGCCCCGCGCCGAAGGGAAAATAAGTATGCGTCTGGTATCCAATCAGGACCCTATGCGGATGCTCCGGCTGCTGCAAGATTATGTTAAGGAGATTAACCCTGACATACAGGTGGAGAGTGGGGGTTCGCTCCGGCCTTATCTCGGCGAGTTCAGTGGGGCATACGCGGACGCCGCAAGGCGCGCCATACAGTTCGGATTCGGCAAAGAGCCTGCGTTCATCAGGGAAGGCGGGTCCATAGGGGCCGTGGTGACAATGCAGCAGTATATGCAAGCGCCCATAATGTTCATCGGGCTGAGCCTTCCCGAACACGGATACCACGCACCCAACGAACATTACGATTGGGGCCAAGCCTCGGGGGGCATAAAAGCACTGGTAAAGTATTTCAACGAAGTGTCTTCAATAAAGCGACAGTAGCTCCAGAAGACCACCAGGCTTGCAGGACGAATGGACTGACCAGAGAGAATCTACCCATCCTCCGACGGTCGTACTATCGTACTATCAATGTGAGCGGCAGAAACTAACTCTGTCTCTGTAATGACCCTGTAATGACCCTGTAATACCTCTGTAATGCCCGGTATGCTATGATCAGTAATTGAACCTTCATTCCCCGTGGAGCATCAGGAATATTGAAGGCATAAATGTGGTAATTTTGGAGGAGTTGCCGTGAGAACCAATAACTTCCTGCGTACTTTAAGGGGTGACACAGGTATACCGCCCCTTTCAGGCCAGAAAGTGACACGTAAATTGCCGCGACCGTGGCTGAGCATCGTTCCAGGACTCATGGTGCTGAGTCTTCTGCTCCTCGCCGCCTGCGGTGGAGGCTCGGAGCCATCCGATGGAAACCCCACAAGCACACCTGTCCCGGCTTCCGATGAGACCCCACAGGACCAGACAGCGAAGGATGACAGTCCCAAGGGTGTTCTGGCCTCGAATCTTGATTTCCCAATCTCGTTATACCAGGGCGATGATGTAATGGGTGCGACAGAGGTCAACTTCTCCGAATTTTTCCAGGGTAAGCCGGTTGTGCTCAACTTCTGGGCCGGACTTTGCCCACCTTGCCGCGCCGAGATACCGGATTTCCAGAGGTTCCATGAAAACTTCAGCGACCGGGTAACGCTTTTCGGGCTGGACGTCGGCCCCTTCACCGGCCTGGGGTCCAATGAGACCGGCAGAGAACTCATTCAGGAGTTGGGGGTCAGCTATCCAGTTGGGTCTACCACGGCCGAGAGTGTCATGAGGGAATATAGAATCCTGGGTATGCCGTCTACAATCTTTATGACCAGTGACGGCGAAATTTTCCGAAACTGGGGAGGGATACTGGATGAGGCCAAGCTGATTGAAATTACGGAGGAGATGCTGGCCCTCCCCTAGCGAGAGTTATTATGAAGAGCATTCCCCTACTTTTACCAAGCATCAATACCTGGAGGAGCTACATCCTACCGGGGCTTGCGGCCGTCGCGGCCCTGGCGGCCGCAGTTGTTGGGGCCTATCTCAGCGGGGAGGCCAGCGGCACGAGTGGAGTTAACGGCTTCGTCGAGTCCCTGTCGGGCAGGTCGAGTTCTTACCTGGGGAATATAGGCTTTCTGGCCCCTCTTGGCTTTGCCTTTGCCGCGGGTATGGCATCTACCGTCAATCCCTGCGGTTTTGCCATGCTCCCAGCCTACCTGGGACTCTATCTGGGCTCCGGCGAAGAGGGAAAGCATTCCATTCACCGCTTGGCCAAGGCGCTACTGGTTGGTGGAATGGTCACGTCCGGGTTCATACTGCTCTTTGGGGTAGCCGGCATAGTTATAGGCGCCGGAGCGCGGTCTGTGGTGGACATCATTCCCTGGCTTGGCCTGGTCACCGGTATTCTGGTGGCGATTGGGGGGGCATGGATGTTGGGAGGAGGCAAGCTATACAGCAGCTTCGCCACCCGCGCTGCGGCCCACATAGGAAATCCGGGCCAGGTCAGCGTCAAAGGGTACTTCCTGTTCGGAATAAGCTATGGAGTCGCCTCTCTAAGCTGCGTCCTTCCCATCTTCCTGGTGGTGGTAGTTAGCACTATCACCGTGTCGGGAACCCTGGAAGCGATAGGGCAGTTTGTCCTTTATGCCCTGGGCATGGGTCTGGTGATAATGCTCCTCACCATAGGAATGGCATTGTTCAAAGGGACAATAGTAGGCATACTTCGAAAGGTCCTCCCACATATTCAGACGGTCAGCGCTGTGTTGATGCTAGTCGCCGGCTCGTACATCGTCTACTACTGGCTCACCATCGGGGGCCTGTGATAGTCTTCCTGAACAACCCTTGTTCGGCCACTCAGAAAGGTCTTGTCAAAGTCATCTGGCTGGGGTAGAGTGGGAGCGTCCAACGCCGGATGGATGAATCTGAAAGAATACGGTCAGGGAGGATAAGAACCATGGCAGACAATGGGAAGTATCTCTTTGTGGTCATGCTGGACGTAGAGCCGGACAATGAAGAGGAGTTCAACGAGCTATACAATAATGAGCACATTCCCTTTCTACTGGAGGTCCCCGGGGTGCTAAGCGCCACGCGCTACGAGAATGTGGAAGGAAGCGACGGGGTACCCAAATACCTGGCGATATACGAGATAGAAAGCCCGGAGGTGCCCAACAGCGAGGCGTTCAGAGATGCGGGAAACAGGGGTGAGTGGCCCCATAAAGTCAGGCCTCATACCAAGAACCGTTCCCTCATAGTCTACAAGCGTATGCAGACCGGGGGATAGACAACGGCGCTCCGGAAGGTCGGCTTGCAAACCACCAGTGAAGGAGACGTGACATGGCAGGACCTGTTTCTCTACACGTGGAAACCGACGTGCCCGTTCCCATGAGGGACGGGACCACCCTGTACGCAGACATTTACCGCCCCGACGGGCCGGGACCTTTCCCGGTAATCCTTCAACGCACCCCCTATGACAAGACCGCACCCCTGTCTATGAACCCTCTGGACCCACTCAAGTCTGCGAGGAACGGCTATGCGGCAGTAATACAGGACACCAGGGGCCGTTATAGCTCGGAGGGCGAGTTCTACTGCTTCAGGGATGAAATAAACGACGGGTACGACACTGTAGAGTGGGCTGCATCTCAACCCTGGTCAACGGGCAAAGTAGGCATGTATGGAGCCTCTTACGTGGGTGCCACCCAGTGGCTGGCGGCGCTGGCCCGGCCGCCCCATCTCACAACTATCGTTCCCAACGTCACGGCTTCCAACTACCACGAAGGTTGGACCTATCAAGGGGGCGCTTTCGAGCTGGGGTTCAACATGTCATGGACCCTGGGAAGTTTGACCCTCGCCAACCTGCGGAACATAGCATCGAAGAAGACCATACCCCCGGACGGAGGCCAGAAGCTCATCCAGGTGGTGGATTCGATGGAGTCATCCTTCCGCTCCCTCCCCCTCAAGGAGTTTCCCCATTTGAAAGATGGCCTGGCTGACTATTATTACGATTGGCTTGCCCATCCCGACTACGACGATTACTGGAAGCAGATATGCATTGAGGAAAACCACTCCAGGCTAAGCGTACCTGCTTACAATATTGGAGGGTGGTACGATATTTTCCTGGGCGGGAGCATCCGCAATTATCTGGGCATGAAGAAGGAGGGCGCTACCGAAGTCGCAAGGAGCGGTCAACGGCTGCTCATTGGCCCATGGCAACATAGTGCCAAAGGCACCAGCCTGGTGGGAAGCCATTACTTCGGCGTGGCGGCGGACGCCCTGGCGATAGACCTGGACGGTATTCACTTCAAGTGGTTTGATTACTGGCTCAAGGGCATCAACAACGGGGTCTTGGACGAGCCTCCCGTGCGAATATTCGTTATGGGAGACAACGCCTGGCGGTACGAGCAGGAGTGGCCCCTGGCAAGAGCACAAGCCACCAGGTACTACTTCCACAGCCAGGGGAGGGCAAACTCCGTCAACGGCAACGGCAGCCTGAGTACCCAATCCCCCGGGGAAGAATCGCCGGACGCATTCCTCTACAATCCTTCGGACCCGGTCCCCACCAGGGGCGGCGCGCTCTGCTGCAACCCCTACTTCATGGCGAATGGGGCCTTCGAGCAGGGTGAGGTAGAATTGAGGGAGGACGTGCTGGTGTACTCGACTCCGCCGCTGGAGCGGGAAGTTGAGGTCACGGGGCCGATTACGGTGACCCTCTGGGCTACCACTTCGGCAACCGATACCGACTTCACGGCCAAGCTGGTGGATGTATGTGACCATGGATGCGCCCGCAACCTGACCGACGGCATCATCAGGTCCCGCTACAGGGAGTCGGCATCCAGCCCAAGTCCGGTGGAACCGGGCAGAGTGTACGAGTACACCATAGACCTGTGGGCCACCAGCAATGTCTTCAAACAGGGCCATAGAATAAGGGTTGAGGTGTCCAGCAGCAACTTCCCCCGCTTCGACCGAAACCCCAACACGGGCAGGCCGATAGCGGAGGAAGGAGAGCTGAAACCCGCATTGCAGACGATTTTGCATGATGCCCGGCATCCCTCCCATATAATGCTGCCGATAGTGCCCAGATAGCTTGGCAGATGGGGGTCAAGTCAACATGGGTACGGCCATGCCCCCACAGGGTGTCACTCCGAACAACAGTGTGGTCAATTAGGTCTTTGGATCCCTCGTCCGCCTGTGGCGGACTCGAGGTGACAGTGAAAGGCCACCATAGCGACTTTGACTTTTCTAAGTTGCGTATGTAAAATCCTGGAAGAGGAGGTGGAACCATGGAGCCTGTAAAAGTCACCGCTTATTACGACTTTCGCTGACCTTACGTGTACAACGCAGCCATGTGGCTTGCGAAGGTTAGAGAGTCCTACGGAGACAACCTCCAGATAGACTGGAGACCTTTCTTTCTATCCCAGATTAACAGCAAGGAAGACCCTGAGTGGAAGGCATGGGAACAGGAAGAGGAGACTCCCACATTGGGCCTTTTGGCTCTTAGGGCAGGAGAGGCGGCCCGCAGGCAGGGCACCAAGGCTTTCGAGGACTTTCAACTGTCCCTCCTGAAGGCCCGCCACGAGGACCGCAGAGACCTGTCCGATGAGAACGTAATCATGGAGTCGGCACAGGCAAGCGGCCTGGACATGGCCCGGTTCCGCGAGGACCTTGCCGATAAGAGCATCATAAAAGACCTGGGAGAGAGTCACACCCAGTCGGTAGAGGAATACGGCGTTTTCGGCGTGCCAACGTTCATCTTTCCCAATGGCACCTCGGCCTTCGTGAAGACGTACAACCCGCCTGAAGAAGAAGCCGTAGAGATGTTTGAGTCAATCATCAACGTCATGGGGAAGTGGAACCACATCGGCGAGATAAAACGGCCGCAACCACCCTGGCCCAAGGGAGTATTCTCTTAAGGCGGACCCGTGAATCCGAGCGCGTTGGAGCTTAGAACAAAGCTCCGATTCAAAAATAGAAAGCTGCTGGAACAAGCGCTCGCCCACCCCTCATATCTCAATGAGCTTCAGGACGACCCTGGGCCCGGAGAGTCCTACGAGCGCCTTGAATTCCTTGGCGACTCGGTACTGGGTCTGGTCATAACCCTGGAGCTTTATAAACGACATTCCGACCTTACGGAAGGGGATCTGACCAAGCTCAGGGCCTCTCTAGTCAGGAGCAGCACCTTGGCCGGCGTGGCCCGAAGGCTGGAGTTGGGACAGCACCTCAACCTTGGAAAGGGCGAAGAGTCCACAGGCGGACGTGACAGAGACTCGAACCTCGCGGACGCTTTCGAGGCATTGACAGGGGCCATTTTCCTGGACAAAGGTTTTGATACGGCTACGCGATTTGTCCTGGGGACAATGCGAGAAGAGATTGAATCCATCATGGAGGATGGCGTTCCGGAGGACCCCAAGTCCCGTCTCCAGGAACTAATACAGAGAACGGGAAGGACGACACCTTCCTACCGGGTAGTCAAATCCGGTGGGCCTGACCACCACAAGAGCTTCAGCGTGGAGGTCGTCATGGACGGTCAGGTTATCGGCACGGGTCATGGGAAGCGGAAACTCGATGCCGAGAAGCAGGCAGCCAGTGAGGCTTTAGGCCGCCTGGAAAGCTCCACCGGGGTGTAGATGACCCATCATACGAGGTCGGACCGCACATGTTAGGCCTTCTCAAAAGGAATCGGCAAAAGAATAGGGAGAAGACCCAGGAGGGCGTACAGCGCAGCCGGGAGGGTTGGCTCGGCCGCATAATGGAGGTGCTGCGAACTCCCAGTGTGGATGACAGCATGTGGGACGAGTTGGAGGAGATACTCATCACCGCCGACATGGGTGTGGACACGTCCCTGAGTATGATAGAACGGCTGAAGGCCAAGGCCCAGCAGAAGCGGCTAGACCGGCCCCAGGAGATATTCGACGCCCTCAAAGAGGAGTTGGTCACCAGCCTGGCGGCTGGAGAGAATGCCGAGGTATGGCTGGAAGCCGAGCGAGAGACCCTTCCCTTCGTCATCCTGGTAGTGGGCGTAAACGGTGCCGGCAAGACCACCAGCATCGCAAAGCTGGCCTACCACTTCAACGAGGCCGGCAAAAAGGTCCTACTGGGGGCCGCGGACACCTTCCGGGCAGCAGCAATAGACCAGTTGCAGGTCTGGGGCCAGAGGGTAGGTGTGGACGTGGTAAGCCATCAGCCCGGCGCAGACCCCGGAGCCGTGGCCTACGACGCTATCCAGGCAGGCAAGGCCCGGGGGGCCGACGTGGTGATAATAGACACAGCAGGCCGCCTCCATACCAAGTCCAACCTCATGGAAGAACTCAGGAAGGTAAAGAGGGTAATGAGCCACATAGACCCATCCGCTCCCCATCAGGTAATCCTAACCCTGGACGCCACGACGGGCCACAACGGCCTCAGCCAGGCCAGAACCTTCACCGAAGCGGTAGAATGTACCGGCATCTTTCTGGCCAAGCTGGACGGCACTGCAAGGGGAGGCATCGTAATGGCGATAAAGAGTGAACTTGACCTTCCCATACTCTTCATAGGCACTGGCGAGAATCTTCAGGATATGGCCCCCTTCGACTCCAGAGAATTCGTCGAGGCAATGCTGGAGCCTGTGCCTTCACCCAGCCGTGAGTAGAGAGAGCAGGCTTCTCACACTTCCATTCTCCCTAATAGGGTAGGCCGTGCAGCACGCCCTGATCTGGCTCCTCTCCATTGAAATCATCGGGCTAATCGCCCTTCCCCTCGCCTTTAGTCTCTTTCGCAGGCTGCCCGATAGGGGCCTCATCCTATCGAAAATACTGGCGCTCCTCTTGCTTTCCTATGTCCTGTGGGTGCTGGGCCTGACCCAAATAATACCCAACTCATTTTACACCGTCGTCGCCATCCTGGCCGTTATGGCCCTCATTTCCGCCTTCGTAGTGCGCCGTAAGTGGCGAGAGATATTGTCCTTCCTGCATAAGGAGAGAGTCGCTCTTCTAACGTCCGAACTGGTCTTCCTTGGGCTATATGCCCTCTGGCTCTCGATAGTGTCCTCCGCCCCGGCCATAAACCACACCGAAAAGCCAATGGACTTCGCCTTCCTCAACTCCATTTTGATGAGCACCCATTTCCCACCTGAAGACCCCTGGCTTGGAGGGCACTCCATAAGCTATTACTACTTCGGCCACTTTATGATGGCTTCCCTGACCAAGCTCACGGCTATCCCATCCAACATCTCCTACAACCTCTCAATATCCCTCATTCCCGCTCTCGTGGGAGCCGGAGCGTTCAGCCTGATGTATAACCTCATCCGGCTGTCCGGCGCGAGGGTAAGGACTGCCATACTCTTTGCCCTGGCAGCGCCCGTCTTCATAGTTATCATAGGTAACCTGGAAGGGGTCCTCGAGTTTATACACGCCAGGGGGTGGGGCTCCGACGGCTTCTGGGAATGGGTTTCAATCAAGGGACTGGATACCGCCCAGAGCGGAGACCCCAGTATTTTCCCCAGGGACTACTTGTGGTGGTGGCGCGCCACCAGAGTCATAGACACGGTAGCTAATGGCGTCAGCCTTGACTACACCATAACCGAGTTCCCTTTTTTCAGCTTCCTGCTGGGTGACCTCCATCCCCACGTGTCCGCCTTGCCATTCATTGTGCTTGTTCTGGCCCTATCACTGAATCTGTTGGTCTCTGATGAGAAGCTGGGACTACCCTGGATTCGTCGGTATCCCTGGGAAGTGCTCGCTCTGGCCCTGTGTCTGGGGTCGCTGGCCTTCATAAACATCTGGGACTTTCCAGTCTTCGCTGTCCTGCTTGTAGCTCTGGTGCTGGTCAAGGGCTATGGCGACTGGGGCGGAGGAATCAAGCAGGCATTGCTCCCTTCCCTTTATTTGCTGGTGCCTGTGCTGGCGGTGGCGGTGCTGCTATATATACCCTTCTATTCAGACCTTAGCAGTCAGGCATCAGGGGTCTTGCCGGTCGGCGACGTGAGCACCCGGCCCCTATTCTTCTTCCTGATATGGGGCCTCTTTCTGGTCCTGAGCGGAACCTTTCTGTTTAGACAGATGTGGACCACGCCGGGAGTGACCGGCAGAAATCCGGGGGCACTGGCTGCGGTGTTGGTGATAACTCTCATGCCTTTCTTGCTCTGGGCCGGGATTGAACTGCTGGCATTGTGGACGGGATGGAGCTTGCTGGTGGACCGTCTCAACGGAAGCACTATAGAAAGCGCCGGCACCGTGGGGGCCAGGTTCGGGATGCTTCTGCCGGGCATGATTATTGTGGGGCTATCCCTGTACGCCGCCCTCCTCCGGTCAAGGCACGGCAGCGAAAGGGCCACAACCTTCGTCTTGTTCTCTTTAGCTCTGGCCTTCTACCTTCTGATAGGAGCGGAGCTTTTCCGACTGGTAGACCTATTCGGCAACAGGATGAACACGGTCTTCAAGGTCTACTACCAGTCGTGGCTCCTTCTTGCCACAGTTTCAGCCTACGGCCTATACTACCTTTGGTCCAGGCCCATGCCATCACTTCCAGTCCCGTTGGAAACGGCGGGGAACCGTGTAAGAACGTCGGCAGCCATATTAGGGAAGACGTTGCGCTATGGATGGCTAGGTGCGGTGATTGTCCTGTTTCTGGCATCCATGTACTATCCCATCGGGGCGGCCCTTGACAGGGCCGAGACCACAGATGGCAACACCCTGGACGGCCTGGCTTTCCTGAAAAGGGGGAGCAAGGGTGAATATGAGGCTATAAGATGGCTGCGGGACGATGCCCCCTGGGGCAGAATCGTGGAGGCTGTGGGAGACGACTATTCGGAATACGGCCGTATCTCTGCCAGCACGGGCCTGCCGACGGTGTTGGGCTGGAAGTTCCATGAACAGCAGTGGCGTGGTTCCACCAGACCGTTCGAGGGCAGGGAGGAGCATGTAGAGCAAATTTACGGCAGCGCAGACCCGGAGCAAGTCCTGGCACTCCTGGACACCTACGATATACGATACGTGTACGTGGGGGCCAGGGAGCGCAGCAAATATGGCGGCGGCCACTTTGACAAGTTCTCATCCTTTTTGCGGCCCGTATTTCAGGAGGAGGACGTAGTAATATACGAAAGACTGCAAGACGGAAAGGGAGATCTTTTAGAGGGGGACGATGCAGGCACAGAGTAATCCAGGGGCAAGATATACCCTGCCCCTCCACAGGCTCCGGGAGGTCTCCCGGATAAGGCCAAGCACGGACATGGCTATTTTCGGCGGTCTGGCCCTGGTAGCTCTTGGTCTGCGCCTGTGGGAGCTAGACGGGCGGACTATGCACTACGACGAGGCCATTCACGTCAACTACGCTTGGCGCATGGCTACCGGAGACGGCTTCTCTCACAGCCCCTGGATGCACGGCCCTTTTCAGATTCACTTGACCGCATTCATATTCAAGCTATTCTCTGACAGCGATTTCACCGCCAGACTGACCTACGTCCTGTTCGGCTCTGCCCTGGTGTTCCTGCCCTTCTTCTTGAGGACGTATCTGGGTAGAACCGGCGCCATAGCAACGTCCACCCTGTTGACCCTATCGCCGGCTATGCTCTATTTCAGCCGCTTCGGGCGCAACGAAATACTGATGTCCTTCTGGGTGCTGGCTTTGCTAATCCTGATGTGGCGATATCTCAACGAGGGAAAGAACCGCTACCTGTACATGGCATCGGCGGTGTTAGCACTGATGTTTGCCTCCAAAGAGACCAGCTATATCATCGTCGTCATCCTGGGTGCCGCACTGTTCCTGATGTCCCTCCCGGAAATCGTCCCCTGGGTACTGGGCCGGATAAGGCTTTCCGAGATGAGCAACGCTCCGTCATTTCTTATCCTGATGGCAACCCTGACTTTGCCCCAGTGGTCGGCCCTTATCAGCATACCTTTGGCCGCCTTTGGCATGGAGCTTGTCGCCGAAGGCACGGGAGTGGTGGGTTTGCCCGTATGGGGCGACCCATTCTACTCCTTTCCGCTAATTGGTCTGCCCGAATTTGGAAACACTCTGATATTGGTCGCGATAGTCGAAATTCTCATCGGAGTCGCCTTATTCACCCACAAGGGCCGCATATGGGCCAGGTGGCTGGTGCCAACAGCGGTTCTGGCGGCGTTGCTCTACGCAATAGCCTCGTTACCCAATGGAATTGTGGCACGCGACTACCTCGTTGCCATCGGGACCCTGGCCGCAACCCTGGCAGTATCGGCGGTCATCGGGCTAATGTGGCGCTGGAAGGTATGGTTAATATGCGCCGGCATCTTCTACTTCATCTGGATGTTTTTCTATACCAGTGTGTTCAGCGCTTTCACCCAATCTCACGGCTTCTGCCCCGACGCCCTCGGAAGTCCATTCTCCACGTTATGCAGCAGGATGGGAGGAGTATTCACCGGCTCATGGCAGAGTCTCGGCTACTGGGTTGCCCAGCAGGAGGTGGCCCGTGGTGGACAGCCCTGGTACTACCACTTCATGGTCGGGTCGGTATATGAGTTCCTTCCCATCCTCTTCGGCACCGCAGCTATAGTCTACTATCTGAAGAAAATGGACCTTTTCGGGATTATGCTGGCTTTCTGGGCGGTGCTAACCTTTCTGGCATACACCATAGCCGGGGAGAAGATGCCCTGGCTAATCGTAAATATAACCCTGCCCTTCATACTCCTAGCCGGCAAATTCATAGGTGATCAGATAGATTGGGTAAACTGGCGGAGGATACTAAGAAGCCCCACGTCAGCCCTTCTAGTACTCGCTCCTCTGGTCATCCTTGGTAGTGTATTCCTCCTGTACCGGTACCTGGACAACGGAACAATAACAGACTCGTGGCAAAGCTGGGCCTTGCTGTTCGGCATAGTTGCCATAGTTGGGATGTCCGCCTATCTCATGGTGAGGGCACGCCTCCGTACGGGGTTGACACTGGCAAGCCTCGGCATAGCGGCCCTTCTGTTGGGGTTCAGCACATTCGTGGCCTTCCGTGCGACCTATAACTACGACGATACACCCATCGAGATGCTGGTGTACGCCCAGGGGAGCGACGACCTGGTCGAAACCGTGGACAACCTGGAAGACGTGCTGGCAAACGGTGCCGACCAGCAGCCCAGAGTGGAAGTGGACTACGAGATATGGTATCCCATGACCTGGTACGTACGGCACGAAGAAAAAGCCAGGGTCCTGCAGTTCAAATGCTACAAGGACGAGAGTGAGCCGGGCTACGTAGACTGGTGCAACCCTCTGGAGGAGACGCCTTCCTCAAAGGCCCTGCTCCTCATTGAGTCCCACGGCAACCGGGACTCCGAGTATCTCAGCGGCTACGAAAAATCGGGATCCCTCAAGAACCTCCTCTGGTTCCCTGAAAACACCTACAGGCGACCGTGGGAGGACCGCAAGAACGAACCAATGGTGGAGCAGCTAAAGGATGACTTCCATTTTTTCAAAACCAATGTTACCGAGCGAGGACCGTGGAAGGACGCATTGGACTACTTCCTCTTCCGCAGGCTGGACGCCGAGTGGTGGGACTCAAGGTTTTTCGCCTATACCTCCGATGACACGTAGCCAAGAGCAACCCCATAAAGCGCCTGGACGGGATAAACGCAGCCTCAATCGGGCCAGGCTTGCTATTATTGACACGATTCTACAGCGGGGTCTACAATAGGAATACACCAAGGATGGAGGCCGGATCTATGTTGGAGATGAGCATAGATAGCATCAGGGTTAGCCTTATGAACTATCAGAGGGTAGTCATACTCAAGGAGAAGGAGTCTGACCGCTATCTACCCATCTGGATAGGGCCGGCCGAAGCGGATGCTATCGCTGTGAAACTCCAGGACATATCGGTGCCCAGGCCCCTCACCCACGACCTGCTAAGCTCTGTCATTGACACCCTCGGAGGGGCGGTCAGCCATATACTGGTAAACGACCTCGAAAGCGATACATTCTACGCCAAAATCACCATCACCGTTAACGGCAACAGCGTGGAAATAGATTCCCGCCCCAGCGATGCCATAGCCCTGGCGGTACGGACGAAGGTGCCCATCTACGCCGAGGAGAAGGTCATTGATAAAGCCGGGATACTTCTGGACAAGGAGACCGGCAAACCCATCCTGCCCGAGGATACCTCCGAAGGACAGGACGAGAAGTCCCCGGAATTGCGGGAGGAGGAGCTGCGACGCATGTCTGCCTTCACCGACTTTATCAACAGCCTGGACCTGGAGGATTTCGGGAAAGAGCAGCGACAGCAACAATAGTCCCTCACGCCCTGCCTGTATGATAATCAAGAAAGCCCCGGCCCGGATGGTCGGGGCTTTCAATGAGAGCAAGCCCCTTCCATAGAAGCGAAGTTGACTTATTAACAGACCTAGTGATAGAATTCACAAGGCTTATGGGGAGGGCGTTTTGGAGGGGTTAAGCCTTGCCCTGCGCTACCTGGGGATAGGCTGGTATGTGGCTCTCTGCATCGTCATAGGGGTGCTAGGTGGACGATGGATTGACGGCCGAGCAGGGACCGACCCAATATTCACCCTGGTAGGTATTGCGCTGGGCGCCATCGCGGCCTTTTACGGGATCTACAAGATGGTGAGGCCGCTGCTAAGAGAGTCGAGGACCAAAGAGGATTAGAGACGGGGGTAAGACCTGGTGCCTTCAGGTTCGGCAGGTAAGAGATTCCTCCTGTTAGGTCTCATAATTGCGCTCGCCCTTCTCATCGCTGGGCTGATTACCGGCGCTATAGGCGCGGGGTTTGTCCAGTCGGATGAAGACAAAGCCGCAGGTAAAACGGCAGAGGGCATCATCCCCAAACCCGAAGTGCATCTCCCCGCACAGGTGGTGTTCGTTGGGCGGGACCAGTACCTGGACTTCCTCGACGCTGAGTACAAGGAAAAGGCGCTGGAGGCCGAGGGCCTTCACGGTCACGACCTGGAAGTGGCAATGGAGCATGAGACCGGCGAGCGCACCGGGAAGAACATGCACCAGCTGGTGGAGGAGGGTTCCTTCGGAGGCGGTTTCAACTGGACCGTTACCAACACACTCCTCTCGTCGTGGGTAGCGAGCATCATCGTCATAGCCATATTTGCCATAGGGACCCGCAAGCTTAACATGGTCCCGGGCCGCCTTCAGAACTTCTGCGAGATTGTCGTAGAAGCGCTGCTCAATTTCGTGGAGGGTGTTATCGGAAGGGAACGCAGCCGTCTGCTGTTGCCCGTTATAGCGACCATCTTCCTCTTTGTGCTGTTCAATGCCTGGATAGGCCTGATTCCCATTTACCAGTCCCTCGGTTTCAAGGAAGACGGCCTCATCAAAATCCATCTACTCCGACCGGCAGGGACGGACATGAATATGCCCCTGGCCCTGGCCCTCATATCCTTCTTCTACGTGGAGCTTCTGGGACTGCGCATCCTGGGCTTCAGCTACATAGGCAAGTTTGTGCGTCTGGGCAGCCTGCGCAGGGGTCTAAGCGGCCTGGTGCGGTTCCGTCTCATGGAGGCCTTCCAGGGGTTCTTGGACTTCGCCTTCATAGGCCCACTGGAAGCGTTCAGCGAGCTGGTGAGGGTAATCAGCTTCACCTTCAGGCTATTCGGAAACATGACCGCCGGGGAAATCCTGGTGCTCGTATCGGCCTTCCTCGTCCCGTTCATAGCCACCATTGGAGTCTACGGACTTGAGTTGTTGGTGGGGCTGGTACAGGCCCTCATATTCGCCGGGCTTACGCTGGTGTTCGCGGCGGTAGCCATAGCTCCCCACGCGGAAGAACACTGACGGGAAGGATTGTCACACTCAAATAGACTCGCGGGAAGGAGGGGAATGTCATGGACATAATCATTTTTGTGATGGCAGTTGCGAGCGTTGGCATAGCTGCAGCGGCCTTGGGAGGAATATTCGCCATTTACGCTTCTCGACAAGACCAGTAGGGGACCCATAGCTCTTCGCAAATCTCACTCTTGACCAAGGAGGTAACCATGGAAATTCTCTTGTCTCTAGCGTCCAGTCCAGGGCTACAGGAAGCCATTTCCGCAGATGGCTTGAAGCTGCTGGCAGTGGGTCTCGCCATCGGACTGGGACTCATCGGCCCTGGAATTGGCATAGGCATCCTGGGGGCAGCGGCCATGAACGCTATCGGGCGCAACCCCGAGGCAAGGGGCGCTATCCAGACCAACATGATTCTAGCTATCGCCTTCGCTGAAGCTCTGGGTATCTATGCTCTGATAGCGGCAATCATGCTGGGATTCGTATTCTAGCGTTATAGGGGTGAACCGTGGCAAGCTTAGGGTTTCACATTCCCAGCCTGATAGTCTATCTGGTCAACTTCGGCATATTGCTGGGGCTGCTATACCTGTTCGCCTACAAGCCCATCCTTCGCCTCATGGACCAGCGTTCCGACCGGATAAGGGAAAGCCTTGAGGCGGCGGATAGGGCGCGAGAAGAAGCGTCCCGCTCCCAGGAGGACACCCAGCAGCAGATTAACGAGGCCCGCATAGAGGGCCAGAGGCTCCTCGACGAGGCCCGAGACATGGCCGAGCGATACCGGAACGAGGAGATGGACAGGGCCAGGCAGGAGGCAGAGTCCTTTGTGGCCAGGGCCAGAGAGGACATCCAGCGAGAGCGAGATGTTGCTGTCCAGGAAGTCCGGGGCCATTTCGCTGACCTCGCAATCTCAGCTGCCGAAAGGGTGATAGAGCGCTCCCTGGACCGCGACGCTCATGGTGACCTCATCGCCAGGGTCTTGGATGAAGGCGATACCTTGAGTCAAAGGTAAATTCGTAATGGCTAAAAGAGCCTCGGCCAAGAGATACGCTCAGGCCACTTTTGACATAGCTCTGCAACGCGGCCAGCTTGACCAGTGGGCCAGCGACCTGGGTCTGGTGGTTGAGGCATTGCAGAACGATGATTTCAGCGCCTTTCTGGAGCATGCCAAGGTCCCATTGGCGCAAAAGGTCCAGACTATTGGGGAGGCCTTTCAGGAGGTGGACCCGATGGTCCTGAACCTGCTTTCCCTTCTGGTATCACGGGGGCTTGCCGAGCTGGTTCCCGAGGTTGAAGAGGGGTATCGGGAACTGCTGGACCAACACAGGGGCAGGGAGAAGGTGGACGTGTCTTCGGCAGTACCCCTGGAAGACTCGGAACGGGAACAGATCGTGAGGTTCCTTACCCGGCTGATAAACAAAGAGGTGGTGCTCGATAGCCGGGTTGACCCATCCATTCTAGGTGGACTGGTTATCAAGGTGGGCGATAGATTGATTGACGGCAGCACCCGCACCAGACTAGAGGGGCTTGGGAAACAGCTGCAAACATAGACAACCCCTGAGTAGGGCAACGTAGACCCTGGGAGGTAACGTCCATGACGACTAGAGGGCAGGATATAGTATCGGTTCTAAGACGCCAGATTGAGGAGTTCGGCGCCGAATTAAGCCTGGTGGACGTGGGGACAGTGGTGGAAGTAGGGGACGGAATAGCACGAATCCAGGGGCTTCAGGGGGCCCAGTACAACGAGATACTGGAATTCCCAAACGGCATTATGGGGTTGGCCCTCAACCTGGAGGAGGATACCGTAGGAGCCGCCATAATGGGCGACGCCAACGCCGTTAAAGAAGGGGACTCGGTACGCTCCACAGGACGAATCATTGAAGTCCCTGTCGGTGATAGTATGATTGGCCGGGTCGTGGACGGCCTCGGCAGGCCAATTGATGGCAGAGGTCCAGTCAACTCCCGAGTCACCCGTCCCGTGGAGCGCATTGCCCCCAACGTGGTGACACGCCAGTCCGTTGATACTCCGGTCCAAACAGGTGTCAAAGCCATAGATGCCATGATACCCATAGGCAGAGGCCAGCGAGAACTCATCATCGGCGACCGGTCCACGGGCAAGACGGCCATCGCCATAGACGCCATTATTAACCAGAGGGGCCAGGACCTTGTATGTATCTACGTGGCCATAGGGCAAAAGCAGGGCAAGGTGGCCCAGGTACTGTCCAGCTTGCAAGAAAACGGTGCCATGGAGCACACGGTGGTAGTGACCGCCAATGCTGCGGACCCCGCACCTCTGCAATACATCGCCCCCTACGCCGGGTGTGCTATGGCCGAAGAGTTCATGGCCCAGGGGAAAGACTCCCTAATCATATATGACGACTTGACGAAGCACGCCTGGGCGTACCGACAGATGTCCCTCCTTCTACGTCGGCCCGCCGGACGTGAGGCATACCCCGGCGACGTCTTCTATCTTCACAGCCGACTCCTGGAGCGAGCGGCCAAATTGGCCCCGGAGTTCGGCGGCGGCTCAATTACGGCCCTCCCCATCATCGAGACCCAGGCCGGCGACGTGTCCGCATATATACCTACAAACGTAATCTCCATCACCGACGGTCAGATATACCTCGAGCCCGAGCTTTTCAACTCCGGCATTCGCCCGGCGGTGAACGTGGGGCTTTCGGTATCCAGGGTAGGGGGCGCGGCCCAGTCGAGAGCCATCAGGCGAGTGGCCGGAAGACTTCGTCTCGACCTGGCGCAATACCGTGAACTGGCTACCTTCGCACAATTTGGAACTGCAGACTTGGACCGGGCCACCCGGGCACAGCTTGAGAGGGGGCAGCGCAGCACCGAGATACTGAAGCAGCTTCAGTACCAACCCATGTCCCTGGACAAAGAGGTCATAATCCTCTACGCAGTGAACAACGGGGACCTGGATGACATACCCCTGGAACGCTGCCGGGAGTTCGAGGAGGGGTTCCTGCGCTACATAGAGACCGCAAACCCCGATATTGGACGCTCCATAGCGGAGAGCGGAGACCTGAAGGAAGATGCCGAGGAGGCCCTGAGGAAGTCGCTCCAGGACTTCAAGGCGACCTTCGTCGCTGCATAGAGGTGAAACGATGCCCAGCCTGAGACAAATCAGAAGACGTATCAGGAGCATTGAGAACACCGCCAAAGTAACCAAGGCGATGGAGATGATTGCCGCCTCCAAGATGAGGCGCGCACAAGCCAGTGTGCTGGCTGCACGGCCATATTCGGAGAAGATTCAGGACGTGATTGCCCACCTTGCGGCCCAGCCCAGTGAGGATAGCGACGTAACCCAGCCCCTCCTTGAGAGCCGCCCGGTCAATCGCATCGCAATGGTGCACATAACCCCGGACCGGGGACTATGCGGCGGCCTTCACTCCAACCTGAACCGCCGGGTCTCCCAATTCATCGTTGAACACGGCGGTTCCTCCAACAACGGCAATACACCCACGCCAGTGAGCGTCATCTCAGTTGGAAGAAAGGGCCGGGACTTCATGGTGAGGTACGGCCAGGACGTGAAAGCCGTATTCATCAATCTCGGCGATAGGCCTGAGCTTGCTGACACCACCGCCATCTCCCGCATGATTGTAAACGAGTATTCGGAAGGCGCGGTTGATGAAGTCTATATGGCCTATGCGGAGTTTGTGACCACAACGGTACAGAGGCCTGTAATCCAGCGGCTCCTGCCGATAACACCCGCCGAACTGAGCGCAGAGGAAAAGGTGGGGTATATATACGAGCCAAGCAGTCAGGTCGTGTTGGGCGACCTTCTACCCAGATTCGTGGAGATGCAGGTCTACCACGCGCTTCTGGAGCTTATCGCCAGTGAACAGTCGGCACGTATGGTGGCAATGCGCAGCGCCACGGACAGCGCCAACGAGATGGTCAGCGACCTGACCCTTCTCGCCAACAAGGTGCGCCAGGAGAGCATCACCAACGAGCTTCTGGATATATTGGGCGGCGTTGCCGCGCTGGAGTGATGGCTGAAAATTGTATGGTGAAGCCATGCCGATTAGCAGAAGACAATTTGATCTGGGTATAAATAACGAGCTAAAGGACTGGATGGAAAAGCTCTACGCGCTCTTGCAACAGAACAAAGAAACGGCCTATACGCGGGAGGAGTTGGAGGAGTTGCTGGGAGTCAACGCTGTCCCTATCGGTTTGGAGTCTGATACCCAGACAGCCTTAGACAGGGCCCTTGAAAGGCTGATAAGAATGGGTTGCGCGGAAGCACGGGAAATCAACAGCACGCTCTACTTCGCCGTGGGCCAGCGTGAACTGGAAACGGTCCTGTTTTAGAGAAGCACCCCCATTTTCCTTTGGATTGAGGTGATACATGGGTAAAGGCAAAGTGGTCCAGGTTATTGGCACCGTGGTAGACGTGGAGTTTCCCCCCGACCAGCTACCTACCCTCTTCAACGCCCTGGAGATAGACAATAACGGTGAAAAGCTGACCCTTGAGGTGGAGCAGCACGTGGGCAACAACTGGGTGCGCTGCCTGGCCCTGGGGCCTACCGAGGGTCTGGCGAGGGGCGTTGAGGCCAACGATACCGAATCGCCTGTGAGCGTCCCTGTAGGGCCTGAGACCCTGGGACGCCTGTTCAACGTCACCGGTGATGCCCTGGACAACCTGGGTCCCGTCGAGGCCCCACAATACTGGCCCATACACAGGCCACCCCCCAGCTTCGAGGAACAGGAGACCACCACCGAGATTCTGGAAACGGGCATCAAGGTCTTCGACCTGATTACTCCCTTCCTGAAGGGCGGCAAAGTGGGCGCTTACGGGGGCGCGGGCGTGGGCAAGACCGTGATTATCATGGAGCTGATACGGAACATCGCCCAGGTGCACAAGGGCGTCTCCGTCTTTTCTGGTGTGGGCGAGCGTTCCAGGGAAGGAAACGACCTCTGGCACGAAATGCAGGACTCGGGGGTCATGGACAACACGGTCCTCGTTTTCGGACAGATGAACGAGCCTCCGGGAGTGCGGGCCAGAATCGGCCTGACCGGCCTTACCATGGCCGAGTTTTTCCGAGACGAGCAGAACCAGGACGTTCTCCTGTTCATTGACAATATCTACAGGTATATCCTGGCCGGCATGGAGGTATCGGCCCTCCTGGGTCGGATGCCCTCAGCGGTGGGATACCAGCCCACCCTCGGCACGGAGATGGGGGCGCTTGAAGAGCGCATCACGTCAACCAAGAAAGGCTCCATAACCTCCTTCCAGGCCATATACGTCCCCGCCGACGACTACACCGACCCGGGCATCGTCACCACCTTCGGCCACCTGGACGCGGTGGTATCCCTGGAGCGCGCCCTGTCGGCCCAGGGGCTTTACCCGGCCGTTGACCCCCTGGCCAGCTTCTCCAGGATGCTGGAACCCAGGTTCGTGGGCGACGAGCACTACCGGATTGCCCGCGGGGTGCAGCAGGTGCTCCAGCGATACCGGGACCTACAGGATATTATCGCCATTCTTGGCATCGAGGAGCTTTCCGAGGAGGACAAAATCACCGTCGCCCGTGCTCGAAGGATTCAGCGCTTCCTGACCCAGCCTTTCTACGTGGCCGAAGCCTTCACAGGTATGGGCGGCAAATACGTGCCCGTCAGGGAGACCGTGCGGGGCTTCAGCGAGATACTTGAGGGGCAGTACGATAACCTCCCCGAGCAGGCCTTCTACATGGTCGGCTCCATAGACGAGGCCATCGAAAAGGCCCGGGAGATGGGAGAGGGAGGATAGCCGGCCATGGTGACCATGCGTCTTCAGATAATCACCGCAGAGCGGCAGGTGCTCGCCGATGAGGTGGACGCCCTGACCGCTCCCGGACTGGACGGGGAACTGGGTATCCTCCCCCATCACGCTCCCCTTATGACGATGCTTCAGCCGGGGGAACTGGTCATCCACAAGGACGGACAGGAGACCTACATGGCCGTGACCGGGGGCTTCCTGGAAGTCATGGGCAACCAGGTCATCATCCTGTCTGATGCCTGCGAAAGCTCCGACGAGATAGACGAGCAACGGGCGCAGGAAGCGGTAAGCCGTGCCCAGGAACGGATAGCCAGCCGCGCCTCGGATATAAGCCTGGAGCAGGCCTCGGCTGCTCTGAGACGTGCGGAGACTCGCTTGAGAGTGGCACGAAGAAGGCGGAGGCCGACCGGCCCGCCACCAGGTACGACTGCTCCTTAAGCTCCCATGAGCCGGGGCTACGCCGCCGGAGAGAGCCCTTCACACTGCGGTCTCAATGGCTTTCTGTTTCAATGCTAGTGCGAAGTCAACCAACTCCTTGCCACTATCACGGTAGTTGGTATACGATTCCGTAATGCTCCAGCCATGGAACAAACCTAGTTGGCAAACTGTTATTTCATCCCGCTTTTCATCCACATAGACTTGCATATTTAACCATTGGTACTCAATCATGGTTGTCGAACCTATTTGCTTGTGGCGTGTCTCTTCACGGCGTTCGTTCTTCGTCATTTCTAGAGCAAAGCTTAATTTGACAAGATCCATAGCAGCCCTGCGTATCTCATGCCTACTTGGAGGAATAGGTTCAAAGTCATTCTCAGTGTGATGAAACCAATTCCTCACCCACACGGGCAAAGCAATCAGTTCACCTTCAGGACAACGAGGCGACTTGTACGAGACCTTCGGGCTCCCTGCATAGTTTATTAGCAAGTCACTCATTTTCCTCAGGGGAACTGTCTTGCGTATAAACTTCTCAGATATAGCACTGCGCACTGCGATGCCCCAACAGCGCCAAAACATAGCAAATATAGAGTTCTCGTGCTGCAGTTCATCGTATGGACGAGTTACCATTTTTGAACCCCATTTTCGGTCGTCAAGTGTGTCTATAATAGGTATAACTAAGTCGTGTAAGTCTTTTCGGTTCTCTTCTACCTCAACTGTCGATAAGGGAGAGACAAATATTTCATTAAGTATGCATGCAAATCCCCAAATCTCTAATCGAGTTCCGTAGCACAGTAGGCGGTAGATGTCTATATATCTCTCAATAGCATCGGCGTCAATCTTTCCCGGGTTTTTGAAATTTACGGTCAATCCGCTTGGTAGAGTAGTTTGTACCAAGGGCATCGCAATGTCCAAGGGCTGCAGCTTCGTCGTCTTAGGAGCTATCCAAGTTCGATCGTTGTCTTCCATCACAGCACCCTCCTCTTCCTACGCTACGGCCATCTCCTTCAGCCGTGCCATCAGGTACTCTTGGGGTCTGTCTCCCTTCATAGAGTTACAGGCTCCACAGAGCAGTTGCAAGTTCTCCAGGTGGTCCGTCCCGCCCCTGCTCTGGGGTACGATGTGGTCTACCGTGAAGTTGCGGAAGGGGAACATCACCTTGCATCCGCCGCATAGGCCCTCTTGCTGGCCGAAGAGGACGTGTTTGTTCTGGCGGTAGTTCTTGGGGGCCTCGATGTCGGTGCGCTTGGGAACATCGGTGCGGGCTGTGACGTATCCGTGATGAAAGAGGCTGCCCATTGCCTGTTGAAGCCTCATGTTCACAAGCTCGACGGCCTTTGGGGAAATGTCTATGCCTACCCATTTCCGATTGAGTTTGTCAGCAGCAACGCAGGCCGTAGCACAACCGCAGAAGGGGTCTAGCACCACGTTTCCCTCGTTGGAGGATGCCCTGATGATGCGCTCCAAGAGGGCCAGTGGTTTCTGTGTCGGGTAGCCGACCTTCTCCTTGCTGGCCGCTTCCAGCCTGTTCACATCTGCGAAAATGTCCTCGACCGCCGTACCGTTGGTGGACGCCAGATACCGCTTGAGACAGGGCATTCCCGTTCCACCTCTTGGCCAAGCAATTAACCCAGCAGCGTCCAGGGCGTCTAGTCGGCTGTGAACGCCGGGGTATTCGTCGGGCCAGCCGGGTATCAGTCCATGCTCAATAATGTAATCATTCATGCCACCTTGGGTGGGCGTCCGCCAATGGTTCCCTACCTTTCCAGGGTCAACCCCACGCCAAGGTTCCCCGGATTCGCCCAATCTCAGGCCGCTGGCAGTTAGCTGATCTGACCGCCAGCGGCCCCTTTCGTCTTCATTGCGATATGCCCTTTTGACATAATCTTCCGAGTGGGGTTGGTATTGGGTATTCCAGGTGTAGGTATTGCTCCTGGAATAGAAGAGCATCACATCATGGACTCGCCCGTATCGTTTGGCGTCAGAGCGCCCCGACGTACGTTTCCAGACTACTTCGTTCTGAAAGTTCCCCTGCCCATATACAGCATCCATCATCAGTTTCAGATAGTGGCTGGCAGTAGGGTCACAGTGGAGGTAGATGCTCCCCGTAGGCTTCAGCACCCGCCTCATCTCCAGCAGCCTCACGGCCATCATGGTCAGGTAGGACTGCATTCCCTTGCCGTGGGTGAGTCTGGAGGTTTGGAGGAGGTCGGCGACTGCGGGTTGCTCATCGGCTATCAGCCCCATCCAGGCCACGTCAAGGTCTGAGAGAGTCCAGGTGTCCTTGAAGGCCGCGCCCGCCGCCGCGCTGCCCACAGGGGCGGCGTAGTTCTGGTTGGAGTTGAAGGGAGGATCCAGGTAGATAAGGTCAACGCACTCAGAGTTCATCCCCCGGAGTATATCCAGGTTGTCACCCGTCCAAATCGTCTTGTCGGCGAAGTTCGGCTCTGCCAAAACTGAATCTCCTGCCATATATTCGTGATGAGCGAAGGCTGTTCAATAATAATCAGAACATCATATCTCAATTCATTATAACTCCAAACTATCGGGATTCCCACTGGGCCATCACCCTCATCCCGGCCTTCTCCCATCGAGGGAGAAGGAGCTTCTGAGACGCCTCTTATGCCATTATGTCAATTTCTGGAAGACCCTGTGGCAAACGTCTTTTCGTTGACAAACCACATCTGGCAATGATATATTGAACGGGGCAGTCTCCTCGACGCTCTTCCGATTGCCCCACGTCGGTGAGGAAAAGTATGGCCTAGTTTGAGAAGAACACGCCGCCGGAATAATTGGCGGATGAGCCGGGCCTGCGAGCCCGGCGCTTTATGGTCTATCTAAAGGAGGATACCGGATGCAGACGCAAGATTTCGTAGTCCGGTTCGCGGGAGAAGGTGGCCAGGGCGTAGTCACCGCAGCCGAGATGTTAGCCAGGGCGGCTGCTTCTGTCGGTTACCACGTCCAGACCTTCGCAACCTTCCCGTCCCAGATTATGGGAGGCCCGACCTGGACTCAGACGCGAATCTCCACCACCCCGGTACTGAGCCCCGGGGATGCCCTGGACGTGCTGGTGGCCCTGAACCTGGAGGCCTACGAGACTCACCATGAGGAGGTCGGCGATAGCGGGGTGGTTCTCCACGACTCCGCCTTCGAGGTATCCTCCGACGGCCAAGCCATCGGAATTCCCTTCGACGACCTTGCCAGACAAGCCGGTGAGGCCCGTTCCGCCAACATGGTAATCATAGGCGCCCTGGCTCACCTGGTGAACATGCCCCTGGACTACTTCGAGGAGTTCGTAAGGGGACGCTTTGCGGGGCGCGACGCCATCATAGAAGCTAACATCAAAGCCCTTAGCCTGGGCCATGAGCACGCCGCCACCAGCGAGATGCAGCTGGGCCAGCTAAGCGCTCCCACCAAACCCGACTACGAGCAGTTGCTGCTCAAAGGCAACGAGGCGCTCTCCCTGGGAGCCATAGCCGCAGGGCTGGAATTCTACGCGGGCTACCCCATCTCTCCGGCTACCACCATCCTCGTATACATGGAACGGAACCTGACGGGGCCGGGGAAGTTCGCCTACCAGGTAAGCTCGGAGATCGAGTCCATCGCCGCCATTCTGGGGGCGGGCTTCGCAGGCAAGAAAGCAATGACCGCCACCGCCGGGCCCGGATTCTCCCTGATGAGCGAAGGACTGGGACTGGGGTGGATGGCAGAGATACCCCTGGTGGTCGTGGACGTACAGCGTGGCGGTCCCGCCACAGGGCTGCCGACCAAGACGGAGCAATCAGACCTGCTGTCGTGCCTCCATCCCGCCCACGGCGACGTGGCGTTGCCCGTCATAGCAGTGGGCAGCGTCGAGGAGTGTTTCTACGCAGCGGCCAAGGCGCTCAACTGGGCCGAACGGTACCAGGGGCCGGTGATACTGATGACCGAGATGTCCCTGGCCGAGCGCGCTCAGAATATCCCCAAGCCCGACCTCTCGAAGCTCGCAGTAGAGGCCAGAAAGTCCTACGAGGGGAGTAACGGATACCAGCGCTACGACGGATTCGAGCTGTCGCCAATTCCTATCCCAGGTCAGCCGGGCTCTTATGTCGCCAATGGCAGCGAGCACGACGCCATCGGAGACACCACCCACCTGCCCAGCCGGCACATCCAGATGACTCAGCGGCGCTTCAGCAAGCTGACGCTGCTGGAGGACGACGACTACGAAGCCGAAAACCAGGATGAACCCATAGCCATAATGACCTGGGGCGGTTCCAAGGGACCGACGCTGGAGGCGTACAACGCCCTGAAGGCCCAGGGACAACGGGTCGCATGGTATTACACCACGCAGCTTCACCCCCTGCCTCCAAAACTGCTGGAAGAGTTGAGGCAGAAGGACCTGGTAATCGTACCCGAGCTTAACTACCAGGGCCAGTTCTCAGGCATACTGCGTTCCCAGGGCGTCCGCGCGGAATCTATCACCCAGTACACCGGTCTGCCCTTCAAGGTCAGGGACCTGGTAAAGAGCATAACCGCTATGGTAAATTCCCAGAAAAGGGGGATGGTCGAAGCATGAGTGCAAAGAACCCGGAATACGACTTCAAGTGGTGCCCAGGCTGCGGCGACTTTGGAGTGCGCCGGTCCCTGGAGTTTGCTGTGGCTGACCGCCTCAAGCAGACGAACCTCCCCATGGAAAACAACGTCGTGGTAGCCGGGATTGGCTGCTCCGGCAACCTGGTACACCTGCTGGAAGGGCCGCAGCCCTACGGGTTTCACGGCATCCACGGCAGGTCGCTGCCGATAGCCATGGGGGTCAAGATGGCCCGCCCGGACCTGAACGTGGTCATCGTCGCCGGCGACGGAGACTTCCTGAGCATTGGCGGCGAGCACATAGGACCACAGGCCGCCCGGAATCTGAACGTTTGCGCGGTAGTCATGGACAACGGCGTTTACGGCCTGACAAAGGGGCAGAGTTCCCCCACTACGGAGTTGGGCCAGACCACCAGTTCCACACCCTATGGCAAGATAGAATCCGCCATGAACCCTCTCGAGCTTTATCTTACCCTGGGGGTCTCTTTCATCGCTTCGGGATTCTCCAGCCAGCCGAGAGTCCTCGCCAAGATGATTGCAGAGGGCATGGAACACCCCGGCTTTTCCATCGTCCACGTGCAGTCGCCTTGCACCACCTATAATGACACCTTCGAAATAATCAAAGGCAATCCCAAGAAGGGCATCGAGCCCACTATGTGGGAGATCCCCAAGGACCACGACCCCTCAGACCGCAGGGCCGCCTACGACGTGATTCAGGAAGGAGGCCTCCCAGTCGGGATCGTCTATAAGGACGCAAGTCGCCCTACCCTGGACCGCAGGGTGGAGATGATATATGAAAAGGTCCCAACGAAGAGCGCCCAGCAACTCATAGACTCTTTCGAACTCTGAGGCCACCGTGCAACCAGGCTAAAAATCAGGGCACCTCATAGTCACGAGGTGCCCTGAACTATTTTCGGAATAGTTGATTGACTACTGCTTCTGCCTGACGTACTCTTCAAGATGCTTCCTCAACAGGACTCTGCCACGGTGCAACTTCGACTTGATGGAAGAAACGGTAGTCTCAAGGATTTCAGCTGCCTCATCATTGGACAGGCCCTCTACGTCACGCAGGGCCACAACCACTCGAAGCTGTGGCGGCAGCAATGCCAGTCCGTTTTCCAAATGCTCCCACAACTCGGCGTTAATGGCGGCGCTCTCCGGCCCCTCCGTCCAACTCACCAACTCGGTGTCATCGTATCCGGTCTGGGTGAGGTAGAACTTGCGCCGGTCCTTTCTGAGCTTCATAAGAGCCGAGTTTACGGCTATACGGTATAGCCAGGTGCTCACCGATGAGTCACCCCGAAATTTTCCGAAATTCTTATAGGCGGATATAAAGGCATCTTGAGAAGCATCTTCCGCGTCGGCCTGATTTCCCAATATGCGGTAGACCACGTTATAGACAAAACCGCCATATTGCTCCACTATGCTTTCATAGTCATAGTCGGCCGGGCTAGCCATGCCTGCACCCTGACCTTTCGAGGCCGCATTCTTTTCCCATATCACGCGTCTGAACCTGAGAGAGTATAACCAAAAGATGTTGCTCTCCTGGCAAAGTCAGTTTACAATAATGGCGGGAGAGCAGGAAATGTTCAGGTTGAGCAGTGTAATAGGACTCTTCAGGAAGACGGGTCCCAACTGTCTGGAAGTGCGGAAACACTCTTCCAAGTACATGGAAGGAGACCTCTCTCCGTCTCGATTGCAAATGTTTCGAGACCATATAGCGAATTGCCGGCTTTGTCAGGGCTTCATAGACAGCCTTGCATCAGTTGTAAACATGCTGTCCAATCTGCCCAGGGTGCAGTCCCCGCCTACGCTCAAGCAGTCCATCGTCCAGGCCGTAAGAGAGCAGGAGCACAAGGGAGTATCGGGATAGACTTATCTCGGAGCGGCGCTGACGGCCAGGGCTTACCACATCGGACAAGGTATCGCTACGTCTTCCGGGAAGACTTAACCCCTCGGACCAGAGCCACCACCAGGGACTCCAGGCATCAATGAGCTTTAGGTCTCTTCAGTCAACGCCTGGTATTTGGAAGGACATTTCACAATTACCGTGTCAGCGTGGAACACCTCGTCAGCACCGTAGCTGCCTTCCAACACTACATCGGAATGCGGATTGAAGAAAAGGTCCGGGATTGTCCCGGTATAAGTAGCGTTCATCACCTGGTCGTTGTCAGTCAAGATAAAGTTCGCCTGGGTAGTGGGGCGACCGTCCGATGATACCCTCTCGAAAGAATCGGGAAGTAGCTTGCCTACAACCCTCACACTTCTCCCGTCTTTACTCTGTTCATCGGCAACAAACTCATCCACCGTCAGGTAATATAGGGTGTTGCCGGGGAAGGCCGCATAAATCAGATATCCCAGAGCCAAAGCCAGGACTACCCCAACCAGCAATAGCCTCGTCTTATTGTTGAAGATGCGACTGCCAGGTGGAAGATTTGTCTGTGTTTCGGATTGACCCTCTAGCACTTTCCGGCTTCTCCAAAGAATGTGATGTAATGGAGTTTCCTCAACCTGCACAGACCATCCATGGACATGGTTAACTCGCCCCGAATAGTTTCCTGTGTTCGATATTAACTATACAGCTACATAGCAAGACTTTCAATCGCTACCCACCAGCGTGTGGCTCTTCCCTACCTCTTCCAAGCTCCAGGGCCTGTTTCAACTCCCGTATTTCCCTCTCCATTTCACGTTGACGCCTTGAGACAAAGAACACGTAGATGAAGAAGACTACCCACACAACAGCGTAGGCCGCGAAAAGATAGGGCAGATTATCTGAAGGCATTACCTCACCACCTTATGGGTGACATTATTGTCCACCCATATAACGTTCAGCGATTCGATTGTCTCAAAGAGACCCCAGCTTTCCTTAAGGTGTCCTCCATCGTTCTCACGGCTAACCTCTCCCTGAGAATGAAGGCGAAGAGGAGGGTAAAGGTGAGCATGGAAAACATCAGGACCGACCTCATAGAAGATTCCAAGCTGCCAGTGTTCGCCAAAGGCCCGACTACTGCCTCAGGATGGACCGACCGCCACCACTCCACCGCGAAATAGACTATGGGCACGTCAACGAACCCGATAATCCCCAGCACTGCGGCATAGGTCGCCCCTTGGGAACGATTGGGCGCATAGACTCTCAGCATAAGATAGGCCACGTATATTAGCCAGAGAATGAGAGATGTAGTCAGTCTCGGCTCCCACGTCCACCACACACCCCACACCGGCTTGGCCCAGATGACACCTGTTATTAGGATGAGGGTGGCAAAAACTACCCCTATCTCTGCCGCAGAGTGGGCCAGGGCATCCCAGCGAAGGTCACGCTTCCAAAGGTAAAGTACGCTACCCACGAATACTATGAAGAAGGCCAGAAACGCCACCCATGCGATGGGAACGTGGAAGTAAAAGATGCGCTGCACCTCGCCCAGGATGGCGTCCGTGGGTGCCCACATGAAGATTAGATAAAGGTTCACCACCATCAAGACACACGTCAGCGCCAGCAAAGCGACTCTCAATGCCCAACTCGTCCCTTTTGATGCAAGAGCGGACTGCTTCAGCAGACGCTCACTCTCAGTCCTTTCCAAAGATGTCACTCCTCCACAACTAGTCCGAATACCCAGGGACAGATCACCAGGAATACCGCGTCGAAGACGGCTATCAGGCCGATCCAACGGTCCATACCAATAGCGCTCCCGCCGCCGATTGAGCTTGAAGATGATTCTACTGCCGCAATGATGATGGGCGCTATCACCGGCAAGAACAGCACCGGCAGCATAATTTCCCGGGAGCGTGTATGAACGGCAATGGCCGAGAAAAGGGTCCCAATCGTGGCAAAACCCAGAGTAGCAAGCAAAATAGCCAGTATGAGCCCCAGGGAAAAAGCCGAGAAATTGAAAAGCACCGCGAACACCGGCAGAAGCACAACTTCCACGATTACCATGAAAGCAAAGGTGCCCAGCATCTTGCCAAAGTAGACGGCATCTCGACTTGTCGGAGTAAGAAGCAGCCCCTCCAGAGTACCTTGGTCCTTTTCCAGAATGAAGGCCCGGTTCATTGCCAGGACACCAGCAAAGGCAAAAGCTACCCATAGTATGCCCGGCGCCAGTTCGTCAATGACCGTAGGGGAGGTGTTAAGGGCAAAGTTGAACACCACAATCACAAGGAAGGCAAAGACCAGCACCGAGACCACTATATCCCGTGTCCTGATCTCCAACAATATGTCTTTCCAGGCCAGGGCAACCACGGGACCTACGAAATCTCTCACTAAGCTGCTCCCAGGCCTTGTGATGAACCTCTTGAACCGTATTGGCGGTAGGTGCCCCTGAAACCGGCGACGTCCAGAGAGCGACGAAACTCCTCAAAAGCTATCTTTCCGTTGGACAGGATAGCCACTCTGTCCCCCCACTCCAGGCCTTGTTCAAGGTTATGGGTAGTCATTATCACTGTACGACCTTCGGCCTTCCATCCCTCCAATATATCACCCAACATCTCCAGCGCGCCCTGGTCCAGACCGGCTTCGGGCTCATCCATCAGAAGTATGCGAGGCTCATGGAGGATGGCCCGCGCGATGGAGAGTCGCTTTTCCATGCCGTGAGAGAGGGTATGGACCTTGTGTTGCCTCCGGCCTTCCAGCCCCACTAAACCCAGGACCTTATCAACCCGGCTTTGCGCTTCCCTCAAGCCGTACATCCGGCCATAAAAATGCAGGTTTTCCTCGCACGTCATGTCCCCGTATAGAAAGCCCCGGTGGGCTACCACCCCTACCCTGCGCCTTATCTCGGCAGGGTTGCGCCTTCTGTCCGCCCCCGCGATCCACACTTCGCCACTGTCGGGTCGAGCCTGAGTGGAGAGGACCTTAAGCAAGGTAGTCTTACCTACTCCATTTGCGCCAAAGATAACCAGGAACTCCCCCCAATTCACGATGAGGTCCATATCCCACAGTACGGGCCAGTCCCCATAACTCTTGTGGAGACCTTTCACAACGATTGCACGGTCATTTTCCTGCCCTATCACAGACTCATGATAACTCCAACTCAAAAGGTCATGCAAGAGTGTTTGTCACGCCTTCGGGGTCTTCGGATAGACATATTTATTAGGCTTGAAGTCCCATTGGGCATGTGGTATCTTTGAGGTAGGTCGGGGCGTGGCGCAGCCCGGGAGCGCACCTGCATGGGGTGCAGGGGGTCGCCAGTTCAAATCTGGCCGCCCCGACCAAAATCGAAAATCTTCCGCAATCCTATACAGGGAACCAGCAATCAATCATGTTCAGGCTTGCAGTCCTAACAGTCAGCACTTCGGGGTTCCACGGCCAGCGAGAGGACACCGGCGGCCCGGCTATCCAGGAAATCCTGGCACCACCGGACTACGAGTGTATTCGATACGAGGTGGTCTCCGACGATAAAGACATGATAGCCGGCAGGCTGAAGCAGTGGGCTGACGTGGACGGAGCGGACCTGATTGTAACCACAGGAGGCACGGGAGTGGCCCCAAGTGACGTAACTCCTGAAGCGTGTCTCTCGGTAATAGATAAGGAAGTTCCCGGCTTGGCGGAGACCATGAGATTTCGCACCCTGGAAAAGACCCCTATGGCCATGATAAGCCGCTCAGTGGCCGGTATTCGGGGCAACACCCTCATCATCACCCTACCCGGCAGCCCTAGAGGAGTACGCGAGTGTCTGGAGGTGGTTCAACCTGTCCTACCCCACACTCTCGAATTGCTCAAAGACGTGGCACAGGGACACCCCACTCAGCCAGCCTCCTCCGAGTAGTCAAGCTCGGCAAGGGAACGTCGCCACGCATTGAGCTAGCACTGCCCTGCCGTCCAGCCCACCACAATTATTGAACCATGGACGTACACATATTCACACTCTTTCCCGCCATGTTCCAGGGGCCGTTTCATCAAAGCGTCATCAGGCGAGCCGTGGATAGAGGTCTGGCCCGTATACAGATACATGACATCCGAGAATACGCCCACGACAACCACCACACCGCCGACGACTACCAGTACGGTGGTGGGCCGGGAATGGTAATGAAACCGGAGCCTGTCTTCGAGTCGGTTGAAGCCGCCCTATCTCCCTACCCTGAGGAGTTGCGCCGGGAAATTCCGGTTATACTCCTGTCCCCACAAGGACGACCCTTTCGCCAGGACATCGCCTGCGACCTGGCCGGCAGTCCCGGGATGGCGCTCATCTGCGGCCACTACGAAGGGGTTGACGAGCGGATAAAAGAGCACCTGGCAACGGACGAGATTAGTATAGGAGATTACGTGCTAACGGGCGGTGAACTGGCATCTATGGTGCTGGTGGATGCAGTGGTACGTCTCGTACCCGGGGTTGTGGGATCTGAGGAAGGCGTACAGGGAGACTCCATCACCTCCGGACTTCTTCAACACCCCATCTATACCAGGCCCCCCGTGTACCGGGGCCTCGAGGTGCCCTCGACCCTACTATCGGGGAATCACGGCGAGATAGCCCAGTGGCGCAGACGGCAAGCCCTGTTGAAGACCTTGAATCGGCGTCCCGACTTACTGAAGCTAGCAGAGCTTACAGAGGATGACCTGAAGTTTCTCCAGGCCCACGGCTACCACAAAGAGTGAATCGCATCACAGACCTGGGCCATAGACCTTGCCTCGGCGACCGGACAGGTATAGAATGTAGCTTAGTACAGCATGTTGCATACGAACTCAAGAAAGGTGTTACTATGGAAGCCCATTCCGCAATCTCCGTAAAGGCCAATCCCCAAATCCCCGAATTCGGGCCTGGCGATACCGTGCGCGTCAACTTTCGTATAAGAGAAGGTGAGCGCGAGCGGGTACAGGCCTTCCAAGGCGTGGTAATAAAGAAGCAGGGCAGGGCACCCGGCACCACTTTTACCGTGAGAAGGGTCACCTACAACATCGGCATTGAACGGACATTCCCCATATACTCGCCTTTGCTGGAGTCTGTGGAAGTCGTGAGACGAGGTATCGTGAGAAGGGCCAAACTCTACTATCTACGCGGCCTTTCCGGCAGAGCTGCCCGCATCAAGGAGAGACGCCAACCCGGCAGAAGGTCACAAGCCTCCTCCAAGTAGAATTTGGGTATTCCATGAGATATGCTGAGGTAGCCGTCAACGCTCCCATCGGCTACAACAGGACCCTTTCCTATAGCATCCCGGACCGGCTTGAGCTTGAGCCTGGCCAGATGGTATGGGCACCTTTGGGCCCCAGGCCCGTTCAGGGAATGGTCTTCCACCTCACGGACCAGCCTCAGGTAGACGTTACTAAAGACATAATCGCGGCCATTGAACCATCACCCCTCGTAACCCTACTAGGCCTGACGTTGGCCCGTTGGATTAGCAGCTACTACATGGCTTCCCTGTTCGACTCCGTGACCCCCATGTTGCCCCTTGGCTTTCAGAACCGTGTACGCTCCTACGTCTACCCTGCTCCCGGAGAACAGGAAGTCCTCGCCAAACTGAGCACCAAAGGGAAACAAGCCCTGGAGCACCTCACCGCCCGGAGTGAGATTAGCGAAAACGAACTGGTGAAGGCACTGGGCAAGGACGGTGAGAGGGAGATTCGGGGCCTGCTGAGAAGGGGGTTGATACGCCGCCGATGGGAGTTGCCCAGGCCTAGGGTATCCTACAAGTACGAGTGCTACATCCGGCCTGTGGCACCCGGAAATCAGGAGGATATAGAGCTGCCTGGCGATAATACCCCTAAACGGAAAGCACTGTACGAAGACCTGTCCCGTTCTCAAGAGCCTCTCCCATTTTCCTTAGCGAACAAAGAGTATGGCGCATCAGCCGTGAAAGGCCTTGTAGAGAAGGGGCTGTTGTCCCTTGAGTGGGTAAGAACAGACCGTGAACCGGCACTGCAACGGGAGAGGGAAGGCCGGACCGAGTCCGACCTTGTCCTGACGCCGGAGCAGGAGCGCGCTCTGTCGGCAATCAAGGACGTTCTGGATGCCGGGCCGAGTACAGGAAGTCCTTTCCTCCTCCACGGGGTCACCGGCAGCGGTAAAACCGAGGTATATCTCCGGGCGTTGGAGCACTGCTTGAGGCTGGGCAAAAGGGGCGTATTTCTGGTGCCTGAGATAGCCCTTACCCCTCAGACCGTACACCGCCTCAATGCCAGGTTTCCGGGGGAAATAGCCGTGCTTCACAGCGGTCTCTCTGTCGGGGAGCGTTTTGACCAGTGGTGGAGGATACGAGATGGAGCTTACGACATTGTGGTGGGGCCTAGAAGCGCACTTTTTTCTCCTCTGCCCGACCTGGGCTTGATAGTCATTGACGAGGAGCATGAGTGGACCTACAAGCAGCAGGACACCACCCCCTATTATCATACACGGGAAGTTTCCCTCAAGATGGCCGCCCTTGCCAACGCAGTGGTGGTAATGGGCAGCGCCACGCCCGACGTGGAGACCTACTTCAAGGCCAAGCGGGGAGAATATACGCTTCTGGAGTTGCCATACAGGATTGCACCTGCCCTGGAAGGCTCTCCATACTCCGCCGTCAATGGGACAACAAGGGAAGGGATAGCTGAAAGACAGAGAGGGGGTGACCTGGCCCACGTAGAGATATGCGACATGCGGCAAGAGTTGAAAGAAGGGAACCGGAGCATTTTCAGCCGTTCCCTGGAATCCGCCCTCAGCCGGTGTGTAGACAGAGGGGAGCAGGCCATCCTGTTCATCAACCGCCGAGGCTCTGCCACCGTAGTGCAGTGTCGGGACTGCGGACATGCGCTCCGCTGTCGCCGGTGCTCGGTTACACTCACCTACCACGCCACGGATACGCGTCTTGTCTGTCACCAGTGCAACCGGCGCTCCCGGCTTCCAAGGGGATGCCCTCAATGCCGCAGCCCCAGGATAAGACACCTTGGCATAGGGACCCAGAGGGTCGTCGAGGAGATAGGGAGGCTGTTGCCCAGCGTAACCACCCTGAGATGGGATAGAGACACAGCACATGCCCCCCATGCCCACGAGAGCATACTTGGGCGCTTCCTTCAGGGAGAAGCGCAGGTCCTTATAGGCACTCAGATGGTCGCCAAGGGACTTCACATGCCCAACGTGACCCTGGTGGGAGTGGTGCTCGCAGACATAGGGCTGAATCTGCCTGATTTTCGCGCCGGCGAGAGGGCTTTCCAGCTTCTCTGCCAGGTGGCAGGACGGGCAGGAAGAGGGATCTCGCCCGGCAGGGTGATTATTCAGACCTACAACCCCACCAACTACGCCGTCGCGGGCGCAGCAAAGCAGGACTATCAGATTCTCTACAGCAAAGAGGTCGAGTTCCGACAATTGCATGGGAACCCCCCCTTCAATCGTCTCGTCCACATGACATACATTCATACCAGCGCAGCGGCATGTCAGAGGGAGTCGGAGAGGATGGGGCGTGCCCTGCGCCACAGGGCCTACTCCCGAGGCTTGACGGACGTGGAGGTGATAGGGCCGGCCCCGGCCTTCCCCGAGCGGGTCAAAGGCAGGTACAGGTGGCACACGATTCTACGGGGGCGGGACCTCCATTCCTTTCTGGACGGGATGTCGATACCCCCAGGCTGGACCGTAGACGTAGACCCTGTCACCGTACTCTAGCACCGGCCTCAAACACACGCGGCTTGACAGCTTCTTTACATCAGCAACATATCTTGGCTATAATCTAAACGCTCGAATCAAACCTGCGCTAACAACATGGGCTTGTCTGCGTGCGGCGCACAGGCAGAGAGGTGGATAAAAGTGTCCGTTCTTCCAATGCACATTGTTCCCGACCCCATACTCAGAGAGAGGGCCAAGCGTGTGAGCAACATAAGCCCCTCTATCCAAAGGCTCATAGACGATATGATTGAGACCATGCGCGACTCCCATGGTGTCGGCCTCGCTGCTAATCAGGTAGGGATACTTCAGCGAGTAATCGTAATTCAGCTGCCCGATGACGAGGAGCCCCGGGTGTTCATAAACCCTGAGCTAATCAAGCAGGAAGGGGAACGGGACGTAGAGGAGGGGTGCCTCAGCATACCCGGATACCGTGGCCTGGTCAAGCGGTCAGTCAAAGTAAAGGCCAAAGGCCTGGACCGCAAGGGCAAGGTGGTGCGCGTCAATGCCGATGAGCTTTTGGCACAGGCCCTTGAGCATGAAATTGACCACCTTAACGGCACCCTCTACATAGACCGTCTTGTGGACAGGACCAAGCTATGGAAAGAGGGGGATGAAGAATCGCCTGAGGAGCAAGAAGAAAGGGAACAGACGCCCGTAGAGGCTCAATATACCGGGTAATGATAGCAACTCGTCTGCAATCGCCTCCCCAGGTAGCTATACACCCTTTCGCATTGAACGGCGAACACGCCTCCGGGCGCTCCACACCATCCGGAGGCGCCCCCGGCATATAGGATGAATAATCTTTCTTCAGAAAACGCTGCCACCCTTCGGAAGCTTAAGGAATTCTTCATCAGCCGACCAGTACCCGCTTTTCTCGTTGGTGGATACCTCAGGGATGCTTTGAGAGGCATCCCAAGCATGGATATAGACATTGCCGTTCAAGGAGACGCCCTTTCTCTGGCAAAAGACATGGCTGATACTCTTTCGGCCTCCTACGTACCCCTAAGCCCATCCCACAATGTTGGAAGAATAGCCATTCCCCCAGTGCAGGGGGAGAACGGGTGGATAATAGACGTATCCGGCATAAGCGGCTCAATATTTGACGACCTTGCAAGACGCGACTTCAGCGTGGACGCTCTTGCCCTGACATTGGAAAAGTGGGACACTCCAGCCTGGCAAGAGAGCATACTCGACCCTTTCGGCGGGCGCCCCGACCTCTCCCGGAGAGTAGTCAGGGCCATAAAGTCGTCGGTGTTCAGAGAAGACCCTGTTCGTCTCCTCAGAGGCGTGCGTCTGGCGGCGAAGCTCGGGTTCAAAATTGACCCTTCAACGGCACGCCTCATCGCTCGTGACGCCCATCTCATCTCTTCGACGTCGGGAGAGCGTGTGCGAGATGAATTTCTGGCAATCCTATCGCTAGATGGAGCCAAAGTCCACCTGGAAACGCTGGACGAACTGGGGCTCCTCTGCTGTATAATCTCGGAGCTTGGCTCAACCAAAGGGGTTGAGCAGCCCAGAGAGCATTACTGGGACGTTTTTGGCCACTCAATCCACGCGGTTGGGGGTGTAGAGAGGGTGGTCTCCAGGGGCGCGGGCGACCTTGTATCCGGCATGGTCCCCTGGGATGTGGGAATGGACGAGCGCTTTGCTCAGCAGGTGAGCGACGGGTATAGCAGGCTAACTATTCTGAAGCTCGGTGCTCTCCTCCACGACATCGCCAAACCTCAGACCAAGATGGTGGATGCAAAGGGGAAAACCCGATTTCTGGGACACCACACGCTGGGAGCCTCCATGTCAGAAGACATTCTTCACAGGCTGCGACTGAGCAACAGTGGGATAGAGATGGTCTGCGGGATGGTGGAAAATCACCTGCGCCCCACACAAATGAGCCAGGGCAAGGAGTTACCCACGCCGAAAGCGGTGTACCGGTATTTCCGGGACGTGGAGGTCGTTGCCATAGACACCCTTTACCTCAGCCTGGCCGACCATCTGGCAGCGAGAGGGCCAGACCTGGAGATGGAAGGCTGGCTGCGTCATGTTGACATCGTCAAGCATATACTGGAAGTTGGAACCCGGGAGCAGTCTCCGGAGAAGATGCCCAGACTAATTACCGGCCACGACCTGATAAGCGAGTTTGGCATGACGCCCGGCCCGCTCATAGGCATTCTCCTGGAAGGTGTACAAGAAGCCCAGGCGGGCCGGGAAATAGATACCAGAGCGAAGGCTTTGGCCTGGGCAAAAAGCAAGCTTGACGGCATATACTCTGAAGACTCAACTCAAAAGGCCCATGATAGTTAGGAGGGGGCGGTGCGCAGGCGAGGCATAAGAGTATTCATCGTTATCTCAGTGATATTGGCCCTTTCCATAGCCGCCCTGAGTCTCCGGGAGATTAACTTCGCCGGTCTTAACGCCAATGGCACAGGCCCTCTGGGACTCACCCTGGGGCTGGACCTCGAGGGAGGCAGCGACCTGTGGTATCAGGCAGATATACCCATTGATGTGGTTTTCCAGGACACCGTGGAGGAGTCGGAGATACGCAGTATCCTGGATGATTTGGACCAGACCAGAGCCACAATCCGGAGCAGCCCTCAGACCCAGTTCACTATCGGGGGGCCATCACTGAGCGAAGATGACCAGGAAGACCTCCGCTCATCGCTGGAGACCCTGGCTACAATTGAGACTTTTACCACCGGAGACGGCGTGCTGGACATCGCTTTTCAGCAAGTGGTGAATCGGGCCGCTTTACGGAGCTTGCTGGACGAGTCGGGGCATGAGGAAGCAAGTCTAACCCAGGCATTCGCGATTAGAGGGCTGTCACTGGATAGCGTCCAGAGAGTCGGACTACGTGATGACCTTGAGGAGCTGGCTTCCATCGAGAGGTTCGACCCGGGGGAAGAGGTCACCATCGACAAAATGGAAGGAGTGGTGAACATTATCGAGCGCCGGGTCAACGCTCTTGGCACCACTCAGCCTATCATCCAGACCCTGGGCGACGACCGCGTAGTGGTGCAGCTGCCCGGCGTTGGCGGTTCCAGTATTGACACGACATTCCTGCCCCCGCCAGGCCTGCCTCAGATAACGGCCATCCTGGAGAGTTCGCTGGCACGTACCGGTGACGCCGTGGAGACAACCGGCCTGTATAGCTACGTCATCCGGCCCGTTGAAGCATTGAGCACCGAAGATAGAGACTCGATTCGAGGGAGTCTGGAAGTGCTGGCGTCTCTTGAGAGTTTCGAGGTCACCGATGAGGACGAAATCGTCTTGGCCTTCTCGCCACCGCCAAATCAGTCCGAAATTGGCGGTATAGTGGCAGGGCTGGGGCATGAGAATTTCACCATCCAATCGCCGGCTCTCAACAGCTTTACCATCCGCACCGGTGAGGCGCTCACCACCGACGAGCTGGACGCAATCCGTGAAGCCTTCGACACCCAAATCGGCATCGTGACAAATTTCAATGCCACGGGCGGCCTCGAAGAGGCCAAGCGACTCATCAGGGGAACGGCACAACTGGTGTTCATGGAGCGGAACTGCCTCGTGCCCCTGGATGAGTTGGTCGCCAATCCCCTCCTCTGTGAGCCGATAGAGTCGGGCGGACTGGGACAATTAGTGGACAAGGATATAGGACTCACCGGAGAAGACCTGTCGAGGGCATTCCCCGGGCGGGACCCGACAACCAACCTGCCCCTGGTCAACGTCCAGTTCAACAGCAGGGGCACGGAGATTTTCCGCGAACTCACCAGGCGTCTCTTCGAGATGGGGGAACTTGGCAGAATCGCCATCTTTCTCGACGAGCAGCAAATTTCAGCCCCGGTCGTGAGAAGCCCAATCCTGGATGGACGCGCGGTTATTCAAGGTGGATTCACCAATGAGACGGCAAATGAGCTAGCCATACAACTCGAATCGGGCCGGCTGCCCGTCCCCCTGACCCTCATAAAAGAACGGACCGTAGATGCATTACTGGGTGCCGATTCGCTGCGAAGAAGTCTAATCGCGGGACTTGTGGGCTTGGGGCTGGTGCTCGCGTTTATGGTGGTGTACTACCGCATGGCGGGCGTGGTGGCCGCAGTTTCCCTGCTCGTATACGCGGTCATCGTCATGGCTATTTTCAAACTGATACCTGTCACCCTCACCCTTTCGGGCATCGCAGGGGTGGTCTTGTCCATCGGTATGGCGGTGGACGCAAATATCCTCATATTCGAGAGGATGAAGGAGGAGATGAGAACGGGCCGCACCCTCACCTCCGCCATGGAAGTGGGGTTCCGTAGGGCATGGACCGCCATCCGGGACAGCAACGTTTCCACTATCATAACCTGTCTCATCCTCTGGTGGTTCGGCGACCGGCTTGGGGCTTCAGTGGTAACGGGCTTCGCCATCACCCTTCTCATTGGAGTAGCCGTTAGCATGTTCACGGCCCTAATGGTGAGCCGCAACCTACTTCAGATTCTAGCTTTGACGCCCGTAGGAAGGAATCTGGACCTTTTCACCCCCGAGTCTCGGCGGCGCCCATTGGGGGTAGCGGGTGCCAGCCCCCAGGCCAATCGCGAGAGGAGTGAGTAGAGTTGGATATAGTGAGCAAGCGGGCCTGGTTCTTCCTGTTTTCTGCACTGATAATACTTCCAGGGGTAATCTCTCTGATAATACCCCCAGCTTTGAAACCCGGCATAGATTTCACCAGCGGAGCCATACTAGACGTAACATTCGCCGAATCGGTCAGTGAGGAAGACATCCGAAGTGAGCTAACCCGCTTGGGCCATCAGGAAGCGCTTATCCAGAAGACTGGCAGTCGGTCCGTGTTCATACGGACCGGGATTCTGGAGGAAGAGGTACTCAGAGAAGATGGCACGGTGACGTCGGAACAAACGCTTATCGAAGAGGCATTGAATGACAACGTGGCGGAGATTGAGTTCAAGGAGTTCGATACGGTATCTCCTATAGTGGCCAGTGAGACGGTACGGACTGCCATCATAGCGGTTATAGTGGCGGCCATAGGTATTCTTGCCTACGTTACCTGGGCCTTTCGAGGAGTGCCCAACCCCTTCCGCTACGGGATCGCGGCCATAGTTGCCCTCATTCACGATATGCTGCTGATCATTGGCATTTTCTCCATTCTAGGAAAGCTGATAAATATTGAGGTCAACTCCATGTTCATCGTAGGGACGCTCACCGTGCTGGGCTACAGCGTGAACGACACCATCGTTGTGTTCGACCGTATCAGGGAGAACGTAGCCCGCAACGTGGACCGCCCCCTGCCCGGTATAGTGAATACCAGCATCATGGAGTCCATAGGCCGTTCCCTCAACACCAGCTTTACGACCCTCTTCGTACTTTTGGCCTTGCTCCTCATTGGCGGCCCCACAATCAGGGATTTCCTGTTAGTGCTTGCCGTAGGGGTAGTGATAGGGACGTATAGCTCCATCTGTATAGCCAGCCAGTTCCTGGTAATATGGGACCGGGGCGAGATAAGGAAGGCGCTGCGATTCTTGAGGCTGGTGCCGGCCAGAAGCGCCTAGCTATGCGTCGGAATTGAGGCGGCATCCGTTCAGTTGTCGAAGCGTCGCGATACATCGGCCAAGAGCCGCAAAGTGCGCTCCATTGAAGCCTCGTGGTCGCTTCCGGCAGGGAAAACGTGTAGAAGTACCTCCGATACCCCAATGGAGAACACCTCCTCCAATTTCTCTGCCACCTGAGATTCATTGCCGAATATCATACTGGCGTCCATCATGCCGTCGCTCCACTCCCCGTTGCTCGCCTCGGGGTATCCCGCCGCCATGAACATACGCTGGTAGTATGGTCGCCTGGGATGGGCAAATCCCCTACCCTCCCTTACGGCTTTTCGCACCTCTCCGGGGTCGTCGTGGACGCATATAGGTATTCCCTGTACCAACGGCGGAACGGGACGGTTGGCACTCTCGGCTCCCTTCTTCATAGCAGGCAATGCCACGTCTCTAACGTAGGAGGTGGGGCATACCCAACTAATCGCCCCGTCCGCCTCGGCACCACACAACTCAAAGGACCCGGACTGAAGGGCCGAGGCCATGACAGGTACGTCCACGGGAGACCCAATTCGCGCGTGGGCACGGTAGTAGCGGCCGTCAAAGTCCACCGACCCACCTTGCAATAGCGACTTCAGGATATGTATATACTCACTCAGGTGCCCGAGGGGGGCGTGAAACTTCAGGCCGAAAGGCCTCTCCGTGCTGTCTCGGTTAGCGGGGCCTATCCCCAAGCGGAAGCGCCCAGGGGCGAGTTGGCCTATCACCTGGACCTGCTGAGCCATAACAACGGGGTGACGAGGAAACGTTGGCACAATGCACGTACCGAGCAGAGTGCGTTCGGTGCGCACGGCGACACCGGCAAAAAGGGTGATGGCATCCAGACCGGCTTCGCTGGTAACAAGCCACGACGCAGGAATCCCCATATCTTCCATCTTCTCTATCTCGCCAAGGAGGTATGCGGCGTTGTACGTGGATGCTGGGGGGCCTCCTACCATCACGCCGATTCTCTTCCCATTCATTCCTGCGCCTCCGAACATGATAAACTAGCTATAGGGTCAAATTATAGTTTTCACACCTTGCAACTACAAGCCATAAGGAACTTATAATTCCCTCACGGCTCCATCACGGAGGTCTCCAGTCTGAAAAGGTGAATTTCATAAAGGGGTGAATCAATGAAGTTGGGCGCGCATGTATCAACCTCCGGCGGGTTGGACAAAGCCATAGACCGTGGCGCAGATATAGGATGCGAGGCTATACAGATATTCGGCTCATCCCCACAGAGTTGGGCATATAAGCCCGTTCCCGAGGCCCAGACCGCCGCTTTCAAGGAAAAGGCAAAGGCGTCCGGCATCGGCCCCGTGTACTTTCATGCCATATACCTCATTAACCTTGGCACGTCCAACCCTGCCAACCTTGAGAAGGGGATTGATTCCCTAATCAACTACATGAAGCTGGCATCGGAAATAGAAGCGGGCGGAGTAATCTTTCACCCCGGAAGCCACAAGGGAGCCGGCTATGACGGAATTCTCAAGCAGACGGTTTCCAGCATAGAGCGGGTACTTGACAATTCACCGGGGACACCCTGGCTCACCCTGGAGAATACGGCGGGGATGGGACAGCACATCGGCGCCTGGTTCCAGGAGTTGGGCGGAATTATATCTGCAGTGGACACGGCCTATAGGGACAGGCTCAGGATTTGCCTGGATACCCAGCACAGCTACGCAGCAGGATACGACATCGCCACCAGGGATGGCTTGGAGGCCATGCTGGCGGAGTTCGACGAGTGCATAGGGCTTGACAGGCTGGCAGCCGTCCACGTCAACGACTCCAAGTACGCCCTTGGTGCGGGGGTGGACCGTCATGAGAATATCGGCGAAGGGTATATCGGACTCCAGGGCTTCGAGAACATATTGAGTAATCCTGCCTTCAGGGATGTGCCCTTTTTCCTGGAAGTTCCCGGCTTCGATAACAAGGGACCTGATAAAGCGAACCTGGATATTCTGAAGGAGATTCGGGACCGGGTATCCGGGGAGGGCTGATGCGTCTAACTCAGAAGGAGTTCCAGAGCCTCGTTCTTCAGGCAGTCCAGGAGCTACCGCCCCGGATTATGAACGCCATCGAAAACGTTGCTATCCTGGTGGAGGACTGGCCCAGCGACGACGTTCTGGAAACGGCGGGTGCGGAAAGCCGCTACGACCTTCTGGGCCTTTATACCGGAGTGCCGCTCCCTGCAAGGGAAGGTGGTCTACCACTGCTGCCGGATACGATAACCCTATTTCAGGGTCCCATAGAGTCCGCCTGTTCGTCCCGGGAGGACGTGGTCAGGGAGGTAAGGGTTACGCTGCTTCACGAGGTGGGTCACTATATGGGGATGGACGAGGAAGACCTGGATAGGATGGGATACCGCTAGGTCTCTCCCTACACTCGGGGTGACAACAGAAGGACAGAAGAACCGTGTTGAGTTGTGGTTGACACACCTAGCTGATGGTGCAAGAATAGTCGAAGTGGTTGACCCTGTAAAGACCCCATTTTTATCTCATCAAAGTCAGGAGGACCCATGTCCGACGTTAAGGTAACAGTTCGTCTCAACGGCCCATACATCATTGAAGGCCCCGTTGAACTGGTGGACCAGGAGGGGAATGCCTTTACCGTCCCGGGAGGCGACAGGGCAGTCCTGTGCCGATGCGGCAGGTCGGCGACCAAACCCTTCTGCAACGGCGACCACCGCAACCAGCAGCCGGAGTTCGACGCACCTACGACGGCGTCCTAATAAAAATGACCAGAGCCGCTCAGTGAGAGCGGTATATTCCTCGGAGTTGTCTGACGGAGCTTATACGCTCTTCCGCCATTCTGTCAGCGGCCTGGGCCGTGGGTATCTCGTCTCTGCAAGAGACGTGCAGCGTTCGCTCCATGGTCTCATAGATTCGCTCCGTCATCTCCGTCGCACGCTCGACACTGTAACCGCTACCAAGCTCGCAGGATACGTTGATAATCCCGCCGGCATTGATTATGTAATCCGGGGCGTAAAGGATACCTCTACGGTGAAGCTCCGCCCCGTCTTCATCGGTAAGTAGCTGGTTGTTGGCACCACCGGCCACAACACTGCATCGGAGACGCGGGATGGTCCTGTCGTTGAGGGTCCCCCCAAGAGCGCAGGGGGAGAAAATGTCGCAAGTCACGTCATAAATCCCGTCAGGCTCCACCACAGTAGCGCCCATCTCCCTGGCCGTTTCCAGAGCCCCTGTGTATATATCGCTAACCAACAGGTTCGCTCCTTCCTTCACCAGATGATTGGCAGTACGATAGGCAACCTTGCCGAAGCCCTGCATGGCAACGGTCTTATCGGAGAGAGAATCGGAGCCCCACACGGCCTTTGCGCACGCTTTCATCCCCATGTACACTCCCAGACCTGTGAGCGTGGAAGTGTCGCCACTACCACCCATAGATATGGGCATTCCGGTCACGTGTTTGGTCTCCAATGCTATGTATTCCAGGTCCCTTGTGGAGGAACCCACGTCGGTGGTGGTGATATAGCGTCCTCCAAGTGTGTCAACGTACCTGGCATAGGCGCGCAGCATCGCCTCCGTCTTGTCCTTTCGAGAGTCCGCCATGATGACGGCCTTGCCCCCACCAAAGGGTATATGGGCCGCCGCCGACTTGTAGGTCATGGCACGGGAGAGGCGGAGCGCGTCCAGGATGGCATCTTCCTCGGTCTCATAGGGCCATATTCGGACTCCTCCCACAGCCGGACCCAGGGTGGTATCATGAATCGCGATGAAAGCCCTGAGACCAACCGAAGGCTCCGAGCACATCACAATTTGCTCGTGCCCATGCTCTTCCATATACTTGAAAACGTCCATCGGATTGCTCCCCTTTTCACAAAGTAAAACCCCGTCCTTTATCTTATGGACGGGGTTGTGACCACCAATAGCGGGAATATTCTATTCATCAACTACATTATACCCTACGGATACAGTATATTTCAAAACAGGTCCTTGATTTCCTCTTCCAACGTTCGCCCGGGGGACGCGGCCACATCCTGAGCTTGCCGTGCGGACCTGCTCAACTGGGCGTAAGAATGCTCGGACCCATATTCCCTCGTGTGGACTACCACAGGCATGGGCACGGCGTGGCCGAAAATCAGGGCTTGCTGTGTGGACTCCAAGCGTGAGAGCACATTCCTCAGCTCGCGACTGCCCGGCGCTCCTCCCAGCACGGCGTCAATGTCCCTGTCGTTGTCCAGGAGGCAGGTGAGTTTAGTGCCAATCTGGCTCATCACTTCCGAGTCTATCGCCCCGGGCCGTTGGTCTATAACCATGAGGGTGACGTTGTACTTGCGCATTTCCCTGGCGATGGTGCCGAAGATGGTCTGGGAGGCCACGGATGGGCTGAGGAACTTGTGGGACTCCTCGATAGCTATCACGAGGGGTGTGGGGTCTGAGCCTTTGCCTCCTTCAGCTTCGTCCTTGCGATTTACATATCGCTCGTGGATGCGCCGGGTAAGGAGGTTGGTCACCAGGATATAGGCATTGAGGTCATTCCCATAGCGACCGAATTCCAACACCACGTGCATCCCTCTGTCCAAGTGCTCCAGTATGCGCTGTACAGAGTCATGGCGCACCTCAGATGCCAGGAAGTCATAGCGTTCCAAACGGGACAGGCGGTTGTGCAGGGCGCTCAGGGCCTGTGATTGTACTCCAATATCGTTAGCCAGGCCAACCACCGTTTCTCGCCCCTCCAGAGATAGAAACTCCTGAAGCCACTGACGCGCTCCAAACCTGCGTCGCAAGTTATAAGCGGCCTGGGAGGCCACGTCTGACAGGCCCAGGTTCTCCTGAAGGGCCTCTACGTCTTCCGGTTCAATCTCATCATAGCCGATACGCACCACCTCGTCGGGTGAGAGTCCCCTGCGTCGCGAGCTTTCCTCGTCCAGAGAGAACACGGCGACCTTCGACGGGAAAAGCTGCTTCAGTCCTTTGACGAAGGTGCCGCCCTCTCTACCCCCCTGCCAACCGTACTCGCTGTGCATGTCGAAAATCAGGGTAGAGGCCATGTCGCTCTGGAGAATGCCAATAAGGAGCAATCTGGTGAGAAAGGTCTTGCCGGTGCCGCTCTTGCCAAAGATGCCTACGGAGCGTTCCGTAAGGGCCTTCAGGTCCAAGCAGACCTTGGTCTCCATATCCAATGGATTCCCTATGTGGAAGTGGCGTTTATCTTCGCTCCCGAACACCGTCTCTACGTCCCGTTCGGAGGCGAGACGGGCCCTGGAAAAATGGGCGGGCACCGTCTTGGCGGGCATTGGGCCTGAGGAGTCACCCATCACGACGGGCATGGTGAGGGTCGGGAGCACGGAGATGGTGCCGTATGCGGTGGTCCCTGCGACCACCTGGGCTATGAACGGGTTCTGAACGTCGGGAGGGGTGTATTTCAGGCGAGGGTCCGCAGAGCTTAGGGCAACGTTGGTAACGACACCGAAGAAGTGCATCTTCTCCCCCTGCACGGTTACGAAGGTGCCCACTTTTATGTCTTCTACGGAAGTGGTAGGGTCAAGGCGTATCTCTACTCCGCCGGTCAACGAGCCTTCCACCACCATGCCAAGGAACTTAGCCGGGGAAAGGGCCTGCTGTCCGACGCCTTCTTCAGGCATGGGAGCCGTTCCATTTATCATGGAGAAAGCCTCCTGAGGATAGAGTTCAGGCGAGGCGTGTCGTCCGCCAACTGTACCGCAAGGGCCTTCCCTGCACCCACCAGAAAGCTGCCGGAGTCCTCTAGATGTGCGCCGGCCTGACGGAGGCAGGCAGCGACGACCTCATCGGCAATCCCCTGACCGGACGGGACCGAGTTCACCAGAAGGCTCAGAAAATCCAGGGAGCGGGTAAACCGGCCCACCTCCTCCGGAGTGCACAGGTATACAAAGGAGTGGATTCGAGGAGGAAGGGCGGGAAGATACTGAACACATGTATCGCCCTCACTGTGCCCCACTATGAGGGCCTCAAAACGTGTACACAGGAGACGTTCAAGCTGAGGGTTGCTGCGGTAAACGTCCTCATCTCTATTTTCATCTTCACCTCGTGCAATGACGGGACGGCCAGGGTCAAGTGACTCGGTACTAATGCCACACACAACGGCGTAGACATGGGAGGTATCGGCCTCAGCCTCTCCTTCGACTGCTCCTTGAACCCCATCGCCAAAGGGGGACAGAGCGGTCCGGACGGACCGGGTGCGGACAAAGGCCCCCAGAGGCGGCGAACAGTATAGCCGGTAGCACTGGGCCAAGAATCTGTGGGAGGCGGCCTCAACCACCTCGCCTATACGCTGGCCCCCTTCAGGGCTCTCCCCCGACCATTCTCCTATCACAGCCACCGCCTTTGCTTGGACCGGTTTTTCTCCGACGTGTAAACGGGAAGTCGCTGCCTGGTCAAAGCATCCTCAAGAAGCTGTTTGAAGGCCTCCCTATCCCTGCCTGTGACCACAGCCTGTTCATGGGCCTCGGCGATGGCAACAGGATAGCCCATGCCGCGCCTGCACTGGTCAAGAATCAGCGTATGGCTCATTGCCAACAGCTTTTCGTCCCTGGCTACCCACTCGGGCACCTCTATCCGCGCTATCTCGTCACCGGTATTGATATAGTAGAAGTATATCCGATGGGGGCCGTAGAATTCCCTGGAGACGGACGAGTTGGTACGGTAGACATCGGAACGCTCTCCCGGCCCGAGAATCTCCTGAAAGAGGTGCCGGTCCAGGAACCCGTTTACAATGTCGCAGGGGTTCCGACCGGAGCGATGGACGCTGCATTGCCGGCGACACTCAGCCGTGTTGTAAGGGCAAAGATGAAGACGGAGGGTATTCACCACCTCGGTGCTCTGGGTGAGGCTGACGTAGGCTGCCACCACAAGGTCACGGTCACGCCCCAGTTCTCTGAGCTTGTCAAGGGCCGGTATGAGTCCCTCGCGGAGTATCTTATCGCGAATAAAGGTTGGATACGCCCGTCCGGCCAGTCCCCACATAATCAGGGAACCATCAACAAGGGCCAGCACCGGCACCCCGGGGGGTGCCGTCTCAACTGAACATGCCAGACCCGCGACCTCATCCACGGCACGCTTCAGGCCCAGGAGAGGGCCCTGCACGGGCACCGAGTCGTTTGACGACGACGAGTCGGTTATGTAAAGGTCGTCTTCCTCGGTGTAAAGCCTAGGAGAACTGAAAAACCGGGCGTCCGGGCTGCTGCCGTATGCAAGAAGGCATCCGCCAATGTTTATAAGATAGCAACGCACGGGTGTGTGTCGGTCTACGTCTATATGGGACCCGTCCGATGATACCACGCAGAAATCGCCGGGGACCAATCCAGGGATATAGCTGCCAGCAAAGCCGTCTACCAGTCCGGCCCACATGTAATGTCTTTCCTGGCCGGACTCGGCTTCAGCTTTCTGCTTCACCTCTGAAGCGTCTGCAACCCTCATCGCAGTCACCGCACTGGCAAGGCGTTGAGCGCGGTCATCCCGGCCGACATTGAGGCGCTCGGCGAGGCTATCAAGCTGCTGAAGGGTTTGGCTCAGGTCAAGACCCATTCCTTACCTCAACACCCGTTCGTCCCCTTTTCGGCGGGTAATGTGTTGCTGATCAAGGTACTCCAACAAGGGCAGGATGTACTTGCGGCTGGAGCCGAAAAGGTCTCTGCCATCTGCCACGGTAATCTTTCCATGCTCCCTGGTATGCACGACTATTTTATCAACCATGTCCCTGTAGGCCGACGCGGCAAAGATTACCGTTTCATTGACTTTAACCACCCTCTCCTCTTCCGTCAGCAGGGATAGTAGCTCAGGGTCAATGGGATGGTCGGTGGGAGGGGAGTAGGGATCGGATTCCAGAGCTTTGATGTAGCCATCTACCTGCTGCTGCTGGGCCTGGCTCAGGGTAGCCCGGTGGCCGGGCAGACGCACCCACGCTTCTTCTTCAGCCAGAGCACCCTCGTCTGCCAGATACTTCAGGGCCACCGGAAAGACCTGTTGGGAAAGACCCAGGCGGCTCCTGAACTCCTCGCGGGGGACGCCCTTGCGCAGCGGGAACTGTTGGTGATAGGACCTCAATACCTCAGACGCCTTTTTCTTCAGCGAACTCCACGCCGGGGCCGAGTAGACCAATGTATCGGGCTGGGCAGAAGTATCACCCAATAGCACCACCTGCCCGCTTGCTGCCAAATCCGTGGTCCCGGAAAGTACCTCACCCAAAGCGAGGTTGGCCCGATGGGCCAGGGTGGTCAGGTCGCAGGGGCTCCAGCGTTCTATGGCGCTAAGAAGGGACTCTTCTCCTGTGTCTTCCTCCATGGCCATAAGTCGCTCTATCACCGAAACCAGAAAACGCCGATGACGACGGCCCGGGTAGGAGTCCACCACTTTCCCGCCGCCCAAGGTGGCGTCTGCGGAGCGGACCACAAACAAGTCTCCCTTTACGACTGGGATAGGCTCTTCCAGATGTATCTGACTCCAGCCCTCTTCTCCGGGCTTCAGTTCGTCTCTATCCAGTAGGCGCACCCTGGCCGGCGTCTCGTTGGTGAAAAGGTGGAAGGTAATGCCCTCGTTGTGTTTCAGGGGCCGGGGAGCGTCACGGGTGAGCCTTAGCTGGGCATCCAGCCTGGTGGTTGGCCTAAGCCACCCCGACGTGGTAATCACTTCCCCACGTTGTATGTCGTCTCGAGAAATCCCGGAGAGATTCACCGCCAGCCGCCTTCCGGGGTCGGCATGGTCAAGTTTCTTCCTGTGGCTCTGAAGGCCACGGACCCGGCCCCTCTCTCCGGCAAGTAAGAGTTGCACCTCCTGTCCCACGGACAGGGTCCCGTCTATGAGGGTGCCCGTGACCACGGTGCCGAACCCGGCCACGGTGAAGCACCTGTCTACCGGCAGACGGGGACGGCCCAAATCCTTGCGGGCCTCGGTGGAGTCCAGCATGGCGTCAACTGCGGCCTTGAGTTCATCCAGACCCTGCCCGCTGTAAGCGGATACGGCCAACATCCGTGAGCCTTCAAAGGTAGTCCCCTTGAGGGTGTCTTCAACCTCGACCTTTACCAGCTCAAGCAACTCCTCGTCCACCAGGTCGCTCTTGGTGATGACCACAAGGCCGCGCTTGACACGAAGAATATCCAGGATTGTCAGATGCTCTCTGGTCTGGGGCATAACGCTCTCGTCGGCAGCCACCACCAGCAGCGCCAGGTCAATTCCCCCCACGCCGGCAAGCATGTTCTTGATGAACCGCTCGTGGCCGGGCACGTCAACGATGCTGACCTCACGCCCGCTGGGGAGGGTAAGCCAGGCAAAACCCAGGTCAATGGTCATCTCCCGTTCCTTCTCCTGGGGCAAGCGGTCAGGGTCTATGCTGGTAAGGGCTTTAACCAGGGTGGATTTGCCGTGGTCAACGTGTCCTGCGGTGCCAATGACGTACATGGTGCGTTCCCTTTCGCTTCATGGTTTTAGGATAGCACCAACCGGGGGCGGGAAGCAATTCATACAAGGGCCGGTCAGAAGCGACCATCGCGGTCTGCTATCTTTAGAGTGTAGATTTTCAGAGTGCATAGACCTTAATTTTACAGCCATGGAAGACGTATCTCTCGCAAAGCAAATGGGCCAAATTGTTAGGCGCTTGCGCACCGAAGCCGGATTGTCTCAAGAGCATTTCGCTAGTCTTTGTGAGTTACATCGGACCTACATTGGCGCTATTGAGCGTGGCGAAAAGATGGTTACCGTTGGAACAGCCAACAAGCTGGCTAAGGCCCTTGGCCTATCTTTGTCCCAATTCTTCCAACAGTTAGACTGCGAGGGAACCTGTGATGAACACCGGCAATCCTGAGTTTCAAAGCTTAGGGGAGAGGCTGGCCGACTACTGTAGGCGATACTCCATCCCTTTACATTACTTCTTTGAAATTCTCAACGACCAAAAAGTTGTACCTATGCTACGTGGCAAAGGTATGGAATACAATGCCTTTTTGTTATTGCAGAGGCAGTTAAATCCCAGCGAGTGGACAGTTCAGAAGCTAAACCTAAGCGCGCAACCGGGGATTCCTGACCAGGATATTGGAATTACTCACCGACGAACGGGTGAAGTCCTGATAGTTGAATCGAAAAGCGCGGTGCGTGGTTCCATGAGTAGCGGCGCACGCGCCCGACATCATAAAGTTCCACATTTCAAGGTCAAGTGCCATCGTAGCAGAAGTAACATCAAACTAGCTGGCACGAGTAATGACCGCTATAGAGACAATGAATTCGACATTTTGATTACCAATCCCTCAAACGCTTTCTTCGCCGGTAGGACTGTCGGCGAAGAACTCGAGCTGATCGGCGACCCAAATCTTCTCGAAATTCTTTACGAGCACTATGCTATCTCTAGCAGTGAAGAACTGATTGACGCTGCAAGTAGCGACTGGCGATTCGTACTGCCGCCAGACATCGCCGACCCAGACGGCTTCATTCCGCGAACGCCAACCGTTTACCTTCAGAATGACTCTCATTGGCTTTCTCTGGATCAGCTTGAGGGGAGAATAACGGAAGTTGTGAGGCAGAGGCGGGCCCATCATAGTAGGCCTCCTCGTAGTTCAGGATAAATATCTCCTTACCCGTGTAGCGTTTGCCCTTGCCGTTAGTTGTCTTGGGAAGACTTCCATCTACATTCTTCTTTTGGTCATCAGTACGATTGATGGTGTAATTCCACTCTTTCTCCAAAACGCAATAGGCCCAGTTGTATAATTCCCTTACCTGTGGGCTATTGTCGTAAGTCAGCAAGAACTTCAATCTATAGCAATGCTCTTCTAGTAACGCTGCTAATCTATGATGATCTTGGACCGTAAAGCTGTGAGTATAAAACTTGTCTTGGTCAGCGTTGAAATAGGGTGGGTCTATAAAGAGAAAAGCACCATCAGGAGCTTGCTCTATTGTCACTCTGAAGTCTTGGCATGTCAGTTCGACGCCCTGAAGTTTGGCAGAGCAGCGACGTAAGTGCTGAGGCCAATTTTGAGGCTGCATACTATATTTCGGCCCATAACCCCAGTAGCAATTAACCTCATTCATAATGCCGGAATAGCTTGTTCTATTTAAGTAATACCACCGGAAGGCGCGCTCTAAGTCATTCTCAGGCCTGTAAATATTCTTGAAATAATGGTGTTTCTCCTTGCTAGCCTCATGACCGTCCAGCAAGTCAATCATCCCTTCGACATTGTTCTGGATTTGCCAGTAGCAGTTCATTAGTTCAGGGTCTATATCGTTAAGGACGTTTGTGCCGACTTTCTCTTTTGCAAAGAAGATAGAAGCGCCGCCAGCGAAAGGCTCCGCATAATATGTATGAGGAACAATGTGTTCGAGAATCAACTTGCGAGCGTAGAATTTACCACCCGCAAAGCGAAATGGAGAGTTGATTGCTGTCACGTGCCTTTAGCCTTTTTGTTTTCCCCGAGTATACCACAAATCACCACCCTGCAATTCCCTCAGTCGAGGAAGCGCATAAAGACCTGGTTGGCGAGGAGGCACCCTTTCTCGGTCAGGCGGAGTAGGCCATCTGAGTGCTCCAGGAGTCCCTCCCCTTCAAGCTCATCAATCTGGGGGCGGTACATCTGCATCGGGTCATGGCCGAACCTGCCCTTGAAGTCCTCCACACTCAGGCCGTCCAGGAGACGCAGCCCCAGGAACATGGTCTCCGCCATCTCCAGTCTTGGCCCGATGGCTTCAACGCCGTCCACCGGACCAATCCGCAGCAGGGTATCTCTATCAATAATATCAACCGGCTTCACGCCATCTGTCCCCCAGCCATGCACTCTCCTGATGTACTCCCGTGGAGAGGCCACATCCCAGAAGCGGTGCCCACTAAGGCAGGAGTGGGCGCCCGGCCCCACACCCAGATAGGACCGGTTAAGCCAGTAGGCCAGGTTATGGCGGGACTGGAATCCGGGCATGGCCCAGTTTGATATTTCGTAATGATGATAGCCCGCCCGGCCCAGGGATTCCCTGGCAGACATATACATATCCGCAGCCAGGTCCGGGTCCGGCTCAGGGAGGTGGCCCTGGCGTACCCAGCGCTCCATAGGGGTCCCCTCCTCCAGGGTGAGGCTGTAAAGGGACAGATGAGGAGGGCCAAGCTCCAGTATTTTCCCCACAGTGTCTTCCCACTGAGCCATCGTCTGATGGGGCAGACCATACATCAGGTCGAGGTTCACACTCTGAAAACCCGTGTGCCGTGCCAGTCTGTAGCCTTCCATCGCTTCCTGGGCGGTATGCCGACGCCCCAGCATGGAGAGCAAGGAATCATCCAGGCTCTGGACTCCTATGCTCAACCGGTTTACCCCAACCTCCAGCAACCTGCTCAGGGCAGGCCCGGTCAGGTCTCCCGGGTTGGCCTCAATGGTGGTCTCGGCATCCTGAACGACTTCAAAGGTATCAGCTACGGAGCATAACGCTTTTTCCATGTGCTCCAGAGAGATGTAAGAGGGAGTCCCGCCACCGAAGAATATGGTGTTCACCCTGGGGTTCCCCAGAGTCCTGCCCCAAAGTTGGATTTCCAATGCCAGGGCGTCCAGATAGGGGGGCATAAGGGACTCGATACCCTGGTAGGTATTGAAGTCGCAGTAGGGGCACTTGCTCTTGCAGAACGGAATGTGGACATAGAGGGAAATACCATCGGGAAGGATTTCCCTCATTTCTCTCTTTGAGGACCGCTCATTCATATACAGTAACCATCGTCTTACGGGTCGAAGTGGTCAACAACACCCTCCACAGTGCCTCCATCACCCGCCACCGGGAACAGCGGGGCCGTTCATTCCCCGCTCACTTTGTCTTGTTTTCAGTAGGCCCCTCATCGTCCAACAGGCGGTAGCTGCCCTCCACTACTCGCGAGGAGTCCTCTTTCACGGTATCCCCTGTTTTCCTGCTTGCCCTCCAGGGTGCGTAACTCTCCACCACGTCGCGGGGTGCCAGGTTGAAGAGGATTGAGACCGCAACCCAGAGAAGGAATAGATATCCCGCAAGACCCACGTAGGGTACCCGCGCCAAGGGCGTGACAAAATAGAGAATCGTGGCAGGGACCAGAAGCTTCAGTAGCAGGGGGACCCGGTTGTCCAGAGTCAGTCTCCAGACAAGGTAGGCCGCCCTCACGACCCTTGAGATGATGTTGGGAGCAAACATGAAGACCAACGGGAGTGCGAGCCGCCACCACATAACAAACACCCTAACCTTACCGTTTCAACTATTATTATAACCCCCCGTATGGTATCTTTGAAACATCACCACCGTCGCGTAGAGAAATGCATCCGCCGGAGGCGGACAACCCGCCTAACCCTGTCTCTCCCGTGAAAGCGGGGGGCCAGCATGGCGAGGCGGATTCCCGCATGCGCGGGAATGACTAGAGCCCCATTAGTTTCGGGCTTCTTCCTGTTTCGGAGAATGGAAATGCCAGCACACTTGCTTCATGGCGATAGCTACCTGGTCTCCCGGGCTTTGAAAGAGCTCCAAGAACAGGTAGGCCCCCCCGAAGCCCTTGAGGCCAATAGCCATACCCTTTCCGGTAGCCGGACAAACTTGGCAGAGATAACGACCGTCTGCAATGCAATGCCTTTCCTTGCCGAGTACCGTCTGGTGGTGGTAGAAGGTCTGCTATCCCAATCCGAGGCCCGCGAAGGTAGGAGGAGGGGGGATACGTCCTCCGGTCGCGGTACTCCTACAGGTTCAGGTCAAGGGTCTGCTGGAACAGGACGCAGCTCCCAGTCGGCCTGGGAGGAGTTACCCCATTACATCGAAGAGGAGATGCCCCCCAGCACCCTCCTGGTATTCATGGAAAGCAGCTTATCCAGGAGAAATCCCCTTTTGCAAAAGCTCCAGCCCTTCGTCCAGGTCCAGGAGCTTCCCACCCCTTCGGGAGAAGGTCTTGCCCGGTGGGTCAGAAACAGGGTGACCGAAAAGGGAGCACAAATAACGCCGGGCGCCATACGTCTTCTGACCCAGCTTGTGGGGGGCAACCTCAGGACAGTAGACAACGAGTTGGAGAAGCTCACCCTTTACGCCAGAGAGCGGGCGATAGATGAGGGAGACGTCCGATTGCTGGTGTCCCATGCCAGAGAAGCAAGCATCTTCAGCGCCGTCGACGCCCTCCTTGAGGGCAGACCCGCGGTAGCCCTGCAGTTGATGCACCGCCTCAGGGACGACGGCGCAGAGTTCCCCTATATCGTCGCCATGATAGCAAGACAACTCAGGCTCACAACGTTGGCCAGAGACCTGATTGACAGAAATCACGGCGAGAAGGATATAGGGAGCAGGCTGGGAATAAACAGGGATTTCGCCCTTAGAAAAACGGTTGAGCAGGCCAGGAAACATTCACCGAGTAGCCTGGAATGGCTCTACCGCAGCCTCCTCGATGCTGACCTTGCCGTGAAACGAGGGAGGTTGGAACAAGATCTTGCCCTGGAGCTTCTGGTTAGTGAATCTTCCGGACTTGTGGCGGCCTCAGGACGACACAGGCAGCGTTAGTCCTCATCATCGCCATTCATCCAGTCGTAGTCCAGGGTATTATAGCAAGCTACTTTATGGCCGGGTTCCACTTCATCCAGAACCGGCATCGGCTCCAGCCTGCATTTTGAAATCGCCTTGGAACAGCGTGGCAGAAATGGACACTGCCCCGGGAGGTTCATCAAGTCCGGGGGATTCCCCCTGATAGGCTCAAAGCGGCGTCCCGGCCTATCAAGACGAGGAAGGGACTGGAAGAGGCCGTACATGTACGGGTGCTGGGGATAGCGAAACAGCGTTTGAACGTCGGCAGACTCCACAATGCTCCCGGCGTACATCACCGCCACCTCGTCAGCCATCTGGGCCACTATGCCCATGTCATGGGTTATGAGAAGCATGGACGAGTTAAGCTCCCTGCAAGTGTCCTTGAGTCGCCTCAGAATCTCCGCCTGGAGTGTCACATCCAGGCTGGAGGTAGGCTCATCGGCGATTAACACCCTCGGACGCAGCGCCAGGGCCATGGAGAGCATTACCCGCTGGCACATCCCGCCACTCAACTGGAACGGGTACTGTTTCAGGACATTTTTGGGATCAGGCAGCCCCACGTCCCTTAGCATATCCAGCGCTAGCCTGTTAGCATTCTTCTTAGACAAATCCGTGTGAGCGAGGATTTGCTCCTCCACCTGAGTCCCTACAGTCAGGATGGGGTTGAGGGATGCCCGAGGCTCCTGGGGAATCATGGATATTTCTTTGCCTCTAATCTGACGGAGGGTCTGCTGGTCCACTGACAAAAGGTCAAGCCCATCGAAGTGTACACTGCCACTGGGCACTCTCGCCGCCTTGGGAAGCAAGCCCAACAGGGCCAGAGCCGTGGTGCTTTTGCCGGCCCCACTTTCCCCTACCAGACACAGAATAGAACCTGCCTGAAGAGAGAAGCTCACGCCGTTGACCGCCTTAACTTCCCCGTCCTTCGTGTAGAAATTCACGTGAAGGTCTTGTGCCCTTAATATTTCACTCATCTACGTGGTCTCATTCACTTGCAAGGCTGGCGGTACACAATATCCCCGGTCCGTTCAACCGGAGAGTCCAGTGCCAAGCTGCCGTCCAGAGTCGCCGGCTCAAACCTGCCGGCCTTCAATTCTCCAATCAAGTCTTCCAGGCAGTCGATTTTTCTATGGAACCTGGTCGCTGCGTTGCCCAGATGCTCCAATCTGTGAGAATCGCTGCCCCCGACCGCCCCCAACCCAAGACGGCGACACAGGTCTCGGGAGAAGACGGTCTCGTCGTCGGCAGCCCGACCATTCAACACCTCAATGGCATCGCAGAAGGAGAAGAACTCATCCCGACAGGCATTATCAACCATAGCGCGGTAGTCGTCGGGCTTCTGAGCACCGCCACGAATGTATCGCCTTCTATAGGGATGGGCAGCCATCATTACCCCGCTTGCCTGTTCCACCAGCTTGCGAAGGTAGGCCGCCTTGTGCATTCCGAAGACATACTTCTCCAGGCCAAGCACCAGCACATGCCCTCCGTCGGTGTTGACCTCACACCCGGGTAGTACCAGAAAACCGTGCCTTTTGGAGAGGGCGCGAATATCATCGGGGTCCCAGAAGTGGTCATGCTCGGTTATACATATACCGTCCAGGCCCGTGCCCTTAGCCGCATCAACCAACTCATCCGGGCTTACGAAGCTGTCATCCGAGTTGGGGAAGGTGTGGGTATGAAGGTCTATGAGCAATCTTGCCTCGCCCTTGCCGGGAGGTACTCCCTCGTATGGAGGTGTATTAAGAGTTTCGCATCGGTATGGACGGAAGTCAACCTTTGGAAAGCAGCCGGGAGCAGGATTCACCGAAGCTTCACAGGCCGGGCCACTTGTGCCGCTACCTCAGTACCTCCCTCACCCCCTCGATGATACGGGCCTTGTCCGGCAGACAGAACTGCTCCATGACTGGGCTGTAGGGTATGGGCACATCGGGGGCGCACACCCGCTTGGGCGGGGCCTTCAGGGCACGGAAGGTCGCCGGGTCTTCGGTAACTGTCGCCGAAACCTCGGCAGCGGCACTGCAGGTAATACAAGCTTCATCTGCGATGACCACACGCCCCGTCTTACGCACCGAGGCGCGTATGGTATCCCTATCCAAAGGGGCCAGGGTCATGGGGTCCACCACCTCTATCGAGATACCTTCAGCTCGCAACTCCTCGGCGGCGGCCAGAGCTTCCGGCACCATCTTGGAGATAGCCACCAGGGTAACGTCGCTGCCCTGGCGTTTTACATCGGCCACGCCGATGGGAATAGTGTACTCCCCGTCCGGGACTTGTCCTTTCTCGCCACTGGCCGCCAGTATCTGGTCCTCAAAGAAGACCACCGGGTTGTTGTCCCGGATGGCGCTCTTCATAAGCCCTTTGGCATCGTAAGGAGTAGCAGGCATGACCAGCTTCAGGCCCGCCAGGTTCATGAACATGGGATGGGGACTCTGAGAGTGCTGGGCGGCGGCTGACCGGCCTCCACCGGTAGACGCCCTGAATACAATGGGGAAGGGGGCCTGTCCACCAAACATATAGTGGATTTTCGCCATCTGGTTTACTATCTGGTCCATGGCGGTGAAAGCAAATGTCATCATGCCGGGGCTTACAACGGGACGAAACCCACCGCCCGCCGCCCCTATGCTTGCCCCCACGTAGGCCTCCTCGGAGATGGGACAGACCCTCACCCGCGATTCGCCGAACTCAGGTATGAGACCGGCAAGGGGACCCAGGCCGCCACAAATGTGGAACACTTTATCATCCCGACGCATCTCCTCCTGGAAGGCTTCCATTAAGGCTTCGATGTAGGTAAGCTCTCGCATAATCTCTCTCCTCACACGTCAGTCTACGGCTCAACCCCACTTTCCGGTGTATTCCATCCCTATCAGGGCGCGAAAACGTCCAGCAGGGCATCCGCCGGGCTAGGCAGGGGGCTGGCTTTGGCAAAGTCTATAGCTTCCTCCACAGACGACTTTACCTCCTCGTCCATGTGCCGGAGCATCTCAGGTGTGGCAATGCCCTGAGCTATCAGAGTCGCACTGAAGGAGGCTATGGGGTCATTCTGGGGTCCCAGTTCCCTCGCTTCATGGGGTCTTGGATCAGGTGGATTCCCTCTCTGCTCCGCATGAATCCGCCATCGGTACGCCTTGCACTCAATCAGGGTCGGCCCTTCGCCAGCCCTGGCACGCCCAACCGCCTGTTCAGCGGCCTCGTAGACGGCGAGAACGTCGGTGCCGTCTACGCTGACGCCGGGAATGTTGTAGCTAACTGCACGGGTCGCCACGTCCGGCACTGAGACGGCATAGGAGGCAGGCACGGATACTGCCCACCCGTTATTCTCACACACGAAGATAGCCGGGAGCTTCCACACTGAGGCCAGGTTCAAAGAGCTATGGAAAGCCCCTTCGTTAGAAGCCCCGTCCCCAAAGAAGGCCAGGGCTACCCTATCTCCCCCTTCCAGTTGGGCTGCCAGAGCCGCGCCGGCGGCGATGGGCATTCCCGCTCCCACAATACCGTTGGCCCCCAGCATTCCCACACTGAAATCCGCTATGTGCATGGAGCCACCCTTGCCGTGGCAATATCCGTTGCTCCGACCGAATAGCTCCGCCATCATCAGCTTGATGTCGGCACCCTTGGCAATGGTATGTCCATGGCCCCGGTGAGTGCTTGCAATCTGGTCGTCCTGGCGCAGGGCCGTACACACCCCCACGGCTATGGCTTCCTGGCCAATATAGGCGTGAACAACCCCTGGGATGTTGCCCTCATGGAACTCTTCCACGGCTCTCTGGTCAAACCTTCGAATTGTAGCCATCTTCCGGTACATCTCCAATAGCTGCTGCGAATCAAGAGCCATAGTCACCTCCTTCTTTCCACTTGCAACTCACGTCAATCCGAATGGGGCAATTGTACACCCGTGTTCAGAATACCGCTATAGCTGAGATGATGCTCCTAGTCATCAGCAGCACCTTTGCTGAAGGAGCCGCCACAACTGTTGCAACCCCAAAGCAATGCTCGTATACTCGTAAAGACACGTTCACGCCCAAGCAAATCCGGCATGGATACAGAGGCTATTGCAATGGAACGGAAAGAGAGAATATTTTCTGGAATGCGCCCCACCGGGAGGCTTCACCTTGGCAACTACCTGGGTGCGCTTCAGAACTGGGTTGACCTCCAGGATAGCTACGAATGTATCTACAGTGCAGTGGACATCCACGCGCTGACCACTATCACGTCACCGGAAGATACAAGGGAGATTCAGCCCAACATCTACGAGATGGTGCTGGACTGGTTGGCGGCGGACCTGGACCCGGAGCGCAGCATCATCTTCGTCCAGTCTCATGTGCCCGAGGTGATGACCCTCCACACTCTGCTCAGCATGGTAACCCCCCTAGGCTGGCTGATGCGGGTGCCCACCTTCAAGGAGAAGGTACGACAGATGAGCGAGACCGAGGAGAGCGTCAACTATGGGCTGGTGGGCTATCCGGTGCTGCAGACGGCGGATATAATCCTGTACAAAGCCAGCGCCGTCCCGGTTGGAGAGGACCAGCTTCCCCACCTGGAGCTCGCCAGGGAGATCGTGCGTCGTTTCAACAATATGTTCGGCGATACATTCCCTGAACCCCAGGCCAAACTTACCGAAGCTCCCCTTATTGTCGGCCTTGATGGGCAGCAGAAGATGAGCAAGAGCCTGGACAATCACATTGACCTTGCCGCAACGCCGGAGGAGACAAGCAAGAGGGTGCTGACCGCCTTTACCGACCCGCAGCGCACTCACCGGAACATGCCCGGCAGACCCAATATGTGCAACGTTTACTCACTCCACAAGGTCTTCAATCCGGGAGAGGTAGATACCGTCTATGAAGAGTGCACTACCGCCAGTAGGGGATGCGTGGACTGCAAAAGGCATCTGGCGGAAGGCGTGAACCGTTACCTGGAACCTCTCAGAGAAAAGCGGCGAGAGTATGAGAACCGCCCCGACTACGTCAAGGACGTGCTGACCGAGGGCGGCCGGAGGGCCAAAGCAATCGCCCAGGAGACCATAGGAGAGGTCCAGGAGAAGATGGGACTGGCTTTGCCATAGCACGCTCTGAGCAAGAGAGGAGAGGACTGACCTTCACCCCATGCAACACTCTTTCAGGGATAATTCACTCTCACGGTCCATCCCCGCATCCACAAGCGGCAGGGACGCCCTCACAATTGCCATAGAAGCTGCCCGCCGTTCCGGGGATATAATCTTGGACAGGTTCCATACGCTGAAAGAGATTAGTTTCAAAGGTCGGGCCAACGTGGTCACCGACGTGGACATGTTGGCGGAGAAAGCGGCGCTCCAACTGCTCCGTGAAGAGTACCCGGACTTCGGTATCCTCTCCGAGGAATCGGACCCCATAGTAACAGGCTCCAGCTATACCTGGGTGCTGGACCCCATAGACGGCACCCGAAACTACGCATCGGGTATACCACATATATCAGTAGTGGTAGCCCTCGCCCGGGACGGTGAGGTCATAGTCGGGGTGACCTACGACCCCGTGCGCAAGGAGGTCCTGACGGCTGAGAAGGGCAACGGGGCCTACCTCAACGACTCTCCTATATCAGTCTCGTCAAAGGACGATATACCTGACTGCCTGCTGGGGTTCGATATGGGCTACGTTGACGATAGGGCAGTCCTGGCGCTGGACTTGATTAAATCTCTCTGGCCGGGGATGCAGAGCATCCGGGTCATGGGTTCCGGCGCCCTGGGGCTATCCTATGCAGCCTGTGGCCGAGTGGACATATACTTTCATCACCGCCTGTACCCCTGGGATATTGCCTCGGGCCTGCTGCTGGTCTCGGAGGCCGGCGGCTCAGTTGTAGATCGACACGGAAACCCCGCCACTCTTGAGAGCGAGAGCGTTATCGCCTCAAGCCCTCACCTGATTAGCAAATTCCTGGCCGCCACAGAGGGACTGGGGTGGCGCAAGTAGATTTTGGAGGTACCTAGAGATGGCCCGCTTACCGTCCGTCAACAGAGACCAGCTCAGCCCTGAAGACCAGGGATACTTCGACGAGATAGCCGAGAGCCGGGGGAGTGTAAGAGGCCCCTATGGCGTCCTGCTTCACAGTCCCAAGCTAGCCGCCCGTATAGCCGCTACAGGAGCGTACGTACGATTCGAGTTCGACCTCTCCGAGGCGCTGAAAGAGGTGGTCATACTGGCAACGGCGCGGGAAATCAGGTCCCAGTACGAGTTCAGCGCCCACGCCCGATTGGCCCGGAACGCCGGAGTGTCGGAGGGCACTATCCGTTCCATAGCCCAGGGCACAGCACCCCAAGACCTCTCGGAAGAAGAGGCGCTCCTGGTGAGATACGCCCATGAGCTTCTCAGAGACCATAAAATCAGTGACGCTACCTTCAACGCCGTCCATGCCCGGCTGGGAGACCAGGGAACAATAGGCCTTACGGGACTCATAGGCCACTACCTGCTCGTGGGCCAGTTCCTGGCGGCCTTCGACGTGGAGTTGGGTGCCGGGATGACCCCGGAGCTTCCCCTGTGAGAGCGAAAGGTGCGACCCTTCTCAGCCCCTATAACGTCCTCGACCTCACCGACGAGCGCGGGCTCCTCTGCGGCAAGATTCTGGCCGACCTGGGTGCCGACGTTATCCAGGTGGAACCTCCGGGGGGCAGCACTGCGAGGAATATCGGCCCTTACTACAAGGACGACGCCCACCCGGAGAAGAGCCTCTTCTGGTGGGCCTACGCCGTTAATAAACGGGGCATCACCCTGAACCTGCACACCGAGAGTGGACGGGAGCTTCTCAAACAGCTGGTGAAAGAGGCGCACTTCCTTATAGAGTCCTACCCGCCCGGCTACCTGGACAGCCTGGGCCTTGGCTACAACGATCTTGAAGCCGTCAATCCTTCACTGGTTATGGTGTCCATAACGCCTTTCGGCCAGGACGGCCCCTACGCTCACTACAAGGCTACCGACATTGTGGGCATGGCTATGGGTGGCTTCATGTACCTCACGGGGGATAGCGACCGCCCCCCTCTGCGAGTGAGCTTCCCCCAGTTCTACCTCCACGGCTCCGCGGCTGGAGCCACGGGTGCCATGATTGCCCATACCCATCGCGCCCTCACCGGCGAGGGCCAGCACGTGGACGTATCCTGCCAGCAGGCCGTGGCAAGAACATTGGCCCACGCACCTCAAAGCTGGGACCTGGAAGGAGAGATACTGAAACGCATGGGGCCCTTCCGTCAGACCGGCAAGGAGACCATGACGCGTGCCAACTGGCGCTGCAAGGACGGCTACGTGAACTACATGCTCCAGGGGGGAGGGCCGGGAGTGGCCAAGAGCACCCGGGCCCTGCTGGAATGGATGGATGAAGAGGGAATGGGGGACGAGGAGTTGAAGGCCGTTGACTGGGAGCATCTGGGCTATGGGCGCGTACGGGCCGACATTATGGAAAGGTCCGTGGAACCGCTGCAACGCTTCTTTGCCACCCACACACGGGAGGAACTCACCAGGGCCAGCGTAGAGCGCCGTATCTTGCTGTTTCCCGTGGCCACGCCGGCAAATATCCTAGAACATTCTCAGCTGAAGGCCCGCGACTACTTCAAGGAACTGCCTCACCCTGAGCTTGACATCTCTGTAACCTACCCGGGCCTCTTCGCCAAGGATATTGAAGGTGGAGAAAGAATGGGCCTGCGCATGCGGTCTCCGCTAATCGGAGAGCATAACTTGGAAATTTATCGTGAAAAGCTGGGCCTCACTTCTGAGGCGCTAACGAGCTTAGAGGAGGACGGGGTAATCTGATGGACGGGAAACCCCTGGAGGGTCTGAAGGTGTTGGACTTTTGCTGGGTGGCGATGGGACCCATGACCACCAAGTACCTGGCCGAGTACGGCGCTACGGTAGTCCGAGTTGAGTCGGCCAAAAGGCCCGAGACCCTGAGGACGGCTGCACCCTTCAAGGACGGGGTCTCCGGAATAAACCGTAGCGGCTACTTCGCTAACAACAACCCCAACAAGTACGGCATCACTATAGACATGCGCCATCCCAAGGCTAGAGACCTGATATTACGCATAGTACCTTGGGCAGACCTGGTCACCGAGAACTTCACTCCGGGCACAATGGAGAGTTGGGGCCTAGGATACCAGGAACTCAAGAGTGTAAATCCTGGAATCATCATGCTCAGCGCCTCAATGCTGGGGAGAGGCGGTCCCCTTGAGCGACAGCCCGGGTTCGGGCCGGTGCTCGCATCTCTGGCCGGTATGACCCACATCACCGGCTGGCCCGACAGGGACCCGGTAAACCCCTACGGGGCCTACACCGACTTCGTCGTGCCCCGCTTCGCCGTGGCTGCTATCCTGGCGGCGCTGGACTACCGCAGGCGAACGGGTGATGGGACCCATTTGGACATATCTCAGCTTGAGACCTCCATTCACTTCTCCGCTCCCTTCATGCTGGACTACGCGGTCAACGGCAGGGAACAGGACCGCATGGGCAACCGCGACCCCGACGCAGCACCTCACGGAGTCTACCCGTGCAAAGGTGAAGACCGATGGATAGCCATTGCCTGCACCACCGACTGGGAGTGGCAGGCGCTATGCCGGGTTATGGACCCCACGGGCCAGAACAGGATACATCAGGAGTATTATTCCACGCTCCCGGGTCGAAAGTCGGAGGAGGACGACCTGGACGGAATAATCGGCGAGTGGACAAGGGGTTGGGATGCCAGAGAGCTTATGGAGGTCCTTCAGGGTGCGGGAGTGCCTGCGGGTATGGTGAACGACAGCCGCGACCTCTTTGAAGACGCCCAGCTGGCGCATCGGCAGCATTTCAAATACCTTGACCACCCCGAGATAGGGCCCTATGCCAGCGAGAGAAGCGAGTTTGACCTGTCGCGTACACCGGGCAGCCTGGACAGGCCGGCACCCCTCATAGGAGAGCATACCGAGTACGTGCTGAAGGAGCTGTTCGGACTGTCGGATAATGAGTACCGTGCCCTCAAGGACGACGGAGTGCTGGAGTAAGCTGTTCCCCCTACCGGATCGCGAGACTCTTGGATAGCTTTCATCATACCTACGAAAGCGGGTATGTAGTTTGGCTAAAGTGGGGAGACGTCCTCACCTGACCTTGGGAAACACCCTCTCAGCCAGCAGCTTCATGGAGTTGACGACCAGTTCGTTGGGAATCTGCCCGCCGTGGTTCACCTCCAGTATGAAACCCGACAGGCCCAGCCTCTCCTTGTACTCCTGTAAACGGTCCACGACGGCCTCGGGCGTCCCGAATATCAGCCTCTGCTCTATCATTTCGTCGTAGGAGACGGTGGCCCTGGCCCGGGCCTGCTGGCGTGCCTCCTCGGTGACCTGATAGCCCGCCAACACCCTGGCATTGTATGCCTGCTGGTGCAGGGTGCTGTACTCCGGCTCGGAGTAGGCACGCTCGGCAGTCTCCGCCACGTAGGCCGGAATACGGAGCAGCACGTCGTCAGGACTCGTGTGTCCCGCCTCCCTGTACGCCCTGCGGTACTCTTTCATTTGCTCCTCAAGGTAATCAATCCCGCGTCCGCTCAGGAGAAAGGTCGGGTATCCCATACTTCCTATCAGGGGGAAGGTATCCGCACTGAGGGCGGCAACACGAGTAAGAGGATGGGGCTGCTGGTAGGGCTTGGGCACAACCGTCACGTTATTGAAAGTCCAGTATTGACCCTCATGGGAGAATGTCTCGTTCTTCCATGCCTTCATAACGACTTCCAGTCCCTCAAACAGCCGGTCCCTGGTCTCGCCGTAGTCCATGTTATAGCCCCGGTAGAATTGGGTCAGGGCGCTGCGTCCCAGCCCGAATTCAAGGCGGCCCTTGCTGATATGGTCAAGGGTAGCGGCCTCTTCGGCAAGGCGAAGGGGATTGGCCAGGGGCACCACCACCACCGCCTGCCCAATCTTGATCCTCTTGGTACGCGCAGCGATGGCGCTGGCAATCATAAGAGGCGATGACAACACTGAGCGGTCCGGGCTGAAGTGGTACTCGGCCAGCCACACAGAGTTGAACCCCAACTCCTCCGCCAACTCCACCTCCCGGAAGTGCTCATCGAAGGCATCGGCCTGGGTCTTGCCGTCCCGCATGTGGAATTCGGTAAACATCCCAAAGTTCATTTGTGTCTCCTCGCGCCGGCGCCCTAGACATGCTACTTGAAGTTCGGCATCACCTTTTCAGAGAACAGCCGCATGGAGTTCTTGACACGGTCGAAGGGGATGTGCCCGCCGTGGTTGAACTCCATTATCATGCCGGATATGCCCGTCTCTTCTCTGTATTCCTGGATGCGCTCGGTAACTGCCTCCGGCGTTCCGTATATGAGCATTGTACTGAGGGCATTGTCGTAGGACTGAGCGGCCATCTCACGGATGATTTCTGCAAACCTGTTATTGGGTGCGAAGCGGGCCGTCACACGGCCGTCGTAAGCCTGCTGGTGCCTGAAGCTCGCCTCTGGTTCCGACCGGGCCTGCTCTGCGGTCTCCGCTACGTAGACGGGTACACGCACGTTTGCATCACCATCACCGGGGTGCCCCGCCTCCTTCCAGGCATTCCGGTACTCTTGCAACGCATTCTTGAGGTTGGCGATAGTATCGGCAGCGAAGAAGGAGATGTTGTAGCCCATCTTCCCGTACAGTGCGAAGGTCTCGGGGCTGACTACGGCGGCACGTATGGGGGGATGGGGCTGCTGGTAGGGTTTGGGGACTATGGTAACGTCGTCGAAGTCCCAATACTGGCCATGGTGGGAGAAGGTCTCATTTCCCCATGCCTTGAGAACAACCTCCAGCCCCTCGAAGAAGCGGTCGCGGGACTCGGCATAGTCCATGCTAAATCCCTCGTAGAACATCGTGAGACCGCTGCGCCCTATGCCGAACTCGAACCGGCCGTTGCTGATGTGGTCCAGGATGGCGGCATCCTCGGCGAGACGCAGGGGGTTCATCAAGGGCACTACGAATACTGAGCCGCCTATCCTTATCTTCTCGGTGCGAGCCGCGATTGCGGAGCCGATGGAGAATGGGGAGGACAGCACGGAGCGTTGGGGGGCAAAGTGGTACTCGGCCATCCAGACGGAATCCAACCCCAGCTCTTCCGCATAGACCACCTCATCCATATGCTCTACGATGGAATCATGCTGGGACTTTCCGTCACGTACGTGGAACTCAGTGAACATGCCAAAGTCCAAGGGTGCCTCCTTTCGTTCACTCAGGCTTGACTATATGATAGCACAAATTGGCTTCCTGGGCATGGGAGCCACGTTAATTTTGTCAGATACGTCATCAGGCAGAATAGTCATGAAGCTCCGGCCTGATATATCACTTGAATTCCGGCGCTACCTTTTCGATGAGTAGCTGCATGGAGTTAATAACCCGGTCGTAGGGTATGCGACCTCCGTAGTTCATCTCCATCACAACGCCCGAAATACCCAGCTCTTCCTCATACTCCTGGAGACGCTCCGTAACCGCTCCGGGCGTGCCGTACATGACTCTATGGCTCAGTATGTCATCATAGGGAAGTTCGGCCAAGCTCTTTAGTCTATCTGCAGCCTCCTGGTTGGCTGCAGCGGCGCTCAATTCCTCGGCCAGGTACTTAATCTCCTGCATGGTGCTCATCTCGGGCTCGGAGCGGGCCTTCTCTCCGGTTTCCGCCACGTAGGCCGGCAAACGAAGCACCACGTCGCCACTTCCGGGGTGTCCCGAACTTTTCCACGCCTTCCGGTACTCTTCCAACCGCTCCCGAAGCTGGGCCATAGGCGTATTGGTGCCTACGAAGATAGGGTATCCCATGCTTCCCATGAGAGCGTATGTGTCTGCGCTGGCCGCTGCGACCCTTGTTGGAGGGTGTGGCTGCTGGTAGGGTTTGGGTACCAGACTTACGTTCTGGAAGGAGTAATACTCCCCTTCGTGGGAAAACTGCTCCTCGCCCCACGCCTTCATAATGACTTCCAGGGACTCGAAAAATCGAGCGCGACTCTCTGTGTAAGGGATGTTGTAGCCCCGGTAAGAACGGACCACCCCGCTGCGCCCTATGCCGAAGTCGAAGCGACCCTTGCTGATGTGGTCCACTGTAGCAGCCTCCTCGGCGATGCGGAGGGGATTGGACAAGGGAAGGACCTGTACCGCCAGCCCGACCCTTATCCTGCTTGTGCGGGATGCGATGGCGCTGGCAATAACGATGGGAGAGGCCAGAACAGAGCGTTCGGGCCTGAAGTGGAACTCCCCCAGCCATAGAGTGTCAATACCCAGCTTTTCCGCCATTTCTACTTGACCGAAGGATTCCTCAAATGCTTCCGCCTGGGTCATACCTCCCCTGATACGGAAGTCCATAAACAGTCCGAAGTCCATGGCCGCCTCCCTCTGCATGTCACGCTTAGCCACATCACGGCATAGATTCACACCTGAGAAGCCGTAACTAGGGCGACTTCTGGAACGGGTCCGTCAACTCCAACTCGTCGCCAATCTCCCGAAGGGCGGGCAACACCTCCTGGCCCATAAGCTCCAGGCATCGCATGGCGTCCTTATGGCCGATAGAGCCATCGTTGGTCCACACCCCCAGAATCCCCGGGCGCACGTCGGACAGCACCTCCCGGAGCTTCCGCACCACCGTATCCGGGTTGCCGATGACCATCCGGTTGGCGTCGAGAATCGCCTCGTAGGTCGCAGCGTCAACGCCTCCCGCCCGGAAGGGGTCACTGCGGATTCGCTCCCGTATTTTTTGGTAGCGACTGTCCCGGCTGCCGTAGCCTATGGGAAACATGTAATCGGCGGGGAGGGGAATACGGCCAACGCCCACGTTGCCTACCAAGAACCCCTTGCCCACTTCCCTGGCCTTCTCATCGGTATCCTGGACGTGAATTCGCAGCAAATACCCCACGTGCTCAGGACCCGGCTCATAGCCGTGCTCACGAGCGGTCTCGGCGTAGACGGCTTGCATGTCCTGGGTCGCCTCCCGGTCCGTCTCCAGAAAGATATAGGGGTAACGGTGTTCGGCGCACCAAACCAGGGTTTCCGGGCTTCCGGTGCCGGGAATCCAGACCGGCGGATGGGGCTTCTGCAGGGGCAGCTCAAAGGGGTTCACCACGCGGAAGTGGTAGTGCTTGCCCTCCCAGCGAAAGGGACCGGGGGTGGTCCAGGTCTTGATAACCAGGTCGTGGGCCTCCTGGAACCGCTCCCGGTTATGCAAGGGATTGGTATTGGTGGCGAGGCTTTCGACCCCCGTCCCACGGACGAAGCCTGACACAAGACGCCCCCTGGAAATCATGTCTATCTCCGCCAACTCCTCGGCCAGGCGCACCGGATTATCGAAGATGGGCAGTGGGTTGCCAAGGAGAACAATCTTGGGCGACTTGGTAATCCGGGCAAGGATGGCGGCCTCAAGGTTCATGGCCGCTCCCATGCAGGTGGGAGTGTTGTGGTGCTCGTTGAGCATCAGGCCGTCGAACCCTATCTCCTCGCAGTACTCGTACTCGTCCAGGTACTCGTTATAGAGATCGGCCCCCTTCTGCGGGTCAAAGTGGTTGTTGGAGAAGGTCAGCCTTACCGCGCTGTTGGGGCTATTCCTTACGTCGTCCTCGGTATAGTGGACGTAGGCCCGCTCAGTAAACCTCATCAGAAACATGGAGGCACCTCCTGGTCATTCAAAACCGGCTTTCACGTACTCACTCAAATACCCTTGCCGATGTCCCTGTTCCGTGCCTAAAGGCTACCTTAACCCTCTCCCATTGTCAATTTTGCAACCGCTCCCCACCTTGGCAAACCTATGAACAAGTCCCTTCTCCTTGATGGGGGAAGGTTAGAGCCGGCCCCGTACTCCGGTACGGGACCGGCTCTTCGCCGGAATGACCCAGGTTGTTCGGAGGTCACTTAGATTCCTATACCATGTGCCCTGGCCCGGTTATATGAGAACCCACTGGGTCTCAGTATTGCCCAGGCTGGAGGTACGCTGCTGTTCCTTTACCCAGTGACCACCTCCAATGCTCATGGTGTTCCCCGTGTCCGTCCATGATCCCCATATCTCCTTTGCGGGAGGCGGCGTAGACGTTGGCGTGGGAGCAGGTGCCGCTGCACGGGTCACATCCACAGTGTAGGTCTTCGTCGTCCCGTCCTCCGCCGTCACCACTACGGTTATGGTGTTCTTACCCACCGACAGGTTGATTGGGCCGCTCTGTTGTCCGCTGGCCACAGTGGTACCGTTGACCGTTACCGTGGCGTTGGCCTCGTTCACTGTCGGCGTCACCCGCACGCTGCTGATGGCGTTGCCCACACTGGCGGTATAGGACTCTTCGTCTGATGCAAAGGCCGGAGTGAGCGATGCCGAGGCTGGAGACAGGCTCAGACCGCTCAGCGTTGCATCGTTGCTGTATACCTGCACGGCCAGCGTGCAGCTGCCCACCTGCCTGGCTGCATAGGTCGTCGCCTCAAGGGTGTACGCGCCTGCGTCCAGTGTTTGAATTATCCGCGAGTTTCCGGAGACACCGACGTCATTGTTGTAGGCCAATACGCTGCCGGAGGTCCCGGCACCGGACAGCAGGTACAGGTAGGGATCCACGGAAGAAGACAGGTCAATCTGCACCTTAGCCCTCCGGCTCAGGCTGAAGCCGTAGAACTTCGCGTAGCGGCCTGAACGGTTCACCGACGGGACTTTACTGCTCCAGCTGCCAGTCCGGTTGTAGGTCTGGCCATGGGCAAGACCTCCCAGTGACTCCGCGCCGGCCCGCACCGTCACGCTCACCGTGTCCTTTGTACTTGCCCCCTTGCTGTCCATGACGGTTAGCTGGAAGCTTAACGCTGCGGGGCCGGTGGGAGCCGTGAAAGTGGGGCTGACTGCCGACGTGTCGCTCAGAGTAACATCAGATCCCCCGACCCCGGGCAACTGTTCCCATAGGTAAGTAAGCGTATCTCCGTCCGGGTCGCTGCTCCCTGAACCATCCAACGTAACCCTTGCACCAGGGGCCATCAACTGGTCAGGGCCAGCATTGGCTACAGGCGGACGGTTCTCACCGAATTTGATGCCGAGCAGCCGCTCTGCGGTGGATGCAGGGAACCCGAATCCCCTGCGCTCATCACCGCTGCTGGCCGTTAGAATGCAGGACATCTTGTACCGGTTTTCCGTCCCCGGCACTTTGACGAGACACGCCGCCCCTGAATCACCTTTTTTAATACCAGTATTGTCGGTGGGTTCAAAGACGGTCAAACCCTTGTATTCTACGCCACCTAAAATTCTCCGCTCGTTGATAGCCCTGACGGTAAGCGTGTGTATGCCGCTTCTCGCACCCACCATCGTAAGGATCATGGGATTGCCGGGGTCCCGGGGATAAATCGTGGGGTCCACAACGCCGGGGATAACCACCTTCGAGCCATGAGGGTCCTCATGCAACAAAAAGTCGGTGGTCACAGTGGAGTCAACGTCGCATATGGCAAAGTCACCTTCATGAATATCTGTACTCGATTCTGCGCTAGACCTTGCCGTCCAGGCCAGAATGTCCCCAATCTTCTTGCTTGCGGTCGGGGTGTATAAGATTGCGTTCTCATCACAAAGTTTTTCCAGTTCAGACTCCGCGACAAGCTCCTGGTACATATCCACGGTAAGGGTAGGATTAAGCTCGTCGCAGGCGGCCATAACATGAGCGGCAGTCACGAGCACCTTTTTCCCATTGCGCCACGCTACTCCCGTTAATGTGCCTGCTCCGACAGGTTTTAGAGTATCCCCCACGGGCTGCACACTTTGTATGGTTATCCCGCTTGTAAGCGGCCTGTGCTCATCGTTATGGGTCCCCATCAAATTGATGGTTGTCAGCGTTTCCTCCCAAATCTGCACTGGGATACCATCAATAGAGGGTGGTATCCGGTCTGCTTCGGACAAGGCGCGCTGATCAACTCTATCTGAAACATACACGACAATGCCGATGATATTCTGCCAACCAGCAGACCAGTGCCGGAAATACCCTTCACCAACAGCTTGGACGTTGGGCTGGCGCCAGAACAGGGCGTCGTTCTGTAGCCGTACTTGGTGGATGCGCTCTGCGGTAAGATTGGAAGTTGCCATGTGTTTCTCCTTTACTATTTATTACTATTTATGGGTTTCTTCTTGCAAACAATCTGAGTAGCGGTCGTTCTGCCACTGCGCATGACGGATGATCGGAAAGCTCGGCTCTTCCTGGACCTGCACAGGGACACCCTCAAGGCAGTCCGGTGCCCGGTACTCGCCTGGCTGCCTGTTCTTCCTTATTTTGCACACAACAACGACGATGGCATCGGCTCTGCCATCGGTAACATCTCCTACCCGGAGTCCGTACGCGTCCTTCAAATGGCCCTTAACCACTGCAACAGTGTTGGGCTCACGCCAGAGCTGGCCCTTATATTTGTCGAACACCTCACTTATATGCTCTTGTGAGTCTGCCCTACACGAAGGAATTGTCACAGGCACAGGGGTGGGGCAGGTTGCCGCCACCGTCAGGACGGCGGCAGCGCAAATGAGGACCGACAGAAGCCTGAACGATAATTTCTTGTTATCCAAAACTCACCTCCTTATCCTCTGGTTTTGTTGCAGAACTCCGTCAGCACTCACAGAGGATACTAGTACATTAGTTCTGTTAAGGTCAACTCCCTGCTGTCATGCCGTCGGTTCGGGTCGCCAACCCTGTCAGGGTGCCATTCTCAAGTACGTCCAGTCCGCCGCTGTCGTTGGTCCTGGCCGACCTTATCCATATCCCGCCTCTGAGAGGCCTGTGTTCCTCATTGGAATTGCCCATTGTTTTATTCCTGTTTCAGTAATTTATATGTTCGCATTGCGGACCTCGGTGTGTCTTCTCTCAAAGACACCGGGCCTTTTCTAAAGCGATACGTGTCTCCTCTGGTAGTTCATCTTGTTCCCTGTTATAGGTAGCCCTTGCTGCGGGGTGGGGGTAGGTGGTGGTGCCGGGGTGGGCATGGGTGGATTACAGAATAGAGCGACATATATCTTCTCCGGCAGTGCCACGAATGCCTCTGCATGGGCAGCGCGCATCTCGTGGTATCGTGGGGAAGACCCAAAGATGTCGATCTCGTACAATGCAACATCGGGGTCCATCTCCTTTGCCATTTCCACCATGAGCCCGAAATAGTCGAGGAACGCCAGATGCCAAGCCAGTAATTCATCTGGGGGCCGTATAGACCGCTTGATCTCCAGCCTTGGCGCAATAATTTCCGCGAAGTCACCATAGCGTCTAATGTCGGGCCTAGGGGGGTTGCAATGGATGTCAATGTACTCTTCCAGGGTAACAGGCCGGGGCGGCGTAGGTGTTGTGAGCGAGGGCGTCGGACTGGGCGTTGGCGATGGGACCGGGGTGGGCAGTCGTGGGTCATGCAAACACTCTGCATAGAGGTACACCCTCTTGGGATTGTGGGGGTCATGCACATTGGAAAGGATGAACCCCTTGCCGTCGCCGTAGATGCCGTAGAAGATGTCCTGCTTCTTTTTCACGTACCTCTTCCCCTCGAACCCTATCGTCTCCCAGCCTTCCACAGTCTCATCCTGGGCCACGTAGAACTCGTAATCACACACAAGATAACCGGCAAAGCCAAGTGTTACCTGGCGCCCAGGTTCAATATATACTGAGTCCCTGATATAACTGCGCTGTCGGCCCGGAGGACGGACGTAAGACCACAGTCCATAATGCACGTATATACCCTCTATGCAGGCGGGAATGCGGTCCCCGGGGAGCAGCCAATAGTTGGGCACCTCCATGTGAACCCCGATTTCGAGACCTTCTCCCTCTCTATGCATCCAGCCGTTGTAAAAGGGGTGACTCTGGAACAGAGGCTTGTACCTCTCAACAATGTCTTCTCGCTCCTCTTTGGTGCCGATTCTGCAGTTAGCCATGTGTTCCTCGGGCGTGAGGGTCGGCGTGGGCAGAGGTATGGGTGCCGGCGTAGCGGTCGGCTGTGGCGTGGTTGTGGGGGTAGGTGTTGGGGTTGCAGTGGATATAGGCGTTGCCTCAGGTTCCATCGTCGGTGTGGATGCAGGTACAGGCGTTGGGGTCACCGATGAGCAGGCCGCCGCCAACAATAGCGCGACCATCGCGCTGATGAGAGCCAACAGAAGCCTGAACGACGATTGCCTTGTACCCATGATTCACCTCCTTATCCTCCGGTTTTGTTGCAGAACTCCGTCAGCACTCACAGAGGATACTGGTACATTAGTTCTGTTAGGGTCAACCCCCTGTTGTCATGCCATCGCACTTGCGGGTGGCCAACCATGTCAGGGTGCCATTCTCAAGTGCATCCAGTCCGCTGCTGTCGTTGGTCCTGGCCGACCTTATCCATATCCCGCCTCTGAGAGGCCTGTGTTCATTATTCGAGTTTCCCATTTCTTTCCTCCTATTTCAGCAATTTATATGCCCGCATTGCGGGTCTCGGTGTGCCTTCTTCTAAAGGCACCGGGCCTCATCCAAAGTGGCACGTGTCTCCTTTGGTAGTGCCTGCTTCTCCACGACATAGGCCTCACCGGCCGCCTGATATGGTGGGTACGCACTAAAGATTGCCTTGGACTCGTGCAGCGCAAGATCGGGGTCTATGTCCTTTGCCAGTTCCACCTGAACCTCGAAGAAGGCGATAAGGGCCTCGTGGTAAGCCAGCATGTCATCGGGAGGCCGCAAAGACCGCCTGAGCTCAATATGGGGCGCAAGGAGTTCCGCGAAGTCACCCCATAGTTCAATTGTGATTTTTTCCTCCATAGGGGGGCACATGGTGGCAATATATTCTTCCAGGGTAACAGGCCGGGGCGGCGTGGGTGTTGATGTGGACCATGGTGCCGGACTTGGCGTTGGCGATGGGACCGGGGTGGGCAGTCGTGGGTCATCCCAACACCTTGAATGGACGAACACCTGCTTGGGGGTGTTGGGGTCATGTCCATTGGAGAGGATAAACACCTCGCCGTCGCCGTAGATGCCGAGGAAGGTGCCACTACTCCCCATGAGTCTCTCACCCCTGAACTCTATCGTCTCCTCACCTTTCACAGTCTCATCCTGCCCCACGTAGAACTCATAGCGGCACTTCAGATAATGGGTGAGGTCGAGTGTTGCCTGGCCCCCGCCCTCTATGTTAACTATCTCGGTCTTTCGTGTATCGGGCCCTTCGCCAAGAACACCGAACCCGAGCCCCTCTTTAACGTGCACGGGGATGCCCTCCAGGCATTCGGGTATGCGGAGCTCGGGGGGCAGCAAGTCATTAGGCACGTCTATGTGAACTGTCACTGTGATGCCAACTTTTGTGCTCCTCGGGCCTGTCACGAATCTACCTTCGCCGTAGCCAACGAGAAAAGGTTGACTCTTGAACAGGTCCTGGTACTTGTTCCGTGCGCTTCTTCTGCGCTCCTCTGTGTTGTCGTATTCGCAGGCATATACGTCTGGCGTTGGCGTCGGTGTTGCGGTGGGCAGGGTTGTGGGCGCCGGCGTAGCGGTCGGCTGCGGCGTGGTTGTGGGGGTAGGTGTTGGGGTTGCAGTGGGTGTAGGCTCCGGGGTAGGTTCCATCGTCGGTCTGGACGCAGGTACAGGCGTTGGGGTGGCAGATGAGCAGGCTGCCGCCAACAATAGCGCCACCATCGCGCCGGCAAGCGCCGACAGAAGCCTGAACGATGATTGCCTTGTACCCATGATTCACCTCCTTATCCTCTGTTTTGTTGCAGAACTCCGTCAGCACTCACAGAGGACACTAGTACATCAGTTCTGTTAAGGTCAACCCCCTGTTGTCATGCCATCGGTTCAGGTTGCCAGCCCTGTCAGGGTGCCATTCTCAAGTACGTCCAGTCCGCCGCTGTCGTTGGTCCTGGCCGACCTTATCCGTATCCCGCCTCTGAGAGGCCTGTGTTCCTCATTGGAAGTTGGCATTGTTTTCCTCCTAATCAACCTGTTATATGTACTTGCCCTTAAAGGCACGTGGCCTCTTCCAAAGCGACACGTGTCTCTTCTGTTAGTGCCTCCCTTGCCTCGCCATAAGCATCATAAGCATCCTCAAATTGTCGGGACATCATTAGCTCATTGAAATGCACCTTGCCATTTGGGTCCATGTACCCTGCCACTTCTAGCATGGCCTCCCACAGGGCAACGAGCGCCTCGTGGTAAGCCAGCATATCATCGGGAGGCCGGATAGACCGCCTGACCTCAATATGTGGTGCGAGCTTTTCCACGAAATCCCTCCAGTAAGTAAGCTCGGGCCCGCGTCTTTCAACACATACGGTGGCGATATACCCTTCCAAGGTAACCGGAGTTGGTGTCGGCGTGGGCGTGGCCCAAGGTTCCGGGGTCGCTGTTGGGTCAGGGGTTCGCGGCGGTGAGTACTTCGTCCAACACTCGAAATACACGAACACCCGCTTGGGGGTGTCAGGGTCATGCTCGTTGGAGAAGATAAGCTCATCATCGCCGATGCGGATGTTGAAGGTGCTCCTCTTCCCCACGTACCTCTCACCCTCTAACTCTATCGTCTCCTCACCTTCCGCCGTCTGGTCCTGCCCCACGTAGAACTCATAGTCGCACTTCCGATGACCGCCGAGGTTAAGTGTTGTGTGCCCCCCAGCTTCGATGTCAACTATGTCCCTCCATTTCGCGTTGGGGAAATCTGCACCAAACACCGCACGAGGCCAGGAAGTCCTTTCTACAAAGTACACGCGGATGCCCTCCAGACAATCGGATACGCGGAGGTCCGAGGGCAGCCAACTGTCGGGCACCTTCATGACAACCTCGATTGCGATGCCTCGTCTTGCTGTGTACCATGTGACATAAAAAGGATGGCTGCTGACCCTGTCGCTGTACTTTCCCCCTACTCTTCTCCTGCGCTCCTCTGTGTTGTCGTATTCGCAGGCATATACGTCTGGCGTTGGCGTCGGTGTTGCGGTGGGCAGAGGTGTGGGCGCCGGCGTAGCGGTCGGCTGTGGCGTGGGAGTTGCCGTTGGTGTGGGGAATGGTGTCGGGGTTATCGTAGGCACCGGAGCAGGCTCCATTGTCGCCGTGGGCTCTGGCGTGGGTGTGGCCGATGAGCAGGCCGCCGCCAACAATAGCACGACCACCGCGCAAATGAGGACCGACAGAAGCCCGAACGATGATTGCCTTGTACCCATGATTCACCTCCTTATCCTCCGGTTTTGTTGCAGGACTCCGTCAGCACTCACAGAGGATACTAGGACATTAGTTCTGTTAGGGTCAACCCCCTGTTGTCACGTCGAGCCTTTTGTGGGGACGGCCAGGACGCTTCTTACCACTATTTCGCTTACACGCGGTCGGAATAAGAGGGCAATTCTCAAATACGATTGCCTTGCGCTTCAGGAGAAATGGGGCATGACCTCTCTTGCGAACAGACGCAGACTCTCGGAGGGAATGGGGTCAGGGAAGAGGAGGAAGAAGTAGGTGATACCGCCTTCCACATAGCTTTTAATCCGTTCCACGCACTGCTCAGGCGTCCCTGCGACGGCTTTAGACAGGGACGCTCTATAGGCGTCAACGCCCATATTGGAACCGGCCGCACCCTCGGCGACCAACCTATCGAACTCCTCTCTGTTCTCCCCAATCAGGACCCTGGTGTTATGGCTCACCTCAATTTGCGAGACATCTCTCGCGCTCACCTTGCAGTGTTCTTCGAGAATACCCAACTTTGCCCGGTGTTCTTCCAGGCTCATCTCGAAACCCATGTTGCATATATCGGCACACCCCGCCACAGCCCTGAGAAGATGGGTCTCGCCGCGCCCTCCCACCAGAATGGGCGGCCTCGGCTTTTGCACGGGCTTGGGGTCATTTTTCGCCCGGTCCAGTGTGTAGTAGCGTCCCTGGAAGCTGACTTCCGGCTCACTCCATAGCAGCTTGATCATCTCGACGGATTCCTCAAGCATCCTGACTCGCACCGACGTGGGGGGATAGGAAAACCCCGAGGCTATATGGTCCGACTCCCCTCCGCCTGCTCCTATACCCAGCTCCAGCCTCCCGCCGCTGATGACATCCAGAGTGGAGCTCATCTTGGCAAGGAGCGCCGGAGGGCGATACAGGTTGGCTAACACCATGGGTATGAGCCTTATTCTCTCAGTCTTCGCTGCCAGGGCGGAGAGGGTCGTCCAGCATTCCAGGGTGGGCACATTCAGCAGGTCGTAGAGGGAGGCTGCATGGTATCCCAACCTGTCGGCCTCGGTCCAGATGCGCTCCAGAGACTCGTAGCTGTACCCGCTCTGGTGTATACGGACGCAGAACTTGACTTCCTTGCCTTTCATGTGTTCATCTCCTCCTGCCCGATGTGAGTGGTGTGGGCCTGGCCGATTCGGATATATTCTATAGTGGCAGACTATCCTATGCCATGCTCCGTGTCCGCTTGAACTTAGGTCAGCTTGATATGGGCGTCCCTTGTGGCCAAATATATCAAGGTAATAATCGAAAGACCCTGCTCGTACTTCCAGGTCAGCCTTGACACGTTAGCCCGCAGGGGTACAATCAACTCATATCCTCTTTTACTTCCGCCAGGGAAGGAGCCGCTCCATGCAGGTCACACCCCACGTATATAGACTCCACATCGCCGAAGACCCCAACGACGGCGGCGTTATGCACCCGGGAGGGTCCAACATCTACTTCGTGGGTGACCCTTCCCAGGAGATGTTGGTCATTGATACAGGAGAGCACTACAGGGAATGGACACGCCGCATCCTGGAATTCTATGCGGGGTTGGGTTGTCCCCGTATCAGTGCGATAACCATTACCCACGGACACGGCGACCACATCGGGGGGGTTGATCGCCTCCAGGAGAGAATGAATTGCCCCGTGCGGTGCCATCCCAAACTTGCGGACAGATTGGGGCGCGTACTGGAGCAAGAGACCGTTCTCAAACTGGGCTCGCGGGAGGCGATAAAGACGGGTGGGGGCGTGACCTTGCGGGCACTGTTCACTCCGGGACACGAGGACGACCACGTATGCTACTACCTCCCCAGGGAACGGGTGATGTTCAGTGGAGACACCGTACTTGGAGCGTCTTCTTCGACCGTCAACAATTTGTACGACTATATGAGGTCGTTGGATGTGCTGGCAAAGTACCGCCCGAAGACAATCTGCCCGGGGCACGGTCCGGTGGTAACGGATGCGGCTCCAAGGATACTGTCCTACATCGCCCACAGGCAGGAGAGGGAGCGGCAGGTGGTCGCCGCCCTGGAGATGGGCATCACCAACGTTGACGACATAGTGCGTTACGTTTACCCGCGTAACCTTCACAAGGGGCTTCGCAGGGCGGCGGCGAGGAACGTGGTTACACACCTGACCAAGCTCAAGCGAGAGGGCCGTGTGGCGGAGACACCAGCCACCTACACCCTGACCGGTGACTGAAGACACGGTAATTTATGGGTCCGCTTGTAGTAATCAAGACAAGGCATTACAATGTAAGGGCCGAAAGCCGGGCCTGTCCAAGGGGATAGTGTCTAACCCCAGAGCCTCAGCATAGAGAGCATATAGACTATTAGTCTATCAACCAGATAGGGGTGCACAATGGCAACGGAAGAACGGGCCCTGGGAAACCTGGAGGGGAGAATGGCTGAACAGTCGGCGTTGCTTCACCAGATCAACGCTGACCTGGCCTCCGGGCTTCAACAAGTCAGCGCTGACCTGACCTCCGGGCTTCAACAAGTCAATGCCAGAATTGACAGGCTGATGCTGGCTATGCTGGCAATCGGCGGTGGGTTGGCGGTCGCCCTCTTCGGGGTTACCGCATCCCTGGTAACCTTGCTGGTCCGGGGCGGTTAGCAACCTCAGGGCGTGCCTGCCCGCCTTCGATCCGCCGAAGGCGGGAATCACCACCCTACAAGGAGAAATGCACAATCAGTCATCCGGGACGCGCAGGTGAGAGATGCCGAAGGTCAAGGTTAACGACATTGAGATGTACTACGAGGTACACGGGTCTGGTGCCCCGCTGGTGTACATTGGAGGCGCGATAAGCGACCTGCGGTCGGCCTCGATGGCCCAGAACCCCCTTGTGGAGCACTTCCGTGTGCTGGCATACGACCAGAGGGGCCAGGGTCAGACTGACGCGCCCAACACGCCCTATACCACCGCCATGATGGGCGACGATGCCGCGGGCCTCATGGAAGCCACCGGATTCAGTCCGGCATTAGTCGTGGGGGTCTCCTTCGGAGGCATGGTAGTCCAGGAGATGGCCCTGCGGCACCCCGAGAAGGTATTGGTGCTCGTAATGTGCTGCGCCAGCAGTGGAGGGGAGGGCGGTGGAGCCGTTGACTTCGGTCCTGTCCTGATGAATCCCAACCGGAGCCATGATGAGAATATCCTGGCGTTTCTGGCCCTAGGGGATAGCAGGCGCACTCCTGAGTACATTGCCTCCCACCGGGAGGAGATGGGAAAGATGGTGGAGGATTACAAGCGGGACCGGGAAGCTTTCCCTCCCAACCCTGTGGGCCTACCCCACATCATAGAGGCCCGCCAGTCCCATAACACCTATGACCGCCTGGGGCAGATAAGGATACCCACAATAGTGCTGGGCGGCAAATACGACGCCCAGCAGCCCCCCGAGAACCAGGAGCGCATCGCAGCAGCTATTCCGGGCGCTGAGTTGTACATGTTCGAGGGGGGACATTCCTTCCTCAACCAGGACAAGGAGGCTGCCTACGGGACCATCATCAACTATCTGAGAGGCTACCTCAGCCAGCCGATGTTCGGCTCAGGAGTATCCGGACTCTGACCCATGACCACGCCAGATATTTACCCTTGAGCACCAGAAACAAGAACAGGAGGATACCCCATGCGAGTGATTGATGCCATATCGGAGATACTGAAACGGGAGGGGGTAGAGTACCTCCCATGTTTCCCCACCACGCCCGTAATTGAGGCTGCCGCCGGAGCAGGCATAAGACCGGTCATCTGCCGACAGGAACGGGTTGGCGTGGGCATTGCCGACGGCTTCACGCGAGTCACCAACGGGCGCCCGCCCGGTGTGTTCGCCATGCAGTACGGGCCGGGTGCAGAGAACGCCTTTTCGGGGATAGCTACGGCCTATTCCGACTCCGTACCCATGCTGGTCCTCCCCCTGGGACATCCAATGGAACGGACGGGCATTCTGCCCCACTTCAACTCCAGGCGCGTCTACGACCCGGTGACCAAGTCGGTGGAGGAGGTCAACACGGGGGAGCGGGTATCCGAGATTATGCGCCGTGCCTTCAGCGGCTTGAGAATGGGCCGTCCCGGGCCGGTTATGGTGGAGATTCCGGCGGACATAGCCTTACAAGAGGTTGACGAGTCCGCATCTCTGTACCAACCGGTGAAGGTCACACGCTCCGCCGCCAACCCCAGAGACATTGACGAAGTTGCACGGGTACTACTGGAGGCCCGCTCTCCGGTGATTCACGCCGGACAGGGAGTGATGTACGCCGAGGCTACGGAGGAACTGAAGCAGTTGGCCGAGCTATTGCAGGTCCCGGTAATGACCACCCTGGCGGGCAAGAGTTCCTTCCCTGAGGACCACTCCCTGTCACTGGGCACGGGCGCGGCCACGTCGGCAGGTCCTGTCGTTCAATTTGTAGGCAAGGCCGACGTCATCTTCGGTATAGGGACCAGCTTCACCAAACACGGCATGACCATGACCATCCCTCCGGGCAAGGTGATGATTCAGGCCACCAACGATGACAGGGATATTAACAAGGACTACACCATAGACTATCCGATTATCGGCGACGCCAAGCTGGTGCTGGGGCAGCTTATAGAGGCTGTCAAGGACCGCTTAGGGAGCAACAACCGGGATGGTGACGGCGCTACGGCCAAGGAGGTCAAGACGGCAAAGGATGAGTGGCTCAGCGAGTGGATGCCCAAGCTCACCTCTGACGAAGTACCCATGACTCCATACCGGGTCATCTGGGAACTGATGCAGACCGTGGACCCGGCGGACGCCATCGTCACCCACGACTCAGGAAGCCCCAGAGACCAGATGGTCCCCTTCTACCGGTCATCGGTTCCCCGGAGCTATCTGGGATGGGGCAAGTCTCACGGGCTGGGCACCGGCCTGGGGCTTGCCATTGGCGCAAAGCTGGCAGCCCCCGACAAGCTGGCTATCCACTGGATGGGTGACGCCGCCTTTGGCATGGTCGGTCTGGACTTTGAGACCGCGGTGCGAAGCAGCCTGCCCATACTGGCAATCGTCTCGAACAACTCGACAATGGCAGCCGAGACACGGGCAATGCCCATTTCACATGAACTTTACAAGACCAGGGATCTGGGCGGCAACTACGCCGACATGGCGACCGCGATGGGTGGCTACGCAGAGCGGGTGGAGAATCCGGCAGAAATCGGCCCGTCCATCCAGCGCGCCCGCAGGGCGACGGAAAACGGGCAAGCGGCATTGCTGGAGTTTATCACCTGCGAGGAGACCGCCGCTTCTCACAGGCGGGCCTTCGGGTAGGCCCCACCAGGGAGTAGAGGCTGCCTGAGACGCCATTTTCGTGAGGTATTTCCTGGCACAAGGAGGCAGAGGAATGGCTGACAGAGACATAGCTTTGATGGCCCACCTGATGCGCCGCGCAGGATTCGGAGCAGACCGGGATGAGTTGGAGGCCCGTGTGGCAAGGGGGTACGAGGCGACGGTGGAGGAGCTTCTGCACCCCGAAGAGCAGGAGCCTGTGGATAGGTACGTGTTTCTCCGATACCAGCCCGGATTCTGGAAGCCGGTTACGTCTCCCGGCATGGGGAGCGCCACGTGGCTTTACCACCTCCTCAACACAAGGGCCCCGCTGGAAGAGAAGATGGCCCTCTTTTGGCATCACGTGTTCGCCACCGGACAGTCGAAGCTGGACAACTACGATGAGATGACCGACCAGATAGACCTGTTCCGCGAGAAAGGTATGGGGAACTACCGGGAGTTGCTCGTAGAGGTATCCAGAAATCCCGCCATGATCTACTGGCTGGATAACTGCGATAACCACGCATACGCCGTAAACGAGAACTGGGGCCGGGAGCTGCTTGAGCTATTCAGCATGGGTGTGGGCAACTACACCGAGGACGATGTGCAGGAGTGCTCCAGGGCCTTCACCGGCTGGACCATCTCGGCCAAGCTGCCCAGGTTCCCCTACAACCGGTTCGACTGGGAGTTCGAGTACAAGGAGGAGGACCACGACAACGGGGAGAAGACGTTCCTGGGACATAGCGGTCGCTTCAACGGAGAGGACATCATAGATATAATCTGCCAGCAGCCTGCCACAGCCCGATTTATCTGCCGTCACCTCTACAATTTCTTCGTGGCCGACGAGCCCCAAGTCCCGTCCTGGTCGGTGACTCCGCCGGAGGACCCGGAAGCTATAGAAACCCTGGCAAGGGCATTTACGGAGTCCAACTACGATATTCGCTCCGTGCTGCGGGTCCTGTTCAACTCCGACTTCTTCAAGGAGGCCCGTTTCACAAAGGTTAAGAGTCCCGCCGAGTTGGTGGTGGGCACTCTGAGACTGGTGGGCGGGGCCGAGTTCCCCGGACCGGGCATCGGCGAGATGTCCCGACAGGCCGGCTACATGGGACAGGATATGTTGAACCCGCCCAGCGTAGAGGGCTGGCACACCGGAGCAGAGTGGATAAACAGCGGGACACTTATGCGGAGGGTTAATTTCGCCGCCGAAATGATTGCCGACGTGAGCCGGCCAGGGGTGCAGGCCATAGTCAACAGGGTGAGACAACAGGGAGAGCTATCCCCTGAGGGGCTTGTGGACACCTGCCTTGACCTCATGGGCCCCCTGGATGTCAACCAAGAGACCCGTCAAGAACTCGTAGACCACTCAGCCGAGGGAGGTACACTTCGCTGGGCTTCAGAACAGGAGTCCCGTTCCTCCACTCACCGAGTTACGGAGATGCTACAGCTAATAGTTTCGTTGAGAGACTATCAGTATGTGTAGGGGGAGGTGAAAAACTATGCTTACGCAAATAGTGGCAGGTAGAGTCTACGACTTCAGCCATGTGGTAGGCAGATGGGGAGAGGGTCTGGGGTTCAGCAACCCGGTGAAAGCCGTGCTCGGCAAGGGTGACGTCGTTTACGTATTGAACCGGGGATATGAAGTTGTCCCTATCGTCTCCTGGAACCGGTCAGGGAAGTCCGCTCGAGTGAATATGCTCACCATCGGAAGGGTGCCGGGCGACGAAGAACTTGTGGGAGAGTTCAGCAAGTATGGCGACACCCCCGGACAACTCATTTGGCCCGCCGGAATAGCCCTCGATAGCAGGCAGAACGTGTATGTCACCGATGAATGGATGAACCGGGTCTCCGTTTTCGACCCGGAAGGCAACTTGCTCTACCTGTGGGGCGAACAAGGAGAGGGCGAGGGACGGTTAAACCGTCCCTCGGGTATCGCCGTAGACGGGGAAGACAACCTCCACATAGTGGACACTTTCAACAATCGTGTCCAGAAGTTCACCGGAGAAGGCAAGTACCTGTCCCAATGGGGCATCGCAGGAAGCGGCGAGGGACAGTTCCAGTCCCCCTGGGGAATAACCATAGACTCCCAGGGGAACGTGTACGTCGCCGACCACAATAACCACAGGGTGCAGAAGTTCACGCCGGACGGAGAATACCTGGCCCAGTTTGGCAGCTACGGATCCGGGCGTGGAGAACTGAACCGCCCTTCGGACGTGGCCGTAGACCCGGACGGAGACGTATACGTGTGCGACTGGGCCAACCACCGAGTACAGGTCTTCGGCCCGGAGGGTCAGTACATTACCAGCTTCATCGGCGATGCTCAGGAGTTATCCAAATGGGCAAAGATGACCGTAGAAGCAAGCCCGGAAACCATCAAGCGCCGTCGTGAGGTCAGGAGCCTAGAGAGCGAGTGGCGATTTGCTTTCCCTACAGGCGTGACCTTCGACACCGAAAAGAACCGGCTCATCGTCGTCGAGAGCCAGCGACACAGAATGCAAATATACAACAAAGTACAGGGTTACACGGAGCCTCAGCGTAACTTGTAATCCGCGCAATCACTATCACCTTGAGAAGGGTCGTGCAATGGATTCCAGATTGCGCAGGAAAGATGGGATGGGGCTTCATCGGTTGTTTTCACGTCAATGACAGAGGAGCAGTACATCCAAATGGCCCGGGAGCATCCGAACATGTTAGGTTCGGAGGTCCCGGTGGAGATTCTCAGGGCCTCTTCCTATGCTGGAGGCGAGCCGACGGAATTCTTGAACGAATTCTTCGCCGCCGGATACAAGGAATGGCTCCTGAATAATTACGGACAGCCAATCCAGCAACCGGGAGAGGTAATCAACGCCGCTGTCATTTTACTGTGGCTCAAGGCTTGCCGTCTGTACACCAGCAAGCTGCTGGACCGCCCCGACCCTGATTGGGACAAACCTTTCTTTTCCGACGAAGACCTATTCGATTGAGAGAAATACGAAACTATACATTCGCCACAGTCGGTATCCCGTCATTCCGGCCTTGAGCCGGAATCCGTATCTCCGGCTTCCTCCGGCGGAGGAAGGGGCGTTGGGAGAACCCTGCATTAGAGAGCTTGTCAAATAGGCCAACAAGGAATTATCATATTAACGCTATGGACGCAAGCAGAGCGAGATACAGATTCGGCGCTATATCCAGAGTTGAGCCTGAGGCTATAGGAGTCCCAGGCCAAAGGACATTCAGGCTTATACTGGAATCGGGGCCGGGGTCGGCATCCCTGTGGCTGGAAAAGGAGCAGCTTTCCCAACTGGCCATCTACATTCAGGAGATTATCTCGTCTATACCAAGCAGCACAGGAAAGGCGGAAAGCGAGGCTCCCGAGCCACCGTGGGACGGAGGAGTCAACAACTTGGACTTCAAGATTGGCCGGCTAGTCCTCGGACACGACACCTCCAGCAACTGTTTCCTTGTTGTAGTCCACGATATAGAAGAAACGGATGAAAACTCCCCCACGTTGAGTTGCTGGCTCACTTTGAGCCAGGGCGAGGAACTGGCAAAGGAAGCGCTGAAAGTCTGCGCGGCCGGAAGGCCCGTCTGCTACCTCTGCAAGCAACCTATCAACCCCGATGGACACATGTGTGTCCGGGCAAACGGGCACGCTCCCTTTCAAGGCTGAGGCTGACCACACAGGTTCGCAACGCCCATGCTCTCGCAGCAAGAAACTCTCAAGCTACTCCGGCGTGGACAAATCACCGACCTCCAGTTGTCCCGGCTGGGTTCTAACTACACTTTTCTGGTCAAGGTCTGTGACGGCCCCAGCCAGTGTAGAGCCGTGTACAAACCCAAGGAGGGGGAGATACCCCTTTGGGATTTCCCCAGTGGAACCCTCTACAAGCGGGAGTACGCCGCCTACCTCTTCAGCCAAATTCTGGGGTGGGACTTTATACCCCTGACTATCATAAGGGACGGGCCGTACGGTGTAGGCTCCCTACAGCTTTTTGTGGAGCACGACCCGCGCATCAACTACTTCTCAATTCGAGAATCAGAAGAGGAAAGCGACGCCTTGAGAGTTATCGCGTGTTTCGACCTGGCGGCCAACAACACGGACCGCAAAGCCTCCCACTGCATCCGGGGAGAGGATGGGAAGATATGGGGCATAGACCACGGCCTAACCTTCCACTCTGTGGTCAAGGTGAGGACAACAATCTGGGACTTCGCCGGTGAACCTATCCCGGACTCCCTTCTCAACGACCTTGCAGCCTGCCAGGAGAAGCTTAAAAACCCCACGGGGAAGATTCGGGAGTTGGTCCGCCTCCTGTTCAAGGAAGAGGTGGCCTCACTGGACCAGAGGATAGGTTGGCTGCTTGACCTTCGCGAATACCCCGGTCTGGGACGCCGCCGCAGGTAGCTCCTCAAAGGTCTCGTTGGCCAGGGAATCGAGGGGCTTGTCTCTTAGGGAAATCCATGATTTCCCCGCATCAGTTAATCTACAGGTTGACAAACTCGGTCGGCGTTAATTCAGCCTGTCGCAATATGCTACGCAGAGTGCCAACGGTCACTTCACTATGTTTTGGTACAATAACAAGGAGGCTACGACCCTCACGTTCTTCGTCAGCTTAACATGACTACCCCGCTGGGAGGTGAACCTGAATTGCGCATGGAGCAATTTGCGTACCACATCACGGTATGACAAGGGTCTAAGTCGTGGCAACTTCTATCTCAACATGATGAATCTGTGACTCAGTGTGGGTTGATTCTTCTTGGCATCCAGGATGATAATACTCCGCTGGGGATGGGGACGGCTCGAAGTATAACTCCAATGCTTCGCGTAGGTTACTCAAGGCTTGTTCCTGAGACCTTCCTTGACTGGCCACTTCGACTTCTAGCGCCTGTGCTACATACCAGTCTCCTTCTCTCCAGACACGTGCCTCAAATACTTGCCTCATGGTTCCCTCTCCACCTTGGTGTGCTATGCTCTTTGCAGCCCTAACAACCGGGACTTTTTAGCATCAAATTTCTACGACCCTCGAGCCTATAGTTGACAGGTCAGGGGAATTGTAGCACAACCTTTCTGGAGTGTGCTATTCTCAACCAAGAACACGCTATTGTGACAATACGCGACACTTATTATTAAGGTATGATCACCAAGACAGGTTCTGCACTCGCATCGTAAAGCTATCAGTTCAGTGAGGAATTCAAAGCATGAATTGTCCAACCTGTGGATCCGAAAACCCGCCCGAAGCCGGATACTGCGCTAATTGTGGCGTCCCATTATCCGACTCCGGCGGACTGCCAGAAGCCGGGGAGCCTGTGGTCTATTGCACCAGATGCGGGGCGGAGAACGCCCACTGGGCGACGTCCTGCGCAAGCTGCGGCGAGCCTTTGCAAGCCCTACAGGCAGAAAGGGGCGTCACATCACGGGCGTCAGATAGTGATGCCCACCCGTACTACCCATCTTCAGGGTATCCACCCACAACGGGCCTTCTTATACCCAGGAATCTGGACGGCCTGCTGGGGGAAACATTCAGGGCATATCGAGAAAACTTCTGGAACTTCTATCTCATTGCGCTAGTCTCCCAGATTCCATCACTCATCGGAGAAATAGTCCCGATGCCACTGGCGGTATCCATACTGTTCTTCATAGCCGGCGTTGTGATGTCAATCCTTGCGGCGGGAGCGATGGTCTACGCTGTGGCATACCAATACCTGGGAAGGAAGACTACTGTCGGCCAGTGCTACATGAGGGCTTGGAACAGGGTGCTGTCCTTGCTGGGCAGTACCATAGTTTTCATCATAGTCTCCATTATCCTTATACCGACTATCATTGGGTTCTTTTACATCCTGGTGCGATGGTTTTTCTACACTGAGGCCATAATGATAGAGGGCAGGAGGGGCCTATGGGAGCCGCTGGGCCGTAGTTATGGGCTGGTGAGGGGAAGCTGGTGGCGTGTTTTCGGAATTGGCGTGGTCTTCGTTGTACTGCTTATACTGGCAAGTCTGGTCGCCAGCATACCCGGGTCCATCGTCTCGGAATTCAATTTCATTGCGGGGACTATTTTGGTCTCCGTCTTTGCCAGTGTCGTGACACCGATGCTTCCCATAGGCGGCGCGATGGTCTATCTCGACCTGCGCATAAGGAATGAGACCTACACACTGAGGGCGATGGCATCGGAAGTGGACGGTTAGCTTAGGGACCAGACGCACTTGGGAAACACCCTCTAAAGCCCGCTTGCATCGGGCAGGGAGGTCATCCCTCGCGGCCTTGCAACTCCTCAGGGTGATCGCGTCGGGTTGGAGAGTCCTGCTCGGATGATGAGTCCCTCTCCGGTGGAGCTTGCGGGGGTTCGCCGCGGTCGCCACGGTAAGAGTCCAGGGCCACTTGGAACTGGCTTTGAAACTCTTCGGCGTCCCGGGGCTGTATGAACAGCATCCGACCGCCCTCAAGACGCACCCGCAGCCTACTGCCAATGGGTAGGCTGAGTAGCTCTACCTGCTCAATCCTCTGAAAAAGCACGTGACGCACTCGCGGCTTGCCATAGTAGATAATCAGCCGGTCGCTGAAAACCGCATACTGGGATGGGGTTGTGAGCCAACTGAAGGCTGCTACAATCAGGCCTACCACCAGAAGCGGGAGGGCGGAAAGGGCACCAATTACGGCCACCACTATGGCCAGAATCAAGGTGAAGTTCATGGACGAGCTGTGTCTGTCCCAATGCTGTGGTTGTTCAGGTTGCTGCAGTGGTTGTTCAGGTTGCTGTTGCATGGACATATTTTAGCACACATCCTCCCACATTAGTACACCCTGGCATGGGATAATCTCAGTATCTTAAGGGTTATCTCTATGTTAGAGTAGTGGTATCTACAAAAGGAAAGGAGCTCTTCATGAAAGTCGGCTTTATAGGCCTTGGTAGAATGGGTATGCCTATGTCCCAACGCCTGCTCAAGTCCGGTTTTCACCTCACCGTGCATAACCGCAGCCGTGGCAAGGTGGAGGAGATGGTCAGTCTGGGTGCCCGGCAAGCCTCTTCACCCGCGGAGGTCACGACTGCCTCGGACATCGTTCTCACCTGCCTGCCCGATGTTCAAACAGTGGAGAATGTATTCCTTGGAGACGGCGGGGTAGTCCCGTCGTCGCGACCCGGTCAGATTCTTGTAGACCACAGTACCGTGGCCCCTTCCACTTCTCTCAAAATTGCCGAGGCGGCAGAGTCCAGAGGGGCCGCCTTCCTCGACGCTCCCATAAGCGGCGGCGTGGAGAGGGCCGCCGACGGTACTCTTACCATCATGGTCGGCGGCAATCAGGCCGCCCTTGAGAAGTCCCGCCCGGTATTCGAGGCGTTCGGAGCTAACATACGTTACGTGGGACCTACCGGCTCAGGCAGCGTGGTCAAGCTGATAAACCAGCTGCTGGTGGCCATCCACTCCCAGGCTGCGGCCGAGGCCATGCTGATTGGAGTCAAAGCCGGGGCGGACCCGGAGACAATTATGGAGATACTGGGCACAAGCTGGGGGACTAGCTTCATGCTCTCTCGAAACGGTCCCACAATGGTTGGGCGGGACTTCGAAAACGCCCGGGCGCCGCTGAGGCTGATTGCCAAGGACATGGGCCTGATACATGAGTATGCCAGGGGAATCGGGGTGCCTACTCCAGCCGGAGACCGCGCCCTGGAGATGGTCCAGGAAGCCATCAATAAGGGTATGGGTGAGTTGGACGTCTCCTGTCTGGTCTTACCCTTAGAGGAAAGGGCCGGGGTGAGGATATCCAGGATGGGGGGTGAGGGTATATGACATTCCCTTCGGCAAATGCGGCTATTTGCGGCGTATGCCTTCCTCGATTAGCAGATTATGTAAACTACTTAACGCCTTGCCGTGTTCCTCAATACTCATGGCATCAACGGAGTGACGGCTTTCTCCAACCACGCCGTCCACTGCGCCCAGCTTGACCATATGTCGTATTAACGCCCCCTCCTCCTCCAGACCGGGCAGGAGGTCCCTACCCGCCAGGCGGGACAGGGCTGCTACCAGTCCGTAGCCTCCCCAGTTTGACGTGCTGGATATGACGAGGTGAGTGGTACGCGTGATAGCAGGACGATTGGGTAGAGTCGCTACTTGCGGGATGTACGTCGCCAGGTTCCCCATCCCAATCTCGTTGCCGCCATCCCCGATTCCTATCGTCCGGGGGTGCTGGAGAAACAGATGGTCAACCCTGGCGGTTTGGGGAGAAATGTCTACACCACGCATGTTGAGATACTCGCCGCCTTCCGTAAGCCCACACCTTTCGATGGATATGAGCAACGACGGCTGAAGCCGGGACAGCAGTTCCGCGGCGACCTCTTTGCTGAGGTCGTCATCCGCAATAGGAAAGTCAAGCAGTTGGGCCTCAGTGCCCACGAATGGACTCAGCACAGGCAAGGTATAACGGTCGGTAACATAACACACCCGGTAACCCAGGGCTTCCAAAGCTCGTCCCAGAGCCAGCGCCCCCGGTGGGCCGTCGGTCTCGGGTGCTCCCGCTCTGGATATATAAAAGCCAGTGGCAATCAGGACAGTGCCGAGTGCAGACAGCACGAAACTAGCGGCCCGATCACAAAAGTCGGCTGGCAAGTAGGGTCTGAGGGCGGCAACCCCACGCTGGTCATTTCCGAGGATGATGTCCTCAATGGTAGGCATACTATTCCGAAGCCTTCGTAAACCTGCCTGCGTCAGTCAGGTGGTTCATAATACGGCCAAGTCTTCGTCCCGCCAGTCGGTGATGAACATGTGGCCTGGTGCGTGGGTAATCATGAACGGCGGTCTGGACTGGAGGGCAACCGCTTGCGGAGTGACCCCACAAGCCCAGAACACGGGCACTTCTCCCTGTCTTATCTCCGTAGGCTCCCCGTAGTCCGGGCTAGTTATGTCTTTGATGCCGATAGCCTCAGGGTCGCCAATGTGCACCGGCGCGCCGTGTACCGAAGGGAACCGGGACGTGACCTGTACGGCACGGACTACCTGGCTGTGGTGTATAGGGCGCATACTTACCACCATCGGCCCGGAGAAGGACCCCGCCGGCGTCGCGGAAATATTGGTCACGTACATGGAGACGTTTTTCCCGGCCTCAAGATGGCGCAGGGGTATCCCGGCGTTCAAAAGGGCCGTCTCAAAGGAGAAGCTGCATCCCAGCAAGAAGGAGACCAAATCATCCCGCCATAGCGAGCGAAGGTCTTCTTCCTCGCCGACCATCTCTCCGTCTCTGAAAACCCTGTACTTGGGAAGGTCGGTGCACATATTGGCTCCCGGAGCCATCAGCCTTGGCTCGGTCTGGCCAGGCTCCAGGACCTCCAGTATGGGGCATGGCTTGGGATTGCGTTGACAGAACAGCATAAAATCAAAAGCCAGCTCTTTGGGCAGGATTGCCAGGTTCGCCTGTACGTGTCCCGGTGCCAGGCCCGCGGTCACATTTTTCCACTCACCTGACCTGACAAGTGCCCGAATTTCTTGAGGGTTGTGAGCCAGCGTATTGATGCTCATCTCTATGGCCTCCAGCAATATCTTCTTGCCCTTTTGAAGTCATAATATCGCCCACCGGGAACGCCGTCAATCCTGATTCTCTCCAGGAGGGAAGCGCAAAACTATACATTGAGCCACAGTCTGCGTCCTGTAATTTCGGCAGAGAGCCTACTCTGGCGTAGGCCACAAGCCGGAATCCAGTCCGCCTCAGGCGGATGAAGAGTCTGGATACTAGCTTTCGCCAGTATAACGGGTTGACAGGCCACCCTTTACGCGATTTACTCAGAGTTTCCTTAATTTGCAGGGTATTGCGAGCTACAGGTCATCCTTTGATATACTACACTAGAATCATCCCCGGAATATTCCCGGGACAGCAATGGTCGAGATGCCGCCGTGTACCGAGTATTTATAATAACAAACCGAGGAGCCGGGTCTGATACCATACCGTGGACTCCGAAGACATCGGACATACGGTATGGTGTGGGCACGGAGCTAGGGTTGGACGTATCAGGCAACGGGACCCATGAGACCGGACCCGACGTGGTCTTGCTGGACATGGACTCTCTGAGCGATGATAGGGCCGTTAGCCTGGCCTCCGATTGCCACGAGCTAGGTCTCCCGGCCATTGGCGTGATGTCATCGGAACACCTCACAAAGCTATCCGCCTTCGGCGGACTGAACCTCGATGATTTTATCCTGTATCCCTTCAGTAGCGAAGAGCTGATGGCGCGTCTTAGTCAAGCCATTTTCAGGACAAAAGGCCCCCAAGAGAAGCACGTTCTGAGGGCGGGTGACCTCCACGTAGACATGGAGCGCTACGAGGTAAGACTCTCAGGCAGAAGGATTGTCCTAACTTACAAGGAATATCAGCTGCTGGCCCTTTTGGCCGCCAATCCGGGCCGGGTATATACCAGGGATGGTCTCCTGAGCCAGGTCTGGGGCTATGATTATTTCGGCGGCACCAGGACCGTGGACGTACACATACGCAGGCTGCGTTCCAAAATAGAAGACGCAGACCACTCCTTCATAGAGACTATATGGAATGTTGGATACCGTTTCAAAGCCGCCCTCTGATTCGATACCTGAGCCGCCAGAGGTCCTCATTAAAACGAAACACAAAACATTCGGTTGACACCCTCAATCAGGCACTCTATAATACTGGTAAAATAGCCAAGTCCCGAAGGGAGGTATCCTAGTTTGGCCGATGTACGGCTCGCCGAAGGTGAAACCTTCGATAGCCTCCTCAGAAGATTTAATAAAAGAGTCCAGCAAGACGGCATTCTCTCGGAAATCAGGCGCAGACAGCATTTCGAGCCACCAAGCGTAAGGCGAAAAAAGAAAGAGGCTGCCAAACGTCGCAAGAGTATGCGGAATAGCTAAATTATCAGATCACCTAGTGCCAGACCCCATTGTGTATACCGCTTGATTAGATACCGTCCAGTCTCCAAACGATAAGTTATGCGATTCGGCATAGTCGTCTTTCCGGGTACGTGGAGTGATGGCGACTGTTACCATGTCACTAAAAACGTTCTCGGTCAAGATACTAACTATCTCTGGTATCAGGAAAGCCCCAAGTTATCGGACCGTTTCGACTGCGTAGTCCTACCCGGCGGGTTTTCCTACGGAGACTATCTGAGAGCAGGGTCCATAGCCCGCTTTTCCCCTATTATGTCGGCGATAGCCGGCTTCGCCTCCGGCGGCGGGCTGGTCATTGGCATATGCAACGGCTTCCAGATTCTCTGCGAGGCCGGGCTGCTTCCCGGTGTACTCATGCGAAACGGCCACCTCCAGTACCGATGTCAGTGGTCTTGCTTGCGTGTTGAGCATTCCACCACGCCCTTTACGTCCTCCTGTACACCGGGTCAGGTCCTGCGGGTCCCCATATCCCACGGTGAGGGCAACTACTTCGCCGATGGACCTACCCTCCAATCCCTGGAGGAGCACGGACAAGTCGCCTTCCGCTATTCCACTCCCAACGGAGATATTACCCCGGATGCCAACCCCAACGGCTCTGCGAACAATATAGCCGGTATAACCAACCGGAAGGGCAACGTACTGGGTATGATGCCCCATCCCGAGCGATGTTGCGAGGAGCTTATGGGCGGGACCGACGGAAAGCTGATATTTGAATCCATCATAAGGAATGGGGCGCGTGTTGGCTAGATATGCCTGTCACTAAAGAAATCCTGGACGAAATCGCCCTCAGCGAAGCGGAATATCACCGCATTGTAGACGGACTCGATCGAGAGCCCAACGGGGTGGAACTTGGTATGTTCGGCGCTCTGTGGAGCGAGCACTGCGGCTATAAGCACTCCAGACCCTTGCTGCGGCTCTTCCCTTCAACCTCAAAACGGGTGCTCCTGCCTCCCGGCCAGGAAAACGCAGGGGCGGTTGACATCGGCGATGGGCTTGCCGTGGTCTTCAAAATAGAGTCTCACAACCATCCTTCGGCGGTGGAGCCTTTCCAGGGTGCCGCCACAGGGGTTGGAGGCATTGTGCGCGATATTCTGGCCATGGGCGCCAGGCCCATGGCCTTGCTCAACTCCCTGCGTTTCGGCCCCCTTGAAGAACCTCGCAACCGCCACCTTTTCAACGGCGTAGTTGAAGGAATATCGTGGTACGGCAACTGCATTGGTGTACCCGATGTCGGCGGCGAGGTCTCCTTTTCCAGTTCCTATTCCCAAAACCCCCTGGTCAACGCCCTGTGTGTCGGGCTGATAGAGAGGGAAAGATTGGTAAGCGCCTCCGTCGGCTCGGAGGGAAACATCCTGTTGCTGGCGGGTGCCGAAACAGGCAGGGACGGCATCCACGGCGCATCCGGCCTCGCTTCCCGTACTTTCGAGGATGAACGAGAGATGCGCCCCACGGTCCAGGTCGGCAACCCCTTCCTGGAGAAACTCCTCATAGAAGCCTGTCTTGAAGTGGCTGCGTCCGGCTGCCTGGAAGGGATGCAGGACCTTGGGGCCGCAGGTCTCACCAGCTCCGCCATAGAGGCGGCAGCCCGGGGCAAGGCGGGGATAGACCTGGATATTTCAAGGGTGCACCGACGGGATTCGGGCATGGACCCATACGAAGTCATGCTCTCCGAGTCTCAGGAACGTATGCTCCTGATGATAAACCCCGGCCATAAGGCCCAAGTAGAGTCTATCTTCCAAAAATGGGGCATCCCATGTGTTGAGATTGGCACTGTCAACAAGTCGGGAGTCGCCAGAATCTATGAGGCCGCAAGGCCAGCAGCGCAGCTTCCCATAGATCTGCTTACCAGCCCTCCCAAGTACAGGTTGCAGGGTGTCAAACCCCGGGAACAACTCGAACTACAACGCTACCCACTGGGCAGCCTCCCCCTATCCCAGGAGAACCCCAATCATGTGCTATTGCGTCTGCTTGAATCCCCCAACGTCTGTAGCAAGGAAGACGTCTACCGCCAGTACGACCAGCAGGTCCAGACAAACACTGTGGCAGCGCCAGGAGGAGACGCTGCCGTATTGAGAATCAAGGGTAGCAGGAAGGGCATCGCTCTATGCACTGACGGCAATGGCCGCTACTGCTACCTGGACCCCTACAAGGGAGGCGCGATTGCAGTGGCAGAAGCCTGCCGGAACGTGTCCTGCACGGGAGCCGAGCCTATTGCCCTCACCGATTGCCTCAATTTCGGCAACCCGGAACATCCGGAGACCTACTACCAGATGGAGTGGTGCATCAGGGGAATGGCAAAAGCCTGTAGGGTCCTGGGTGTGCCGGTGGTCAGTGGCAACGTGAGCCTGTACAATGAGACCCAGGGCCATGCAATATATCCCACGCCAATAGTGGGGGCATTGGGGTTATTCGAGGACGTAAAGCGTCACGTCGGTTTGGGATTTCAAGGACCTGGCCATAGGGTCATACTCCTGGGAGCCTCTATGGTGAGAGGAAGGGCAAGGGACCTGGCTGGCAGTGAGTACCTGGAGCGTCTCTATAACGTGGTTGTCGGAAGGCCCAATATAGACTTGGAACTTGAAAGACGGGTACAGGAGCTTTGCCGCAAGGCAATCAGAGAAGGGATTGTGGCTTCCGCTCACGATTGCTCAGACGGGGGTCTGGCAGTTGCTCTGTCCGAGAGTTGCATTGAGGGCGGCGTGGGATTCAGCGGCGACGTGAAGGTGAGAGGCCGTTGGGATGCAGCACTTTTCGGTGAGGCCCAGTCCAGAGTAGTTGTGTCTCTACGCCCGGAAGACTTAGGTGAGTTAACGAAGCTGGCCGCAGAGTTGGACGTGCCATTCGTATCCCTGGGCAGGACCACCTCCAAGCCGGTGCTTGCCCTGGGCGGACTTGTAGAGCTGCCGGTGGAGGAGCTTGAGTACGCCTGGAAACGTGGACTTGAGACCCCCCATAACCGCTCAGTAACGCATGATGAGTGAAAGGAGCAGCCGGTGGAAAAGACCCCTTTAAGCAGACAGGTCATGTGCAACAGGTTGGCTATGGAGTTCCAGGACGGTTGGGTGGTGAACCTTGGCGTCGGGATGCCCACACTGTGCTCTAACTACGACTTCGGGGACAAGACAATTATCTTCCACTCGGAGAATGGGGTCATCGGCTACGGCCCCCTGGCTGCCAAGGGAGAGGAGGACTTGCACCTGGTCAACGCGGGAGGCCAGTACGTCACCATCCACCCCTGGGCGGCAATCATCCATCACGCCGACTCCTTCTCCATAATCCGGGGCGGCCATCTGGATGTCACGGTCATGGGAGCCTACGAGGTCTCCGAAAACGGTGATTTTGCCAACTGGAAGACCGCCGGAAGGAAGGGAGGAGGCATCGGCGGGGCGATGGACCTGGCCGTGGGCGCAAAGCGTGTGTTCATCGCTATGGAGCACACCACCAGAGACGGTCAGCCGCGCCTGGTAAAGCATTGCGCCCTGCCCGTTACCGCCGTTGGGGTGGTCAAGCTGGTAGCCACCAACCTCGGCCTCTTTGAGGTAACGTCAGACGGATTTCTGATGAAGGAAATCGCCCCAGGATACACCCCCAAAGAGGTCCAGGAAGTCACCGAGGCCAGACTCCTCATCCCCGACGACTTGAAGGAGTTCCAGTCCTGACTGTAGATTCCCGTTTTCATCCGCCAAAGGCGGGCAGGCTGGTATGAGGACTTACTTATCTGGAGTGAAACACAGCGTTTTACACTTCCCTTGTGGCTCTTCACCCTCACCCCAACCCTCTCCCGTCAAGGGCGAGGGGGCATTGTCCCTTCTCCCATGGTGGGAGAAGGTTAGGATGAGGGGGAAAGGTGTGTGAAGGAGAAGCGGGTAGGATCGAAAGGCCCTAGAGGAGTTTTGCACCGAGGGTTAAGCGAGGCTCTCCGGGCTGTGGTGCTGCATCCACCACTCTGCAATGTCAGTCCTCCGGGCAAACCACACGTCCGGGACACTTCGTGCGTACTCCAGGAACATCTCCAGGCCCTTTGCCGGTCCCGCCCGTCCAATGATACGGTCATGGAGACCTATAGACATCATCTTGGGGTGAGTGGCGCCTTCCTTATACAGCATATCGAAGGCGTCACGCAGGTATTGGAAGAAATGCTCTCCCGTTAGAAAAGTCCCCCGGACGAAGCGCACGTCGTTGTTGTCCAGGGTATAGGGCACGATGAGTAAAGGCTTGCCATCAACGCGGGTGTAGTAGGGCAGGTCGTCGCTGAAATCGGTGCTGTCGAACACGAAACCTTCATCCATCAGTATACGACGGGTGTTGTAGCCCCGCTGGAAGCGGCAGAACCATCCCTTCATTGAATAGCCGCACGCCTCTTTGGCAGCTTGCACGGTACGCTGTATCTGGTCACGCTCGAACTCGGGGTCCATGTCCCAGTGCTGCTCCCACCGGTAGCCATGTCCCACGATGTCGTGACCCAGATCGGTAAACGCCCGCGCTGCCTCCGGGTTGCGCTCTATAGCCCGCCCACATGCGAAGATAGTGCCATTGACCCCATATTGCTCAAGTAGACGCAGTATCCGCCACACCCCAACACGGCTGCCGTACTCGTAGTAGGACTCCAGACCCGGGTTCCGCTGGTCAAGAGGATGAGGATAAAAGTCCCCTGCCGTCTCCCTATACGGGTCGCCGTCGAGGACGTTGAACTCGGCCCCCACCTCGTAGTTCAGGACCATGTTCACCGCGATGCGTGCCCCCTGGGGCCACTCCACCTTAGGGATATTTCTGCCATAGCCTATGAAATCTCGCTGCTCCTGCGCCATGTCGCTCCTTTCCGCTACTACCGGTATGTGAATAAATATCTAAACTGGCCCCACTCGTCATTCCCGCCTGCCCGCGGAGGCGGGTCGGGTTCGTGCCACTCCGAACACGCCGCCTTGTCATTCCGAATCCGCCACAGGCGGGCGAGGAATCTAAAGTCGTAGCTTCGTTGAAGCCGTAGAATTTTAGATTCCTCGTCGCTCCGCTCCTCGGAATGACAATGTGCATCAAGCGTGTCGAGGGAGAATGGGTTTTGTAGTGGCGCTGCTGGTACTCTACGACAGAGGAGAGTCCCGGTCAAGGGTGTTGACACCATGACTACACCGCGAGATGATAGACAGCGACTTACTGAAGGAGGGACCTCCATGAAAGCAGCGGTGCTATACGAGTACAACGAGCCTCTGGTGGTGGAAGACGTGGAATTGGACGACCCCAAGGCGGGCGAGGTGCTGGTCAAGACGGGCGCGGCCGGCATCTGCCGCAGCGATTACCACTTTATGAAAGGGGAGGCCCGGACAGTGCTGCCGGCAGTCCTCGGACATGAGGGCTCCGGCATCGTTGAGAAGGTGGGTGACGGCGTGAGCACAGTCAAGCCGGGGGACCACGTGATTCTCTCCTTCGTTCCCAACTGTGGCCTTTGCTATTTCTGCACCACCGGACGGCCCAACTTGTGCGACCTCCACGCCTCCACACCCGGCGGCCTGTTCGATGGTACCAGCAGGCTGCACAAGAACGACCAGAGCATTTCCCAGTTCGGCAAGGTGGCCTGCTTCGCCGAGCGCACCGTGGTGCCGGAGACGGGCTGCATCCCCGTAGCCAGGGACGTGCCCCTGGACGCGGCGGCCCTCATTGGGTGCTGTGTCACCACCGGGGTGGGGGCAGCAATTATCAACGCTCAGATAGAGCCGGGTAGCACCGTAGCCGTGGTGGGATGTGGAGGTGTGGGACTGAACGTAATCCAAGGCTCAAGCCTGCTGAACGCCTCCAAAATCATCGCCGTGGACATACGGGAGGGACAACTGGAGTTCGCCATGAAGTTCGGGGCCACCCACACCGTCAATGCCTCTCATCAGGATGCGGTGGAGCGAGTGAGGGCGATTACCGGCGGCACAGGCGCCGATTACACCTTCGAGGTCTACGGTTCAGCCGAGACGGTGGAGACGGCCTACGCAATGGCCCGCAAGGGTGGGACGGTCGTGGTGGTGGGCATCGCGCCCATTGGCGAGAATGCCGGCATAAATGCCGTGTCCTTGGTGCGAGAAGAGAAGGTACTGAAGGGCAGTTACTACGGCTCGGCCAGATGCCACGTTGACATGCCCAGAATGGTGGACATGTATACGTCGGGCCGCATCAACCTGGACGACCTTATTACCCGAAGGTACAACCTGGAGGAAATCAACCAGGCCTATGAGGACCTGAACCGGGGAGAAATAGGCCGCGGTGTAATTGTGTTCCAGTAGAATTCCAATCCATCCCGTCACTCCCGCGAAAGCGGGAGTCCAGTATAAGGCGTGGTGGATTCCCGTTTTCACGGGAATGACGTGCGGGGCTGGTTTAGGTATTCATTCACGTACCCGTAACCAGGGTGGATGACTTTGCCACAGGAGCTTGGATGGAAAACCTGGTGGTCAAGATAGTTGAAACTCAGAGGGAGCACCAGGCGGCCCTCATCGTCCGAGTCCGCGTCTTCGTCCAGGAGCAAGGAGTTCCGGTAGAAGAGGAGTTGGACGAAGACGATTTGTCGGCTACTCATGCCATAGCCCTGGTCAATGGAGAGGTCGTAGGGACCGGCCGCGTATTGTGCCCCGATTCGGGCGACGCCAGGATTGGACGAATGGCGGTTGACGAAGCCTGGCGTCGCAAGGGCATCGGAAGTCATATCCTGATGGCTCTGGAAGAGGCGGCCAGACAGCGGGGAAGAAGGGAAGCCATACTGCACGCCCAAACGTACGTCAAAGACTTCTATGCATCACACGGCTATATCGAAGAGGGCGAAGTGTTCCTGGAAGTGGGTATAGAGCACGTGCAGATGCGGAAGCGTCTCTAATCCTGGGAAGGCTTTCGGGCCATCACCACGTATAGCGGGTCCTCAAAATCGCCCCGGTCAGGGTTGCGGCACATACCCCTCAAATCCTCGTAGCCACCGGCGTGATAAAAGTAGGAAGCCACCAGGTCCATCTTGTACTCGTCATTGCTCACCGTCCATATCCTCACCGCCTTGGTGAAAAACATGCGGTTGGAGAAGGTAACGAGGAAAACCCCGTTGGGCTTGAGTATGCGATGAACGTCCCTGAACACCTCGACGGGCTTGACGATGTACTGCACTGATACCGTTATAACCACCGCATCAAAGGTGTTGTCGTCATAAGGCAGACGAGGGTCCTTGTTCAGGTCATGTACAACGTAGTCGTCCAGGTCCGGGTTCTCCCTCATCTCCACGGCATTGAGTCCCAGCCCTGACATACTGGACTTGGGATGGCCGGCGGGCCAATGGGACCTCCAACTGCTCATCAGGTCCAGAATGACCGAGTTGGGCGGTATGACCTCCCTGAAAAGCTCGCCGACAGCCTCTATGGCTTGGTCGTCAATGTGCACCACCAGCCTGGGCTCCTGGTAAAACAGGCCGTCGTCGCTCTCATCGTGGCGCATGAAATCAAACTGAGAAAAGGGGCTTGACGCTTCTTCGGTCATCTCTCTCCCTATCTAATCTACTGTCAAACTACCCGCCCCAGTATAACAGCGTGGGCAAAGACTGTCATAATAAATGCCGAAGCCAGGGGAGTTCTCAGCAGTCCCGGCATCCATCCGGGAAAGCTGCCTCTCCCTCCTGGAACATTACCCCGTGATGCCGCATCATGGAGGAAGTGTTGGCCCTGGCAATGGCCCTCAGCACGTTGGAGATGATGCCCGTGTTCTTCCGTATATCCTTGCGGGGAGCGGGGACCACGACACTGGGCGTGTCGTCCAAGAGGCCCCACCGGGGCGGGACCTCGTGGCGGCGAATGAGACCCCTGGGGGCCATGATGTAGTGATAGTCCGCCAACGCTAAGAATTTGGCGTCCCTGAACTTTATGCTGTACCTCTCCAACCTTTGATTGTACGCAGTCTCCTGGTGAGTAACCCGTTCATAGTCGGCCTTGGCCTGGCGGTAGATTTCCGTACCCTCCCAGTTTTCGGAGTCCTCCTGCCGGGCAAATTCGGTAGCCCTGCGAAATATCTCCTCGACCAGCTCCCTGCGCTGCTCAACCACGGGTCGCCTGGCCACAAGCTTCGTCCGGTCGTCGGGGCCGTGGTCATCCCTGAACAGATCGGCCCTGCTGCCCTTGACCTCGATAACGTAGATGATATTCCCCCGACCCACCCCAACCACGTCTATCACCCTGCCGGCGGGGCCTTCCAGTTTCACCTCCAGCCCTATAGAACGGCAGCCGGAACAGTTATACAGCCACTCCCAGGCTGCCCACTTCAGCCCATAGGTGAGATCTGTTTCGTTCCCCCTTTTGAAAGAACCGATACCGTCCACCATGTTTTTTACCCTACCCGGGACCAGGGACCATCTCTACGATTACTCTGGGTTTCAACGCTCGCTGATCCCCATACTTGAGGCCGGAGACCTTCCTGGCCAACTCAACGTCATCTACCACCCTGGCCGTTGCACTGGTCTCCTCCCCATCCAACCGTATCGTGACCCTGGGTTCAGCCATCAGGTTGCGGCACCAGTCGCTGGCCGTATCCCTGCGCGAGGCATAGAACTTGCCACAGTGGTACACCAGGCGGAGAGTTACGACGTGGGGCCTGCCGCTCACACGGCCCATGGTGGTCAAATATCCAATGACCGAATCACCTTCCCGGACCATACCGCTCCCTGATAATGGACCCTTTCACGAGACCAAGCTTACGACGTGCCGGTGGGTATTGCAACCGTATACCTGAATCTCGATTGCCGACAGTAAATTGGTACTGTATAATTGGCGTGTCCCAAAACCAACTACTAAGGAGGTCATAATATGGCTCTTACCTCGGCGGAAGCAAACCGAATCGTCCAGGCTACTATAGCGAAGGCGGAGGAGATCAACATCAAGATAAGCGTCGCAGTGGTTGACGCCGGCGGGCGACTCCAGGCGTTCAGTCGCATGGACGGCGCCATCTGGGCCAGCGCACTGGGTTCTCAGGGCAAAGCCGTTGCATCCGCCGCATTCGGGAGACCCAGTGGCGACATCTCCCCCGATGCCGCCACTCCACGAGGCATCGCGGCAGCAGCAGGAGGTCACATGATTCCCGGCGGTCAGGGAGCCGTGCCCATCGTCCGCAATGGCGTGGTCGAGGGAGCTTGCGGCGTGGGCGGCGGGACCAGCCAGCAGGACGAGGACTGCGCTCGGGCCGGAGCAGACGCACTGTAAGCATCGAACAACCGGAGATTTTACTGGGGCGCACGGCTGTGCGCCCCTTATTCGTAGCGCAGGGCCTCGGCGGGATATATCCGGGATGCCTGCCGGGCCGGCAAGAAAGTGGTTACCAACGAAAACACGTAGGCTACCACTATGATAATGATAATCTGGAGCCAGGGAATACTGAATCGAAGAGTCTCAAGGTTCTCGCGCTCCCTGACGTCACTGACAATGTTGTAGGAGATGATGGTCCCAAGAGCCACTCCGATTGCCACCCCCAGCAAGGCTACGAAGGAGGATTCCAACAGGAAACTTAGCTGAATCATCCTGCGACGGTATCCGATGGCCCTCAGCACACCAATCTGCTGGCGACGCTCTACAACGGCCCTCAGACTAATCACCCCCAAGGCCGCAATCCCCACCAGCAGGCCCAGGCCCATGAAGCCGGTGAAGATGTAGTTGAACGCCCTATTAGCCGCCGCATTCTCCTCAATTACCTCCTCCAGCACAACGGTCTCCATACCATGTTCCTGGAATGACGACTCCAGACCTTTGGAAGCCACTTCTATGTCAACGCCTTCAGCTACCCTGAACCGGTAGGTGGTTATGGGGACCGGGAACGGTATAACGTTGTCCAGATTAGCCTTGGAAGTGAACATGCCAAAGCCAATTATACCGAAGTCGTCGGTAAGCTGGTCCAACACGCCAATGACCTTGAGGGGAACAATCTCACCGGTGCGCGGCTCTCTAACTTCTATATCTATAGCGGGCATTGTGTCGTCCTCGTAGAAGAAGCCCTCCATCTCAAAGGGGACGTTCTCATCGCTAAAGCCGGACCTTGTGGGTACTGCCATAGCCTCCACCACAGCCAGAGAAGGGTCATCTCTCAGAGCGTTCCATACTTCCCTATCGGTTGGTCCATAGCCGTCGGCTATTAGCTTAAAATCGTAATTGGTTGCTTCCAGGAAAGCACGGTCGGCTGCCCGCACCGCGTACCCTTCCCACAGCTGGTTCTGTGCTCCTACCTGGCGAGCCTGGATGGGTATCGTGGTATAGCCTCCGACGGCCTCAAAGTCCCGGATGTTCAGGTCCGGCTCATCATCAATGGCCTGGTGCATGTTCTCAATTGGAGTGCTGAAGTTCAGCGTGCCCTCAATGTCCCACCCGCCGGTGACCTTCTCCTGGTCAACGGAAGACACGTCAAAAACATTGGTGAGGATGGACATAACAATTAGAGTGAAGATGACAAGGGCGAACATGGCTAGGGTCAGGCCCGTGCGGAATTTGGCGCTCATGGGGTAAGCCACAGCCGTCACCATCACGGGTCGCAACTGGCCGACATGCCCGACGACAAAGCTCAACCCTTTCAACAGGAGATCAGAGTTGTACATCACCGTCCACACTGCTGCCGCTACCATCGCCACCCCAGAGACGAAGAACATCTCGATACCGCCGCCAAGCTCTCCACCGGCCAAGCCGCTCACGATGTCAAAGGGCAGTATCCAGAAAACCAGTATCAACAATCCGATGAAGGTATAGGCGATACGGTCCCTCACGTCGTCGCGCAAGGAGGTGCGCCGAAGCGCCGTCCGTATCATAAGGCCAAGTCCCAGAATCACTAGAGAGACCCCTATTCTGAAGGGCGCCGCCTGGTCGGCGGTCATGCCTGACCAGGTAACGAGCAGGCCTATAAGGAAGGCCAGCCAACCCTGCCTGAAAGGACGCCAAACTATCTGAAATATGCTCCCTGTAATGGCGGCCGGGATGGACAGAAGGGCCCATGGCATCCTGCGGAGGTAGGTCAAGGCGCTCATGGGATGTACAGTCACCAATTCGCGGACACCTCGCCCGGCAAGCCGGAAGGGCAACGCTATGGCTCGCATGGGAGCAAGCACAACCTCCCGCCAGCTAACGCTGGAGACTGTGGTGACTTCGGGCAGTCCTCTCACAGCCTGGACTATGTTCATCTGGCTCACCCTGTAGGATGACACGGATATGGTAACGAGGGTAATGAACATCCCAAGGCAGTAGGAGATTATGGCGCTACGCGCCTCAATATGCCAGGTAAACCGGAAGTCGTCGTCAAAACCTGAGATAATCTGGTTTACTGAAGACGTAATCAGAGCGCTTACTGCCAGACCTATTAAAACTCCCACCGCAGCAGCGACTATTGCGTAGGCCGTCCCCTCGAAGACAAACATCTGCACCAGGTGGTGTCGCTTGGCCCCCACCGCCCGGGCCATGCCCATCTCCGACCTGCGGGCCGCCGCAAGCATGATGAAAATCAGGAATATGAGCAGGATACCCACCATTATGGAGAACAATCCCAGAATTATAAAGAAGGTGGTCACGAAGCTGCTAACCTCTTCCGCTATGTCCAATACTTGCCGCTTCACGTCGAGGACGGTGAATTCATCCAACTCGGAGAACAGGGTGTCAGCATCCCGTTGGACATCTGTCAGCCCTGCACCGTCAAGGGCAACAAGCACCTCATCGGAGACAGTGTCATCGGCGAGAAGGTCTATAAGCTGGTCGCTCATTCCCTCTCGGCCAAGCTCGTCCCGCAGCTGGGCCAAGTCGCTCTGGAGCGGGAGGTCCAACGACTTCTCCCTCACCTCCAGCGCCCTGAGCACGTCCTCTTGATTCAGCAGAGCCTTGAGTCGCGATGCCACCTCTCTATCTGCAAAGAGGACTCGGAGGTCACGTGTTACATCTTCGCTCAAATCTACCCCGGAAACCTCATCCCCGCGGTTCGATACGGCTATGGTGTTAATCTCGCCCTGCCTGTCAAAGACGGCCTGGGCACGTTGCAGAGACATAACCAGGGTGGTGCTGTTTCCTGCCAAGCCACCCTCACCCACAACCCCTCTTACCTTGAATTCCAGAGGCACACCCTCCACATACAGCAGCAGAGCATCCCCTGCAACGGCTTCCAGTTCCCTGGCCGCCTCGTTGTTGATATAGACCTCATCCTCTGCCAGGTCCTCCAATCCGGCCTCGCCGCCGACAACCAGACTGATGGCGCCAAATCCCTCCAGGGTATGAGGGTCAATGCCCGTCACCCTCGCTCGACCCTCGCTCAATGAGGTCCTGGAATTTACAACAGGCACTATCTCGGCTATGCCGGGAGTCAGGCCGTCAATGGTATCCAGACCGGCCAGGTCTCTCTGTATCTGCTCGAACCGTTCGTAAGGTATGTATGAACCGGTGCCAAAGTTGTCCTCCGAGTCGGCCCTGGTCGAGATGATAACCTCGTCAATATTCTCCAGTACCCTGATGGCTTCGTTGCGGATAGAGAAGCTAATGGTATCTCCGGTGCCGAAGGCAGCGGCCATGATTACGGAGCTCAACATTATTCCGACGATGATGAGGACGGTCTGGGCACGCCTGCGAGGGATGTTGCGCAGGCCCATCTTCAGCATGATACGGTTGCGCCATGCCATTACGGCAACTACTGCCATGGCCGGTAGAACGATGGCCAGCAGGACCACCATAATTATGTTCATGGAGATGCCAAATAGCTCTTCCATTGCTCTCCTGTGATGCGAGGAATTTCTACTTCTTAGCTGCGGCGGTCGGCGCCGCCCGAGCCATATCCATCGTCCACGATAAGCCCATCCGACATACGGACTATGCGATGAGTCCTTTGACCAACGTCGGGCGCATGGGTAACAAGGACGAAGGTCTGGCCGTTGGTACGGTTGAGATGCTCCATCAAGTCTACGATTTCATTGGCGGTCTCGCTATCAAGGTCACCCGTAGGCTCATCGGCCCATATTATGGCAGGGTCGTTCACCAAGGCACGGGCTATGGTTACTCGCTGGCGCTGTCCCCCTGACAGCTCCGCCGGGAGATGATTTGCCCGGTCGGCAAGGCCGACCCTATCCAATCCGTCCAGTGACCTTCTGCGGGCCTCTGTGGCACCAACACCGGAGATTAGAAGGGGCATCTCCACATTCTCGACGGCGCTCAGGACAGGAAGGAGGTTATACAGCTGGAACACAAACCCCATCCGGCGGGCACGGTAGTCGCTGCGCTCGTCGTCGTGGAGGTCGTGGAGCACCACGCCATCAATGACTACCTGGCCGGAATCAATTTCATCCAGGCCTGAGAGACAGTTGAGGAGGGTCGTCTTGCCGCAGCCACTGGGCCCCATGATAGCCAACATTTCACCCCGCCTTACACTAAGGTCCACACCTCGGAGGGCACGGACTTTAACCGTGCCGGTGTCGTAGGTCTTATGAATTACCTTGGCGGAGATAATCAAGTCTTCCATCCAGCACCATTCCTCAATAAACGGGGCATTTGGCTCGCCCTTGTGTTTGCCAGACCGCATTATACTCAACGTAATCGCTGTTTTGGAAGTACATAAAGGGACACAGCGTCCACAAATTGTGTACGTCTCGGCCAACGCAGGAATGACACGTACGGGGTCAGACAGGTGACCATGAGAATTGAAAGGCCCTAAGGATTCGAGCAGGCAGGTTGATTCCTTTCACAATTACCTGTATCCTCGTAGGAGACATTGACCCTATCACTACTATAGAAGAATCAGAACCGCCACCGGTAAGATCACCCGGCTAAGATTGGACCGCCCTGGAGCTTCGCGGTGAGTAATAATCGCTGGAAGGAGGCCCATGATGGCTACTATACTTGAAGAGTACATCCAGAAACATTCCGGTTCGGCCAGACGCTACGAGGAAGCGACGGAAATCTTCCCCGGAGGCGTGACCCACGACAACCGCTATGCGACTCCTTTCCCCGTATACATAACTCACGGGAGTGGCCCCCTCAAGTGGGATGTTGACGGCAACGAGTACGTAGACTACGTTTCCGGTCATGGCGCCCTCCTTCTTGGTCACTCCCATCCCGAAATTGCCTCAGCTGTCGCAAACCAGGTGGCCAGAGGCACTCACCTGGGCGCGAACACGGACGAAGAGATGCGCTGGGGGCGAGCAATAAAGCAGTTGATGCCCTCTATAGAGAAGATACGTTGCCACAGCTCCGGGACCGAGGCAACCCTGATGGCCCTGCGCCTGGCCAGGGCTTACACCGGCAAGAACAAAGTCGTCAAGTTTGAGGAGCACTTTCACGGCTGGCACGACTACGTAATTACCAGGTCCGACCGGCCCGTCCCGGGCGTCCCCTCAACCACGTCCCAATCGGTGATTGTTCTGCCCCCTGGGGATATATCCCTTGTGGAGCAAAAGCTGGCAAATGACGGCGACATAGCCGCGGTCATCCTGGAGCCTACCGGAGCCCATTACGGCCAGCTACCGCTCTTGGTTCCCCAGTTCTTGAAAGACCTTAGAGAAGTCACCAGGAGGTACGGCGTCCTGCTGATCTTCGACGAGGTAGTCACCGGCTTTCGCGTGTCTCCCGGCGGAGCACAGGGACTGTTCGGGATAGACCCCGACCTAACCACCATGGCCAAGATTGTGGCCGGCGGTCTGCCCGGTGGTGTTGTAGGCGGCAAGGCGGACATCGTAGACAGGATTGCGTTCCAGAATGACCCGGAGTGGGATACTCGTCAGCGCATAGCCCATCCGGGCACCTTTAACGCCAATCCACTGTCGGCAGCGGCAGGGGCTACGTGCCTTGAAATGGTCGCCAGCCAGCCCATCAATCAGCGAGCGGATGCCGCCGCAGCCCAGCTAAAGACAGGCCTCAACGAAATCTTCACCAAGATGGAAGTGTCCGGCCGTGCCTACGGTATGGCTTCCCTGATTCACCTGACGATGAAGGACTGCAATTCCGACCAAGAGCTATATACCATGTCCTACCAGGAAATCTCGGGGGCCGCAAACGCCGCCGTTACCAGGTCGCTAAAACGCGCCATGATGAACAACGGAGTGGACATGATGGGCAGAGGCTCCTTCATAGTCTCCGCCACTCACCGGTCAGAGGAGGTAGAACGCACTCTGTCGGCTTTTGAGGAGTCCCTGAAGGATATGCGCAAGGAAGGGATAGTTTAGGAAGGAGAAGCCGATGGCTGCAAGGGAGAAAGACCCCGCCGATGTTTACAAGCAACTAGGCGTGAAGCCCATCATCAATGCCGCCGGATCGGTTACCCGCTACGGGGGCACCAGCACTCGCTCAGAGGTGTTGGAGGCCATGACAGACGCAGCGACGGTCCTCGTTGAGATGGCCGAACTGAACCAGAAAGCAGGAGAGGTCATAGCCGGCATAACGGGCGCGGAAGCAGGGTTCGTTTGCAGCGGGGCGGCAGGTGGGCTGGTGTTACAGGCCATAGCATGTATCGCCGGCACTGACCCTGTAAAGATGCACCGCCTGCCCAATGACACACAGGGCATGAAAAACGAGATAATTATACAGAATATGCACCGCTTCCCCTACGACCAGGCCTACCGGGCGGCAGGTAGCGTGCTGGTGGGAATCGGCGATGGCAAGAACTGCCGCCCCTGGGAGTTGGAAGGAGCCATCAACGAGCGCACCGCCGCCGTGGCCTACCTCTGCGCTCCCTTCACCAGCCGTCGCGCACTGCCACTGTCGGAAGTATGCCGGATTGCCCACAAGCACCAGGTCCCCGTAATCGTGGACGCCGCCTCCATGCTGCCGCCACGGTCAAACCTGCACCGATACTTGCAGGAGGGCGCCGACATGGTGGTCTTCAGCGGGGGTAAGGGGGTGCGAGGACCCCAGGGAAGCGGCATCCTCTGTGGCCGAAGGGACCTGATAGAGGCGGCGTCAGCCAGTGCAAATCCGAACCAGTTCCTGGCTCGGCCAATGAAGGTAGCCAAAGAGGAGATTGTGGGCCTGTTGACCGCATTGAAAATCTTCATGGAGGAAGACGAGGAAGCGGAGACGCATCGCTATTCCATGATGGTGCAGCGTGTGGCGGACGCCCTGTCAGAGGTGCCTGGGCTGGAGGTTACCGTAGAGCATGACGACTACGACTATCTGATTCCCCACGCGGTGCTGCGCTTCGGGAAAGATTGGCAAGGCCCCGCCCGGAACCTGGTCCTGGCGGCCCTGGAAGGTGGAGACCCACCCATCTACTTTAACCAGCAGGGTAATCCCGACGAGTTTGCCGTGGACCCGCTCAACCTCACCGATGATACGCTGGAGACTGTGATACGTCGCTTGCGAGAGGAGCTATTGCGCTAGTACGGCCCTTCAGTACGTGTCTACTCCACGGCAACCGTATGTTGCAGCCCTTGAAGCACATCCACAGCCCCCTGTATTAGCTCGTCCATAATCAGGGCTGCGGGCTTGCGTTCGTTCAGCATCCCTGCAACCTGGCCTGCGGGGTTATTGGTCAGCTCATAGCGTCCGGCTCTCTCCGCTGCAGCTACGAAGTCCTCGACTAGCGCCCCCTGAAGGGGCATCGGCAAAGGGGACAGACCCGAACGCTCCCAAGCATCTATGACTACGTTCTTGTAGTCCCGTGCGGTCTTGCCTGTGTATGCCCTGGTGACGATGAAATCATGGGATGACCCGCCGAGTATCTGTTCCTGGTGGGCGTCCGGGATTCTACTTTCTTCGGCCGTTAAGAAAGCGGTGCCGACCCAGGCTCCAACGGCTCCGAGGGCCAATGCGGCCGCTACGCCCCGGCCGTCGGCTATGCCACCTGCTGCCACAACCGGAACTGGCCTGACTGCATCCACCACTTGAGGAATCAACGGGAAGTTGGCAATCCTCCCCGTATGACCTCCGGCTTCATGCCCCTGGGCCACGATGATATCCACCCCTGCATTGACCTGGCGCACGGCGTGTCGTACCGAACCCACCATTCCTGCCACCTTGATACCCTGCTCCTGTGCCAACGGCACAACCCAGGAAGGGTCGCCCAGGGCTGCAGCGAAGACCGGGACCTTCTCATCCAGCACCACCTGGACTTCCTCCCGGATTTCCCTGGCCGACATCACCGGATTATCTTCGGCAGATACGTCGGGAAGGTCAAACTCGCGCATCAGGCTGCGCATGAATTCCACGTGGCGTGGATGGTCCCTCTGAAGCTGCTGCCGTACCGCCGTCTTGGTTTCCTCAACGTCGGCCATGCTGGCGGGCAGCAGCAGGTCTACTCCAAAGGGCTTATCGGTCAGGGTGCGGATTTCCCGAATTCGCCGGCGAATCTCCTCAGTGCTGAGACCAGACCCTCCCATCACTCCCAGACCGCCGGCGTTGGAAACTGCGGCCACCAGTTGGGGCGGCGTTGCCCTTCCCTTGCCGCCCATGCCTGCCAGGATGATTGGGTACTCGATGCCCAGGAAATCACAGATGTCGGTATGCAGGACTGGTCTTGCCATAGCTTCCTCCTTTTCCACGCTGGGGGAAGCATACTTAACGAGCTTGTGGATGTCAAGAGTGGTGATGTACAATAGCCTCGGCCACATTCGACGACAACGGAAGCCGCTTATCACCACTTGATGCTGGAGCGGTTTCGATTTAGGGAAAGGAGAGTATTACATGAAGTTCGGACTTCTGTATGAGCTTCAAATGCCCAAGCCATGGACCGAGAGGAGCGAATATAACTGCTTCTGGGAGGCAATGGAGCAAATCGTTCTGGCCGAGGAGGTCGGATTCGAGTACGTCTGGTTCGTCGAGCACCACTTCCTCACCGAGTTCGCCCACTCCTGCGCCCCGGAGGTTTACCTGGGTGCCCTGAGCCAGCGCACCTCCAAAATACGCCTGGGACACGGAGTCGTACTGCTGCCCATTAACCATCCCATCCGAGTAGCCGAGCGTATCGCCACCCTGGACATACTGAGCAACGGCCGCGCCGAGTTCGGTACGGGCCGTTCCAGCAGTGGCTACCAGCTCACACCCTTTGGTTCAAACGTGGTAGACGCCCGCCCGGCCTGGGATGAAGCCCTGTCCATCATTCCCAGGATGTGGACCGAGGAGATATTCTCCCATCACAGCGACCGCTTCCAGATTGAGCCACGCGAGGTATGGCCCAAGCCCATCCAGAAGCCCCATCCCCCCTTGTGGTTGGCCTGCTCCCAGCCCGACAGCTTCGCCATGGCCGCCAGCAAAGGTCTTGGTGCCCTTTGCTTCACTGTCGGCGAGCCAGGTGAGCTGGAGAGGCGAACCCGTATCTACCGGGACGCTATCGGAGGGGCAAACCCTGTTGGCGGCTTTGTCAATAACCACGTGGCGTCTTTCAGCCTGGGCATAACCCTGGAGAAGGACAGTGAGGCAAGGGAGCTTGGCCTGCCCGCCGCTACGTGGTACTTTGCCAACGCACGCGACAGGCTCAGCAAAGACTGGCAGGACGAGGTCTTCATCCCCGAGGACTACAAATATAATGCCAGCCGCTTCTTCCAGGAAGACCAGTACAGGGAGGATGCCGACCCGAATGAGCTAATCGAAAACGGGACATTCTGCATTGGGAACCCGGACAACTCTATCAAGACCATTGCGAAATACCAGGCCGCGGGAGTAGACCAGTTCATGGTCTGTATGCAGTCCGGCAGGATTCCCCACGAAAAAATCATGGAGTCCATACGACTCTACGGCAAACACATCATCCCCCACTTCAAGCAGAAGGAGAACGGGGCAGTCTCTACGGGCGCATGAAGAAGCAGGGGCGGGTCTTAGACCCGCCCCTATGGTTGACCTGTAAGGCGATTCACCACCCCATCGCGTAGTTGTCCCTGCGGGGGTCTGCGCCACCAATAAGGATACCACGCTCCCGATCCACCATGATTCCACTCATCCCGCCCGTTGCGGTTGTCCAGTCGGGCAGCCAGTCAACTTTATGACCCATCTTGTCCAACTCGGCAGCTACCTCCTCGCTGAAGCGGCCTTCTATGCTGAGTCGGCCCGGATAATAGGCATGGGGCCAGAAGGAACTGGGGAAGCTGGTCGAGCGCGCCCGAGGCTCCTCTATCGCCTGTTGGGTATCAAAGCCAAACTCCACCATGTTGAGGAACATCTGGACCATGGACTGCACCTGGGCATCTCCACCAGGGGTCCCGAAAGGCATGAACAGATGTCCGTTCTTGAGCACCATAGCCGGGTTGGGGGTAAGGCGAGGGCGCTTCCAGGGCTCCGCACAAGAGGGATATTCGGGGTCCAGCCAGGACTGGCTGCCCCGGGATGAGATAATCATACCCAGTCCGGGCACAATGGGCCCTGAGGTTATGAAATCGCTGGGAGTGGCGGAAAAAGCGTTGCCCCACCTGTCCACCACACAGGTGTAGCTGGTATCTGGCTCCACGGCCGCGGTCCTCGGAATCGCGGGTACGTGCCCCCGTGTCCTCACCTTACCCTCGTAGGGCCAGGGGTCGCCCTCGGGAGGCATCTCCGGCCAGGCTTTCTTGGGGTCTATGGCGTTCCGGCGGTCGGCGGCGTATCCCCTGGAGAGTAGCCCGGCCATCGGCACGTCCACAAAGTCCGGGTCCCCATAGTAGTTGTGACGGTCGGAGAAGCCCAGGTTTATGGCTTCAATGACCGTATGGACATACTGTGCGGAGTTATGGCCCATACCCTGGAGGTCGAAACCCTCCAGGATTTGCAGAATCTCGATGAGAGTCGGACCCTGACACCAGGGGCCGCAGGTGTAGAGGGTGTAGTCCTTGTAGGTCCCTACCTGGGGTTTCTCAATCTCCACACTGAACTGGGCAATGTCATCGTAGGTGATGAGTCCGTCTTGCTCCTGGGAGAATTGGCCCATCTTTTGCGCCACCTCTCCCTTGTAGAAGTAGTCCCTGGCAGCCCTTATAGCGCCTTCTCGCCCCTTGTGGGAGTTGGCCTTCTCCACGTCCACCATCTGCCGGAAGACGTTGGCAAGGTCTCTCTGCACAACTACCTGACCCTGATGTAGAGGCTTGCCCCCCGGCAAGAAAATCTCGGCGCTGCTCTGGAACTGTCCTATGTACTCCTGGGATGCGTGGGCGTGTCTGCTCAGAAGGTAGGAGGTGGGAAAGCCATTACCCGCCAGCTCGATGCTGGGGGCCACCACCTGCTCGAAGGTCATGGTGCCGTAGTGTTCCAGGGCGGTTAGCCAGGCGTCACAGGCAGATGGGACGACACTTCTGGGTATTCCAGCCGGCATGTCGTTGTCGTATTTCTTCCTGTAATCTTCAAGGTTGAAGGCTTTGGGCCAGCGTCCCAGTCCACTGATTGAGACGACCTCATTAGAGGCGGCATGGTATATGATAATGGGCGCTACCCCGCCAAAGTTGGTGTAGTGGGGAACGGTAACGTTAAGGGCAATACCCGAGGCAACCCCCGCGTCTATGGCGTTGCCCCCCTGCTCAAGGATCTTGGAACCCGCCATGGTTGCCAGGTAATGTCCCGACGAGACCATGTGATTTGTTCCCGTGAACGGGATGCGATAGGAAGGGATTCCCTTTGGTGACATCAAAAACCCCCTATGTCGTTTGCATCCCATAAGAATACTCCTTTAAGAACGACTTGTGAAGCCTGATTGTCCGACTCTGTAGCGTCGCAGGAGCAAACTGTGTTATCCTACGGCGTAAGTAAGGGGGGACAGGCTATGGAACGTCCGGTGTATCAACCGGTTGGCACACCAGTGGAAAGGCTGGACACCCCGGCCCTCGTGGTGGACCTGTCTTGCATGGAGCGCAACATCGAGCTTACCCACTCCTTCTTCCGCGACAGCGCCGCCAAGGCACGTCCTCACATCACGGCCCACAAATGCCCGGCCATCGCCCGGATACAAATGGCCGCCGGTGGCACGGTTGGTGGCATTGGCGTATCCAGAATAGGAGAGGCCGAGGTCTTTGCCAGTGCCGGGTTCAACGATATTCTCGTCTCCAGCGAGATTGTGACCAGGTCCAAAATCAACCGACTGTGCCATCTGGCACGCCGCTCAAAGGCTACGGTGGCCGTGGACAACCCCAGGAACGTGGCCGACCTGTCCGCGGCTGCGCAGGCCACCGGGGTTATCATCAACGCGCTGGTGGACGTGAATACCGGCCTGGACCGATGCGGCGTGGAGCCGGGGCTGCCGGCCATTGACCTGGCGAAGGAGATAACCCGTGCTCCGGGCCTTCACTTCGCCGGGCTGATGACCTACGAAGGCACTATCCTGCGAGAGGACTACCAGGACCTGGTCTCCGAGAGCAGGAAAGCCGTCAAACTGGTACTCGACACCCGGGATGCCCTGGAGAAAGAGGGGCTGGATGTGGAGGCAGTCAGCGTTGGCGGCACTCATAACTATGAAATCGTGGGAGCGATGGAGGGAATAACTGAGGTACAGGTAGGGTCCTATCCATTGATGGACTATAGCTATTGCCAGTACCGGACCAATTTCAGGCCGGCTGCCCAGGTATTAGCTACCGTAGTCAGTCGCCCGACGGAAGGCTCCGCCGTTGTAGATGCGGGCCATAAGACCATCGGGCCTGACAAGGGCCTGCCAGTGCTGGATGGTGTCCCCGGAGCCAGATTGACAAGAGTGAGCGCCGAACACGGCGTCATAGAGATGGAGGGAGAAGCACAAACCCACTTGGACGTAGGGATCAAGGTACGGCTTGTACCCTGGAACCTGGAGTTGTGCGTCAACCAGTACAACTACTTCCATGCCATCCGGGACGGGAAGCTTGACGCGGTCTGGGAGATTGCGGCCCGCGGACGGTCGGATTAGTGAAAGGTCATGCCCTTATCTAGTGGAAGGGGAGGCAGACATGGATGAACGTTACAGGCCATCGCCAGGGACACCGCTGGAAGAGCTGGACACTCCCTGTCTGATAGTGGACATGGACGCGTTGGAGAACAATATGCAGGTGATGTCCGACTTTTATCGTGACCGGACATGCAAGCTGCGGCCCCACGTAAAGAACCACAAGAGCCCCATCATCGCCCACATGCAGATTCGGACCGGCGGCACCGTCGGTGGCGTCTGTTCAGCCAAGGTGGCGGAGGCCGAGGTGATGGTGCAGGGAGGCATCAGGAACGTGTTCATCACCAATCAAGTGGTGACCAAAGATAAGATTTCTCGCCTGTGTGCCCTGGCAAATCAAGCCGAGATGATTGTGGCCTGTGACAACCCCAGCAACGCACGTGACCTGTCGGAAGGCGCCCAGGCCGTCGGGGCCACCCTGGGCGTCATCATAGAGGTAGAGACGGGGCTTCGCCGCTGTGGCGTACAGTCCCCAGAGCAGGGAGTGGAGTTGGCGAAGCTGATTGAGACCATGCCGGGGCTGCGCTTCCGAGGGGTCATGAGTCACCAGGTAATCGGGGGCACCCCGGACCGCGAGACCCGGTTCATCGAGGGCCGCCGTGCGATTCAGACGTGCCTGGACGTGCGGGACTCCATCGAGGCCGCAGGCATACCTGTGGAAATCGTCTCCTCCGGGGAATCGTGGACGTATGACGTGGCTGGAGACATACCCGGAGTCACGGAGGTACAGGGCGGGACGTACATACTCATGGATACCAGCTACCGCTACATGTCCGAGTTCCAGTACGCCGGCAAGGTGCTGGGCACCGTGATTAGCACGCCAAGACCGGGTGTCGCCATTGGTGACGTGGGCATGGAGGCGGTCGGCAACGTCAAAGGGCTACCCACCGTGGACGGGATGCCCGGTGTCACCGTGAGCGCCCTCGACGTTCAGCATACCATGTTGCAACTGGAGGGAGACGCCAGCCTGAATATCGGCGACAAGTTCCTCCTTCTGACGGCCCAGCAGGACGCTATGGTGAGCCGGTGGGACAGGTACATCGCCGTAAGGGGTGGCGTGGTTGAATCGGTATGGGATATTCCGGGACGGGGGGCGCATAACTAGACTCGCCGAATTATTGTCCCTTCCAAAGGGGGTCACGCTTCTCGGCAAAGGAGCGAGGCCCCTCTTTATAGTCCTCAGTCCGGGTGAGGGTAGAGAAAAGGACGTTCTCAAAGCGCAACGCGTCCTCCAGCACCCTCCCCAGGCTTCGCAGCATGGACTCCTTGGCCGAGCGCACCCCCAGAGGCCCGTTACGAAGAATCACATCGGCGTACCGCTCCGCCGTCTCCATCAAGTCATCCAGGGCCACCACGTCACTCACCAAGCCGATGCGGAGGGCCTCTTGAGCGCCGATATGCTCGCCGGTTAGCTGCATTTTGAGGGCATTGCCAAGGCCGACGATAAGGGGCAGACGCACCGTGCCGCCATCGCAATGGTGAAATCCCCGGCGCACCTCGGAGCACCCGAACTGGGCGTTTTCGGACGCCACCCGGATGTCGCAGGCCAGGGCCAACTCCAGACCTCCGGCCAGGGCATAACCATTGACGGCGGCGATGATGGGCTTCCATATCTCCAGCCCGCGGGTGATGCCTCCGAAGCCCATACGGTTGGCATCCTGTCGCACGTCATAGGAGCCTCGCTCGCCCAAGAGCGGGGTGTAAGTCTTCAGGTCCGCTCCAGCGCAGAATGCCCGGTCGCCGGCCCCCGTGAGGATGGCGGCCCACACTTCGGGGTCGTCGCGAAAATCGGTCCAGACCCGGATAATCTCATCGTTGTGGTCAGGGCCCAGGGCGTTCATGGCATCGGGCCGGTTTATAGTGATATAGGCTATGCGGTCGCGTTTCTCATATATTACGGCAGACATTTCCCATCCTTGAACGGTGGATTGGTGCTTCTAACCGCCCAGCGTCCCGGCAACCCTGGCATAGTCTTCCAGCCGGGGTAGAAGCAGGGGCAGGTCAACCCCGGCCTCACGGTATTCGGCAATACGCTCTTTGCAGCGTTCCTCACTGCCTACCAGGTAGAACGATTCCACCATGTCGTCGCTTATGAGGGTGATGGGATGTTCACCGTCATCGCCCTCTTCCGATGCTCGAATTGGAGTCAGAATAGACGGGTCAAAACCGCCCTTCTCCAGAAGAATCTCCCCGACCTGCGGCTCTGCCAGAAGCCTCACGATACGCTGTTTCAGGCCTGGCCATATACTTTCGGCGTCATCAGTGAGGCGTGTAGTCAGCATACAGGCTATGTCAACGGAACGGGGGTCTCGTCCTGCCACTTCCGCTGCCTGCCTCACCTCCTGGACCGCATACTTCACGTAAGCGGTGGGGGTGTAGGCGTTGAGCAACACGCCGTCAGCGACGGCACCTGCCAATCGTAAGGCCTTAGGGCCGATGGCAGCAAGATAGATTGGCGGCTTCTCCTGTTCGGGGCTTATGGTCAGGCGGGAGTTGCCGACCCTCTCTCCCGCCAGGAGGCCCCTGAGCGTGCTAACGGTCGTTTCTAAAGTGGAGAGGGGATTTGTGTATGGTATGCCCATCCTGCCCTGGATTACTGACCGGTCGCTTCTGCCCAGTCCCAGCAAAAACCTGCCTCCCGAGATGCGGTCCAGGGTAGCGCACGCCATTGCCAGCAATGCAGGATGCCTGGTGTAGGGATTGGCAACTCCCAAGCCCAGCTTGATGTCCCGGGTGGCCGCAGCAAGGAACCCCAGCATGGAGAAGGTCTCTTCGTGGAAATATCGCTCGGTCACCCATAAGGACTCGAAACCGCCCTCTTCGGCGAGTCGTCCGTATTCTTTCAGATCCTCCCCGTTGTCTATACCGTGGTAGAGAACGATTCCCAGCCTTGACATGGACCTCCTCTATGTATAGGTGGACATGAGTGGATTCCCGTTTTCACAAGAATGACGTCGGGAGTCGCGACAGAGACTTACTCGTGTATCAGCAGCATCGGCGCTAGTTGGGAATCCAGGTCACCGAGGAAATCTCGCTGAACTCGCGCCACAGCTTGGTCCAGGAGTCCCCGCCGTCGTCACTGCGGTACAGGTAGCCGTAGCGACTCCCCGCAAAGACCACCTTTGAATCAAAGGGCTGTATACTCGCAACCCACATCGCAGTGTTGGGCTGTACCGGCAACGAGAGGTTTTCCCAGGTCTTGCCGGTATCCTTTGACCTCATCACTGTGCCGATGCGCCCCGGCGTGGTATCGCCTATTGTCACAAGCACGACCTTGGGATTGTCAGGCTGCACCGTTATCCCCCGTGGATAGCCCCAGGGGAAGGCCTCTCTGATTCCCACAGAGGTCCAGGTAGCCCCGTCATCGGTGCTGGTGAAGATGTCGTTGTTCACCACCACGAAAACGGTCTTGGGCGGGCCTGCCGACACGGCCACGTTATGTACGTCCGGGTTGGGAATGGCGCCGTTCACGGAAGCCCACGTTTCGCCCCCATCGTTGCTGTAACGCACGCCGTCCACCTCCAGCCCCACCCAGACGTTGCGGTGGTTTATGGGGTCTATGGCGATGCCCGTCACCCTGGGGACGCCTACATTTGGGCACTCCTCGGCAACCTCGACCGGTCGCTGCTCCCAGCTTCTACCACCATCCGTGGAACGGAAGATAGCGGCGGGTGTGGGTGTGCCGGTCCCGGCGTATATGTTGTCCGGCTCTGCCGGGTCCACGGCCAGGGCCCATACACAATACCCACTCAGGGGAGATTCTACCAACTGCCAACTCCGGCCCACGTCCTCGCTCCTGTAGAGTCCCTTGTCAGTACCGGCGTGGACTATCTCCGGCTGTCGAGGATTACTGACGACAGTTCGCACCAGGGCGTCAGAATGTATTCCCTGGTCAATACTTACACGCTGCCAGGTCTCGCCACTGTCGCCACTCCGCATTATGCCCTGCCCGACTGTCCCAACAAGAATAGTCATCTTGTCTGCCATCTCAGCACCCTCCCTCAACACCAGAATCCCTACGGTGATACTCATTGTAGTCGTGTATCCGCGTGCTTTCAAGATATGGGTTGCCAGCAGCGCCACGAAAGGCGACAATGGAACGAGCATTATTACAACTGATGGAGGATTCAAGCATGGAAATAGGACTCGGCGTCCCCAGTGTGATTGATGCAAAGGGCCTGCGCCGTTACGCTCAACGAGCGGATGAGTTGGGCTTTGAGTCGGTCCTGGTCGGCGATCATGTCGTGCTGCCCACCGCCGGCACCAACCAGTACCCCTACACTGCCGACGGCTCCTTCATTCGCCCCACCGACGAGCCTTTTCTGGAGACCCTGACTCTTCTGGGTTTCCTCGTGGCCTGCACGGAAAACATAAAGGTGGGCAGCACGGTCATCATACTGCCCTATCGCAACCCCGTAGTACAGGCCAAGATGTTCGCCTCGTTGGACGTGCTGAGCAATGGGCGCATGATATGCGGGGTTGGGGTCGGCTGGCTGGAGAAAGAGTTCGAGACCCTGGACAAGCCCTACGCCGAGCGCGGCCCAATGAGCGACGAGTACATCCAGATATTCAAGACCCTCTGGACCGAGCAGCACCCTGAGTACCATGGCACGTACTACAGCTTTGACGGCATACAGTTCTATCCCAAGCCGGTACAGAAACCCCATATCCCCATCTGGGTAGGAGGCCACACCCGCCGGGCCCTCCGACGCACCGCCATATACGGGGACTGCTGGCACCCCTCCAGGCAAACGCCGGACTTCGTAGCCCGGAACCTGCCGTACCTGCGTCAACAGACGGAAAGGGCCGGCAGAGACCCGTCCAGTATCTCCATATCGTTGAAGCGCAGCCTCCACTTTACCGACATCGGGATTGGGGAGCGGCAGTCGGTGCTCAGCGGCGGGTCGCTGATAGGAACCACTCAGGAAGTGATAGACGACCTGCACTATTGTCGGGAGTTGGGGATAGACCAGCTTACCTACGACTTCCGAGTTCGCACGCCCGATGACTGCATAAAGGTCATGGAGCACCTGGCCGGTCAGGTGCTGCCGGTGGCGAGACGGCTAGGCTAAGACATACATATTAACAACGTAATGGCCCTTGCCTCGGCGTGGGGTTATGAAGATAATGGATACTGCGACTATCAATTCATGCAGGGGGAGGTAGACCGATGGCTAGGGTTAAAATGATACATCACGTCAACGTACCAATCAGAGACCGGCAAAGGACCAGGGAGTGGTACGAGAAAGTGCTTGGTGCGGAGTTCCTGGACCGGGGTTCCCAGCTTAACAAGAGGCAACTCCAGCTAAGAATAGGCACGGGGGAAATGCACTTCTCCGATACCCCTGACTTGACCCAAGCACCGAGAGTCCACTTCGCCGTGGAGGTGGACGACTGGAATGAGATGCTCGCCCGGTTGGACGCATTAGGGGTGTCACATTCCAGGTCGTCCGGGGCGAATCTTGGGCCGCCCCGCACACCCGAGGACGACGATTTCCAGGGGCGGCGCGAGGACAACAACGAGCACTTCACTTACATCAACGACCCGGACGGCAACCTGATTGAGCTTGTGTACCATCCCCTGGGGCTGGAGGACTCGGACGGTGCTGGGGTTGAGCTGGCGGATGCTTCCAAGGGGCTGCGCTGGAGACAGGTTCGCGGCTTCGTTACATCAAGCTAAGTTGAACATCCCGCGGGGCCTTTCAATTCCCCGAAAATGTCATTCCGAGCGCAGCGAGGAATCTAAAATTCTTCTACAGCAGAGCGTCACGAATGCCGAAATTTTTAGACCCCTCACTCCGTTCGGGGTGACAACAAAAAGACCCTGGATTATCTCGTACCGGACTTGAAAGAACTGGAGATTCAGCCATGTCAGCAGACCCAAACCAGGTTGTCCAGGACGCCATCAGCGTGGCAATCAGCGAGCGTGGTGAGATTGGCATTCAGGTTGCCGCTTACATGGGCAACGAGTTGGTACTGGACACATGGGGTGGAATGGCAAACGAGACCACGGGACAAGAGGTCAACGGGGATACGGTGTTTCCCGTGTTCTCCATAATCAAAGCGGTGACGGCCGTGGCGCTCCACATCCAGGCCGAGCGTGGTCTGGTTGACTACTATACGCCCGTTGCCCGCTACTGGCCTGAATTTGGCGCCCATGGCAAGGACAAGGGGACCGTGTACGACGCCCTTACCCACAGAATCGGAGTGCCTCTCATGCCTCTGGGGGTGACCCCTGAGTTGATGTGCGACTGGGACTGGATGGTGCAACGGATTGCGGACATGCGACCCCTATTTGAGCCGGGAACTAGGAGCGGGTACATGGCGTATACCTTCGGATGGGTGATTGGGGAAGTGGTGAGGCGTACCGACCCCCGAGGCCGGCCATTCGGCAAGTTCATCCAGGAGGAAATCTGCCAGCCCCTGGGCATAGACAGTCTTTGGGCCGGGATTCCCGACGAGGTGGAACACCGGGTAGCCAAGCTGACCAACATGCCGCCCATGCCTCCCGGCGCGCCGGGTATGCCGCCCGATTCTCTCAGGCCCCGCGCCGTGCCGCCTGAGGTTGACACTAAGGAGGAGGTCTTTGGCCGGGCCGACGTGCGCCGGGCGTGTATTCCAGGCTCCCAGGGCATTATGAATGCGCGAAGCGGGGCAAGTTTCTTCGCCATGCTCGCCAACGGCGGCGAGTTGAACGGCGTCCGTCTGCTGTCGGAGGAACGGGTGCGCACCTTCAACATTCCCCGTCCGCCATCCGACTACGACCCGGTACACGGAGTACCCCACAAGGGGACCATAGGCGGCTTCCATCTGCCTGGCAGTCCCGGCATGGGGCCTGTTGGACGCAACCCTCGCATTTTCGGCCACAACGCCGCCGGCGGCTCCGTTGGATGGGCAGACCCGGACGTACACCTGGCCGTGGCCATCACCCACAACCGGATGGTGCCCCACGGCCCGCCGGAAGAAAGTCCCCTGACCCCCATTGGACAAGCGGTGCGAGCGGCCCTGGGACTGCCCGATTAGCCCATACCCGACCGGTGGGATTTAGCTATATGCTCTCTTCAAGCAGGAAGGAGGCCGTGAATGGCCCTACGCTCCCTTCTATACGCCCCCGGAAATGAGCCGAGAAAGGTGGCCAAGGTGGGCACCCTCGGCGCCGACGGTGTAATCTTGGACCTGGAAGATGCGGTGCCGGTGGCCGAGAAAATAGCCACCAGGGAGGCAGTCAGGCAGGCTATTCCGTCGGTCAAGGCCACCGCAGGGCGGGTATACGTCCGCATCAACCCCACCGGGCAGAAGGCCGATTTCTCCATGGACTTGGGGATAGGCGACATCGAAGCGGTCGTCTGCGCCGGGTTGGACGGGATAGTTGTCCCGAAGGTCGAGTCCGCAGAGGAGCTTGCGGAGGTTGACCGTGTTCTTTCTGCCCAGGAGCGAAAGGCAGGTATTCCCCATGGAACCCTGGAAATTACTCCAATCATAGAAACGGCCCTGGGACTCTGGAACGCCTTCGAAATTGCCCGGAGCAGCGTGAGAATTGGGTCGCTACACTTTGGGGCAGGCGACTTTACCAGGGACGTGGGCATGGAGTGGTCCCGAGATGAGACAGAGCTTGTCTACGCCCGCTCGCGGCTGGTGATGATCTCGCGGGCGGCGGCAATCGAGCCTCCCACCGACTCGGTCTGGGTCCTGCTTGACGATGAGGAGGGCCTCGCTGCATCGGTCAGGCGTGCCAAAAGCCTGGGGTTTCAGGGCAAGAGTTGCATCCATCCCAGGCAGGTGGAGACCATCAACCGGGGCTTCTCTTACGTGTCCCCCGAAGAAGTAGCCAGAGCCAGGAAGATTGTTGACGCCTTCACCGAGGCGGAGGCCAGACAGAGCGCTTCCATCCTCGTAGACGGGGAATTTGTGGATTATCCCCTTGTGGAGAGGGCCAGGCAGGTCCTTCAGTTGCACGCCGAGATGCAGAGCCGAGAGGGCTAGGAGGGCGCACTTGTCATCGAATGAGATTGTAAACGACGATATCCAGGCTTTGGAGGGACTCCGCATTATTGATCTGGCCACCTTTATCGCCGCTCCCTTCTGCGCCACGCTGATGGGTGAATTCGGGGCCGAGGCTATCAAGGTGGAGATGCCGGGTCAGGGGGACCCATGCCGCCAGCTTGGCGAAAAGTACAACGACATTGGCCTTATATGGGCGCAGGAGAACCGGAACAAGAAGGGGATAACCTGCGACCTGAGACAGCCCAAGGGACAGGAGATTGTTAAAGAGTTGGTGAAGCGCTCCGACGTGCTGGTGGAGAACTTTCGGCCGGGCACAATGGAGCGCTGGAACATGGGGTACGATGTGCTGGAGGAGGTGAACCCGCGGCTCATCATGGTCCGAATATCGGCCTACGGACAGACCGGACCCTACCGCCACAAGGCCGGGTTCGGAAGAGTGGCCCAGGCCTTCGGGGGACTGACCTATCTCGCGGGGTTTCCAGACCGTGCCCCGGTGAACCCCGGCTCGGCCACCATAGCCGACTATCTGGCGGGCCTGAATGCCGCCTTCGCCACCATGGTGGCACTGGAATACCGCAACCGGACGGGGAAGGGCCAATGTATTGATATTTCCCTCTACGAAGGCATATTCCGCATCCTCGATAATCTGGTATCGGCATACGACAAGCTGGGGCTTGTCAGGGAACGGATAGGGACCGGCACGGCCCATGCCGTACCTCACAACCATTATCCCACCAGGGATGGCAAATGGGTGGCCGTAGCCTGCACCAGCGACCGCATCTTCCAGCGCCTGGCCGAGGCGATGGGTCTCGGTGAGATGGCCCAGGACCCGCGCTACAGCACGGGCGCCAGGCGGGTGGAGCGACGGGAGGAGGTGGACAAGATAGTCTCCGGGTGGACGGAGACTTTCGATATGGACGCGCTGGTGGAGTTGCTGGACTCTGCCGAAGTGCCGGTAAGCCCGGTAAATAGCGTATCCGATATTTTCCAGAACCCCCAGTTCCAGGCCAGGGACTCGGTAATCGAGGTTGACGACCCGGCCATGGGCAAGATGAAGATGCCGAACATCGTGCCGCGTTTCAGCCGGAGTCCGGGCCGTGTGGAACGACTTGCCCCCGGACTGGGCGAACACAACCAGGAAGTGTACAGCGAGATCCTTGGATACAGCACCGAGGAGATAGCCCTCCTCAAAGAAGAGGGAGTAATCTGAGTCGAGAGTCATTAGAGCATTGGGAGGTGAAGCGATGGCCCAGAGGAAGCTAGGCGTTCATGTAACAGGTCCGGATAGCGGTTCTATACTGGCAGGCATAAGGAAGGCGGAGGAAACTGGCATACAGGCCGCGTGGCTGACCACCGGCGGAGCGGGACCGGATGGGCTGACGGTCTTGGCCGGCGCAGCGGTGAGCACCCAGCGAATTTTGCTGGGGACTTCCATCATTCCCACCTTCCCCCGGCATCCCCTGGTCATGGCGCAACAGGTCCAGGTTATCCACCACCTGGCTCCCGGGCGTTTCCGTCTGGGGATTGGCCCCAGCGGACGCTCCGGTATGGAGGAGACCTTTGGCGTTGACTACCGCGCTCCCCTGGGTCACGTGAGCGAGTACCTGCATATCCTGAAGTCGTTTCTGCAACAGGGCGAGGTGGACTTCGATGGCCGCTACTACCAGGCACATGCCAAGATTTCAACGTCTCCCATGGACGTGCCCGTGATGGCATCGGCTCTGGGGGTGAAGGCCTACGAGCTATGCGGGGCCGGGGCCGACGGCGCTATCAGCTGGGTGTGTCCTGGCAAGTATCTGCGGGATGTGGGCCTGCCCGCCATGAAACGTTCTGCGGAAAATGCGGGCCGCCCCATGCCGCCATTGGTGGCCCATGTGCCAGTATGTGTACATGAAGACCCCGACGAGGCGCGGGAGAGTGTGCGTCAACAGTTCGGCTTCTTTCCCAGGACTCCATTCTACCAACGCATGTTCATTGCGGCGGGGTTCCCCGAAGCATCACAGGGGACCTGGAGCGACGAGATGGTAGATGCCGTAGCCCTCTGGGGCGACGAAGGTAGGGTGGAGGAAAAGCTGGAAGAGTTGTTCTCATTTGGGGCTGCCGAGATACTGGCTTCGCCTGTACCCGCCGGACGGGACAGGGAGACCTCATTCGACCGTACGATGCAGCTACTGGCGAATGTTGCCGTCGGTCAGTCCGCCTGAGGCGGATATAGCGGCACACTATACCGCCGCACCACATTGTGGAGTGTGTTTATATGGAGCGCATTGGAGTATCTTTCACACGGGGACTAGCACCAAAAGATATTGTGGAATGTGTCCGGCTTGCAGAGGAGCTGGGATACGAGTCCGCCTGGGTGGCAGAGGGACATGGAGGGGACCAGTTCTCTATCCTGACGGCTTGTGCCGTGGCTACCAACAAAATTCTCCTTGGGACGAGCATTACCAGCGTCTTTGTGAGAAGCGCTCCGACGATAGCCATGGCCGCCGCCTGTGTGGACCACTACTCCGACGGTCGCTGCATCCTGGGGTTGGGGTCAAGCCACCGGGTCCAGGTGGGGCCGGAGCACGGTCTTGAGTTTTCCAAGCCAGTGCAGCGTCTGCGGGAGTGCGTGGACATCGTTCGTGCCCTGCTGCGGGATAGCACGGTCTCCTATGAGGGGAGCGTTTTCAACATCGAGCGCTTCGACCTGTGGTTCGAGCCTCTGAGAAATGAGATTCCGATTTACGTGGCCGCGGTACGCCCCCGGATGCTCCAGATTTGCGGAGAGATTTCCCAGGGGACCATACTTACTTATTGCACGCTGGAGCACGCCGCGGTAGCCGCAGAGAACGTGGCCCTGGGAGCGCGGAACGCCGATAAGGACCCGACCGAAGTGGACGTGGCGACCCTGCTTCCATGCGCCGTGTCGGACGACGTGAACCAGGCCAGAGACTCGCTTCGGGCCGGAGTCGTTTCCTATGCCGTCGGATTTCCCAGGTACCGCAGGCTGATGGTAGAGGCCGGGTTCGCTCAAGAGATAGAAGAGGTGCGCCAGGCCTGGAGTGAGGGGAACAGGGAGGGCGCCCTGAAGCTGGTTCCCCCGGAACTCATAGACAAGATTGCCGTCGTTGGTACTCCGGAGCAGTGCAGGAGACAGGTGCAAGAGTACCGACAAGCCGGCATAACCCTCCCAATTATATCTCCGCGCGCATCCGGCGCGGACGCCAAAGGCGAGGCGATGGCAGCCATCCGCGCCTGCGCTCCCCGGTAGTACCCGAAGAGGTTTCGAGATGCCACCGAATAAAAGCGTTGTATTCGGAAACGGTCGCTAGCCTTGCCGGCCAGGTAGCCAATCTTGTCTGTTCTCCCTCATCTTGTGAAGCTCCAGGACCCAGCCCAGGTCTTCATTCTGGACGGCATCCGCTTGTAGCTCCGGCTCCAGGTCCGTAGCCTTCTCCAGATGCCATATACATCTATCGAGGTCGTCAGACCTGGCGTATAGGCGAGCCGCGTTGTAGTGGGCGTCCGCGTAGTCACCGGCTATAGCCACGGCAGCCAGGTACTCACGTAATGCTTCCTCCTCGTTTTCCAGAGCTTCAAACGCCGCTCCCCGGTTGTTGTACGCCTCTGCAAAGTCGGGGCGCAGGGCTATTGCCTGCGAGTAATCTTCTATCGCCATTTGGTAGTCTCCCAGGGCATCGAAAGCCAGTCCTCGATTGTTATATGCCTCGGCATCGTCAGGCGTGAGTGCCACGACCCGGGAATAATCCGAAATGGCTTCATGGATATAGCCCAGGTAGTAGTATGTCCTTGCCCGGTTAAAGTGAGCGTTATAGCCGGAGGGATTGTAGCGTATGGCTGCGGTGTAATCAGCAATAGCCTCCTCATGTCGTCCCATCTCATCCAAGGAAGCGCCACGGTTGAGATAGGCATTAGACAGGTCAGGCCGGAGTGTAATGACCTGATCGAAAGCGTCCAATGCCTCAACGTGTCGGCCAAGACGCGAGAGGACTATCCCTTGGTTATAGAGTGCCTGAAGATAATCGGGGTTTAGCTTAATGGCCCGTGCGTAGTCCTCCAGCGCTGCGTCGGGTTTTCCCAGATCGTCATAGGCGTTACCACGCTGGTAATACGCCTCGGCCAAGAGGGGTTCCCGCTTGAGCAGGGTCGTAAACTCATCGGCAGCCTCTCGAAACATCTGAAGTCGCACGTATGCCACTCCCAGATTGAATCTGGCGGCCGAGTCGTCGGGACTACGCGTCAAGATGCGCCGGTAAACCTCGGCGGCGTCTGCGTACCTGGCCACTGCAAAACAGCCATTCCCATAAACCAGAACATCCGTCACACATGCGGAACCTTCCAGGGCTGCCAGTACCCACTCCACCTCTTGAGCGACCTCGCCGGTCAGGCTTCCTCCACCTGGCCGGGGGGTCAGGTATGTCACACCTATAGAGCTGTTCTCCAACAGCCTGGACAGCTCAATCATGGTCGGCGGAATTGCCCCCATCTTCACAGCGGGAATATTTTCTTGTAGACCGCAGGTGAGCCTGGGGCGTGCTTCATCAAGCTCCTCATGCGAGGGGACTGGGGGTGGGCTTCCCTGGCGGCTGTCCACTCCGGGGTCTGGGGCACTCCCTCGTGCTCGAACTCGTAGACGGTGGCGTATTTCGGCTCTCCCCTTACGGCCCTGTAACGCCTGCCCCTTATACAACCCGGCACCTTCTCGAAGTTAGGCACGTAGATGGTGTTGTACCATTCGTTGAACTCATCCTCGGCCTCCGGCGGAACGTCCATACACCCTATCTGGAGCACAGGGGCCATGTCGGCCTGCGCCGCATCCTGGGAGACCTGGGCGGGAAAGATTTGCTGGTACAGATTGACGCTGAAGTTGGTCCCGATTACGTTGGGGTCAATCCTCTTGCCCCATTCCGTGGGGTTGGCACGACGCCTCTGGGCCGCTTCGGTGTTGACCGCATCCGGGCTATCCAACTCGTAGCAAGCCAGATATTGGGGACCTCCCCTCAACGCAACGTACCGGGCGGCATTCAGATACCCCGGAAGGGCCAGAAGCTCCGGTATGTGCTCCGAGTTGTACCACAGGTTGAACTCATCTTCCTTATCTGCGGGTATATCGGCCCGGACCAACGAAAGCGCGGTCCCCTTCTTGTTGACCATTCCGGTCCTCCTTAACATCAAGGTCATTCAGGGCAGATGCAAGTGTAATAATGGTGTTGCTCGCTGTCAACAACGTGCATCTCCCCCGTGACGGGAGTGCAAAACTACTCATTCCTGACCACCTGGGCGGGCCGTCCCAGTCTATACCTCGTCATTCCGGCCTTGAGCCGGAATCCAGAAATTTGGAGAGTCTGGATACTGGCTTTCGCCAGCATGACGCGTTGGCGGGTCGCCCTTTCTGCTTATTCAGGGCTTCCCTAGAAATTCGTGGCTTCGACAAAGCTACGGATTTCGAGAAAGGGCTGACCTATCCGGTTAGACCGCCATAATATGGTAGCCCGCATCCACAGGAATAACCGAGCCTGTCACGCCACTGGAAAGGTCGCTGCACAGAAACAGGGCCGTTTTCGCCACCTCTTCGTGGGTAATGTTGCGCTTTAGCGGGGCCTTCTCCGCATGGACCTTCTTCATGTCGAGGAAGCCATGAATACCACGGGCCGCCAGAGTCTCCAGAGGTCCCGCCGAGATGGCATTAACCCGGATATTACGCGTCCCGTACTCGGCAGCAAGCTGCTTGACCTCGTTTTCCAGGGCGGCCTTTGCAGTGCCCATGATGTTGTATCCGGGGAAGACTCGTTCCGACGCTTGAAACGTCATGGTCAGGATGCTCCCCCCTCCCATCTTCTCCATGAGAGGCGCGGCCTCCCTGACGAGAGGAATCAGGGAGTAGGCGCTGATGTCCAAGGCTATGCGAAAGCCCTCTCTGCCGGTGTCGGAGAAGTCGCCTCCCAGGTCGTCCCTGCTGGCATAGGCAATGCTGTGTACCAGGAAGTCCAGGCTGCCAAACTCCCGGGCGACTCCCTGAAAGACCGAGGCTATTTGCTCGTCGTCGCTGACATCGCACTCCAGCATCAGGGCGTTGTCCAGAGACTCGGCCAGCTTTGATACCCGGCCTTTGAGCCTCTCGTTTTGGTAGGTAAGGACCAGATGGGCCCCCGCCCCACCGAGGATTTGGGCGATGGCCCAGGCGATGCTGCGGTCGTTGGCAACCCCGAAGACAATCCCCTTCTTACTTGAAAGGTCCACCTGGTACACGAGAGACCTCCATTATGTCAAGTGGAAGATGGCTACTGCATCCCCCATCATCTAATGCTGGGTAGCTTGACTTGCTCTATGGCGCTCTGCACCGCAGAGGAGAGGAACCGGGCATCGCTGACGATGGGCATCCACTGGAAGCCTTCTTCGATGCGCCTATTCACTTCCTCGGCGCTGCCGCAGTGGATACCTACGGGGATGTTGAACCGCTTCCCGGTCTGCAGTATCTGGCTCACTGCTGCTTTGTGGTCGGGGTGGGGATTATCATAGCCACCGGGCACCCCAAGGCTGGCAGCCAGATCATTGGGTCCGATAAAAAGGGAGTCTATCCCTGGCACGTTGCATATCTCCGCTATGCGCCTCACCGCCTGGGTATCCTCAATCATAAGAATGACGGCAATCTCTTCGTTGGCACTCTGAAAATAGTCGGGACCCCCATACAGGCGACCTCGAATGCCGCCGACGCCACGAAATCCCTCCGGCGGGTAGCGGCAAGCTTGAACGGCCATCTCGGCCTCTTCTGGCGTCTTTACGTTGGGTATCACCACCCCGTAAGCGCCCACGTCCAGGACCCGCTTCAATATCTGGGGGTCGTTCCAGGGCACGCGGACGAAGGGAACGGTGTCGGTGGTGGACATGGCGTAGAAGCAATTTTGCAGGGACTCTATATCAATGGCGTTGTGTTCCATGTCCACTGACAGCCAATCGAAACCGGCGTGGGACAGTATCTCTGCCACCAGGGGGTTGCCGATGGCGACCCAAGTGCCGATTGACGGCTCACCCTTTTGGAGCTTCTCTTTCACTATGTTCTTCCGCATTTGACTCCTTTCACGTCACAGTTACTCTCAGTCCGGGCCTACTCACACCAACCCGACCTTCCCAAGTCAAACGCTTGATACACATTGCATTTGCCTATTGTCTCCCCCATAGACCCCTCTTCGCCTCCATCGCTTCCTGTTCAAGGGCGGCAAAACACTCGGCGTAGGCGGTATCCGGCGGGTATACTTTGGCTCGTGCGTACCCTTCCCTCACCAACTCGGCGTTCACCAGTATACCATCGGCGTAGACGAAACGCAGCAGCCTCCCAAACCGGTCTACGTCGGATACGTCCTTCTCCAGAGTCACCATGCGTCCCGCTACCAGGCCATTATTGAAACCGGTGGCCTCCGGGCCATAATGCTGGGGAACGCCCCCCACCTCGGGGGCATCAACGCCAATATACCTGACTCGCTGCCCTCCCGAGACTTCTATGGTATCGCCGTCTATTACCCCGCTTACCCTCACCTCGCCGCTGCCGTTGCTACTAAAGAGATTGCATCCGCCCCCGCCCCCTACCGGTGCGGCGGAACCTCCCCTGATAGTAGCGGCGAATACTGACGCACACCCCACCGGAGCATCCACGTCCGCAGATACGGGACTCCAGCTTACGGCCTGTGCAAACAGAAAGGCTATGAGTACATAAAGGGGCAGACGAGGAGTCATCGGCTTCACAGGAAGGCGGGTGCTACCTCTTTCAGGAAGGTGTCCAGTTGCCTCTCCTGGTCGAAGGAGGCGAAGCGCACGATTATGGTGCCGGCCCCGGCCTGCACGTACTGCCGGATGCGCTCTACAGCCAGCTCGGTTGGGCCGAAGGGACCCCAACGGCTCCCCCAGATATTGGCCCCGTAGTACATCAGCAGGTACTTTTCCGCTTCCTCGGCAGCCGCCTTCCGGTCGTCGCTCAGATTAACGGTCATGTAGAAGGAGGACTCCATTTGGTCGAAGTCTTTGCCCTCCTCGCCGGCGTAGATGCGTACCTTCTCGGCAACCTGGGCGTACTCTTCGGGCGTATCCGAGATGGAGATGAATCCGTCGCCGAGGCGGGCCGCGCGACGGAACTGATCCTCCTTGCCCGCCCTCCAGTGGCAGGCAATAAGCATGGGAACGCCGCCTGTCTGCACGGGTCTAGGCTCCATGCTGACGGTGTCGAGGTTGAAGTGGCGTCCGTCGTAGGAGACCGTCTCACCCGCGCCCAATCGTTTCACTATCTCCACCAGCTCTTCCAGCCGCCCGGCTCGGCGAGAGGGATTGACCCCTGCGGTCATCCACTCTTTGCGCTGGTCGTCGTTGAAGGCCCCGCCCACACCCACACCAAGCACTGCCCTCCCCTTTGATATGAGGTCCAGGGTACCCACAACGTGGGCCATAACAACGGGGTGCCTCAAGCCTGCGAGGAGCACTGCCGTACCCAGCCGGACTCGTTGGGTGCGGGCCGCCACAGCCGTCAGTGTGGTGAGAGGCTCCATCCGGGGCTTGGCGGTAAGGCTATCTCCGACCCACACCGAGTCCAGCCCGGCCTCTTCCACCGTCCGGGCCAAGGAGAGGATGATGTCGGCATCCCTGGGGTTATTTTCCGTCATTACCAGGCCACGAGTGGGTAGAAGGATGCCCAGTTTTACTTTGTTATTAGGCTGCATGATTGTCCTTCCTTTGCTGTGCTACTTTCCCAAGATATTTATCGTCAGCATGTCATAGTTCATACTCAGTCACCCTCCCCCTCGATCAGACGCTCTAGGAGGCCAGGCTCTATACACTCGCAAGCCCTGAGGTCTTCACTGGTGTCCAGGTCAAGGGCGAGCCCCCGGCTGTAATATATGGCTACGGGCAGGCCCAGCGAGGTGGCTTGGGACAGATGACTCCTGAAGCTGTTATGGCCGAGCATGAGATGAAAAGGCCGGGGGAGACCAGAGGGCACAAGAATCCCGTTGGTGCCCCCATCCTGACTTGCCGGGGCCAGGGTTATATTCTTCATGTTCCCAGACGCACTAATCATGTCATACACGTCTCGCGGCTCCAAGAAGGGGAGGTCCCCGGGGATAAAGAGGGCAGCCCGTCCCGACTCAAAGGCCCGGTGAAAGGCCCATTCCAGGGCGTCATTCAAGTCCATGCCATCGTCCTCGAACCATGCGGCCCCTTCCTCGCCGGCAACCTGAAAGACGTCTGCGTCTCCTCCCACTACCCACACGCTCTCCACCCGGGAGTCCTCCGGCAGGCCCGGGTGGGGGGCAAGAATAGCTCTCAGCACCTGCCGGAGCATGTTACGACTGAGGGCCATTCTCTGAGGAGGGGTCAACGCACCGGAGAGGCGTGTCTTGGCCAAAGCAAAGGGCTTCATAGGTACGATGGCGACGGTTCCGGTAGCTTTCAAGGCGGTTCCTTCAACATGCTCAGGACGGACATACTCAACGGTCCAGCAATTGACAGACGTGTGTTGCCAGCCTCACCTTATCCTCATCTGTGACCATAATCGTAGGGGCAACCTCGACCCGCATACCGAGTTTACCGATGGCGTGGGCATGGTGACGGTCCACTTCGTCAATCAGAAATATGTCACACAACCCCTGATACTGCTTTGCCACTCCCAAGCAGGAGACATCGTGGCCCAGCTCCTCAAGGAGCTTGGCCGCCGGCCCTCGAAGGGCCTCGCCGCCTACGATGGGGCTAACGGCCACCCTGGTCCCGGGGAAGGACGCTATGCGGTCCCTTACTCCCGGCACTGAAAGAATGGGGGCAACGCTGAGGAAGGGGTTTGAGGGGCAGAAAACGATGGAGTGGGCATTCTCCAGGGCGGTGAAGAAGCCCCAGGACGGGCTTATGTCGTCGGCGCTCTCGAAGTGGATTCCCCTGGCCACCGGCTGGCACTGGCGCTGAACAAAGTAGACCTGAAAAGGCAGGTCTCCCTCGTCGGTCTCCACAACGGTGCGCACTCCGGTATCGCTCATGGGCACGATGCTATGACGGACCCCCAGACTCCGGCACAGGGTTTCGGTTACTTCCGAGAGGGACAGGCCCTGATTCAGCAGCTGGGTGCGCCGTATGTGGGTTGCAAAGTCCTTGTCACCCAGGTTGAACCATGTGGGCGCACCGTATCGTCCCAGCATCTCCAGACCGTTGAAGCTATCGCCTACGACGCCCCATCCCGTCTCGGGATTGGTCAGCCCTGCCAGGGCGTACATCATGGTATCCAGGTCCGGCGAGACGTGGAGGCCGTGGAACACCTCATCGTCGCCGGTGTTGACCACGATGGTCATGTTTTCAGGGGGAAGAATTCTGGAAAGACCCAGCGCCAGCTTGGCTCCGCCGACTCCTCCCGCCAGGGCCAGGATGGGAGTGGTCAAGCCCCCCATCCTAACCACCCCAGCAAAGCGGAGAAGGGATAAGGAATTTTGCATTCATCGAAGTCTATACCTCTGGCGGCTGTTCAGCCCGGGCGTCGGCGTGCCTGGGGTGCTTGAAACGGAAGTCGTCCATCTTTATGAGGCGGAAGTAGGAACCGAACTGCTCCTCGGGGTTATCCCCTACCAGGTCCAGAGGCTCCACCGGGTCTTCAGCCGGGTCCTCAAACACCCGCAGGTCATTGTAGGTAGTGTGGCGCTCGGCCGGTATCCTCCCGGCGTCTCGAATAAGCTGGCGGAACTGGCCCGGCCTCACAAGCTGCCCGAACTGTGCCCCGGCAGAGGTGGATATGCTCTCGTTAATCAGGGTACCGCCCATGTCGTTGACGCCGGCGTTGAGGAGGGTCTGGGCGAAGCGCAGGCTCTCCTTTACCCACGACACCTGGAGGTTCGGTATCCAGTTATCCAGCATCAGCCGTGAGATGGCATGGACCTTTGTCACCTCATTACCCGTGGGGCCTTCACGCACCCCTTCTACCAGATTCCGGCTGTACATGGGGGCCTCAGAGGCCACAAAACTGAGGGGCACGAACTCGGTGAAACCTCCGGTTCCCTTCTGTATATCCCTCAGCAGGGCAAGGTGGCGGGCTATGTGCTCGTGGGTCTCCACGTGGCCGTACATGATGGTGGAGGTGGTGGGTATGCCCAGGTCATGGGCGTTGGTGATGACCTCAATCCACTGGTCTACTGTGATACGGCCCGGAGAAATGGCGTCCCGCATCTCCTGGTCAAGAATCTCGGCGGAAGTGCCGGGCAGGCTCCCTACCCCCGCATCCTTCAATCCCACCAGGTAGTCCCTTGTGCTGCATCTGGAGCGGATGGAGCCGTAGAGTACCTCTTCGGGGGAGAAGCCGTGGATGTGCATGTCGGGAAGCTCGGTTTTTATGGCCTCGCACAGCTTTATGTAAAGGTCGCCTTCCATCTGTGGAGGAAGACCCGCCTGGACACATACCTCAGTAGCCCCAAGCTCCCAGGCTTCCCTCGCCCGTCGTATAATCTCGTTGAGGGGCAGGAAGTAGCCCTCCTCCTCCCGATGGTCGCGGCTGAAGGCGCAGAAGCCGCACCGCTTGATACACACGTTGGTGAAGTTGATGTTGCGGTTCACCACGTAGGTGACTATGTCACCCACACGGCGTCTTCGTAGCTCGTCGGCGGTCATCACCAGGGCATTGAACTCCAGACCCGATGTGTCGAAAAGCACCAGGGCGTCCTCTACCGAGATGTCTTGGCCCTCCAGGGCGTTGTTTAATATATGGGAGACCTGGGGCGCAGTGCCTTTCAGCATGTGCTCCAAAGCCGTCGCACTGCCATTGCCGCTAGTATCACGGGGTGTCACTGGCATATCGTTCGATGCCCCCTTTCACATATCCTTCCCCATCAGCCAGGGACTTGATTCGCTCTACAAGAGATGCAGGGATGTACTCGTCGTTTTCAACAATATATTCGGGGTACAGCGGCAGGCGAGGTCTGAGCTTGAAGCCCAGTTCCTCGGTCCGATGTCGTAACTGGGAGATTTGGGGCCAGGGGGCCTCTGGGTTCACGTAGTCAATGGTCAGGGGCGAGATGCCTCCCCAGTCGTTGATTCCGGCCAACAGATAGACGGGATAATCGTCGTAGCTCAGGTTTGGAGGCACCTGAACGTTGACATCGGGACCCAGGACCAGGCGCGATACGGCTACCGTCCACAGGAGGTCTTCAGTGGACGGGTCCAGATGTCCGGCCATGGGTGTGTCTTGCTTGGCCCGGAAGTTCTGGACAATTACCTCCTGGACATGACCGTAATGCCGGTGCAGTTCCCGTATTGCCAGAAGGGACTCTATCCGCTCCAACCTGGTCTCGCCGATGCCAATGAGGATACCCGTGGTAAAGGCTATCTTCAACTCCCCGGCTATCTCCACCGTTTTGACCCGCGCCCTGGGCCGCTTGCTGGGGGCGAACTCGTGGGGACCGCCCACCTCGGAGAGTCGGGGGCTGACGCTCTCTATCATCATTCCCATAGAGGCGTTGACTTCCTTGTGCTGCTCCATCTCACGGCGACTCATGGTGCCAGGGTTGCCGTGGGGCAGCATGGATGTCTCTCGGAGCACTAGCTTTGAGACATCGTGCAGGTATTCCAGCGTGGTTTTGTAGCCATGCCCCTCAAGCCACTCTCTGGACTCCGGGTAACGCTGCTCCGGTCTCTCTCCAAGGGTAAACAGGACTTCGGTGCAGCCAAGGCGTTCTCCCGCCCTGGCTACGGCCAACACTTCTTCGGGAGTCATGTATAGACTCTCGGCCTCGTGGGGGGCCTGGCGGAAGGTGCAATACCCGCAGAAATCGCGGCATAGCCTGGTCAAGGGGATGAATACTTTGGGCGAGAAACTCACGTCCCGTCCCATGCCACTGTCCCGCAAGACGGAGGCGGCACGGCACAGGGGAGCCAGGTCGTCGGGGGTGGACTGGGCAAGGCGGTACGCTTCGCCGGAGGCAATTTCACCACCCCGGATGGCTGTGTCCACGACTTTCTTCAAGCCATCGCTCAGGCCGGACAAGGGGTCATCCGCCTCCAGCAACCCGGCCACTTGGGCCAGGGCGCGGGGGGTCGGGCCATGTTCGCCGGGCTGGGATGGTGTACCGGTTTTACTCAGGGGCATGTCTCGCTCTCGCTTACCAAAAGGGTCGTTACCGTCATTACCTGGGTGAGTATGGGGTGGGACGAATGATGGTGTTGACCGCTTTGGCCGTCAGTACCCCGTCCTTTTCCGTCTCAGCCCGCACCCTCTGCCATTCAGGGTCTGCCTGGAATGATGCCCAACTCTTCTCTCTGTCGCCGAGGCTAGGGTAGCCAAGCATGTAAATAAGCTGCTCGCTGGTGCCCACGTCGTCGGTCCAATAGCCTATATTCTTGATGCCGTGCTTCTCAAACAGCGGGATGGTGTGATTGGCGAATCGGGCATTGAGGGCGTCCAGCTTGCCGGGCATGGACTGGTAGATGCGCAATTCCTGCACGTTGGAGTTGATTACCGGTTCGGGTGAGTAGGGGGTGAGTCTCATAATAGTGTTGCGAACCCTGGCAAGCAGAGGCCCGTCCTTTTCAGTCTCGGCCCTCACTGCAAGCCAGTCCGGGTCTGCTCGAAAGGCCTTCCACGTGGCCTCTCTCTCCGACGAGCTTTCGAAGCTTACTATGTAGCTGAGAAGGTTGGTGCTGCCTATATCGTCGGTCCAGAATCCCAGCATCCTTACGCCGTACTTCTTGAAAAAGCCCACCGTGTGCTTGGCAAAGCGGTCGTTGAGGGCGGGGAGCCTGCCGGGCACGGTCTCGTAAAGGCGTAACTCATAGATCATCGGGACGCCTCCTTGTCTTGTCACAGTAGCTTGCCCTGGGGCGGTCCGCCCCTGTCCTTGTACTCTTTACCCAGATGCTCGTAAGCCAGGCGGGTAGCTAACCTACCCCTCGGGGTCCTGTCCAGAAATCCCAGTTGGAGAAGGTACGGCTCGTATATGTCCATAATCGTGTCGGAATCCTCACCCACGGACGCCGCCAGCGTATCCAGACCCACCGGGCCACCTGAGAACTTGTCCATGATTCCCATGAGCAGGCGGTGGTCAATCTCGTCCAGCCCCAGATTGTCAACTTCCATCATGCCGAGGGCCTCCAGGGCGACCTCTCCTGTTATTCTACCATCGGCCTTGACCTGAGCATAGTCCCTGGTACGCTTGAGGAGCCGGTTGGCTACCCTGGGGGTTCCCCTGGAGCGGCTGGCTATCTCCTTGATTCCGTGCCCATCTATTTCTACGTCCAGGATACGGGCCGACCGGTTCACGATTAGCTCCATAGCGCTCCGGTCGTAGAAGTCCATGCGGTAGATTGCGCCAAATCGGTCCCTCAGGGGTGGGCTGAGCATACCGTACCGCGTTGTAGCGCCTATGAGGGTGAAGGCATTGACCCGGAGGTTTATACTTCTGGCTCCCAGGCCCTTGCCCATAACCCAGGAGAGAAAAAAGTCCTCCATAGCCGGATAGAGTACCTCTTCCACCGCCCGGTTGAGACGGTGGATTTCGTCTATGAAGAGTACATCTCCCTCGCCCACGCTGGTCAGGATGGCGGCCATGTCTCCCGCCCTCTCAATGGCAGGCCCGGAAGTGACCTTGATGGCTACGCCCATCTCCTGGGCAATGATGTGGGCCAGGGTGGTCTTGCCAAGACCGGGCGGCCCGTAAACAACAACGTGGTCAAGGGGTTCTCCCCGCATCTTGGATGCCTGCATGGCGATGCTCAGGTTATCCTTCACCTTGTCCTGGCCCACAAAGTCGGCCAAGTGCCTGGGGCGTAGGGAGGTATCCAGGACTTCGTCTTCCTGGGTAGCCCCTGCTGAAATGACTCTTTCGGTCATGCCGTACCTGAAAAACGGATTAGTCTGGCTTCATTCTAGGGTTATCCGGGTAGCGAGTCAAGCTAAAGATGGCTTCGGGACGAGAAAAATGCGCTTTGACCTGCAAATGCGGGGATGATAAAATCCAGGTAGAGATACCCCTGTCCTGCAAAAGGGGAGGTGAAAAGTATGTCAGGTCATTCCAAGTGGTCAACTATCAAACGTCAGAAAGGGGCGACGGATGCCCGCCGGGGACAGCTCTTTACCAAGCTAAGTCGCGACATTGCCATAGCTGTCCGAGAGGGAGGCAACCCCGATCCTGACCTCAACTATCGCCTTCGCCTGGCCGTTGACAAGGCCAAGAGTAACAATATGCCCATGGATACGATAGATAGGGCCATCAGTCGCGCCGCCGGTGGAGGGGATTCCGATGAGCAGCTGGAAAACCTCATCTATGAAGGGTATGGCCCCGGAGGTACGGCCATAATGCTCCAGGCCCTCACTCCCAACCGGAACCGCACGGCCTCGGAGGTACGCTCCGTTTTTACCAAGGCCGGCGCGAACCTTGGGGAAGCCGGCTGTGTAGCGTGGAACTTCGAGTCGAGGGGAGTCATCACCCTGGAGGTGGAGGAAGACCGGGCTGAAGACATAGCCCTCCTGGCTATTGACGCCTCGGCGGATGATGTCAAGGTAGATGGCGGGTATCTGGAGATTTACACCCAACCGGAGGCCCTGGAGGCCGTCCGCAAGGAGCTTGAGCACCATGAAATCAACGCCTCGTCTGCGGAGATTTCCATGATGCCCATGTCAACGGTATCCCTGGGCGTGAAGGAGGCGGAGCAGACCTTGAGGCTCCTTGACAGCCTGGAAGACCTGATGGATGTCCAGAAGGTGTACAGCAACGCGGACTTCCCCGACGAAGTGCTGGAAAAGTACCGAAGTGATGATTAGGGCCTGCCCCAAGAAAGGCGAAAGGCGTTGTGATGCGCGTCCTCGGAATTGATCCTGGCACCATCAAGATGGGCTATGGCCTCGTGGAGCACATCGGAAACGCTAACGCCGTAGCCGCCGACTGGGGCGTGGTCGCCCTGCCCCAGTCAATGCCCTTGGAGGAGCGCCTGTACCAGCTTTACTCCCACGTGTTGAACATGATTAGTATATGGCAACCTGACGCGGTGGCCGTTGAGGAACCCTTCATGGGCAAGGGAGAAAACCAGTACGTGGGTCCCGCTTTTGTCGTAGGCCAGGCCCAGGCGCTGGTGCTTATCGCCGCCGCCGGGCAGGCGGTCCCCGTACACCGCTACTCCCCGACCCAAGTAAAGCGTTCCATAGCGGACTATGGGGCAGCCACCAAAGGGCAGGTGCAGGAGATGGTGAGAACAGTCCTGAGCCTGGAGTCAACTCCCTCGCCTTCCGACGCCGCCGACGCCCTGGCCATTGCCCTGTGCCACCTGCGGCAGCAGCAGATGGAGGATGTCCTGACCAGAGAGATACGTCCGTAAGAGTTCCTTGGACTTCACCGCATAATCGACGCCTGCTTTGACCGCAGAGAAAGGTATCGCTCTTGATAACTGGAATCACGGGCATCATGGAATCCAGGGGGCCGGACTGGGTGCAGGTGAGAATCGGGGGGAGTGTGAGCCTCCAGATTTTCGTTCCAACCTCCACCATTGGAGACCTGGGCAACGTCGGCGAGGAGGTACACCTTCACACCCGCCTTTACATCAGGGATGATGAGGCAGTGCTGTACGGCTTCCCAAACCCCGAAGCCCTTCGCCTATTCCAGATGCTCAACGGCGTCTCCGGCATCGGCCCCCGGACGTCCCTGTCCCTGCTCTCATCCCTCGGCCCCCAGACCCTCATCACCGCAGTGGCCACGGAGGACGTAAGCACCATTAGCAAGGTGCCCGGAGTCGGCAGGAAGGGCGCAGGCCGTCTGGTGCTGGAGCTAAAGGGCAGGCTGGAAAAGGAGCTGATAGAATCACCGGCGATGGCCACGGGCGGAAGCGACAGCGGAGACGTGTTATCGGCCCTCATGGCCCTGGGCTATTCCGCCGCCGAGGCCCGGCGGGCTGTGGAATCCCTGGGCAGCACGGGGGATCTCACCCTGGAGGAGAAGATACGTCGGGCGCTCCAGCAGTCGGCGGGGGGATGATTACTCATCCTGAAAAGGCGGGATATCGGCTAAGGTGTTAGGATACTGAGATGTTCAAGCAGCTACGAATCAAAAACTTCAAGTCACTGGCGGACACGGGTGACCTCGCCATCAAGCCCCTGACCATCCTTGTGGGGCACAATAGCTCTGGCAAGAGCGCTCTGTTCAAGGCCCTCCTCGCCCTGAAGCAGACCGCAGAGAGCCGCGACCTCCAAAGCCCCCTGGTAGTGAAAGGCAACTACGTAGAACTGGGGTCTTACGGAGACTTCATATATGGACATGACTTGAGCCGGGTGTTTTCCGTAGAGGCAGGGTTAAGTACCAGTCCTACATTGAGTTTCTTTGCGTATAGATTGTTAAATCCATACCAACAGACCTCCGAGATACCACCTTCAACAGAAGATTTAGGAATTGGGGTAGAATTCCAATACAACCAAAGGACACAGCAAATTCAGGTCAGGGAAGTCTCAGCTACCCAAGGGCCACTAGACCTACTCAGAGTAACGCGGGACCGTGCGGGCGTGTACAAAGCAAAGACCCCGTTCTTAATCGGTGATAGCACACTGAACAAGTTCTACTTGTTAGGACCTGAGTTACTTGATCTTTCAGGATCAGGTAAAGCATCTTTAGAGGAAAGTAGGCGGGCTCTCGACCATTCTTCTCTCCTCTCAGGATTTGGGCAGTTCATACAAGGGTTACTTGGACATGTATTCTACTTGGGGCCTCTTAGAGCAGCCCCGGAAAGGTACTACATCGCCGGCGGTGAGACCCCCCAAGATGTGGGCTTGAGAGGGGAGCGGACAGTAGATGTGCTCCGGATGCATAGGAGGCGACCCAGTTTCTTAACTAAGGGCGCGTCATCAAAAGAATTGGGGGAAATGGTAGAGGAATGGGTCAAGAGGTTTGGATTCAGCATCGAGATCAGATTCTCACAGGCATCACCCACAGTGTATGAGGTCCACTTCGTTGACCCTCATATCGAGATACCAGTGAACATTGCCGACGTGGGTTTTGGCGCGTCCCAGGTTTTGCCCGTCATAGTAGAGGGCTTCTACAGCCCTCCAGATAGTACCTTCCTGATAGAGCAGCCCGAAATTCACCTTCATCCCAAGGCTCAGGCCACCCTGGGAGACCTGCTGGTGGACCTATCCAAGAACCATAGGCAGATCATCTTGGAGACCCATAGCGAGCATATCATAAACCGGGTCCAGCTGCGCATCGCCGACGAGACCATAGGCCGCTCCGACGTTGCCATCTACTACTTTGAATCCACGGAACAGGGGACACAGATCAGAGAGGTGAGCCTGACGGAGTACGGCCAGTACGTAAACGAGACATTGCCTAAAGATTTCTTTGATGAGAACTATACTGAGACTTATAGCCTTACCAAAGTGATATTAGACCGCAAGAAGAGGGAAAAAGAATCGGCCAAGGTGGGGTAGTGCCTTGGTACGGTACTGGGTAATTGATGCCAGTGTGATCGGAGTCGCAAATCATACTGGTCGTGAGCAGTCCGCTAATGCTGTTCAGTTTCTGGAGAGGCTGAGGAATATGCCTGACAGAATCGTACTGAACAGCGGCATTCAGTCTGAATATTGGCGGCGACGTAACGAGTCTCCCGGAGGTCAGGGTACCCTGTGGTGGCATAGTATACGACAATCGGATAGATTCGAGTTCGAGTCTGAGCAACTTCCAGACGAAATTGAACAGGAACTCCGAGCAAGGCAATTCGACTCCGATGACGACAAATACGTCGCTGCCGCCCTAGCTGTAAGCACGGGCGATGCGGATGACCCAACGATGTGCATAGTCCAGGAAGATAGGGAAGACTTTGAGAAGATAGAAGACCTGTTATCGAGAGAAGGTGTCCGCTTGGCCAACACCGAGCAAGCTATAGAGATTATTGATATGGACGGGAAACATGCCTGACTTCAAAGTAGCCTCGGACTTCAAGCCCACCGGCGACCAGCCCCAGGCCGTAGATAGCCTGGTGTTCGGCGCGGAGGATAGCCACCGCTACCAGACCTTGATGGGCGTGACCGGCAGCGGCAAGACCTTTACCATGGCCAATATAATAGAGCGTGTGCAACGGCCTACCCTCGTGATTGCCCATAACAAGACCCTCGCCGCTCAGCTCGCCACCGAGTTCAGGGAGTTCTTTCCCGACAACGCCGTGGAGTACTTCGTATCCTACTACGATTATTACCAGCCCGAGGCTTACGTTCCCCAGACGGACACATATATCGAGAAGGATGCCGATATCAACGAGGAGATAGAGAAGCTGCGTCTCTCAGCCACCAGGTCCCTTATGACCCGTCGGGACGTGCTGATCGTCGCTTCCGTCTCTTGTATCTACGGTCTTGGCGACCCGGAAGACTACTACAGTTTCGTGACCCAGGTGAAGGTGGGTGAGACACGCAACAGGAGCAGCCTGGTGCGCCAGCTTGTGAGTATGCAGTACGAGCGAAACGACATGGACCTGAGCCGGGGGAAGTTCCGCATCAAGGGCGATACCCTGGAGCTATTGCCAGCCTACGAGGAGGTGGCGGTCCGTGTGCAGTTCTGGGGGGATGAGATAGAGCGCATCGTTGAGATAGACCCCCTCACTGGGGAGATTCTCTCCCAACGCCAGGAGATGGACATATACCCGGCCAAGCATTTCGTAACCTCCAGGGAGAAGCTGGATATGGCCATCCAGGACATCCAGGTGGAACTGGAGGAGACCCTTGGGCAACTCAAGTCCCAGGGCAAGGTGCTGGAGTCGGCCCGCCTGGAGTCTCGTACCAACTACGACCTGGAGATGATGCGCGAGACAGGCTTCTGCTCCGGCGTGGAGAACTACGCCCGACACCTATCCCGCAGGCAACCAGGCAGTTCTCCCTGGACGCTCCTGGACTACTTTCCCGAGGATTTTCTCATGTTCATCGACGAGTCCCACATGACTCTGCCCCAGCTGCGGGGAATGTATCACGGCGATATATCCCGCAAGCAGACCCTCGTGGACTACGGCTTCAGGCTGCCCTCGGCGCTGGACAACAGACCCCTCAATTTCCGGGAGTTCGAGGGTCACATAAACCAGGTCATCTTCGTCTCTGCCACACCCGGCCCCCATGAGATGGAAGTGAGCAATCGCGTGGTCGAGCAGGTGATACGACCTACGGGGCTGCTGGACCCCACCATAGAGGTAAAGCCAACCCAGGGGCAGATAGACGACCTCATGTACCAAATCAAGGAGCGAGTGGATAAAGGTGAGCGCTGCCTGGTGACCACCCTCACCAAGAAGATGGCCGAGGAGCTGGACGACTATCTTCGTGAGATGGGCATCAGGACTCACTACCTCCATTCGGACCTGGAGACCCTGAAGCGCAGCGAGATTCTCAGGGACCTTCGCCTGGGTGTGTACGACGTGGTGGTGGGGATAAACCTTCTCCGGGAGGGCCTGGACTTGCCGGAGGTGAGCCTTGTAGCCATTCTGGACGCCGACAAGGAGGGCTACCTGCGCTCGGAGTCGTCCCTGATACAGATGATAGGCAGGGCGGCCAGACACGCCGAAGGACACGTCATCATGTACGCCGACACGGTCACCCGTTCCATGAAGCGGGCCATAGACGAGACCTACCGCCGCCGGGACATACAGAACGCTTATAATCTGGAGCACGGAATTGTCCCTCAGGGTATAAGAAAGGCGGTCAAGGATATAACCGACCGGGTCAAGGCTGTGGCCGAGGCCCGTGCCCCCTACACGACCCGTAGGCAGGCCATGTCGAAGGACGAAATGTTCCGCGTCGTCAAGGACCTGGAGACACAGATGAAGGCGGCTGCCAAGAACCTTGAATTCGAGAAGGCCGCAATGATGCGGGACGAGATTTTCGAGCTCCGGCGTATCCTGGCAGTGGACGAGAAGGGGCCGCTATCCTCGGCCCGGTCATAAAGTTGACGTAATCAATCAAGATTTGGTACAATCCCAATGAACCCAAAGGAAGCTTGCGGAGGCGAATATGGCAGGGGAGACAGTCACCGTTGAAGAAATCCGGGAGACACTGAAGCACGTCTACGACCCGGAGATACCCGTTAACGTGGTAGACCTGGGGCTTATCTACGACATTCAGGTGGATGAGGGCAACGTCTTTGTCCAGATGACCCTTACGGCTCCGGGCTGCGGAATGGGGCCAATGATCGCCCAACAGGCCGAGTGGGCAGTCTCAGAGGTGGAAGGCGTGGAGGACGTAGAGGTGGAGATGACCTTTGACCCCCCCTGGAGTCCCGACCTGATTAGCGACGACGGCAAGAAGCTCTTGGGTCTGGACTAACTTACAGGTATTTTATGGCTCTTTCTGATAACTAAGGTGGGTGTGAGGAATGACAACTCCCCAGGAGAAAGCCAGGCTTGAGGCTATCAAACGCACTTGGCAGCAGAAGCGCCAGGTAACTCAGCGTCTGGCCAGCATAAAAACCAAGGTGGCCGTGTATAGCGGAAAGGGCGGCGTTGGCAAGACCACCATTGCGGTCAACCTCGCCACCGCTCTGGCCAACGAGGGAAATCAAGTTGGCCTGCTGGACGTGGACATAGACTGCCCAAACGTTACCAGGGTCATGGGCATCTCGGACAAACCCGCCTACAAAAATGAGGAAATCATTCCCTCTCAGCGCTTTGGTGTGAAGGTGGTCTCCATGGCCTTCTTCCAGGAGAACGAGGAAGAGGCCATCATCTGGCGAGGCCCCATGATTCACAACGCCATCAACCAGTTCCTCCAGATGACTGCCTGGGGTGACCTGGACTATCTCGTGGTTGACCTTCCCCCGGGCACCTCGGACGCACCTCTCACCGTCATGCAGGCGTTGCCCCTGGATGGCTTCGTGGTGGTAACCACCCCTCAACACCTGGCTAACCTGGATGCCAAACGATGCATCAACATGATAAGAAAGCTGAAGGTGAACGTCCTGGGAGTTGTGGAAAATTATACCGGCGAGATGTTCGGCGAGGGAGCGGGCGATGTTCTGGCCCGAGAGATGGGCCTTCCCTTGCTAGGTTCCATAGCGCTCAGGCCCGACTACAGGGATACATCCAAGCCCACCGTTCTGGCCAACTCTGAGGTTATGGATGAGTACCGGGGGATTCTCGAAAATATCAAGGCCAGCCTGGATGCCCTCGGGAAAGAGTCGGACTAGGACTCCGCCGACAGTGCTTCAAAAAATCACCTTTCGATCAACTCTTCCTCGGCCTTTTTCTTGGACTTGCCCCTCTTGTCCGCCTGCTCTTTGAGCACGATATGTTCTAACAAAGAGACTTCTCTGCGAACCGCAGCCTTGGAATGGCTGGTATATTCACCCATATTTCTGAACTTCTTATATCGGTTCTTCACCAGCTTCTTGGAGGATATCTTACCCAGGGCGGCGAACTGTCTTGCCAAGGCCAGTTGTATCTCTTGGGCCGCCTCATGGAGATTGTTATGGGCGCCTCCCTCCGGCTCCCTCACGACCTCGTCTATGATGCCCAACTCTTTGCAGTCATGTGCTGTGAGTACGGGGACCTGTACATCCTCTCTACGACTTGAGGGATTGCGGTAGAGCCTGCTGGCGGTCTGTCCCGGCGAAATGGGGGAGTAAATGGCGTATTGCTGCATAAGTACGGCATCCGCTATCCCCAGCGCAAGTGCGCCTTCACTGCCTCCCTCACCCACTATCACCGAGACTATCGGTACAGGCACCTCGGCCATAAGGGACAGCGTGGTAGCGATGGCGTTGCCCACGCCCTGCTCTTCGGACTCCAAGCCGGGATGGGCACCCTGGGTATCGATCAGAGTTATAACCGGCAGCTTGAACCGGGCGGCCAGACCGATGAGGCGACGCGCCTTGCGGAATCCCTCGGGATAAGTATGGTACAGGTCTCCCGTATCACACACTTCCCGTTCCTGGCCTATGACCACCACCCTTTCGCCATTCAGATAGCCCAAGCCCCCCACTATGGACCTGTCGTCACCGCTTACACGGTCGCCCCTAAGCTCAATAAACTCCTCAATGATTGAGAGTATATACATGAGAGACGAAGGGCGCGCCGGGTTCTTTGCAATTTTCACAGCTTGTTCTGCCTCGGCACCCCCAATTGCCCCGTTTCCGGTGGTCAGCTTTACGCTGCGCTTGCCGTCTGTTCGAGAGTTGCGCTGTGGGCCGAGTATGTCCAGAACGGTACTCAGCTTTGCCCTCAGTTCTTCACGGTCAACCACACTATCCAGCAAGCCATGTTCCAGGTGTGCCTCGGCGGTGTGGGCGTCCAATGGTAGGGGCCTCCTCGACGCCTCCCTGAGAGTTTTCATCGGGGCAAGGCCAATGAGAGAGCCGGGCTCGGCGAAGATAAGGTCCGCCAGATTGGCAAAGCTGGCATACGCCTGGCCGGTTGCCGGATTTGAAAGCACCACTATGAAGGGGACATTTTTTTCCTTCAAGCGATTGGCTGCTGCCACGGTTTTGGCCATCTGCATCAGCGAGAGGACCCCCTCCTGTATGCGAGCGCCTCCTCCGCTGACCAGGGCCACAAGGGGGTACTCCCGTTTGGCAGCTGACTCGAAGGCCAGGGCCACCTTTTCCCCGACCACACTGCTCATGCTGCCACCCATGAAGCCAAAGTCCAGCACCACTATCATCGCATGGCTGTCGGCGATAGTGCATCCTCCGGTAATAGCGGCTTCCGTAAGGCCCGTTCTCGTCTGGGCTTGGGAAAGGCGGTTGGTGTAGGAACCCCGACTGGAGAAGGACAATGGGTAGAGGGATGCAATAGACCTGTTGGTTTCCCTGAAGCTGCCTTTGTTCACCAGCAACTCGATACGTTCCCGTGCGGTGAGGCTGTAGTGAAACCGGCAGTAAGGGCATAGGCGGTATTTCAGGTACAGAGGCGCTTCGCTGATAACCTCTTCACATACCAGGCAATGGTCTCGCAATACGGACAAATAGCTCCGGTCAAGGGTAGTACCCCTTCGCAAAAGGTGTACAAGATACTCAGACAGATTTCTCACGGGGGCTCCTCACGATTGGATCAATGCTGAACGGAGGAAGGTATGAAGGACCTTACCGATCTTTCATACCTCGTAATCCAATGGTACAACGAAAACCGTAGAAAGGGAAGGGGTCAGTGTCCGACAGGACAACATGACTCCCCCGTCCCAATCAGTCCTCATGTCCTGGCATGTGCTGGAGAGACCAGCCCTTCCTCCTCCAACTGCTTCATCAGCTTCATCGCCCTGGGATATCCTACTTGGAGCCGACGCTGGAGCACGGAAGCTGAGAGGCTTTGATACCTCTCGGCGAGCTCACGGGCCTTGTCCATGACATCTTCCTCGTCCTCCTCCTCTTCACTATCAGAGCCAGATTCGGGGGGATAGCTCTCGTCCAGGGGTATCTCCGGCACCGGTGGGCCGGACTGCTTCTTCCAGAACTCCACCAGCTTCTCTATTTCAAGGTCGCTCACGTATGTACCCTGAACCCGTCTGGGCTTGGGGGAATCAGAGTTAAGGAGAAGCATGTCCCCCTTGCCCATCAGCTTCTCGGCTCCGCCAGTGTCCAGGATTACCCTGGAGTCCACCTGGGATGCCACCGAGAAGGCTATTCTGGCAGGTACGTTGGCCTTCAACAGGCCGGTGACCACTTTCACCGAGGGGCGCTGAGTGGCCACAATAAGATGGATGCCAGCTGCCCGACCCAACTGCGCCAGGCGCACCAAGCCGTGCTCCACTTCGTATGAGGCAGCCATCATCAGATCGGCCAACTCATCAATGATAATCACCAGGAAGGGCATGTGAGCGCTGGACTTCTTGTTGTACGCCTCCAGGTTCCTTGCGCCTATCTCCTCCAGCAGCTTGTAGCGGCGGGTCATCTCGTTCTGCATGGCCCGCAAGACTGACAGCACCTCGTCCGTGTCCACGATTACCTTGGTCACGAGGTGGGGTATCCCGTTAAAAGGCGTAAGCTCTACTCGCTTGGGGTCCACCATAACCATGCGCAGCCTGTCGGGGCCGTTGGTCAGGAGCAGGGACGAGACGATGGTATTTGTGCAGACGCTCTTTCCGCTGCCTGTGGCTCCGGCGATGAGGAGGTGGGGAAGGCCGCTGAGGTCTCCGGCCACCGGCTCCCCCGCCGTATCCTCACCCAGGGCCACGGGCAGCCCGTTTTTGGCCGCAATTTTCTGGAAGGGCTCGCTCTCCACCACCGACCTGAGCACAACCGAACGGGGACACGGATTGGGCACCTCCAGCCCCACCAGGGCCTCGCCGGGCACCGGGGCTTCAATGCGCAAGTAGGGGGTCTTGAGGGCTAGGGCCAGGTCAGTCTGTCGCGCCACTATATCCTGGACCTTCACCCGGCTTGCATCCTCCAGGGACGGCTCGTTGGCCCCAGACTTGGCGGACTTGGAGTTCCGATACAACTTCACCCAACCGGGCACCAGACCAAACTGGATAATCCTCGGCCCAGTCCGTACGTCATCCACCTCGACGTCAATGCGGTGGTCGGCCAGGGCCTTCTCAATCTGTTGGGACATCTGCTGAAGGACGGTCGGTGGCACGGGTTGGCTCTCTCCCTTGTTAAGGAGTTCGGTGGACGGGAGATTCCAGCCGGAAGTGGGGGCTTTTTGTGCCGGACTCTCTTTCGGCTTTTTCTGCACAGGCTCTTCTTGTGCGTCGGCTGGCTCGGCTCTTGGACCACCAAAGAGGGACCTCCAGAGCATGGTGAATGGCGATGACACCTTGCCCAGGACCCCCACGCTCTTGTGAGCCTCCTGTTGTTCAGAGTCACGTTCTCCCACCAGATTCTTTATAGAGCTGGCAAAGCCGAGCGCCAAGCGTTTAGATGCGGGGACTACGACGCGCAAGAATTTCTCAGTACCACGGAAGTAGACCAACCCCGCACGCCGGGGGAAGATGAGCAGAGGAGTCAGGAGCATGAGGATAGCGACCTTCAATGCCCCAAGGGCCAGGGGTGAGCCGCCCAGATACTGCCCCCACCTGCCACCAAAGGATGAGTCCTTCATTACGCCGTCTGACGGGTGAATCATGGACATTATGCCCAGGGCTATGGACACCAGCAAGGCCGAACCGAGCCATGCCCTCCAGTATCTTTTGACCCAAGCATTATAATTGTGGCGCAGGGCGAGGGCGAAGCTGACTATAAACAGGGCTACAGGAATCAAACCGTAGCCCAGGGACTCCAGGGCACGGTGACGCACGTCGGGAAAGATGATAAATGCTGCCAGGGCTGCCAGGAAGAAAGACAAGGGAAAAGCAGCCCAGGCTAATCTGGGAAGGGCTAACGGGACGGCAAGGAAATTAAAATTGCTGACTTTTGCTCTTTTCGATTTTGGCACTACACCTCCAATGTTGACGTCATGATAGTGGGCCGGCGTCCCGTCTCCTTGAGAAGGAGCTTGCTCACCGTATCTTTTATCATGGCATCAATGGTACTCCGATCAATAGGATATCGGCTTGTGTGGTCAAAGGACTCTACCAGAGATTCCGATACTCTCAGGAACAACTCCGATACGTCTTCCTGCTCCATGAAACCCCTGGAGGTAATTTGAGGTGGTTTGGCAAGGGTGCCGGCGTCTTTATCCAGGGCTATTGTCACCATCAGTACACCATCCCTGGAAAGCGCCCGCCTGTCTTTCAAGATTGAGCTTTTGGAATCTATGATGCTGTGGCCATCCACATAGACGTGGCCTGCCGGAACCTTGTCAACCACCTTCCCGCCATCCCGGGTAAGCTCCAAGACATCGCCATCTTCCAGGACGAAAATGCCCGAGTCCGGCACGCCCATCAACTGGGCCAGACCCTTGTGGGCCACCAGGTGGTGGTACTCGCCATGAACAGGCACAAAGAATTGGGGGGTTGTGAGGCTGAGCATCATCTTCAACTCTTCCCGGCTGGCGTGGCCATGGACGTGCACCATTGCTATCCTGTCGAAAAGCACCCTGGCCCCCTGACGGAAGAGATTGTCTATGGTCTTGGTAATGACCGTTTCGTTTCCGGGTATGGGAGTGGCCGATATGATTACCGTATCCCCCGGCGTGACCCGTATATCCCGGTGGTCGCGGTTTGCGATACGCGCAAGGGCCGACGTAGGCTCTCCCTGGCTTCCCGTAGTAACCAGCACCACCCGGTCGGAGGCAAGCTGCCTGGTCTCTCCCAAAGGAAGAAGTACACCCGGAGGGGGCGAGAGGTATCCCATCTCAATGCTCATCTTTACGTTTTCCACCATACTCCGCCCAACGATGCCCACCTTCCTGTCGTGCCTGGCAGCAGCGTCAATCACCTGCTGAATCCGGGAGATGAGGGAAGCGAAGGTGGCTACCAGGACCCGTCCCGGTGCCTCCCCTATCGCCCTGTCCAAGGCATCACCCACTACCTGTTCCGAGGGGGTGAACCCTGGTAATTCGGCATAAGTGGAGTCCGAGAGGAGCAAGAGCACTCCACGGGAACCGTAGGAGGCAAGGCGCACCAGGTCGGTGGGCTTACCGTCCACGGGGGTATAGTCTATTTTGAAGTCACCGGAGTGAACGACCAGCCCGACGGGGGTGTCTATGGCCAGACCCATTGCATCGGGTATACTGTGACACACCGGGAAAAATTCCACCCGGAATTTGCCAAGCTTTATTGATTTGCCCGGCTCAACCACCTCCAGCTTCGTTCCTTTAAGCCCTCGGCGCTCCTTGAGCTTTACAGATATGAGTCCGTGAGCCAGTCTGGGAGCATAAACCGGCACCGGCAGGCTGGGCAGTACGTGGGGCAAGGCTCCGGTATGGTCCTCGTGGCCATGGGTTATGAGGATGCCTTTGACGCGGTCCTGTCGCTCTACAAGGTAGGTTATATCGGGGATTACGAGGTCCACCCCCGGCATATCCTCCTCCGGGAACAGCAACCCACAGTCTATGACAATGATGTCCCGGTCGTACTCCAGGGCCATCATATTTTTGCCTACCTCCCCCAGTCCACCCAGGGGAATTACTCTTAGCGGGGTTTTGGGCATAGTGGTTTACCGCCTAGAACATAGATAACTGTTGCGGTTGCTGGGTGGTGGAGTCGCTGTGCTCGCTGCTTTCAATATTTCCGGTTTCTTCCACGGCTTGGCTGTCAGCGAGCTTGAGAACTTCAGGAATGGCTCTAAAATCGTCCTCTATGGTCTTCCTCAACTCCTGTCTGTGAAGAGCGGCTGCGGGATGCATTATGGGGTACACGGTTAGTTTGCCCGCCTTGCGCGCCTTCCCTCTGGCCCTGCTAATGCTCTCCTTGGGGAAAAATCTGGCCATGGAAAAGCGCCCCAGCGTAACCACCAGTTTCGGATTTACCAGCTCTATTTGTCTGTCCAGGTACTTGCTGCACGCAGCTATCTCGGCCGGCAGCGGGTCGCGATTGTTGCTGGGCCGGCATTTCACCATATTGGCTATGAAAACGTCCTCTCTACCCAGTCCGATAGAGGCCAGAAGTTCTTCAAGAAACTTTCCGGCCGGTCCTACAAAGGGCCTCCCCTGACGATCCTCGTGGTAACCCGGTCCCTCCCCTATGAACATGATTTCAGCATCGGCGGGGCCCTCACCGGGGACCGCATTGGTGCGGCTCTTGCTCAGGGGGCAGTCCGTACAGGAATGGACTTGCCGGGCTATCTCCTCAACGTTATTCATATCAGACATGTCTACATTTCCGCCTTGCCATACCACTCGCTTTCAAATAACGAAAGACTGTGGAGAGGTCATGGTCTGTGTTTCCACATAATCTAGTGTGTGGAAGAAATCCGCTTCACCTGGCTTGAGTTAAACTGCAAGCCCAAGTCGAACAATGGAGTCTACGTTGCTTCCCGTGGGTCGGGGATGGAGCGTCTTAGGTATCCTGGACCCCATGCCGCTTCAGATAGTCAATAGCGTCCTGAAGAGTTATTATTTGTCCTGCATCCTCGTCGGAAATCTCAATCCTGTTCTCGTCGTCGGAGAACTCCTCCTCGAAGGCCATGATAAGCTCCGCTAAATCCAGAGAGTCAGCATCCAGATCATCCACAAAAGAGGCGCTGGGAACAACGGCGTCCTCATCTACGTCCAGTTTATCCGACACGATTACTTTCATTCGTTCGTAAATGGTTGGCATGGCCTCACTTTCCTTCCTGACTGATGGTATCTTCAGAGATTATACTCATTTTCGCCGGGCTAGTAGAGATAGCTTCAACCAGTCTCCCGCCACTGGTGTCAAGCGCTTCGACCGCAGAACCCAACACTCCGTTCACAAACCTCGGCGAACTCTCACTGCCAAAGGTCTTGGCCAACTCGACAGCCTCGTTAATCGCCACTTTGCGGGGTATTCCACGGCTAAAGTGAATCTCGAATAAGGCTAGCCGAAGGATATTCCGGTCTACTACGGGGAGCTGCTTTACGGGCCATGCTGGCGCATGCTTGTGGATGGACTCGTCTATCTCATGTCGCTGGCTAACTACTCCCTGTGCCAGCTTCAGGGCATAGACCGAGGTTTCTTCCGGTAGCTCAGACTCTTCTCTCAGCCGTTCAAAGGAGTCGCCCACGGGGTGGTTGGCCAGGTCCACTTCATACAGGACCTGGAGGGCTAGAGCCCGTGCCTTTCTTCTGGAGTAGGCAGACTTTCCTCTCACCATCGGTCTACAGTCGAAGTTTCTTCAAGTTGCCGTCAGAGGACGCCCTGCCAGTGCTCCTCTAATGTTGGCTTCCGCCACTTTCCTGGCCGAGGACAGGTCTGCTACGTTCATAACCTCTACGTGTCTATCCTGGTATGCCGGGGTAGAGCCGATTCTTTTTATCAAGCTTACCAGAACCTTACCCGGGCCGAACTCTATGAAGCTCGTCACTCCCAAGTCTATCATGCAACTGACCGACTTTTTCCATTGGACACAGTTGCAAAGCTGGGTCAGAAGCTCTCCCTTGACCTCATCAGCGGTGGTCAGCGGCTTTGACGTGGAGTTGGCAACAATAGGGGTGACCGGGTCTTGGAAATTTATGTTCTCAATGGCAGAAATCAGGCCTTCCCGGGCCGAGGCCATCAGAGAGGAGTGAAAAGCGCCGCTCACAGCCAACGGTATGGCCTTCCTCGCTCCACGAACGGAGGACATGTCTACGGCGCGAGCCACACATACTCGGTCGCCGCTTATAACTATCTGGTCGCCTCCGTTAATATTAGCTACTTCGGCACCCGTCTCCAGGCATATCTCCTCTACGCTAATCTCGTCCAGCCCAATGATGGCAGCCATGCTGCCGGGGTGCTTTTCCGACGCTTCTTGCATGAGCCTTCCCCGCTCACGCACCAGACGCATACCGTCGGCGAGACCAAGGGCGCCGGAAACTACCAGAGAGGTGTACTCACCAAGGCTGTGGCCTGCCAGGGCGGTCGGTTGGCACGTATCTGACTGATTCAACTCCTTAAGGGCCTCGAGACAGGCTAGGCTGGTTGCCATTATAGCAGGCTGGGAATTTATGGTCTGCTCAAGCTCCTTCTCAGGCCCCTCGAATATTAACTTGGTCAGAGAAAAATCTAATATACCATCTATTTCGTTGTGTAGCTCTTGCACGGCTTTCGAGGAGCGATAGAGCTCTAGTCCCATGCCCACGGACTGGGCACCCTGACCCGGGAAAACATATGCTGTTTTGGGAGACCCTTGCGTTTCCGTATTTGCCTCCATACTTGGACTTGTTTGTTACTGGCAGCTAAGAATCAGGATAGTGCGTAATACCAGTGCAGGTCTGCCTACGGTCCGCCTTTCCTCATCCTGCTAATCACCCCCTTTCTCCACAGTGGCGTCTTCGGATACGGGCGGAACCCAAAACCGTATCTACGCTCCTTCGCTAACTACTACCTGTCGCCCCTTATAGTACCCGCAACTGGGGCAAGCCCTGTGGGGCAGCTTGGCACTGGAGCATCTGGGACATCGCGACGGATACAACGGGCTTAGCTTGTAGTGGGCCAGCCTTTTCCCCTGTCGCGACTTGGTCAGCTTTTTTACCGGTAATGCACCCATAGTATACCTCTTTTGGTCCTCAAGAAGTCCAGTCTCAGCCTATGCTACGTTCTTTCAGTTTCAGCAGAGTAGCCCACCTGGGGTCTGCTGTCTCTTCCTCACATGAACAGGGGCCGTTATTATTATCGGCCCCGCAGATGTGGCATAGCCCCAGGCAGCCCTGATAACACAGAGGCTTCATTGGCTGATTGGTTATTGCGTACTGCCGCAGCGCCTCCGTCAGGTCCAGTATATGACGCTGGTCAATAGTGAAGGAACCTTCCTCCCTCTCCGGGACGTGTAAGGACTGCCCTGTGTTTATATCCACGGTAGGCAGGTACTCTTCCTGTATGACCACATTCACGGAGCAGGGGAAGATTTTGAGGCATCGGCTACAGGATACCAGCACCTTCATTCCCACTTTAGCATCTACCCATACCCCTTTGTCGGTACGCATCAGCAGAAGCTGACCTTTGGGGGAAATAAAGGCATCGCCGTCATCAGCGGGGATAGACTCACTAATCCCGTATGTGCGGGTGGAGCCTACCGGCTCTTTGAGGAGTCTGGCTACATTATAGTGCATAAGACAAAAGACTTTGATTTGTCAATCTAGGTGGCAATTATAAGGGGTATACTAGGCGGTCTGTCAAGTATCAGTGACTTCCGGTGAAAGGAATTCCCTGATATTGGTATCTGCCGGGTAGCCGGGGGTGTCGCAACGTGCTCACACGCCGGTCCCACTACTTCAGAGCCTCCTGAATGAACTTTACAATATCCTGGGTAGACGTGCCGGGGCCAAACACCGTTTTTACGCCTATTTGAAGCAGGGGGTCGCGGTCCTCCTCCGGTATGATTCCCCCTGCTACTACTATCACGTCATCCATACCCTTCGCGTGCAAATGTGACATGATTTCAGGGAAAATCTCAAGATGGGCACCGGAGAGTATGCTGAGACCTATTACGTCCACGTCTTCCTGAGACGCTGCTTCCACAATCATCTGTGGGGTCTGACGGATGCCGGTATATATTACCTCCATCCCTGCATCCCTCAAGGCCCTTGCTACCACCTTCGCCCCCCTGTCATGTCCATCAAGGCCCGGTTTCGCTACAAGGACTCGTATCCTGGTGCTTTGCTGCGCCATTGATTGACCACCTCAATCCGGGTTTGCTTCAGGGAGTATCATACCACCCACGAAGCCTACGGCATAGCCTCGTAGATGAATATCAGGGTGTTTGGACAAGCTCGGTTAGTATACCATGTACCGACCTTGGGTGAATGAAGGCAATGATCCCCGACAACCCTTCTCTGGGTTCCCTGTCTATCAGATCTATCCCTTGGTCGCTCAAGTTTGCCAGCTTTTCAGCAACATTATCCACATGGAAGGCCAGATGGTGCAGACCTTCTCCGCGGCGTTCCAGGAAACGGCCCACCGGACTCTCGGGCGACAGGGGCTGAAGTAGCTCCAAACGCGTCTGGCCCACGAGCAAGAGAGTCGCCCTGACGCCCTGGTCTGGTAGCTCCTTTATCTCCCCCGGCTGTATCTGGAAAATATCCCGGAAGAGCTTGATTGCCGCATCGAGGTCCTTGACCGCCGCTCCCACGTGGTCTACGTACTGGACTGTACAAACGTCATTCACTTTTTCCGTGCCTCCCTGGGTGTCAAGCTCAGATGAGTCCTGCTTACAGCGGATATTGGGCCAGGAGTTGCCGGGCGATTATCAGACGCTGCACCTCCGAAGTGCCCTCGTATATGGTGGTAACCCTGGCATCCCGGAAAAGTCGCTCGACGGGGGAGTCCTTGAAGTAGCCGTATCCGCCGTAGATTTGAAGGGCATTGGACGTGGCCCGCACCGCCGTCTCCGAGGCCAAGAGCTTGGCCATTGATGCTTCGTCTATGAAAGGAAGGTCATTATCCTTGAGGGTGGCGGCGTGCATGGTCGCTACTCTGGACGCATAGACCTCCGTTGCCATGTCGGCCAGCATGAACTGTATGGCCTGGTGCTGGGCAATGGGCCGGCCAAAGGACTGACGCTGTTGAGCATATCTCACAGCCGCTTCAAGGGCCGCCTGGCCTATCCCCACGCACTGGGCAGCTATGATAATCCGGCTGGAGTCCAGTATCTCCATGGCGTATCGAAATCCCCGCATCTCTTCGCCCAGACGGTTCTCCTGGGATACGGGAGTGTTCTGAAAGGTCAACTCCGTGGTGCTGGAGCCCCTCATACCCATCTTACCGTGCTGCTTGTATACGTCGAATCCGGGAGCGCCCTTTTCCAGGACAAAGGCGCTCACGCCCCGAGAACCCCGGTCCTTGTCCTCGGTAGCGAAGACCACGATGTACTCCGCCACGTCGCCGTTGGTGATGAAAATCTTGCTGCCGTTGAGATAATAAGCACCGTCACGGAGCGTTGCGGTGGTCTGGAGGGCAGCAGCATCGGAGCCGCCTCCGGGCTCGGTGAGTGCCCAGGCGGCCATCTTCTTCCCTTCGGCTAGGGGCGGGACGAGCCTTAGCTTCTGTTCCTCGTTACCATACTGGTAGATGGTATGGGTGCCCAGGGACATGTGGGCAACGAGGGTTACGCTGGTGGCGGCATCTCCACGCGCTACTTCCTCCTCGGCAATTGCCATCTGCCGGTAGCCGCCGCCACTGCCACCGTAGGCAGGGTCTATACCAATGCCGGTGAGTCCCAGGGCGGCCATACCCTCCCAGTTCTCCTGGGAGAACTCTTCCTTCTCGTCCAGTTCCCTGGCGCGGGGCGCAAGCTCTCTGTCGGCGAACTCCCGCACCGCCGCCTGTAGCATCCGTTCTTCTTCCGTAAGTAGAAGGTCTGCCATTGTGTACCTCCTAGTATAGTAAGTCCGATAATCGGAGGCTAATCATTACCCCGATGTACTGCTTGCGACGGGATGTCCCATTGACTCAAAGACCATGTTTTGCGGCTCCGTCACCCGATGCGATGCATCGAAGATTTCCAGCCCGACGATATTGCCTTCATCGTCGTAGTCGGCAACAAAGCCCTCGCAAAGCTCATCACTTTCCTTGATCAAGGCATCCTTGAGCCGTATAGTGAGAGTGTTTGTTTCCGGGTCATAAGTAATCTTCATTATAGTGGCTCCTCTATCCAATATCTCCTTATTCTCGAAGTATTGTAGACACTAACGACAACCATGTCTTCACCTTGAGGTTCGATAACAACTCGCATCAGCATCTCTTCTTGGTGCAGAGTATCGAAATATCTGCTCTGGCATACATATCTCCCCAAAATTGAAGGTATTCGCTGTTGAGGTACTTCAATAGTCCTTCTTACTATGTCATAAGAGATTCTTCGGACAGCTATCTGAATTTCAGCATGATTTGTGAACCTTAGCACGGGGAAATACTCCTAGAATGCCATGAACTCGCCCTGTTCGCCGAAGACGTCCCGAAAGACGCCGCATATCTCCCCCAAAGTGCAGTAGTTTTCCACACACTCAAGAATCACCGGCACGGTGTTATCGTCACTGCGGGCCACCTCCGCCAGACGGGTCAGAGACTTCTCGGCCACAACGTCATCCCGGTCCCGGCGAAGCTGCTGGAGGCCCTCTACCTGGTGACGGGCCAGGGCCGGGTCCACCTTCAGCAGTCCTGCTATGGGAGGGGTCTCGCTGACATAGCGGTTGACTCCCACGATTATCCGCCTGTCCTTCTCCACGTCCTCCTGATGCTTGTAGGCTGAGTCGTGTATCTCCCGTATCTGATAGCCTCGCTCCAGGGCGGCAATGGCTCCCCCTATATCATCAATCTTCTCAATGTAGCGGAAGGCCTCCTCCTCCAGGCGGCTGGTGAGGTTCTCTACGTAGTACGACCCTCCCAGAGGGTCCACCACGTCGGCCACCCCGTTCTCGTGGGCAAGTATTTGCTGAGTGCGCAGGGAGAGCTGCACTGACTCTTCGGTAGGAAGGGCCAGGGCTTCGTCCCGCGAGTTAACGTGCAGCGACTGGGTGCCCCCCAGGACCGCCGCCAGGGCCTGGATAGTAGAGCGAATGAGGTTGTTGTCGGGCTGCTGGGCCGTGAGGGTCACACCGGCAGTCTGGGTATGGAAGCGGAGCATCCATGACCGGGGATTCCTGGCCCCAAACCGCTCCCGCATAATCTTGGCCCACATGCGGCGTGCTGCGCGGAACTTGGCGATTTCCTCAAAGAGGTTGTTTTGGGCCACAAAGAAGAAGGAGAGACGCCCGGCAAAATCATCCACGTCCAGGCCCGCATCCACCGCCGCCTGGACGTAGGCTATGGCGTTGGCAAAGGTGAAGGCCAACTCCTGCACGGCGGTTGCGCCTGCCTCCCGCATGTGGTAGCCGCTGATGCTGATGGTGTTCCATCGGGGAACTTCCTGGGCGCAATACTTGAACACGTCTACTATCAGGCGCATGGATGGACGGGGCGGGTAGGCGTAGGTGCCGCGGGCGATGTACTCCTTGAGGATGTCGTTCTGAATAGTGCCGTTGAGCCTGTCCGGCGGGACGCCCTGCTTCTTGCCGACGGCGATGTAAAGGCACAGGAGGACGGATGCAGTGGCGTTGATGGTCATGGAGGTGCTCACCTTGTCCAGGGGTATGCCGTCCAGCAGGACTTCCATGTCACAGAGGCTGCTTATGGGAACGCCAACCTTGCCAACCTCTCCTTGAGCGAGGGGGTGGTCCGAATCGTAACCTATCTGGGTGGGCAGGTCAAAGGCGATGGAGAGGCCCGTCTGGCCCTGCTCAAGGAGGTAGTGATAGCGACGATTGGACTCCTCGGCAGTGGCATATCCCGAATACTGACGCATGGTCCACAGCCGTCCCCGGTACATATTGGGCTGTACTCCCCGGGTGAAGGGATATTCGCCGGGGTAGCCCAGGTCGGAGTCGTAGTCAAATCCCGACAAGTCCAGACCCTGGGGAAAGTAGGTAGTGTCCTGCTCAATACCCGATTCGGTACGGAACTGGTCTTCTCGCTCGGGGTATCGCTTGACGACAGGATCCAGAGTATTCTCCTGCCACTCCTCCCTGCTATGGCTGGTCATAAGGGGCCTCCTTTGGCATATGGGGCTGTCACCGGCTTTTAGTGACTCTTGCATCGGTAGGGACAGGCCAACCCCATTATAACCCCTGTACTTTGCCGGAGAAAGGGAGCTATCGGCTCCGAACACTTACCCCTTTATCAGCCTCGCTATACGCCCCACCGCCTCGCCTACTGGCACCAGCGTTGCCTCCTTATCCCGGCGCTCTTTTAGCTCCACCGAGACCTGTCGGAGGTTGCGAGGGCTGACCACCAGACGGAGTGGCAGGCCCAGCAGGTCGGCATCGTTGAATTTGACACCGGCGGCCTCCTCGCGGCGGTCATCGTACAGGGTCTCAATGCCATCTTGCCAGAGACGTTCATAAAGCTCGTCAGCGGCTTCAGCCACCTCGCCATCAGCCAAGTTGAGACCTACCAGGTGCACCTGGTAGGGAGCTATGGGCGTGGGAAAGACGATGCCCCGGTCGTCGTGGTTCTGCTCTATGGCGGCGGCCAGTAGCCTCCCGACTCCAATGCCATAGCAACCCATTATGATGGGGTGCTGCTGCCCCTCCCTGCCCAGAAAGTATGCTCCCAATGTCTCACTGAAGAAGGTGCCCAGCTTGAAGATATGGCCCACCTCAACGCCACGAGTAGCTTCCAGAGGAGTCCCGCAACGAATACAGCCATGTCCCTTCTCGGCCAGGGCAATATCAGTCAGGATGTCCACCTGAAAATCCCTGGGATAGTTGGCATTGATGATGTGGGTGTCCGGCCTGTTGGCCCCCACGGCAAAGTTGGAGCCGGATTTGATGGACTCGTCGGCAACCCTCTTCATGTTCTCCAGGCCTATAGGCGAAGCGGAGCCGGCAACCAACCCCGCAGCCTCTACCTCCTCACCGTTGGCCAGTCGCAGGTCGTGGCAATGGAGGGCATTTTTCAGCTTGACTTCGTTCACTTCCAAGTCTCCGCGAATGGTGGCAAAGACCACGTCGCCATCGGCAGAATAGAAGACGGCTTTGAGGGTGCTGCTCCGGGGAATGCCCAGGTAGTCGGACAGCCCTGCTATGGTCTTGATTCCGGGTGTGGAGACCTCCTCCATCGGAAGGGGTGGCTCCATCTGAGTGGGAGGCACGACTCCCCCGGCCTTCTCGGTATTGGCGGCGTAGCCACATTTGGGGCACGTCAGAACAACGTCCTCACCGCTGGGGGTGGGCAGGATGAACTCGTGAGAGTCCTTACCACCGATAGCCCCGCTGTCGGCCTCCACCATCAGCGCGGGCAGGCCACATCGCTCGTAGATGTTCCTGTACGCCTGGGCCATGGCCTGGTAGCTGTTCTCAAGGCTCTCCTCGTCGGCGTCGAAGCTGTAAGCGTCCTTCATGTCGAACTCACGGACCCGAATCAGTCCGGCCCTTGGCCTTGGCTCGTCCCGAAACTTGGTCTGTATCTGATACAGGATAGCAGGCAGGTCCCGGTAGCTTTGCACGTTGGCACGGACTATGTTGGTTACGACTTCCTCATGGGTAGGGGCCAGTACCATGGGCCGTCCGCGACGGTCCTCAAGGGCAAACAGGTTGTCTCCGAAGGCGGAACGGCGGTCTGTCTCCTCCCATAGCTCCATCGGCTGGAGAACGGACATCCTGATTTCCTGGCCTCCGGCGGCGTCTAGCTCCTGCCGGATGATGTTCTCAATCTTGCGCAGTGAACGCCATGCCAGTGGGAGGTAGCTGTAGACGCCCGAGGCCACCTGGTAGACCATGCCCGCCTTCAGCATGAGACGGTGGCTAGCCGTCTCGGCCTCGGTAGGCTCAGTACGCATGGTTTTGGAGATAAGCTGGGAGAACTTCATAACTAAGCCGTCCTATAAGCATCACTCAGGATAAGTGCAAATATGTTAAACCAGAACCAGATACCTATCAGTCCAAAGATTATCTCGCCTATTCCTATCCTGGCATGTGCCAACCTCACATTTGTTAGGCTGCCCCAGTAGCTGTTCAAGTTTGCCTGGGCATGGACGAGAAGTCCTACAATGACGGCCACTGAGATGATGTCCAGAATGAGCACATCTATTGCGGTTCCTTGGGTTATCTCACTAGAACCTGTAAAGCCTCCCAGCATTATGAATGACAACCCACTTAGCACTGATGATATTATCACCAGAACCACGGCCATTACTGGGCCGATAGTGTTGGGAAGACCGGCGAAAAGCATCAACACTTTGAAGGAATTCATGTGATGATAGATTTGGAAAAGGCCATAGATGGGGACAATCAGGGTCAGAGCATGCCAAACGGGATAGACCTCAGTCCTGGTGTGATCGCGATATTGTTTCCAGGTCAGATAGAACCAGTAGAATATGTAAAGACCATAAGATAGAACCGTCATGAAAAGGACTCTCGGCAGTGATATCTGGTATGGCAATATCTCAGGAGTTCCACCTATGTTCCGCCGTGCGGTCCGAGCCTCTTCTTCTCTTGTAAGTACATTGCCACAAGCACTACAGAAGTTGTCGTATGATTGCACTTCAGTGCCACAATTAGGGCAGAAAGGCATCTTACCCCCTTGTATGGCATCATTGCCGGGACGCCATTGACCTAGGTGTCGCCCGCTGCCGCTGCGACGGCTTCCACCTCTTCCATGAGGGCGGAGAGCATCTCGTCTGCGGAGACAACCCGAGCTTTCTGGCCCTTGCGGAAAATCACGGCCCGGCCCGCACCGGCCGCTATGCCCACGTCGGCATCCTTGGCCTCTCCGGGGCCGTTGACTTCGCAACCCATCACCGCCACCTTGACGTTCTTGTCAATCTTCTTCAGCATCTCGTCCACCGTGTTGGACAGCTTTATCACGTCCACGTCGGCCCGTCCACAGCTGGGGCAGGCCACCAGGGTGGTACCCTTCTGGCGTAAATTCAGGGACTTGAGTATTTCGTAGCCGGCTATCACCTCTTCCGTGGAGTCGCCGCTGAGGGAGACGCGTATGGTGTCACCGATGCCCTCGTACAGGAGCATACCAAGGCCTATGGCGCTCCTGATGGAGCCGGACTTTACGGTACCCGACTCGGTAATGCCCAGGTGCAGAGGATAGGGCACCATGTCGGCGATACGCTGATAGGCTTCTACAGTCGTGGGGACATCGAAAGCCTTGAGGGATATTTTGATAAGGTCGAAGTCCAACGCCTCGAGGACACCTATCTCCCACAGGGCCGTAGCAACCATGTGGTCAACGATACTATATTCCTCTTCGGCAGCTTCCCCGGCCTTGGGCAGCTTGTTCACCATGTCCATGTGCCTGGAGAATCCGCGAGTCTTGCCTATACCGCCAACAGGCGGGAGGCTGCCAAAGTTGACGCCTATACGAATCGGTATCTGGCGCTCTTTTGCGGCCTCCACCACCTCCTTCACCTTCTCTTCGTCGCGTATATTGCCGGGGTTGAGCCTCAGCATGTCCACCCCGCCCTTGATGCACTCCAGGGCAATCTGATGGTGGAAATGGATGTCGGCCACCAGGGGAATGTTTATCTGCTTCTTGATTTCAGGGATAGCCTTGGCGGCCTCCATGTCCGGGACAGCCGACCTGATGATGTCACACCCAACTTCCTCCAGCTCTCTTATCTGGCGCACGGTGGCCGCCACGTCCCTTGTGTCGGTCTTGGTCATGGACTGGACGGTTACCGGCGCGTCCCCACCTACCTTGACATCTCCCACGTATATCGGTTTGGTGACCCGGCGATTGTTCATATCTACCACTCCTAACGACAAGGTAATATGCAAGTATCTCGTTGTTGGTATAAACCCGGTATCGTGCCGCTACTTCAACTTCCCGGGAACAGGTGTAAGTCTGCTACGCACCGGGTCCGCTGCCAGGAGAAAATTCTCCAAGGCTACTGTCCCCAGAAGGGGTTCGCTGCCCTCGTCGCCGAATACGCAGGGGACCGGCATGGTGCGGCCATCGAGCCTTAGGGAGACCACCCCTACATCGTATTCTACGATGCTTTCATCAGCTAGGGCAAAGGGTCGCCGCTCCATGGGTATGTATCCCAAGTTGGTGAGCACATCCCTTGGTATCACAGGGTAGGTAGCTCCGGTGTCCACAAGGGCATCCATACGCTCAAACCGTATGCCCTGAGCATCTCCTATTTCGATGGTTACACTGAATGTTCCCATAGTATTCTATCCTGGCCTCTTATGGCAGCAGACTGCCGCCCTCCACGATTCGGGCGATGTCGTTGTAGGTCAGGGGAACCAGTACCAGAAAGATGAGAGTCACAAACCCCACAAAGTGAACGAAGCCTTCCTTCTCCGGGGGGATGCGCTTGCCCCTGCGCACCCACTCGATAAGCACGAACAGGAGCCGTCCTCCGTCCAGCGCCGGTATGGGCAGGATGTTGAAGATTGCCAGGCTTATGCTGAGCATAGCGGCCAGCGGCACGATGGAGATAATGCCCGCTTCTCTTGTAATCTCCCCCGTAGTTTGAGCGATGCCCACCGGCCCTGCGAAGGGGGTTGGCCCGTCATCTACCAGCCAGTCGGTGACCGCGTCTTTCAAGAGTCCGGGGACGGCCCAGGTTAGCTCCACACCTTGGGCCAACGCCTCCCAAGGGGACCTAGTGGGCGACATGTGCTGGACGCCCACAATCTCTACTCTTATGCCGGTAGCCCCCTCTCCTTCAGGGGGGTCCAGCCGTGGCTCCAGGTATACCCTTTGGTCCACGCCGTCTCTCCTGATTAGCCATTCAATCTCCTTTCCCTGGGCGGAGGCTATCAGGCCCGCTAAGCTCTCAAAAGTACTCACCGGTTCGCCATTAACCTCAAGCAGGGCATCCCCAGGAAGCACACCCGCGCTCTCCGCAGGAGACCCCGGAGCGACCTGGCCTATTCGTATCTCATTGGTAGTAAACAGGAAGAGACCGGTCAGAAGGACGATTGCCAGAACCAGGTTCATGAACACTCCAGCGACCAGCACGACTGTGCGGGTGCCGATGCCTTTGCCTGCGAGGCTGCGGGGGTGGCTGGCATCGTTTTCGCCCTCAAGTTTGACGAAGCCGCCTATCGGCAGCAGGTTGATGGTGTAGTCGGTCTCGCCTTTTCGGAAGACTCTGACCACCCTGGGTGGAAATCCGAGGCCGAACTCGTTTACCTTAATTCCAAATGCCTTGGCGGCGGCGAAATGGCCGAACTCGTGTACCATTACCACCACCGCCATGACCCCCAGAAACTGCAAAACGGTAATCAAAACGTCCATGCTGTACCGCTTCTCTTATCAGGCACTATGGCTAATCAGGGGAGGGACCGGCAAAGCCTCGGCTACTTCATTGGCCTGACCCCTAGCCCAATGGTCGGCTGCCAGAATTTCGTCCAGGGAGCTACCCGACGATGGTATGTGGTCCCCCAACACCCTGTCTATGGTACGGTAAATGTCCATAAAGCCTATCCTTCCCTGAAGGAAAAGCTCCACGGCAACCTCATCGGCGGCGCTCAGCACAGCGGGATAGGTTCCGCCCTTTTTACCTGCCTCAACCGCCATGTCAAAGCAGGGGTAGCGCTCATGCTCAAGGGGTTGGAAGGTGAGGGAGTGGGACAGTCCGGTATCCAGCCGGGGTATCTGCTGATTCGGGAAACGCATGGGGTAAAAGAGGGAATACTGTATGGGCAGGCGCATGTCAGGCGGGCCAAGCTGGGCCTTTACGGAGCCGTCGGCGAACTCCACCATGGAGTGGACGATGCTCTGAGGATGGACCACCACTTCTATCTTATCCCAGGGCACGTCGAAAAGCCAGCGGGCCTCTATGACCTCGAAAGCTTTGTTCATCAGCGTAGCCGAGTCCACCGTTATCTTTCTGCCCATCCTCCACGTTGGATGATTCAGGGCCTCTTCCGGTGTAACTTTTTCCATGTCCTCCATTGGCGACGTTCGGAATGGTCCCCCGGATGCAGTTATAATGATGCGGCGTATTCCCTCTTTCTCGCCCCGGAGGCACTGCCAGATTGCGCTGGGTTCGCTATCCACGGGGAGAAGGGTGCCGCCATCCGGCCCCGCAAGGGACTTCACCAGACCTCCCGCCATGATGATAACTTCCTTGTTGGCCAGGGCGACGGGCTTTTTGTTCTCCAGGGCACGAACAGTCGGCACTAGTCCCGCGCTGCCGATGGTGGCGGCCATTATCAGGTCCGCGTCGGGCTGGCAGACCATCTCTTCCATGGGAGTAAAGGTGACGCCCTCGGGCAGAAGCTCTCTGTGCTTCTCAGACGAGCACCAGACAAGACGAGGCCGGAACTCTTCAATCTGCTCCTTGAGAAGCTCCACGTTAAGTCCGGCAGCAAGCCCCACCACGTTGAACTCGTTGGGGAAGGCCCTGACTATGTCAAGGGTCTGGCGACCTATAGACCCCGTTGAACCTAAGATTACTAGTCCCTTCATGGCTACATCACCTCACAGGTCCGCTACGGGCCTAGCCCGACGGCTTGAGCACCAATGCAACAAGATAATACACCACTGGCAAGGCGAAGACAATCGAGTCGAGCCTGTCGAGTATTCCGCCATGCCCCGGAAGAAGGCTTCCCGCATCTTTGACTCCTGAAGCCCTCTTCAGCCGGGACTCGGCCAAGTCTCCCAGCTGGGCCGCAATGCCTACGGCGGCACCTACCAGGGCCGACTGCCAAATAGGTACTGACAATTGTAATAGAGCACCAAGGGCAAGGGCAACGCTCACGGCCCACGTGAATCCACCAATTGCGCCCTCCCAGGTCTTGTTCGGACTTATAGACGGCGACATCCGGTGCCTTCCAATAGCCCGACCGGTGAAGATGGCTCCGGTATCGGTGGCGAAGGTGACTAGAAGAGCAAAGAGCAACCAGTCCCGACTATGGTCAGCGCCACCGTCCAACTCTCGCAGCATAAGGGCATGGGACAGAAGGAATCCAACGTACAACGGTCCAAATAGGGTGTAGGCCCAAGTGGCAAACGCTCCCCCGCGTCTGTTCTGACTGATGCCAGTAATGATGAGCCAGGGAAGGGCCAATATAAGGGCGGCGCCCAGTAATATGTGTGGAGTGTAATCATACCAATGGGCCGTGAGTTGACCGGCGGCGACGAACAGAAGCGTCCATAGAGCACCGAGAAACCATAGAACGGGGGGCACAGGGCCGGGTGCCATTCTGTAGAATTCCAGTAGTCCAAGAAGCGCCGCCGCTCCCACCAGTATGGTCAACCAGGGGAACCCCACCCAGATCGCACCAACGAGGATGGGTATGGCTACCAGGGCAGTGAGTATTCGCCTGATCAACTTCTAGCCTTCGCAACACGGCTTAGACTGAAGTGTCCTCTGGCTGCAGGGTCCCGAAGCGTCTCTGACGACGCCTGAAAGCGTCCATAGCCCTGTCCACATCTGCCGACCCCAGGTCCGGCCACAGGGTGGGCGTAGTGTAGTATTCGCTATAGGCTGATTGCCACAGCAGGAAATTGCTCAGACGCAACTCACCGCCAGTGCGTATTATGAGGTCCGGGTCCGGCAAGTGGGCGGTGTAGAGATACCTCCCAAAGATGGACTCATCCAACTCCTCGGGTGGAATCCCCTCACAAACTATTTGCTTTACGGCTTCCAGGATTTCCGATCGGCCACCGTAGTCAAAGGCCACGCTCAAAGTGATACCCTTGTTGGCTCTGGTTAGCTCCTGAGAGTAATTCACCGCATTCCGAAGATTTGGAGAGAGGCGGTCCATCCGGCCCAGGTGCAGGATACGCACGTCTCGTTCGTGGAGCGCCTGAGTCTCCTTGTATATAGACTCCTGGAGAATGGCCATCAGACCCTCTACTTCCTCGGTAGGGCGATACCAGTTCTCGGTGGAGAAGGCATAAACCGTGACGTATTTGACGCCATGCGCCGACAGGGACTCCAGCACTGGGCGAATGTTATCCACGCCCGCTCTGTGGCCTGCCAGTCGGGGAAGGCCCTGTTGCTGCGCCCAACGCCCGTTCCCGTCCATGATGATAGCCACATGGGTGGGAATATGCGGGATGTCGTTCCCTGAGCCGATCTTAGGTCTACCCTTGATTTGCATTACAAGTACAGATTGAGTCGCCCTAGACCTGCATAATCTCCGCTTCTTTTCCCGAGGAGACCTGGTCTATGAGGGCGATGCAAACGTCGGTGGTCTTCTGAAGTCTATCCTGGGCGCGGCGGTTGTCGTCCTGGGAAATGTGTTTGTTGCGCTCCATGCTGCGCAACTGCTCCAGGGCGTCTCTACGCACATTACGCACCGCTACTTTCCCATCCTCAATCTTCTTCTTCAACACCCGTACCATCTCTCTGCGGCGGTCCTGGCTCAGAGGGGGTATGGGGACTCTGATAACCGTCCCGTCGTTGGACGGATTGAACCCCATTTCAGACTTTTGAAGGCTTCTCTCGATGTCCTTCAAAGCTTGCCTATCCCAGGGCTGGACGATCAACAGACTGGCCTCTGGGGCTGACACAGCGGCAATCTGATTCAGGGGGGTGGAAACGCCGTAATAGTCTACCATCAGGTTTTCCAACAGAGCAGGAGTGGCCCGACCTGTGCGCAGGGACGTCAGGTCCCTGTTCAAGACTTCAACCGACTTGTTCATTCTGGAGTCAGCGTCAGCCAGGACCTCATCCACAGTTTTGGTGTCGTCTCCACTTCGAGTAGACATGTCTACACCCTCCCGGAGATAAGTGTGCCAACAGCCTCTCCCGAAAGTATACGTCGTATATTGCCCGGCTGGAAGAGGTCGAACACTATGATGGGCAACCTGTTCTCCATACACAGGGTTAGAGCAGTGGCATCCATCACTTCTAGGCGCAAATTAAGTGCATCGAGGTAGTCAAGGTGCTCGAATCGCTGTGCTTCCGGGTTTTTGTTAGGATCGGAATCGTAGACGGCATCCACGCTATTCTTGCCCATTAGCAGCACGTCCGCCCCTATCTCAACGGCGCGCAGCGCGGCAGCGGTGTCTGTGGTCATGTAGGGGTTGCCGGTGCCCGCCGCAAACAGGACCACCCGACCTTTCTCCAGGTGACGGATGGCCCGTCGTCTTATGTAAAGCTCTGCCACGGCCTGTACCTGGATAGATGTCTGGGTGCGGGTAACGAGGTTGATTTTCTCTAGAGCATCCTGCAAGGCGAGAGCGTTAATCACTGTGGCAAGCATTCCGGCGTAGTCGGCCGTGGTACGTTCCATCCCCCAGGTCTCGGCTTCATGTCCACGCCATATATTCCCACCGCCAACCACCACAGCCATCTCTACACCCAACCCAACGGCCTCACTTATCTGGTTGGCTGCGTAACGTGCGCTGCCGGGGTCAATGCCATATTTAGTTTCGCCCTTCAGCGACTCTCCACTTACCTTCAGAACTGCCCGGTTATAAGCAGGCGTGGTCACAGTCTCCCCGGTCTATTCTATTGCTCGCCAAGAGCGAACCTGGCAAATCTTCTGACCCTGACGTTCTCTCCCACTTTAGCCATCACTTCCTGGACCACGTCTCTAACAGTACGTGACGGGTCCTTTATGTAGGACTGGTCCAAGAGTGAGACCTCTTCCAAGGGACGAGAATCGTCTTCTTTTATCTCGCTCTGGTCTACATAGGATGTTGATGGCATAGCCGCCACTTGCATGGCCAGGTTATGGGCCAGGTCTTTTACGTCAGAGGTGTGAGCTACAAAGTCTGTCTCGCAGCTTACCTCCACCAGAGCTCCCAGCCTGCCTCCCGTATGGATATAGGCCTCCACTATGCCTTCCCTGGTTTCTCTGCCCAGTCTCTTGGCAGCATCTGCAAACCCCTTCTCACGGAGAATCTCCTGGGCCTCGTTCATGTCCCCTGCGGCATCCTCCAGGGCACGTTTGCAGTCCATGACCCCTGCTCCGGTCTTCTGGCGGAGGTCTCTTATCATGTCTACCGTTACCTCCAAGTGCCATCCTCCCGTTAATTCATAAATATTGACCGGGCCTTGTCCTAGTTGTTCTCTTCCGAGTCTTCTGTGCTACCACTGGTCTCCGCTGGCGGGTCAAGATCATCGCTACTGGTCAAAATGGCTTCGGACAATTCGTCCTCCGCATCCACAACCGTACCCTCGCCTGCCTCCGCCAAGGTCTCCCGGTTTCTGGCCAGTAAGGCCTCTGCCAGTTCGTTCTCATCTCCCGTGAACTGATAAAGGTCTCCCTCCTCAACCTCGGTGTCAAGGAAGTCATCGCTGCTTGCGGCGACCGGAGCAGCCTCCAGCATAGCTTCGGCCTGGGCCTTCCGAAGGGCTTCTCTTTGCCGCAGGCCCTCAAGAACGGCTTCGGCGACGCGACCTGCCATTAGCCTTATGGACCTTATGGCGTCGTCGTTGCCGGGTATGGGAAACGTTATCAGTTCCGGGTCGGTGTTGCTATCCACCACCGCCGCTACCGGGATGCCCATCCGGCGCACCTCGGCCACGCATATATCTTCCTTCTCAATGTCTATTATGAAGAGAGCGCCTGGCAAGTTTTTCATATCCCGTATGCCACCAAAATACTTGTGCAGGCGGGCCAACTCCTCATCCAGCTTCAGACTCTCTCTCTTGGTGAGCATCTGGGAATAGCCCTTTTCTTTCTTTTCCTCCAGTTCAATCATGTAATTGACCCGGGAGCGGATGGTCTGGAAGTTGGTGAGGGTCCCGCCCAGCCAGCGCTGGTTGATGTAAGGCATCCCGCAGCGCATGGACTCGCTCTGTATGGCATCCTGAGCCTGCTTTTTAGTCCCCACAAAAAGAACGTCGCCCCCATTAGCGACTATCTGAGTTATGGATTTACAGGCCTCTTCCAGCATTACCAGTGTCTTCTGCAAGTCAATGATGTGAATGCCGTTACGATGAGTGAAGATGAAGCGCTTCATGTTTGGGTTCCAGCGCCTGGTCTGATGACCAAAGTGGACACCCGCTTCAAGAAGGGATTTCATCGTTATCGGCTCTCTTGGCGTGTTAGCGGTAGTAGTTGCTATCTCTTCCGTCTGTACCATAGAACCTGCCTTTCTTTTTTGCCCGGCATTTGTATCCCGTTGCACCATGCCCAGAATACTTCGTCCGGCTCTGCCCCTCACGATACAGCCCGCCCTCATGTACTGAGGCAGGCCATTAGGGATAAGTGTGCTTCCTTGCCCTTTGTTGGAATTCTTTCAGTGAGTATAGCACAGCCCGTATCTCCTAGCAACTGCTAGCGACTTCTATGGAGGCAAGTGCAAAACTCGGTTTATCTAAATCCGTCAATCTCGTTTTCACGGGAATGACGGAATGCAGATTTCGTGCAGATCTCCAAGGCTTGAAGCATAGAAGATTACCGCATACAATAATGTTCCAAGGACAATCCTCAACTAGGTAGAGTATACTGCAGACCGAAATGCCGATGCCCTTTGAGTTTGTCATAGATGGCCTTCCCGTGTCACAGCAGGCCCGCCGAAGGTGTCGAGTAAGAAACTGGGCTCGGACAGTACGGGATGCTGCCAAGCAAGACTGGGATACCGAGCCGCCCTTTACCGGGGAAGTCATGGTGAGTATAACTTGCTTCTTCGAGGATGTGTCACTTTTTGATGTCGACAACATTCCAAAGCCAATCCTAGATGCGTTGAAAGGACTGGTCTATTCCAACGACAAGCAAGTATCTGATTTGCTTTGCCGCAAGAGAGGCTTGAATGGTGATTTGCGCATTCAGAACCCGTCGCCGCTTCTGCTTGAGACTCTTGGGCATTCCCAGCAATTCCTTCACATTGTAGTCACCAATGCGTTGAGCCAGGAGGTGTCACCTTGACAAACTACTCAAACGATTCCGAATACCTCCTTGCCCGCAAGACAGCAGAGGAATATAGCAGCAAGGGCTACGAGGTCTCGTTGGACCAGGTACTTGATTTCTTCCAAGGATTCAGAGCGGATTTGCTTGTCCGGAAGGGCGACGAGGTCAAGGTGATTGAGGTAAAGTCTCGGTCTTCGCTGGCTGCCGACCCCAGGATAAGCCAACTAGCACGAATCATAGACTCGAAGCCTGGATGGAGCCTCGAACTACTCTTGGTAGGTGAACCAGAGAAACTCGATTCTCCAGAGGGTGCACGCTCCTTTGAGGGCGAGGAAATCCTCAGTAGGATAAAAAAAGCCGAGAAGTCTCTCGAAGCGGGCATTCCAGAGGCTGCATTCTTGCTCGCATGGTCAGCTTGCGAGGCTGCTCTAAGGGAACTGCTGGCCGAACATGGGGTATCGAATACAAGCATCACGACTCCGGGATACGTCCTTGACCAAGCGGTTTTTCGTGGAGTGATCTCCAGAGACGACTACAACCATCTGACCGGTATACGCAAGTATAGAAACGCCATCGTCCATGGGTTCGACCCTGGTGATCTCGACACCAAGTTGGTGTCGGAACTGGTAGAGATTATACGACGCATCACTATGGCCACAAGCCAGAGCGACGCCGAGCCAGATGACCTATCTGATTCCTAGCCAACCTTCTACCGAAAGGCGGGGGCTACGTCCCTGGCAAGCATCTCCAGCGCGGCCAGTATCTCCTCGGCGTCGCCAGTGGTGGGAGATACAACTATCTCGTCAACTCCCAAAACCTGGAATGCTCGAGCGTTTTGCAGTATTTCCCCCGGGTCCGTGCCCAGAGAATAGGAGCTGGCGGCGGTGCTCCGGGCGGAGCGGGGTGTGCCAATGTCCAGCCTGACTGAGACCGGTATCTCGGACACATCTTTGCCGGCACGTTCGGCCCTCTCGCTGAGATAGCGGAGCCGCCCGCTCAATTCCTCAGGAGAGATGGTAGTGGAATGCCAGCCGTTGCCCACCCGGACAGCCCTGCGGATGGCGGCATCGCTAATCCCGCCAATCAACAGGGGTATGTGGGGCTTCTGCGCGGGTTTGGGAGTAAACTTCATGCCGGAGAAACGGTGGTATCTTCCCTCGTAGGCGGGGTCTTCCTTGGTCCATAGCTCCTTCATAATGGCGATAGTCTCGTCGCTTATGGCCCCCCTTTCGACAAAGGGGCTGTTCATGGCGTCCAACTCCTGCTCTATCACCCCAACCCCCACACCCAGTGTCAGCCTGCCGCCGGACATAACGTCCAGGGTCGCCGCCGTTTTAGCCAGCCTGACGGGATTGTGGTAGGGAAGCACCAGCACGGATGTGCCTAGGCGCACTCTCTTGGTTATAGCCGCCACGTAGCTGAGGATAGTCATGGGGTCGTAATATGGCTTGGTCCCTATCCGGTCAAAGACGTAGCTTACATTAAAGACGTGCTCGCTTACCCACACCGAGTCAAACCCAAGCTCTTCCGCCCTCGTAGCTATCCCGAATATGGACTGTACGTCTTCCACTCCCCAGTTGTTCGGTAGGCAAATGCCTATTTTCATACCGACTGCCTCCTCGTGATTATCTGAGAGCATTTTAGCCCCACAGTCTCTCGGTATCAATGACAGGTGAACGGAGAGGGCCACACGCAACCCGATTCTGCCTTGCTCGCAAGCCTATACGCTATGTTAGAATTCTAGGTGAATTTCTTTCAGACAGCTTGAGGCAATCACTGCCAGAACTCTACCATATAAAACGTTGCCGATGGCACGCATGGTGATGACACAATGCTAGAGCATCTAGGAATACGATGGGGATACACTTTTCTACGCACCACCTCCCACATCCCCGGTGAAGAATTGAAGGATTTGATGATACAAGCCACCGAAATGTACCTTTTCAGCGAGGAAGAAAGGAAAGTAAAAGGTCCAAATTTTGAGGGCAAATTGTATACCGAACGGCGGTATGAAATTTTAGGCTCCATGGGCGGCCAGCGATTTGACGCAGAGTTTGACACCACTTACGGCAAGGATACCGCCGCATTCATAGTGAGCGAGCAAACCGAAGGCAGGGGATCCAGCATCTCCAGAAACTGAACAGTGGGGAGCTACAAAAATGTCCACGAGTAGTGGTACGCTCAGCAGGGAGGACATACTGGAGCTTGTAAAGGCCCCTGAACCGCTGGTGGACGGGTATCTCGATCTGGATGCTCAGCTACAGCCCAACGGATTCGACCTGACCTTGCGTGAGGTGCTTCGGTTCGCTTCGCCGGGTAGAACAGGGCCCGGCAGGGAACCGTCTGTACTCCCCCAGTACGAAGGGATTCCCTTTCAGGCAGACGGTTATTTGCATCTGTCAGACGGGGCATACCTGGTGACTTTCAACGAGGTAGTGGGTCTGCCCCGTCACATCATGGCCCTGGCCAGGCCACGCTCCAGCCTTCTCCGCTCCGGAGTAGCTATCCACACCGCCGTTTGGGACGCAGGGTACAGGGGACGTTCTCAGGCGCTCATGACAGTTTACAACCCATCGGGATACCGGGTGGCAAAGGACGCACGCATGTTGCAGATGGTATTCATGTATCTGGCAAGACCTGTGGAAGAGGGTTACGTGGGCAGGTTTCAGGGGGAGAACCTATGATTCCTCACGCTCATCCCACCTCCAACGTAGAACATTCCACTGGGGGCGGATAGGAATTGTTCAAAAGCACACTGGCATACTAAGTAGATCGAAGGACGATGGTGAAAGCGATCCCACCTACTCCCACAGGAGGTGACAACAATGGACGATGAGAGCTTTTCACAGACGCTTCGGGCGGAGACAGACGATATATGGAAGAAGGTATTTGAAAACCCCTTCCTGGGGGAGCTACAGCAGGGCACCCTGCCCTTGGAGAAGTTTCGCTACTATCTGGCGCAGGACTACCTTTACCTTGAAGGTTTCGGCAGGGCAGTAGCCCTGGCACTGGCCAAAGCTCCCGACTCAAGAAATATGGAGCTTCTATCCCGCCGGGTATTCACCCCTGTGGAACGACCCTTGCACCAGAAGCTCATGTCCCTCGTGGACTTGACCGTAGAGGACGTGGAAAGTATTGGCCCTTCTCCAACTAATCTGGCATATATCAACCACATGATCAGGACTGCTGCGCTGGGTGGATTGGGACAGACTGCGGCGGCGTTGCTACCATGCCCCTGGAGCTACCACGAGATAGGCAGTGTGCTAAAGCCGGTGGACCACCCCGTATACGGCCAATGGGTTGCACCCTACATGGAAGGTATGCTGGAGCAGAGTACAGAAGCCTGGCGCGGGTTCCTGGACCAGGAGGCCGCCGGGGCCGGCCCAAGAGAGCGGTCGGCTATGCGCGACGCTTTCATCACCAGCAGCCGGTATGAGTACCTATTCTGGAATATGGCTTACGAACAGGAAGGCTGGCCGGTCTAATGGACTCTTGGCTGGCACTAACTCGTTGCCGGACCGAGTAGAGGGTCCGTTCAAGTTCTTCTTCCGGACCTTCTCTGCCATAGGTATCTGGCGAGGAAGCCAAACACTGCCGCAACTATGGCAATGAGAATCCATTGATTTCGAGTTGGCCCGTGTCTCATGGCTTTACCCCCTTTCCATGATCTACCGATTCATGGAACCACTTCTGACTAGTCGGACTGAATTACTCTGCGTCAATCATACCAGAGGCCTTGCTCAGATGAAAACCGGACCGCCCTGCCCATGGAGACCTCCAGATCCCCTAACGTTGGTGGTGATTTTCGTCACTCCCGTCTCCGTTTTCGCCCGCCAGTGGCGGGCAAGCGGGAATAACGGGCGAACCTCGAAAACGGAAAGTCTTGTTGCCTTCACGGGAGAACCTTGGTGTTCGTACATTTGTGTACTATAATGGACCTGTGAACGGAAGGGAGTTCGTAAGGCGAGCCAGGCGGTATGCCCGCAAGAACGGGCTGGAGTTCAGCTTCGACCCCACCCAGGGGAAGGGCAGTCATGGAGAGGTCCGCATTGGTGAGTTGTGGACTACGGTCCAGCACGGCGAGATCCCCAGAGGCACTCTGTTCAACATGTTGAAAGACTTGAACATCAGTAGAAGGGAGTTCTAAGTCATGCGTTACGCTTTTCCCTGCAATATCGTCCGTGATGAAGAAGAGGAGAAGACGACGGGAAGGGAAGCCTACGTAGTGACCTTCCCCGACGTATACGGGGCCAACACCGGCGGATGGTCTTGGGAAGAGACACTGGAGATGGCCGAGGATTGCCTTGCCGTGGCTTTGGGTATGTATGTTAAGGCTGGTCGGGATATTCCGGTCCCCAGCCCCACAACCGATGACCAGGTGTTAATTAACGTACCGCCCATCGTTGCGGCGAAAATGGCCCTTTACACCGCCATGCGTAAGCAAGGTATCACCAATGTCGCCCTTGCCGCTCGACTGGGCCTTAGCGAGGGTGCCATCCGCAGGCTCATTGATACAAGACACCGGTCCCACATCGGCCAGGTCGAGAAGGCCCTCCGAGCTGTTGGGCGCTCCCTGGTAATCGAAGATAGGGAAGTGGTCTGATGCAAGACACGCCAATTTGCCCGTTTTCGGAACATTAACATGACGCTCCCACGTTGGCGCTACATACTGCACGCCGACCTGGACGCTTTCTACGCGTCGGTGGAGCAGCGGGACAACCCCGGTCTCAAAGGTAAGCCCGTAGCCGTAGGCGGACCACCCGAGAGCCGCGGTGTGGTCGCAGCGGCGTCCTACGAGGCCCGCGAGTATGGGGTCCGTTCCGCCATGCCCATGGGGGTCGCCCTGCGGCTATGCCCAGCCCTGGTACGCATATCAGCACGTTTCGGCAGGTATCGCGAGGTTTCCCACAGGATAATGGATATTTTTCGGAGCCTGACACCTCTGATTGAACCCCTCTCTCTGGATGAGGCCTACCTGGACATCAGCGAGAAGGTGTCGGCTGACGAGGTGGACTGGGTTGCCCACGGCCTCAAAACCAGGGTAAGGGATGAGACCGGACTGGCGGTAACCGTCGGAGGCGGGACTTCCAAAACGGTAGCCAAGATTGCTTCCCAAATAGCGAAACCTGACGGACTTCTGCTAATCAAGCCCAATGAGGAGCGCGCTTTCCTTAGCCCCCTGGACGTGGGTATGCTCTGGGGTGTAGGTCCCAGGACTGAGTCCGTCCTCAGGGACCACGGCATCAATACCATAGGACACCTGGCAACCTGCGATAATGGGTGGTTGCAGAATACTCTTGGTAAGCGTGGCCACGAACTGAAAGAGCGTGCGTTGGGAACGGACCACCACCCGGTCACGCCACATCGCGAGACCAAGTCGGTCAGCGCGGAAATAACGATGACCCGCGACGTGGGCGATGAGGCCGCTCTAAGGGAACGCGTGGAGGAGTTGGCCCATGGAGTAGCCGCACGTCTCCGTAGGAGCGGTCTAAAGGGGAGGACTGTCCAGATAAAGCTACGCCTGGCAGACTTCACCACCTTCACAAGACAAGTGACTCTCCAGGCTCCTACTGACGAGGTGGAGGTCATCCTTCCGGTGGCCCGGGACCTGCTCCAAAGGGAGCTAAGACCCGGGAGGAGGTTCCGGCTGGTCGGTGTGGGCGTGTCCAACTTCAACGAGGCGTTTCAGCTTTCCCTGTTACCGCCAGACTGATTCGCTCCTCCTCACTGACAATCACAGCCTCTCTGTTGTACACTAGAGCCAGGTACAGGAGGTGGACCGGTGGCGCTTTTCGAGCACGGACGCAGGGCGCAACAGGAGAAGGATGCTCCCCTGGCGGCCAGGATGAGGCCCCGAAGCTTCGACGAGTTTGTGGGCCAGGAGCACGTCGTCGGCCCCGGCAAGGTACTCCGGCGGGCCATCGAGGCGGACAGAGTACCATCCCTCGTATTCTGGGGGCCGCCGGGCAGCGGCAAGACCACCCTGGCCAACCTCATCGCCGGCGTCACCCGGTCCCACTTCGAGCCTATCAGCGCCGTTACATCGGGGGTCGCTGATTTGCGACGTGGGGTTGACCAGGCCCAGGAGCGGCGCGCCATGTACGGCCAGCGCACCATCCTCTTCATAGACGAGATTCACCGCTTCAACAAGGCACAACAGGACGTGGTACTGCCCCACGTGGAGAACGGGACCTTTACCCTTATCGGTGCCACCACTGAGAACCCGTCCTTCGAGGTAATAGCGCCCCTCCTCTCTCGTTGTCGTGTATTCACCCTGCACCAACTCAGTGATGAACAGGTGGAGAGCATCGTCCTGCACGCCATCGACGACGCAGAAAGAGGGTTGCAAAATCTGCGGGTGGAGATAGACCCTGATGCTATAAAACTCCTGGTGAACGTCGCCAACGGAGACGCACGGGTGGCCCTCAACGGGCTGGAGACCGCCGCTCATGCAACCGAGCCGGGGAATGACGGGAACAGACGCATAGACCTGGAGACCGTCGCGGATGCCCTCCAGCAGCGCGCCATCCTCTACGACAAGGCTGGCGAGCAGCATTACGATACCACCTCCGCCTTCATCAAGTCGGTGCGGGGTTCCGCCCCCGACGCAGCCCTCTATTGGCTGGGAAGGATGATAGAGGCGGGAGAGGACCCCATGTTCATAGCGCGTAGGCTGGTAATACTGGCATCCGAGGACATCGGCCTCGCAGAACCTATGGCCTTGCCTCTGGCGGTGGCTGCCCAGCAGGCTGTTCACTTCATCGGTATGCCCGAGGGCAGAATTCCACTGGCCGAGGCTACAGTGTATCTGGCTACCGCACCCAAGAGCAACTCCGCCTACACCGCCCTGAACCGGGCTATGGAAGACGTTCGCAAGAGTCGCAACGAGCCTGTGCCCCTGCATCTACGCAACGCCGTCACCGGCCTCATGGAGCGTATGGGCTACGGCAAGTCATACAAGTATGCCCACGATTACGAGGGGAACTTTGTCCTCCAGGACTACTTACCCCACTCGCTAAAAGAACGCCGGTACTACCAGCCCTCCGAGGAGGGTCGCGAGAAGGAACTGGCGGACCGAATGCAAAAGCTGTGGAAGAAGGATAACACCCTTTCTTAAATCCCCGACAATAGTGTATATTTATATAAATGGGCTTTGCCCTCCCGATTTCCACGCACGCGGTGTCATGGAATGCCCCCGACACGTCGGGGCCTTGCTTGATAGATTCAATACCACCTTTGACTTGTACTGGCATTGATGGTAATTTTAAGTTATGGACACCCCTGCGGGAGGGGCTTATGCCGGAGAAATATAGAGAAGAGATTGAGGAAATTCTCAAGCACGCAGAAGAGGCCATGCCAAAAGAAAGGGCCACGTCTGCGGGCAACCGACAAAAGGCACCTGGCAGGTCATCCAATCCCGGGAGACGTTTCCCCTCCAGTGGGAAGCTCAAGATTTCTGCCGGCAAGCTGATGCTGGCCAGTTTCGCCTTGCTGCTACTGGCCTTAATTCTGGGCGCTAGCGGTCTTGCCAGCCCGGTGATTCTGGTGGTTGCGGGGCTAGTGCTCTTCGTTATCGCCTATGCCCTGTTCTTCGTGCGCCCGACTTCCACCGGAGGCTACGAGAAACGGTGGAGAGGCCGCCTTATTGTTGGGGATAATCTGTCTATGTGGGAACGGTTCAAGCGCTGGCTCAGGGGCTAAACACTGTCGCTGCCAGACCCTCGCTGCATCCTGGCCTCCTCCAGCAACCTCTCCAGCAGAACGTAGGACTCTTTCTTCCTGAAGTCAAGACACGATATGGAGACGGCCCGCCAGAGGACTCCGGTAGATACCCTGGCCTCCACCGACTCCCCCAACGGCGGCACCTCCACACCCAGGGCTTCTGCCATGAAGTGGGCGGCCCTCATGCCCGATCGGTTTATGTAGCATTTGGTGAGTGCTCTCCTGCCTTCGTGGAGCAAGGTTACGCATTCACCAGCCTGACGCAGAATTACACGAACGTGGGCCCTGGGTACTGATATGACCTCGTCAGCGTACTCCAGGGCCCTCTTGCGACTTACAGACATAGCGCCCCCTAGACGGCGCACTCCCCCTCGCCGCGCTCTAGCTTGTAGACTTCCGTTTTTGACCAGTCAACATACAGGTCCATGGAATCGGGTCCCAGCGGAGCCACGTCTTTGTAACGGGCCGCTATTTCCTCGATTGGCTTGGTGCCCACCCTGTCAAGGAACTGGTTGAACTCCTCGCTGTCCTGGCGGTTTTCCTTGTAGAAGCCAGCAATGTCCTTTATCACTTCGGGTACTCGCTTGGCCGGGACCTTCACACCCGGCAGACGCTGGCCGAAGCGAGTGTCTTCGTGCCTTTTGCCACCATAGTTCCCACCAAGGAACATCTCGTAAGCGGGAAGCTGCACACCCCCCGGCCCCTTCATGGCCGCGCCGTGGAACCCAATGTTGGCGATATGATGCAGGCCGCAACCGTTGGGGCAGCCGCTCATCTTGACGTGCATCTTCTTCACCAAGGGGTCTTCCAGCAGACCGTTCCAGGAGTCCAACGCATCTCTGATGGCACCCCCAAGGCCCATTGAAGAGGTGATGCCCAGCTTGCAGCTATCGGTGCCCGGGCAGGATACAACATCCGTGATGGTGTGGACCTCGGCATCCACGAGGCCGATTTCCTTGAGGGCTTTCCACACGTCATACAGATAGGCTTCAGGGACCCAGCGCAGGGCCAGATTTTGTTCCTGAGTGGTGCGTGCCCTGCCCCCCGTGTACTTCCGTAGGATGTCGGCCAACGCGTAAAACTGGTTGATGTAGATGTCGCCCAAGGGCAATTTAACGTAGGCTACATAGTAACCGGCCTGCTTCTGCTCAAAGCTATTGGTGTTCCTCCAGTGAAGGAACTCCGGCGGAGGTTCCTGGCCGTTCCCTGGATTAAGTCCAGGGCCAGGCTGAGGGGGAGTTTCATTATGAATCTCCTCCACGTCCATCAGGGGAGTGGGGTCTATGGGGCCTACAGTCTTTAGCTCCTCATCCACCAGCTCCTTGAAGGCATCGAAGCCGATGCGGTCTATAAGTACCTTGATACGCGCCATCATGCGGTTCTTCCGAAGCATTTCCGCCTTATCGAAGACCCGCCACAGGGCCTCCGCAACCCTCAGATAGTCCTGCTCAGGCACGAAGTCGTAGAGGACCTTGCCCAATCGGGGCATAATTGACGTGGCACCGCCGACCATGACCTTGAAGCCCCTCACTTGCACTCCGTTCTCTTCCCTGACCTGGGCTATGTAAGACAAATCGTGGACGGCGGAGGCGACGGTGTCATGGTCTGGACTGCCGGTAAAAGAGGTCTTGAATTTCCGGGGGAAATTCTGTGTCACGGGGTGGCGAACGGCAAATCGCACGTAGGCCGCCAGATAGGGGGTAATGTCAAACACCTCGTCGTAACAGACCCCGGCTGTGGGCGAGCCTACTACGTTTCTCACCGTGTTGCCGCAGGCCTCCCGCGTGGAAAGACCCACCTCGCCCAGAAGCCGCAGAGCGCTAGGGGTGTCCTCGAGGGGAATGTGGTGGAACTGCACGTTCTCCCGTGTCGTTACGTGGCCCTTCTTCAACGGCGCGTATTTCTCCGCCATCTCCCCCAAGGTCTCAAGGTACTCAGGAGTGAGAATACCGCCGGGTATCTTCACTCGAATCATCTGAGCATCGGGCTGGCGTTGGCCATAAACTCCCTGGCGAAGCCTGAATGGCATAAACTGGGTAGCTTCTCGCTCCCCCGCCCTGAAGGCCCTTATCTCATCCTCAAGGTTTACTATTTCCTCATCCATGTAGGGTATGATGCCCTTGGAGCTTTGGGCCAGCTTCATACTCTCCTGATGGATGTCTTCCTGTCGGACCGTTTTGGTACGTCCTACTCCGCTACTCACCGTGACCCTCCTGAACCGGACAAAATAAACTGCGCCCACCGATAGATAGCTCCTCGACGGGCGCAGACGTTTACCTGAAGGAATGGTTGTCCGCCCCCTAGCTCAGGGGGCACATACACAGATGAAAGAGGTCGTCTTCAAATCTCATTGCTGAGATAGTCTATCTGCAATCTATACAACTGTCAAGTAACTGCCTGGCGAATATGAATATTCCTATGGAAAATTTTCAAGCGGTCTAGCAGAATTTGGAATAGTCAATAGAACTCAACATCCTCTGCATGGTGGTCACGAAGTTGTCAGTCTCCATCTCTCCCATAGCTACCGACAGGCACCCTGCGCCGCGAGGGTCCATAACTATGCCTTCGTTTAGCATACCGAGGAATATCTGATGTCTGAGGGCGACGTTCCCCTTCTGTGCGTCCCGATAGTTATTCACCGGCTCGCCGGTCAAGTGAACGCCAAACAGGGAGCCCAGCCCCGTTATCCGGGCTGGCAACTCCATGTCCATGAACAGTTCCTCCAGGTTACGGCGCAGCTTGTCTCCCAAGCGGGACAGCCTCCCGTACTCTTCAAGGGTAAGCTGCTCAAGGGTGGCTGCACCGGCGACCAGGCTCATGGGGTTGGCGTTAAATGAGCCACCGTGATGTATTGCCGGCCTACCGGGGACGGGGTCGAACAGGGACATTACGTCGGCCCGGCCGCCAAAGACGCCCAGAGGCAAGCCGCCGCCTATCATCTTCCCCAGACAGGTGAGGTCGGGGGTTACACCGTAGTATTCCTGCGCGCCACCCGGAGCCAGCCGGTAGGTTATTACCTCATCGAAAATCAGCAGAGCGCCCAGCTTCCGAGTAACTTCCCGCAGGGTATCAAGGTATTCCTGGGTGGCGGGAATCATGCCGGCAGACCCCATTACAGGCTCCACAATGACGGACGATATTTCATCGCCGTGCTCCTCGATGATGCGTCTCGCCCCGTCGGGGTCGTTGAACGGCATAATCACCACGTCCTGGAAGACCGCTCCCGGTATACCTTCCACGTGTTGCTGGCCAATGGGCCGGTCCTGGGGGCCTGCTTGTTGGGGGTCGGGTGCGATGCTGACCTCCATAACGTCGTGGGTGCCGTGGAAGGCTCCCTCGGCCTTTACCACCTTCGGCCTTCCTGTGAAGGCACGAGCAGCGCGAATGGCGTTCATGGTGGCCTCGGTGCCAGAGTTGGCGAACCGCACCCTCTCCATGGAAGGAGTCCGCTCACATATCATTTGGGCCAGGCGTATCTGGGGCTCCGTCGGGCCGGGGAAGCAGGTCCCCATCTCTATCTGATTCCTTAAAGCCCGCTTCACCTCGGGGTGGCCGTACCCCAGGATAAGGCTGGTGTGGTTGCACGTGAAGTCAAGGAACCGGTTGCCGTCGGCGTCGTAGAGATAGCAGCCCTCACCCCTTGCGAAGAACATGGGGTAGGGGGTGTAGTATATGGTGCTGCGCGAGTCCCCTCCCGGCAGGTACTCCTGGGCCTTCAGGTTCATGCTATGAGACGCCGTCGTCCTTGACCGGTAGGTCTCTTCGGGGACGGAACCACCGTTGGATTTCCCAACGGCTTTCCGAATTTTGGCCATGTCATATCTCCTTAGTTTCGAGTGGGACTCTGCATGACGGCGAAGGTTCAGGCGAGCTTCTCGGCGGTAATCAGGGCGAGATGAGTGGGTAGGGCAGTCATCTTGGGATTCCGAAACCCGGTATCCTGAAGCCAGGAGGACACTTCCTCACCGAAGCGGTCTCCTGCGCCGGGGTCAAAGGCTATGAGGACGTACATATCCATGAGGGTATCCATGAACCTTCGCTGGGGGCTGTGGTCAACACGCATGAAGTCCTGGACTATGACCATGCCCCCCGGAGTAAGGGCATCATAGGCACGCTTGAACAGACTGCGACAGTCCTCCTCGGACTTTATGAGCACCACGCCGGAGATGAGGACCACGTCGCTATCCATCCCCAGATTAAACGTATTGAAGTCACCCTCCACAAGGCTAATCTGTCCCTGTAAACCCCGTTCCTCCACAAGTCCTCTGGCGATGCTCAAAGGCTCCTTCTGGTCTATCACCACCGAATGGAGACCGGGATTGGCACCACAAAGAGCGATGCTATAGCTGGCGGCACCCCCGCCCAGGTCCAGCATCTTGCGTCTGCCACGCAGGTCTACGTTCTGCACCAGATAGTAAGACTGACCGGCCTCGGCACGGTTGTGTTGGCCCATCATGTAGTCGGTCCAGTAGGTGTTGGCATCCACATATCCCGACTCAAAAGGCAGTGGAGACTCGCCGTCTCGGATAAGCTGGGCCAGGCGTCCCCAGGACTCCCAGTGGTTGGTGATGTGGAGTATGAGGTCGCCCACGTACTCCGGCTTGCCCCTGACCAGGAAGTCGGATGCCGCGCTGCTGTTGGTGTACTTGTCGCCCCTTTTCTCCAGCAAGCCCAGAACTACGCACGCGTCGAGGAACGCCTGGACGTATCGGGGATTCCCGCAAATACGCTTTGCTACTTCGTTAGGGGAGAGGCTGTTATCCTCCAGGATGGCGAATACACCTAACTTGAGCCCGGCGCGCAGTATGGCCGAGCTCCAAAAGTTGCGACTCATCTCGTTAAGGCGCTCTGAGTCCAAGTTGACAGGCGCCGGTCTCTCTGCGTACGACACGAGCGCCATTATATTCGTGGCCTGGATTAGTGTCAAACCGGCAGGCCCGGCCACGAGTGAGGCGCCGGTGGCATAGATGGTATAATAGTTGGGTCATCCCGTACCATTCTCAGGAGGGACTCATGGCCCAGGAAACACAGAGGTATTTCGTAAAGTACACCTTCTTCAAGGTTGACCTCGAATGGCGGAGGCTGTCCCAGGGGGACAGGGAGAGGAGCAAGACGGAGTTCGCCGCAGTGGTGGATGAGCTTGGCTCCCAGATAAGCATCAGCAGTTATAGCTTGCTGGGCACAAGGGGAGACGTGGACTTCATGCTGTGGAAGGTAAGCCCCTCTCTGGAGCTACTGGATGGCCTGGCATCGCAGATTAACCGTACCGGTCTTGGCAAGTACCTCCACACGCCCCACTCATATCTGGCCATGACCCGGCGTTCCCCCTATGTTGACCATCATAGACATTCGGGCCAGGAAGGCGTCGGGGAGACTATGAGAACCATCGGGCGAGAGTACCTCTTTGTCTATCCCTTTGTGAAGACTCACGAATGGTATCAGCTGCCCAAAGAAGAAAGGCAAGTGATTATGAGCGAGCATTTCGAGATGGGCCACCGCTATCCTTCGGTGAAGATAAGTACCAGCTACTCCTTTGGTCTGGACGATCAGGAGTTCGTGCTGGGCTTTGAGACGGATAGCCCCTCAGATTTCCTGGACCTCGTGATGGACCTGCGGGAGTCGAAGGCTCGCCCCTACACTGAGCGAGATACCCCCATCTTCTCCTGTGTCCACAAGTCTCTGAAGGATTGCCTGGACGGGCTGGGCTAGGCGCGGCCCTGCGCCAGCAGCTTGGTGCAGGCATAGAGGGTCCTGGCGTGAGGCATGGGGATACCCAGCTTCTCGCCCAGCTCTACCACCACCCCCACAACGCTCTCCAACTCCAGGGGCCTTCCGGTCTCCAGATCCTGAAGCATGGAGGTCTTGTGGCTGCCCACCTTTTCAGCCCCCACCATGCGCTGCTCTATGCTCACCGCAAGCTCCACTCCCAGGGCCCGGGCCACGGCGTCAGCTTCAGCCATGGCTGCTCTCGCGACGGCTCCCGCCTCAGGGTGTGTAGCCATCTCCACAAGGGTGGCCCCGGTGAGGGCGCTCATGGGGTTGAAGACCGCGTTCCCCAGAAGCTTTACCCACAGGTCGTGGCGTATCTGTCGCCGGATGGGGCACCTGAACCCCGCTCCTGCGAGGACGACTGACAGGCGCTTGCATCGTTCGCTCTGAGACCCGTCCAACTCTCCGATGGCAAACCTGTTGCCTTCAATATGCTCAATCACACCCGGCTCAACGATTACAGCCGAGGGGTAGATTATGCACCCGATAATTCGATGTGGTTCGATGGCACTGGCGATAACCCCGCCAGGGTCCACGCTCTCAAGGGAGGTCCCTTCCCAAGGCCCTCCATGACGCTGAAAGTACCACCAGGGTATGCCGTTTTGCGCGGAAACAACTGCCGTCTCCGGGCCTAGCAGAGGGGTAAGCAGGGGCGCTATCTCCGGGAGGCTGTGGGCCTTTACGGTGAGGAAGGCAAAATCCACAGGGCCTATTGACTCAACATCGTCGGTGGCTGTGGGACGGGCCTCGAAATCACCCTCAGGGCTGCGGACACGGACTCCGTTGTCTTGCATCGCCCGGAGGTGGGGGCCGCGAGCGATGAGGTAAGCGTCCTCTCCTGCCTGGGATAGTTTGGCACCCAGGTAAGCGCCAATGGCGCCCGCACCCACGATGGCGAACCTCATGGACCCGTCTCCTCTGGGGACTGGACTACACGGGCACTTTGACTCTGGAAGGCTTGCCGGACTTACTGGCAACGGCCTCAGCAACTACGCAACGCTGTATCTTACCCGTGGCCGATAGCGGGATAGCTTCTACTATGTGAATCACTTTGGGGCACTTGAACTCTGCCAGGTGCGTTCTGCAGTGGGCCACAAGGTCGGTCTGGCTGACCCGCTCACGAAGCACCACTGCCGCAGAAGGCTCTTCACCATGGACCGAATCGGGGACGCCAAAAGCCACCGCCTCGGCTACCGCCGGATGGGCCATCAACACCTCATCTATCTCACAAGGGGAGACCTTTTCTCCGCTCCGATTGATTAGCTCTTTTAATCGGCCTACCAGGGTCAAGTTGCCTTCCGAGTCCATTATACCTTCATCGCCAGTGCGAAACCACCCGTTGGTGAAGGATGCGATATTCGCTTCGGGATTGTTCACATATCCTTGGGTAACGTTGGGGCCTTGAATCACCACCTCGCCCCTGGTCCCGGTAGGTTGAATCACTCCATTCTCATCCATAATGGCGACAGATACCCCCGTAGCACGGCCAACCGAGCCCAACACCCGCTTGTCCCTGGGCAAGGAATTGGAGGCTACCTGGTGGGCCGCTTCCGTCATGCCGTACGCCTCCAGCACCGGTGCACCAAATAACTCCTCCATTCCCAACAAATCGTCGGGATATAGTGGAGAGCTGCAAGAGCGGATGAACCGCAATTGGGGGTAGCTTCCCCGGTCCAAGCCACGGTTTGCTCTGCTCCTGGCACGGTTCAGCAATACGTGATGTATGGCGGGTACAGCCGAGTACCAGGTGACGCCGTTTGCCTCTACCAGGTTCCAGAATTTCAAGGCGTTGAACCTGCTGGGCATCACCACAGTACCGCCCGAGAGCAGGGCAGCCAGAGTGGACGCTACCAGGCCATGTACGTGAAACAGGGGCATCACGCACAGAGACACGTCCTCGGAGGTCAACTGGTACGTATCCACGATGTTGCAGACTGATATAGTCAGATTGGCATGAGTAAGGGGCACCTGTTTGGCGCGGCCGGTGGTGCCGCTGGTGGGCAACAACAACGCCACGTCGTCGGCTTCCGGACGGTCGCCTGTATCGGGTATGCCCTCATATCCAGGGAAGGAGAAGCTCACCTCGCCGCTGTCGTCAGAGGTAACATCAATCAGTAAAGTTGAAGCGGGAGCGGCCTCTCTGGCGCTCTCGCTTCCCACCGGCAGAGTGATTAGGGCCTTGGCGTTGATGTCCTCAAGGTGGAACCGGGACTCGTCGGCTTTGTAGGCAGGATTCAGAGGTGAGGCGGTAGCACGAGTAGCGGTGACCGCCAGAAATGATACAATAGCTTCCACCCCGTTGGGGACCATAATGGCAACGCGGTCGCCGCGCCCTATGCCCAATGTTCTCAGATGTCCGGCCAAGGCGTATACTTGACGCTTGAGAGAGCCGTAGGTAACGGTAGGGCCGTCTGGGATGCGAATGGCGGGACGGGACGATACACCCTGTTCCAGCATTTCTATCAGCGTAGTGGGCGTTTTAACGTGGTTTGGACAATCTATCTCTGTGCTCACTTTTACTGCGCTCCCCCTGCATCCACGATTTACAATCGAGTCGCAGGCTGCCGTGCAACTTCCGCGTCACGTTCATGTGATTTTTTTCACTAGCAAAGTGTAAGCCCAATCATGTATCATGTCCAGTGATAATTTGTGATATAGTATATGTATATTTCGAATAATGTACGGAGGATATGCTAACAATGGAGTTGCGGGAGATGCGAAGCTTCTGTGCCGCTGCCAGGCTGAGAAGCATATCTAAGGCCGGGAACGATCTGGGAATTGGCCAGCCCTCGGTGACAAATCACATCAAGCGGCTGGAGGAAGAGCTTGGAACGCCCCTGTTCGACAGAATCAAGCGCCCAATTCAGCTTACTCCCGTAGGGGCTGTCTTCTATCAAAGAGTTGCGTCGCTGGTTGAAGAGATAGATCAGATAGTATCCAGTGTTTCCAAAGCCGAGGACGAGGGACCTGTAAGATTGGCCTCGACCAACGGAATCATATCCCACACCCTTCTAGGCCCCGTGGACTCCTTCCTGTCCAGGTATCCCAATGTCCGCCTTCGCATCCAGTCCAGGACCAAGAGGGAGGTGCTGCAGATGGTAAAGGAAGGGGAAGTTGACTTCGGAATCGTACCCGGACTTCAGAGAGACGAAGGTTTCAATTTCCAGGCACTATTCCCCTATGAGCGCGTCCTTTTGGTCCCTGCCAATCACCCTCTGCTGGAGGTGAACCCAATCTCCCTTGACCAGATAGCTCGATGGCCTCTAATTTTAATGGGACGGGGGACGGCCACCCGCACACTGCTGGAGGAAGAGTTCCAGCGTAGAGGACTGTCTTATGAGACGGTGATGGAGCTTGACGGCCTGGACATGGTCAAAAGATACGTTGCAACGGGGTTGGGAATAGCCATAGGGCCGCGGCTGGCCGTGGAACCGGGCGACGAATACAAGCTGGGAATTATAAATCTTTCCACCATTCTTCCAGTGGAGCAGACCGGCATATTGACGCTGAGGGGAAAGTCACTTTCCCGACCCGTACAGAATTTCATCTCGGTACTGCAAGAGAATCTTGCCGCCGTTGGGTCCAGCCCCAACCAGTAGGGGTCTAGCGACCGGGCTTGGCACAGGATTGACGTTGTTATGGAGCACCGATATACTCACTACGGTCAAGCCCCTGCAAAGAGACTTTAGATTCCCCATCCGTCTTCGGTCGGTTCTGAATGACATAGGACTTGCCCAGTTGGAGCCAGTGTTGTATCGGGATAAGTCCACTAATTAGAGCAACTTCGTATGTAAGTACGTAACTCCTATGATAGTGGCCACGTTTCCACCTTGTGCGCTGAGGCGCATGGGACAACATCGGAGTTATGCAAATGCCTGTAATGGCTTGAAGAGAAATGTCTGATGGATAAAGCTAAAGCCCCGGTAAACGGGTTTCTCAACCTCTACAAGGCATCCGGCCCCACGTCTATGGGCGTGTTGCGACAGGTAAAAAATCTCACGGGCCAGAAAAAACGGGTGGGGCATGGCGGCACCCTTGACCCTCTGGCAGAAGGGGTGCTCCCCATCTGCTTCGGCCAGGCCACGCGTCTAATGGAGCATCTGGTAGAGAGTGAAAAGCAGTACCGGATGGAAGTCCATCTGGGGGTCACTACCTCAACCTACGACGGCGAAGGAGAGGTAATCAAGAGGGGCGACACTTCGGGCCTGGACCGGGACGACATAGAAGAGGCCATCAAGCCATTTCTGGGTTCCATCTATCAAACGCCGCCTATGTACAGCGCCATCAAGCGGGATGGGAAGCGCCTGTATGAGCTAGCGCGGGAGGGCGTGGAGGTGGAGCGCCAACCCCGAAAGGTGGAAATTCCCCGAATCGAGATATTGGAGTTCGACCCGCCCTCTCTAGTCCTGGACGTGGATAGCGGCAGGGGCGCTTATATGCGTTCCCTGGCCCACGATCTAGGGGAGGCGCTGGGCTGTGGCGGTTATCTGCGCAACCTTGTCAGGCTGAGGTCGGGGAAGTTCACGGCTGAGGATGCCATATCCATAGAGAAAATCCAGGAGAACGATGGTACGGAGCACTGGAAAGAACACCTCCACCCGGTAGACTTCGTTCTGCTTTCCATGAAGGGAGTATCCGTTAGCAAAGCTGCGGAACGGTACATCCGCAGCGGGCGTCCGGTAAGCCTGCCCCCACACATAGGCGCATACGCCGGGTATATGGAAAGGTACAGGGCCTACACTATGGATGGGCGTTTGCTGGCAGTAATCTGCTACAACAAACCAATAAACCAGTGGCAACCCTACAAGGTCTTTAGTCTGGACACACCCTCTCCATATGCGCCCGGCAGTGGAGGGGATGGAATACGGCCTCCGTACCTGTCTGCCGACAGGCAGGTCTGAGCACGGGTGGGGGCTTCTTCGGTCACCCCGGCCATCGCGGCAAGTCTGGCAGAAATGAAGGAGAGGTTAACATGGATGGTCGTTACCCCTATGGGCTATTTTTCGCGTTGACCAACTGCAATGACCCGGCCAACGAAGAGGAGTTCAATTCCTGGTACAGCCATAAGCATCTGCCCGACGTGACCGGGCCTGGCGTGTGGAGACACGCCTCACGTTACGTCAATACCGACCCGTCGCCCGATAATGGCAAGTTCCTTGCCCTGTACGAGACCTACTGGGACGACGTAGCCGCGGCCCGAAATGAGATGATGCAGACCGACGCCAGGGTAAGGGAGCTTGGCCGTCACTCTCCCCATATCCGTAGTGTCCTGGTGACTACATTCAAGAGGCTTGGGGGTGAGTTCCGCGCTGCAAACAGGCCGGCGCGCGGCATTCTGGCCGTTCTGGCCAAACTGAAGGACCCAGCCAGGGAGGAGGAGTTTAACAGGTGGTACACGGACGTCCATATACCGGACATCCTGGACACGGGCCTGTACCACACGGCTTACCGGTACGAGGCTCTCGACCCACAGGCCGCCGGGGCAAAATACCTGGCAATTTATGAAACCGAGCACAGCGACCCCGGCAAGGCCGGCAATGAGTTGCGGAAACTCAGGGACAATTGGGCAGCTAGAGGCAGACTCTCCGATGCCCATGACGTGGTCTACCGCATAACCGCCCAACGTATCTGGCCTATGGGCTGATAGCCGTCAATATCTCCCCTTCCACCGCCTCACCCGAAAGTTGGCGCCGGCCGTCTGTTTCTGCACCCACGAGACGTAGTTTGCCACCTGGGGATCAGCCTTCAATAACGGTATGCTGTTGAGTGACTTTGCAAGGGTGCCTTCACTGTAGAGGGCGTGAACCTGCCGGTGGCAGGTCGGGCACAGGCGAGCTTGTGGCCCGTTCTTGCCTCCCTTCAGCTTCGGTATAAGGTGATGAGAGGTCAGGCGCTCCACGTCTCGCTCACAAAGCTCGCAGACCATTTCCCTCACCTCTGTAACATGTATGGCCCTAGATAATCTCGCCTCGTGTGCAAACATCCGTGACCATGATAGCCCAATACCTTCCCCTTGACCAGGTCAAAGCTACGTAGCGGACAATCTGAGACGAAAATACTGCCGTCTGCCTTGCAGCAGCTTGCGGCTTGGGTTATACTTTGCCCAATGTCCGCCTGTGGGGATGGATTCCGTACCAGGCCCCAAGGAACGCAGAAGATAATGGCAATTGCCGGAGTTGCCCCGCTACTCTAACACAGTTCAGGAGGGAACCAGATGAGGATAGAAAAGGTAACCTTTATCAGCGCTGAGTTGCCCTACTGGAACCTGGTCACTCATGCCGTCTTCCCCGAGTACGGGGTGCCGTTGGTGGCAACCATTGTGAGAGATGCCGGATACGACGTCCGGCTATTTGTTGAACACATAGGCCCAATCGAGTGGGACAGGGTCATGGAATCGGACGTGGTTTGCTTCCACGCCTTCAGCTCCACCATGCCCAAGACCATCGAATACATCAAGAAAATCAAGGCGGCACGCCCCGACATGCCCATCATAATTGGTGGTACTCACGCCTCGGTCATGGTACGGGACACCCTGCAATACTGCGACGTGGTAGTCCGGCAGGAAGGGGACGTCACTCTCCCGGAAGTCCTGGAAAAGTGGGAAAACGACGAGAGCCTGGACGACGTGCTGGGGGTCTCCTACTGGGAGAACGGCGAGGTCAAAAACACTCCCAACCGTCCCTTTGTACAGGAGTTTGAGACAATCCCGGACCTGGAGCTAATCGGCGGCTACACAGACTGGCCCAGATGGAAACTCATGCGGAAGTTGAAGATGCGATGGCAGGTTATTCAGACCACCCGGGGATGCCCCTACGACTGCTCTTTCTGCATTGCGCCCAGGGAGTTGGGCCGGGGCTACCGCCTCCGCAGCATAGACAGCGTTATAGACGACATTAAATACCAGCAGAAGCTCACCGGCGCAAAATATTTCTTCATAGTTGACAACCACTTCACCATCAACCGCGAGCGGACTAAGGCCCTCCTCAACCGGATTATTGAAGAAAATATCAAATGGTACGGTATCTGTTTCACCCGGCTGGAGGTGGCAAGGGACGAGGAAGTTCTCAGGCTGCTGAAGAAGGCCCAGGTCAACACCCTCTACATGGGACTGGAGTCCTTCGACAACAAGGTCCTCAAGCTCCTGAACAAGAAGCAGACAAGCGACGGCATCAGGAAGTCATTGAAGGCCATCAAGTCCCATAATCTTCGGGTATTGGGGTCCTTTGTGCTGGGTTCCGACGACGATACGGTAGAGACAATCCGGGGCACCATTGACGCCGCCATCGAGGCTGACGTTGACTACGTGGCACTGTTTCCCCTTAGCGGATACCCGGAACTGAACGCTCCCACAATCCCCATCAACCGGTTCTTTATCCCCACGTGGGACCGCCTGGACGGCACCTTTGTAATCTTCCTGCCCAAGAACATGAAGCCCAGCACGTTGCAGCGGGAGATTAACCGGGCTTACATGAAGTTCTACGGCCCCAGGCAGATATGGCGGCGCCTGCGACAGGGCGACTTCTTTGCCGCCATCAAGAGAATAGCTTACTACTACTGGTCCTGGGAAATTCGCAAGAGTACGTCCAAGTGGGCTGACTACCTCGAGACCGTCGAGGAGAAGTATTATGATGAGAACGAGCAGCTTATAGAGGAGATGCTCGGTGAAGAAGGTGTACACCCCGCTCAGTTCCCCGGCTCTTCAAGGGCAGCGGGAGTGGAGTGGGCCACTATTGGCGGCAGATAAGAGGGTCTGACTATGAAGGGTGTAGACGCAGTGGCAAATATCCTCAAGCAAGAGGGTGTGGACTTCATAGGCTGCATACCCTTCAACACCCTCGTGGAGGCCGCAGCCGTAGCCGGCGTCCGTCCCATCATATTCCGCCAGGAGCGGGTGGGCGTGAACGCTGCCGACGGCTTCAGCAGAGTCACCAATGGACAGCGTACGGGGGTCTTCACCATGCAGGCCCAGGCCGGAGCCGAAAACGGGTTCCCCGGAGTAGCCCAAGCCTACGCCGACTCTGTGCCTATCCTCCTCTTACCTGCTTCCGACCGTCGAAGCCGCATGGGAGTGCGCCCTACCTTCAGCCCCACACGCAGCTACCAGGAAGTCACCAAATGGGTGGAGCAGATTAACCTGGTGGAGCGGGTCCCGGAGATGATGAGGCGTGCCTTCAGCCATCTCCGCACCGGGAGGCCCAGCCCCGTGATGCTTGAGCTTCCCTCTGACGTGATGGCTGCGGAACTGGACGAGGGGCTTTCCCGCTACGTTCCCGTCAAGTCCCGGAGGACGGAAGGGGACCCACAGGACGTAGCTGAGGCAGCAAAGGCGATTCTTGCCGCGAGGCGTCCTATTATTCACGCCGGCCAGGGAATCCTCTACGCCCAGGCGTGGGAGGAGTTGCGCGAGCTGGCGGAGTTGCTCCAGGCTCCCGTGATGACTACCCTGGCCGGAAAAAGCGCCTTCCCAGAAGACCATCCTCTGTCCATCGGAACCGGTGGGATGACCACCACAGGGCCGGTAGTCCACTTCTTGCGTGAGGCCGACCTGGTATTCGGCATCGGGTGCAGCTTCAACATGACTATCTACGGAGTCAACATACCTCCCGGCAAGGTCATGGTACATTCCACCAATGATGAGAACGACATCAACAAGGACTATCATGCGGACTATGCCATCATCGGGGACGCCAAGCTGGTGCTGAAGCAACTGCTCCAGGAGATACGCGCTCAGGCAGGGACCGCGGGCCGCAGGAACAACGAAGAGCCGGTCCGAGAGGTAAAGGCCGTTAAAGACGAGTGGATGAAGGGATGGATGCCGATGCTCACCTCGGAGGAAGTGCCCATCAACCCTTACCGGGTTATATGGGACTTGATGCAGGCAGTGGACAGGCGGCAGATGATTGTGACCCACGACTCGGGCAGTCCACGAGACCAGATGTCTCCATTCTACGAGACCATTTCCCCCAGAGGATTCATCGGATGGGGCAAATCCACCCAGTTGGGCTACGGCCTTGGTCTGGCTATGGGGGCCAAGCTAGCCGCCCCTGAGAAGCTGGCCGTCAGCGTAATGGGCGACGCCGCCTTCGGCATGGTTGGGTTAGACCTGGAGACAGCGGTGAGAGAGGGTATTCCCACCCTTACCATCGTCCTCAATAACTCCAGGATGGGGATTTACGGCCCCGACGCCTTCCCCGTGGCACGTGAGCGCTACGGCACCGGGCGTCTATCGGGGAACTATGCAGAAGTCGCCCAAGCGATGGGCGGCTACAATGAAAGGATAGAGAAGCCCGAGGAGATTATTCCGGCAATACGCCGGTGCAGTCAGGTCGTGGCTTCGGGCCAGCCCGCCCTCCTTGAGATTATCACCAAGCATGAGGGGGCCTTCTCCTACAAGGGGCGCTAGGCCTACAAAGGTAGATACAGTTGCCAGCACCGTAGTCACCATGCTCACCCATGTTGACTGGGTGAGTCCCACGATTTAGAATAACCCTGTTGATACCGGTGGGATTGCACGTCTCCATACACCTGACATCATCCAACACCGGCTCCACGTGCCATATCTGAGCCGGAGAAAACGCATATCCCATTCGTTAATGCAGACCCATAGCCAAGAAGGAGGGGAGATGGCAAATAAAGAAGACATAGCATTGATGGCCCATCTGATGCGGCGCGCCGGCTTCGGGGCTTCGCGAGCGGAACTGGAGGCCAGGGTCGCCAAGGGGTACGACGCAACCGTGGAAGAACTGCTGGAGCCTGATGAGCATGGCAGACCCAACAATGACGAAGACATACTCTTCCGCCATGCGCCGGCAACCATGCTCCCAGGGGGAGTCCATCTTCCCGGCCAGGCCAACTACATGTGGCAGATGATAAACACTCAACGACCTCTACAGGAGAAGGTGGCCCTATTCTGGCATCACGTGTTTGCCACAGGAAACGCAAAGATAGACAACTGCGACCAGCTACTTACCCAGATAAACATGTTCCGCGAGCACGGCATGGGCGACTATCGCAACCTCCTGGTGGAGTTGGCCAAGAACCCGGCAATGATTTTCTGGCTGGACAATAACGAGAACCACAAACATGCTCCCAATGAGAACTGGGGCCGGGAGTTACTGGAGCTTTTCTCCATGGGTGTGGGCAATTACACAGAGCAGGACGTCTACGAGTGCTCCAGGGCCTTTACCGGCTGGACTATCGCAGCCAAGATACCGCGCCTGCCTCTGGGTCGCTTTCCCTGGGAGTTCGAGTTCAAGCCCGAGGACCACGATGAAACTGAGAAGGTCTTCCTGGGTCACCGTGGGAATTTCAACGGCGATGATATTATAGACATCATAGTGCGCCAGCCCGCCACCGCCCGGTTCATCGCCAGGCACCTGTACAACTTCTTCGTGGCCGATGAACCCCAGGTCCCCGCATGGCAGATTGAGCCGCCACGCGACCCCGTCGCCATCAACATCATCGGGGATGCCTTCACAAGCTCCGGCTACGACATACGCTCAACGCTACGAGTCCTGTTCAAATCCGACTTTTTCAAGGATGCCCGCTTTGCCAAGGTAAAGAGTCCCGCGGAAGTGGTGGTGGGCACCATGAATCTGGTCGGCGACTTCAAAGGCGTACCCAAGCCCGGTCTCTATGCCATAGGCGGGGAGCCTGCGAATATGGGTCAGGACCTCCTCAACCCGCCCAGCGTGGAGGGATGGCACACCGGGGCCGAGTGGATAGACAGCGGCTCCCTGGTGCGGCGAATCAACTTCGTGGCCGACCGGGTGGGAGACATCAGCTTGCCGGGTGTACGGGACATCGTTAGCAGAGTCCGATCCCAGGGAACCGTGACGCCGGAGCAGCTTGTCGAGAGTTGCCTCGACCTGATCGGGCCTGTGCAAGTCAACGACAGCACCCACCAGGAGTTGGTGACCCATGCCCGGCGGAGCGGAGAGGTGCTCTGGGATACCGACGAGACGTCCAACGCCTCGACCCAAAGGGTAACGGAGATGCTGCAACTGATAGCCTCCTCCAGGGAGTACCAGTTCGGCTAATCAACTCTACCAGGCTTGACAACGCTCACCCGCCCGTTGCACGGCATATAGCTACGCCAGATGATACAAGTGGTTCGGCAAGAGCGGTTGGCGGTTAACTACCAGGTTAGGTCCAACTCATAGACGGAGGCTGAAAATGCTTACGCGAACTGTTTTCGGTCGCACTTACACATATAGCCACTGCATAGGCCGTGGGGCCAACGGTGGGACCGGGTTCAGAATTCCGGTAGACGTGGGCCTGGCTCCCAATGGAGTGGCATACGTGCTAAATCGGGGCGCTGAATACGTCCCCTCCGCACGGGTTACCAAGTGTACCCTCGGCGATGACGCTGGCCAAGAGGAGCTAATACACGAGTTCGGAAGCGACGGCTCCGAAGACGGCCAGTTTATGCGAGTCACTTCCTTGGCACTTGATGAAAATGAGAACGTATATGTGGCCGACGAGTGGCTCAACAGGATTTCCATTTTCGACAAAGACGGTAATTTCCTGGACAAGTGGGGTACACAGGGTTCAGGTGACGGAGAGTTGGACCGGCCCTGGGGAATCACTTTCGATGGGGATGGGAACCTGTGGGTCGTTGACAGCGGAAACAACCGAGTCCAGACCTTCACCAAGGACGGGAAATTCCTGTCCGAATGGGGCAGGGGTGGCAGCGGCGACGGCGAGTTTAACATGCCCTGGGGGATTACCCTCGACGCCAAAGGCGATGTGTATGTGGCAGATTGGTACAACAGCCGTGTGCAGAAGTTCACCCCGGACGGCAAGCACCTGATGACCTTTGGCGCTCCCGGCAGTGGTGATGGTGAGTTGCGCCGTCCCACGGGTGTGGCCGTGGACGATGAGGGCGATGTCTATGCGGTAGACTGGGGCACCAACAAGGTCCACGTTTACGGCCCCGATGGCTCATACCTCACCACATTTATCGGGGATGCCCAACGACTCCCTACGTGGGGAGAGATGTCCATAGATGCCAACCCCGATATGCTGAAAGCGCGAAAGCGGGTCAAGAGCCTGGAACCCGAGTGGCGGTTCTACTACCCCGTGTCCGTAGAGATTGACGACCAGCGGAGAATTGTAATAGTGGACCAGCAGCGCAACCGCCTCCACATTTACATCAAAGAGAAGGATTACGTGGAACCCCAGTTCAACCTGTAAGTGGCATATCGCATAAGTGCGACGCCAAGTGCCGGGTTAAAGGACCATGCCATCCTTGCCCGGCGCTCTATATGGAGGAGACATGTACGACTTCCACACCCATACCTTTCTGAGCGATGGTGTGTTATCGCCGGTGGAGCTTATTCGTCGCGCCTACGTCAGAGGCTACAGGGCGATGGCCGTAACCGACCACGTCGGCATTGGAAACCTGGAGATGGTCTTGAGTACCCTGGTAAAGGACTGCCAGGCCACCTCGGCCCGATGGGATATATGCGTCGTGCCCGGAGTGGAGATTACCCACGTTCCCAAAGATGATATAGACATGGTTGCCAAAGCGGCCAAGGGGCTGGGCGCGGGGATAGTGATAGTCCACGGCGAAACGTTGGTCGAGCCCGTCGAGCCGGGCACTAACCACGCAGCTATCAGTTCATCGGCGGTGGACGTGCTGGCTCACCCCGGTATCATAGAGCCAGAGGACGCACAACTAGCAGCAAGGAACGGGGTGTTCCTGGAGATTTCGGCGCGCAAGGGCCATAGCCTCGCCAACGGCCACGTGGTGAAGATGGCCCACCAGGCGGGCGCTCTCACCGTGCTGGACTCGGACGCTCACGAGCCAGACGACCTTCTCACCCCGGAGCTAACCATGAAGGTTGCACTGGGTGCAGGTCTGTCCCATGAGGAGGCCTACGTTCTCCTTGAGAGGAATCCCAAGAGCTTGCTGAACAAGCTGGGAGTTTCCTTGTCCCCGGTGGCCTCCAGGTAGCGTATGGCGTTTCCCAGTAACAGGCCGCCACCGGGCTGGATGGTGAGTTCGGTTACCGTCCTCCCTATCTTACCTAGGCGGGGAAGTATTCACAAAGGCTCTTAGGCAGCCTTGCCAATGCGGAACACCTTGGTGCCGCATTGGGGGCAGGTGCCCTGAGTAGCCGGTCTTCCGTTCTTCAGAGTTACCTGTTGGGGGTCTTTTACTTCCCTTTTGGCACGGCACTTAAAGCAGTATGCCTCCATTTCCCATCCCTCCTTGAACCTCAGCATCCTATGGAGTAGCCGTCAAGCTGTTACCGTTCTGAAGCGTGGGGTTCGCAAATGTATAGAAACTGTCCCCTTGGCACGCCCCAGGTTGCGGAACACCAATCGGTTGTGCCTAGCTACCAATATACATAGCCTGCGTAGTTTGTCAAGGTGGTCTATGACCAATCGAGGAACATTTAAGAAATTAGCAGGGCTGTCCCTCGCCCACCACCAGTGTCAATAACCCCTGGTTAGCTTACAAAATGTAATGTACATCAAGCGTTTTCGCGGAGATGACGAATAGGATTGAGGGTGACAGTTGAGATGCCGGTAGGACTACCCCTACGGACTTGACCTCCGGCGGCATGAAGCGTACTTTAGGCAATACGGGTCTCACATGCTCAAGGAGGCGTCTCCCGGTTACTCAGGCTATTACGCTCCCTCAGGCCCACCGTCTCCGAGACCGTTTCCCCCAATAATTCAGGCAAGGAAGTAAATGGCCGTAAGGCTGGCTCGTATCACGTCGGTAGGGCACAAAATCCAGGTAGTCCGTGCCCTACGCCACCGCAATTTTCGATGGCTGTGGTTGAACACTGCCGCAAGCTCAGCGGGACTGGGAATGCAGTTCCTGATTCTGGGCTGGCTGGCGTTGCACATAACCGACTCCTCCACCCAGCTAGGCCTGGTGATATTCCTGTATGGCATACCCAACCTGTGCTTTGTTATGTTCGGCGGAATTATTGCAGACCGAGCGGACAGGCGCAGGCTGTTAATTAACACCCAGGCAGCCGTGACCACGCTCATCTTCATCATTGCCACCCTGACCATAGCCGACCTAGTGGAAGTGTGGCACATCTACATCACCGCCTTTATCCTTGGAGTCCTCCAGGCCATGAATATGCCCGCCCGGATGGCGATTGTCTCGGACATCGTAGACCGGGAAGACATCATGAACGCCGTGGCACTGAACTCGGCCGTAATGAACATAGGGCGCATGATGGGACCGGGAGTGGCCGGACTTATCGCCGAGCTAACGGACCTAGGCCCTGCCCTGTATTTTAATGCCGGTTGTTATTTCGTGGGGGCCATTTGTCTTTTTCTGATCCGGGGGGAATTCCAACAACGGTTAGACAGAAAGACTACGGTGCTTCGCGACCTCAGTGTGGGCGTGAGTTACTTCTGGTCCACACCCGTGGTCCTGGCTATCATAGGGTCGGGATTTGCCCTGGGATTTTTCGGGACCGCTTACCTTCAAGTGCTGCCCGCCTTTGCCAAAGAGGAGTTGGGCGTAGGGGTAGGTGAAGCAGGGCTACTGATAACGGCGGCGGGTATCGGCTCACTGGCTGGCAGCATTATTCTGGCGTCGCTGGGTAACTTCCGGCACAAGAACTGGCTGATAATGGGAACGTTCATCACCTTTTGCCTGACCCTGTTCCTGCTTGCGTGGTCGCCTTGGTACTGGGTATCATGGGTTATCCTCCTGTTCGTGGGGTTTGGGAGCATGACCTACGTTTCCATGGGCACCACCGTCATACAACTTACAGTCCCGTCCCAGGTGCAGGGCCGGGTGTTGAGCCTGTGGACCGTTGGTGCGGCGTTGGTGTACGTCGGCGCTTTGCCTATGGCGGCCGTCGCCGACGCGCTCAACTGGACTATCGCCATAGCGGGCGGAGGGGCTATATGCCTGGCAGTGTTCCTGTGGCTTGGCGTCTGGCGACCTGCCCTGCGACGCCTCGACGTATGAGAAGCATGAGAGCCGGCCTGTATGTACTCTCTTCTCAAGTAATGTACTATATATACAGAATATCCAAAGTAACTTATCGGGAGAGGCCATGAAAAAATCTCAGCGGCGCATCATAAAAGAACTTGAGGATATAGTTGGCAAATCCAACGTGATTTACCATCCTGAGGACCTGCTGGTCTACGAGTACGACGGCTCCATAGATAAGGCCATCCCGGAGGCCGTGGTGTTCCCCGTCACAACCGAGGAGGTTAGCAAGCTGGTGGCCCTGGCGCACAGAGAAGAAATACCAGTGGTGGGCCGAGGCTCAGGGACCGGCCTGAGCGGCGGTGCCATAGCCAGCCTGGGAGGGCTTCAAATCGCCCTGACCAGGATGAGAGGTATACTGGAGATAGACGCAGCCAACGGACTTGCCGTAGTTGAACCCGGCGTGGTGAATCTGGACCTAGACTACGAGGCCCACAAGTACGGTATGCGCTATGCCCCCGACCCTTCCAGCCAGAAGGCGTGTAGCCTGGGCGGGAACATAGCGGAGAATGCCGGCGGCCCCCACTGCCTCGCCTATGGAGTTACCACCAACCACGTGCTTGGCATGGAGGTGGTGCTTGAGGACGGCTCGGTGACGTGGCTGGGCGGCAAGGCCAGGGACGTACCCGGATACGACCTACGGGGGGTCTTTGTCGGCTCCGAAGGGACCTTTGGCATTGCTACCAAAATCGTGGTGCGCCTCCTTCCCCTGCCGGAGTCGGTACACACACTCCTGGGAACCTTCGACGACATGGATTCCGCTTGCAACGCCGTCTCCAGCATAATCGGCAGGGGTATCGTGCCGGCCGCCATAGAAATGATAGATGCAGCTTGCATAAAGGCGATACTCAACGTGACCAAAGGAGTCCTCCCCAGCGACGCAGGAGCCGTGCTCCTGGTGGAGGTGGAAGGGATAGAGGAAGAGGTGAAGGAATTGAGCGGGGAAGTGGAGGCCACCATGTACGATGCGGGTGCCGAGGACGTAAGGATCGCTCTGGAAGCCCAGGAACGGGAGCGACTCTGGGCAGCCCGCAAGGGGGCTTTCGGCGCCCTTGGCAGCCTTGCTCCCAACTACTACCTTGTGGACGGCGTTGTTCCCAGGACACGTTTGGCCGAGACCCTGAGAAGAGTGGGGGAAATCGGTGAGAGGTACGGACTTCTCGTAGCCAACGTGTTCCATGCCGGAGACGGGAACCTCCATCCCTGCATAGCCTTTGACGAGAGGGAGCCGGGCGCTACTGACAGGGTAATTCAGGCCGGAGAGGAGATGATGAAGGTGTGCGTGGAGATGGGAGGGACCCTGTCGGGAGAGCATGGGATTGGGCTGGAGAAGAAGGCATACATGCCCCTGATATTCACGCAGGAAGACATGGACGTGATGATGAGAGTACGCGACGCCTTCTCACCCAACGTCCGCTTCAACCCGGGCAAAATCTTCCCCGGTGGCCCGGAATACGACCAAGCCATGCAACGCAAGGCGGTCTCCAGCGCTGGCGAGGGTGTATATATCTAGGAAATGACATCGCTGCCTGATATACTGACAAGCTTGCTGGGTCGCGAGGCGGTAGAACCGTCGGAGCGCCTGACGGAATACTCCATAGACGAGATTCATCCGGAAGCCGTCGTTTTCCCGGCAAAGGTGGATGGTGTCTCCCAGGTGCTGTCCCTGGCGTCCAGGGAGAAAAAAGCGGTGACTCCCCGGGGTGGAGGCACACAGATGGCCCTGGGCAACACTCCCAGCAGTGTTGGGATAGTCCTGGGCATCAGTCGCCTCAATCGGGTCTTACTCCATGAGCCTGCCGACTTGGTGACAAGTGCGGAAGCAGGCATAACTCTGAAGGCATTGCAAGATGAGCTTGCCAAAGAAGGGCAGTTCCTGCCTCTGGAGGCACCTCTGCCCGACAGCGCTACCATAGGCGGTATGCTGGCGGCCAACGCCAGCGGCCCCTCCAGGCTCGCCTACGGGACCGCAAGGGACTGGCTCATTGGAATCAAGGTGGTACAACCCAACGGGGTTATCACAAAAAGCGGCGGCAGAGTGGTGAAGAACGTGGCCGGATACGACCTGCACAGGCTCTACACCGGCTCACTGGGAACCCTGGGTCTAATCGTGGAAGCGAACTTCAAGATAGCTCCCCTGCCGCCTGATAAAAGGACCCTGATTGCCACCTATCCCTCCCTTTCCGACGCTACCGACTCGGCCTATGAACTTCTGCGTCGGAGCTCCATACCTCAAGCATTGCTGGTAATCAACCGCGAGGTCATGGACAGACTTCCGGCATTGGGCAACCCCCGCGACGGCAGCGCATCCGTGCTCGCCCTCTTCACAGGACGGAAGTCAGCCGTAAGGAGAAAGACCGACGACTCGGTCAGGGATATGAAAAGAGGCGGTGCCTGGGCGGTGGAAGGTATCTCGTCCGAGGAGGGCGGCGATAATTTATGGCAGGCGGTGACGGACTTGGGCTACGAGGAGAAAAACGCCCCCCGGCTTGTGGCGAAAGTCAGCATCCTGCCAACCCATGTGAAGGAATTTACAGCTATGGCCTCCCGGTGGGCCAACCACTCTTTACGTCAAGGGATAGTGGCCGATGTGGGCACGGGGCTGGTACGCCACCTGTGGTGGGGAGAGGACGGCTCGTTCGACGTAAGCGAGGGATTGGAGGACCTGATCAACATGATGCGGCAAGAAGCTCGCCCATATACCCGGCACTTGGTGTTCGAAAGATGCCCCAGCGATGTCAAAAGCAAGATAGACGTGTGGGGCGATTCCCCGGAGGGACTGGACATTATGCGCCGACTCAAGCAGCAGCTCGACCCCGCCGGGATACTGAACCCGGGCCGCTTCGCAGGGAGGATTTAGCCGTGAGCGCCGACACAAGACCGCCTCTTAACAAGGAGCGGGGTTTTGCAGGGAGCGATATCCCTATGGACCAAGACCTTTACCGATGTGTGCATTGCGGCCTTTGCTTGAGCGCCTGCCCCACCTACGTGGAGCTTAACGTGGAGACCGAATCCCCCAGAGGACGCATCGCACTTATGAAGGCGGTGAAGGAAGGCCGACTGGGCATCAGCAACCGGATAGCGTCCCATTGGGAGCTATGCCTGCAATGCCGGGCCTGCGAGGCCGTATGCCCTTCGGGAGTGCCCTTTGGCCGGCTCATGGAGAGCACCCGCTCTCAGATCCTCCGGCGTCGCAAGGAGTCATGGCGTCTTCGACTGGTGAAGGCCCTGTTTCTGCGGGGCGCCCTCCCTCATCCTGCCCGGCTCAAGCTGGGGGCCGCCCTTCTACGAACATATCAGCAATTGGGACTTCGGACACTCGTGCAAAGGTCTCGACTATTGAAGCTACTCCCCGGCAAAGTGGCCGAACTGGAAGCCGGACTTCCAAGCTTCTCCGAGGCGTTTTTCGGGCCGACTCCCCAGGTGTACCCGGCCGGAGGTGAGGCGAAAATGACGGTGGGTCTCCTATCGGGGTGCGTGATGCCTCTGGCGCAGGGGCCAACTATGGAAGCTACCGTTCGGGTGCTCACCAGAAACGGCTGCAACGTGGCTGTACCAATGGGCCAGGGCTGCTGTGGGGCGCTGAACCTCCACAGCGGCGACATAGAGATGGCCCGCAAAATGGCGCGACGCAATATAGATGTTTTCCTGAACGCAGGTGTGGAGAAGGTCGTGATAGCATCGGCGGGTTGCGGCTCCACCATGAAGGAGTACGGTGACCTGTTGAAGGATGACCCCAAGTACAGGGAAGCGGCGGAGCGTTTTGGCAGCATGACCGTTGACGTGACCGAGTTCCTGGTGAGCCTTCCCTTTGACCGACCCCAAGGAGAAGTCAGGAGACGCATAACCTATCAGGACTCATGCCATCTGGCCCATGCTCAGCGCGTTACTCAGGCCCCCAGAGCCATTCTGAGTTCCATCCCGGGGGTGGACTTCGTGGAGATGGAGAATGCCGACCGATGCTGCGGTGCCGCCGGCATTTACACTATAACCCAGAGGGAGTTCTCACGGAGGCTCCTGGAAAGCAAGATGAAGAGTGTGGCCTCCACAGGAGCCGACACCGTTGCTACGGCCAACCCGGGCTGTATGATACAGTTGGAGGCGGGCCTTGGCCTGTCGGGCATACCAGGACGGGTGTGTCACGTGGTAGATATTCTAGACGAGTCCTATCGAAGAGGAGCATGAATTAACCACACATGATGGGGAAAATGTTTAGGCCGGGGCTTGCGTTGCTAGTAACCCTGGCATTGGGAGTGTTCCTTTCCGGGTGTGGCGGGGGGCCTGGCCCTGAAGACACGGTGCAGAGATATTTCGACGCCGTTTTGGCACGGGATTCGGCAAGGGCTGCACGGGTGTTTGTCCCAGAAGTGAGTGAGGGGATAAGCCGGGCCTCATTACCGGAAATTTCAATCGAGAACTTGAAGATTGAGAAAATATCGGAAACTGAAAATACGTCTGAAGTTATTGCCGAATATGACGCGGAAATTATCATAGGTGAAGGTCCCACCCGGACCCACGCTAAAGTCACGTTTACCATGACAAAAACTGATGGCGAATGGCTAATCTCCGACCTGGTTTCCTGGGGCAATGTCCTGCAACCCGACATGCTTGAAGAGGAGGCCGCTACCGAAGTGGCAGTTCCGGAGGAACGATGATAGGGTGCTCAGTGTTCCCGGGTATGATTCTGGTCTTCTTTGGAGTGCTGCTGCTCCTTGAGAATATGGGCATCGCCAACGGTCTGGTGAAGACCTACTGGCCTGTGTCTCTTATAATTGTCGGAGTCGCAAGCATATTCAACATCTACCGGCTGCGGCGAATGAGGCTCAATCGTTCCAGAATCCGATGGATGTCTGACATCCCCGACATCAACGAGGACTCCCGGAACAATTAGCCGGCGAGGGTGCGCTGTGCCTCGGCAACTCCGATCCCCCGGGCCACCTCATAACCCTCATCCAACAGGACGCGTTCCAGTGCGGAGAGAAAAATCAGAACGTTGCTCTCCCGCGACGAATCACCCATGAGGCCGATGCGCCATATCAGGCCTGCCACCTCTCCCAGACCGCCCCCTATCTCGATATTGTAGACCTCGCGCAGCTTGCGGCGCACCTCGGCATCGTTCACCCCTCCGGGAACCCGCACGGTAGTCAAGGGATTCAGTCTGTAGCCAGGGTCGGCGAACAGGTCCAATCCCATCGCCTCCAAGCCTGCTCTAAGGGCCGCGGCGTTGCGGGCATGTCGTCTGATTCGCTCTTCCATACCTTCTTCCATCACCATGCGGAGGGCCTCTCGGAGGGCGTAAATCATGGAAATGGGCGCCGTATGATGATAAACCCGGTTCTGGTTTTCCGACCAGTAGGTCTCCAGATTAGCCAGGTTGAAGTAGAAGCTCTGGACCTTGGTCTTTCGCTTGTTCAGAACCTCGACGGCCCGTGGCCCGAGGGTGATGGGTGATAGGCCCGGTGGTGCTCCCAGACATTTCTGGGTAGCACCGTAGGATATATCCACACCCCATAGGTCAATGTCTACCTCTTCACCCCCCAGGGACGTTACCACGTCGGCAATGAGGAGGGCGTCGTACCGGTGGGCGAGGTCGGCTATCTCGGGCATAGGATTAAGGACTCCCGTTGAAGTCGCTCCGTGGACGACGCCAAGGGCCTTGACCTTTCGGTGCTTTTTCATCTCCCGCTCCAGGACCGCCAGGTCGGGGCCAACGGGTTTCCCCCAAGGAATATCAACTGTGTGGACGTCCGCCCCACACCGAGATGCTATGTCAATCATCCGGTCGCCAAAGTAGTCATTGGCGGCTATCACCACGGTATCGCCTGGCTCGACCACGTTGCAGAAGGCAGCCTCCATACCTGCCGAGCCTGTTGCAGAGAGAGGCAGTGTCAGACTGTTGGAGGTCTTGAACACCATACGCAACATGACCATCACGTCATCCATAATTCGGGCAAAATCAGGGTCCAGGTGCCCCAGAATAGGCGCGGTCATAGCCTGGAGCACCCTGGAATGTACGCTGCTGGGTCCGGCTCCCATGAGTATCCTGTGCGGTGGTTTAAGCTCGTTCAGGTAATCACTCATATCCCATTCCCCTAACGTTTCAATCCCCGCCTGGCCTTTATCCGGGTGCAACTCGTCGATCCCCATCAACCTTGCCCCGGTTGCGGACGACCGGTTAGACGACCGGTGAAGCACCACCATCTATGTTGACGGCTATGCCGGTAAGGTAGCTTGCCCGTTCAGAGGCCAGGAAGGCGATAACATCCCCGGCCTCCTCAGCCTCTCCAACCCTTCCTAGGGGATTTCTACCGTCCGCCATTTGCTTATAGAAGGCATCCAGTGTCAGGTCGGGGTCCTGGGCCTTGGCCTGCTCGTAGCGGCCTTCGTGCTGGCCGCTTTTTATGAACCCTATACACACGGTATTCACCAGGATGTTGTCCTTGCCCAGGTCTTTGGACATGGCCTTGGTGACGGCTATACCCGCCGCCCTGGAAACTGATGTGGGAACGGAGCTAGCGCCCGGAGTCCTGCCCCCCAGATTGGTGACGTTGATGATTCTGCCGCCGCCCACGTTGCGCATGTGGGGTATGGCGGCGCGGCAGAAGCGCATGGCGGCCCACAGCTTCAGGTCAAAGTCGGCCTGCCACTGCTCCTCGGTCACGTTCTCGAAGGGAGCGGCGGCCGACTGACCGGCGTTATTGACCAGTATGTCTATCCTGCCAAAATGCTCCAGGGTCGTATCAACCACCCTGTCTATGTCCTGAGGGATGGAAACGTCGGCCTGAATTGGAATGACCGTTCCCTCGGTCCTGACCCGAATCTCCTCAGCCGCCTGCTCAAGGACCTCTTTACGCCGGGCACATATAGCTACCCCGGCCCCCTCGTAGGCCAGTCGCCAGGCTGCAGCCTTGCCTATCCCGTAGCTTCCGCCCGTTATTATAGCCACCTTGTCTTTGAGTCCCAGGTCCATCTCGCTCCCTCCTCTCCCAGGGTCTCACGGAAGAACACGTAAATTATATCATCTTCAGCAAGAGACTTCGTACGCCTGGTCCGAGCGCTCGGAATGCTATAGCACCAGGCAAATCAGATATGTGATATACTGTTACGAATGTTTTCTCGTGGTGCCGGTGCGCCGGTAAACCTCGCAAGGAACATACAGGCGGACATAAGGATAAGGACGTGGCCCAGGACAGACTTGCTCAAAAGTTCAGGCAGATTGATAGTGAAGGTAGGACGGGGGTTATGCCCTTCCTCACCGCCGGTTTCCCCGACGTGAATACTACCCTGGAGCTTGTGCCAGCGCTGGCACAAGCAGGGGCCGACTGCATAGAGCTGGGGGTGCCCTTCAGCGACCCGCTGGCGGACGGCGTCACAGTCCAGGCATCCAGCTTCCAGGCCCTCAAGAACGGGGTGACACTGGATAGCTGCATCAAGCTGGTGGACCAGTTGCGAAATCAGGTCCCCGATACACCTCTCATCCTTATGGGATACTATAACCCTATCCTGAGCTATGGCACGGCCAGGTTCGGCGAAGCGGCCCAGAGAGCGGGGGTAGACGGCGTGATCATACCCGACTTGCCACCCGACGAATCCGGCCCTCTGCGGGAGGAATGTGAGCCTCGCGGCATTCATGTAATACCCCTGCTGGCCCCCACCAGCACGGACGCCCGCATCGAGAAGACGTGCCGCACAGCATCGAGCTTCATTTACTGCGTGAGCTTGGCGGGGGTTACGGGGGCACGTGACGAGTTGCCCCCCGGGGTGTTCCAGTTCTTGGAGCGGGTGCGCCGGCATACTGACCTGCCGTTAACGCTGGGATTCGGTATATCCCGCCGGGAGCACGTGGAAGCCGTGGGTGGCCATGCCCAGGCCGTTATGGTGGGCAGCGCTCTCGTAAGGGTCATTACCGACTCACCTAGAGAAGAGCTAATTGAAAGAGCACAAAAGTTTGTTGGGGAATTGAACGGCGCCATTCCTTCTCCCAAAGGAGGACGAGAGTAATGACGGTATGTCGTGGCGTCCGGGGTGCTACTACTGCCGAGGAAAATACCAAGGAATCCATCTTCGCCGCTACCAGGGAGCTTTTTGAGAAGATTGTGGAGGCCAACCATATTCAGGAGCACCAGATAGCAGCGACCTTCTTCACAACCACTCAGGACCTCAACGCCACCTTTCCGGCCACGGCCATCCGGGAGGCAGGATGGGAGCATACGGCGTTCCTCTGTGGACATGAAATGGCGGTGCCCAATAGCTTGCCCATGTGCATCCGTATACTTATACTGGTGAATACTGACAAAGAACCCGAGGAGTTGGTAAATATATATCTCAAAGGTGCTGTGAACCTGAGAGCGGGGTGGGGGATTCCATGATGTTTGTCAACAGAAGGCTTGGGAACTCTCTGTGCGCGTATCTCCAGCCTCCGGGCCTATGGTTCCTGGCCTGGGAGGCGCAACCGATTATATGTACAAATCTACCTGAAATTCGGCATTAGAGGAAGGAAAACGGGACATGATCGTAGTAATGAGAAAAGACAGCACTCAGGACCAACTGGAAGGGGTTACGGCACGCATAGAGAGCCACGGCTTGGAGGTACATCTGTCCGTGGGAGTGGAGCGCACGGTGGTGGGCGTGCTGGGCCAGATTTTCATAGAGCTCAAGGACGAGTTGGAGTCACTGCCAGGCGTTCTCGAAGTCATACTCATCTCCAAGCCTTACAAGCTCTGCAGCAGGGAGTTCAAGAACGAAGACACCGTCATCAAAGTGGGGGACGCCCACATTGGGGGCGACGAACTCGTGGTCATGGCCGGGCCTTGCGCCGTGGAGGATGAGGAACAGATGCTATCGGCGGCTCACGCAGTAAAGATGGCGGGGGCTAAGATTCTGCGGGGTGGCGCTTTCAAGCCTCGGTCGTCCCCCTACAGCTTCCGGGGCATGGGGGTAGAGGGCCTGCGACTCCTGGCCAAGGCCAGAGAAGAGACTGGGCTCCCCATCGTTACCGAGGTGATGTCGCCGGAGGACGTGGGAATGGTGGACGCCTACGCCGATATTCTTCAAATCGGCACACGTAACTCTCAGAACTTCAACCTTCTTGATGAGGTGGGGAAGATCAGAAAGCCGGTGCTGCTTAAACGGGGCTTCTCCGCCACCTACGAGGAGTGGCTTCTGGCCGCGGAATACATTCTTGCCGGCGGCAACGAGCAGGTGATTCTCTGCGAACGGGGCATAAGGACCTTTGAGACCGGGACTCGCTTCACGATAGACCTGTCCGCCATTCCGATGATTAAGAGCCTCAGTCATCTGCCGGTTATCGCAGACCCCAGCCACAGCACGGGTCGCGCCCATCTGGTAACGCCGATGACCCTGGCAGCTGTTGCAGCAGGCGCTCACGGCATCATAGTGGACGTGCATCCCAACCCGGCGGTAGCCAAGTGCGACGGCGCCCAGGCCCTCACCTTCGATACCTTCGCGGACATGATGACCCGGGCAAAGGCGGTGGCCCAATCGGTGGGCAAGGTGCCCGCCGGAACCACCGTGTAAATACGCTACGAGAGTATGACCACACAGCTACCCCCGGAACTGTCGGAAAAAGGCTCGCAGGTCCTCGGCTAGCAGTTGCGGCTCCTCCCAGGCGGGGAAATGCCCGCCCCTGGGCAGTTCAGTCCAACGCTGCACGTTGAAGCTGCGCTCGCCCCACTCCCTGGGAGCGTGGGTCTGGTCCTGTGCCAGGATGGCCACGGCAGTGGGCACCTGGACCCGCTCTCCTTGCTTCAAGTCCCAGGGGCTTTGGGCGGTCTCGTAGTAGAGGCGGCATGATGCACCAATATTCTGGGCGGCCCAGAATATGGTAACGTTTGTGAGCACCTCGTCCCAGGTGTAGCGGCGCCGCTTCTCCTCATCGCTCTCTCCCTTGGCCCAGGTGCGGATTCTGTCCACAATCCAGGCGGCCAGGCCCACCGGGGAGTCGTTCAGGCCGTAGGAGAGGGTCTGGGGCTTGGTACGCTGGAGATGGTTGTAGCCGCCTTCATCCCGCTGCCACTCATCCCTCTCTTCTATGAAAGCTCGCTCTCTGTCGGAAAGCTCCCGGGATCCCGGTCCAAGGTACGGTTGAGGGCCGCTGGCCGATGTCATGTGGATACCCATCACCTGCTCCGGGAAGTTATAGCCGATGTGCGCCGTCACGCTGGCCCCCCAATCGCTGCCATAGGCGCAGAAACGCCGATAGCCCAACCCCTCGGTCATAATCTGCGTCCAGAGGTGAGCTATCCGTGAGTGGTTCACGCCCCGCTGTGTGGGCGAGTCCGAGAACCCATAGCCGGGCAGGGACGGGACCACCACGTCGAAGGAGTCTGCCGGGTCACCACCGTGACTCCCCGGGTCGGTGAGCAGGGGTATGATATTTAGCTCCTCAAGAAACAGGCCGGGCCATCCGTGAGTGACGACTATGGGCAACGGGTCCGGCCCCTTGCCCCGCTCATGGATGAAATGGATGCCCAGCCCGTCTGCGTCTGCCCTGAAGTGGGAGAAGGCATTGAGGGCTTCCTCCTGGGCACGCCAATCGAAACCCGTCCTCCAGTATTCCGCAATCTCCCTCATATAGGCCATGTTGGCGCCGTATTCCCATCCCGTGCCGGGAATCTCGTCAGGCCAACGGGTGCGGGCCAAGCGGTATCGCAGGTCTTCGAGGACATCTTCGGGAACATGTATTTTGAAGGGTCTCACATCCATTCCGGGTTCCTCCTGTAGGATGATATGTCTCGGAAAGCCGGGTGCAGTCTCACGTCCAACGAGTCGGGAGGCAGGGTCTCAGGCACATCTTGAACCACCAATAGTTTACCAGAGGAGGGCGCTCATGGGACACCTTATTGAACTTCCTTGTGCGCGCCTATAGAATAACTCCAGCCTACATGAAGGGGGAATAGTCGGTATGGAGAAGGTAGGGTTTATCGGGATTGGTACGATGGGCACCGAAATGGCGGATAATATCCAGAAGACCGGGTATCCGATGGTGGTCTACGATGTCCGTGAAGAGGCCACCAGGGGACTCCTGGAGGGCGGGGCGCGTCTTGCCAGCTCTCCGGCGGAGGTGGCAGACCTCAGCGACGTGGTCTTTACCTCCGTGCCAGGGCCAAAGGAAGTGGAGGATGCGGCCACCGGTCCAGGAGGGATCCTGGAAGGCATCAAGGAGGGCGGGATTTACCTTGACCTGTCCACGGTCGGCCCTGCCCTCACCCGCCGCCTTGAGCCGATGTTCCGACAGAAGGGTGCCTACATGCTGGATGCCCCGGTTCTGAACGGCCCAGCGGGGCCGGGCAAGAAGGAGGGGTTCACGGTCCTGGTGGGCGGTGACCGGGAGATTTATGAGCGCGTCCTTCCCATTCTTGAGTCCTTCGCCGACCATCCCATGTACTGCGGCGCTCTGGGAATGGGCCTGGCCTGCAAGCTGGTGAACAACATGATGGCCTTCGGAATGGGCCAGATTATCGCCGAGGCATTGACCCTGGGCATCAAGGCGGGAGTGGACCTCGATACCCTCATGGAATCGGGCAGCGGCGGAGTCTTCGGGTCGAGGCGCAGGGGTCTTGAGCGCACCGTGTTCAGCGGCGATTTCGACACTCCCAGCTTCACCCTTGCCCTCGCTCTAAAGGATGTCTCATTGGCTAACGAGATGGCCCGGGACGTCAAGGTCCCCATGCCGATGACGAACCTGGCGGAGCAGCTGTTGATTCAGTGCATGAACCGGGGCTGGGAGGGCAAGGACTTTACCGTTGCCTTCCGCCTGCAGGAGGAGGCCGCAGGGGTGGAGGTGCGCGACCCCAGATTGCAGCAGTAGGGGCGTATGGGTGCCCTCGGAGTCCCTTCTCCCCTTGCAGGAGAAGGGACTTTTTCGAGACGCCTTAGTATACTCCCCGGACCTTCCGAAAGCGTGGACCCGCCCGCCGGTGGTCGTCCTCCTAGCGGGTAGCTCCCGCCGGTTGATGCGCCTTAAGAAAATCGCGCACCTGCTGTATCGTCTTTCTGAACAGCTCCTGGTCTTCCTTCCAGGGATATGCGGTCACCTCGGCCTTGGGCGCCAACTCCACCAGGTCCATGGCGGCCTCCAAGGAGTGCGCTGGCGTGTCGTCGGGCATGACTAGCAGCGGCGTCTGGCACGAGCGCGCGAAGTCCCGCGAGACGCTGTACATGAAGTCCGGCTGGACGCGGTAGAGGTTGTGCAGGTACTGTTCGACGATTTCCATAGTCACGTCAGGCCGTTGGGCGCATAGCTCCGGGCCCCAGGCATCGCGGCCGGAGTCGTACATGGCGTCCGGCGTCTTGCTGGCATGACCAACCGGCTGACAGAGCACCGCCGCCAGGACTCGCTCCGGCGCCCGTTCAATCAGTTTCATGGCAAACGGGCCACCGATGCAGTAGCCCATGAAGAAGAACTCCCGTATGCCCAGATGGTCCATCAACCCCAGTTGGTCGTCGGCGAAGGCTCCCCACGGGTCGTTGACCTGCACCGGCCCGGTGGACTCCCCGCCAATGGCGTTCCGCTGGTCCATGGTGATGCATCGGAAGTCGTCCTTGAACACCTCCATCGCGTTGAACACCTGTCTGGGCCAGCCGCTCATTATGGAGTTCAGCCCGCCGCCGGGCGTCGCCAAGAGTGGGAAACCGGACCCAACCTCCTCGTAGTGAATGGTTACATCGCCTCTGGTATAGTGCGGCATTTCAGCTTCTCCTTTTCCATTGACCCAAGGGCCAGCTATTTCAGCCAATTGTAACTTGGGAAACCGGCTTGTCAAGTGAGGCCTCGCCGTCACTGGGCCCTTCATTGACACGTGAATGAATATTCAAACCACCCCGTAATTCCGCCAACCATCACCTAATTCCGTCAACCATCTTGTCATTCCGGCAGAAGCCGGAATCTACGGCCTTGCATGAAGCCGGGACACCCTCACCCTAGCCCTTCCTGCCCACCGAGGTGGGTCCCGCAAAGGGGAGAGGGGACTTTTTAGAGATGGCTTAAAGCGCCATGTATTCAGAGGCCGTCCCGCCCGCCGCCGTCGAGCTTCCGGCGTCCACAGGAAGGAGTGCACCCGTAATCCAGCGAGCCTCGTCGCTGGCCAGGAACAGGGCTGCCCAGGCAATGTCCCAACCGGTGCCCACCGTTCCCAGGGGGCTGGAACGCACCGATGCCGACCCCTCATCGTTGGCAAGCATGGGTGTGTTGATGCCGCCTGGGGCGATGCAGTTCACCCGCACCATGTCCCTGCCGTGCTGAGACGCCATCATGGTGGTCAGGCCGATGACGCTGGACTTGGACGTATTGTAGGAGATGCGGGAGTTCAGGTTGCCCCGTATTCCGCCCGTGGATGAGATATTGACGATGGCCCCGCCGCCGCTCTCAATCATCTTGGGTATGGCGTACTTGCTGACCAGCATCATGCCCTTCAGGTTTACGTCCATCACCCGGTCCCATATCTCCTCCGTCACGTCCACCACCGATGCGTGGGGCACCCCCGGGCCTTCCGGGATAAAAATGCCGGCGTTGTTAATCAGGACATGCAGCCCTCCGTAGCGCTCCACGGCGGCTTCCGCCACTCCCTGGCAGTCCTGGGCTCTGGTAACGTCGGCCTCGAACACCGACGCCTCACCCCCCTCCTCCCGGATGGCGGCAACTGTGGCCTCGGCGTTCTGAAGCACTCGGTCCACCACCAGTACCTTTGCGCCTTCCCTGGCAAAGAGGATGGACATGGCCTTGCCCGTGCCGATGCGAGGTCCCGACTCCCTTTCTCCCCCACCGGTCACGATGGCTACCTTGCCCGCTAGTCTCGGTGTTCTCTGCTGCATGATGTCTCCCTTCGAGTTGTATATCGAGTGGGATAAGTCCGAGTGTAAACCCGGCCCTGGGCGACAGCTAAAAGGCCGAGGGGCTGCTCAGGTCCCTTGCCTTGGCCGTTTGACGAAAATGATGCCGTCCTGTCCCACGTACCTGTCTCGATAGTCCTCGAAAAGCTTCAGCCTCTCGGGCTGAAACTCCGTGCGCTTCTCGTTGTCGTCCAGGTAGGGATTGGGGAAGTAGACTCTCAGCAAGGTTTCCTCTTTGGCATCTGAGAACCGGACGTAGTACAGGAAGGGAACAAAACCGTGGTCTTCCGCCTCCACGAATTGGACACCCGCCACGAGGTCCAGCTTCATGTGGAGGTGCCAGCTATCGGCCTCCACCGTGACGTAGCCATCCCTTACCGTGGCTTCCATTTCGTCATTGCCTGTATTCTCGGTCACCACCCCACCACCACCAATCACCCAGAGCATCCGGTCAGCACTCGCCAGGTCTCGAATAAGAATCTCCAGTTCCACAACTCACCTCATAATTTCTGATACGTGAACGATGTGCTGAGTCCCGGTTGTTTCCTCATCATCACACCTACACTTCCTGCGTCACCCCCGCGCTTTCTCTGTCACCCCCGCGAAACCGGGGGCTTACAGGCGGTGAATTCCCGCGCTGCCATCCCCTGTGTCCCACACCATCGACTGCCATGCTTCAAGCATGGCGCTATGAGACCTCAATCTCCAGGCGGCAGTGGTCGCTGGGTCCCCACTGCTCCGGCTCGTTGATTGCACACACGCTCACGGAATCGGCCAACCCCTTGGACGCGAAGACGAAGTCCAGCTGGCGCGTTGCGGCCGCAGGGGTCTTCTGTCCGGTCGAGTAGTACGTGGGGACATTCATGCTGCCCTGGGGAAGCTCATCCGGCCATGGGTCCGCCTGACGCCCATGGGGGTACTGGGGACCTACAAAAAGCAGCCCCAGCGCCTCCATCCTGTCGAACACCGTCCCGTAACGTGAGGCCCAGTATTCACTGCCGTATTCTCCATACCCATAGAGAATGTTGAGGTCTCCGGCGGCCAGGATGCGATGACCATCCTGGCTCCCGATGAGCACTGAAAGGTCGGAGATGATGCGGTGGGCCGAGGCATCCGAGACAATCCAACTACCGCCCGCCGAGGTATGGGGTTTCTCCCAAAGGGAGTACATTGAGACAACCAGCAAGGGACCAATATCGGGGGCCGTCACGACCGCGGCTGTCAGTGTGCCCGGACGGCTTACTGCGAGTTCTCCCCGCTCAGCGTCTACGAGGGACTTCGCCTCAATCCACTCCACCTCGACGCAACCCGACAGTTTTGCGATGGCCGTCCGGCGTTGCCATAGCCATCCGGCGGTACTCCAGGGGGCGGGATTTACTTCAACTCGCTCGGCTATGTCCGGCGGCGGTGCACCGGCCTCTTGCAGTAAAGCTACGTCCGCCTTCATGCCGACCAGGACACGCCAAGGCTCAGTAGAGCCGGCTATGTTCCATGAGACTATCTTCACGAACCTAAGAACTCCTTTACCACCCTGACAAGCTCGCTGGGGTTTTCCAGCTGGGGCAGGTGGCCCGACTTTATCTCCACCAGATTGCAATTGGGTATGGTATCCCGTGTCCTGTGGGCCACTTCAGGCGATAGGATGTCGCTGAGGGTGCCACGTATCAACAGTGTGGGACACTGAATCCTTGACAGCATGTCCCATGCCGACCTCCAGACTGGCTGCCCTTCGGAAGCTGACTGCTGTCGCTGACCTATCAGCTTGCGGTCAATTGTCGAAGCCAGCTGTCCGTTGATAAGCCTCTGAAAGCTGGTCTTGAGGACAATATCCATCGCCTCACTGCCTATTCTCGCGAACCTGTCGAACTGTCTCAGCCAGGCCTCGGCTTCCGCAAAAGAATTGAATACTTCGGGACGGTCCGTCACAGGGTCTCCCTTGGGAAATCGGACGCTGACCTCGGCACCAATGTCAACCAGTATCAGGCGTTCCACCTGTTCGGGATAAGTCCCCGCATAGGACATCCCGATCCTACCGCCCATGGACTGCCCTATGTAAAACAACTTGTCCATGCCAAGCCGGGTCGTAAGTTCGCGGAAGTCCTGTACATAGTCCTGGTCGTAGTCGTATTTACCCTCGGTCGAATATTCGCTCTTGCCTCTACCTCTGGCAGTAACCGCGACCACGTGGAAGGTATCACGAAGCGCGGGAGCGACAAGGTTCCAGAAATAGGCGTTGGCTACTCCGCCGTGGGCAAGGAATAGGTGGGGGAGGTGGGGGTTGCCCCAATCTGTGTAGTGAATGCGGAGCCCGTTGACCTTCACTTTGTGGTCGGTGTAGGGCAGTCTCTCCTTGACTGGCACGGCTGGCCTCCTGGCTTTTGAATTGGGTACTACTATCCCGGACGTCGCTGCATCATAATCCCACCTGACTATTGGGTGTCCGAGGCGTCAAGGACACCCAACTCCTGGGCCATCCGCAGCATGGCGTGGGCCGCCTCTTCATGAGCGATGTCAACCATACTCCCCTGATAGGTCACGGCGGCACCACCCTGGCTCCGTCTCTCCTCCATTGCCTTGACCAGACCCTGCCAACGAGCTATTTCTTCCCTAGTAGGCGTAAACACCTCGTTGACGATTGGTACGTGGGATGGGTGAATAAGGTGCATCCCGGTGTAGCCCAGCTGCTTGACCAGTCTTGCCGCCTTGCGGAGGCCCTCCTGGTCATGGATTTCCATCCAACCGCCGGTGAGGGGATATGGCACTCCCGCCGCTCGTGCATCCACCAGCACCTTGGAACGTAGAAAGAGGGTCTCGGTGCCCTCGGGTGTCCACTCAAAGCCCACGGACCGGGCCACGTCTCCACCCTTGCCCCAACTGGCACCCATGTGGGCCACCCGTGGCGAAGCAGTACCTATCTCGTAAGCCCTTCGTATCCCCTGGGCCGTCTCCAGGGACGGGTCTATGAAGGTCTTGCCTATGTCCACACCGGCGCGACGCTCGAAAAACTTCAGCAGAACGTCAACCTCGAACACATCCTCAGGTCTCTCCACCTTGGGAAGTATAACCCCGTAAAGGTTGGAACAGGTAACGGCCTCCAGGTCGTCGCCGGTGAGTCCCGTTTCCAGCCGATTAACGCGCACAAAGAGGGTCTGACCACTGGCACCCAACTCTTCCAGCATCTTGCGTACCAGCAACCGCGCCTCGAACTTATTCTCCTGGGGCACCGAGTCCTCCAGGTCCAGAATCAAGGCATCTGCCCCATAGCGGGGCGCCTTGCGCATCCAGTCCTCTTTATTACCGGGGACATACATCACTGAGCGCAGCGGTCTGGCCCGGAACCTCATTCCCCTTACTCCCACAGTATTAACCGGGATTTCCCCTTCGCCCTCTGGCCGGGCGAACTCCTCCCCATCTAGATAGATGCATAATATATACTGCCCGAATGGGGGTGTCAATCAGCGTTAATTGACACCCTATCGCCCCCATGCTAGCATGGGCCTGCACTATACCACACAGGCAAATGGGGAAGGGCAGTATGCTCTCAAGCATCTACCGGATATACGAAGATCTGCTGGCAGAGGTGGACCAGGAATTCAAACGCGTCAGCAACATATTCATAGACAGGATGCAATGCCGCAAAGGATGCAGCAGTTGCTGTAGCCAGCTCTTTCCTATCAGCGCAATTGAGGCAGCCCACATATCCAGGGCAGTTAAGGAACTTCCACCCGATGTCCAGGAGGGTATGCGCCGGAAGGCTCACGATTATTTGGCTGAGTTGATAGGGCCGAAATTTGACGGTGCTCAGGGCATCGAAGAGCACGGCAAGTCTGTAAGCGCGGCGCTGGACAAGTCCGTTGGCAAGAGATACATCCCCTGCCCGGCGCTGGAAGACGACGCCTGCTCCATCTACAGTCACCGCCCAATCATAGCCCGCAAGTACGGCATTCCACTGTGGAATCCCAAGAATCCCCGTGTCCTCCAGGCTTGCGAGCTAAACTTCAAGGCCGGCGAGGTAATTGAGGCCGAGGGTGTGGTGGAGCCGCAAATGGAGATGGAGTACCGGTGGCTCGCCTTCAAGCAGAGTGTTGACCAGGAGCTGGACCTGCCGGAAGTGGTAGCTACCGTGGCCTCAGCCGTGCTCTACGACTACGATGCGTTCCTGGAAGAAAGGGCCGCCGGGAAGGCGACAGCCCAATAGCCGCACCCTATCTCGCACATCAAAAGAGCTCCAGACATACTGCATAAAGACATCCTATCTCTTCCCCGTCATTCGGGAGCGTCATTGGGGTTCCCGAATTCAATATCCCCAGTGATTAAAAATCCGAATGGAGAAGTTGCTCGTATACTATATTGGAGGATGGGGCTCGTGTCTTCCGAGGTAAAGAGGTGCGGGTGCTAGACTATGACGACCTGCAGGATGAGCAACTCATTACTCTGATTGCCCACGGGGAAAAGGACGCGTTGGAGGTCTTCTATAATCGTTACGCACCTTTAGTTTTTTCCCTGGCAAGATACATGCTGAAGGAGTCAACCCTGGCAGAGGAAGCTACTCAGGATATATTCCTGAACCTATGGCTCAAGGCTTCCAGCTATAATCCCCATCGGGGCACTCCCCGCACATGGTTTATGAGCATAGCCCATCACAGAATCATAGACGTTATAAAGGCCCGTATCCGTAGCACCAGGTCCACCAACCAGGTATCCCATGAGCTGCTGGATGTACATCCCACTTCCGAAATAAGCACGGAGGATATTGCACAGCAGAACCTGGACAGAGAGCATATACTGGCCGCCCTGTCCGATTTGCCCGAGGGACAGCGAGAGGTGGTCGTTCTGGCCTATTTTGAAGGGTACTCCCAATCGGAGATAGCCAGCAAGCTGGACCAGCCCCTGGGTACTGTAAAGACCAGGATACGCCTGGCAATGCAAAAACTGCGTGTCGCATTAGGAAAATACTCGGAGGGAGCATAAACATTGGACTGCAAGGCAGCAGAGGAACTCCTGCCATCCTATGCTCTGAACGCCCTCAGCGAGCACGAGACGGCCCTGGTGGAGGCCCACCTGACCACCTGTCATTGGTGCTCAACCCTCCTCCGGGAACACCTGCAAGTGGCCGCCGCCCTTGCCCAGGGTGCGGAGCGCTCCCAGTTGCCCCAGGGACTCAAGGGCAGGACCATGAGAGCAGTGGAGTCCGAGCGCCGGAAGGAGCAGAGAAAGGCAGGGCAGGTCCTCCTGGGGCGGTCCCCGACCAGATGGCTGGCGGGAGCCGCAGCATCCCTGGCGGTACTTCTACTGGCGGCGAGTATTGGCATCAGCGTTCACATGTCACGTCAGGTAGACGACCTCCAGGATGAGAACGCCGAGCTCGCCTCCCAGGTAGCTCAGGGGGACGAGAGGCTTGCCAATTTGCTCCTGGAACAACGCTCCATGAGCTACATTATGGCTTCCCCAGATAAGCAGGTGCTGCCGCTACAAGGCGTTAGGGAAGACCCCGAGGCCGAAGGTGTGCTGATGATAGGTGATCATGGCGATGTGGCCATCCTCATGGCCAGAGGCCTGGAGCCGTCATCGGGTGACGACGGTTACCAGGTATCCCTCAAAAAGGACGGCCAGCCAGTTGTAGTGGACAGTCTCCAGGTTGACCAGAACGGATGGGGCATCCTCATGCTCTGGGCGGACCAACCCATCACCAGTTTCCAGACGGTGGAGGTCACCAAGGATATGGAGGACGGCAGCAACACCTCTACCCGTCGCAGGCCCGTCCTCTGGAGCACCCTGAGATAGCCCGCAAATCTCGTCCCATTCCCCCATTACCGTCCCGTTTTACCCTCCAGGTGCTCCCTTCCCGTCCCACACCTCCGTCATTCCGGCGCAGAGCCGGCCCCGTATCGAATACGGGGCCGGAATCCACCCCAACCCTGGATTCTAGCTTTCACCAGAATGACGGCTGGGCTGGTATAGCAATCTAGTCCCGTAACAGTAAAGGAGCTTGGTGTGCCCATCGGAAGACCCCGGTCTGAACTGTTACGGCAGGACCGGTTTCTTGACTTGACCCTCTGCGCTGCCTTACTATGTGAGCCACCCGGGTACGCTCATCATAGCCAAGGAGGGTACCATGCCCAACGATGACCTCGCCTTTACGCCCGCCTCGGAACTGAGACACCTGATTGACTCCCGCCAGGTGTCAATAGTCGAAATTACGGAGATGTTCCTCCGTCGCATCGAAGACCTCAATCCCAAGCTGAACGCCTACCTCACCGTGACCGGGGATGAGGCCCTGGCCTCGGCCCAGGCTTCCGAGCGTGAACTGCTGCGGGGGGAGTCCCGCGGCCCCCTTCACGGCATACCCATCTCGATAAAGGACCTTGAGATTACCAGGGGCGTCAGGTCCACCATGGGGAGCCTGGTCTTCAAAGACCACATCCCGGAACAGGACTCGGTGGTGGTGGAAAGAGTACGCAGTTCCGGCGCCATCATATTGGGCAAGACCAATACCCCGGAGTTCGGCTCCTCCGGCACCACCGAGAACCGTCTTGGGGACGCCTGCCGCAACCCCTGGAACACGGACCGCACCCCTGGCGGCTCCAGCGGCGGCGCTGGCGCGGCAGTAGCGGCCGGGCTGTGCACCGTGGCTACGGGAAGCGACGGCGGCGGCTCCATCCGCATCCCCTGCGGCTTCACCGGAACCTACGGAATCAAACCGAGCCAGGGAAGAGTCCCTCGCTATGGCGGCGTCGGGATGCCTGCCTACAGCACATTCGGCCAGTCCGGGCCCATGGCCCGTACCGTACAGGACGCCGCTATCCTATTGCAGGCGCTGGCAGGGCCGGACAGCAGGGACAATGGCTGCATGAGACAGTCACCACCCGACTTCGTATCGGCACTGGACCGGGGAGCCGGAGGGCTACGTATAGCGTGGAGTCCCGACCTTGGATACGCCGCCGTAGACCCCGAGGTGGTGGAAGTCACCTCCAGGGCCGCCCGGGTATTCGAGGAGTTGGGGTGCAGGGTGGATGAGCCCGGGGTCGCGTTGGAAGACCCCTTCCCCACATTCTGGGATATATTCGCCATCCAGGCGTATGCCGGCTACGGGCATCTCCTGGATGAACACGGTGGAGACCTGACGGACTACGGCAGAAATACCATTGAGCACGGGCGGGAGATGACCGGAGCAGACTATTCCAGGGCGCTCGTCTCAATGCAACAGCTTCAGGCCCGCATGGAAACCCTCTTTGAGAGCTACGACCTGCTGCTGACCCCCACTCTGGCCGTTCCAGCGTTCCCGGTCGGGCAGCACCCTCCCGTAATCGGAGGCCGCCAGGTAATACCCTTCTGGGGCTACACTCCCTTCACTTTCCCCTTCAACATGACCATGCAGACCGCCGCCAGCATCCCCTGCGGATTCTCCTCCGAAGGGTTGCCCATCGGCCTTCACATCGTCGGGCGCAGAGGTGAAGAGACCAACGTGCTTGGGGCATCGAGGGCTTTCGAACAAGCTCGCCCCTGGGCAGATAAGCGTCCGCCCGTATCATGACATACTAAACCGCATCGTCACTCCCGCGTCCGCGGAAGTCTATGGGAGTCAGGGCGGTGGATACCCGCTTTCGCGGGTATGACGAACAATATTTTGCAGCAATGTCAACAGAGGTTGTGCAAGGGCCTCCTTGCACGGGAATGACGGTGTAGTGAATTTCACGCCCGTTGGGCTTGGTGGCTAGCCGGCCAGGTGGGTCTTCAGGAAGTCCAGCGTCCTTGACCACGACAACTCGGCGGAAGGCTCGTGGTAGTTGGCCGAGTTGAAAAACCCGTGGGGCGCTCCAGGGTATACGTGCATCTCGTATCGTTTCCCGTACTTCTGGAGGGCGCTCTCCAACTGGTTCACCTCATCAACGGGTATGACCGCATCGTTGTCGCCATAGTGCCCCTGGTAGGGACACCAGAGGCTGGGTATTCGGTCAATGGGCGAGACCGCGGTATCGGCGTTGGCTTCCTCCATATAATATACCTGGTTGTAGAAGGATATACACGCTCTCAGCCGCAGGTCGTGGCAGGCGTACACAGTTGGGAATGCGGAGCAGAAACCTATAATGCCGGTGCGGTCGGCGTCAACCACGCTCAGGCTCCGAAAGTAGTCCATGGCCGAGCCTATGTCCATGAGGGATGTCCTGTCGGTGATTTTCTTGTAGTAGGGAACAATCTCCATGTAGGGAGCACCGGTGGGAGCGTCCGGCTGGCGGGAGTACAGGTCATAGGCCAGTGCTGCGTAGCCTTCGTCGGCGAGCCTTTTTGCCACTCCCCTGACCTCGTCCGTCAGTCCCGGGGCACCCGGATGAACCATAACCCCCGGCAGTCCGCTGGCACCTTCAGGGTAGGCCAGGAACCCCTTTATCACCACACCACGACCCGGAATCTGTACGTTTGATTGAATTAGCGTCGGCGGCATGTCTCCTCCTTGCTCCAGGAAAGGACTTAGAACACCTTCACTCCGGGTATATTGCCCCGCAGAGTATATATGGAGGTGCGGAAGGTTATGAACAGGGTGCGATTGTCAGGCCCGCCAAAGGCCACATTGCCCCCGGCATTCGGGAAGAGGTCATCGGGGCCGGGACTCTCGGGGAAGGGGATGGTCCCCAGGTGACGTCCGTCAGGCTCCACCACCCATAGCCCGTCGGCGCCGGTAATGTATAGGTTGCCCTCCACGTCAACCTTCATCCCGTCGGGGTTGCGCGGGTTCTCCTCGACGTTCATATCTATGAGTACCCGGCTATTGGCCAGGGAACCGTCGGGACGGACGTCAAAGGCCCGCACATGGCGGCGGTAGGAGTCGTCCACGTAGAGAACGGACTCGTCGGGAGAGAAGGCAAGACCATTGGGGCGAAGGAAGTCGGTCTCAAGGGGTGTAAGATCCCCGGACGGAGACAAACGAAAGACGGCGATGAAGTCAAGCTCCACGTCCTCGGGGGCCACCGCGAATGGGGGGTCGGTGAAATATATGCTCCCATCGGACTTCACCACCACGTCGTTGGGGCTGTTGAGCCGTTTGCCCTGGTAGCGGTCAACCGCCGTCGTCAATTGACCATCGGCGCCCATGCGTGCCACCTGCCTGGCCTCGTGCTGGCAGGCGATCAACCGTCCCTGGCGGTCGAAGGTGAGACCGTTGGAGTGGCGGCTGGGGGTGATGTATGGCTCCGATGCGCCGTCGAGGGTCAGACGGTAAATCGTGTCGGCAAAAATATCGCTGAACAGCAGATACCCGTCCGGGTGCCACACGGGACCTTCGGTAAACTGGAACCCTGTCGCCAGTCGTTGAGGCTCCGGTTCGGGAATCAGGTCGGTCAACTCGGCCATTGCATTATCCTCCGGGTGCTTTCAGTTTCCAACGAAGCGGCTGCCGAAGATAGCGGCTATCAGGACTCCGCTGACACCGAGCAGTGCCAGATAGAGTCGGTCAATCCTGGCATTGATGGCCCGTATGTCCTCCCGCAGGGAGCGTATGTCCTCCCGGATGGACCGTATGTCCTCTCGGAGTGCATTTATCGCCGCGGACATCTCCTCAATCCGTCCTTCCAGCCGCCCCAGTCTCGCATCATCCGTTGACGTCGTCATATCCGTCTCCTGTCATGTAGTATACTATACTGCTGATACGCGAACAATGAGCTAAACTCTGCGATTACCTTCAAGCAAGGCCCCTCGACCTGGCCTGACGGCGAGGCAGGTCCGTGAAAAGTGTTCCATGCCTACACCCGCCATTCCGTCTGCGGTAGAAATGCCACTCCAGTCCAGCCACAGGTGTCTTTGCCGTCAAATTCCTGTATTGTGTCAGTCCCTTGGCTCACACAAAGGCAGACCAAGGGAGGAAAGGTCGTTTCCTATTCTCGCTACCCCTCTCGGGACCTTGGGTATACATCCGGTCAACGGGTTACCGCTGAGGTACAAGTATTCCAGGTTGGCGAGGGCTCCTAGCTCTGGCGGTATCTTTCCGCTCAACAGGTTGCTGCGGAGATCCAGGTGTTCCAGATTGGGGAGGTCGCCCAGTTCCGGCGGTATCTCTCCGCTCAGTTGGTTGCCGCTGAGGTCCAGGTATTCCAGATTGGGGAGATTGCTCAGTTCCGGCGGTATCTCCTCGCTCAGTTGGTTGCTGCTGAGGTCCAGCACAACCACGTTGGAGAGACTGCCCAGATTCGGCGGAATCCCTCCGCCCAACCGGTTGATGCGGAGGTCCAGCCCTCTCAGGTTGGTGAGACTGCCCAGTTGCGGTGGAATCTCCCCACTCAACCTGTTGTTATCGAGGTACAGCCACGTCAGGTTGGAGAGGTTACCCAGTTCAGGTGGTATCTTCCCGGTCAACTGATTGTCGCGGAGGTCCATATCAACCAGGTTAGGGAGGCTACCCAACTCCGGTGGTATCTCCCCACCTAGCTGGTTGCTGCGAAGGTCCAGTTCGGTCAGATTGGCGAGGCTGCCCAGTTCCCGCGGTATCTCCCTACTTAGCTGATTGCTGCGGAGGTCCAGTTCGGTCAGGTTTGAAAGGCTGCCCAGTTCCGGCGGTATCTCCCCACTCAACCGGTTGTCATAGAGGTACAGCCCTGTGACGCGGCCACTATCGTCCGTGGTCACGCCGTGCCATTGGGCGATGGACGCGGCGCTCATCCAGCCAGAGTTGTTTGTCCAGTTAGCCCCGTCAGTGGCGTTGTAAAGCGCGACCAGCACAACCCTGTCAGGATCGCCCGACGCGGGTGTCGTTGTACAGAAGGGCAGACCAAGAGAGAGCAGATCCCCTCCTCTGCGCGGTGCGTTTCTCAGGCCTTCGGGTATGCAGCCGGTCAGTTGGTTACCGCCGAGATGCAGATATTCCAGGTTGGGGAGGTTTCCCAGTTCCGGTGGTATCCCCCCGCTCAACCGATTATCGTTGAGGAGCAGCCGTTCCAAGTCGGGGAGACCGCCCAGTTCCGGTGGTATCTCCCCGCTCAACCGATTATCGCTGAGGAGCAGCCGTTCCAAGCTGAGGAGGCTGCCTAGCGCTGGTGGTATCTCACCAGTCAACCAGTTGTTGTCGAGGTAAAGCCATGTCAGGTTGGGAAGGCTGCCCAGTTCCGGAGGTATCTCCCCGCTCAAACCGTTGTCGTCGAGGTAAAGCCATATCAAGTTGGGAAGGCTGCCCAGCCACGGCGGTATCTCCCCGCTCAAACGGTTGTCATTGAGGAGCAGCGTCCCCAGGTTGGAGAGTCTGCTTAGCTCCGCCGGTATCTTCCCACTTAACTGGTTGTCAGAGAGACCCAGCCATACCAGGTTGGAGAGGCCGCCTAGCTCCGGTGGTATCTCCCCGCTCAACCGGTTATTGATGAGGAACAGCTTTGTGACGCGGCCTCTGTCATCCGTGGTCACGCCGTGCCATTCGCCAATTGGCGCATCGCTCATCCACTTGCTGTTGCTTGACCAGTTGGGGCCGTCGGTCGCGTTGTATAGGGTAACCAGCACGGCCCTGTCCGGGTCGTCCGACACGGGCGTGGGTATGTTGTTCATCGTGGGCGTAGATGTGTCGGCGGGCACCGATGCCGGCGTGGAAGCCGGCACAGATGGGGTGCATGATGACACCAGCAGGGCAGCCGTCACACAACACAGCCCCACCAGGCGCACGGCAGAGGTCACCTCTCTCACCATGAAGGAAAATGGCCCTGGTAAAAGCAATGGGTCAGACGCCCTCCCAGCGGCGTCGGAGGTCCTGGACGTATACACGGTCGTAATCGCCGTAGTGACGGTTGCCCGGATGGTCGGACAGGTGCTCGGCCCAGAGGTAGGCCACGTCCTCCCATTTGATGGGAAAGGGCGGCTGCTCGAAGAAAGTGGTCACGGCATCCTTTGGGTTGCCCGCCTCCACATAGCCCATCATCTGAAAGTTGTCGTAGACATTACCGCTGTCCGAGAAGAACCGCCCCTTCATGGCAGCCAGCACAATGTAGGATGTCACCTGCTCACCTCCACAAGCGGCCCCGGTCTTTCACTGATGGGTGAGTAAATATCTAACCCAAACCATTCCGTCATTCCGGTCGTACCTCCGGTAGATTCGCCGTGGCGAACCTTGAGCCGGAATCCATACCTTGACCTCTGGATCCCCGCGAAAACGGGAACGACAGATGAATTCTTGAAAACTGAAAGACCTTGGAGTCATCATATGGAGCTTTGAAACAGGCTAGTGTATGACCCCTTCCTCGACCAGCCGCTCCGCCTCCTGGGGTGGAAGGCCTAGAAGCTCGCACAGTACGTAACGGTTGTGCTGGCCGATGAGAGGGGCGTGGCGATGGTTCACGGGGGGCAGGTCACTAATCTTCCAGGGCACGCTGGCCTTGAGTCTGCGTCCCGCCTCCGGGTGGTCCACATCCGATATGAAGCCTCGCTGCCGCAGATGGGGGTCCTCCAGCAAGTCCGCCGTGGTGAAGGACGGCCCGGCGGGGACTCCGGCGTCCTGAAGCAGGCGCATTGCGTCACGGGGAGACCGCTCCCTGGTCCACCCTTCCAGGAGGGCATCCAGTTCCTCCTGATGCTGGGTCCGGGCCATGGGTTCTGAGAAGCGAGGGTCACGTGTCCACTCCGGGTGACCCAGCGCGTCGCATAGGGCGTCCCACTGGCTGTCCGAGCCGACAGAGATGGCTATCCAGGCCTCTTCCCCCCGGCAGGGGTACACGCCATGGGGGGCTTTTACGGGGTCCCGGTTGCCCATTCGCTGAGGCTCGCGTCCGTTGAGGGTGTAATCGGCGATGGCCTCGGGCATCAGGGTCATCATGCCCTCGGTCATGGCCGCATCAATGTACTGACCCATCCCCGTCCTGGAGCGGCGGTAGAGCGCCCCAAGGACCGCAAAAACGGCGTACATCCCGCTGATGGGGTCGGGGAAGACGGACCCCAGAATACGGGGGTGCCCCTGGGGGTATCCGGTGATGGCGGCCAGTCCGCTGAACATCAGGACGGCGCTGTGGTAGCCGACGAAATGGCTCATAGGCCCGCTTCTCCCCAGGGCACTCATGGAGAGCATGACGATGTCGGGGCGCAGCCGAAGCAGGTCCCGGTACCCCAGTCCAAGCCTCTCCATAGTGCCGGTGGAGTAGTTCTCCGTTACCACGTCAGAAATCCCTATCAGGTCCCGGATGAGCCCGTTACCCGCTTCGGTGCGGAGGTTCACCGTGAAGCTCAGCTTGCTTCCGTGATAGGAGTTGAAAAGTCCCGAACGGTTGAGTCCCCGGACATCCTCGGCGAAGGGGGGCCACTCCCTGTTGCCCAATCGCTGATGGGTCTCCACCAGTATGACCTCGGCCCCCATCCGAGCCAGCATCTGGGTGGCGAAGGGCACGGCCACCGCCTGGCCGAAGTCCACCACCCGCACGCCTTCCAGGGGGAGCCTGCGGTCCACCCTGCTGCCATCCCGGCTACTCAAATGACCCCCATCCCACTGAGCCTGGCAAGCTCCGGGCCTGTGTATCCCAGATGCTCAGACAACAGGGCATTGGTGTGCTCTCCCAGGCGCGGCGCCGGCATTCGCAGGGGCAGGGGGGCGTCCCCGAATCGAAAGGGGAGTCCGGGGAATCCGGCTACCCGGCCCGGCTCCACTTCCGTCTCCCGCAAGAACCTCCTGGCAACCACCTGCTCCGAGGTGATGGCCTGGCTCACCTCGTTGGCCGGGTAGCAGGGAATCCCCCTGGCCTGGGCCGCCTCATATATCTCTCGTCCGGTGTGGGCCATAGTCCACTCCAGGATAAGGAGACGCAGCGCATCCCAGTTGTCCGAACGTCCCATGCCGTCGCTGAAAAGCTCGCTGTCCGCCCAGTCGGGACTGCCCATGACCTCCACCAGCGCCAGCCAGTGCTCCTGTGTGATGGCCGTAATCACCACATATCCGTCCTTGCAGGGCAGGTAACAGTTGGGCATGAGGCCGTAACCCAGCCGGGCACCCCTGCGCTTTATCAGCCCCAGGTAGGAAGTGGTGGCCAGGTCCCAGGTCAGGGTCGAGGCCACCGCCTCCTGCTCCGACACGTCCACGTGACGTCCCAGACCGTCCCACTCCCGGGCCAAAACGGCAAGCATGGTGGCCACCGAGGCCGCAATGCCCGCCGTGAAGTCAGCCACGTAGGTGGCCGGCCTCAGAGGAGGCTCCCGGTCCGGGTCGTTCACTTGGTCGGGAATCCCCGGGGTGGCGTAGGTAAGGCCTCCCATATTGGCTGCAATCAGGTCGTCGCCCAGGTAGTCCCGGTAGGGGCCTGTCTGCCCGAAGGGGGTCACCGAGGTCACTATCAGACGGGAGTGTTCTTTGTGGAGAGAATGGAAATCAAGCCCAAACGCATCCATCTCCCCCGGCGGGTTGTTTTCTACCAGAATATCGGTGTCTTTCAGGAGGTCAGAGAACAGCTTCCTCCCCAAAGACGAGCGGAGGTCCAGGGTGATTCCCAGCTTGTTGGCGTTGAGGTAGAGGAAAAGTCCGCTGCGGTTGGGGTCCGGAAGGTCGTCGGGGAACGGGCCGCGCCGTCGTGCCTCGTCTCCCTGGGGGCCTTCCACCTTGATTACCTCCGCCCCGGAGTCGGCCAGCAGGCGGGCGCAGTAGGGTGCGGATACGAAATGCCCTAGCTCCACCACTCTGAGGCCATGTAGAGGCAAGTCCCGAACATCTACCTCTGAAGACATAGGGGTATTTTAGTGTCACCCACCAGCACCGTCAAGCCAGCGCGCCTGCCCCACGACCTGCGCTTACGAAGTCCCCTCTCCCCTGGCGGGTCGTCTGCCGAAGGCGGACGCCGTGGCGTGAGAGGGTTAGGTCGTAGACTCCCCTGGGAGAGGTGAGGGGGTCGGCCTGTTGACGAGCGGGGTATGTTGTCGTAGAATTCTGCATTGCATAGGGTAATAATAGAGTAATTCAGGAAAGGGGGAAGTGCAGGATGCCACAGTTCGACAAGCCCATGATAGACAACTTCTTCGCTGAATTGAGAAGCCAGCTTGGAGATGAGGATAACTGGGACGACCTCGTCAAGGATGCCCATCTTGGAATCGCCCGCTCAGATGCCGACGTAGACATCGGTGACATAGACTCCCGTGTGGCCGCGCTAATCAGGAAGCATCAAGGGAGCTAGTGATCCTCCGGCCCGTCGCCCGTTATTCCGGCCCCCTTGCTTGATAGGGGCATGCTCTGAGCCGGATTCCAGACTCCCCAGACCTCGGGAGAGGCGAAGTCGGACAAATTGAGTTTGCCCTCGCCTGCGACCGGAGTTTTCCTTGACAAACCTGTCAAAAAGGGGTATAAGAGTCCAATAGTAGGCTGCTTGATGCTGGCCTCAGTTTGAGGGAGGGTACGTATGCTAAAAATTGGCCATACCGTCAAAGTCCCAAAGACTCTGAGGGGTCCTGCCCCTTCGGATGAAGAAGAGGTTATCCAGATACCGGAAGAACTGGAGAGGGTTCCCGGGATTCCCATGCAGCAGGATACCGTGACCTTCTATAGCAGGCATTACCCCGTAGAGAGCCACAATGTGGAGAACTTCGTCTACCGCAAGTGGTCACGGCAAGTAAGCGATATTAAAGAGACTCGCGACGAGCATGAGAGGCTGAACAAGCCCATCGTCAGGGCAGCCGCCGAGTCGGGGAACATAGAGCCGACCGTGGAGCCTGCTCCCGGCAAGGACGTTACCGATGAAATCAAGGCAAAGGCCCTTGAGTTGGGCTTCGCCATGGTGGGGATAACCGCCTACGACTCCCGCTACACCTACAAGAGCAAGAGGAATTGGGTCAAGCCCTTCCCCCATGCCATCTGCCTGGCTATGGAGCAGCCCTACGAGGAGACCCAGACAATTCCCAGCGAGCCTGCAGAGTCGGCGGTCTTCGCCACCTACAGGCGCGAGGGAAAGGTCGGACTGGATCTTGCCGACTACATCCGCTCCCTCGGGTATCACGCTCAGGTCCACAGCCCCAACGATGCCAGCAGTGTGGTCCACCCCATGTTCGTACAGGCCGGAATGGGCCAGATGGGTGCTATGGGCTACCTGCTATCCCCCCACTTCGGCTCTCGGCACAGGCTCATGATGATTACCACCGACGCCCTGGTGTCCTACGACGAGCCGGTGGACTACGGCATCCACGCCTTCTGCACCATCTGCCAGGTGTGTGTAAACCGGTGTCCCGGCCGGGCACTGATGAGAGAGCAGGTGTGGTGGCGCGGCGTGGAAAAGTTCAAGATTATCGCCAAGCGGTGCCGTCCGGTCATGGCCCGCTACGCCGCCTGCGGCATCTGCATGAGGGTCTGCCCCATCCAGAGGTACGGCCTGCAGTCGGTAATGGACCACTACGCCTCCACAGGCCAGGTACTTGGCAAGGGTACCCACAACCTGGAAGGCTATGAGATGCACGACATAGGCTACTTCGGGCCTGGAGAGCTACCCAGGTTTGACTCCGACTTCTTCCACATCCCCGAAGGCTATGCCGACCAGCATGCCCTGGAAGAGTTGAAGGCCAAGATAATGGCCGGCGAGGTCCCCGAAGGCCCCGAAGGGGACAAGGTCTTCGCAGAGTTCAGGGCCAGGCTGCAAGAGGTGGTGAAAGGCCCCGTGGACGCCATGCAGGCCGAATATCAGGATGACCAGGACGAGTTCTAGGTAGGCGGCCTACCTACGGCCCCCTCTTGGCACCACCCGGAAGAGGGGAGCACCGGATAAGTGAGAGCTTTAGTATGGGCGACTCCTAATGAGTCGCCCATGCCTTTTTGCAGGCTCCTCCGAATCTCCCTTCCGGTGCTCTCCCCTCCTGGATTCCGACCACCTCCTTCCATTATTCTGGCTTGCGCCGGAATCCAAACCCCCGCACTCCTGGATTTTGGCTTCCCTTCGCCATTCCGGCCCCCGTATCGAATACGGGGCAGGCTTTGAGCCGGAATCCACCCTAACTCTGGATACAGGCTCACCCCGGCAAGTCTTCGGCTTTCGCCAGTATGACGGGTCGCCGTTTCCGACATGTTCAGAGTTCCCCTAAGGCGGTTACCGACGCACGGGACCCTCGATTCCTCCCACCTTCGGCGGACTCCCCTCCTTTGTTTGCACACAGGCAGGGCGGATTGACAACTGGGGTTGCCAAAAGATCTCCCCAACACGAGAGCAAAGCTATGGCCCCATTGTTGGAACAAGAGTATCTTCAATTGGCCCGAGATAACCCGAACGTCCTATGCTCCATGTCCCTATAGAGGCTCCGGAAACCGCCTTTGACGACCTCTCAAGCCATCGGATTCTTCAGGGAGTTTCTTGAATCCGGCCACACCCAATGGCTTCTTCAGAAACATGGGCAGGTGCCTCGCTCCAGAGAGCAGATTAACACCGCCATCGTAATGCTATGGATAAGGGCGTGCCGTTTACACACCAGTTACGTCGTGGGCCGTCCGGACCTGGACTGGGGCAAACTCTTTTTCTACGACGAAGGTCTGGAAATCTAAAAGGACTCGCGAAACGTATACTAGGCTAAATGGTTTGAAAGAGTGTGAGGGTTAGTGCTCAAGGTCAGAGCCGGGATCCATCGTGGGAGACAAGTATGAAAACGAGCTTCCGTCAGAAGTGTGGCTCCGCGCTGACTCACCCGCTGACTATCGGCGCACTTCTGATGCTGCTGCTGAACGACCTCGCACTCAAGTCCCTGTGGCCGGACCACTGGATCACCGGGAAGCTCAGCGACCTTGCCTGGGTCGTATTTTCACCACCCCTGTTGGCCTTTCTGCTGTCCCATCTTTGCCGCAGGAACCCACTCGCAGAACGGGGAACGTTCGCGGCCTCCTACGTCGGGCTCCCTCTTCTATACCTGGCATTCAACACCTTTGATCAGACCCACGACTGGATTTTGCAGTTTTTGCTGCCCTTCACCGATAGGGCGGCAGGCTCCCCCCTAGACCCCACCGATTCCATGGTCATCCCCTTTGGACTTGCCCTCGCTCTTTGGATATGGGAACGGCCTCCTATCAAAACCGAAGGTCTCCGCGCTCGTATGTGCCTTTTTACGGCCGTCGTAGCCAGCATCTCCACCGTGGCATCGTCTAGTCTCCCACCCAGTCCGACGCAATGGCTTACGGGAATCGGGGACGATGGAGCTATTATTGTAGAAGGGCCGACCTACGACTACTACGAAAGCCACGACGGCGGGCTGACATGGACCAAGGATACAACGGGCCAAGGACGCGCCATAGAGTGGGGTAGCAAAGAGGTGGAAACCCCCAGGGGAACGTATTTCATTCAAGGCTCAGGCATCATGCTGAGTATGCCTGAAGGAGAAACAAAGAAAGTTTATTCCACGGCCTATCTCAAGGAGAGTTCCAACGTATGGGCGCAGAGATACAGTACACGGGACCTTCGCTCTGGTATTACCGAGATTTCTGAAGATGCCGAGAGGTCTATCGTTGCTGAGCCCATCAATATCACCTTTGACGAACGCACCGGCAACGTGATTGTGTCCATGGGCTTACAAGGTGCCCTTGTCGGAGCGGCCGACGAAACTTGGAAGCGCGTTGCCGTCGGCCGTTTCGCTCCAACCGACTTCTCGTTCTCGGGGAAGGTACACCTTCTGATGCTCTCCGCTAACTTCTGGCTCTCCGCACTAGCTTTCTCTCTTTCCGTCATAGTGGTGGTCCTGGTAATATCTGAGCCTTTTGATTTATCCGGCGGACCGACCTCAATATTACGCAACACCATCAAAGGGGCCATAGGAGTTCTATTAGCGCTAGCATTGTTGCTAGTCATCGCGGTGGTTTCCCCGTATGCCGCGCTCGTAACGGCTGTCTTGTACTGGGTCATAATGACAGTGCTGTCATGGAGATCACCAAGGGAAGGCCTTCGACGGAGGCTCATAGCCATAATATATGCTCTTTGTGGAATCGGATTTTCGGTGGCAGGGTTCCCGCCATTTGGAGGGGGTGCTCCGAGCTTCGTCGATACCGAATCCCTCTGGGCGACAATGGCTTTGCTCTTCGCTGTCATCGCTGTGGCTATGTTCCTGCCTCGGAGGAGGTCATTGGTCGCCACAGCTCGCGCACTGGCAATCTTAAACGCGTTTATAGTCCTGTCATTCGTGCTCTGGCTCACCGGCGGTCTGATATTGGCCCTCGCAACATTCGCCTCATTCGTCCTGACCGCATTGACTGCATTCATGCTTTGGCGACATCTGACTAATCAAAACCCCTATTTGGAAAGCTGACTTCCCGGTCTCAATCACCCCGACACCCACCCTGAGAATTGACATCTTACGCCGAAGTAGGTATATTATGACCAACCAGATAGATAACCGGTCAGTCTGGCATCAATACGTCACACATTCGCTTGATCTATAACTAAGGAGGTCTCAGGTGAAATTCGGTCTACTTTACGAAATACAAAGGGCTGGCGGAGCAAGCGGCGAGGTTGACTACACAAGGCTATACGAAGAGACATTGGAGCAGTGCGTTGCCGCCGACGAAGCGGGGTTCGACTATGCTTGGTTCGTGGAACACCACTTCTTGACGGGATTCTCCGGCAACCCGGCATCGGAAGTCATAATCTCGGCGCTGGCCAGATTGACCAACAAAATCCGGCTGGGGTTCGGCGTTGTCATATTGCCCAACCATCACCCGGTACAGGTAGCCGAGCGGGTAGCTATGATTGACCATATTTCCGGCGGTCGGGTTGACATGGGCACGGGCCGTAGTAGCGCCTTCGAGCAGACGGGGCTGGGAATAGACCCCCGAGACACCCGGGACCTCTGGGACGAATCGGTGCACATGATCCCCAAGATATGGGGTTCGGGGGACTCCTTCGAGTGGGAGGGGAACTTCTACAAAGTACCAAAGAGGAATGTCCTGCCAAAGCCATACCAGCAACCCCATCCTCCAATATGGCTTGCATGCACCCAGCCAGCCAGCTTCCAGTTGGCAGCCGAGCGCGGAATAGGGGTACTATCCTTCGGCTCAGGCGCACCTGCGGGAATGAAAAAGCACATTGACGAGTACCGGCAGAATATCGAGAACTCCGAGCCTGTGGGTGCTTTCATCAACAACCAGTGGGCCAATTTCACGATAGGCCATTGTGGGGATAACAACGAGGAAGCTCGCGCATTGGCAACCCACGCCCTCAAAGAGTTCTTCGGGCCGGACAAGCCCTACACCCAGGACCGCAAGGAAGTATTCGCCCAGTTGCTGGAGGCCTGGGGCGGCGCTCCACCGGAGCACCTGCAAGCAAGCTTTGGCCGTGCCGAGGCCGGGTCCCTGGACCTGGCAGGGGGAGGCTCTCCTCGGCACATGCTGGCGCAGCTGGGGCCGGACCTTCTCTGCGAGCGCGGTGTCATCATCGCCGGTGACCCGGACAGTTGCATCGAGTGCGTGAGGCAGCACGAGGCGGCAGGGGTGGACCAGGTGCTCACAGTTATGCAGACCGCCGAAATCCCTCACGAGAAGGCAATGAGTTCAATCAAGCTGTACGGCAAGGAAGTGATTTCGGCCTTCCGATAACCCCCTCACCTCGAGTCAAGGACATTGAGAGGCGCTACTGCTAGCTCTTGCAGCAGTAGCGCCTTCCTTTTGGTAGAGATACTGAGAGACAGTCTAGCCGCCGACGCACGCCAGACCCTGTGCCTTAATGTCAGCCAGACGTTTCTCTGCGATCCCTTTGACGCGGGTCAAGTCATCCAGCGAAGAAAAAGGACGTGCCTCGACCATCCGAGCGGCCATTACTGGGCCGATGTGTTTAATTCGGTCCAAGTCTTCGATTGAAGCCGAGTTTATGTCCACCTGGCCCCGTGCACAACTCTCACTACGGGAAGGCACTGTGGATGTAGGCAAAGGAGTTGGGGTCGGCGTGGCAGTGGGGACCGGTACGGCCGTCGGGGTTGGCGTGGCAGTGGGGACTGGTGCGACGGTCGGGGTCGGTGTGGCAGTGGGGACTGGTGCGGCGGTCGGGGTCGGTGTGGCAGTGGGGACTGGTGCGGCCGTCGGGGTTGGCGTGGCAGTGGGGACCGGTGCGGCGGTCGGGATCGGTGTGGCAGTGGGGACCGGTGCGGCAGTCGGGATAAGTGTGGCCGTGGAGACCGGCATGGCAGTTGGGACAGGCGTGGCCGTGGAGACCGGCACAGCAATCAGAATAGGTGTAGTTGTAGGGTCTGGCACGGCAGTTGGAGCCGGCGTGTCCGTGGAGACCAGTACGGCAGTCGGGGTGAGCGTGGAAGAAGAAACGGGCAATGGAGAGATAGGTTGACCGGACGGGCGAATGGAGGAAGAGTTGGGCAAAGACAGTGGCATTGCAATCAGGTCCATTCCCAAGACACGCCGGAAGTGTTCCCAAAGATGAGATTCCTCCAGGAGCAAAATTCCTCCCACCGCCTGCCCATCACTCTGCCGTATACCCACCCAGGACAGCCCACCAGCCACCTGCACCCTCACGATTCCATCATCAAGGCTCATGACGCAGAGGGCTTCGTGAAGTGGAACGTCTTCGCCGCCGATTTTCACCGATGTGCCCTGACTTTGAGCACACATAAGGCTCCAGACTTGTGTTGCAACCTGTGTGGGAGTTGCCGGGATGGTCAGTTCCGGGTGAGTAGCTTGCTGAGTGGGGGATGTCTTCGGTACCGCAATATCAGATACACTGGCCAGGACCGGCTCTGATCCCTGCGCGACTTCCGGGGCAGGCTCCGGGGTAGGCTCCAAGGTGGTCGGTTGAACTGACGTCTCTGTAGGAACTTGGGTCGGCATAACCGTTGGCCCTCGCAGGTTGGTCGTCGAGTCTGAGGACGCAGAACAGCTCAGGACAATCAGTACCACTGTGAGCATGATGACCTGACTAGTGGGACGCCATGTCAGCAGCTTGCTTTTCATGGTGGGACTGCTCTAATGCCAACTGCACAGATTGCTATTGGGAAGTAGCTTATACACTCATACAAAAGGGACGAAAAGTCAAGGGTTATGTAATGTGGCACGTACGACCGGGGAGAACACCCCTTGGGGCGTCCGATCTTGCGGGGCACGTGTTTTCGACGATGGATACGAAGCCTGTGCGGTGCATCCGAAACAACTACAGTGGGTGTTTTCGGGGGAGGCCGGGGCGTCGAGGGAATTTGGAGGGCGTGTTTTTCACCTTGTCCACAACCACAAGGACCCGTCCGTCCCGCAGGCCCTCTACATCCACGTCCCTGGACTCCCGAATCCTGCCCCCCAGGACTTCCACCGCATTAAGGGAGGACATCACCTCGGAAGCGATTTCCCCCTTCTTGAGGGTTACAACCATTCCTCCCACCCGACAATAGGGCAAGGTCAGCTCCATAAGTACACGCATGGATGCGATTCCCCTGGAGACCACGACGTCAAAGCTCTCCCGGAGCCCGGGGTCGAGAGCCAGGGCTTCAGCACGACCGGTATGCACCTCCACGCCTGTGAGGCCCAGGAAGTCCACCAGGTGGGTTAGAAAGGCAGTCTTTTTGCCCACCGAGTCCACCAGGGCCAGATGTATTCCTGGGAAAACGACCTTCAAGGGCACACCGGGAAAACCGCCACCGGATCCTATATCCATCACCCTACCGTATTCTTTAACCTTGTCCGAGAGGACTAGCGAAGTGGTAAGAGAGTCCAGAAAGTGCTTGGTCTGGGCCTCCTGGTACTCTACGATAGCCGTGAGATTCATACGCCGGTTCCAGGAAGTCAACTCCTGGTAGTAATCCTCAAACACCCGGACCTGCTCCGGAGTGAGGCAGAGATTGAGCCCCTCTGCGCCCCTGGTGAGTAACTCCATACAGATGTACCTCGAAGGTATTATAGCATTGCAGAGAGCGCTTTCTTTAAGGACATTTGACATGCCCTACCCTTAGCCGTAGAATTAGGTCAAATTCGGCTACCTATCTACAACGTGTGCTCATTCACATATTTGACCAGATTCCAAAGAGTGGGTTCCGGCAGGGGGTGGTTATGTCAACCAGGGCTTTCATCCTCATAGAAACCGCGGTTGGGAGGACCAGGGAAGTGGCCGACGCCTTGGAAGGTGTTGGAGGAATGCAGTCGGTAGATGTGGTGACAGGGCCCTACGACGTAATCGCCGTGATAGATACTTCCGATATGAATGCCATGGGGGCTCTGGTCACTGAGCGGATTCATAGCATTGGTGGTGTGGTGCGGACTGTCACCTGCGTGGCTGTAGGAAACTAGGTCGCGGTGCTGCACAGGACTTGACCGGATTTCCAGGTCAGCCCCACAAGTAACCTCCGATGTCAGATTACCTCCCGGTCTAAGGAGGCAGGGTATTATGGACTTCAGATTTTCCACTGAAGATGAAGCCTTCGCCGGGGACCTACGCAGCTTTCTCCAACAGGAGCTTCCCACGGATTGGGAGGGAGGAGGCAGATGGCCCGAAGAAGCTGACTGGGATTTTACTCGCCAGATGCGCAAGAAACTGGCCCAGAGGGGCTGGCTGACCATGAACTGGCCCGAGGAGTATGGCGGACAGGGAGCGTCGCCCGTGCGGTCCACCCTGTTCAACGAGGAGATGTCCTATAACAGGGCTCCGGGCCGGGATATATTCGGCGTCAGAATGTTGGCCCCAACGCTGATGATCTACGGCACGGAGGAGCAGAAGAAGACTTTCCTCCTTCCCGTATCCAAAGGCGAGGTGCAGTGGTGCCAGGGTTACAGCGAGCCAGGTTCAGGCTCGGACCTGGCGTCCCTCCAGACCCGGGCAGTGTCAGACGGCGACGACTACGTGATTAACGGCAGCAAGATATGGACCACAATGGCCCACAGGGCCGACTGGATTATGGTGCTGGCAAGGACGAACCCGGACGCTCCAAAGCACAGGGGCATAAGCTTCATACTCGTAGACATGCGCTCGCCGGGTGTATCCGTACAGCCCGTCTATAACATGACCGGGGGCCACGATTTTAACCAGATTTTCTTCGACAACGTAAGAGTTCCCAAGAGAAACCTGGTCGGCGAGGAGAACAGGGGCTGGTACGTGGGGGTTACCCTCCTGGACTTTGAGCGCTCTGGTATTGACTACTCCGCCACCTCCAGAAGGCTCCTCAGCGAGTTGGTTGACCATTTCCGAGCCGCACGCAGCAACGGAGAGCCTACAGGTGAGGACTTTCAGGCAAGGAACATGTTGACCGAGCGTTACATTGAGGCAGAGACGGCGCGACTCCTGGCCTACAACGTGGCATGGATGCAAGGACAGGGACTTGTACCCAATAAAGAGGCTTCAATGAGCAAGGTCTTTGGGTCGGAAACCCTTCAAAGGGTGACTTCCACGTGCATGGAAGTCCTGGGTCTCTATGGACAACTGCGTCCCGGAGACAAGTGGGCGCCCCTCAACGGTCGCGTCCCGGAAAACTGGATGTTCAGCTTCTCTCACACAATCGCCGCAGGCACGTCGGAGGTGCAGCGCAACATCATCGCCTCCAGAGGGTTGGGACTGCCCAGAGGCTAGAACGGAAACCCAATCTCACAGGACCACATACGATAATAACCGGAATAGGGAGGACTTAGATGCCCCAAGAGATACACTTCGATATTCCCATAGACGAACCCGAGCGAGCAGAGAAGTTTTACAGCCAACTCTTCGGCTGGACCATGCAGAAGGTGCCCGTACCCAACATGGAGTACTGGGTGGTCCGGGCAGCCGAGGGCGACGCCTTGGGTGGCCTGATAGGGCGGACCGCCCCCGGACAGTCCACCATCAACTACTACACCGTCTCGTCAATAGATGAAGCCCTGGAAAAGGTGCAGGAGCTTGGAGGAACTGTGACAGTCTCCAAGACGGCCATACCCCACGTGGGCTACAACGCTCAATGTATTGACACGGAGGGAAACAACTTCGGACTGTGGGAGAATGACCGCAACGCCAGATAGCCAGACGGATAGCCCCATGCAGGCGTCCCGCTACGAGCAGTTGAGCCGGAAGCTTCTGCAAGACGGTGAGGCTCTCCTTGCCCAGGGAGACCACCATCAAGCCTCGGAGAAGTTCTGGGGCGCGTCGGCCACTATGGCGAAAGCCATAGCCGAGAGAAGGGGATGGCCCCACAATCAGCACAGAGAATTCTACCGGGTGGTAAGCAGGCTGGCCCATGAAATGCGGGAGCCGGAACTCAACCGACTATTCGGGTCGGCAAGCGCCCTCCACATGAATTTCTACGAGAACTGGTTTCAGCCGGAACAGGTGGAGGCGTTAGTCCCTGAGGTAAGGGAGTTGATAGGCCACCTCCGCCAAGTGTGGGATGGCTAGTGCCTCTCCCGGATGGTTTTGACAACGCCCTCATTGACTCCGAATTCTGGACTTATGCTCTCCTCAGCGTCCGCCAAAGGCGGACGACCTTCGCGGGAGTGGCTGACGTAGTCAGTAAATCAGGAAGCAATAGCCGCTGCAGGTTGGGCTAAGGAGGACTCGATGGACCTGGGATTCAACGAGACCCAGCAGATGTTGAAGAGTAGTGCCAGAGAGTTCCTGGCACGGGAATGTCAGCACAGACTGGTACGAGCTATGGAGGAGGATGAGCAGGGCTACTCGCCCCAACTCTGGCGGCAGATGGTGGACCTGGGATGGACCGGACTGGCCTTCCCAGAGGAGTATGGAGGCACCGGGGGCGACTTCCTTGACCTGGCGGTGTTGCTGGAGGAGATGGGCAGGGCCCTTGTACCAGGTCCCTTCTTCTCTACTGTCGTTCTCGGCGGCCTGACAGTCCTGGATGCGGGAAGCGATGCCCAGAAGCGTGACCTTCTCACCAGGATTTGCCAGGGGCAAACGTTCATGACTCTGGCCCTCACCGAGCCCAGCGCCACCTTCCAACCCCGAGGTGTCCAGACCAGGGCCACACGGGAAGGAGACGACTACATCATTAACGGCACCAAGCTCTTCGTGCCCGATGCCCACGTATCCAACGTCATGGTCGTGGCGGCTCGCACCTCCCAAAGTGACGATGCCAGCGCGGGGATAACCGCCTTTCTGGTTCCCACCGACAGCCCGGGATTCGGGCTGATCCCACTGCAGACCCTTGCTTCGGACAAGCAATGTGAGGTGGTCTTCGACAACGTGAGGGTCCCCGCATCCAGCGTACTGGGGGAGGTAGACTGGGGATGGCCCATTATAGAAAGGGCGCTCCAGCAGGCAACTGCCGCCAAATGCGTGGAGATGTTGGGTGGAGCTGAGGCCGTGCTTGACATGACGGTAGAATACGCACAGCAAAGGGTCCAGTTTGGACGCCCCATCGGCAGCTTCCAGGCGGTGCAGCACCATAGCGCAAACATGGCCACCGAGGTGGAGTGTTGTCGTCACATCGCCTACAGGGCCGCATGGATGGTCGCAGAGGGGCTTCCGGCGGCCACCGAAATATCAATGGCAAAGGCATGGGTCAGCGAGGCTTACAGAAGGGTCTGCGCCATCGCTCACCAGAGCCATGGAGCCATAGGCTTCACCAAAGAACACAACCTCCAGCTATACACCCGCCGGGCCAGGGCACAGGAAGCGGCTTTCGGAGGCGCCAGTTTCCACAGGGAGATGGTGGCCCGAGCCCTGGAGATTTAATTGAGGGAGGCCACGGCTATATGACCACCATGAACTGCATCTTCTGCAAGATACCCCGAGAAGATACGGAGGGCCAGATAATTTACAGGGACGAACGGGTTTACGTGATAAAGGACATAACCCCACGGGCACCTGTCCATCTTCTCATCATACCGTTCCAACATCTGGCATCACTGGCATACGTGGGACCGGGCCAGATTCCTATAATGGGCCACATTTTCGTCGTGGCCGAGGAGATGGCCCGTAGGTTTGGAGTGACCTTGAGCGGCTATCGCCTGGTTATGAACCAGGGCCCGGACTCAGGCCAGGTAATCGAGCATGCCCACATGCACCTTCTGGGCGGCAAGACGCTGCCCGCCCTGGGATGAAACATGCTTTCCAGAACGGGCGAGCGCATCGCTGACAGGGTTGGAGAACTTCCCGAGGGCCTTCGCAGGCATATATACCGAGTGCAGCAGTTGGCCCTTGACTTGGCCCGCCAACACTCGATAGATGAGGAGAAAGCGAGGCTCGGCGCTCTGGCCCACGACGTCGCCAGGGCCATGAAGGGCGATGAGCTGCTCCAAAAGGCCAGGGAGTTCGGCATAGCCGTCCATCCCGTGGAGCAGCAGGTGCCGATACTCCTTCACGGGCCCGTAGGTGCCGAGATTCTAAAGCGCATGGATGGGCTGGATGACCAGGATATATATGAAGCGGTCTACTGGCACAGCACAGCCCACGCAGGCCTTGGGCCGGTGGGTAAAGTGGTGTTCCTGTCCGACAAGCTGGACCCTCACAAGGGGAGCCGTTATCCCTTCCAGCCTGAGATTGGAGACTTGGCCGTCAAGAGCCTGGACAGGGCCATTTTCGAGTTCCTGAACCGTGAGCTTGTATCCCTGCTCCAGCAGGGCAGCCTGGTACACCCGGTCGAAGTAGAGGCACGGAACAAGCTCGCCATGAAGATGCTATAGGGTGAGCAGCATAGACCTGTAGGAAGGAAGGCGGTTTGCAAATGGAATACGCTACCCTCGGTCGGACTGGGCTACGGGTCTCCAGAGTGGGGTTCGGTGGTGGTGGCATTGGCCAGGTATGGGGGCCTACCACTGAGAATGAGTCCGTGCGAGCGATACATCGCGCCCTGGAACTGGGGGTCAACTTCTTTGACGTAGCGCCCGGCTACGGCAATGGCAAGGCCGAAGAGGTCCTGGGCATATCCTTGCAGGGCCGCCGAGACCAGGCCGTCGTCGCCTCCAAGGTGCGGCTCAGAGCGGAAGAGATGGACGATGTTCAGGGCGCTGTCACAAGGTCGGTGGATGCCAGCCTTCGCCGCCTGAAAATGGACTCCGTTGAGGTGCTCCACGTACACAACCGTTTCACTCTTCGACGGGGCGACACCCCCGACTCCCTATCTGCTGACGACGTATTGGGACCCGTACTGGAGGCGTATAAGAGTGTACAGAGGGTAGGCAAGACCAGGTTTATTGGCCTATCCGCTCAGGAACCTCACGTGCCATCCCTGGTACGCATGATGGAGAGTGGTCAATTCGACACCGTTCTGGCCTACTACAATCTCCTGAACTGGACGGCTCAGGAAGCCCCGCCTCCTGATATGGCGGTGTTCGACAATGGTCAGATTATCCCCCTGGCCAAGTCACTTGGCATGGGAGTTATAGGCATACGTTCCCATGCGGCGGGCGCTCTCAGCCGGGAAGTGGACCGTCCGGTCCAGCCCGGAACCCTCCTTGAGGAGGACGCGGCCAGAGCAAAGGCCCTCAGATTTCTCCTGGACGGGCCTATCAGGAACCTGTCCCAGGCGGCAATGGTCTTTTGCTTGATGAACCGGAATATAGACACAACCGTCCCCGGAGTCAAAAACGTGTCCGAGATTGAAGAGAATGCAGGTTGCATGGATATTCCTCCCATCCCCCCACATCACATGGCCCGCTTGCGAGACCTGTACTCCCGGGATTTCCGGGAGTGATGCGGCCTCGCCGTAGCTTTCTCTCAACCCGGTTTTTCTGTAGAATTGAATGGTAGGGTCCCCAGGCGTAGACCTAATCAGCAATCAGAAGGGTCAGTGTTTTTGACTGTCCGCAGGTGGTTTCAGTTCCTTCCCTTGTTCACGTTTACCCTTGTGGCTATTGGGGCAGTGACGTGGACCATCACTACCGGTCTGTCCGACACCGGACCGGGGGTCACAGTGGTATTGCCGGCGTCCAACGAGCTTTTGGACACCTCGAACGCGACCGACGCCTCACCTCCCGACACGGTGCCAATCGTGCCCAGCGGTGCCTTCGGTTTTTCCCACTACGTTTTCGAGGAAGTCGGCAACGAGGTCGTTGCCACCCTGGTGGAGGGGCCGAGAGAAGGTCAGGTCAGGTCTTCCTTATCGTACCTTCAACTCAAGGAGCTATACTCTCAGGGAGGACCAATCCCCAGGGAACTCGAGATGTCGCGGGACGATTTGGGCCGGTTGGTGCGCCAACTGGATGCCGTGCGGGAAGCCAGCGATAAGTATGGAGACGTGGCGTCAGCGCTGGCCGACGGATATATCCGGCAGAGTAACGACGTTCCCAATATGGGAGCACACTTCACCAGTGTAAAGCGGACTACCGACGGCGTCTTCAATCCCTCCGAGCCGGAGATGCTGCTCTACAGCAAAGACGAAAGCGGAGAATGGAACCTCACCGGCACCGCTTTCACCCTTCCCATCCAACAGTTCGGAGAGGACCACCCGGAGGCCTTCGATGGCCCCTTGGACAACTGGCACGTACACTACAGCCTGTGCACTGGTTCTCGAGTCACCTCTCGTTCGTCAACTGCCGAGGAATGCAAAGCCGCGGGCGGGCTGTGGGCGCCCACCTTCGGGTGGATGATTCACGCCTGGGTGGTGGTTGACAACCCCTTGGGCGTGTTCAGCATGTGGAATCCCAACGTTCCGCCCATATCCCCTATCAACGATATTCGTCAGGCTCGCACTTCCACGCCCTCCGAAGAGGATATGGTGTCTCTGACTATAGAGAACTTCAGCTTTGGGGAGGCTCGCCTTGAGGCCGGCCAGACTGTGGTCTGGACCAGTGTAGACGGCGTTCCACACACCGTCACCTCAGGCTCAAGGGGTGTTGCCAAGGATGGCTTCGACTCCGGGTTCATCAATCCCGGCCAGTCCTTCGCCATTCGGTTCGACGAGCCGGGAGAGTATCCCTACACCTGCGCCTTGCATCCCTACATGAACGGGACAGTCATTGTGACCCGGTAGTCCGTGATTGCGTCAGCATCCTACCCGGCTCCGGCAAAGGCGTAGAGCTTGCCATCGCCGGAGACCACGTACATCACGTCACCCACCACCAGGGGACTGTTCATGATTGGGCCACTACCCACCTGAAAGTCCCACGCCACCTCTCCGCTGTGAACATCCAGGCCGAAGATCCTGCCGTCTTCAGTGCCTATAAGCACGGTATCACCGGCAACTGAAGGCGCGGCTGTAATCTGCACGTCCAGACTGGTCGCCCATCGCTCCTTACCCGTGACGGCGTCCATTCCGACAACATTGCCATCCCAACTGGCCGCATAAACTGTTTCATGGGCGACTGCGGGGGTTGTGAAGACCCTGTCGCCTATGCGCTTGAACCATACCGTACCCTTCTGAAGTGGCAGGTCCGAAAGCACGTGCCACGCAAACAGGTTCAGTTTCCAGTACCATATAGCCCGCTCAAAGGCATAAGTGATGGCCCACCGGTCTATGGCCCATACCGTGCCGCTGTGGGTCCCGAAGTACACCAGGTCGCCGTGAATAGCCGGCCCCCCGGTGATGGCCCAACCGGCATCGTAAACGAACCGCTTGAGTCCCGTGTTGGTATCCACTATGTGGAGCAGGCCATCCTGGGATGTCGCGCTCACCGTGTTATCCGAGTAGGCTACCGAAGAGACAATCCAACCCCTGACATCGAAGTCCCAGCGCACTTCCCCCGTGGCGGCATCGAGGGCATACAGTTCGTTGTTTGCAGTCCCAACATACACCGAGCCGTTTGCGACAATGGGCGAATCTAGAATCGAGCCTCTAACGTCCGTCTCCCAAAGCAAGGAACCATCCTGACGGTCCAACCCGATAACCAGACCCTTGCGAACTCCAAAAATCACCAGATCGCCCACAATCGCCGGGGTTGAGTTTGAGGGAAAACCACTGATGTACTCCCAAGCTTGCTGGCCGGTCTCCCGGTCCAGGGCCACTGTTCGCCCGTCTTCAGTAGTGAGGTAGACGTGGTCATCCGCTATCGCAGGGGACGTGACGATGGGCCTTGAGGCTTCATAAGTCCAGCTAACTTGACTGGGGAGCTGAGCCTGATCCGGCGTGTACCCCGTGTTCTGGGGAGTGCGCCGGCTCTGTGCCCAGGTTTCGGGGGCGGTACTGGGACTCAAATCGCTAGTGGCAGCAGGAGGATTGGGACCCAAATCGAAGAAGACCAGAACTCCCCAGACGGTAAACCCTATTGCAGCAGCCAAGAGGAATCCTATACGAAAGAAGCGGTTGCGCAGAAAGCCCAGCCTCAGACGGCGGGCTATCCGGCGACCCTCCGTACGGGTAACAGGAGTGGTCTCGGCTAGCGATGCCCAGCAGTTGCTACACCTTGTCCTATCGCCGAGGGGATTGACGTGACCGCAGATACGACATACCCGGACTTGTTCCACAGATGACTTTCTCCTTCCCTATTGATAGTCTATCACTGTGGGCACGGTGTTAAAAACCAGGAGAAGCAATAATACTGCAATAAATATGCTAGTGAATATGGAGGTGTGGAAATGGACAACGAGGGAGACCTGGCTTCAACGTGGTCTATACCGCCCGTAGGCCATCGCGCCATCCTGGCGGACACCATGGCGCCGGATGGGTCGGAGATACGCTTGCTGATAGACCACAACCAGGGTGCGGGACGGGCCAGCCTGGTCGAGGTGACTCTACATGCGGGCCAGGTATCCAGAGCGGTATGGCACCGGCAAGTGGAAGAAATCTGGTACGTTCTGGAGGGACACGGGCAAGTATGGCGATGTCCCTTCGGCGCAGATCCCACGGGGATAGCGCCGGTGGCTGTGGGGCCGGGTGACGCTCTCACAATACCGACGCGATGGCGGTTCCAGTTCAGCGCTTCATCCGGTGAGAGTTTGCGCTTCCTTTGCTTCACTGCACCACCCTGGCCGGGGTTGGACGAAGCACGCTCGGCGGGAGTCGGAGGACTTGGCCCGTCTACGGTATGATGCGCCTGCAGCATGATACGGGGCGTAAGTATTCGTTCCAGCTGCCGCCAAGGCTAATATATTATTGATACTCCCGTGACTCCCGCAAAAGGGACAAGCCGTCTTATCTGTGGCCGTGGAACATAGAAACGGTGGACTCGTCCGTCATGCGCCTCTTTGCTCTATGGGTTGGCCCACCCATTGGATTTGCACGCGGTCAATCTTCAGCCGCGTCATTTTTGTGATTTCCAGTCGCAGGTCTCTATAGTAGACGTGCTCCCCCTCCTGGGGAATGTGTCCCAACTGCTCCAGTATGAAGCCGGCCAAGGTCTGATAATCTCCCTCGGGCAGGTCCAAGCCGAGGTCACTGTTGGCCTCCTGTATGCCAATGCCTGCATCCACATCATAGACATTCTCGCCGATTGCTGAGAACTCCTCTTGAGCAGGTTCCCCCTCCTCGCCTACAGGACCTACGATTACTTCCAGAAGCCTCTTCAAGGTCACCAGCCCTGCCACTCCCCCGTGCTGGTCTATTACAATGGCCATCTGTCGCCCCGCAAGGCGAAGCTCCGAGAAAAGCTCACCTATAAGCTTGGTTTCCGGGACGAAATAGGCAGGACGCAGCACGTTTGACACCTTGCTATCGGATTGGAGACTATTTTGGGCCATGGTTTGCAGCAAGTCCTTCACTGAGAGTATACCTACGATGTTCTCCTTGTCGGCTTCGTAAACCGGGAATCGAGTGTGGGTCTGTTGGCTATAGATTAGCAGGAACTCCTCCAAGGTAGTGTCCTTCTCGACCCATACAATCTCGGTCCTGGGGGTCATAATCTCCTGCACCTGGCGGTCACCGAAACGGAATACCTTCTCCAGCATCTCCGCTTCCACCGGCTCCACGGTCCCGGCTTCGGAGCCGGCGGAAATCATCGTGCGTATTTCTTCCTCGGTTACCTGAAAGCGGTTCCCGTTAATGCCAAAGACCGTGGTGACCAGGGTGCTGATTACCTGTAGTAGTCGGACTGCGGGGGATAGTAACCAGCCTACCAATGTCAACGGGCGAGACAGGGCGAAAGCGACCGTCTCGGCACGGCCCCAAGCCAGGGTCTTGGGTAAAGTCTCACCAAACACGAGCAACAACAAGGTGGTGACAACAGTAGCCACCAGGACCGCTAGGTCGCCGTTGTCTATCAGGCTGATGGCCAGGGCTGTAGTCAGGGCCGTGGCCGCAGTGTTCATCAAGTTATTGCTCAGCAGAACGGTGGCAAGAAATTTTTCGGGCCTCTGAATCATCTGAGACACCAGTTTGGCCCCCGGTTTGCCGGTGTTCACCAGATGAAGCAGGCGCGCTCGGGGCAGGGCAACGAAGGCGGTTTCAGAGGCAGAGAAGAGGGCGGATAGGGCGAGGAAGACCGGAAGAACAATTAGCTTCCATAAGTCACCGGAGTCCATTTGTAGTCACTCCTTAATGCTGTCCGACTGGTATAGGGAGCGGTTCTGGGAGAGGAAACCGTATCTACGGGTCGCCAAAATGGACGGACTGGCTCCTGAGACCGCCGTTTGCAGTGGTCCGGAAGTCAGTCCGCCATAAGTTCTGTGTCCATTTGTAGGGCAATCATACCATTCATAATCTATCGTATCAAGTCGTTAGCCCAACATACTGTGTGGTACGCGAATGGTCCGGGGAAGCGATACCATGCCCTTGAAGGTCTACAGTCATAGGGTATAGGATAGGAGGAAACGCGAGGTGAAAATGCGGAGTATAGATATTCACGCCCATATTGCGCCGCAGAGTTTCTTCCATACCGTGGAAAGCGGAGATAGCTGGCACGGGATGAAGCTGGAGAGGAACCCTCAAGGGCAGGAGATGCTTGTTGCCGGGTCACATCGCGCCCCTCTTCCTCCCAAGAGCCGATGGACGCCTGAGCAACGCATGTCTGACATGGACTCATTGGGAATAGATGTCCAGGTACTATCCACCATCGCCGGCTTTTATAACTACCACTTGGATGCTGACGTGGCTAACGCTACGTCAAGAGAGGCTAACGATGATGTAGGGGAAAGGGTCAGGACCTGGCCCAATCGCTTCGCGGGACTGGCTACCTTGCCTATGCAAGACGTGGGGGCGGCAATCGCTGAGCTGGAAAGGGCCGTTACTCAACTTGGTCTCAAGGGGGCAATGATTGATGATAGCGTCAACGGACGCAACTTTGATGAACCCGAGTATCTTCCCTTCTTCAGAGCCGCGGAGCAGATGGGCGCTCTACTCTTTTTCCATCAGGGCGGAGTCACGGTCGTCAACCAACGCACCACGCGTTACCATCTTCCTAACACTATAGGCAATCTTACCGACCGCACTCTGGCCTTTGCCTCCCTGGTATTTGGCGGTGTTATGGACAAGTGTCCCGACTTGAAGATATGCTTTGCCCACGGGGGCGGCTACGCCTGTTTCGGCGTAGGACGCATGGACAGGGGATGGCAGGTGCGGTCTGAGGCCCGAGTCCACATTCAGCAACCTCCAAGCGCATACCTCAAGCGTTTCTACTACGACTGCCTCACCCACAGCGAGCCGGCTTTACGCTACCTGATTGACGTTGTGGGAGCAGACCGGGTCGTGTTGGGGACAGATTGGCCCTTTGACATGGCCCTTGACTGGCCGGTGGCCTGGATACTCGGTATGAACAGCCTTACCGATGAGGAGAAGGAACTGATTCTGTGGAAGAATCTGGAAAGGTTGCTGGGGATATAAACTCGGTCACTTCTACGTCGCCTTGATGATGGGGTGCCCAGAGAACCACTATGTCGTCCGTCAATAGAGAAGCGTCCAGAACATCCGGCGTCAATCCGTCTATTTACGTTGAGCGCGGAATAGAGGGCCTATGGCTTTTGATAGCGGCCCTGGTGCCCCTCATATTCGTTCCCACGAATTTCATGATGTCCGAGGCTATCAACGCATACGTGGAGGTCCCCAAGACCACCGCGTTCAGGTTTCTGGTCGGACTGATGACTATTCTGTGGATAGCGGAATGGGGGCTCAAGGGGGGGCTAAACAGACGATACGGCATTGCCAACTACCCGGGCAGGATTGCAAGCTGGCTATCTGAGCAGCCCGGGCGCTGGGTGGTGGTGGCGGCCATATTTTACGTGGCGGTAGCCATTATCACCACCTTTCTCTCCCAATCCCTATGGATAAGCCTCTGGGGAGAGGTCTCGGGTCAGTTCGGCTATTCCCTCTACACTACATTCTCCTACTTCATGCTGTTTCTGATAATCGCCACCCATCTCAAGACCCGTCCCCAGCTATGGCGTCTGCTGGGCGTAATAGTCGTCACGGGGGCGCTGGTATCCCTCTACGGTATACTCCAGCACTACGACCTTGACCCGCTGAATCTGGGTGAAGGCGGGTTCGCCCGGGTCTCGGCTACCATGGCTAACCCGGTCTTTACGGGTGCCGTACTGGTTACAACCGGCCTGTTGACGTTAGGAGTAGCGGTGACAACCCTAAATCGGAGGGGGTGGTCGCCCCTTGGCGTCGCTATGTGGGTTGCCATTATTGGCGCTCAGTTCATAACCGTTTACTGGACCGGTAGCAGGGGGTCCTGGCTCATTGGAATGCCGGTGGGGCTGGTGGCTTTTTTGTTCCTGCTGGGCCTCGCCGAAGGCAGCGCCATCCTGGCAAAGAGGCTGCCCATTTTTCTTGGCCTGCTGGGAATATTGGCCTTGCTGGGGATAACGGTCTTGTTGGGTCAGCTTGTCATGCTTGGCCAGATCGGTGTTCCCGGAATGCCCGTCTTTGTGGTCTTGCTGATTCTGGTGGGTTTACTGGGTACGTTGACCGGCGCGCTCGTCCTGTCGGACTTCCTGGCGACCCGGACAGGCCCTGACCGATGGCGTATCTTGGGGGTGACAAGCGCACCGTTGCTAGCCCGGAACCTGACCGGCCTGAGAGTCTTCCCAAGGGCTTTCATTGTATTGGTGCTGGCAATGGTCATCGCCTACCTGGTCATCTGGCTGACCCCGGATCCGTCAGGTAGCTCAGCGGGGGACCGTCTCTCCTCCATAACGTCCGAGACTTCGGAAAGAGGCGCCAGCTTTCGGACGAATATATGGAGCAGCTCATTGGGCCTGATATGGAACAGACCCTGGTTTGAATACGAAGACCTCTCTATTAGTTACCTGCGCCCTCTGGTTGGTTATGGCCCCGACCTGTTCAAATACGTCTTCCCCTTGGAAAACACCCGAGGGGGTCTCCTGAGCCAGGCCCATAACTTCATCCTACATCATTGGGTGGAGCAGGGTGTTCTGGGACTATTCAGCTCCCTGAGCATTTTCGTCACCTTCTTCCTGGTGGGTCTTATCCAGCTCTGGCGCAACCGGGACACCTACTCCACGACCCACAAGCTGATACTCGTGACCCTTCTGGCAACCGTAGCGGGCCGGACGGCGGAAATGATGGTGGGCGTGGCTAGGGAGCCGGACCTGGTCTTATTCTGGATTATCCTGGCCGTTTTTGTGGCGCTGCCCTCGGTTATGGACCCATCCGCCCAGACATCCAGGGTTGCCTCGGGGCCGGGCGACGGCGCTACAGTCAGGCAGGAACGACGCAGGGAAAGGAGACGAGCCGGTAGGTCCGGCAGGGGTCGGAGGAACATGGCCGCCATCAGCCCCTTTAGAGTCACGGGGGTTGCCCTGGTATCGGCGCTGGTGGTATTCATCGGGTGGCTTTCGTGGGATAAGAATGTGGACTATGCCTGGGCAGCCCGGATTGCGGCCTCGGCCGATAGTGACTACAAGGCTGGGCAACTTGAGGAGGCTGAAGTACAGATGCGGGAGGCGATTAGCAAAGCCCCGGATATACCCGTCTACTATAATCTCCTGGGAGGCGTTTACAACTCTCACAGATATTCCGCCGTGAACAACCCCGACAGAGAATTGCAGCCTTGCGAAGTAGCGTTCCGGCTTGAGCCTCGTGACGACCTTCCACTCCAAAGTGCCGGCCCTTACGATAGGTGTGCCTGGGAGGCATACGAGAGCAATCTGAAAGGTTTTCGGAAGAACCAGGATTCAGCCCAGGCCAAGCTGACACTGGCCAACTCCGCCCTGAACCTTGCGCTGCTGGGCTACGCCGAAAAAGAAGAAGAGGCCGTTCGGTACTTTGAGGAGTTGACCAATATGCTTCCCTCCTCCTGGTCCACACGCAACAATCTGGCCACAGCTTACATCAGACTGGGGCGGGAGCAAGACGCGCTGGCATCCCTGGATGATGCCCTGTCCATAGCTGGGAATCCTGACCATTACGCTCAGGTATACTATCTAAGGGGACTGGCCCAGCGGCGCCTGGACCTTACTCAGGAAGCCATAGCCTCCTTCGAGCGCAGCCTGGCTGAGAACAGCGACGCCGGCAGCGATACCGCGGTGAACACATACAGGCAGCTTGCCGATTTATATACTGACCTGGGGGATGACGCAAAGGCGGAGGAGCACCGGAAGCTGTATGAGGAGTTGAGCCAGCAATAGACCCACTCAACTAACGGGTCTAACGCCGCAGCTTTATTGAAGCCACAGATTTTAGGGCCCGATGACACTTCTGTCCGCAGACGCGTACGAGGACGGAATTCACTTATCCCCCGACCCTGGATTCTGGCTCTCGCCGAAATGACGGAGAATGGGAGTCCCTTACGGGTGTCCTGCCCTGGAGTGAGCGGAGAGGATTCCCTCCAGCACATCGGCCTGGGTATCTCGAAGGTAATGCTTCAAGACGTACTCTCTGCCCCGTTGTCCCATGCCTGCAAGGGACTGGGGATGGTCCCGAAGCTCGATTATCCTATCGCGCAGGGCAGCCGGGTTGTCCGGCTCCACGTATACGCCGGCACCGGCCTCCTCCATGATTGCCCGCGCCTCCCCGTCCACAGCCAGAATGATGGGCCTGGCACAGGCCATGTAGTCGAACATCTTGGATGGTATGAAGGACGAGAATATTTCGTCCTTCGCCAGTGGCACCAGCATCACGTCGCAGGCGTTGATGTAATCGGAGATCTCTTCGACGGGGACTTGGGGCAGCATCAACACGTTGTCCAAGCCGTTACGCTCCTTTATGTCAAGGAGCTCCCGCTTGACGGGGCCTTCGCCCACAAAGAGAAGGCCCACATCCTCCTGCTCCCGCAGCAGACGGGCGGCTTCCATAACACCGGGCAACCCCTGGGCGACCCCGTGATTCCCGCAGAACCCGACGAGAAACTTGTGCTCAAGGCCAAGCTGCGAGCGAAGGGACCGATGCCCCTGCTCCTTGTCCTCAGACTCCCGGGGGTGAAATATCTCGGGGATGGTCCCGTTGGGAAGGTGGAATATCTTCCCACGGTCATTTCCTTTTCCGGCGACATATTCGACAAAGCTCCTGGTCACGCAGGTAATCGCCGCCGCCCTGCGGTAGAGGAAGTCCTCCATCTTCTCTGCCACTCTCAGGAGGGTCTTTCCCCTCAGTTCCCCAACCGCGACGCCGACGGCGGGCCACAGGTCGCGCACGTCCATGACATAGAGGCACCGCTTGAACCGGGAGACCAGGTAGGCCGACACCAGGACCGGCAGGGGGGGCGACGTGGCGAAGATAATATCGTACCTGCCCCGTGCCAGCAACAGGCAGGCGATGACGGCGTTAATCATGTAGGTGAAGTAGAACAGGATGCGCCGGAGGGTGCTCTTGCGGGGAGAAGTATAGACCCAGAGCCTGATAACGTCCAGACCGTCCTCCCTGGTCCGCCGGAAGGGGCGTCCACCATACCCTGGAAAGATGATGCCCTTGGGGTGGTTCGGCAGTTCGGTGACTACCGTAACCCGGTGGCCCTTCTCCGCCAGACGACGGGCGAAGTGGTGCATACGGGACTGGGTAGCACCCACCTCCGGGGGGTAGAACTGGGTAAGAAAGAGGATTTTCATCGTTCATCTAATAGTGGAGGAGCTTGAACAGACCTTTGTGTACCAGGGCGCGCCTGCGATGCCACGAGTTCTGAAGGTAGCCGTTCCACCGGTCCGCGTAACTGCCCAGGACCGGAGACGCAACGAGACGCTCCGTAGCCTTTAGCTGGACGATGTGAAGACGATGGTAGAAGGGACTGGCCAGGTTCCTGATGCGGGTGCCAGGGAGGTCATAGAGGGACCAGTGACCCCACTCGTACCGGTGCAGTCGGCGGACCAGGGTATCCACCCCGCGACGGAACAAGGTAGATGCCTGCGGGTCACCCGTGGCGAGCATATAGTCATAGATGCCCCACAAGGCCCAGATGAATCCGTTGAGTATATGGGTGGGGGGGTGCACGATGTACTCCTCAAACCATATACCGCCGTCGGGCCACTCCCAGGTGACGCCCCCTTCGTCTAAGGGGTGCAGGAACGTCACAAACGCCTTTTGGGCAGCGTCCAGGTATTTCCCGTCGGAGGTTTCCCGGTGCGCCCGCACCAGCAGGGAGATGCCCTGTCCCTGGGCCAGCCCGGAGTACCAGGGTGCCACAAGTACGTCCCTGTACTCGAAGTCGAAATTATGGTTCCATACGCGTACTCCCAGAGAATTCGGCTCCAGGTGGCCGGTCAACCAGTCGGCCGACCTGAGGAACTTCCGATATGCCTCATCGGAGCCGGTCCGGGAATAGAGGCTGTGATTGCCAAGGCCGTACTGGGCAATGGCAATCGGGTTGTACTGCCTCCCGATGCTACCCCGATAGTCCAGAAGGGGGACACCCCGGTCGTCGAATGGGCCAGGATAGGCGGCCTTCTCACCAAACGACATGTAGTATTGTCCCAAACGGTCTAAGGGCGCCTCCGGGTCCATCTCAGGCGTGCCATGCCAGAAGGTGAGGTGACTGTTGCCGCCCAGGACGTAGGCGGCGAACACCCGTCGGTAGTAGGCACACCGGGAACGCAGTCCCCTGGGAGCCGCGCTTCCGGACCTTTCGACGGGCGCATCTTTAGATTCAAGGGCGGACACGGCCCACTCCAAGCACGTCAACGTGAAATCCGGCGTTCCGCCACCTGCCGGCATCCAGGCAATGGCGGGTGTCCAGTATATTCCGGGAGCGCATGAGTGCTCCCAGGCGATAAGGGTCCAGGGACTGGAACTCACGGTGGTCGGTCAGCAATATTGCAACGTCGGCGTGATGAAATGCCTCTTTCAGGTTGGCTTGAGGTCGCACAAACCGCCTCACGTGGGGGTCATGGACAGACACTGCCACCCCGGAACTCTCCAGACCGTGAATAACCTCAAGGGCCGGGCTTCCCCTGGTATCGTCCACGTCGGCCTTGTAGGCCACGCCCAGCAAGGCGGCCTTGGGCTGAGGAGTGTGGCCCAGAAGGTCCAACACCGCCTTCACCACAAGTCCGGGTTGTGCGTCGTTAATCTCCCGGCCGGTTCGGATGAGCCGGGCCGTCTCCGGCGCTGAGTCCACCAGGAACCAGGGGTCGACGGGAATGCAATGCCCGCCGACTCCGGGCCCCGGCCTGTGCAAATTCACTCGGGGATGCCTGTTAGCCATGTCAATCACCTGCCAGACGTCCACGCCAACTAGGGATGCGATGCGGGCCAGCTCGTTGGCAAGGGAGATATTCACATCGCGGAAGGTGTTCTCCGACAGCTTGACCATTTCGGCAGTGGTGGCGTCCGTGCCGTATATGGAACCAGATACAAAGCTGGCGTATAGCTCTACCGCCTTGTCGGTGGAAGTAGCATCAATGCCGCCAATGGTACGGTCATTTTCCACAATCTCCCGCAGGATGGTCCCCGGTAGGACCCGCTCCGGGCAGTAGGCCAGGGAGAAATCGTCTCCGGCCCTCAGCCCGCACTTTTCCAGAAGGGGTGCAAGGGTCCCGACGGTGGTGCCGGGGGGCACAGTGGACTCTATGACCACCAGGTTGCCGGGGCGGAGGTGACGGCTTATGGCATTGCAAGCAGCGCGCACGTCAGCCAGGTCCGGCCTGTGGTCCGAGGTCAGGGGGGTTGGCACGGCAACTATGTAGGCGTCGGCCGGCTGCACCTGGGACTGGGCCGTCAGATTACCGGACGCGACGGCCTCCCGAAGCAGCACACCCATACCCGGCTCCCGGATGTGGGTATCGCCGCCGTTGATGGCATCCACCACGGAGGGGTCGGTGTCCACGCCCACCACCCGAAGCCCGTGGGTGGCAAACATGGCGGCGGTGGGAAGTCCTATGTACCCCAGTCCGACCACACATACTTGAAAAGATACTTCAGTCACGGCTACCCAACCACCTCTCCAGTATATCGGCTATGCGTCTCGATGCCTGGCCATCGCCATAAGGGTTCCTGACCGCGGACATGCGACCGTAGACATCCCCATCGTCCAGCAGGCGTTGGGTGGCCGCCAGAATGGAGTCCGTGTCCACACCCACCAACTCGGCGGCTCCGGCCTCGACACCCTCCGGGCGCTCCGTGACTTTGCGCATCACCAGTACGGGCTTCCCCAGGGACGGAGCTTCTTCCTGAATCCCCCCTGAATCGGTGAGTACCAGGTATGATCGTTTCATCAACCATACGAAGGGCGCATATCCCAAGGGATCCAACAAGTGCACCCTCTGAAAGCCTCCCAGAATCCTGCGGACGGTGCCGCGGACATTGGGGTTCAGGTGCACGGGGTACACGACCTCGACGTCGGGGTTCCGCATGGCAATCTCCCCAAGGGCCATGCAGATGTTTTCCAGGTCCTCCCCAAAGCTCTCGCGCCGGTGCCCCGTGACGAGTACCAACCGCCGGGGCGACTCACCATCCCTCAGACGACACAGCAAGGATTCCGGGATGCCTTCCAGCATTCCATCAGCTTCATCCATACCGGTGAGGCGTTCCGCCACGTCGAGGAGGGCATCAATAGCCGTGTTGCCAGTTACGAAAATCCTGCCGGGGTCTATGCCTTGGGCCAGGAGGTTACGCTTTGCCCCATCGGTAGGCGCAAAAAGCAGGTCGGCCACCAAGTCGGCGAACACCCGGTTAATCTCCTCGGGGAAGGGATTGTACTTGTCGCCGGTGCGAAGGCCCGCCTCCACATGCCCAATCGGTATCCTCAGGTAGTAGGCCGCAAGGGCGCCGGTCATAACCGTGGTGGTATCCCCTTGCACCAACACAACGTCGGGACGCTCACGCTCCATCACTTCCCCCAGCCGGGGGAGGGACCGGGCAGTGACATCGAACACGCTCTGGTTGTCACCCATGATATCCAGGTCATAGTCGGGGCGTATCCGAAACAACGTGAGGACCTGGTCCAGCATCCGCCGGTGCTGACCCGTAACGCAGACTACCGGGGTGAATCCAGGGCGCAGGGATAACTCCCGGATAAGGGGAGCGAGCTTTATCGCCTCCGGGCGGGTGCCGAAGACTAGGAGTACCTTCCGGCTGCCTCTCATGGCTCTCAACACCCTGCGTCCTGAAGGAGGCCGGACGGGTCAACTTGCACGGCGGATGCCTCGCTCAGAGAACGGACAATAGAGAGGGTAGCCATGCTGCTCAACAGGACTTCTTCCAGAGGCACGAGCGGCCCGCCGCCCCGGAGGATGGAGTCAACCAGGGCGCGGAACTGGGCATTGTGTCCTTTGTCTACGCCACGACGCACAAGGCCGCCGGACTTCCGAGAGGATTTCCGGTTGCCCCGATACAGGTCAAGGGTGCGAAAGTTGTGCAGGGTCGCGCTCTTGCCGTCTCCCATGACCTCAAGCATCTCCTTGGGCATACTGTCTGCGCCCAGGGCAGAGTAGAGGATGCTACCCCGGGACCCATCGGCAAAGTCCAGGGCCACCAGGACATTGTCATCGGACAGCACGTGACGGCCGTTGGCGGGCAAGCGGGAGGCGAACACCGACCGGGGCGGAGCGCCAACCAGGAAATGGAGCAGGTCAACAAAGTGGCATACCTCGCCCAGGATGCGCCCGCCCCCTTCCACCGGGTCGTGCACCCAGTGGTCCGCAGGTACGGCACCGGCGTTGACGCGGTAGTGGGCCAGCAGGGGAGTGCTTCGGTTGACGAAGTGGTCCCTGGCCCGGATAGCCAGGGGAGCGAACCGACGGTTGTACCCAACCATCAGGGTTCCCGGTGAGCCGGATGCAGCCCCGGCTACGGACTGAAGCTCGTCCAGGTCAAGGGAGAGGGGCTTTTCCACGTAGACGTGCTTCCCAGCCTGGAGCGCCTCGACAGCGATGGGGGCATGAAGGTTGTGGCGAGTAGCTATGATAACCAGGTCTATCTCCCTGTCCTCCAGCAACTCCCGGTAGTCGGTGGTGGCATAGTCACAGCCGTACCTCCCGGCCAGGTCCTGGGCAGTCCTCCCGGTGGCCGTGGCAACTGCTCTGACTTGTGCCCGATCCAGCACCTTCAAAGCGGGCAGGATTGTCCCTCTGGCAAACATCCCGCCGCCTATGAGGCCCACCCTCACCACCTCAGAGTCTTTCCCACGCAGGCCAACGGGAGCGCCTAGCTCCAGACGCCGCTCCACAGGGCGGGCGGACGTTGGGTACTCCAGCAGCACTCCAAGGAAGGACTCATGGGCAGGGTTCTCAAGGATGAGCTTGTAGGCATCAAGGGCCTGGCCGATGGGAAAGGTGTGAGTGGTTATCTCGTCCACGTTCAGGCGACCCAGGGCAACCAGACGCAGGAACTCCTCCATGTTCCTCTGCTCGGTCCACCGGGCGTAGGCTATGGGGTAGTCAATACCCCACTCCTCGTAGACGGGGTCATAACGCCCCGGCCCGTACGACCTGGACACCCGTATGTCCAACTCCCGGTCATAGTAGAGGCGACGGGGAACGTCCATTCCCACGTCGCCCACCAGGGAGACCCGCCCACGCTCTCTGAGGATGCGCCCGGCCAGCTCCACAGGCTCACTGGTGTCTGTAGACGCCGTGATAATCACGGCGTCCACGCCCACGCCGCCGGAGAAAGCGAGGGCCATCGCGTCCACGTCGTCGCGACCGATGACTCCGTGCCCTTCCATCCCCCACCTTCGGGCGTCCTCCACCCGGCCGGAGTCTACGTCCAGGCCAAGAACGGGGAACCCGTAGGCACGGAGAATCTGGACCGTGAGTTGCCCCACAAGGCCCAGTCCGATAACCGCCACCTTCTCTCCGGGAGTGAGGTCGGCGCGGCGGACTCCCTGGAGGGCTATAGCGCCCAGGGTGGCAAAAGCACCCTGGCGCGGTGACACACCCTCCGGCAATCCCACCACCAGGTTTTTGGGCACGAAGACCACCTCCGAGTGGGAGGCGTAGCCCGCTCCTGCACATGCGACCAGGTCTCCAACGGCCACATCGGGCACCTCCGCTCCCACTTCCAGAACTTCCCCCGCCGAGCTATATCCAAGGGGGAGGTATGTGTTGAGACGTTCCATGGCGCTACGGTAGGCAGTTACAAGCCCGTCTGTGCGGACCTTGTTCACCACCTGCCGCACCAGGTCCGGCCGGGAGCGTGCCATGCCAATCAGGCCCTGTTGGGCGAAAGCCATCGCCGCCCGCTCGGTCCCTGTGCTCACCAGGGAGTAATGGTTCCGCACCACCACGCCGCCGGGCTGGAGAGCCGGGGCCGGGACCTCTTCTATCTTCAGCTCTCCCGTCCTGAGATTTTGTAGCAACTGTCTCATCGCACTGCCTTACAGCCCGTCTCATAATGTCCCCTCTTCCCCAGTGGGAAAGGGTTAGGGTGAAGGGGAACACCATGAATCGCAACCTTTCTCCTCATATACGACGATACCAGTATTTGACCATATCACCCTCACCTCAATCCTCTCCCATCAAGGGAGAGGCGGAAATAACCACCGGCTTTGGAAGCACTCTTTCGCCTAGCCGGAATGGGAGGACCCTCCCACAGGCTCCACGTCCACAAAGATACGGCACCACAACTCCATGCACATAAGAGCGAAGATGGTGTAGGCGGCGTCTATCCTCCCCTCCCGGTCCTGGCGCACCAGGGCCTGCACCGCCCTCGGCTCGAAAAGGCCGCGCCGGCGCAGGGAGTCGGCGGAAAGGACATCGTCAACCATATCCTTCAACTCGTGCCGCAGCCACCGGCGCACCGGCGCTCCGAACCCGCTCTTTGGCCTGTAGATAACGTCACGGGGAAGGTAGGGTTCCATAGCCTTCTTGAAGATGTACTTACCCACCCGGCCCCGCTGTTTCAGGCCTGGTGGAATCCTGACGGCGTAGTCAATCAGCTCCAGGTCCAGCAAGGGCACACGCACCTCCACGCCTGCCGCCATGCCCATCTTGTCCGTATAGTTCAGATTGTGGTCGGCCAGGAAGTGCTTACACTCCAGATAGAGCATCCTGTTCAGGGGATCGATCTCACCGGGGATGCGCTCAAGGCTTGCCCGCAATGGCTCTGCCGTATCCACGTCACGGACGTGGTCGCTGAAGTCCGACGTGTACAGGTTTCGTCGGACCTGGTCGCTTGTCCAGTAGAAATAGGACATCAGGCGGTCATCGGGTGACATACCCGCATATGCAAATGCCCTGCGGACACGGCGGGGCAAGGGGCGTCCCAGCCGACCGCTATTGGACAGACCAGCCATTCCCTGACGGACGGTCCGGGGAATCCACCCCCACATCCTCTCCATCTTGAGTGCCCAGTGGCGACGGTATCCCGAGAACATGTCATCGCCTCCCGCTCCCGAGAGGAGCACTTTGTAGCCATCTTCCCTGGCCTGCTCGGCAATGAGGAGCGCATTGATGGGAGCGGGGTCGGCCTGGGGCTCATCGAGATGATACAGCATCCGCTCCAGGTGCCGAATAATATCGGCCTTCACCACAATGGGGCACAGGTCCACCCCCAAGTGCTCAGCCACCCGCCGGGCATAGGGAAGGTCCGCGGGGCTGCCTTCTACGCCACGGCGCATCTTCGACGGGTCAACACCTTGGGAAAAGCCGATGCTGTAGCACCTGGCAACAGAGTCGGGATAGGCTCGGCGCATCATGGCTACCACGGCGCTGGAGTCCAGGCCGCCGGACAGGAAGGCACCGACTGGAACATCGCTGACCATCTGGCGCTCCACCGCCTCTAGGAGGCGCTGGCGAAGACCGTCAGCTATTTCATCCTCCCCACCGGAGATACGCTCGCCGCCGTAGGGGAGGTCGTAGTACCTCCACTGACGGGCCAGCCGCCCGTCCCTGACCTCCATAGCACACCCGGGCGGGAGCTTGCTGACCCCCTTCAGCACGGTGCGGGGAGCAGGAGTCCACAAGTAGGCCAGGAGATGGTGAATGGCAACCGGGTCCAACTCCCTCGAAACCTCAGTGCAGAGAAGCAGCGCCTTTAGCTCCGATGCGAACAGGAAACCCGACGCCGTCTGGGCATAGTAGAGGGGCTTGACACCCAACCCGTCCCTGGCAAGAAGCAGCTTCCCCTCCCGGCCATCCCACAAAGCAAAAGAGAAGATACCGTTCAGGCGGGAGAGCATCCCGGCCCCTTCTTCCTCGTAGAGGTGGACCAAGACCTCCGTATCGGTCCGGCTGCGAAACACATGGCCCTTATCCACCATCTCCCGCCGTAGCTCCTGATAGTTGTATATCTCGCCGTTGTAGATGAGCTGCAACGTGCCGTTCTCGTTGGTCATGGGCTGCCGCCCCTCGGGAGACAGGTCTATGATGGAAAGCCTCCGGTGGGCCAGGCCGACACCGGCTGACCCGTCTACCCACTGGCCCCTGTCGTCGGGGCCGCGGTGGGCGACGGAGCAGGACATCTTGGGCAGCAGCCCCGCATCAAATGATCCGGAGTATCCGACGATGCCACACATCAGCTATTCGCCACTACCCCCTCATCCTAACCTTCTCCCACCAGGGGAGAAGGCATTTTTGAAACACCCTCTGGAGTCGAACATAGCTCTGTACATATCAAGCACGGATGAATCCTGAGCGTACTGCACGGCGTATTCACGGGCACGCCTGGAGAGGGAAGCATGGGCCTCCGAGTCCATGTCCACACACTCTTGCAATATCGCTTGAAATCGCTCTCCATCATCCAAGGGCACATCCCAGCCGACACCCCTTTCCTCCAGACCGCGCCAGGGGGTCGTGTCGCTGACGAGCACCGGGCATCCGGCAGCAAGGGACTCGAAGATGACGTTGGCGAAACCCTCGCCGAGGGTGGGAAAGAAGAACAAGTCATGCTCGGCCATCAACCGGCCAACCTCTTCGTGGGGAACGGCCCCTCGATATGCCGCGGTCACGTTCTCGGGCAAGGAGCGGATAACTCCCTGGCACTCGGCCCAGTAAGCCGTGTCCTCCAGGGGGCCGTATATGTCAAGGCTAATCTCCCCCGTCAGGCCGTGCAACATCCTGAGAGCGCCGGCCAGATTCTTCTTTCTGGAGATCCGGGACAGGAAGACCACGTCAAGGGTGCCCGGCTTTTTAGAAGATGATTTTCGCGGGTTACCGGTGACAGCCCTGGCAGTGACAAAATCGGGAAGGTTGCATACATTGGCATCTCGGTCAAATTCCCGATGAATCTCGGCAACCTCGTACTCGCTGGCGGCCTGCCAGAGAACGCCCCTGTACAGTCCGAGCAGCCTTGCGATGAGCATGTAGAGACGCTTCTTAAGGCCCTTGAGCTTGAGGGCGCCCTGGGAGAACTCCCCATTGGGTGCGACAATGACAGGTTTTCTGGGAATCAACCCCAGCCGGCGCAGGAGCAAGGACTTGATGGTAAAGTCAGGCTCAAAAAAGCTATTCAGATACAGCAAATCGTAGTCAGTACCACGCAAGAGCCGCCACAATCCTACAAAAGACTGGAAGGAGGGTGACAGGTATCGTGCTTCAGCCTTGCCTACCCGGCTCCATATATCGGCATCAACCCCTTCGTAGGGAGTGGAATCCCCAAAGTCCCGGTCCTTGGTCACCACCTTGAAGGTGTACTCGTCCCCAAGCCGCTCGACCAGGCTTGACAGCTTGCGAATGGGGCCGCCCGCCTTATAGCCAGGCAGGTAGTGATTAATTGGCATCAGAACCGTGGTGCGGGCTTTTTCGGGTTGTTGTGTCAAGCTACTGTCTCACTTGATGCAGGGTCTTTAAGGGTAGGGCACAGTTCCGGAATGACAGGGCGGCTGCTACTCGTCCTTCAGTTCCCATATAAGCTGCCGGTATTGCCTTGCGCTCTCGCGCCAGCTGGACATGGACTCTACGCGCCGTCTGCCGTTCCGGCCCATCCGTGCGCGCTCCTTCTCGTCTCGAAGGAGACGCAGAATCGCCCCACCCACGGCGTCTGCGTCGAACGGGGGGACCAGGAGGCCCGTTTCGCCATGAGCCACAGCCTCAGGGACACCCATTACGTCGCACCCAACCACGGGCTTGCCGAAAGCCCCGGCCTCGGCATACACCAGGCCGAACCCCTCTTGGACAGACGGCATCGCGAACACGTCGCAAGCATCGTAGAGGGCGAATTTCTCCGAATCGGACACTGTCCCCAGAAATGTGACCGCACCTCGCGTGGGAGACGGCAGCACGGCTTCGACCGTGCGTTCAAGCTCGGCCCTGTATGGCCCCTCACCCGCCACGACGTAGCGCGCGTCGGCGTACTCGGAGAGGAGTTGGGGCATGGCCCTGATGACCCACTGGATGCCCTTGTATTCGTCTAGCCTGGCAACCGTAAGGATTAGGGGACGGTGGCCGCCGGGATAGCCGCGCTCTCTCAGGTTGCTCATTGCCTCGCTGGCGCGGGCGCCGTCTTCTCGCCATGCGTCCATGGCGTCAACGTCAATAGCGTTGGGGATAACGGTAGTCCTTATGCGTTTCGAGCGTGCGAAATTGATAGCGTCGGCCTCGGTGGCCTTCGACACGCACACATTCACGTTTGCAGCTCGCAGACTGAGGCATAAAAGCCACCTGCGCCAGCACCCGGTCAGCCCCGGACCCATGTCACCCGGTATGTGATGAATAATCTGAATGACGGGAATGCGAGCCGCCTTTGCCGCCAGGCAACAGGCTGTGGCTATGGACGCGGGCTGGTTGGCGACTATGTACTCGGCCCGATGCCGGCGTACCACACGGTACATATCCCACAAAAAACGAAGCCGTGCGAACAGTGCGGAGGGACTTTTCCACCGCCCCGAACCCAGATGCGTGTTGTGTATACGCTCAATTGGGTAGCCGCAATCCGCCTCGAACCGCTCCAACTCCTCAGGAGCCGGACACCGAATGGCCCGGTTGGGATGGGGGCAGGACATGGCAACGTAGGTGATGTCTTCGCCCAGTCCGGTCAGGTGTCTCGCTATCTGGTGACAGTGTACCTCTCCGCCCCCCACGTGAGCGTTGCACAGGTATGACACCATCAACCCGGTGCCCATGGATACCTCCTTCCTTGCCGCGCTCAGGCGACTTGCCTACCTGCCCGGATGTTAAGCAAATGTCTCCAGAAAAGAATACGGACTTATGCCCGCCACCCAAAGGGTCGCTACCTGGAAGAGGCTACCAGGCGCGAGTAGTGGCCCTGCCGTTCCAGTAGCTCCTCGTGGCTCCCTTCTTCGATTACCTCACCCCCGTCCAGAACGATAATCTTGTCTGCGTACCTTACGGTTGAGAGGCGATGGGCAATAACTATCACCGTACGCTCTCTGGAAACGTTGTCTATGGCTTCCTGCACCAGCCTTTCCGAAACGCTGTCCAGGGAGCTGGTCGCCTCGTCGAATATCATGACTTCCGGCTCGCCCAGAATGGCCCTGGCAATGGCGATGCGCTGCTGCTGTCCTCCCGAGAGTTTCATGCCCCGGTCTCCTATTACCGTGTCGTAGGCCTCGGGAAGCTCGGAGATGAACCCGTGGGCGTTGGCAATCTCTGCCGCTTTGACAACCGACTCCATGGAATATCCGTCCCTGCTGAAGACGATATTTTCTGTGATGGTATTGTGATATATAAAAGGCTCCTGGCTCACAAAGCCGACTCTGCCAAGCCATTTCTCCAGCTTGTAGTCCCTGAGAGATACCCCGTCAATGGCGACCCTTCCCCCCGCAGGCTCAAATAGCCCAAGGACCAGGTTGACGATGGTGGTCTTCCCGGACCCGGAGGGACCCACAATGGCGGTCACTTTCCCCTTCTCAAAGGTCAGGTTGACGCCGTCCAGGAGGGTTTCCCGGCCCTGATGGGCGAAGGTCACGTTATCGAAGGTAATCCCATTCTCAAAGAACTTCAGGTCCCTGCCGCCATCCCTGCGTTGGGGCACGGGGCCTGTGAGGGTATGATGCAGCCTCTCTGCATCGGGCAGGGACTGCATCACGTCCATGCGGAACCTGCCAAAGTTGGTAACGGAGGGAAGAAGCTGCACCAGGCCCATGGCGAAGACGCCGAGCTTGGGCAGGGTTTCGGAGAACGTGCCCGGGCTGACAACCCGCAGTACCAGAATTATTCCCAGCATTGTGGCAACGGCCGTAAACTCCATCAGGGGTCTGGGGGCAGCAAGCAGCATCTGGCCCTTTGCGTATAGCTCGGAATAGATGAGGTTCTCCCGGGCAAAGCGCCCAAGCCATCCTCGAAGTGTGTTGAAGGCGATGATTTGCCGAATGCCCGCCAGAAACTCGTTGGTGATGACAATCTGGGCGGCTTCGGCGGACACGCTCCTCTGGCCAATATTGTAGGAGACCCTTTTTGACAGGTAATGGACGACCCAGAAGTAAATCAGCCCCAGCCCGGCTATGGCCAGGGTGATGTAGGGGGAGACCAGCATCAAAACGATGATGATGGCAGCTATACGGAGTAGCTCGGATAACATCCTGGGAGTGATTAGCAAAAAATTATTCACCATCCTGTGGGGTGCCTGCATAGTGCTGTAAATCAAGTCTCCCTGTTTACTGTCCAGGAAGAACTGGTAGCGGGACCCTGCGTACCTCTCCATTACCCGTCTCCGGGTATGGTAAAGCACCCTGGCGCTGCCGTAGGCCGTCAGTGCTTCCCGGAGCAAGGTAAATACCGTCTTCACGAAGAATATGCCAATGAGCAGGACGGCCGCCGCAACGATGGGGTCGTCGAATGGCATGAGGTCCACCAGACCGGTCATGAATCCCAGTATGCCACCCGCTTCCTCCCCTGAGTCGCTAATCACGGAGGAGAACACCGGGAAGAAGGCAGCCAGCCCAAGGCTCTCAAGAGTCGCAGCAGCCAGGGTAACGACCAGTATCAAGCCGTAAAGGAGCCTGTAGGGCCTGATAAAGTAGTAGATTACCCGATAGAGCATAATCTGTATCTCGCCAATGTGTTGAATGTATTGAAGGTTATAGCTTCGTCCTCCCGGCCTGCGCCGGGCATGTCAGGTCGTCGTATGCAAGACATCTTCGGAGCAGGAAGCTACGACGAATGTTGCCCTTTGTTCAAATAGCTGGACAAGTACGGCAGCCTTCAGTCGGTCCCTGGCGACATACTCGGCCAGGGGTCTGGTGTGAGCGACATGCCATTTAAGGGCCATCACCCCTCCCCCTTGATGCCGCGACGCGTGAAGAAAGTGACCAGCTTGTCCTTAGCGACCCCCAACTCTTGTAGCTCCGTGCAATCAGCGTCGGGGCTACTCAGGCGGGCAATGAATATCCTGTCGTACTGCTCGGGCTGTAGGGTCCCAACATCACGCACCGACATGCCCAGAAACCTGCCATTGCCTGTGGCCTTTGAGACAAAGACGTCTATCTCCTCGACATCCATTTCCCGGAGTCCCAGGTAAACCAGCTCCGCAAACTCTCCCGTCCCGAATATCGCCACCCGGGACTCCTGGTTGAGTGCCACCGTCTGAAGCTCTTCGCGCAACGTCCGGCGCACTTGCTTGTAGTGGTCGAGGACACGATGCACATAGGACACGGTAAGCTGGACTTTCCGAGCAAACCCGGATGGAGTCAGGGCGTAGACCCAGCGTTTCCAGCCTGCCCTGGTCATGCGGATATATCCCTTCTCTACCAGGTTACGCAGCAGCACGTTGGTCAGGCCCAGGGCAATCCCTATCTGCCGTGACAGGTCTCTTTGAGTGGTCCCGGGGGTGCTGTGGACTTCAGAGAGCATCCGCAACTCCCTGTAATCCGGCCCCTCCATCATGCCCTTTTGTTCATTATCTGAACGCATCGTTACTAATACTACGAGCATCACATTTCCCGTGTCAAGCCGATGGGGGTGGAATTTGATGAGGTTTACTTTCACGGGGCACAAGGAACGGAAGGATTTTTAGCTTACCTCAGCCCTCACCTTGTCCAGAAATAGGGACACTTCCCGATACAGGGACTCATGGTGCGGCTTTCGGAGGTCGGGGTCGTCTCGAAAAAGCCTTGCGGCCTCCTCTCTGGCAGATTTGAGCAGGTCATGGTCCGAGAGGCGGGCAACCCGCAGAGCCGGCAGTCCGCTCTGGCGAGTACCAAAGTAGTCACCCGGACCCCGCAGGCTCAGGTCTACTTCGGCAAGCTGGAACCCGTCGTGTATCCGCTCCACCGCCAACAGGCGTTCCTTGGCCTCCGGGGTGGAATAGTCGGAAAGCAGGAGGCAGTAGCTCTTGTTCTCGCCGCGACCTACCCGCCCCCGAAACTGGTGTAGCTGGGACAGCCCAAAGCGATGGGCACCCTCCACCACCATCACGGTGGCATTGGGAACGTCTATGCCCACCTCCACCACCGCCGTGGACACCAGTATGTCGGTGTCGCCGTTTCGGAACCTCCCCATGACCTCATCCTTTTCGCCGGGCGTCATTCTACCGTGAAGCAGGCCCAACCTCAAATCAGGAAAGACCTCCGTAGAAAGGCGCTCGTATTCATCCGTAGCTGCCCTGGCCTCCACAGCGTCAGATTCCTCAATGAGCGGGCAGATGACAAAGGCCTGTCGGCCATTACGGATTTCCTTGCGGACAAATCCGTAGGCTTCATTCCGCCGCTCTGGAGGTACGTTGCGTGTCAGCACTTGTTGCCTCCCCGGAGGAAGCTGGTCTATGGTGGATACGTCCAGGTCGCCATAGATGGTCAGGGCCAGGGTTCTCGGTATGGGGGTGGCGGACATGACCAGCAAGTGGGGAGTCGTGCCACTCCTTTGCCGCAAGGCTGCTCGCTGCATTACCCCGAAGCGGTGCTGCTCGTCCACTACCGCCAGAGCAAGACGGGGAAATTCCACGCCCTCCTGAATCAGGGCGTGGGTCCCTATGGCTATGTCCAGCGTTCCCTCCGACACTCGCTGCTGTAGCTCCCGCTTCAAGGCTGCCCTGGTGCTGCCCGTGAGAAGCCCCACCGAGATAGGTCTGGGCAATGAGTCGAGATAAACGGTGATAAGGTTTTCTTCATGTAAGGGCCTGGCAAGCTCGCCCAGCAGTCGCGATACGGTGGCGAAATGCTGCTCCGCAAGAACTTCCGTGGGGACCATTATGGAACCCTGATAGCCGCTGGCGACGGCCTCCAGAAGGCCGGCAAGGGCGACCACAGTCTTTCCACTGCCTACCTCACCCTGAAGGAGACGGTTCATGGACGGAGTCCCTCTGGCCATATCAGCCAATATCTCCCCAAGACACCGCTCCTGGGCATCGGTGAGGCTGAAAGGCAGAGAGGCAATGAAACCATCTCTGACTTTGGGGTTGGCCTGCACCGATATTCCTTCCGCCGCATCCTGCCAGCTTCTGCGTCGCCTGAGCACCGCCATCTGTATCAGGAAGAACTCATCGAAGGCCAAGCGCTTTCGAGCCATCTCCAGGGAAATCAAGTCGTCGGGATAGTGGGCCTGCAGGATGGCTTCAGGCAAGGAGACCAGTTTCGCTCTTTTCTGCAGGTCCTCAGGGATGAAATCTTCCATGCGAGGGACCCACTGTTCCAGGGCCTGCCAGATGATGCTTCGCAATCTGCGCGGGGCGAGACCCTCTGTGCCAGGGTATACCGGCACAAGCCTTCCCGTGTGTATCAGGCTTTCCTGTTTGTCGAGTATCTCAAACTCGGGCGACTGGAGCTGCAACTGGCCTCTGTAAGCCTCCACCCTGCCGCTGAGAGCCACCCTGGAATTGGGCTTCAGTACCCTGGCAACATAGGGTTGCCCAATCCAGACCGCTCTTACGTTACCGGTCTCGTCGCTCACCACCGCCTCGGTGGCCTTCAGCTTGCCTTTCTGCCCCAGTTTCGTTTCCCTGGCCTCCCAAACGGTGGCGACGACGGTCTGCTCCTCTCCCACCACAAGCTCGGAAATACTGGAGAAATTGGAGAAGTCATTGTGACGCCTGGGGAAGAGATAAAGGAGGTCTCTGATGGTGGCTACATCCAGCTTTAACAGCTTGCCCGATAACTTCGCGTCCACGCCTCGCAGCCGGTCAACGGGGGAATCCAGGCTAACACCGCCGGGGATGGACGTTGGTTTCAGGGGCGGGCCTTTCAATGGAGGGGGGGTGTCTTCCTTGTCATGGTCCGAGAGAATCGGACTGGCGGGGGATTCACCATCACCCGGAACTTCCTCTAATAATGCGATAGCACGCGACTCAATATCTTCAAGCCTGACAAGCCAACTGTGCACCCATTCCCGCCGTTGGGACGGGGTAAGGTCATGGTAGGGTACGCTCAGAGCATCACCGCTCGCTATGGCTGTGAATTCCGCGGCGTGCTGCTCCAGGAAGCGGTCCAAGCCGCCCATCACGGCGTCGTCCTGGAACTTCTTTTCCTTCTCAAGATTGAGTATCTTACGGAAGAAGTCTAGATCAAGCCGGGCGGAGGCATCTCTGGAAGTCATCGCAAGGCAAGTGTACCATGAAGGATGGAAAGCCTGCTAGGAGGATGATGTCAGTCCTACACCCAATGCTCCCGGGCCAAGGTATGTACCTACCACGGGGCCGAACCTGGACATGACAATCCGGTCGTCGGGGACCAGGTCCTTGAGCTGCTCCTTGAGGGATTCCGCCTCGTCCGGCGTAGTGCTGTATATGATGGAAAGGGACTTCACGGGAGCAAGACCCCTTACAATATCCACCAGCCGACGCAGGCCCCGCTCCCTGGTACGGGCACGCTCCAACGGATGTGCCTCCCCGTCCTTAATCATAAGCAGAGGTTTTATGTTAAGAAGAGACCCCACAAAGGCACTGGCCTTGCCTATGCGCCCCCCCTTCTGGAGATACTCAAGGGTATCCACGAGGAAATAGCTGTGAGTCTGGGAGAGGGAACTCTGAACACCCGCCACCACCTGGTCGAAAGAGGCACCGGAACGTACCATCCGAGCCGCCTCCAGGGCCACCAGCCCCAGACCCACGGAAGCCGTCCGGGAGTCTATAATTTCAATGCTCCCCGACCCGGATGACTGAATGGCATCCCTTGCCTGTGTGGCCGAGTTGAGTGTGCCGCTGAGCTTGCCGGAGACATGAATGGATACCACGTCATGGCCTTCACTACGCAGCGGCTCGTACACCTGTACGAAGTCGTTGACCGAGGGCTGGGCGGTGGTGGGCAGCCGGGGACTGGCTACCAGTTTACGGTAGAACTCATCCGGCCCGATGTCTATTCCGTCTTTGTATACCTCATCATCGAAATGGACGTTGCAAGGAATTACCGTTAAACCCCACTGCTCCGCCAACTCCCGGGGCAAATCGCACGTGCTATCCGTAACCAGTTTCACCGCCATGATGCAAGCCTCCTGGCCGTTATTTCCAGGGTCTCCGACATGGAAGAGACCTTTCCGTAATCTGTGCCGAAGCTACGAGTTCCTGCCTACGGAGTGCCGAAGCGTGGGTGGGCTTCTCTTGGATGAAACATCATGCCCCGTTCACTCCAGAGAGGCGACGTAATGATAAAAAGGCTGTCCGCCGTACACCACTTCTATTTCAACGCCGGGGATACTTTCTTGCAGACGGGCTGCCTCCTCACCGGCTTGGCCTTCATCCACGTCGCCACCCCAATACAACGTTATCAGTTGCCCACTCTCCGGCCCAACTTTGAGCAAGGTCGTCTGCAGAGCCAGGAAGGCCGAGTCCTCGGCAGTCACCAATTCTCCTTCAAGAATGCCGATGTACTGCCCCTCCTGAACGGCAAGCTCTCCCAGGGTTACCGGACGCACCGCAGTTGTCACTTCTATGGTTTTCACTGTAGCAAGAGCTTCATCCATAGACCTGAGAACGCTTTCCATGTCGCCTTCAGGGTTGAAGGCCAGGAGAGCAGCCACGCCCTGGGGTATGGTACGCGACGGGACAACATGTAGCGTTACATCCCCGTCCGGGTCCCCTTCCACTACCGTGGCAGCCTGCCTGGCAACGGGTATTATATTGGGATTATTGGGCAGCAGGATTACATCCTTTGCTCCCGTATCCCGGGCGGCATCCAGCAACTCCTGAGTGCTGGGGTTCATGGTCTGCCCCCCAGCGACTACGGATGCACAGCCCAGATCCCGGAACAAATCAGTGTACCCGTCGCCCCAGGCCACCGCAACCACCGCAATCGCCGTCTCCTTTCCCGCCGGCTGACGGGGAGCCTCGGGCGCCCCGATCTGGGCGCGGTGGAGGGCCATGAACTCCTCGTGTTGCTGGTCCATGTTGGTCATGCTCACCTGGTCTATGGTCCCCAGAGAAACGGCGTAGCTAATCACGGGGCCAGGGTCGTGGGCATGCACGTGTACCTTTACCAGGTCGCCACCTCCTACCACAACCGTTGACTCTGCCAAGGAGGATAGCTCCTCGCGAATCTTGTCCGCATCCAACCCATGGCCCTGAATCAGAAGTTGGGTACAATAGCCGTAAAGCTCTTCCTCGGTGGAGGCCAGGTAGTCCTCATGCACCACGGGCTGACCTAACGAATGGTCCAAGACTCCCGGAGATGGGACATTTTCAAAGGACGTGTTTGGGGAGACAGGGACACTTAGCTCCAGCGTCTCTACCTCCACCCCGGAGAGGCAGTAAAACGCACCTTCGATAAGGGTAACAACTCCCTGGCCGCCGGCATCTACGACGCCGGCCTCCCGCAGCACCGGAAGTTGCAGTGGAGTCCTGGAGAGGGACTCCTTCGCGGCTCCCAGGGCAGCCTCCAGCACGGATAGCGGGTCCCCGTAGCCCTCGGCCCCTCCAGCACGTCGAGTTGCTGCCATAGATAGCTCGCGTATTACCGTCAGCATGGTGCCATCCACAGGCTTGCTCACCGAGTTGTAGGCCGCCCGCGAAGCCAACTCGAAGGCATGGGCAAGGTCCTCTCCGTTGGACTCATCCTTTCCCTGAAAGCCCTGAGACAGACCGTAGAAAAACTGGGAGAGAATTACCCCGCTATTGCCCCGGGCACCCAGAAGCGCCCCGTGGGCCATGGCAGACATCACCGCTCCTACGGATGAGTCCGCAGCCCGTGAGCACTCGTCATTCACCGAGCGCATGGTGAGGAGCATGTTGGTCCCAGTGTCGCCATCGGGCACGGGAAAGACATTAAGGGCGTTGATAGCGTCCCGGTATCGCTCCAGGCATCGAGTAGCCGCCTCAAAGGCCCTCCGTAGCTCATCTCCGCTCAGCATCTGCGAAGGAAAACTTCCCTCCACCGACCCGATGCTGTCCCGGCCCACTGCTACCCCTTCGTTCTCAGATCCATTCATGGCAGTCCCTTCACTAGCAAACTTAGAAAGGCCTTTTCAAGGGGTAGCGTTTCCTTTTAGATGCTATGGCAGTGGCAATGTGTCACTCTGAACGGAGCGAAGTGAGGAATTAAGGGGGCTGTCGTGCCTACGGCAGGCTAGAGCTTGAAGGATATAGCTCCTAGATTCTTCGCTACCCTTGGAATGACATGATCGCGGGATGACACAGAAGAAACTCAACCATCTGGATGGGAACGCTACCTTTTCTAAGCAGGTCCTTGTCAGTGCTCCTCAAGCTATGATATGCTAACCACCTGGATTTTACCGAAAGTGATTTAGACAGTCAAACAAGGAACGTATTCATGAAATGCGCAGTTTGTGGCAAAGTTGGCATGTCAGGAAACAACGTAAGCCACTCCAAGAGACGTACCAAGACCCGTTTCATGCCCAACGTACACAAGATGACCCTCTCCATGAACGGAGAGTCCAAGAAGGTGAAAATCTGCACCCGATGCCTGAGGAGTCAGCACAAGGCCGCCAGGGCTTAGAGGGGGCTGTCCCTGACTTGCTCAGGGGCCGCTAACGTTCGCAATGCTGTCCTTTAGCCTCTTCATAGCAACCTCTACCGATTCCACCTTGTTGAAAATCGCCGAGCCTGCCACGAGAATCGTAGCGCCGGACCTCACCGCTGCGGGGGCCGTGTCCGCATTTATGCCGCCGTCTGCCTGAATCTCAGGCCCAAATCCCCGCTCCTTCAGAATGTCCTTCAGCCTGGCCGCCTTATCCAGTGCCTCGGGTATGAGCTTCTGGCCCCCGAAACCGGGGTTTACCGTGCCCACCAGGGCTATGTCCACGTAGCACAGCACCTCTTCAATGGCAGCCAGGGATGTACCGGGGTTGATGGCTATGCCGACCTGGACGCCTTCATCCTTAATCTGATGTATCACGCGGTGCAGGTGCAGACATGCCTCGCTGTGTATGATGATGTGGTCTGCACCTGCCTTGATGAAGTCGGATATAAAGCGGTCCGGCTCCTCTATCTGTAGATGAACGTTCAGAGGCAGATGGGTAGAGGCGCGTATTCCCTCCACCACGACAGGCCCCATGGTGATATTGGGGACAAAATGGCCGTCCATGACATCTACGTGTATGTAGTCTGCCCCTGCCCTGGTGACCTCGGCCACGTGCTCCCCCAGACGGCTGAAATCCGCCGACAGGACCGACGGTGCTATCTTGACACGGGGCGTGGAGCCAGTATCAGTCGAAGTCCCTTGTTCGCTCATCCCTCTTACCCCTTCGCCAAGGGCTTGCCGCCCAAGGCGGAGTCCAAAAGATTCCTGGCATGGGCCAGCGCCGCTTCCACCCTCCGGGGTGCCGTACCGCCCTCAACATCACGGGCCGCTACCGAGGACTCGGCGGTCACGGCGTAAACATCCTCGCCGAATTGGGGGGAAAAGCGCCGGTACTCTTCAATCTCAAGCTGGTGCAGGCTCATTCCCCGGGACACGGCGTAGCCGCAGAGCTTGTTTACGATTCCGTGAGCCTCCCGGAAGGGCACACCCTTTGCACTCACCAGATAGTCGGCAAGGTCTGTAGCCAGCATGTAGCTCTCCCCTGCCGCCTCGGTCATGTGCTCAGCATTCACTTTCAGGGTTGATACCATTCCCTTGAACACGTCTAGGGTTGCCAGAACGGTATCTATGGTGTCAAACGTACCCTCCTTGTCCTCCTGCAAGTCCCGATTGTAGGTCAGTGGCAGCCCCTTGAGTACCGTCAGGATACCAATGAGGTTGCCGTACACGCGACCCGTCTTGCCCCTGGCTATCTCGGCAAAATCGGGGTTGCGTTTCTGAGGCATGATGCTGCTGCCGGTAACGTAGTCCTCTGCCAGCGATATGTACCCGAACTCACGGGATGACCAGATGACGAACTCTTCGGCCATGCGAGACAGGTGCATCATGGAGATGGCACCTGCAGAGTTGTACTCGGCAAGGAAGTCTCTGTCGGATACGGCGTCCATACTATTGGCACTCACCCCGGCAAATCCCAACTCCAGGGCCAGGAACTCCCTGTCCGTAGGATAGGGCACACCTGCCAGGGCGCCACTGCCCAGGGGGAGGACGTCGGCCCTCCGGTAGCAGTCCTGGAAGCGCTGGCAGTCACGCTCCAACATGTGGAAGTAGGCGAGCATGTGATGGGAGAAGAGCACGGGCTGGGCACGCTGCAAATGGGTGTACCCTGGCATCAGGACACCTCTGTGAGCCTCGGCTAAGTCCAGGATGGCAGCCTGAAGGCCCCTGATACATTTGACGGTATCGCGAATAGCTTCCTTGACGTACATCCTCATGTCCAGGGATACCTGGTCGTTCCGAGAGCGGCCCGTGTGGAGCTTCCCCGCCACCTCACTGCCTATTATCTCGTGAAGCCGGGCCTCCACGTTCATGTGGATGTCTTCCAGGTCCTCTTTCCAGGGGAACGTACCTGCTCGTATCTCCTCCCGGATGGCGACCAGGCCCGTGACGATAAGCTCGGCTTCTTCATCGGAGACAATCGCCTGTTTTGCCAGCATTCTGGCATGGGCTATGGAGCCGGCAATGTCATGCCGGTAAAGACGCCGGTCGTAGTGGATGGAGACGGTGTACCTGTTAGCTCTAATACCCTCGTGCTGGCCCTCCATGCCGGGCCTCCTGAAACCATATCTTAATCTAAAGCAGTAGAAGCTCTGTGGGATTAAGCTCGCCCGTAGAGGGGTCCACCTGGTAGCCCAAGACTTCCAGTGCGGTAACACCTAGCACCGGGGTATCGCCCTCGCCGCCAAATACTGCCGTAATGCCTGCGGAAACGTCACGGTACTTGATGTTCACAGTGCCCGTCTCTCTCTCAATTACCCCTCCGAAAGCCCTGAATCTTCGCCTGCCAAGAGAGGGAATCCCAAGCTGTGAGAACACAGACCCGGGTATGACACTCAGTATAGCGCCGGTGTCTACCAGCAACTCCATTTCCTGGCAGCGTTCCTCCCGTGTAGGGTTGCAAACCAGCACCCTGACATGCACGAACCCCATATCTTCACTCTTCCTCATCTCCCTGAACCTGGGCTTGGGTCCGCACGGGCAGACCGTAGATAGCGATGAATCCTTCCGATGAACGGTGGTCGAATTTGTCACCGCGGTCGTAGGTGGCAAGGTCGTAGCTGTAAAGGGCACGTGGAGAGCTTCTTCCAACGACCGAGCAGACCCCCCTGTGCAGCTTTACCCGCACCGTACCGCTTACGTGGCGCTGGGTACTGGCAAAGTAGGCATCCATATCACGGCGATGATTGGTATACCAGAGACCGTTATAGACCACGTCGGCGTATTCCTGGGCAACCCTTGCTTTGAGACGCACCTGTTCCTTGCTCAAAGTCATGGCTTCCAGGGCCTTGTGGGCAGTGTGAAGCACCACCGCGGCGGGTGCTTCATATACCTCCCTGGACTTTATTCCGACCAGCCGGTTCTCTATATGGTCAATCCTGCCCACGCCATGCTCTCCGGCCAGACGGTTGAGATGCCTCACAAGGTCTATGCCACCCATCCCCTCTCCGTCAATGGACACGGGCAGCCCACTCTCGAAGCCTATCTCCAGGTATGCAGGTTCCGGGGGCGTGTCACCAACGGGTCTGGTCCAGTCGTAGGCGGCCTCCGGGGGTTCCTGCCAGGGGTCTTCCAGGTCTCCCGCCTCGGCGCTTCTGCCCCACAGGTTCTCATCCACGGAGTAGGGGCCTTTGCTCAAAGGCACGGGTATATTGTGCATTTGAGCGTACTCTATCTCCTCTTCGCGGCTCATGGCCCACTCACGTATGGGGGCGATGATTTTCAGGTCAGGGGCTAGGGCATTCACGCCCACGTCCAAGCGTACCTGGTCATTACCCTTGCCGGTGCACCCGTGGGATATGGCGTAAGCCCCCTCGCTGCGGGCAGCTTCCACGAGGCGACGGGCTATAAGGGGTCTGCCAAGGGCCGTCGCGAGGGGATACTGGTCCTCATAGATGGCACCAGCTCGGATGGCAGGGGTGATGAAATCTCTGTAGAAGGCCTCTTTACCGTCCACAGTCAGAGCGTTTACAGCCCCGATCCGGAGGGCACGCTGACGTATCTCCTCCAGATTGACCATGCCCAAGTCTATGGTGAGTGTCACTATCTGAGCCTGGTACTTCTCCTGAAGCCAGCGTATAGCTACCGAGGTGTCCAGTCCGCCGCTATAGGCGAGGATAATCTTGTTCTCGGCCATTGGACTCTCCTAAGAAGGCGCTTTCAAGGCCCTTTTTCTCCTTGCGAGAGGAGGGTGGATGAGTGGGCAGTGGTAGTTCCAACCCCTCACCCCGTATCAAGTACCGGGAGGCTGTCAATCCTCCTGCCCGTCGTGGGAGAGGAGGTCCGGGACGCCACTTTGGAAACACCGGCCTAGAGTCTATTGAGCGCCGCTTCAAGGCGACTGACGGCTTCATCCACCTCTTCCGGGGAGACGGTAAGGGGTGGCATGAACCTTATGGCGTTGGGCCGTACCGGATTGAGGAGCAGCCCTTCTTCATTGCACATGGAAATCACCCTGCCGGATATGTCGCTGTTGAACTCAGTAGCCAACAGCAAGCCCTTGCCCCTGACGTCGGTGATGATGTCGAAGCGAGTCTGTAGCTCATCCAGGGCCTGCATCAACCGTTGCCCCATAGTCGTGGCAGATGCCGACAGGTCGTTCTCAATGATGTGCTTGCTGGAGGCGTATGCGGCAGCGGTGGTCAGGGCGTTGCCGCCGAAGGTTGAGCCGTGGTCCCCAGGCTCCAGGGCCATGCAGTAGTCCTTGGACATGAAGGCCCCTATGGGCACTCCGCCGCCCAGACCCTTGGCCAGGACCATCACGTCCGGCTCTATGCCGCAGTCCTGGTAGCCGAATAGGGAACCCAAGCGTCCCATGCCGGTCTGCACCTCGTCCAAGATTAGAAGCAACCCCTGGCTGTCGCACCACTCTCTGACCCTTCTGAGATAATCGTTGGCGGGCACGTTCACCCCGCCCTCACCCTGCACGGGTTCCAGCATCACGGCAGCGGTGCGCTCGTTGGTGGCCTCCATGATGGCCTCCACGTTGTTGTAGTCCACGTGGACAAAGCCGGGAGTCAGTGGCTGGAAAGGTTCCTGGTAATGGGGCTGTCCGGTCGCCGACAGAGTGCTCATGGTGCGGCCATGGAAGGAGTTATAGGCAGTTATGACCTCATAAGCCCCGTTACGGTTTTTCTTACCGTACTTCCTGGCCAGCTTCATCGCCCCCTCTATGCCCTCGGCACCGCTATTGCCGAAGAACACCTTGTCCAGGGCGCTGTTCTCCACCAGAAGCTGAGCCAGAAGCAGCTGAGGCGTGGTGTAGAACTGGTTAGAGGTTTGCAAAAGGGTCGCCGCCTGCTCGGTTATGGCCCTGGTGATGGCCGGGTGGCAATGTCCCAGGTTGTTGACGGCCCAGCCTGCGGTAAAGTCCAGGTACTCCTTTCCGTTAACGTCCCAAACCCTCGTTCCCTCTCCTCGCACGATTACCACGGGCTGCCTTCTCACGGTAAAAGCGTAGTACCTCTTTTCCATTTCCACCCAGTCGGCCTGCCCCGGTCCTTCAAAATGGGTGCTCATTGTGAGCCTCCTTCCGACGCTAACGTCTCTTGTATTTTTCTCAACGCCTCTCGTAGAGTATCGAGGTTCTCCACCAGTTGGCTGACCGCCTCCTCGATACCGACAATCTCCCTTTGCACTTCCTCAAGCTGGCTGCGCTCCTGGCTGGCAGTCCCGTCCGACAGCCTCTGTACCGGCGTGTCCGTCGAGGGCTGGCCGGCCACAGTGTCGGGAATCGCCTCTCCCAACAGAAGGGTCAGGGCTTCGGAAAGAGTGTCAGCCATGACCACCTTGTTGGCATCCGCCAGAAAGACCTTTTTAAGCTCCGGCAGAGGCAAGGCTTCGGCGCGTATATACAGGGGCTCCACGTACAGTACGGACTCACCCATGGGGATAGCCAGCAAGTTCCCACGGATACACAGCTTACCTACAGGGCACAAAAGGGTCAACTCTCTACCTATCTGCTCATCGGCGGTGATACGGGCCTCTATTTGCTCCGGGCCAAAAACCTGCCTATCCTTGGGAAACGTGACGGTCAGGAGCTTGCCGTAGTTCTCTCCGTCGCTGCGGGCGGCCATCCATCCCACCATGTTCTTCTTCTCCACACCCCCAGGGGTAAAGGGCAAGAGCAAGACGAACTCCTCTTCTTCTTCTCCGGGCAGCTTCATGATAACGTAATAAGGCTCTATATCCTGGGTGTTATCGGGGTCCTCGAACACCTCCCGGGCCAGTGCCCACAGGTCCTCCCGCAGGAAGAACTCCTTGGGGTCCGTCATGTGGTATCGCAGGTTAATCTGCGTCTGGGCCGAGAACAGGTCTATGGGGTAACGTATGTGGTCCCGGAGGGACGGGTCCAGGTTGTCTATCTCATCGAAGTCCACAAACATATCGGGGAAGGCTCCCCGATAAATCTGCATCAGCGGGTCTTCCTCATCTATGACGAAGAAGTACACCGCGCCGTTATAGGCGTCTACAACCACTTTGACGCTGTTGCGAATATAGTTGAATTCATCCTCAAATAGGGCGGAGTAGGCGTACCGGTCGGAGACGGTGTAGGCGTCCTGAATCCACCACAGCTTTCCGCCGTCACCCACCACCAGGTACGGGTCCTTGTCCAGGTGCAGGAATGGCGCTATTGTGCTCACCCGCTCACCTATGTGACGCCTGTATTTTACCGTGCTCTCGGAGCCAATCTGCCCGCTTATAAGAAGGTTGAAGTCCAGGAACTGCCAGGCGAAGGCCGCCCTCGTGAAGAAGGACCCCAACTTGACCCCTCCCTCACCTTCAAAGTTCTGAAAGACAGGGTCTCCTTCTGGGCCAGGGAAGTTGAACTCTTCGGTATCGGTGTCTATTATGACAAAATCCTTGGTGTTCTCTCCATAGTAAATCTCCGGTCGCTCAACAACCAGGTCGCCGGTTGGGGGTACGTCCTTGAGAAAGAACTCGGGACGCCCCTCTACGGTGGCCTGGGTCACCGGACTCATGGCAACGCCGTACCCGTGGGTATATGAGAGCTTGCGGTTCACCCATTTCTGAGCTTCCTCCTCCAGGTTCTCCGGGAAGAGTTCTCTGGCAGCCAGCATCACCTGTCGATACTCCCCGTTAGGGAACCTGTAGCGGTCCACGTCAACGTTCACGAAGCCGTAGTACTGCCGGAAGGTCTGTATCTGGTTGTAAGTATCCCGCAGGGGCCGGTGGTCCCAAAGGCGAATGTTCTCAATGGTCTCGGGATTGTCAGATACCGTTTCAATATCCAGATTAGGGGAATAGGTGAATGACTGCTCGTCAATCTGGTCCAGTCCATAGGCGGCCCTGGTGGCCGTGATGGCGCGGTCAATGTATTCGTGCTCCCGCTCAAACTCGTTGGGACTCACCCTGAATCGCTGGTAGGCTACCGGATATATAGCGCCAGCCAATACAGCCAGGACGGCCCACAAGGAGAAGGAGGCTATCATAAGCCTCAGACCACCATAGTACAGGCTTACGACGAAACCCACGGCCGCCATCAGGGAGATGGCTACCAACAGCCAGAGGACCGGGAGCCTGGCATTGACGTCGGTGTATCCAGCCCCCGGAGCCGCCCCACGACCCGAGAAGACCAGCTCGAAAATGTCCAGGTAGTGGGCTGCGGCAATGGTAATCATCAAGAAGGCACCCAGCAGAGCCAGGTGTCCTCTGATCCTCGGTGTGAGCACGACGTTTACGCCCCTGAGAGCGAAGATAGCCATGTACAAGGCCACTACTGCCACTACCGTGGCGATGACAGCGCCCATGAACCACCCCTGGATGAAGTGGAGCAAGGGCATGGTGGCTAGATGAAAGGATATGTCCTTATTGAACTGGGGGTCCTGGACTCCGAAGGGGACACGATTGAAGTAGACCAGAATGGTCTCCCAACGTCCTTGTGCCACAATCCCAAACACCACGCTCATCACGACGACCATCAGGACAGCACCGACAATGATGCCTATGCGACCCATCCTCAGCATTTCCGGCGGGACGGGAAGGACACTCCCTCCCCTGGAAAAGCGATAGGCGACGTACAGATTGACGATGAGAATGCCGGCTACCAACAAAGCCCCCCCGAAGAAGAGCCAGATACGCATCCCCAGTATTTTGGTGTATACGCCCTTGTAGCCCAGGCTATCAAACCACAGCCAGTCGGTGTATATACTCTTGACTACCGAGAGAATCAGAACAATAATGACGACGGCAGCAACGGCCAGTCCAACCCTGGTGAGCAGCTTCATGTTAGGGTTCCCAAACTGACCCGTGCCTACGTTCCTTGGAGGGCCTGCCCCTTCCCCATTGTTTCCCACGTTGAAGATCATAACACCTTCCGTTTAAGCTATCAGCAATTCCTAAGTATGTGGACCGGACTCCAATTGGCTAGCATCATGCCTACCGAGTATTTGAGTGCCAGTGGGCACACCCCGGAAGCAGTGCATCAACACCCCTGGCTGCCTGCCGTCTATTATCTCAGCCACCGGAACCCTGTCCAGGGCACGCAAACAAGCCTCCAGCTTGGGTATCATTCCGCCTTTCACCACACCTGACGCAAGGAGAGGGCGGGCGCTCCTCACGCTGAGGCGTCGGATGACTCTGCCCGACCCATCCATTACCCCGTTCACGTCTGTGAGAAAAATCAGCCTCTCAGCACCTATGGCATAGGCTAACTCCCCCGCCACGGTATCTCCGTTTATGTTGAGCATGGAGCCCGAGTAGGGAGACTCATCCGCTCGGTGTATGCCCACGGGAGCCACCATCGGTATGTACCCCCCCTCCAGGGACTGCAGCAAGACTTCAGGGTTTACCCCTGTCACCTCGCCCACGTAACCTAACTCCTCGTCGGCCACCCTGGCCTTCAATAGAGCACCATCTACACCACTCAGCCCGATAGCTTTGCCTCCCAGGGCAATCAGAGAGGCCACTAGCTGCTTGTTGACCAGCCCCGTCAGCACTGCCGCGACGATTTCGAGGCTCTGGGAATCAGTGACCCTCAAACCCCGGACAAAACGGGGGATGGTGCCTTGTTTCTCCATCCACTGGGAGATGACGCTGCCCCCACCGTGGACAACTATAAGCTTGACGCCATCACGCTGGAGGGCAACCAGGTCCTTGAGAGTGGTATCGTTGCTGCCCAGGGTGCTGCCCCCGATTTTCACCACGACTATGCCTTTGGGCGGCCTGTCTGACACTCCACACTCCACAAAACAAGTAACATTATACGCTATAAATAGCGTGTAAAAAGCAAAACTTGTTTGTACTTGGAAAACTCAGGGCAGTATATAACTATAGCGCCAAATAAGCGGGGGCAGGTTGAAGTATGAGGATTCACCGGGGCCGGCTACCCGCACCCTTGTGGACGTTAGGTGGTGTAGGCGCTGTTAAAGGTCACGTATTCTTCGCTGAGGGGACAGCCCCACGCCGTGGCCTCACCCTGACCCAGATTGAGCTTGATTCGGAAGGACACCTCCAGCCCACGCATCAAGGCAACTACTCCGTCCCTGTGAAAGGGGATGGGACGGCCATCCTCCATTATGCAAACGTCGTTGACGTAGAGGGCCACCCTGCCCTCCTCAACCTCGGCCCCGCTTCTGCCCAGGGCAGCTATGATTCTGCCCCAGTTGGGGTCAGCACCATGAACGGCCGTTTTCACCAGGCTCGACGACGCCACCGTCCGTGCAGCGTGGCGGGCGGCCGTGAGGTCAGTCGCCCCTTCAACAGTAACTTCGATGAGACGATTGCTCGCTCCCTCTCCGTCCCTGGCTAGCTCCTTGGTCAGGTGGATACAGAGCCGGTTCAGGGCCTCCTGGAAAAGGTCTCCGGCCTGCGTACCTTCCTCTATAATGCCGGCTTCCGCCGCACCGTTGGCCATGACAAGCACAGTATCGTTCGTGCTGGTATCCCCGTCTACCGACAGCATGTTGAAGGATGAATCGGCCGCTCGACTCAACGCACGTTGCAGGAACTGGCCTTCCACTTCTGCGTCTGTGGTGAGGAAACTCAGCATGGTAGCCATGTTGGGATGTATCATGCCTGCGCCCTTGGCTATCCCGCCGATGGTTATGGTCTTGCCCTGGCACTCGAAGGTCACTGCCCCTTCTTTGGGATGAGTGTCCGTAGTCATAATAGCCCTGGCAAGGTCGTTGCCCCCACCCTCCGAAGGGGTTATCTGGCTGATGCCCGCTCGAATAAGGGCCATTGGCAGTTCCACTCCTATAATCCCGGTGCTGCCCATGAGCACCTCTTCAGGTCCCAATCCCAGTCGTCTTGCGGTCTCGGCCGTAGTCTCCTGGGCATCCAGATAGCCCTGCTCTCCCACACATGCGTTGGCTATGCCGCTATTGACCACCAAGGCCCTGACTTTGCTCCGAGGAGAGACCCGCTCCTGGGTGAGCACGACTGAAGGCGACTTGACCGTGCTGGTGGTGAATACCCCGGCAACGGAACTGGGCCTGTCGGAGAGCAATATACCCAGGTCCAGCTTATCCTCTGCGTAGGTTTTGAGTCCGGCGTATGTGGCACCCGCCGAGAATCCCCTGGGGGTAGTCACGGAGCCACTATCCACAGAATTCATTTTCCCGGCCATGTCTTTCACCCATCACTTTCCACGGATTTTCCGGCTATTTTACACGGGACCCAATATACGGAGGACAGCCATCGAAGAGAGCGAACCGCTTTAGGAGTATGGAGTATACCACAAAGAGCTAGCTATGAGTAGGGAGAGGGAGGGGTGCATAGCCCATAGCCAGTTAGGCTTGCTTCAGGCTTTGCTCAACCTGACCACCAGGGAGAAGGAATCCGACGCCGGCCACCATATATTCTCACTCACGCCACCCTCTAGCTTCCATCCCTCTACGCAGATAATCTGGGTGAGGTCGGTCTCTATCATTTGTTGGTAGATAGATAGTGTTACATACATAAGCCCGCAAGGAATCTTGACCTTGCAGTAATCCCTTTTCCTGCAACTGACGAAGTTTGAATTCACTCACCTGGATATGGTAATCTTCCGCGACCGTGAGTAAAGACCTGTCATAAGCTTGATGGTGAAGGGAGCAGAGAGCCAGACCATTCGATGTTTGATCCGTGCTGTCAGGAACCTCTACCGGAATAATGTGTGCAGCTTGTACCAACTCCAATTGCAAGTGGCAGACAGCACAATGATGGCTATAGGCCCCCAATACTCGAACACGAAAGCTCCTTTCGCGACTCCTCCTAACTACAGTGGTAACAACTTCCCTACGCCCTGTTGGGACATGCTCAAGAGCTTCCTGTGGTGGTTCTTCACCGCGTGCAGCTACCTGAAGAGTTTCAACTTCCGACTCTGTGAGGAAGCGATGCAATTCGGCTTGCCTGAGAACATACTCAATAAACATATCCGGCGAAAAAGTTACAACGACTTCTACGCCTCGGGAAACTTGCTTCAGCTGAAAGCCAAAGCCTCCTAACGCAGCTGCTTCAAGAGTTTGGCTCCTAACTTGAATTGACGGGGAACTTCTATCCCTGAAAGATTGGTGGAAATATGGGTCGAAGGCAGTGAAGACCCCTATATCTTCACTCCAACCAAGTAAAAGGGTCTGTGCATCTGGAGTAATCTCAAGCGGGGAATGAACACCTGTGATTTGAATGCGGTACTCACCTGAAGGTCGGACCGCCACAGGCCCGCCTGAGGTCACATTCCAGATATATATGCGAAGTCGTATCAGGTTCTCATCTCTAGCGCACCGGACAATGAATGGATGTGCTGGACGTTCAATAATCATTCTCCATCCACTCACTGAAATGGCAGACTGCACTCGTTCAAAAAGGACGTGCTTCGCCAGTTGAGGCATGACATTAACTCGCTACGGCAACTCCATCTGCAATCGCTCAAATCGAAACTTCGATCCCAGAAGGTAGTCTTCTATTATCTCCATTGCCAGCCAGTTTCTCCCCTGCTTTTGCGCCGCAGCCCCGGTCGCGTTGCTTCCAGCGAAAGGGTCCAGCACTACGTCATCTTTGTCCGTGAGAAAGTTAATGAAAAATTCGGGGAGTCCCACTGGATAACGGGCAGGATGGGGCTTAATCCCGGTTTCTCTACAGCGCCGAAGGTAATGAGTATTGGACTCAGTATGCGCCATAGCCAGTAAATTCGGTGGTATCGCTCCCCCTCGGTCATTGCTAAATTTTGTTGAAATATCGTGCCCCGAAGGCCTATGCTTGGCACGGTAGCCCTTCCTTAACAGGTCAAGCATGGAGTCACTATAAGGCTTTAGAACCTTTCTATTATCGGCCTTAGGATAGGGAGTCTTGGACAACCACCACACTGGCTCAACAGCATCCTTCACCCTTATTCGACGCACAGTTACCCACTCTGCCGGCGAAGGTAACCGTGCCGGGTTGTACCAATAGAAGTCCTGAGCCAGATGGAACTTCTGACACAGCGCTATCAACAACTGGAAGTGGTAAACTGAGCGTGTAGGTCGCCCCTTATTCCAAGCTCCACCTATATGGATTACGAGACTACCGTCATCTTTCAGGATTCTCCAGAACTCCTTGGCAAAAGGCATAAACCAATCTACATACTTGTCTGCCTCCACATTGCCATACTCTTTCTTCCGCCGTAAGGCGAAAGGAGGAGAAGTTATAATCAAGTTAACAGAGTCGTCTGGGAGGTGTTGTAACATCTCCCTGGAATCTCCCAGGAAGGCATCACCACGATCAGTCTCATAATACAAACAGCCCAGATCATCAAGATTATTCAGTATCATTGACAATTCTTCCATATTGGGACCCTGCTGAGATTATCTACAGATAGTATACACGAACATATAGTCTATCTGCCAGCAAGTTTGTAAGTACCTATGGAATATCAGTCCCATCCCCTACCCCACCACCACGTTCACCAGGCGGCCCGGGACGTAGTGGGTCCTGGCTATCTGCTTGTCGCTGATGTAGGTCTGCACTTTGGCGCTGGCAAGGGCAAGGCGCTTGGCCTCCTCTTCGGCGATGTCAACGGGGACCTGAAGCTTGTCCCTCAACCGCCCGTTAACCTGCACCACCAGTGTGATAACTTCCTCGGCGGCCAGTCCCTCATCCCACTTGGGGAACATCTGGTTGTGGATGCTATAGGGATGACCGGCCCGTTCCCAAAGCTCCTCGGCGAGATGGGGGGCGAAGGGGGCCAGCATCAGCAGGAACTTCTCGGTGCAGTCCCTCCAGGTGGCGGAGTCCACATTGCCCTCGCTCCATACCCGATTCAGCCGGTTGGAGAACTCCATCAGGAATGCGATAGCTGTGTTGAACTTGAACCTGTCCAAGTCGTTGTAGCACTTCTTTATGGTCTGGTGGAGGTCCCTCCGGGTATCCCTTACGGTCTGCTCATCGGTGGGCCTATCGTCCAGCTCCGAGGGATCGTGCTGGCAGACTTCCCAAACACGGTTGAGCCAACGGGCCACTCCGTTTATACCCGAGGTGCTCCAGGGGCCTCCCTGGTCCCAGGGACCCAGGAACATCAGGTAGCACCGGACGGAATCGGCACCCATACTCCCCACGTACTCGTCGGGGTTGACCACGTTGCCGCGGCTCTTGCTCATCTTCTCGTGATCCTCGCCCAGGATGATGCCCTGGTTATACAGCCTCAAGAAAGGCTCGTCGAAGTCCACCAAGCCCATGTCTCTCAGGGCCTTGGTCCAGAAACGAGCGTAGAGGAGGTGCATGACGGCGTGCTCTGCGCCTCCGGTGTACTGGTCTACAGGCATCCACTCCTTCAGGACTTGGGGATCAAAGGGGCCATCGTCGTACTCGGGGCTGGTGAAACGCTCCATGTACCAGGAGGAATCCACGAAGGTGTCCATGGTGTCTGTCTCCCTCTTGGCCTCCCCACCGCATCGGGGGCAGGTGGTGTTGACGAATCCCTGGTGCAGTACCAGGGGGGACTCCCCGCTGGGCTTGAACTCGGCGTCCTCCGGCAGAAGCACCGGCAGGTCGTCTTCGGGCACCGGCACAGTGCCACACTTTTCGCAGTAGACCATGGGTATGGGTGTGCCCCAGTACCGTTGTCGCGAGATGAGCCAGTCCCGTATGCGGTAGGACACGGAGCGCCGGCCCCAGCCCTGACCCTCTGCGAAGTTGGCGATGGCCTCCTTACCCTGGCTGCTGGGCAGCCCGTCGAACTGGCCCGAGTTGACCATAGTGCCCTCTTCCAGGTACGCCGCCTCAAGCTCACCGCCATCCCAGCCGGCCGGCGCTATCACCACGTCTATGGGCAGGCCGTATTTTTTAGCGAACTCGAAGTCCCTCTGGTCATGGGCAGGAACACCCATTACTGCTCCCGTGCCGTAGCCCATCAGGGCGTAGTCGGCTATAAAGATTGGGACTCTTTTGCCGTTCAGCCGGTTTAAGACATGAGTGCCCAGGAAGACCCCCGTCTTCTCCTTCTCAGCAGCGAGGCGCTCAATCTCAGTCTGGCGACGGGCCTGCTCCACGTAGGCCTCCACCTCGGAGCGCCTCTCGGGCGTAGTCAGCCTCTCCACCTGGGGGTGCTCCGGCGCCAGCACCATGAATGTAACGCCGAAGATGGTGTCTATACGGGTGGTGAAGGTGCTTATCTCACTCTCGTCCAGCCCCAATGGGGAAATATCGAAGCTAATCTCCACGCCCTCGCTGCGGCCAATCCAGTTACGCTGCATGGTGAGGATTTTCTCCGGCCAGTCCAAGAGGCCGCCGAAATCCAGTAGTTGGTCTGCGTAGTCGGTTATGCGAAGGAACCACTGCTCCAGGTCGCGGCGAGTGATGGAAGTATCGCACCGCTCGCATCTGCCGTTCAACACCTGCTCGTTTGCCAGGACGGTCTGACAGGAAGGGCACCATACCACCGGAGCGTTGGCACGATAGGCGAGGCCCTTTTCGTAGAGCTTGAGGAAGAACCACTGGTTCCACCTGTAGTACTCGGGAAGGCAGCATATTATCTCCCGGTCCCAATCGTACACCGTACCCATGCTGCGAAGCTGGCCGCGCATGTTCTCGATGTTACCCATAGTCCAGGTATACGGATGAATCCCCCGCTGGATGGCGGCGTTTTCCGCCGGAAGCCCGAAGGCGTCGAAGCCCATGGGGTGGATGACGTTGTATCCTTGCATCCGGCGGAAGCGGGCATGACAGTCGGCGGGCGCCATGGCGTACCAGTGGCCGATGTGCAGGTCGCCGGAGGGATAGGGATACATGGTAAGCTCGTACCACTTGGGGTTGGGGCCGTCGTCCCGGACTCGGTATATGCCGTCCCTTTCCCAGCGCTCCTGCCATTTGCGGTCAATCTCCTGGGGGCTGTATCGTAGCTCAACCTGGCGCATTGTCGTCATATATGGATACTCCTTCTTCCATTAAGCAGCCGTTTCCTTGAGGGAACGTCTAAGTCCTAAGGCTAAGGGGGTGCTTCCCCCACGCTTACCATGTCATGGATACCTTCGTAGGTAACTGGGCCTATGCCCCGCACCTCCATCACCTCTTCAATAGACGTGAACTGACCGACTTCCTCCCTGTAGTCTACTATGGCCTGCGCCTTCACAGGGCCAATGCCCGGCAACTCTATTAGCTGCTGCACGGTGGCAGTGTTCAGGTCCATTACCTGGTGAGAGTCCTGCTCTGCAGCAGCCTCTACATCCGCACCACTACCCTCCACTGGGGTAGCCCCCATGCCTGAACCCCCGCCGTCTTCTGTGGTAGTCATCGCCGGCAAAGGTGGCTGCTGGCAAGGCATCCCAGCATCCGGCACATTGTAGCTGGCCTCGTCCTTCACCCTTATCGCCAGGTTGAAACAGGAAGGCAAGGGGCCGTAGGTGGCACCTCCTGCAGCCTCTATGGCGTCCGCCAGGCGGTCGCCTTCCTCCATAGCGTAGACACCGGGCATGGCTACCGCACCACTTATGTAAACTTTCAAATCGGGAGCGGGGGTAGCCGTGGGCATTATAGTGGCCGCAGGCGTTATAGTGGCCGTAGGCAACAGGACCTCAACACCTGGACTACCGGACCTACTCTGTACCACCAGAAGGGCTACCGCCGCAGATAGGACGGCAATAAACAGGGCCAACAAAATGTATAATGATACAGCCCTTATAGAGAACATCTATAATTTATCATCTTGCCTTATGGTCTATGGCTGATTATAATTACCCATGCCCCAAAGTTAAAGAGGAGGTGAGCGGTGAGTCCGATGTCCTATGCCTTCTTCCGAGGAGACTACGTTCCCCTGAGCGAGGCCAAGGTAAGCATTATGACCCATGCGTTGCACTACGGGACGGGGGTCTTTGAAGGTATCAGGGGGAACTGGAACGAGGAGAATGGGGCTATATACATCTTCCGCCTGAGGGAGCACTATGAGAGACTCCTTCGGGGGTGTCGCCTTCTCATGCTGGACATTCCATATTCGTTGGAAGAGCTCTGCAATATTACCGTGGAGATGGTGGAGCGGTGCGGCTTCAGCGAGGACCTCTACATTCGCCCCCTGGCCTACAAAAGCGCCGAGAAGGTGGCGAACCTGAAGCTCCAGGACCTGGAGAGCGATTTCTGCCTCTTGGCAGTCCCCTTCGGCAGCTATCTTGGGACCGATATACTTCGCTGTTGTACCTCTTCCTGGCGGCGGGTAGACGACCCTATGATACCGGCCAGGTTCAAGATTTCGGGAATCTACGTGAACAGCATTCTCGCCAAGACCGAGGCTACCCTGGCGGGATTTGACGAGGCCATTATCCTGAACCAGGATGGGCACGTGTGCGAGGGTTCAGGAGAGAACCTCTTCCTGGTGTCCGATGGCAAGATTTACACCCCTCCCATTGAGGACAACGTACTGCCCGGTATAACCCGGGACACCGTAATGCAACTGGCCCAGAGCGAACTGGGGTTGGAGGTACTGGAGACCCGCATAGACAGAAGCCAGATATACATTTCCGACGAGTGTTTCCTCACCGGCACAGCGGCCCATCTCACGCCCGTGGTGGAAGTGGATAACCGCAAGATAAATGATGGCACGGTAGGGCCTATATCGGCGAAGCTTCAGAAACTGTACTTCGACATTGTAGTCGGAAGGAATCCCAAGTATATACACTGGTGTACGGTCGCCACACCGCGGCTGGTAAGCGTATAATTCCCCGTTGAACTCCAGCCGGCACGTCTTGAGGACCACGGTAGCATATATTCAGATATAAGGAGACCTGGACCGAGGTGGCCTGGTTTAGCTTCGACTGGATCGGTGCTATGGTAATGGCCTATCTCATAGGCGCTATACCCTCGGCCTACGTCGCCGGGCGTCTGGTAAAAGGGAAGGACATCCGCGAGGAGGGAGACCGAAATCCTGGCGCCGGCAACACGTACCGCACTATCGGTCCCAAGGCCGGCATGGTCGTAGGAGCGATTGACATAGGGAAAGGTGCCATAGCCGTGCTCGTTGCCAGAGCACTGACTGATGGCACGGGCGCACAGATGATGGCGGGGGTCGTGGCCATAATCGGCCACAACTGGCCCATCTTCCTGAAGCTCAGGGGCGGAAGGGGGGCCGCCAGCGCATTGGGAGTGTTTATCGCCCTGGTTCCCATGCCTGCGATACCCATCAGCCTGGTGTCGCTTGCGCTCTTACCCGTCGTCAGGAGTGCCACTATCGTCATCGGTCTGATAATGATAGTCACTCCTTTCGTGGCATTGCTCATCGGAGTCTCCTATTCCATAGTTGTCTACTGTATCGGCCTCCCAGTCATGGTGGGAATGCGCCATTACGCTACCTCAAGGAACCTACAGAGACCGGAAGAGGAGCAAGCCGGAGATAGAGCGTTGCCCCAAGGCTAGCGCTGATGGCAGGCTCCTTTATCCTAGACTACCTCCTCTTTGTGTTCATAGCGGCATTTGGCGCCCTTCAGATGGCCGCCGCCTGTGGCCCTCTCCCGGGGCTTCTTCTAATCAGGGTCAGGCCCCTGGCCTTCGGGTCGGGCCTTGCGATCACAGTTGCCGCCTTCCTGCTATTCTTCATGACGGAACCCAGAAACGTTTCAGATACCGAGGGGGGCCTTAACGGCAACCAAACAGCCGGCCTCTTTACCCTGGGGGCAGGTTCCGCATTGATATTGACCCTCATCCTCTCGTCCATAAGCAACCGTGCATTGGGCAAGGGACAGCAGCGGCACGCTTCCGGCCTCGATGCCTTGAAAGAGACTACATACCTCAACGCTCTGGCCACCACCCTGAAGGACCTATGGAAGCGCTACAGAGCATAGATAAAGAGATAGTGTTGTGGCTCAACCAGTGGGCGGGACGGTACGCACTGCTGGATAAAGTGGAGAAGCTGATAGTAAGCGACTACTTTATACCTGTGCTTGCAGCCCTTCTCCTTATGTTCGTGTGGTTCGCGGGCAGAGACGCCCCGCAACGGGATGCTCACCAGAGGGCGGTGTTAAGGGCGCTGATAGCCGTCGGGTTCGCTAACCTCACGGTGCTAATCCTGAACCAGCATTACTTCAGAGAAAGGCCTTTCGCCGAGTACGACTTGACCCTCCTCTTCTACCCGCCCACAGACTCCTCCTTCCCCGCCAATCCGGCCGCCGTCACCTTCGCCATGGCCTCAGGCATGTGGCAGGGAAGCCGGAAGCTGGGGGCCTTCCTCTATGGGCTGGCCGCCCTGTGGGGACTGTCCAGGATATATGCCGGGGTGTTCTACCCCTCGGACGTGGTGGCCGGGGCATTCATAGGCGTAGGAATAAGCTACCTGGTAGCCGTGGGACTCAGGCGCATAGAACCCCTGCCGACCCTGGTCCTCCGGGGTGCCAGAACGCTGCACCTGGCATGACACCCACCCCAATCTCCCCTTAGATGCCTCCTCTCCCCTTGATGGGACCCCCTATCGACGGGCAGGAAGGACTGAGGCCAGGGAGTACATGGCCTTCAGCTGTGCGGGTCTGCCTGACCGGCCACCTCCTGCAGGCACGTGAAGAACCTGTCCATCATCATCCTGTTGACGTTCCCTATCAGGCGCTGCCCCACTCTGGCCACGGTCCCACCCACCTGGGCCTCTCCTTCAACCTTCACCAGGGTCCTTTCGCCCTGGTCCTCCAGGGATATATGGGCTACTCCCCGAACAAAACCGGGCGCGCCGGTGCCTTCCACTACCAGCTTGTAAGAGCGCATCGGCTCCTGGTCGGCCACGGTGATTCGGGCCGTATAGCTGCCCCTTACAGCCCCGACGCCCACGCTGATGACGGCCTCATACTGGTCGTCGCCCAAAGGCGTCAGCTTCTCACAACCCGGCAAACACTTGGCTATTACGTCCGGGTCCAACAGCACCTCCCACACCCTTGTGGCAGGCGCATCAAAATGGTAACTACTATTAACGTCCATACTCTCCTCCTACGGACCTTTCGCTGAGACAGAGTATACCGCATCCGTTCCCGAAGGCGTACAATGGGCATGGGACTAACCCGTCATTTCCCCCGCCTGTCCACCTCTGGCGGGTGAAAACGGAAATATACATTAAGAAGAAACGAAAGTCCCCGTATCCAGGGAAAGGGGTGTTGCTCAATGGCACTGAGATATGTAAAGGTCGCCAGTGTGGGGGATGTACCCCCCGGGAGCACCAAGAGAATGTCCCCACAGCGTGGCGAGCACGTCCTGGTATGCAACGTGGATGGCGCCATTTACGCCATACGGGACGCTTGCACTCACGACGGTGGAATCCTGGGATTCGGCGACCTGGAAGGTAGCCTTATAGATTGTCCTCGCCACGGTGCTAAATTCGACGTTATTACCGGCCGGGCAGTGGTGCCGCCTGCCGTGACCCCTGTACACGTGTACCCTGTCCGCATTCAGGGTGACGATATAGAGGTCGGCCTGGAGGAGTGATAATGAGAATAATGGCTGAACGAGGGGTTCGCCTGGTGTTGTTGTCTACGCCTTCAGGAAGTCTTCCACAAGGCCTGAGACCTTTCTGAACTGCTCCAAATGGGGTACGTGGGCGGCCTCGCCGACTATCTCTGTCCGCGCCCCGGAGATGTAGCTTGCGAACTCTTCCGCGTAGACAGGCGACACTATGCCATCCCCTTGGCCCCACACAATCAACGTGGACGCTTGAATGCGGTGCAGGCGCTTTTTGAGGCCCTTGTCCGGTATGGGCCATACAAACTTGCCTGTGCAGCCCAATGACCACGTCAGACTGATCTGAGCGTTCATGTGCTCTTCCGGGTCCTTTGGCAACTCCAACGCCTGTTTGGCTACAGGCCCTTCCGGGTCGTAGAAGGCGGCCTTTGCCACCACCTCCGGCGGCACGGACATCCAGTTCAACACCGGCGCGTCGTCCCGCCACAGCCCAATGGGGCCAATCAGCACCAACCGGCTGACTCGTCTGGGATTGGTCGCCGCCACTTCAGCGGCGACCATGCCGCCAAAGGAGTGGCCCACGGCAACGGGAGATTCCAGTTCAAGCCGGTCGAACAACTCGTAATAGTACAGTACCAGGTCCCACAAATCGTCCAGGGCCTTGATTGCATCCGGGTCTCCCGGCGTGGTGCCGGGGTGTTCCGGCGCATAGACGGTATGGCTCTGGGCTAGATGGTCCAGGAAGGCGTCCCATTCCAGGCCAGCAGCGCCGTGGAAGAATACCAGAGGCGGCCCCTCGCCTGCGATCTTGACCCTGGTACTAATCCGGTCTCCCCACACGCTGACCGTGCGTTCCTGCACTGTGACCATGACGTTTCCCCTCCGGTGGACTCTTGGGAACAGACCTTAAACTGTCGCCCCGGCAAGCCGTCGCTTTCCTTTCAGCTTTTCAGGCCACCAGTGATTATCCCACTCATCGTCCCAGATGTCGTGAAGGTGGGGCATGACCTCCCGGCTGAAAAGGTCAATATTCTTCAGGGTAAGCTCGTGAGGCATGGAGCCGATGTGCAGCAGCACCATCAGATTGCCCACCCTCAGCTTCTTGACCGCCTCTTCCAACTGGTCCCTCACAGACGTCGGGCTACCTGCAATTACGAGCTGATTGTCCACAAAATCCTTGTACTTCCATTCGGAGAGATTCCTCATCACATCCCCTTGCGTCTGTATCAGGCCCTTCCTGTAGGAATTCTCCAGGCTGCGGTAGTCCATGTAACCGGGGGCAAGGAAATACTCCGATGCGATATGGAGGCTCTTGTCGTAGAAGTAGCGGATATGACTGTAGTAATCCTCCTCGGCCTTTGCATCCGTCTCGGAGACCGCCACCAGCTGCAGGAAGCCCGCCCGGTAGGGGTTGGCGTCAAGACCCTTACCATCCACAAATTCCCAGAACCCATCCATGACCTTTTTGCCCAGATTGTTTCCGAAATAGCTCAGGAAGCAGTAGCAGTGGTTGTGACGGGTCGAAAAGTCCCAGGTACTCAGGCTGCCTGAACCAGGCACCCAGACTGGGGGATGGGGCTGCTGGATGGGGCGGGGCCAGATATTGACCATGGGAAGCTGGTAATACTTGCCGTTCCAGGCAAACATCTCCCTGGCCTGCCATGCTTTCATAATAAGGTCGTGGGCCTCGTAGTAGCGGTCCCGGTGCTCCATGGGTGGGATGCCGTAGCAGAGGTTGGCATCCATGGAGGAGCCCAGGGGCATCCCGGCCACCAGACGGCCTCCGCTGATGCAGTCCAACATTCCGTACTCCTCGGCGATCCGTATTGGGGGGTTGGTCGTCGGGAGGGTTGCGCCCATCTGGACGATTGCCACGTCCATGTCGTTGGTGGCGCGGGCCAGAGCCGACCCCATCAAATTCGGGCCGGGCATAAAGCCATAGGCGTTCTGGTGATGCTCGTTGACACAGATGCCGTCCATTCCGGACATGGCTGCATAGGTGAGCTCGTCCAGGGTCCAGTTGTAATATTGCCCGACCCTTTCCGGGTCCGCAAGCTCCCACCAGGGCGGGTCTACCCATATAGAATGATAGCGCTGCTCGAAGTCGTCAGGAAGCTCCCGGTGTGGCATCAGGTGGAACATCGAAATCTTCATTGCCGCTCTCCTTCGCCCTCTAGCCTGAACCCCGGAAAGGCGCATGTATGGGTATAATCAGGCCGGCACTGTAGCTGGATTATACCAGTGGATATTTCCCATTACAACTTGCAAACCGAAAGTCCCTGGCATGAACGGTTACGCCAATCCAAACTAATTTGAAACTGAGTCACTGTCGACTCGTCAGTAGCATTGACAGCATCGGCGAGTATCGTTACACTTGTTTTCGTCAAGGTTCTCCACGAACCCTACCTCATACCAAGCAAGGAAGAACCCGGCGGAATTAAGAGGAGGTATCCATGACGACCGATCAGAAGACCAAACACCAGGAGAAGGTGGAAATCTACTGGTTCTCGGAGCAGCCCAATGGCTACGTCACTGAGGACGACATTGCGCCCTATCCTTCCGGGAAGCTGGACTTTCCCAACACCTATTTCAATCCTCAGAAGGCCCATGTACTGTACAACCAGTACCACGAGCAATACGCCTTCGCCGATGAGGTGGGTTTCGACGGCATTATGACCAACGAGCACCACGCCAACTTCGGGTGCATGAAACCCTCGGCGAACCTGGACGCCGCCGTCATCAGCAAGGTCACCAAGAGGGCAAAAATAGCCATCCTGGGCAACATCATCGCCGTGAATGACCCGGTCAGGATGGCCGAAGAGATAGCTATGCTGGACTGCTACTCCGGCGGGAGGATAGTCTCCGGGTTTGTACGTGGTACGGCTGTGGAGACCCTTCTCGCCGGCATAGAGCCCACCGAGAACCGGGAACGATTCGAGGAGGCCCACGACCTTATTATCAAGTGCTGGACGGAACCCGGCCCATTCCGATTTGAGGGGAAGTATTACCAGTACAGGGTGGTCAACCCCTGGGTGGTACCTATACAGAAGCCCCGCCCGGACATCTGGTTCCCCGGCTCCGGCAGCCCCGAGAGCGTAGTGTGGGCGGCCACCCACGGTCACGCCTACATGAACCTGGGAGCGCTCCTGGACACCACCTACTGGTTGAGGCAAATTTACATAGACACGGCCCGTGAGACAGGGTTCGAGCCGGGGCCGGAGCACTTCGGCTACCTCCTGAAGGCGCTGGTGGCCGATACCGACGAGAAGGCTGAAGAGCTTGGACGAAACTATATGTGGAATACCCAACACCGCTTCAGAGGCCCCAGGGAGCATAATGATCCCCCCGGTTATCAGTCCCGGGAAGCAATCAAGGTGAAGGCGGCAAGGCCCAATCAGGTCTCCGGCGTTACCGGAGGAAAAGAGATGACGTACGAGCGCCTCAGGTCGCTCAACAACATCATAGTCGGGAACCCCGAGACCGTCACCCGGAAGCTGACGGAAATCGTGGAGGGCCTCAACCCCGGTTACGTGCATATCTACGGCAATGAGGGGCCAATGTCCCACGAGGACTCCATGCGCTCCATTGAGTTGCTGGGCAAAGAGGTGATACCGGCCTTGCACGAGATTAAGCTGCAACCCTACGAGTAGGCCGGGTTCCCCCAAAGGCAGCAGCACAGAACAGGATTCCAGTCAGACGATGGCCCCGCTCCGAAGGACATATCCCCTCGGAGTGGGGCAAATACTTTCTGAGAAGGCTCTGAAAAACGTTATTCCGGTCGTACCTCCGGTAGATTCGCCGTGGCGAACCTTGAACCGGAATCCAGGAAAGGATGAGGAAGATGGAAGGAAGATTTCCCAGGAGCTTGCTTTACGTGCTCACCAACTGCAAGGACCCGTCCCAAGATGCCGAGTTCAACGAGTGGTACAACCGCACCCACCTGCCCGACGTGGTCAACACCGGCCTGTTGCGGGACCCCATACGCTTCGTCAAAGCCACCGATTCCCCTGATGACCAGCAGCCCCGCTACCTGGCGACCTACGAGAGCGACAGCGATGACCCCTCCAGGCTAATGGACGAGGTTAACAAGATGGCGGCCCGGTTGGATGAGCTGGGCAGGGTGCATCCGGCCATTGACGTTGCATTCGTCGGGATGTTGCGGAGCATTAAGGGAGGCTACTGGTCCCGGTCATGCAACCACAAGGTCAATGGGGTGATGGCGGTATTCACCAACTGCTCGGACCCCTCCCGGGAGGAAGAGTTCAACCACTGGTATAACGACATCCACCTGTCCGACATCCTCAGCACAGGCGGCTTCCACACCGACTACCGCTACGAGGACATCAACCCCCAGCCGGACCGGGGCAAGTATCTGGCCCTATACGAGTCGGAAATAGACCCCCTGAAGGCGGAGGAGATGATGGATGCCCACAGAGAGTGGTTCGTGCAGAACAACCGGCGCACGGACCTGTCCCGTCCTGTGAGCCGCACCGTATACCGCCGCATCTATCCTCAATCCTGACGGTCCCTACAGGGAAGATGGTAAAAGGGTCCCAACTGTAGGCAAAAAGGAGGGCATGACCGATGCCGGTTAACTCCAGCTATATGTTCATAGCCAGCATGGACGTGGAGCCAGACAAAGAGGAGGAGTTCAACGACGTTTACGATAGTGAACATATCCCTCTTATAAAGACCGTCCCTGGGGTGCTGTCAGTAGCCCGGTTCCAGATGGACGAGCTAACGCTGATACTGGGTGGGGAGAGGCGGACCATACGGATAGAGAATGAACCCAAGTACACCGCCATGTATGAAGTGGAAGGCCCCCACGTCCTGACCAGCGATGCCTGGGGCGAGGCTGTGGACAGTGGCAGATGGCCTGAGAACGTGCGCCCGTATACCAAAAACAGGCGACACGTTCTGCTCAAGCGTATGAGTCCCTAGGTGCCTTCCGCCTCCGGCGGACCATAGGCGGACTCGGAATGACAGGGTGTGCACTTCTTTTGGACAACGCATGAGTTATGCAAAGGTCTCCTCTAGGGAATGAGGAGGAGCTTGCCGGTGGTATGGCGGCCCTCTAGCTGGCGGTGGGCCTCTGCCACGTCGGCCAGGGGAAAGGTCCCGCCGATATGCAGCTTTAGCTCTCCCGAAGCTATCCAGTCAAACACCTCTCCGGCCCGCCACAGTAGCTCCTCCCTGTCGGCGGTGTAGTGGGGCAGGCCGGGACGGGTCAGGAACACCGACTTCTCAGCCAGCCTATCTTCGGACACAGATGTCACTGGCCCGCTGGCATGGCCGTACAGCGCCAGGCAACCCCGGGGGGCCAGGCAGTTGAGGCTTTTATCGAAGGTGGTCTTCCCCACCGAGTCGTAGACTACCTGGACGCCCCGGCCATCGGTAGCCTTGTTGACCTCCTCCTCGAAGTCCTCACGGGTATATATGATGGTCCTGTCGGCTCCAGCTTCCAGGGCCAGCGCCGCTTTCTCGTCCGTGGAGACGGTGGCGAAGACGTACGCCCCTGCCCGCTTGGCCATCTGGGTCAGCAGCAGTCCGGTCCCTCCGGCTCCTGCGTGGACCACGCATGAGTCGCCGGGCTTTAGCGGGTAGGTGCTGTAGGCCAGGTAGTGGGCGGTCATGCCCTGGACCAGTGCGGCGGCACCCGTTCTGAAGTCCGTCCCATCGGGTATCTTGACCACCTTGTCTGCGGCGACCACCACTCTCTCGGCGTAAGCGCCCCTTGGCCCCCAGTAGGCAACCCTATCACCCGCTTTCAAGCCCGCCACGCCGTCGCCGATAGCGGATACTACCCCTGCCGCCTCGATACCCGGTGTTACGGGAAGGCCGGGAAGGGGGTTGACACCCACCCGGATGTTTACATCGGTAAAGTTGACGCCGACAGCCTGAATGTCAATGACCACCTGGCCGGGCGCTGGACTCGGGTCTGGAATGTCCTCATACTTGAGGACCTCCGGGCCGCCCAACTCGTATATCCGAATAGCCTTCATCTTCGCCCCACTTTACCGTATCCCCTGGGCCTATTTCCACTCCTCGTCGGGGGGCCAAATGTTGTAGCTGCCTCTGGCTGCTCCCTGTATCCCATCGTCCCGCCAGTCATTCACGGTATCACGCCACTTGATGAAATGAGGCGCTTGCGTATGAGCCTGGAAAGCGGCCTCGTCGGTGTAGACCTCGTAGAGCCATATCCTGTTGGGGTCGCCGGCGTCCTGTATAACGTCGAACCTCAGGCATCCCGGCTCGTCGTTTACCGATCCCCGAGCATCGTCCAGCAGGGCGCTGATAAACTCATCCTTGTGTCCAGGCTTGATTTGCAAGGGCGCTACTATGACGTACATGTTTCCTCCTTCGGCGGGTCGTCGACCCTACTGTTCCCTATGTTCCTTCCCCCACGGCGAGGCCGGGTGGCATTTTCTCAAGGGGACCGCCCGGCGGTTTATGCGGCGTGCTGCGGCGTAGCCGAGAAACGGGAGTCCATAGCTAGGAACTCCGACATTCCCACGGTATTGAATAGCTCCGCAGGGCTGACCATGTTGTCCAGCAGGTGTTCGGTAGTCCCGCGCTCCTTCAGGTCCCTCATCACGTCGGTGATTACCTTGCACACGGTGAACATGGCGCTGCCGGGGAAAATCGCAATCTTGAACCCCAGCCGCTCAAGCTCAGCCGCAGGAATGAGGGGTGACTTCCCCTTCTCCACGTAGTTATAGAGCAGGGGCACATCGAACTCCCGCGTCACCATCTCTATCTCTTCGGGCGTGCGTAGCGCCTCAATAAACAACACGTCGGCACCGGCTTTCACGTACTTCTCGCACCTGGACAAGGTATCGTCAATCCCGGTGACCGCCAGAGCATCGGTGCGAACTATAATCACGAAGTCATCGTCAGTGCGGGCCTCCACCGCCGCGCGGATTTTCATCGCCATCTCATCCCCACTGATGACCTCCTTGTCGTCCAGGTGTCCGCAGCGTTTGGGAATATCCTGGTCCTCGATGTGAAGGGCTGCCACCCCGGCCCTTTCGTACTGGCGCACGGTGCGGTGGATATTGAGGGTCCCGCCGTAGCCAGTGTCGGCGTCGGCGATAATCGGCACGTCTATCGTGGCGGCGATGTTGGCAGCATTGGTGACCATCTCCGTCATGGTGGCCATACCGAGGTCGGGCAGTCCGACCTGGGTGACGGAGGTGCCGCTCCCGGTCATGTAGACCGCCGGGAATCCCACTCCCTCGATAATCTTGGCCGTCAGACAATCGTAGGCCCCCGGCGCGACGATTATCCCCGGCTCCTGGAGAAGCTGCCGTAGCTTAGTGGTCGGTCTCATTGCGCCTCCTTTGGTTAGGGGTGATTCGTATACCATATCTGCGGATATACAACAACGAGTGTAGTGGCAACCCCCAGGGTCGTCAAGCACCGTGTCAAGACGGGCCTTCGGTTGACGCCATAGGCGCTCATTGATATACTCCCACAAATTGAGGCAGGCGTGAACCCTTCCCCTGGCTGAACACCCGAGACTCGGACGCAGGGGGTGATATGAAGGCAATAGAATCGTCCACGAACCCCTTCGGCGGAGTAATTCCCAATCCCGACGCACTGGTTGCTGACCCCAGGGATTTCAGCGTGCGGCTCCAACACTCCCTGGCCGCCTGGATTGAGGAAGGCTTCAAAGCGGTATGGCTGGAGATACCAATTTCCAGGTCCGGCCTTGTGCCAGTGGCCGTGGAAGCGGGGTTCACCTATCACCATGCCACCGAAGATTACGTCATGCTCACTCGGCGCCTGGTGGATGGGGCCTACCTACCGCCCTACGCCACCCACTATGTGGGGGTGGGCGGTGTCGTGTTGAATCCTGAGCGGGAGCTTCTGGTGGTGTCCGAAAAGTACCGCATGAGGGGTCGCGGCCCGTCTTACAAGCTGCCGGGAGGGGCCTTGCATCCCGGTGAGCATCTTGTGGATGGCCTTATTCGGGAAATCCTGGAGGAGACGGGTGTCAGGACCAGGTTCGAGTCCCTGGTATGTTTCCGTCACTGGCACGGGTACAGGTACGGCAAGTCGGATATTTATTTCGTCTGCCGTCTCTCGCCGTTGACCGGCGACATCTATATGCAGGAAGAGGAGATAGAAGAGTGCCTGTGGATGCCCGTCGAGGAATTCCTGAGCGGGCAATCTATTCACTCCTTTAACAAGAGCATAGTCCGCGCCGCCCTGGAAAGCCCAGGTGTAGTGCCGGCCACCATAGAAGGGTACGGCGACGAGAGAAAGTACGAATTCTTTATGCCCCACCAGATTATCTAGGAAACGTCCGAATAAATCCCGTCCTCAGCCGTCACTCCCACTGTACGTGGGAATGACGTAGGTTGCTCGGACGTTATCCAGGACTCGCCTTATAGTTGGAGGTAGCTATGAAGTTAGGATTCATCGGACTGGGGATTATGGGCGGAAGCATGGCCTATAATGCCCTCCAGGGAGGCCATGAGATGGTGGTGCATGACCTCCGGCAAGAGGCGGCCACTCCCCATCTGGAGGCCGGAGCTACCTGGGCAGATACGCCACGACAGGTGGCAGAGGCCAGCGACATCGTATTTACCTCGTTGCCCGGCCCCACCGAAGTAGAGGCAGTGGCCCTGGGGGAGGACGGACTCGGCCAGGGTCTGAGCGAGGGAAAGGTCTATTTCGACCTGAGCACGAACTCTCCGTCTGCAATTCGCCGTATCCACCAGACGCTCTCCTCTCGTGGCATCCACGTGCTGGACGCTCCGGTCAGCGGGGGGCCTCGTGGCGCTCGCACCAGAAACCTGGCCGTATGGGTGGGTGGCGACCGGGAAGTCTACGAACGATGCAAGCCGGTGCTGGACTCCATCGGAGACAAGGTCTATTACGTCGGACCCATCGGTTGCGGCGCTATCGCCAAGCTGGTACACAACTGCACCGGGTATGTCGTTCAGTGTGCCCTGGCCGAGGTTTTCACTATGGGTGTCAAGGCCGGGGTGGAGCCGATGGCGCTGTGGCAGGCGGTACGTAGGGGTGCCCAGGGCCGGCGTGGCACCTTTGAAGGACTGGCGGAGCACCTGCTGCCTGGAAAGTTCGATCCCCCCGACTTCGCTCTGCGCCTGGCCCGGAAGGACGTGGACCTGGCGGTAGCGGTGGGCCGGGAGTATGATGTGCCCATGCGGTTGGCGAATCTGGCCCTGCAAGAGCTCACCGAGGCCCTTAACCGGGGCTGGGGCGACCGGGACTCACGGGCGGCCATGCTGCTACAGGAGGAGCGGGCCAACGTTGAGGTGCGGGTCCCGGAGGACGTCCTTCAACGGGCGCTGGAGGATGAACGTTCCGCAGGATGAAAACGCTACGCTATGTCCCCTCTCCCTTGGCGGGAGAGGGTTAGGTCGTAGACTCGCCTGGGAGAGGTGAGGGGGAATCATTATTTTCGTAAGGATGAGAAGGAGGTGGAGGCATGGCTCAGATTAAGGGAGGCCAGGCGGTTGTTGAGTCCTTGCTTGCCCAGGGTGTGGATACCGTGTTTGGAATAATCTCATTCCACATGATGGAAATCTACGATGCCCTGTACGACCACAGGGACGCTATCCGGTTCATAAGCACTCGCCACGAGCACGCCGCAGCCCTCATGGCCGACGGGTACGCCCGGGTCACGGGCAAGCCTGGTGTCTGCCTGACCAGCACCGGCCCCGGCGCTGCCAACTCCGTTAGCGGCATGGGCGAGGCTTACTTCAGCTCCTCTCCGGTGCTGAACATCACCAGCACCGCCGAGGAGGCCATATATGGCCGGGGACTGGGTGCGGCCCACGAGACCAAGGACCAGCTTGGCATGTTCACGGCTGTGACCCAGTCCAACCACCACGTCAGCCAGCCGGAGGCAATTCCGGACCGTCTTTACGAAGCCTTCGAGCGGTTCCAGACCCGTCGCCCCCGGCCCATCGAAATTGAAATCCCGGTGGATGTCCAGGGACAGGTTGCCGACATGGAGATACCCAGGCTAACCCGGTTTACCCCTCCGGAGGCGGACCAAGCGTCGGTGGAGCGGGCGGCCCAGCTTCTCCTCTCCGGGAAGAGGATCGCGGTCCTGGCCGGGAACGGTGTCCATCGCGCAGGCGCATCCAATGAGTTGCTGCGACTGGTGGAGACTCTGGGCATCCCCGTGTTCTCCACACCGTCGGGCAAGGGCGCTATATCCGACGAGAACCCCCTGTACTTGGGCGTCTACGGGAACAGGCCCGGCTGGACGCCAAGCCCCAAACAGAACCCCCTGCAGGCCTTTCTGGACAGTCTCGACACGGTGCTGGTGGTAGGCTCAAGCCTCTCCCAGTCCAGGGCCAGGGGTGCGGGCCTTCGGCTGCCACCCAACATTATTCACGTGGACATTGATGGTGAGTCCATAGGCAAGAACTATGAGACCTCCGTGGGCGTGGTTGGCGACGCCGGTACGGTCCTGGCGCAGATTAACGCCGCGATACAGGGCAAGTCGTCCCAGATTATGGCTGGATTCGGCCAGGAGGTGCGGGAACTGAAGGGAAGCATATCCGACTTCTGGTGGGAGATGATGCCCAGCGAAATGAAGACGATGGAGGCTATACGCAGCGTCGTGGAGCGGGATGCAGTCTTTATCGGCGACTCCGCCTCTGCCGTTTACCGGGGTGCCTCCTACTGCCTCGACATGTATGAGCCAAGGACATACATGACGCCCCTATGGTCCGGCCTGGGATTCGGCTTTCCCGCCGCCATAGGTGCCAAGGCGGGACTCCCCGACCGGCAAGTTATATGCCTGACCGGGGACGGCGGATTTCAGTTCAACATCCAGGAGATAGGCACCTGCGTCCAGTACGGGCTGAGTCCGGTGGTGATTATATTCAACGACAATGCCTGGGGTGTGCTGAAGGACATGCAAAAGGCCTTCTACAAGAGCCGGTACATGGCCGTTGACCTACAGAACCCTGACTTTGTCAAGCTGGCCGAGTCCTACGGGGCCAGCGGCGTGCGTGTTGATTCGCTGAAGGAGTTGGCACCTGCCCTGGAGGCGGCTCTCCGGTCTGGCACCCTCACCCTTATAGACGTGCAGACCCCCGACGGCATCGAGAACTTTGCTTGAACCCTGGATGCTATGACATTCCCCGAGAGTGCCCCCAGCATCTCATTCCGAAAGGGGTGAAGCTTGGTAGGGAATCCAAGAGCCCGGATTTACTCACTCTGCCACAGGGTCTCCAGTATCTTGCCGGGACTCATGGGTAGCTCCTGCATCCGTACCCCAATGGCGTTGTGTATGGCGTTGGCGATGGCGGGGAGCGGCGGTACGATGGGAACCTCGCCCACACCCCTGGCTCCGTAGGGGTGTCCAGGGTTCGCCACCTCGACGATTACGGTATCTATCATCGGCACGTCAAGGCTTGTGGGCATACGGTAGTCCAGGAAGCTGGAGTTAGCCATCTCTCCCTTGTCGTTATAGAAATACTCTTCGTTCAACGCCCACCCGATGCCCTGGACGGCGCCCCCCTGCATCTGTCCCTCAACGTAGCTGGGGTGAATGGCCTTGCCGGCGTCCTGCACGGTGGTGTATCTCAGCACGTCTACCTTCCCGGTGTCGGGGTCAACCTCTACGTCCACTATGGCGGTGGCGAAGGCCCCTCCCACGCCGGAAGGCTCTACATTGGAGCTTGAGGAGATTGGGCCGCCGGTCTGGAGCAGCTTGCCCGCCAACTCCTTGAAGGTCATTCTCAACTCCGGATCCGATTTGTGGGTCAGCACGCCGCCGTCATACTCCACGTCCTCTATGGAAGTGTCCCATACAGTGGCTGCTCGCTCTATCATCTTCCTTTTCACTTCCTGGGCGGCCTCGTAGGCCGCCCAACCCGTGGCAAAGGCCGTCCGGCTTCCGCCTGTAACGTTGGTATAGCCCACCGAGTCCGTATCTACCACCGAGGGATGGACGTCTTCCGCGGGAATGCCCAGGACCTCCGCCGCCTGCATGGCTACGGCTACCCGCGTCCCGCCGATGTCAGTAGACCCTTCCACCAGGCTCACCGTTCCGTCGGTGTTGACGCTCATATTACAGCTGGACTGAAGCCCCACGTTGAACCAGAAACCTGTCGCCATGCCCCGCCCCCGATTGGGGCCCTCCAGGGGTGCCGAGTAATGGGGATGGTTCTTGGTTGCCTCCAGGACTTCCGTGAAGCCTATGCGGGGGAATACCGGCCCGTCAACGCGGCGCGTGCCCTCTTTGGCGGCGTTGCGCAGACGGAACTCAACGGGGTCCATCCCGATTTTTTCGCAGATTTCGTCTATCACCGTCTCGGCGGAAAAGGCCGCGTTGGGAGCGCCCGGTGCCCTGTAAGCTGCGGTCTTGGGCTTGTTGACCACAACATCGTACCCGTCTATCAGCCCGTTCTCAATTTGGTACGGAGCAAATACGCACATAGCGCCGGCCCCTATGAGGGACCCGGGGTAGGCACCCGCCTCATAGGCCATGTGAGCCTGGGCGGCGGTTATACGACCATCCCTGGTTGCTCCCATCTTGAGCTTGACGTAGGAGCCGCTGGTCGGTCCGGTGCTCTCGAAGACCTCTGCGCGGCTCATTACCATCTTGACTGGGCGGGCCGTCTTGCGGGAGAGCAGGGCGGCCAGCGGCTCCAGGTAGACGGGTATCTTCCCGCCGAATCCGCCGCCTATCTCCATAGGCACGACCTTAATGCTCGACTCAGGTATTCTGAGGACCTCCGCCACTGTGGACCTTACGACGAATGACCCCTGCGTGCTGCACCAGATGGTCACCCTCCCGTCGGAGTTCCACAGGGCAGTCGCATTGTGAGGCTCTATGTAGCCTTGATGCACTGTCGCCATGTGGTACTCACGTTCCACAACCACGTCGGCCTCTTGAAATCCCTTCTCCACATCTCCCGCCTCAAACCGGAGGTGATTGGCGACGTTGCTCGGTTTGTCCGACTTTTCACCCAGAAACGAGGTGAACAGGTCGTCGTGGAGCAAGGTCGCACCGTCTTTCATGGCATCCTGTGTGTTCAGCACCGGCGGCAGTACCTCGTACTCCACGTCTATCAGGGCCAGGGCTTCCTCGGCGTCGTGGGGGCTGGTGGCTGCTACGGCGGCAACCGCATGGCCCTTGTATAGGGCCTTGTCCAACGCCAGGATGTTGTTGCTGACATACTTCAGGTTTCCTGCGCTTTCGCCGAAATCGGCTATCTTGTCGGGAGCGTAGGGCAGGTCTTTTGCCGTTACGACGGCCTTGACCCCGGGATGGGCCAGGGCCTTGCTAACGTCTATGGACTTGATGCGAGCATGGGCATGAGGACTCCTGAGCACCTTGCCGTGGAGGAGCCCCACCGCTTCAAAGTCCGCTCCGTAGGAGGCCCGCCCTGTAACCTTGTCGGTCCCGTCGTGTCGGATGGGTCTCGTGCCGACCACGTTGTATTCATGGGTTGACAGCACCACGTTAGAAGAAGAGTCCATCAGCGTTTCACCTCCGTCGTGTTGGCAGCGTCGCACCTATCGCCATTAGTGCTCTGCTAAAGTGCTTTACTTGCGGATTGATAGGCGGGTATCAGGCATCCCTGACGTGAGCGAGTATAGCATCGGCCTCCAGGGCCGTCAACCATGCCTGGAGCCTGCAGCCCTCATATACTGTAGCTCCTCGTGGCCCTTTGGGTGACAGTGAAAGGCTGGCGGGCTGACAACCGAAAGCCCATTTTCGTAGGCACAAATCGGAGGTTTGACACCCTTACCCGGCCCTATGTATACTTACGTGCAATCAGAGCCTCACCCATTTGGGTATCTATACATACGCGATGATAAGCCCATCGAAAGAAGTGGCGTCGGTCGTACTCTTGGGATAAGGTAGTGGCAGATGAATGAGAGTGGGCTAGCCCTTGAAGGGCTTCGGGTCGTCGAGTATGGAAGCCACGTAGCAGGCCCCTATTGCTCAAAGCTGCTGGCCGATGGTGGCGCCCGTGTTGTCAAGGTGGAGCCGCCCGAGGGCGAGGCGCTCCGTCGTCGTCCATCTTCCCTCGACGGCAGCGAGGGCTACAGCAGTGCAAGCCTCTTCCAGTTCCTCAACACCAACAAGCTGGGAGTAACCCTGGACCTCTACTCCGACGAGGGACGACAGACGCTGTGGGGCCTCCTGTCGGACGCAGACATCCTCATCTGGAATGGGAACCCTGAGCTTGGGCGCAAGCTGCGTCTGCGCTACCGTGACCTCCGCAAGACCCACCCCAATCTCATAGTAACGGCCATCACACCCTTCGGACTGACCGGACCCTACCGCAACTTCAAGGGAGATGAGCTGATAGTCCATAACATGGGAGGCCTGGGCTACGCCAGCCCCGGGATGCCCGACCACGTGGATGACCCACCCACCGAGCCACCCCTGCACCCGCGAGCTCCCGTAGCCGACATCATTACCGGACTTGTCGGCGCCATGGCTACCATGATGGCCGTGTTCGCCCGGCGGCAGGACGGAAAGGGTCGCCAGGTGGATGTCTCCGGCATGGATGCCATCGCATCAATGATAGGCCGGGATACCTCGATTTACTCCTATATTCGCGAGATTGCCGGACGCCTGCCAAATATCTTTGCTCTTCAACCCAACGACATGATGCCCTGCAAGGACGGATGGGTTGTCATAGCTACGCCTTACGGGGAGCACTGGAACCGTTTTGTCGAGGTGATGGGAAACCCGGACTGGGCATCGCTGGAGGTATTTGCCAGCGGAAGGCTGCGAGGCGCCAACTGGGACGCTCTGAGACCCCTCATAGAGGAGTGGTCTACCCAGCGTACAGGGGAAGAGATTATGCGCATGGCCCAGGGCAGAAGCATCCCCTGTTTTCCGGCCTTCACCGTGGGACAAATGATGGACTCGGACCAGATAAAGAGCCGTGACTATTTATGGAGTACCCCGGTGGAAGGGGGAGAGGTCAAGCTCCCCGGCCCGCCCTTCAAGCTCACCAGGACACCACATACACTGCGCACCCTCGCGCCGGAACTGGGCCAGCACAATCATGACATCCAGGACATGGGCAATGCATCTCAGAAACCTGCTCCGTCAGAAACCGGGAATCCTAGTAGAATGCCCCTGGAGGGAATCCGGGTACTTGACCTGGGGCAGGTGGTTTCCGTCCCCCATTGCGGCAGGATACTGGCCTGGATGGGTGCCGACGTCATCCAGGTCGAGTCAAGCAACCGGCTGACCAGCCGAAATAGCCCTCCATTCGCCCAGGGCCGTCAAGGCCCAAACACCGGCTCCCTGTACAATTCCCTGGGAACCAACAAGCGCAGTTGCACGCTGGACCTGACCACGCCCCAGGGGGTCGAGCTATTCAAGAAATTGGTCCGGGTCAGCGACGTGGTGATAGAGAACTTTGCAACCCGGACCATGCTCAAGTTCGGCCTGGGGTACGATACCCTCAAGGAGCTAAACCCCAGTATCATCATGTTGTCCGTGAGCGCCTTCGGGCGCACCGGGCCCATGAAAGAGTACGTGGGAATGCACAGTGCGGTGAACCTGTTCAGCGGGGTCTGCGAAGTCACCGGGTACAGCCCCGAGGACCGGCCCCGTATCCTGGGAACCATACTGCCAGACCCGGTAAGCGGCACCGCCGCCTCTATGGCTATCCTGGAAGCTCTGTACTACCGTGAGAGGACGGGCCAGGGCCAGCACATTGACCTTTCCATGTCCGAGACCTTTGTAAACTTCATCCCCGAGTCGGTGGCAGAGTACAGCCGCGTGGGGCATCCTCCGCCGGCCATCGGCAATCGTGACCCCTACAAGGTCCCTCACGGAGTATACCGTTGCAAGGGCGCCGACCACTGGGTCGCCATATCAGTATCCACGGAGGAGGAGTGGCAGTCGCTATGCTCGACCATCGGCCAGCCGGAGCTAGCGCAAGACCCCGTCTTTGCTGAGCTTTCGGTCCGGTGGCAGCACCATAACGAGTTGGACGACATCATCACCCGGTGGACCCGGCAGCGCTCCCACTACGAGGCTATGCACCTGCTACAGGAGGCGGGGGTCCCCGCCGGAGCCGCCCTGGACCCCAAGGACCTGCTCAATGACCCTCACCTCAAGGCTCGAAGACGGGTGGTATGGACGGACCACCCGGAGGCAGGGCGGCACCGCATGGTGGGAGCGGTGTGGGACATTGGGTACGTACCACCGCTCAAGTATCGCCACGCCCCGTGCATAGGGCAGCACACCGACGAAGTGTTGCGGGGCCTCCTGGGCCTCTCCGAACAAGAGGTGGAGCGTCTGCGCGAGGAAAAGGCCCTGACCTGACTGTGAAGAGAACGGGTTGGGCGATAGGGCCTTATAGCACCCCGTCCATGCCCATCTCTCCGGCCAGCTCCACCAGGGCATGGTAGTGACTGGCAGGCATGGACACCTGGTTGCGCTCCCTACCTTCCCGTTGAAGCTGCTGAGAACGCTCTCCAGGGTACAGAATATCCACGACACCCGGTTTCTTGGGAGATGATTTTACCCTGTCTATGTACTCATCCACACGGCTCTTGAACTCTTCCACCGGGAGGGCGGTGGAAGGGTCTATGACCAGGAACAGGGTCCCGTATCGCCCCGGTTCCTCCAGGTCGCGGGCCAGGTCCCAGGGAGGGCTGGTGTCGCTGAGGAGATAGCTCAGGAGGCCTACGACAAAGACGAGGGCGTATCCCTTGTGGCCGCTGCGGGCACCCCCCAGGGGCAGAAGGCTGCCCCGGGGAACGTAGGAAGCGGGGCCTGTCCAATCCGGCCTGATGAATTCCCTGGAGTCCGTCGTCGGTTCACCACGCTCGTCCAGGATGGAATCGGGAGGGATTTCCTGCCCCTGGCGGGCTGCGTTAGCCACAGGTGTGGCGGACGTCTGGGTAACTGACATATCCAGAATCACCGGGGCGTGCCTTGTCGCCGGTATGCCGAATCCAACGGGCGCGTTGCCCAGGAACGGCCCCATCCCTCCTATTGGGGCAACGGATGGGAAGCTCTGGGTCATCACCATGACCACCATATCCTGAGCGACAGCCCGCTTGATGAACGGAGTCAGTATTTCTCCGTGGGCACGCGCGCTCACCCACCCCACACCGTGCGTTCGCGCCTTCTCGGTTGCCAGGTCTATGGCGTACCGGCATACCAGGGCATGTTCAGCCCTGGTGCCGCCGTCTACAATCGCCGTGGCGCTGGTCTCTCGAAGTACCCGAACATCAGGCCGCAAGTCCAAATCTCCTCGTCGGGCAGCATTAACCCATCCGGGAACTCTCACCATCCCCCGCACGGGATCACCCTGAAGGGCCTTGTCTAGGGCGATGTCCAACAGAAAGGCCGCGTCTTCGGCGTTCGCACCCACGGATTGCAAGGCGGCAAGGCTCACCTGCCGCACTGCATCCAAAGCAACGGTAATTTGCTCTTCAGTGGAGTCCCACCACTGGCCGAAAGTCCTTCGCCTCTGCCCACCGGACTCGACCATCGCTCTCCTCCTTCTTTGAACTACTGACACGAGAGTGGGTTTCTGTACCAGCCCCTACCGTCATTCCCGTGAAGCTTGTCCCCGACCCCGACCGGGGAACGGGAATCCAACACGCCTCAGTAGCATTTTTTCAAGACTTGAGCTATTATGTTGCCATATTATAGTCGAAAGGAGAAGACGGGGATGGCAAAGAACTATACGATTTGCGTGGGAACCGTTGGCGGTGGACTTTCCGTCAGCCCGGACGGGGGAGAGACCTGGAACCGGATTCGAGACCCCATCCCTTCTGAGTGTAACGTGAGAGCCCTTGCCGTGTACCCGGACGACCCGAGCCGTATCCTGGCCGGCTCCGACGTTGGCGTTTATCGCAGCGACGACAAAGGCGCTACCTGGACGGACCTGGACGTGCCAATAGACGGCGCCCAAGTCTGGTCTCTGGCCGTTGACCCATTGAACCACGACACCATCTTTGTCGGCACCAGGCCCGATGCCTTTCGCTCCAGGGATGGAGGCCGGACGTGGGAACATCTGTCTCTGGGTGTGACCAATCCCTGCCCGGTGGGTACCCCCCGGACAACCAACATGATTGTTGACCCCCGAGACCACCGCACCATCTGGGCAGGCATTGAAGTTGACGGCGTCTACAAGAGCCTGGACGGCGGAGATACCTGGGTGCACCTTCCCGACCTTGGCCCCGACCCCTTTCACGGTGACGTTCATGGAATGGCCATTAATCCCGGCCAGACCACGTCGGTGTACGCCACCAGCCCATTCGGAATCGCTACCAGCACCGACGAAGGCGAGAGTTGGGAATATCATCTGTTCCCCAAGTTTCAGGAAGAGGACACCCGCTCCTACTGCCGGGGCATGACTATAAAGACGGATGACCCCAGGGTCATGTTCGTGGGCAACGGTGACGCAATACCCGGTCGGACCGGTGCAATCCAGTGTTCCAAGGATGGCGGTCAGACCTGGAACACCGCGTCCCTTCCCGTGCAGCCCAACTCGGTAATCTACTGGTTCGGCACCCATGCTGAGGTCCCAGACGCCATTGTTGCCGCCAGCCTCTACGGATATGTGTACAAGAGCGACGACGGCGGCGAGTCCTGGCAGAAGCTTGACAAGGAGTTCGGCGAGATACGGACGGTGGCCCTAACGCCTAACTAAGCAGTGTTGACATTCCCGTCTCATGTCATTCTGAACGTAGCGGAGCGGGGTGAAGAATCTAAGGAACCTCAGAATAACTTAAAAATAACTTACGTCATTCCGGCCTTGAGCCGGAATCCAGGAATTTGGAGAATCTGGATACTGGCTTTCGCCAGTATGACGGGTTGGTGGGTCGCTCCTCAGAATGATGCGAAAGAAGGGTGTCAACCGAACCTGGCGCTTTTGGGTGCTTGGCAAGAAATCTGAGTAGGAGGACAAGGATGTTGGACTTGATTATCCGTGGAGGTCGAGTGGTAACCCCAGGGGGAGTTGGGGAATTGGACGTTGGCATCCAGGGCGAGAGAATCGCCGCCGTTGCCCTGCCTGGGACCCTCAACGTGGAGGCCGGGAGGACAATTGATGCCACGGGGAAGATAGTCCTGCCCGGAGGTATCGAGCCCCATACCCACATCGGTATTCCGGTGCCCAGGGAGTGGTCCGGCATTCCCGACGCGATGACCCAGCCGCCCGAGGCAGCCAGCCGCGCCGCAGCCTTCGGAGGCGTCACCACCTTTATAGATTTCGCCGGGGAGCTTCCCATAGCTCCGGGAGCAACCCCGTCCACAGAGCCAATTATGCAACAGCTGGAGGACCGGAAGAATGTCTTTACCGGCCACACCTACACGGATTACGCTTTCCACTTCATTATGGCCGGTAACGTCCCCCCCAACATGATTGGTGAGATTGGCGAGGCCATCCAGGGGGGGCTGGCCAGCTTCAAAATCTTCACCACCTTTAACGCCGCCCGGTGTCCTTACGGCCACCTGTGGGCTATCTTCGAGCAGGTAGCCAAGCACGGCGGCATCATGGCGGTCCATGCTGAGGACGACGACGTTGTGACCTATATGACGGACAAGCTCATAAGGGAGGGGAACGACCAGGGTCACAATCTCCACCTGGTACACAACAATATCTCCGAGGACCTGGCCTTCCACAAAATCATCCGGCTAGCCAAGCACACCGAGACGGGAATCTACTTTGTCCACACCACCGCCAAGGAGGGGGTGGCAGCCATAGCCGAGGCCCGCAGCCATAATATGCCCGTGTACGGTGAGGCCCTTCACAACTACCTTGAATTCACCTGTGACGATTACAAGAAGGCAGGCGGGACCGCCATTCACACCTACCCGGCCATCAAGTTCGCCGACGACCGGGACGCCCTCCAGCAGGGCCTGGTGGATGGCCCGATTTGTACCACCGCCACCGACGAGTACACCACCCACAAGGATGTAAAGCTGTGGGGCACTACCATAGAGTCGGTCTGCGGCGGGCACAACGGCATAGAGACCCGTATGCCCGTGACCTATACCAAGCTGGTGTCCACGGGACGCATCTCTCTTGAGCGTTTTGCCGCCATAACCTCGACCAACGCTGCCAAAATCCTGGGCATGTACCCTCAGAAAGGCGCTATCGCCGTGGGCAGCGACGCCGACATCGTCCTCTGGGACCCCGACATGAAGAAGACAATCACCCTGGACGACCTGCACGCCGACTCGGACTACTCCATCTGGGACGGGTTCGAGTGTGAGGGCTACCCCATAATGACTATCCTACGGGGAAAGGTCATCGTGGAGGACGGCAAGCTGGCGGGTAGCTCCTCCGACGGCCGGTGGCTGAGTAGGAAGATCGCCCCGGGAGTCGTGGCCCAACCTACGGTCTAAGCGGGTGTTTGAAAGCCCCTTCTCCCCCTGTGGGAGGAGGCTGGGATGAGGGGGACGCCATCACCATCACCCCATCCTTCTCCTTTCAAGGGCGAGGGTGCTTGGAGTGGGTCTTCTCACACCCTATTCCACCGGGATGGCGTGTCCCAAATCCGGAGTACGGACCGTAGTAGTCGTGTGCAGCAGGTAACGGATATGGTTGATAACACCCTTTCGCCCCACGGGGGCAGACTCACTGAGAGAGTAACACCATTACAGGGGGGTGACCAGAGAGTCCGGGAGTTAAAGGCGATACCCGTGAGGAGCCAGATAGCCTCCGAGTGCGTCGGCATATCCTACGGTTTCTTCTCGCCGATTGAAGGGTTCATGCTCAAGGCGGACGTTGATGCGGTGGTGGAAGATATGCGACTGGCCAGCGGCTACGTCTGGAGCATCCCTATAGTCTTCGATTTGTCCCTTGAGGAGATAGACCGGTTATCCTTGAGGGAAGGGGACACGCTGCTCCTTACCCATCAGGACCAGCCCCTGGCAACGCTGGATGTGGAAGAGATTTACGCCTGCGACAAGGAGCACCTTGCCCGGCAGGTCTACGGCACTACCGATGAGAACCACCCTGGGGTGAGGAGGACCTACGCCTACAAGGACAGGTTCTTGGGCGGGAAAGTGACCCTCATCAACCCGCCACGCGTGAACCCACCCTATGACAAGTTCTGGTACACCCCAAGAGAGCTGAGGGAAAGGCTCACTGAGAGGGGGTGGACGAAGGTCGTGGCCTTCCAGACCAGGAACGTTCCCCACGCCGGACACGAGTGGCTGATGAAGGGGGCCTGGTTCGCTGCCAACGCAGACGCCGTACTGGTCAACGCCGTCATTGGGGAGAAGCGCACCGGAGACTACATTGACGAGGCCATTATCCTGGCCCAGGATGCTCTCAGGACTTCTGGCTATTTCAAGGAGAACGTCTACATGGCTTCCATTCTCCAGTGGGACATGAGGTACGCTGGCCCCAGGGAGGCGGTGTTCCATGCCATCGTCAGAAAGAACCTTGGCTGCACCCATCACATGTTCGGGAGGGACCACGCCGGCGTAGGCTCCTACTACGACCCCTACGCCTCCCACAGGATATTCGACGAGCTGCCCGACATAGGCATAAAGCCGGTGGTAACTCTCGAGTGGTGGTACTGCCCAGCCTGCGAGGGCATCGCCTATGAGGGCCTCTGCGGACATGGTGACCGGAAGCAGGAACTTAGTGGCACATTTATGAGAAGGACCCTTGAGAGCGGTGTCAGGCCGCCGCCCCTAACCTTCAGGCCCGAGGTCTTTGACCTTGTAAGGGAATGCGCCGACAAGTACGGGTTCGGTTCGCCATTTGTAACGGAGAGCTACTTGAAGAACAGGAACCCTGTTATGACGGTCCCGCCTTTAAGGCCTGCCGGATAGCCGGCAGGTTTGACACTATTCGTAGAGACCTTCGTCGGAGAAGAAGGGTTTGTCCCAGTCCGGGTCCGGTCGGCGACCAAGCATGCTGTTTAAGTGCAACCGGCAGGCCCTCAGCCACAGCACCACGACGGCGTTTCTTATCTCAGCCTTGCCGCGAGTCACTCGTCCATATTTCTGAAGTAGCCATTGGGTATGCCCGGCCTGTAAGAAGTCGGCATAGGACTCCGACGGCTCATTTGCATCGGCAATAGCCGCCTCCAACACTTTCGCCGGGATCTCGGAGCATAGTATGTTGGGATTATCGTTGGCTATCAGAAGATACGTTTCCTCCATCATCGGTGCGATAACCTCACTATGCTACTGCGGATAGCACCGGGCCCCGACACTACAGGTTGAACTGAGGCTCCAGGTATTCCCTTACCTTGTTGTATATCTGGAGTCGGCTCCGCTGGGTGTCAGTTACCATGAGCCGCGACTTCTCTACGTCAAAGATCACCGACGTGGGAAAGGCAAACCTCCATTCAGGCTCCAGGGTGTAGACCCTGCGACGGGCTTTGGCTACGTCTGCGTTGGCTTCTATCACATCCCTGTGCCACTTGGACGGTGTCTGGGCATCTCCGACGAGGCTGGTAATGAACCTGCCATCGGGTGCGAATATCTGCACCCGGTTGTTGCCCCAGTCGCACACGTACACGTCGCCGTCGGGGTCAACTGCTACACCGGAAGGACGGTCCAGTTCTCCCTGGCCTGCTCCGTAGCTGCCGAACCGGGCCACGTACTCGCCCTGGGGAGTGAACTTCTGCACCCTGTGGTTCCTGTGGTCGGCCACGTACACATATCCCTCGCGGTCTATGGTGATGCCCCAAGGAGAATCGAGTTGCCCGTCACCGCTGCCCAGGCTGCCCCAGGTATCCAGGTGCTTCCCATCTTTGGTGAACTTCTGGACGCGGTGATTGAGACTGTCCACAACATAAAGGTCGCCTTGTTCATCTATGGCAATTCCCGAGGGGCGATTGAACTCGCCGTCACCGCTACCGGGAGACCCCCATGAGGTGAGGAAGGTGCCCTCTTTGTCGAAGATGGAAATGCGGTTCATCCATTCATCGGTGATGTAGATGTTTTTCTGGGCATCTGTGGCGATGCCCGCAGGCCAGATGAGTTGCCCGTCCCCGTCGCCATATTTGCCGATGTCGCCCAGGAACTCTTCGTCTCCCGGCACAGTCCCTACGGTACATTGGCCTATCTTCGCACCGGTGGCGGTCCGGTTCCAGGGCACATTGGAGATTTGCTCGGATTGCCGGCTCAGAACATACACCAAGTCGCCTTCACCCTTGGCGACCCCGACCGGTTGAGCAATATAGTATCCCCCGACTGCATGGCTGAAGTCGTAGGTGCGTCCTGATACTGTTACAGTAAGCATCTCACCCTCACTACCGTATGTTTGTTCAGACTCCCTCACACTCAAAGGGCCAGCGATTCAGTATCTCTACCTGCTCGCCAGCCCTCCTTGGTGTATATCTATCCCTCTTCGTTTCTTGTCTTAGCGCAGGAACCGGGGCTTCTCGAAGCTCCCTCCTACTATCGGTACCGCATCCAGCCCCAACCACTCGTCCAGGATGGTCGAGTACAGTCCCCGAAAGTCCAGGTTCGGCACCAGGTCCCCCTGCTGCAGGTCCTCCGGCTTCGTCGAGGGGTACTCGCTGTACTGGCCCCCCGCCACAGGTTCACCTATCACAAAGGCCGCCCCAGCAGCACCGTGGTCCGTACCAGACCCGTTGTCGTGGACTCTCCTGCCGAACTCGCTGAACAGCAGCATTATCACGTTGTCCCCTGCCCCGTGCTCCTTCAGGTCCTCGAAGAAGTCCTCTACTCCCTCGCTCACGTCCTTCCACAGCGTGTCGTGCATCCCCACCTGGTTCGAGTGGGTGTCGAAGCTCCCGTGGTCGCAGTAGAATATCCGCGTCCCCAGGTCAGCCAGGTGTATCTGCGCTATACCCTTCAGCTTCCTGGCTATGGTGGTGTCCGCATACTCCACCGATGAGCTGTACCTCTCAGGGGCTACCTTCAGGATGTCAGCCCCCTTCAGGGAGTCCAGTCCCGTCTGACCCAGGTAGTCCATCACAGCACCGCTCCCTATCGCCGGGGAGTAGAGCCG
>DAOUKR010000026.1:0-260719 GCA_034421095.1 Dehalococcoidia bacterium
GTCAGGACAGCGCACATCGTGGCGATAAACCCGGGCTCGCACCATCTCCACACCTCCTCCCTTCTCCTTAGACCTCGATTATAACTCAATATCTCTCTATCTTCACAATACCAATTCCTCTGCACTATTTACCCGGAACGCTAACTGAGCTATAATACCGACAAGGCCCCTGCAGGCGCTGACCTGGCGCCGGGGAATGGGCACCCTCGGCGGGGGCTAAAGTCAAATACAAACGTAAGGAGGCAGGCAATCATGCAGCAGCCACAGACTACTATAATTGAAGCCGGACCTATCAAATTCGCGCTACGTTATCGCCAGGAGATCATGGACGATCAGGGCTTGGGTATTCAGGTCTTGAGCGAGATAAACGGCAAGGACGAAGAGATTCTGCGGTTCGACTGCTTCGACCAACACCCTCACTACCACTACGGCCCGGCAAAGCAGAACGAGCGGCTGTACATGGACAAGACCACGGCGGGAAACCCCTTGGGCTGGACCCTTAAACAGTTGCGGACCAGGCTTCCCGACATGATTAAGAGGGCGGGGTACGAGGAGTTGGCGGGCAAGCTCGACAACTTCGAGAACGCTTCCATGGTGGCCACGAGTCTGAATGAGGTAGAGACCACCGCCAGGGAGATATCCAACTCCCAGAGAAGGACCGTTACCCACAACCGGGGCGACGAGGTCATCCAGGCCGGGAACATAAAGTTTGGGCTGGAGTTCCGAGAGTTGCCGCAAATAAACGACCGGGGCATGGCCATCCATGTCCTCAGTGACGTGGCAGGCCAGGAGATAGAGCTTCTCGCCTTCGACTGCTTCGACCGAGCGCCCCACTACCACTATGGCCCAAGGAACAAGGACGTGCGTCTCTATTGGGACACCACCACGGTCCCCGACACGCTGCAATGGACGCTGGACCAGTTCACCGATGGGAAGCTGCCGTCCATGATTGAGCGGGCGGGCTATCCCGGCATAGTAGCCGAGATGGACAGAGAGCTTGTCATATCCACCGTGGAGAAGCAGGTCGCACCCAAGGCGCTGGCGACGCGCGCGGCCAACGCCAAGTAGAGAGGCGGGCAAGGTATTGCCCCGTCGCACGCTTGCCGATGAGCGGCCAGGAAAGGACTGGAAGACCCTGGCCATGCAGGCAGGCGTCGCTCCCTGCACAAGATGTGGAAAGCACAGGCGGACTGGTCTGGCCGGTCCGCCTGTATTTCATCAAGAGTCTAGGGTAACTGGGTTGGTATGGTAGAGGGCCGTCTGGAGCCGTGGGCGCTGAAAGCCGTGGCCGATGAGTCGCTGGAAAGGGCCGCCTCTCAGCTACGGGACATCGTGAAGGAATTGGTAGATAGGCTTCATCCATTTCCAGCCTTCGTGGGTATGACCTCCATTCAGGCTGTTGAGGTGGAGCCTCGTGGTCTGCAGGCCACCAATAAGGGGTGTATTGTGGTCTGCCCGGATGGCGAGCTATATGAGTTGAACCTTCAGACCATACCCGGCCCTCTGGGTGTGAGCGACGTGGACCATGTGGACGAGTACCGGCCCTTGGAGCTACCGCTCGAGGAGTACATACCCTACGCCTACGCAGCCATAAGGGCACTCACGGAAAAGCTCAACGCCCCATAAGCAACTGTGGCCAATCGGACCCTCGCAGGAGTGACGAAAATTATCCGACTATCTGAAGAGGCTCTGGAGGTCCCGTGGGCTGCGGGCGCGAGACATTTGCTTCATCAGCTTCTGGGCTTGGCGGAACTGGTTGAGAAGCTGGTTTACATCCTGGGGAGTGGTGCCACTGCCGAGGGCAATGCGACGGCGGCGTCTGCCATTCAATATGTCCGGGTTGCGCCTTTCCTCCGGAGTCATTGAGCGAATGACCGCCTCGAACTTGATGAGCTGTCGCTCGTCGAAGTCTTCAGGCATCCGGTTCTTCATCTGGGAGAACCCCGGTATCATCTCAAGCACCTGGGCGAAACCCATCTTCTTCACACTCTGAAACTGGCCCAGGAAGTCCTCCAGGTCGAAGGACGCCTTCCGTATCTTCCTTTCCAGTTCTTTAGCCTGCTGCTCGTCCACCGTCTGCTGGGCCTTTTCAATCAGGGACAGTACGTCCCCCATGCCCAGGATGCGGGAAGCCAGCCTGTCGGGGTGGAAGGGTTCAAGGGCGTCTGGCCTCTCGCCTGCACCGATGAACTTGATGGGCACGCCGGTGACTCGGGTGATGGAAATGGCGGCCCCGCCCCTTGCATCGCCGTCCAGCTTGGTCATTATCAGGCCGGTAAGGTTGACCCTCTGGTGGAATTCCTGAGCGGAGTTCACGGCGTCTTGACCGGTCATGGCGTCCACCACCAACAAGACCTCGTCGGGGGACGCTTCCGACTTTATGTCCTCCATCTCCTGCATCATCTCGTCGTCTATGTGCAGTCGGCCTCCGGTGTCAATGATGGCGTAGCTCATCCCGGCCTGTTGCGCCTGCCGTAGCCCTGCCCTGACCACACTGACGGGCGTGGAAGTGGGTTCCTCCGAATATACCGGTATGTCCAGTTGCTTGCCCAGGATGATAAGCTGTTGGATGGCGGCAGGTCGGCGGAGGTCGGCGGCAATCAGGGTGGAGCGATGGCCGCGCTGGCGAAGCTGCAAGGCCAGCTTGGCGGCGGTGGTGGTCTTTCCCGATCCCTGCAGACCCACCAACATCAGGACAGCCGGTGGGCGGTTGGGGTGTACCAGGTCATGGTCGCCTCCCCTCAGGATGTCGGTAAGCTCCTCGTTGACTATCTTCACCACCTGCTGGCCCGGACTCAGGCTTCCCATCACTTCGTCACCTACGGCTCGCTCCCTCACCTTGTTGACCAAGTCTCTGGCTACCCTGAAGTTCACGTCGGCCTCCAGAAGGGCCAGACGTACCTGTCTCAGGGCCTCATCCACGTCCTTCTCCGAGAGTCGTCCCTTGCCTGTGAGACGCCCGAAGATGCCGTTGAGCTTGTCGGTTAACGCTTCAAACATGAGATAGCCTCCGTAGGTTGACCCAGTGAGTTGATTGTACGGTAGGCAATAGTTGGGGTCAAGGTAAGCTGTGAGCGCCTTTCGCGTTTACGGAGCTTCACCGAAGGCCCAATACCTGCTAGAATTTCCCTTAAACTGGGAGGTTGAGAAGAAGTGTCTCCTGGCAAGGTAATCTCAGGTGCCGACGAGGCGGTGGCCGACATCCCCGACGGCGCCGTGATTATGGTGGCGGGATACGCTGTGCCGGGCACACCTCAGAACCTGGTCAAAGCCCTCCTTGCCAAGGGGGTTGGCGGTCTTACGTGTATCAGCGGCCCCTGGTACGGTGGAGACCCCAACCTGTACGATGCCGCCAGGCTGATAGCCGATGGCCGGGTAAGGAAGGCCGTCACGTCTGCTCCCATACATCCCGACGCCTCAAACCCTGCCATTCGAATGTGGAGAGATGGGCAATTGGAAGTGGAAGCCGTGCCCCAGGGAACCCTGGCAGAGAGGATCAGGGCCGGAGGCGCCGGCCTTGGAGGGATATACCTTGCCACGGGCATGGGGACGCCCTTTGAAGCTGGTAAGGAAAGGAAGTTAATTGACGGGGAGGAATACATCTTCGAGATGCCCCTCAAGGCCGACTATGCCCTCCTCCGCGCCCACAAGGCCGACACCCTGGGAAACCTGGTGTACCGGCGTTCCCAGAGCAACTGGAACCCCATAATGGCTATGGCCGCCGACGTGACCATTGTGGAGGTGGACGAGGTTGTCTGGCCGGGAGAGCTGGACCCGGAGCTTATCATAACCCCCGGCATATACGTGAACAGAATTGTAGCGGTTGGAGACAAGCCCAATGAAACCAGGAATTAGCAGGCAGCTTCTAGCGAACAGGGTGGCCTCCGAGCTTGGCCCCGGACAGGTGGTCAGCCTGGGAGTGGGATTGCCGGGAATGGTGCCCGACTACGTGGCGTCCGGCATGGGTGTGATATTCCACACCGAGAACGGCCTGATAAATCGTGGTTCGAGACCCCAGAGGGAGAATTGGGAACCTGACCTGGTGGATGCGGGGAGTGAACCCGTCGGACTGCTGCCCGGAGGCTCCATAGTGCATCAGGCGGACTCCCTCGGCATGGTCAGGGGTGGGTACGTGGACGTGGCGGTGGTAGAGGCGTTGCAGGTCTCGGAGAGGGGAGACCTGGCTGACAGGGCGGCCACCGGGGCTGTGGCAGGTGGGTCGGTAGATGTAGCAGCCGGCGCAAAACGTCTCATCGCCATGATGGGGCATACTACCCAGGATGGCAGACCCCGGGTGGTAACGGACCTTGGCTACCCCTCCTCCGGGCCGGGGTGTGTGGACCTTATAGTTACCGACGTGGCGGTGATTCAGGTCTCCACTGATGGCCTTCTGCTCAAAGAGGTGGCCCCTGGCTGGAGCGTGGAGGAGGTGCAGGGTATTACCGGAGCCACTCTCATGTCGTCGCCTGACCTGAAAGAGATAGCCCCCTCTCGACCTGTGGGACAAGCGGATAGCAAGGTTTACTCCGACGCGGCGGCAGCCGTAGCCGATATACCCGACGGCTCTACAGTCTTGCTGGACGGTTTTGCCGGCCCGGGCGGGATGGCCCAATACCTGATTCTGGCCCTGCGAGACCAGGGCGCCGGGGAGTTGACCATTGTGAGCAACACCGCCGGCATAGCTCGCGCGGTCAGCTTTGGCACCCCGCCCGGTTTTCTACCCATAGACCACAGCGTTCTGGTTGACAGCGGCCAGGTGCGGAAAGCAGTGGCATCCTTCCCGGTTTCGCCCTCCCCATCCCGACCCAGCGCCTTTGAGCTTGCCTACAGGCGTGGCGATGTAGACCTGGAGCTGGTTCCCCAGGGTACGCTGGCGGAACGCATCAGGGCCGGAGGATTCGGCATTGCCGCCTTCTACACTCCAACCGGGGCAGGCACGCAGATAGCCGAGGGCAAAGAGACGCGGCTGATAAACGGACGGGAGCAGGTGCTGGAGTATGGAATCGTAGCGGACTACGCCCTTCTGCGTGCCCACAGGGCCGATACTATGGGCAACCTGGTGTACAGGGGTACGTCGCGCAACTTCAACGCCGTGATGGCCCCGGCGGCAGCTGTTACCATCGTTGAGGTTGATGAGATAGTCCCGGCGGGGCGTCTTGACCCGGACGCCGTCGTCACACCGGGGGTCTTTGTGCAGCGCATCGTACAGCGGCCGGCGGGTTTCTTCCCTTATGAGCGGACGGGTTGATTTGTTAGCTCTCCAGTCGAATCCAAATGCGTAACGCTTATGACAATCTATCGAGAACCTCGTCTTCGTAGCCTCTAGGAGTTGTCTCCGAAGGGAGTGGATTATCGGAGCCGGATGTCAACAAGGGTTCAAATTTGAACTTGGGCCTCAGCCACATGGCCGCAACCAGCGCTCCAATATGACCTATCGTAGGATTTGCCGCCCCGCTCTCTAATTTGGCGATGTATGCCTGGCTCACTCCACTCATTTCCGCTAGCTGTTTCTGAGTAAGCCCGGCACTGTGGCGTGCTTCTGCAAGGGCGAGAGCCAAGTCCAGTCTTATATTCTCAGAACCATATACCCGACGGTGTTCATCGTCTTGCAGCCATTTCCCAATTTCCTCCAACGCATTATTAGTCATGGTCTCTCCCTTATTCGTTCCTTAGATAGGCCTGTCTCAAACGTTCAGCCATCTGAATTTCATGGCGGTCTCCTCAGGACAGCTTACCGAACACCATACCCGCGAACCCTGTCAGCAATGGAGGCCAGGTACGCTCCAGCACAGGGACCGACCTGTGGTCTCCGGGGAGCGCAAGCCAGAGGATGAAAGAGACAATCGTGAATGTTGCGACCAGGTAGAAGGCCACCCGGAACTCGAAGGGGAATCCGCTTCTGTCCTGACCTCTGTGAACTCTCACTTACTTCCCAGCCCTTCTCTTACCGCTATGTTCCGGCCCTATAATGTTCCCGGCCTTGTCCTCCAGCCACACGATGTCTCCCGTACTCTTGGATACCACAACCGTTTTCGTGCCGTACTTGGGATTAACACCGTTGGCGAGGCTTTTCAGCGCAGCCAGAATTGGGAACCGCCTCATCCACTTGCCCGGAACATATCTGTCTATATCTTGACCTCTTCCGTCCATCAAGCCTATTATCCAGTTGACCGAGTCGAGATAATCATCATCCCGCGAACCCATTATAGTCCGGCAATATACCCCAGTCCATGAGCGAATGTCGGGAGTGTTATGGACAAAGAGCGTCTTGATAGGGAAGTTATTGCCATGCGGGTAGCCAAGGAACTGCCCGATGGCGCTTGTGTCAATCTGGGCATTGGCATCCCAACCCTGGTATCCGGCTACGTTCCCGAAGGCATGACGGTGCTCTACCATAGCGAAAGCGGTGTCCTGAACTGCGGCCCCCTTGCCGACGAAGGGGAAGAGGATATAGACCTCATCAACGCAGGAGGCCAGTTCCTCAAGATGGTGCCGGGTATGTCCTTTTTCAGTTCCGCCGATGCTTTCGCCATGATTCGCGGCGGCCACATAGACGTGACCGTGCTGGGCGCTCTTCAGGTCTCGGAGGTGGGCGACCTGGCGAACTGGATGCTGCCCGAGAGGGGCGTGGGCAACATCGGCGGCGCTATGGACCTGGCTATGGGAGCCGGACGGGTCATTGTGGCAATGGAGCATACTGACAGGAACGACCGGCCCAAGATAGTGAAAGAGTGCTCCTACCCCACTACGGCGAGGGGTTGTGTGAGCCTCATAGTTACCGACATAGCGGTGATTGAGGTCACCGTGGAGGGCCTGGTGCTCAAAGAGGTCGCGCCGGGCTGGACGGCGGAGGACGTACAGGAGCTAACGGAGGCCCGCCTTATGCTATCCCCTGACCTGAAGGAAATTGAGCTTTGACCTTAATTTTCCTGTCATTCTGAACGCAACGAAGTGGAGTGAAGAATCTAAAGGCAAGACTATCGAGCATCTCATAGCAGTAGACGGTGTCGACAAGCTGGTCAGTCACGAACCTACCTGCTCAACCAACTCAACTGCTCGCCGATTTTCAGGCCTTCCATGGGGACAGAGACGGCCAGACCACGACCCCGCAAAGATGGCTCCAGGAACTCCCGGTAGCGCTGGCCGGCCATGAATGTGACGGCCCCAACGCTGTCCAAATGGGACTCCAACTGGGTGAGGACCCTTCCCGCCCACCGGCGGCGGTCCGAACGCCCCATGGTGTTCAGGGTGAGGTCATAAGGCTCAATTACCTCGTTGGGGTGAACGAGGCCATACTTGGCGGACAGTACGAACCAGGGGCCGCCCGTTCTTTCTACGTAGGCGCGAGCTTTGCGGAACAGGGGAGAGGTGTACAGGTCCTTCGCGGGTGAAGGAGTCGCCCGTTTCTTCGACACGCATGACACTAGGTAAATGGTCATATTGTCTCCCTGCAGCGGGCAGACAGTGGACAGACGCACGGCAGTCGGCCGGCGGGAGGCCGGCTAGAGCTTCAGCAGGTTGCGAAACCGGCGGTCACTGCGATAGGGCCCGACCACCGCAAGGTTCAGCTTGTCCTCCCGTATGATGTCCCCGGCCACACGCTCTATGTCCTCGGTGGAAACATCATCCAACCGCTCCACCACTTCATCCACGGTGCGGACCCCTCCCGTCAGAGTCTCCTGGGCTCCCATCCACATGGCGACGCTACGGCTGTCCTCCATGCGCAGGAGCATCCTGCCCTTGGAAAGCTCCCGTGCCTTCTCAAGCTCGCTGTCGGGGATGTCGTGCCGGAGGCCGTTCAACTGCTCCATGATGGCGCTTACTGCCCTCTGGCTCTTTTGAGGCTCCACGCCACAGTAAACAATCAAGGAGCCGCAATCTCGGAAGAGGTTTATCGAGCTATGCACGTCGTAGGCCAGGCTCTGATTCTCCCGTAGCTCAAGGAACAGACGGCTGCTCATGCCCTCGCCCAGAATAACGTTCATCAGCCCCAGGACATACCTGTCCGGGTGGGTAAGGGGCAGGCCGGGGAGTCCGATACACAGGTGTGCCTGGTCGGTCTTGCGCTGCTCAACCCGGATTCGGGGTATCTCTTGTCCATCCTGAACAGGATACCAATCCATAGGCTCCTCGGGAGACCAGTCTCTGAGGGCCTCGCTCAGCAGGTCCACCACCTCTTCATGGGATACGTCTCCGGCTACCGCCACCGCCGCGTTGCGGGGGGTGTACTGGCGTCTAACGTAGTCAACTATCTGCTCGCGGGTGATGTTGCTGACCGACTCCTGGCTTCCTCCCACGTCCCTGCCCATGGGCTGGTCGGGCCAGAGGGTCTCGTCAATAAGCAGGTCAACACGATTGGTGGGATAGTCGTTGACCATCCTCAACTCTTCCAGCACCACCTCCCGCTCCTTCTCCAGCTCCGTGGGGTCGAGAAGGGGATTGAGCATCATATCAACCAGGACGGAGAGGGAACGCTGGAAGTGGGGCCTTGCCACCTTGCACCAGAACACCGTCATCTCTCTGTCGGTGCTGGCGTTCATAATACCGCCGACTCCCTCCACCGCCTCGCTTATCTCCCTGGCAGTGGGCCAGGCCTTGGTGCCCTTGAAGAGCATGTGCTCCAGAAAATGAGACGTACCCGCAATTTCGTCGGACTCGTATCTGGAGCCTGCTCCGATGAATATGGCCATAGATACAGACCGGGTATGGGGCATAGAGGAGGTGAGCACTGGTAATCCGTTATCTAGAACAGTCCTTTGGTACATATCCACTCCCTGAGATGGTTTTCTAAAGGTGTTGGAACAAATCCCCCTCATCCCAACCTTCTCCCGCCAGGGGAGAAGGGGCTTTCGGGCCACCTTTTGAGAGCTAGCTCTTTAGCCACTCCACGTCGCCGTGCAGGTCGTTGGGGTGAGGCCTTGAATCGAACTCCTGAATCTGCCTCCTGGCCTCGCCTATGGTGCTGTCTGTGCCGTGTCCGGGGTAAACGGCGGTATCGTCGGGCAGTGCCAGGAGCTTCAGGTCTATGCTGTCTTTCACCTGCCGGAAGGCTTCGGGAGAACCGGTCCTGCCGGGGCCGCCGGGGAACAGGGTATCCCCCGTGAAGAGGAGCTTTCCGGTGAGCAGGCAAAGGGCCCCTGGCGTGTGTCCGGGCGTGTGCATGGCGCTTAGCCGGATATTGCCCACCTGATAGGTATCGCCATCATTTAGCTGAATCTCCGGGGGGATGGGCAACGCCGGTGCGTCGTCGGTGTGGGCTGCCACAGGAGCGCCAGTATCGTCTTTCACCTCCTGGAGGCCGGCCGTGTGGTCGCCGTGCCGATGGGTGATGATGATAGCGTTCACTTTGACATCCCCCACTTCCCTCAGCAGCTTCTCCGGCTCGGCGGGTGCGTCAATAATTACCGCCTCTCCTGTCTTTCGACACGACAGGATATAGCTGTTGTTGTCCAACTGTCCCATGTGGGGCACCTTGACTAAACGTACTTCACTATCTTCGTAATGAAGAGGCACTTCTACCCTCCTTAGAGAGAGCCATCACCCTGGATCAAGTCCAGGGCAACGGCTGATAGCTGCTCGCCAATAATCCACAACCATCTTACCAGAAAAATCACCCGACGGCATAGCTAAGGATTTCGGATTCCTCACTCTTGCCTCGCCGGCAGGCGGGTCGCTACGCCTCATTCTGAATGACAGGAGAATGAAAACGCCCTGCCCTGTCTAGTCGCTAACTTGACACCCCCGTTTGGTGAACTTAATATGAAGCCAGCCTGCGGAGGGCAGATATTCAGAGGGAGCACCCGGCCCGACGGACCGGGCGCGGGAACTTTTCTTCCCTTACCTCCGTCTATATTGTTAGTGAAGGCATCGCCTTCCAGCATGATGTCAGGAGGTGTGAAATGACCCGTCGCAAGGCCCTTTTTGCTATCCTGGGTATGTCAATTGTCCTTGCCCTGCTGGTCGTGGCTTGCGGTGGTAGCGACGCGGGGCGGGTCGCCATAGACCCAGGCCCGGATGACTCTGATTGGTACTCAACTCAGGATGAATCGAGCGCTGAGCCTGCCGCAATGCCAACGCCAGCGCCGCAGCCAACGGGGACACCTGCGCCGCAGATGGCAATGAGAATGGCAGAGCCCGAGATGTTGAAGGCGGTGTCGGTGGATGGGGCGGCGATGGAGATGGCGGAAAGAGTAGAAAGAGCGCTGGTCTCGACTGAAGAAGACCAGTCAGCCCCAACCCAGGAGCGCCTGATAGTTCGCACCGTGGACATGATGCTTGTGGTGAAGGATGTGTCGAATGCCCTGGATGCCACGAGTGCTCTGGCCCAGGAATTAGGTGGGTGGATTGTCAGCTCCAGCCACCAGGAAGAGCACCGGGGATTCATCTCGGCCCGTGTTCCGGTGGACAGGGTTGACGAGGCCATAGGCCGTCTGCGGGGGATGGCCGTGGAGGTGAAGTCGGAGGTCTCCAACAGCATGGACGTAACCGACGAGTACGTGGACATCCAGGCTCGGACGAGAAACCTGCGGGCAACCGAGGAGCAACTAATAAAGCTTATGGAACGGACCGGAAAAGTGACCGACTTGCTGGAGGTCCAGAGGGAGCTGACCAGGGTCCAGGGTGAGCTCGAGAGCCTCCAGGGACGCGCCAAGTACCTGGAAGAGACCTCGGCTTTCTCCCTAATCAACGTGAATCTGGAGTTGGCCCCTGCCGTCATAGAGGTGAAGGGTGGGCCGGACCAGACGGTGAGCGAGGGTGAGACTGCCAGGTTCCGGGTGGCGTTCACTCCCCCTGATGGCATTGATGAATTTTACTACGAGTGGGACTTCGGGGACGGTTCGGGGCCAATCGCCGGCACCCGCACCGCACCGACTCTGGACGGCTCCTCCCGCACCACCGCGACCGTAACCCACGTATACAACGATAAGCGGGACTCCCCATTCATCGTGACTTTCAAGATTACCGGCACAGGTGAGGCGGGAGTCGCCGAGGGTGAGGACACCGTCATTGCCACCGTGACCAGAGTACCCAAAATCGAGATATTCGCCGGGGATGACCTCACGGTAGAAGAGGGAGAGACCATAGAGTTTAGCGGCTCCTTTACCCGCCCGGAGGGCATATCGGACCTGACCTTCCGATGGGACTTCGGCGACGGCTCCGAGCCTGTCACTGGCAGCCTTACCGAGAGAGGGACCATCGCTTCGGCCTCCCACACGTATCCCAATCACCGGCCCCTGCCCTTTACCGCGGTCCTCACGGTCAGCGGCACGAGTGACACCGGCGAGGTTACGGACACCGATTCCGTTATGGTCTATGTAATTGAGGCATCCCCGTGGAGTGCCGGAGGCGTGGCTGGGGGTGCTGTGGGAGCGCTGGCGGCAACAGGACGCGGTCTGGCCCACGTGGGCATCTGGATAGGCATATTTAGCCCCATCTGGATAGCTGTCCTCGTGGTCGGCTATGTGGTCTGGCGTCGTCGTAACGGGAGGCCCATATTCTAAAAGCTTGGAGGGTGTGTCTTCATGCCTTCTCTCCCGTCGAACGCTTGATGCACATTAAACAAATAAGGGAAGCCCGGGTGGGGAAAGGTGATAGCCCAGTCGTCATTCCGGTCGTACCTCCGGTAGATTCGCCGTGGCGAACCCCCGAGCCGGAATCCATAGGGGCGTGGATTCTGGCTTCCGCCAGAATGACGAGGCAGGCACCAATACGTCATTCCGAATGGAGCGAAGCGAAGTGAGGAATCTAAGATACCCCAGTCCTGACCTGCCTGTGTAAAGGGGGACTGCCGGGTTCATAGATTCCTCGTCCGCCGCAGACGGACTCGGAATGACAAGAGTTTTACTGCAAAGGTCTCGTCAAGGGAGAGGAGACCCTAAAGCAACACCTTTGGAAAAACTTACTTGGAATTGTCACTTAAGGAGGATTGAACCATGTTTCCTCAAAGGGTCTTTCCGGAGACCACGGAGGTCAATAACCGGGGTCATCTTGCCATAGGCGGCTGCGACCTTCTGGAATTGGCCTCCCAGTACGGCACTCCCCTCTACGTTTTCGATGAGGATATGCTGAGGAACCGGTGCCGCCAGTTCGTCCAGGAGTTTCGCGCACGCCATCAGGAGACCACCGTGGTATACGCCTGCAAGGCCTACGTGAACCCGGCCCTCGCTCGTATATTCATTGAGGAGGGACTTGGTCTGGACGTGGTATCCGGGGGAGAGTTGGCCGTCGCCAAGGCCGTGGATTTCCCGCCCGAGATGGTCTACTTCCACGGCAACAACAAGGGCCGGGAGGAGTTGGGGGAGTCTCTGGCCTGGAACATTGGGCGGGTCGTGGTGGACAGCTTCCACGAACTGGAGCTTCTGGACAGGCTGGCTAACGAGGCGGGCAAAGTGCAGGAGATACTCATCCGCGTCTCTCCCGGTGTGGATCCCCACACCCACGCTCACACCACTACAGGCATCCTCGACAGCAAATTCGGGTTCCCCATCCAGACCGGACAGGCGGAGGAAGCGGTACGGGCAGCCCTCCGGTCGTCGAACCTGAAGCTGGTGGGGCTGCACTTCCATCTGGGGTCGCCCATCTTCGAGCTGGAACCCTACAAGGTGGCAATGGAACTGGTGCTCAACTTCGCATCCCGGTTCAGAGAGGAAGGGCTAACCCTCCAGGAGATAAGCCCTGGGGGCGGCTTCGCCATCGCCTACACCCGGGACCAGGAGCCGCCGGCCGTCGGCGATTATGCCGAGGCCATCGTCTCCACAATGCTGGATACCTGTGGGACACTGGGCATGGAAGCCCCCCGGCTGGTGGTTGAGCCGGGCAGGTCCATAGTGGGGCCTGCGGGGGTTGCCCTGTACCGAGTGGGGGCCGTGAAAGACATACCCGGCGTCCGCAAGTACGTGTCGGTGGACGGGGGCATGGGCGACAACATCCGGCCTGCCCTGTACGATGCGGCCTATGAGGCCGTGGTGGCCGGGAAGATGAATATGGAGCCGTCGGATAAGGTCACCATCGCGGGGAAATACTGCGAATCGGGGGACGTTCTGGTGCGGGACATAACTCTGCCCCCGGTGGAGGCCGAGGACGTCATCGCAATACCGGCCGCCGGAGCTTACTGTCTCTCCATGTCCAGCACCTACAACCTCAATCCCCGGCCTCCCATAGTGCTGGCGAAGGGAGGCGAGGCCCGGCTTATCCGCCGCCGCGAGGCTTACCAGGACATGATGCTGTGCGACGTGATTTAGGTCGCCAACGCAGTGGAAAAGTCCCTTTCCAAAGTCCCTGGACAGCGAGGCATAGGAGTTGACTGGCTGCAGGTTCTGGGTTAGACTGGCATCCTTGTCCACGACAGTAGGCAGGAATTCAAGTCTCAGGGCAGCGTACGGGTTTCAAGTAGCGTGACAAACGGGGGATGTGTAATGCTCAAGGAAGGTGACGTAGCGCCGGATTTCACGACTGTGGACCACACTGGCAAGGAAGTCAGGCTGTCAGACTTGAGGGGGAAAGTGGTATGGCTCTGGTTCTACTCATCGCCGGGGGGCAACAATTGAACCCGCCATAGTCACGGGTACCGTGACAGCTACTCCGGCTTTACATCAAAAGACGTTCTGGTATTTGGCGTCAACGACAGGAGCCAGGAAGCAAACAGCGCCTGGGTGGAGAAGGAGGACCTCCCCTTCCCCATTCTTCTGGACCCGGACAGGGCCATCGCCCTGGCTTATGGGATGTCAAAGGCCGGAGATGAACGGTATCTGGCCAATCCCTCAGGTGGAAGACGCCCGGCGGTAATTGTTGATAAAGACGGTCTGGTTCTCAAGTTGTTGCCGGACCTGTCCGACGTGGATGGTCAGATGGAGGCCCTGGCGAGCTTGACATAACACGCGGCTCACGCCTCCAGGTTGTCAAGTATCCTGGCAGCGTCGTCCAGCTCCTCCAGATGCCACAGCAGGTCCAGGGTGGCCCTGGCCTGAGCGGGAGTGAGGATGTCCTGGACTAGCCTGGTGAACTTGGCCTCCACTTCCTCATCCGTCATACCCTTCTCTATGTCCTCAGCCGTCAGAGTACAGTGGGCCGTTCGCGTCTCGCCGGAGACGGTGGTAGCCTCGATTCTGCAGTTCCTCACGTCGGGAGTCTGGGCGCTGAAATCAGGGTCATTCTCGATGTGCATCCGGCCCATAAGGTCAAGCACGTCGGCGTCCAGGAACCTGCCCCGGCTGAAGGTCCGAGGGCTGACCTCGCCATCCAGTATGGCGGCGGCGATGGAGAAGGGTATGCTATGGTCTGCCGTCTCCCGGGTCTTGGGTTCCCAAAGCTGTCTCGGCTCCACGGCCCACCGGTAGGCCGACGAGTAGGTCTTGACGTGAAGGGACCTGATGTCCTCCGGCGCTACCTGCTTGCGAAGCTCCAGGGCGGTACGGGCGACAAGCTGGCACGAGTCTCTGACCGGGAAGGTCTTGATATTGGTGCGGCTGATTCTGAAGGGCATTCCATTGCCGCCCAGCGGCTCGATGCTGAACTGGCCGGTCACCTGGTTCATAAGGCCGTACTGGCCTTCGATGGCATCTTCCGGGCCTGTCATCCCCTCTTGTGCTACGAGGGCAGCGAAGATGCCCTGGCGCGCCGCCATGCCGGCGGCTGCCGCCTTCCACATGGAAAGCTCACCCACACGGTTCTGGTACAGGGCCATGTTGGGGGTCAGGGACAGGGCTGCTGCGTTGCCCATCTGCTCCCTGGTCAGCCCGAAGAGTTTTCCTGCTCCAAGGGCGCTCCCAAGCACCACGTACACCGGCTGGTCCCACCCCTTCTGGTCCAGAATAGTCTCCTCTATGATGCGACACTGGACCTCATAGGCCAGCGCCGTCGCCGTTATCAAGGCCTTGCCGTCTGCATGTACGGCTTCACCGGCGGCCAGCACGGCAGGTATGGCGTCGCTGGGATGCCCTGCATCCTTGACCCGGTAGGCGTCGTTGAAGTCCAGGTATCTGACCATGGTGCTATTGGCGAAGGCAGCCATCTCCGGGGTGGTCCGGTACAGGGAGCCGATGATCCTGGCGGTGAGGGGTGAGCCTGTGGAGAAGCACAGGCGACGGGCAATCTTGCAGGGTTCGGCTGTGTACCCGCCTATGGCGCACCCTATGGAGTCTATGAACCGCTGTTTGACGGCCCTCACCGCGCTGTCGGTGAGACCGTTGTAGGAGAGGGATGAGGCGTAGTCACTGAGATACTCAAGGGAGCGGTCCATAATGCCTCCTTTCGAGAACAGGTAGAGTGGATGCTGTCTACCATGAGCAATATAGCATAAGGAGGCCTGGCATGTAACCGTGAGCTAATTCCTTGGGGAGAAGTGCAAAAGTCCCCTGAAGGAGAATTTAGGGGCAGAGAATTGTATATCAGATAAGAGGCATATATAATAATATTTGTCAAACCCTTGACAAACTTGACCGTGTTATGCATGGACAAGGTAAGGAGGAACCATGTTGAAGGGTAATAGTCAGGTTGACAGGAATGCGGAAGCCTACGAGCTTATCCGCAAGGAGATAGAAAGCAAGCACATGGGCCGTGTAGTCCTGATGCACGATGAGAAGATGGTGGAGGCCTACAATGATAGCGATGACGCATACAAGATTGGATGCGAGAAATACGGGCTCGGTAATTTCTCCCTGGTGAACGTAGGAGCGAAGCCTATCGACCTGGGGTACTTCACTATGTTCGTGAAGCCACGGGAGGAAACATAGGTAGTGCCTACATTCAACCAGCGAATACAAAACGGACAGATCCTGTTGATAGCCACTATCGGTGATGTTGGAGATGACGGGGACCCGGGGAAGCCATATAGCGCTCTACTGGACACTGGTGCACAGGTGACATCAATATCTCCTAAAATAGTCCAAGAGGCGGGCTTGATGGCTATCGGACACACTGATATTCTTCCGGTGAGCGGTGAACCCGTCCGGGTGTTTAGGTACCGAGTTGGCCTAAGTATTCCCATCAGTCAAGGGAGCACTACATTGCTAGTGGGTGCTCCGGTGGAAGTTTCTGAGCTGCCATTTCAGCCCGACAACTTCGACATTCTGTTGGGAATGGATTTCCTCGCACCCTTCCATTTCACGATGTACAACGGCATGTTTATCCTAAGCAATTAACTATCTTCCCATCTGAGAGTAGGGATCAGAAGGAAGCCCCGGGTGCTTGAGCCCGGGGCTTCTATCATTTCCGTAAGATTTCCTGGCTTCTCTTTGGATCTCGTCTTCTGGTGTCCTGGCCCAGTGCAGTCCTCTAATTCCCTGGGCAACACCCTTGAAAATACCTCTGAGAAACCCGCTCTGCCGTCATTATTATTATTGGCGCGGGAGTTTAGCCCAAGTATATGTACACGTCAGCGTGGGGAAATGCTACCTCAAGCGCACCCCCCAGCTCATTTTCCACCGTGTCCCGGTATCCATCAAGGACTTCAGGAGCAGGCCCATCGCGGTGGGGACACTCATTGCCCCGTTGTAGCTGAGGGCAGATGTGACCCTTTGTGGGGGTATCCCAGAACCCGGCACATTTCATCGGGAAGAACAAAGTTTCGGCGATGTTGCGAAGGTCGGCAACAATTTCCGTCGCTCGGAAGTCGCTGTCGGTGTGGATGTCCACCGAGACTCTTGCTAGCTCAGCCATTCAACGCCTTCCGGGGGTTTCTATCCTCCACGGTGAAGACGGTTTCGCAGCCCCTCTGCGCAGCTGGAGTTGGTGCAGAACCAGAAGACCTGGGGCATTGGCGGGACCTGTACACCGTCAACCTCCCTTCTTATGGGTTCCCGACGGGAAGGGCAGGTAGATGGCTTGGAAGTATCCGGTGCGGTCATGGGCTTTCCACATTATTCAACATCACCAGTATGGGAAGCACGGAGAGGGCCTTGAGGCAGGAAGTGTCGTAAATGCAATGCAGGCACGTGAGCGCCCTATTTTGAACGGGGCTGTCTGCTGGCAGGGCCGGAGCATCCCGCTGCCGTTAAGGGGCGAACCGGGGCCTTATCCCTTGCCTTCCTGCGTCGAGGGCCTACGTCTAGGGAAGAATGCTCTTTTCGTTCGGGGAGCCTTGTTCACGCTCGGGGCCGAATTGCCGGGCCGTTGACCTCTTCGCATCCCAGCGCATTACGCCCTTCTCTTCTTAGCCGGAGATCCATGGGCAACGAACGCGAACTTCATATCATCGTATTATTCGGAGCAGGACGGCTATGCCTTGCCTATCCTGAACATCTTCGTCCCGCAGATGGGGCACGTGCCCTGGGTCGCCGGGCGTCCGTTCTTCATGGTTATGGACTGGGTGCCCTGCATCTCTCTCTTGGTCCGGCACTTTACGCAGTAGGCTTCCATCTAATACCTCCTAAATATTGTGCTCGCTATATTGTAAATTCATGGAATTCTAATTTCTACAATTCAGAGGCACAATTTTATCCAATTCGGCTACGCACCGCTGTCAATGGCGTTATCAGGCTGAGGGACGGTCGTATTGCTGCTGGGCAATGGTAACGTAGGTGGCCGGTGTGACCAGTGTCAGGCCGGCGTCCACCGGCAGCACTACCCCCGTAACCCATCGGGCGTCGTCGCTGGCCAGGTAGAGGGCGGCAGCGGCTATGTCCCAGGCCGTCCCCTCGGTGCCGAGGGGTGTGGCGTTCTTGCGGTGCTCTCGCAGGGTGTCGTCCATGCGGGGGGCCACCATAGGCGTATAGACGAGTCCGGGCGCGATACAGTTGACCCGGATGTTGTCATGGCCGTGGTCGGCCGCCATGGACATGGTCAGGCCGATGACCGCGGCCTTTGACGTGGTATATGGAGTGCTGCTGTGGGCCCTCAGTCCGGCGATGGAGGATATGTTGATGATGGAGCCGCCGCCTGCGGTCTCAATCATCCGGGGTATGGCGTAGCGGCTGGCCAGGACTATGCTCTTGACGTTGACTGACATCACGTAGTCCCAATCTTCCTCGCTGACCTCCAACACAGTGCCGCGCCTGGATATGCCTACGTTGTTGTCCAGGATGTCCAGACGGCCGTACCGCTCAACGGCGGCTTCCACCATGTTGCGGCAGTCGTCGGCGTTAATCACGTTGGCCTGGAATGTGGAGGCGTCGCCGCCCTCTTCCCGAATCATGGCCAGGGTTTCCTCGGCACGCTCGATGAAGGCATCCACCAGCAGCACCTTTGCGCCCTCACGGGCAAAGAGCACCGCCGTGGCCTTGCCGTTCCCCACCCCGGGCCCGCTGGAGCCGGCCCCGGTAACAATGGCAACCTTTCCCTCTAGTCGGGGCTGTCGTTCCGGCATTGTGACACTCCTTTAGGGTTTATCTAGGGCCTGTTGACACTAGCGGCTGGGGCAAGGCGACCATCCGCCGGAGGCGGACCCCTATATCCGTCATTCCGGTCGTACCTCCGGTAGATTCGCCGTGGCGAACCTTGAGCCGGAATCCACCCCGACCTGGATTCTGGCTTTCGCCAGAATGACGGAGAAGGAGTACCCCGCCGCGGGTATCCAGGTTGCCAGTCTCTATCAGGAAATTGTTAGTGTCAACATGTCCTATAGTCTGTCGGGGACCTCGATGTCCACCAGCGGCCCAAACTGCTGCCCGCCAAATACGTCGCTGTCGTTGAGGTCGCCGGAGAAATTGGGGCGAGGAATGCTGAACTTGATTGCTAGGGCGTTGTCACAGTTGAAGAACATCACGTCTTCTTCCGAGGTATTATACAGTTGGGCAATCAGGCCCTTGTTTATCACTCCCGAGTCCCGAGTCCGGTAATAGGCGTCCGGGTCATCGAACATGATGTCGAAGGTGAGGACAAAGGGGCCGGCATTTTTGCTCCGCACCAGCTTGGTAATTTCCCACAGCTTGGACACGTCTACACCTCCACAAGTTCCATGGGGAACATCTCCAGCGGGTCGCCCGGCTCCACCACGTGGTTCATGCTGAACTGGTACACGGCCCCTCGGTTCAGGACCGCCGGGCTGTAGGGATAGGCAAGCCCGGAGATTAGACCATGCCATTCGGGGACCGGGTAGTGGAGGGCGAAATGCTCGACGGCGTCGGCCAGGTCCGTGGCAAGCTCCTGGCTATCGGCGGTCACCTCCATGACCAGACACACCTCGTGGCCCGGTGTTCTCACAGGCTCCAGTGGTCCCATAGTACCGTTGAGGCCGTACACGCGAATGAACAGCTTGTAGTCCTTTCCCATTTCCATTCCGTCGAAGGAGCCCCGGATGCGCTCGTCCAGGCGCTCCTGCATCCCGGCCAGCCAGCTGTCAAGCTGACGAATCATGACCGGGTCGCGGATGCTGCCGATAATCACGCTCTGGTATCCTATCAGTTCGGCTGCTTCCAGCTTGATGGTGTATTTATCGGCGGGAACGAAGTCGCTGCCCCACACCCGTACTGCCCGGTCGCTGACAGCCTCGTACTCGGCTTTGGTGACATCCAACATGCCGCTGGGCTCCAGGAGGTGGAATGGGTGGGCGTTCTCGTACAGGGTATGGGAGGCGATGCTCTGGGGAGTGCATATATAGTCGGGGTTGGGTGCCTCCACTACGAAGTGGTCGTTGCGAAGCCAGGCCATCATGCCGTCGGGGTGGCGCCGCACAGCCACGGAGGCGGCCCCGCACTCAAGTATTTTGGCGGCGTGCCAGGCCACTCCCGGCGGGAGGCCGTTCCTGATTGGGACTGCGGCGAAGATGGACGTGTCGCTGGAGCGCCCTGCCAGCACCACCTGAGCGCCTTCATCCATCGCTCTGAGGTAGGGTTCCGTTCCCATCATCCCCACGATGTGGCTGGCCTTGTCAATGGCCTCCTCGCTTATATCGGGGGCGGGATGTAGCGGACGTATCTTCCCTTCGCGCAGCTTGTTCTTCAGGTAATCCTTGTCCTGCTCGGCATGAATCAGGGCCAGGCGGAAGTGAAGCCCCTCCTCCCGGGCAATCTCCATGAGTACGTCGGATGCCCACTCGAGGTTGAGGTCGGCGCCTGCCGTGCCGGCCGAGCCGACCAGGAGGGGGATGTTGCTGGACCGGGCCGCCTGGAGCATCAGCTTCATATCCCGCTTCACGGCCTGGCGGGGGAACATGCACTTGCCCCGCCCCAGTGCGTCGGGGCCGTGGTCCGTGGAGCCGCCGTCTGAGCCGATGAAATGGGGTTCCCACTCCATAGCCCTGGCCAGAGAAGACTCGAGGTAGCTTGAGCCTATCACGCCCGTAGGAGCGAAGGCACGGACTTCCTCCATGATTGCACCTCCTGGATTTGTAGCCTGGAATTTTTATCTGTATTCCGGCCCCTACACCCGTCATTCCGGCCTTGAGCCGGAATCCATTCATCCTTGCCTGTAGACAGGGGTTAGACAAAGGCCCCCATGGACAGCGGGCCGGCCATAATACCCTTCACTGAAGATGTGCCAAGTATTGGGCCACGTAGTCCATGCCCACCAGGTCGCTGAAGGCCCCCATTAGCCTTTCGGTGACAGGACCGGGGACCTTGCCGTCGCCGGGGGCCATGCCGTTTATCGAGGGAACGGGGCAGATGCAGAGGCTGGTGGACGTAAGAAACACCTCGTCAGCGGTGTAGGCATCGAAGAGGTCTATGTCCCGCTCCTCCGCAGGTATCTTCAGGCTGGCTGCCAGGTCCAACACCGTCTGCCGGGTTATCCCCGCCAGCACCATCTGTACCCTGGGGGTTGAGACCACGCCGTCCTTGACGATGAATACGTTGGAGCCGCGCCCCTCGGCCAGGTTCCCCTTCTCGTCCAGGAGAAGTGCCCAGGCGTCGGGGTCCCTGTCATGCACCTCCAGGTCTCCCAGCACTAGGTTAAGGTAGTTGTGGGTCTTGGCCCTGGGACTCATGAACTGGGGCGGTATCCGGGGCACGGAGGGGGTCAACAGGGGTATGCCTTCCCTGTAGTAGTGGGCGCGCTTGGCCAGGGGCAAGGGACGGCACTCGATGAGCACCGTGTTATGGGACTCCTCGCCGGGGGAGGTGGACTCGACGCCGCGAGTGACCCGCTGTGTCACCCAGTAGTCCTCATTCGGCCCCAGAAGGGGCACGTTGTGCTCAACCACCTCCGTGGTCAACTCCACCATTCGCTCCCTGCTCATGCCCGGGTCCAGGCGGAGGTACCTGCAGGAGTCGTACAGCCGGTCTATGTGCTCCCTCATCCTGAATACCTGGCCGTTGAAGGTGCGGGCCGCATCGAACACGGCATCCCCGTAGATGAAGCCCGCGTCCCTGATGGGTATTCCCGCCTGGCTTTCCGGGACTATCCGGCCGTTGAGGTAGACCACTCTCTCTTGCTGTGCCATCGCCTCCGTCTCCCCTTTGTCAACTTTCCGGCTGCTCAACATGATACCAGACGTGCGTGGGATTGGCTACACTGGCGGAGCGACCCCGTCATTGTCTCTCGATTATTCACCCTCACCCCAACCCTTCATGCCCGCCGAGGCGGGTACCGTCAAGGGCGAGGCGCATTGTCACTTCTCCCCTGTTGGGAGAAGGTTAGGATGAGGGGGAAAGGTGTGTGAAGGAGAAGCGTGAATAATCTAAAGACCCTGGGCCACCCCCTCAGACGCGGGGCCACACCCGGGTTGCCATGTCTTCCATGCTCTGCAGGCCCTCTTCCAGGCCTATGTCACCCCTGGCCCGGAAGAAGTCCACCACCAGGCGGCTCACGCCCATCTCCGCGTACCTGCGGACATCCGATGCGATTTGGTCGGCGCTGCCCGTGAAAGGTGGCCGCCCGTTACCTGAGGGCGCCTCCCCGCTTCCCTTGAGGTCGTATCGCGGTACCCAGTGGATGATTTCGATTTCCGACGGGTCCCTTCCCGCCTTTCGAGCGTAGGAGGCCAGGCGGCCAATCGCCGCGGCCAACTGCTCGGGCTCCTCCAGGGGGAAATTGGGATTTGCCCCCAGGGGATACCAGCCGTCGGCCAGCTCGGCGGTGCGCCGAAGCGCCCTAGGACTTTCTCCCCCGACCCATATGGGCGGGTGGGGCTTCTGCACAGGCTTGGGCACGAAGGTTATATCGGAGAACTGGCAATACTTCCCCTTGAAGGTGGGGGTCTCGCTGGTCCAAAGCTCCTTGAACGCCCTGACATACTCGTCGGTCACCGCGCCCCGCTCCTCGAAGGGCGGCAAGCCCAGGGCCTCGAACTCCTCGCGCATCCACCCCGCTCCAATCCCCACCACCAGCCTGCCCTTGGATAGAACGTCAAGGGTGGCCAGGGCCTTGGCCGCCACCAGGGGGTTTCGATGGGGGACAATGATGACGCTGGTAACCAGCCGTATCCTGCTGGTCTGGCCGGCGAGGAAGGATAGCACGGCTAGCATCTCCTGTGCCTCGCCGGTATTGGAGCCGGGGAACTCGCCGGTTGGGGTATAGGGATAGGGGGAGCCGATGCTTCTGGGCACGACTATATGGTCGCCCTTGAAGAGGGAGTCGTATCCCATCTCCTCGGCACGCTGGGCTATGGTCACGGTGTTTTCCGGTGTGCCAAGGAGGCCGCGATTGGGTAGAATGAATCCATACTTCATAGCCATCCCCACCCTTAGAACGTGTCTAAAATGCCCCTTCTCCCCCGCCGGAGGCGGGTTGGGATGAGGGGTATCACCCTCACCCCGTATCAAGTACGGGGCAGGCTCTCAATCCCTTCCCGTCCAGGGAGGGGAAGTGTGCCCACACATTATCGAACACCCCCTACACTATCGGCCACTTCTGGGGGTAGGAGATGCCGGTCCGGTCCATGATGTTCTGCCCCATAACCTGCACCTTCTGAATCAGGTCCCACTCGTCCACAAAGACCGGCACGCCCGCATCCACACGGACCTGCCCGTCCACGATGACGGTGTGGACGCTTCTCCCGTCTGCGCTGAATACCAGGTTGATAACCGGGTTGAAGAGGGAGCGCCACTCGGGCCGCTTGGTGTCGAACAGCACGATGTCGGCCTTCTTGCCGGCTTCCAGAGAGCCAATGTCGTCGTCCAGACCCAACGCCCTGGCGCCGTCAATGGTTGCCATCTCCACGGCCTTCTCCGCAGACATGGCCGTAGTGTCCATTCTGCCGTCCTTGTAGAGAACTGTTATCAGGTACATGGACCGCAGGGTCTCAACCAGGTTGGAGTTGTTCCCGGCGTCGGTGCCGAGGCCCAAACAGACGCCCTTGGCCAGCATCTCCGGCAGCTTCCCCTTGACGGTGGTGCCCGAGCCGCCCTTGATGGAAGCGGTGGGGATCATCACACCCTTGGTATCCGTGCGGGCCATGGCGTCTATGTCGGGGTCCTCCGCCCCTATCAGGTGAGGCAGAAGTACGTTGGGCCCCAGCACTCCCAGGTCTTCCAGGTACTCCAGGGGCCACTTGCCGAACTCCTGTTTGTGGGACTCTATGGAGGCAGGAGTATTGTTCACGTGGTAGCTCAGCCCGGTCCCATATCTGTCGGCCATCTCCTTGCCGGCTTTTAGAAGCTCGGGAGTCGCCAGGTCCACGGAGTAGGGTATGGCCCAGGCGCGGATTCGATCGTCGAAGTGGTGGTTGTAGGTGCGGATCGTATCTTCCATCTGGGTGATGGCCTCATCCACCGGGGTCACCGGAAGGCTCACTGGGTTGGGTTTCACGGCTATCTGCCTTCCCAACTGGGCCCGGACTCCCGACTCTCCGTAAGCCTCCATGCAGGCATCAATATGAATTGTGCTGCCCGGGTCCAGGAAACAGGTGGTCCCGTATTTCAGAAGCTCGGTGATTGCCAGGAGCGTGGTGCTGTATTCCTCTTCCTCGGACATCACCGACTTCAGCTTGTAGGCGGTCTGTATGTACTCGCCGCCGACGAGGGTGTCGGGGAATATGCCCCGGATGTCGTGGGCGTAGCTGATGTGCAGGTGAGCGTTGCAGAATCCCGGTGTCACGACCATTTCGCTTGCGTCAATGGTGCGGTCAGCCGCAACCCCTGCCATATCGGCGGCCTTGCCCACCTGGGTTATTCTCTGGCCGTCAACCAGGACCGAGCCGTCGCTTATTATTCTCCGCTCGGGGTCCATCGTCAGTATGAATTTAGCGTTGTCAATCTTCAGAGTCGCCATTGTGACCTTACCTCCAGAAGAGTGTAGTTTGCCGGGAGACCCCGGCTCCGCCGCCGACCTCCAATTGGCCGGAAGCACGGCAGGTTCAGAATACAGGACTTCTCACGGCTACGCAATACTTGCGGCCCAGCCCTCATCCCGGCCCTCGTCCGTCGCCGGAACCCAGGGGTGGAAGGGCACTGGCCTGGTGCTGGTCTTTAACCTATATGGGTCCCATCTGGAGTATTGAACCTATCTGGAGGTGAGGTAACGGGGAGTGGACAGGTCGGTGAATGAAGAAGCCCGCACCTAGCGTCCGGTGAAGAAATCAATTAAGCACGCTGCCGTCACCAAAACGGCCAGGGTGCCCAATGTCGCCAGTATCACAATCACGTCCAGATACATGCTCTATGCCTTCTATCCGTTGGCCCTTCCGCCTGGGCAGTGCCAGTGAACAGGACCCGTGACCCTGCCGTACTTGGTGCAGGAGTAGAACCAGTGACCGCCGGGCTTTCGCCTGTATATGGCAACCATGGAATGTCGTGACGGGTCAATGAGCCTATGGACGGAAGCCCCAGCGCCCCGGCCCCAATCTCTCGATGCCCGTTTGGGTCCAATTGTGGTAAGGACCATACACGAGAACATACCCGACCTTCTGCTTGGTCGCGTAATAGGTGTAACCACCAGACACTTGAGGCCCCACGAAGTTGGACTGGTGGGTGGAGCTACCTTGTTCCCAGGCCATCATCCTCCATCAGGCCCTCCTAGCGCTTCTTCCCTACCGCGCCTTCCACCCATATATAAGCGCAGGTGTCCCAGTCCATGGCGACTACCCGGCCCTCCATCCTGGTATACCCGGGCATCATCTTCATGGAAGAAGAAGTTGAACAGCCGCCGTCCGCCGACTTCCTGCCATATCTGAGGGTCCATACGGGGTCTATCAGCGGTGTGTCGCTCATGTTCATGTACCAGATGACGTTGTCGCCCGTCAGGAAGGGCACCCCCCCCTCACCGCCTGCTTGTCGGAGGCCGAGAACGTGTCCCTCGCCTGTCCCAACAGGAACAGGGCGATACATATGATCGCCGCCGCGACAGCGAATCCGATGCCCAGCTTCACGTTGTGCGTCACCACGATTCTCACCTCCTTCTAAGATAATACTAAGTATTCAAATTCCAACGGCTCTGTCAATAGATTTCAAGCTGTGATATATTTGCCAAAGATAGTCGAACAAAATGCTGAACAGACTACTGACAGTATCATTTGACAGCCTTGCGGTTGGTCACCAAGAATTGATACTAGAAGGAAACCTTTGCGCAACTTGTGACGAAGCTCCATATTCCTGTCTACGGCTGGCCCGGGCCTGTCATTCCGAGTCCGCCTACGGCGGACCTTCGGCGAATTCGGAATGACGGCGGGTTCGCTTCTTTCTCACCGGTAAATAACCCCGGCTGTTGAAAATGGGAGGTGAACTATGGCGACGGTAAAATACACCCTGGAGGATTTCGTTCACGAAATGGAGGCCCTGTTGAAGGAGAAGCCCGACCAGGAGAAAATCTTCGACGTGGGGTCCTCCTACATGGAGAGGCTAATCAGCGACCCCGAGGCCATCCCCCCGGAGTATCGCGTGCCCATCGGCAGGGGCAGCAGGCCCAAGCACGGCTCCTACCTGCTTTATCGCGGCGAGAGCGGCCTTCTGGTCACCTCCGTGGTCTGGGGGCCGGGAGACCACGCCTCGCCCCACGACCATCGCACCTGGGGCATGATTGGCGTGATGAGCAATACCCTCTCGGAGACCCGTTTCCGCCGCCTGGACGACCGCTCCAATCCCGAATACGCCTTGCTGGAAAAGGACCGGGTGGGGACCTTCTCCCCTGGAGAGGTCTCGCTGCTCGTACCGGACGTGGACGAGATACACCAGATGGACAACCACACGGACAGGCCCACGGTGGAGATTCACGTGTACGGAAGGGACCTGGTGGGGCTGGACAGGTGCAGGTTCAACCCGGAGACGGGCAAGGTGACCCCCTTCGTCAGCAAGAAATTCGACAACGAGTAGCTACAAACAGAACGCCCCTATTGCAGTCACCCGCTCCGATGGGCTAAACTCAACCCTGTCTGTTGTGACCATGGCCGACAAGGGACGCTGGAGTGTTTCGGTCATGGAAGGCGGGCTGCCCTGTCTGCTACAGGTAGGCCGGCTGTAGTAAAGCAAGGAGGTAGTACACCGATGGCGACTCAGCGTGAAGAGGACACAGCAAGACCCAACTTCCTGCAAATGGAGGGGGCGGCGTCTCAGGACGGGACGGGGGATGATGAGACCTGGCTGGGATGGCCCACCAAGAAGCTGAAGGCTGTGACTCTGCCAGACCCCAAGGGGCGCACCATGAGGGTCCGCGCCCCCGTCATGGACCTTGAGGGCCTTATCACGCCCACCGAGTTGCACTACGTAGTCCAGCATTTCGACGTCCCGGAACCCATTCCCGCCGAAAATTGGACCCTCAAGATTCACGGCGAGGTGAAGCGCCCCCTGAATATCAATTACGAGGAACTGCGCCGCTTCCCTGGCCGCACCGTGCGCACAGTCATGGAGTGCTCCGGGAGCGATGCCGACTTCTTTGAGTACATCAAGGGAGATAGGCAGGACAGGCCGTCCCGGAGCAAGGAGTGTATGATTCTCAGCGCCAGCGAGTGGACCGGCACTCCCCTGGCGTCGGTACTGAACGAGGCCGGACTCACCGGCAGGGCGGTGGCCGTCCGTGCCGAGGGAGTGGACAAGGGCGTGCCCCCCAGCGCCTCACCCGACACGGAGCCTTTCTTCTACGACAAGGGCCTGCCCATAGAGAAGGCCCTGCATCCCGATACCATCCTTGCGTGGGCGCAGAACGGTCAGCTTCTCGAGCACCTTCACGGAGCGCCCGTGCGTTTGCTGGTCCCCGGATGGTCGGGAAACTGGTCCGTCAAGTGGCTCCAGGAGTTGGAGGTCATGGACCACGTGCCCGATTGCTGGTATCACTACAACTTCTACTACTACGGCGACTCTCCCGATGACCCGGACAAGGAGCTGATAACCACCATCGGGGTTAAGTCGCTGGTGACCTTCCCCAACGACGACGACAACCCGACGCTTCCCAGGGGGCTGCACGTGGTCAGAGGGTATGCCTGGAGCGGGGCCGGGGCCATCGCCCACGTGGACGTCAGTGTAGACGGGGGCGAGACCTGGTATCCCGCACGCCTCGAGGAGCCGCGAGACAGGTTCATGTGGGTGCGCTGGTCATACCTGTGGGATGTGCAGAAGCCCGGCAAATATACCGTCAGGGCCAGGGCCACCGACGAGGTCGGCCGTGTCCAGTCCGAGGAGCCAAGGTACAACTACATGCGCAAGAACTTCAGCGCCATCGTCCCCAATGAGGTAACTATCGTATAATCGTATAACGGAGGATGAAATGCCGATTATCGAGCACAGCACCCGGCCCATGCCGGAACCTGTGGGCAAAAGAAGCGCAAGGTCTCTGGTGGGCGGGCAGGATGGCGCCAAGTCCCTGAGCATAAGGGAGGTAGTCGTGCACCCCGGCTCGGAGGGGCGGCTGCACACTCACACTTCGGACCAGGCTATCATGGTGATGGAGGGGGCCATACAGTTGGTGCTGGGCGACGAGGTCCGTACCGTCAGGTCGGGTTTCACCCTGCTGGCCCCTCCGGGGGTGGCCCACAAGCTAGTGAACGACTACTGGGTCCCTGCCCGAATGCTGGTAATTTCCCCTACGAATGACCTGGAGACCGACTTTTTGGAGTAAAATAGATAGTTAGAATCAGCAGCAGGAGGTTATTATCATGGCTACGACACGTACCAGGACCGGCGGGGTGATGCAAATCATACCCACAAACGTTGGAGGTCGGACCTTTGCCACCCCTCCCAGGGCTTTGCAGGACAGCGTGGTACCCAACGACCTGTTCTATGTCCGCAACCACTGGAAGGATGTGCCCCAGATTGACATCGCCACGTATCGCCTGACGGTGGACGGCCTGGTTGACCGTCCACTCAGCCTGAGCTTCGATGACATAAAGCAGCTGCCGGAGAGACGCTTCCAGGTCACCCTGGAGTGCTGCGGCAACGGGCCTGTCCCTGAATACTGGCTCAAGAGGACACGCAACGTGATGGAGCGGCTGTCCGGGCACGGCCTCCTGAGCAACGCCGAATGGGCGGGTGTGTCCCTGTCCCAGGTGCTGGAGATGGCCGGCGTGAAGTCCAACGCCGTGGACGTGGTGTTCACAGGCGCGGACCACGGGCCTGACGAGGTGGCCGACGACCCGCCAGAGGTCACCTACGAGAGGAGCCTCCCCGTTGACAAGGCCCTCCACCCCGATACCATCCTGGCATACGAGATGAACGGCGAGCCGCTGCCTCCCATGCACGGCTATCCCCTGCGTCTCCTGGTGCCCGGCTGGTACGGAATGAACTCCATCAAGTGGCTGGTGGGCATCCACGTGATAGACCATGCCTTCGACGGGTTCTACCAGATTGAGCGGTACAGGGTGGTGAACGGGCCCGACGACGATAGCTACTACACCTATCTGAACCGGATGAAGGTGAAGTCCATCGTCACGGACCCCGCTCCCGGCGAGATAGTCCCAACCGGCGAGGAGTATACGGTGTCGGGCGCTGCATGGTCCGGCGAGAACGAGGTGGTCAGGGTTGACGTGAGCACCGACGGAGGCGAGACCTGGAACCCGGCTCGCCTCATTCCCAGGACCGACTACTCCTGGTATCGCTGGGAATTCGATTGGCAGCCCCCTGGCCCGGGCAACTACATGCTCATGTCCCGTGCCACCAACGACAAGGGAGACGTCCAGCCCATGGACTTTCCCAACCAGTACGATGGCATCGGCTACGGCAACAACATGGTATTCGAGCACCTGGTAGAAGTACGGGACCAGTAGGGGGTATCTATGGAATACGAGACAATCCTGCTGACCAAGGCCGATGGAGTAGCAACCATCAAGCTCAACCGGCCCGAGGTCCTCAACGCCATGAGCTTCCAGCTAATAGGTGAGTTGGACCGGGCCATCACCGACGTGGAGGCGGACGATCAGATTGGGTCCGTCATAATCACCGGGGCCGGGGAGAGGGCCTTCTCTGCCGGTGCGGACATACATGAGCAGAGGCGAGATGTCCAGGAACTCTCTCCCGAGGAGATTGAGGAACGCCGCGCCATACGCTCCGAGTATAGCTGGCACATGGGCATTTGCAGCAAGCCCACCATCGGGGCGCTGAACGGCCTGTCCTACGGGGGCGGCGCCGTTCTGTCCTCATCCCTGGACATGCGGGTAGGGTGCGAGCGCAGCACCTTCCGCTTCCTTGCGGCCTCCTACGGCAGGCTAAACTGTACCTGGACCCTGCCCCAGCAGATAGGCTGGCCCATGGCCAAGGAGTTGTTGTTCACCGGCAGGGTGGTCTCCGCCGAGGAGGCCTACCGGATGGGCCTGCTAAATCACCTCGTGCCCCCGGACCAGGTTATGGACAAGGCAATGGAGATAGCTTCCGCCATCGCCAACAACCACCCCGACTCCGTGAGGGGCGTCAAACATCTTCTGCTTGATGACATTGGTCGTAGCTGGCAGGAGATGTGGCAAATGGAGAAGGACTACCTTCGTACCCAGGTCAGGTCTCCAGGAGTGGAGGACGCCTTCAAGGAGTTCATAGAACGCAGAGGCCGCTAGCAAGCTGCTTACTCAAGGCCCGGTAGGGTTCCGCCTTCCTTCCCCCTGGGGGGTGTTTCTAAAGTGGCGTCCTGAGCCTCCTCTCCCTCGATGGGAGAGGATTGAGGTGAGGGTGATACCCCTCATCCCAGCCTTCTCCCGCAAAGGGAGAAGGGGCTTTACAAGCACCGCCTAAGGGGAGGGACCGGGGCACATCTTCCAGGGCCTTTTACTTGGGGAAACCCTGAATAAGTTGGAAACGGCGGCTAGTCAACTCGTCATTCTGGCGAAAGCCAGAATCCAGGGGCGTCGTTGGTTTCCTCACCCGTGTCTACAGACAAGGACGTATGGATTCCGGCTCAAGGCCGGAATGACGGGTAAGAGGGGGCTGGAATGACGGTTTGCAGAGCTTTCTTAGGTCCGGTTCTCTACCCATTACTAGAGATAGAGGAGACTCGTTTCATGGAGCATTTTAGAGGGGAGGCAACGCTATGAGACTTGAAAATAAGGTTGCCCTGATTAGTGGTGGAGCCAGGGGCATGGGCGCCGTAGAGGCCAGACTATTCGCCCGTGAGGGTGCGAGGGTAGTCATTGGGGACATACTGGAAGCCGAGGGCAGGCAGGTTGAGGCCCAAATAAACGAGAGCGGGGGTGAGTGTCTCTTCGTCCACCTGGACGTTACCGACGAGTCCCAGTGGGAGCGAGCCGTCGCCGCCACAGTTGCCCGCTTCGGCAAGCTCGACGTGCTGGTGAACAACGCCGGGATTTTCCCGATGGCACGTGTGGAGGATACCACGGAAGAATCCTGGGACCAGGTAATGGACATCAACGCCAAAGGGGTGTTTCTGGGCACCAAGCACGCCATCCCGGAGATGCGAAAGGCCGGCGGCGGCTCAATAATCAATATCTCGTCGGTTGCGGGCCTGATAGGAAGCTCCCATTCGGCTTCGTACAACGCCTCCAAGGGTGCGGTGCGTCTCCTGACCAAGTCCACGGCCATTCAGTACGGGAGCGAGGGCATTCGGGTGAACTCGGTACATCCCGGTCTCATCGAAACCGAGATGTCGGCTGCCATGCGCTCCGACGAACCCCTTCTCCGGCGCAGGCTTGCGTCCACTCCAATGAGACGAGCGGGCCAGCCTGAGGAGGTGGCCTACGGCGTCCTGTACCTGGCTTCTGACGAGTCCTCCTTCATGACGGGGAGCGAACTGGTCATTGACGGGGGCACAACCGCCCAGTAGGGCTGGCAGACTGTTGGAGGTCAAAATAAAAACAGAAGGTTGCAAGGCAACCTCCTGTGGATCATTACCTGAGATTGCACGGCAATCTCAGGGGGGTAATACACCGTATATCTTATCTATTTTTGTAAATTTGTCAACAGCGATTCGGGGTTTGAGTGAAGTGCAAAACTCAACTTGTCCAAACCCCGTCATTTCGGCGAAGGTGTTATCTCTAATGCGATAGCTTTGGGGGTGTAGCGTCAAGGCCGTGGCCCTGTATGCTACACCCCCTCTTGATGCAATCAACCAACCAGTACCCGGCTGGCTAGTTAACGTTCAGCTTTAGCGGCTATACCTGACCTCTTGGCACGGGTACGCCGGCGGTGTTCATCTGGATGCGACCCATGGTGGCGCGGGTGGTGTAGTACAGGGTCTTCCAGTCGCCGCCGCCCCAGTTCAGGTTGGTCGCTGCGCCGGTCAGAATGGTCCCCAGGTGCTTGCCCTCGGGGCTTATAATCCATAGTCCCCCGGGCCCCGTGCAGTAGACGTTGCCTTCCATGTCGCACTTCATACCGTCGGGGGCACCGGGAGCGTCCCCGGACATCTGACAGAAGACTCGCTCGGTGTGCAGGAAAAGCAAGCCCGTGCTGGGGTCCAGGTCGAAGGCCCTTATGTGCCTTCTGCGGGAGTCGTTAATGTAAAGGGTTTTCTCGTCGGGAGAAAAGCACAGGCCGTTGGGCAGGGCGAAGTCCCGGATCAAACAGTGGATGGTGTCCAGGTCTGCGGATACCCTGTACACTCCGTTGAAGTCCAGTTCCGACTCCACACCCAATATAGCCGGGTCTGTGAAGTATATGCTTCCGTCGGACTTCACCACCACGTCGTTGGGGCGGTTCAGCCGTCTGCCGTGATACCTGTTCGCCACTGTGGTGGTGCTCCCATCGGATTCCAGGCGCGTCACACGGCGAGTGCCATGCTCGCAGGCCAGCAGTCGGCCCTGGGGGTCCCTGGTGAGGCCGTTGGCGTTGTCGGTGGGGTCTCGGAACACCGTGGGGGCCGCATCTCCGGGTGCCCACTTGTATCTCTTGCTGTTGCCAACGTCACTAAAGAGGAGATACCCCCCCTCCTTCCACCACAGGGGTCCCTCGCCCGGCCCATTGTCGGAGCCGTAGCCGCTTCCCAGCTGCTCTATCTCCGCATCCGGTGATACGAGGCGGTCCAACTCCGGGGCAAGCCTCTCGATAGATGCCATGTCAACCTCCCTTGTACTTCTGAGAATATTTCCCATATCGGACTGGTTCATGCCCATTGTGGGCGTCCATGTGGGTTCGACGCAATTATAGGTATAACCCGGAGCGTCGTCAACTCCATTCCTAGAACCCCCAGGTCTGGCCGAACTCGCTGCGGAGCACCGTCTGACCGGTGAAAGACCGGGCGTCCTGAAGGGCCAGGTATACGGCACACGGGCCTACGGCTTCCGGCTCGACCCTTACGTGCCAGTCCTGCTGGGCCCAGGGAATGATTGATGACCCCTCGCTTTTCAAAGGCCCCGGGTTCAGGACATTGACGGCTATGTTGTGCTCCTTCACCTCCTCGGCCAGGCACATGCTGAACATATGCAGGGCTGCCTTGGTGGCGCTGTAGAGAACGCCGCCCCGGTTTTCGGTGGTCGTCCGGGAGCCGATGCTTATGATGTTGCCCCTTTGCTGCTTCATCATCACCGGCAGGACGTACTTGCAGGTAAGGTAGGGGCCGCGCACGTTCACAGCCATATTCCGGTCCCATCGTGCAGTGTCTATCTCCAGAATGGACTCGCCAAGGACCATGATGCCGGCGTTGTTGACCAGCACGTCTATCCGACCGTATTGCTCCATTACCCTCTCGACCATGTCTTTTACCTGTCCCTCGTCGGACACGTCGCAGGGCACGGGCAAGGCCTCCCCTCCTTCTGCCCGGATGTCCCTGGCCGTCTCGTCTATGGTCCCGGCCAGGCCCGTCGGCGATTGAGGGCGGGCGCACACCACTACTTTAGCCCCTTCGCGAGCGTACTCCCTGGCTATGGCCCTGCCGAGACCCCTGCTTGCTCCCGTGACGACAGCTACCAGACCATCCATCTTGCCCATGCTGCCCCTCCTGCCGGCCCTCGATTAGGTGCTGAACTCAGTGCAGCGGTAGGTGCTCTCTGAGCCAGTCTATGGTCATTTCCATCACCTGGCCCAGATACGGCTCCTCATACACGCCGTAGTGGGGAATCCCGGGAATAACCCACAGCTTTTTCGGCTCTCCAGTCAGTTCATACATATCTATGACATCGTCGGCAGGGGTGGTGGTGTCCCGCTCGGCGGCAATGTAGAGGATTGCCCTGGGCGAGATGGAGTCCACCACGTCCGCCGGCCTGAACTCCAGGAGCTTCTCCGCCGTGGCCAGGGAGTAGGGGGTGCCTGCGTAGTTAGCCATCCCCGGTATGTTGCTTACCACCCTCTGCCTATCCGCGTTGGTCGTGGGGTCTCCCACCAGAATCTCCCCCGGCTCCAGTACGGTTGATTTGCCCGTACTCACCCTGGATTTTCTGTCTTCGGCGATGCGGTCAAGGAGTTCCAGCCATTGCCAGTGGGGTCGTATGCTGCGCATCCATTGCTCACCGTCGCCCCATCCCACTATGCTGATGCTGCACTTGACCCGCTCATCCACTCCGGCCACGTAGGGAACCATGCCGCCGCCGAAGCTCATACCGAACAGGGCCAGACGCTCCGGGTCCACCTTCGGATGAATCTCCAGGTAGGTGAGGGCGTTGCGAATGTCCTCAGCCTGCTCCAGGGGGTAGAGGCGTCCATGCTCGCCCTCGCTGCTTCCCACGCCCCGGTAGTCCCATATCAGGGCGACGAACCCCAGCTCCACAAAACGCCGGGCGATGGTTGGGAACCAGAAATACTCCTTGACACCCACCATCCCCTGGCACATCACGATGCCAGGGCAGCTGTTATCCCCGGCGCTGTCCGGCTCGTACAGCACCCCGGCAATCTTCAAACCGTCACTGTAGAAGGTGACTTCCCGTTCCATAACCATCCTCCTCAGAGTATTCACCCCTTCCGATGAACGGGATTATATGTACCCGTGGACTCCGTTTCAACCCCTGCATCACAAGGGAGGTCCCGGGTGGAGGAGTTGGCGCACACTGCCCTACTAGAGAGGAGAAGGTGTTGGAACTGGGGTGGAGGGGTATCAATAGGCATGATATATATGGCATACTGAAACCCATATTTATTTAAGAGCCGCACGCCAGAGGTCTCTACCATCTAGGCTATACCCAGTGGTCATAGGATAGGACTGCGTATAATTCCCTTCTGTGACAATTAAGGAGCGATGCAATGAAACGCCTGACCAAGGACAAACATATCTATACCCTGGACCCCGAGGCCGCCCCCGCTATCACCATCGCCTCGGGTGAGGAGCTTATTGTGGAGACCTGGGACGCCTTCCAGGGTCTCCGGGACGCCCACGCCATAGATGAGGCCACCCTCAAAGGACCGGCGACCGGGCCTATCTACGTGGAAGGGGCTGAGCCGGGAGACGCACTGAAGGTGGATTTCATAAGCATAAGACCCATCAAAGAGGGTGTGCACGTGGTGATTCCCGGACGGGGTTTCCTGGAGGACTTCTCCCGGCACCATGCAACCATATTGCCCATCGAGGGCGACCACCTCCTCTTTCCCGGGGGCATCAAGCTCCCTCTACGGCCTTCACCGGGCCTGGTGGCGACCACACCCACATATACCCAGAGCACTGCCAGTGACAGTGGCCCTTATGGCGGCGACATAGACATGAAGGAACTGGTGGCGGGGAGCACCATTTACATGCCCGTGTTTGTCGAGGGTGGCCTGCTGGCTATGGGCGATTGCCACGCGATAGTAGGAGACGGTGCCGTAGGGGGCACGGGTGGAGAGACCGAGGCTGAGATGCACATTCGAGTCACTGTGGAGAAGGGCCTCAACCTGAAGGCGCCGCGAGCGTTGACTCCCGAGTATTTCGTCACCCTGTCCTTCGGCGATGATCTGGGTCCGGCCATGAAACAGGCGGTGCGGGATATGGTGGACTTCCTTGTGCAGGAGAGGGGTATGAAGCCCTACGATGCCTACAGTCTGCTGAGCCTTGCAGGGGATGTCCGGGTCTCCCGTACCTTCCGTCCCATAAGCCCCGTCAAGATGATGCTGTCCCGGCAGGTACTGGAACAGATTGGCTAGGGCATGAGGGGTGTTCTCTTCCTTCTGCTGGTCGTGCTGATGGTGGCAACCTCCTGTGGCGGCGACGAGGAGGACGAGATACTGGTCTTCACAGCGGCTAGCCTCACTGAAGTGATGGAGCAGTTGGGCCTGCATTTCACCGAGAGCGAAGGAATCAGGGTGAGATTCAATCACGGAGGCTCTGCGGCCTTGGCACAGCAAATCATCCGCGGCGCACCCGCCGACGCCTTTGTCTTCGCCGGCCCCCAACCTATGGCCATGCTGGAGGAACGGGACCTCATTGTCCCCAATTCAGCCGTCAAGCTTCTGGTGAATGAGTTGGTACTGGTAGCCAGGTCTTCCACCACAGATGAAATTGGAGTCTCCTCCATAGAGAATCTGGCGGTTGGTGACTTCAGGGTGGCAATTGCGGATCCCGACCTTGCCCCTGCAGGCAGGTATGCCCGGGAAGCATTGCAGGACCTGGGGCTATGGCAGCAGCTTGAGCACAGGCTGGTCTTCGGCCTCGACGTGCGCGTCACCCTCGGCTACGTGGAGACCGGCAATGTGGATGCGGCCATTGTCTACCGGACGGATGCGCAAATAGTGGAAGGTCTGGAGGTACTTGCTTCCATTCCCGAAGGTAGCCACTCGCCCATCCTCTACCCGGCGGGGGTTGTGGTGCGCTCCTCCAATGCAGAGGAGGCAGGGGAATTCTTGCGATTTCTTCAGGGCGATAGGGCGAAGGAGACCTTCCAAGAGTACGGCTTCATCCCCCATAATGCGTTTGATGCACATTAGCCCTTTATCCATCGCCCTTAGATTGGCCCAGTTGACATTCTTGGTTCATGGGATTCCCCAACAGGGGCGATCGCCCACCCTGTCATTCCAAGTCCGCCTATGGTCCGCCGAAGGCGGAATGAATCTAAAGCCGTAGCTTTGTTGAAGCCCCAGAATTTTAGATTCCTCGTCGCTATGCTCCTCGGAATGACAATGTGCATCAAGCGTATAATGAGGACTAATCGCTACAGTATGAGGCAATAAATTGCCTGTGGCAGCCCTAAGAAAACTCTGAATAAGTGCAACATTGCGCTGTTTAACCCGTCATTCCCGTGAAAACGGGAATCCAGAAACGCCAACCACGAGTAACGTTGCTGTCGGCGAAAGCCTCTGGATTCCGGCTCAAGGTTCGCCACGGCGAATCTACCGGAGGTACGACCGGAATGGCGGTCTTCCGAAGGCTCCATAATATGCCGTGCAGGAGAGTAACCCGGTGCTATCTTCCAGCGAGTTTCAGGTTATAGCCCTATCTTTGCAGGTGGCCGCCCTGGGAACGCTGTTCGGCCTGCCCGTTGCCCTGGGGATAGGCTGGCTGCTGGCCAAATCATCCATCCGGGGCAAGGCGGTGCTGGATACCCTGGTCTCCTTTCCCCTTGTGCTGCCCCCCGTGGTAACCGGCTTCTTTCTTCTGTGGCTCATGGGACGGGAAGGCCCCATCGGAGGCATCCTCCACGACCTGTTTGGCATAGACGTGGTATTCACCTGGGTAGCGGCGGCATTGGCAGCCGGACTGGTGTCCCTGCCCCTTATGGTCAGGGCCATCGAGGTGGCTATGTCCGGCGTTGACCCGCGCCTGGAGACGGCGGCGCGGAGCCTTGGAGCAGGTCCTCTGAAGACCTTCTTCACAGTTACCGTGCCCCTGGCCTATCGCGGTATCGTGGCGGCTGCCTTTCTGGGATTCGCCCGCGGCCTTGGGGAGTTTGGGGCCACCATGGTGGTGGCGGGCAATATACCGGGCGAGACACAGACCATACCCCTGCTTATCTTCAACCGAATACAGTTGGGCGACGACTCATCAGCTATAAGGCTGATAGTGGCGTCGCTGGTGCTGGCGCTGGTGTCCCTCAGCATACATCAGCGCCTGGCCCGGCGCATCGCCACCTAGAAAGACCATGAACGACAGCTTCCTGGACATCAGGATACACAAGACATACCCCGGCTTCATGCTGGAGGTGAATGCCGCATTCCCGGCGGGCGTTACGGCTATCTTCGGGCCATCGGGCAGCGGCAAGACAACCATACTGAACTCCATCGCCGGACTCGTCACCCCCGACGGGGGCGAAATTTATCTGCATAACAAGCCCCTGTACTCGTCCTCCGAGAAGGTCAACCTGCGCCCGGAACAGAGGCACGTGGGCTACATGTTTCAGGAGAGCCTTCTTTTCCCCCACTACCGTGTCCGGGAGAACATCCTCTACGGCTTCAAGATGACCCCGCCTGAGAGAAGGAGAATCGCCCCTGACCATCTGATAGAGTTGCTGGGGCTGGGTCCTCTGCTGGAACGCCGTCCGGCCAACCTGTCCACCGGGGAGCGACAGCGGGTGGCGCTGGCGCGTGCTCTGGCCACCTCGCCGGAGTTGCTTCTGATGGACGAGCCTCTGAGCTCGCTGGACGTAGCCCTCCGGGGTCGCATCCTGCGATACTTGAAAGACATCCACCGTGAGCTTGCCATACCCATGATATACGTTTCCCACTCCATCTCCGAGGTCCTGGCCATAGCGGACAGTGCCCTGGTCATATCCCAAGGCAGGCAGCTTGCCTTTGACGAGCCGCGCAAGGTGCTGCTGGAACCCTACGTCCACTCCCTGGTGGAGACCGGAGGGCTGGAGAACCTGCTGGATGCTGAGATAGTGGAGCACAGTTCAGGAAACAGCCTCACTGGGGCAAAGATGGGGGATACTCTTCTCTGGATACCCGGCGTGCCATCGCGCATCGGGACCGGTGACACTATATCCATAGCCATCAGGGCCGGTGACATCATCGTGGCCGTAGACCGGCCCGAGCGCATAAGCGCCCGGAATATATTGAAGGGCCGCGTCCGGGGGATTCACAGGGTGGAAAGCAACGTGCTGCTGTACGCAGATGTCGGTACGTCTTTGCTGGTGGAAATTACTCCCGAAGCCCTGGATGCGCTGGGGCTATGCGAGGGGCAGGAGGTATACCTGGTCATCAAGTCCAACTCTATCGTGGTGCTGGATTAATTCGATATTCGGCCCAAGCCGGAGGCTTGTCAATGGCATCACGGCAAGGCAGGACCTTCTTCCCGCCGCCCCGGCTGGCGTCGGATTAAAAATGCGATTGCGCTATGGTAGCTAGAGGCGTCCTGACAAAAAGTCCAGGGCCAACCTGACAAACTCGTCGGGAACATGGTGGTGAGCGGCCCCTGGAGCACCAGGAAACACCTTCAGGATGGACCCCTCAATCTCCGCATGAGCGAGTTCTCCCCAAAATCTTGGCATGTCGCGCTCACCGTAGACCAGCAGAGTTGGAGCTTTGACCCTGGGTCCGGCTTCGTCCACGTCGTAGCTGGTGTTAGCCTCCTGGCTAAAGCGTATCCACAAGCGACTTCTTCCCTTAATCTCCTCTCTCTTCTCCCAAAGCTCTCGGTCAAGGTTGCTGGGATGCTGGGCTACTGCCTCCTCCCAAGTCAGCGTGGGTGCAACCGGAACGTCATACGATGTCGTGTCCGTATGCTGTGGGGCGAAGGCCTCCTGGAAATAGGCCCTGCCCCTCTCTTTGTTCCAGTAAGGCAATCCATCCAGCACCATCCTGCTCACCCTCTGAGGGTAGGTCGCCGCCAGGTCCAATGCCACCATAGACCCGGTGTGGTCTGCAACTATGTGGGTACGCTCCAGGCCTGTAGCGTCTAGGACGTCCACAATGGCCTTGGTGTAGTCCTCGATGGTGTATTTTACGGGAGGTATGTCCGAGTGGTCGAACCCGGGCATGTCAATGTTGTGGCAGGTGAAATGCCGGGCGAACTCGGGTATCGTCTTCCGCCAGGACCAGCCGCTTAGCCCTACGGCATGGAGAAAGATGATAGGCTCCCCCCGTCCTACCCGGTGATAGTAGACCCTCCCATCATCTCGAGAGACGTAATGCTCAGTTCCCCTTTCTGAGGCCATGTGTCTGCCCTCCTTGTCAACAAGCCTGAAATCAGTGGACATTGTCCACTCGTCGTTTGACAGGTTCTCCGGTCTACTGATGCACGGCGCCGTCCTTGTGAGCCACCAGTATGGAGTAGAGGACCCTGTTCACCGGCGTGGGCACGCCCGCCTCCCTCCCCATCCTAACCACGGCCCCGTTCAGGGCCTCCAGTTCCAGCGGCCTCCCCAACTCCAGGTCGGTATGCATGGAGGCGTGGAGGTCTTTGGCGGTGGTCTCCACGTACTCCATAGTCCGTTCCACCACATTCCGGTCCAGGTTGACCCCTCTGGCCCGTCCCACGGCTTCCACCTCTCTCATAACGGCGAGGATGGTCTCCCGTGCCTCGGTGTGCTGCAAAAGCTGGCTCATGGGCGCACGGGCCGTGCTGGTCACGCCCGCCAGGGTGCATATGAAGAGAAACTTGGTCCACAGTTCCTTTATCACGTCGCTGGAAAGGTCGGTGGGTATCCCCGCTGTCCGGAAGGTCTCCAGTATGCGCTGTGCTCTGGGAGTGCGCTGCCCGCTGGTCTCACCAAAGACGATGCGTGCCACGTCTCCCCTCTGACTTATGACGCCCGGAGATTCTATATGGGTCTCGATATAGGCGGAACCCGGCAGCATCCGCTCATGCCCCATGGCTTGGGCAAGCTCCTCGTGACCCTCCACCCCGTTCTGCAGGGTGAGTAGCGAGGTGCTCTCGCCCACCAGGGGCGTCAGGATGGGAATTGTTGCGGCGTTCTGGTAAGTCTTGACGCTGAGGAGCACCAGCTCTACAGGGCCTACCTGTTGGGGGTCGTCCGTGGCCTCCACGCTGATATTGAAGTCCCCCCGTTGGCTCTTCACTCTCAGGCCCCGGGTGCGGATGGCCTCCAGGTGAACGCCCCTTGCTATGAGGGCCACATCGTTGCCGGCCCTGGCCAGGAGTCCCCCGAAGTATCCTCCAACTCCCCCTGCGCCCATTACCGCTATACGCATGGCGACCTCCCCGGTGATTACTATTAAGAACGTGCCTCAAAGATACCCTACGGCCTGCCCCAGTTCAAGGCGGGCCTTGAAGTCCTCGGCTGCACCATGTAAGCTCTAACAGTCCGGGAAAAGACCTTTGTGATGAAGCGAAAGGAGCCAGCGACATGACAGTGCTCACCGGGTCCCACCTGATGGTGAGGGCGCTCAAGCTGGAGGGTATCAGTAAAATCTTCACCATCGTGGGAGACACTATTCTCCCCCTGGTTGACGCCGTGGAGGACGAGGGGCTGGAGTTTATTGACACCCGCCACGAGGCTGCCGCGATGCACATGGCCGACGCCTGGGCCAGGGTCACGGGAGAGCCTGCGGTGGTGATGGTCACCGGAGGGCCGGGGTTCTCCAACGCCATCTCCGCACTGCCCAACATCTACACGTCCGAGAGCCCGGTCATACTCATAAGCGGCTCCAGCGAGCTTTCCGAGAAGGGGATGTACGCCTTCCAGGAGATAGACCAGGTGGGTATGGCGGCCCCGGTAACGAAGGGAGCCTGGCTGGTGCACGACCGGCGTCGCATACCCGAGTACGTCGCTACCGCCTTCCGCACGGCCCTCACAGGCAGGCCGGGTCCGGTCCACCTCACCATACCGGTCGACATTCAGGAGCAGGATGTCTCCGAGGACGAGTTGCCCCAATATCAGCCTGGAGAATACAGAAACGCAGGCCGCTCCCACGGAGACCCCGGGCTGATTGGGGAGGCCGTGGCCCTGCTGCGCCAGGCGGAGAGGCCGGTGGTCATCGCCGCCAACTCGGCCCGCTACTCCCTGCCTCCCGGCACGCTCCAGGAGCTTGTTGAGACCACGGGTGTCCCCGTCTTTACCGTGGAACAGGCCAGGGGTATGGTCTCCGACGACCATCCCCTGTGCTTCGGCTACGCAGACGGCTCATTGAACTCCACTGCCAGGCGATTCAGGGAGGCGGACGTGGTGCTGCTTCTGGGAAAGCGCTTCGACCACCGCTACAGGTATGGGCAGCCGCCCTTCTTTGGCGCCGACGCCCGTCTTATCCAGGTGGACCCGTCCCCGGCTGACATCGGGCGAAACAGGGGCGTTTCTGTGGGGATTCTGGGCGATATAGGAGCGGTGGTTGAGCAACTCACCCATGAAGCAAAGGGACAAAGCTGGCCCTCCGCCCGGCTGGACCCCTGGCTAGACCGTCTGAGAGAGGACCGCGAGTCCTGGCTCGGCCATCTGGAGTCCCTCGTCTCCGACGACCTCCCCATGCACCCCATGAGGGTCTTCAAGGGGCTGGAGAGGTTCACGGATGACGATACAATTCTGATATTCGACGGCGGGGACTATGCCCAATGGGGCCGGTCCTACCTCAAGGCCAGGAAAGTGGGACAGTGGATGCGCCTTGGCCCTCTGAGCCAGCTGGGATGCGGGCTGCCCTACGCCCTGGGGGCCAAGCTGGCCCGCCCTGATGCCAGGGTGCTGCTGTTCATCGGCGACGGCTCCTTCGGCTTCTACACCATGGAGTACGATACCGCCATAAGACACAACCTGCCTTTTACGGCCGTAATGGGCAACGACTCCGTCTGGGGGATAGACAGGAATTTCCAGTTGGCCTACTACGGCAGAGCGGTGGGGACCGACCTGCGGTTCGTGCGCTACGACCAGGTTGTGGAGGCCCTGGGTGGCTATGGAGAGTACGTTGAGCGCAGCGAGGACGTGGCGCCCGCCGTGGAGCGCGCCATATCATCCAACAGGCCGTCCCTTGTCAACATAGGGATAAAGTCCGTGCGCAGTCCCCTGGCCGACGCAATGGTCGCAAGAAAGACGGAATCCCGGCGAAGGTGAACCTAGAGGGAGGTAGGCCCACCCGACCGCCGGGCAAAGAGTATCTCCTGGTGAATGGGACGGATGCTTTACCGCTAAGACGGCCTATAGAGGCGCCTTTTCCTCCATGGGACGAGACGCAAGCCGCACCTCATAGCTGCCAAACTCGGGATGTCCCACCAGAAAATCAGGGCGCGACCCCGAGTGGGCCTCTCTAAACCCCTCACTACGAGTCCACTGATGATGAGCCTCTTTCGACTCCCAGTGGGTCACCACCAGGTACTCCTCGTGGTCGGCTTGAACGTCCATTTTCCACATCTCGAATCCCAGAAATCCGGGCTGGTTCTCTAAGCTGCCTCGCCGTGCGAAACGTTCTTCCAAGTCCTGACCATGCCCTTTCGTGGTTCTGAGCCTGTTGGTAGCCACAAACATGATTCATACCTCCTAAGCTAAGTTATCGCTAAAGGTGGTTGCCAACGCCGGTCGCCTGGTATGGGTAACATACAGGTCTCCCGGTGTGAGGGTTCTCGCTGACATAAGCGTCCACGTTAAAAACGTCCCGCAGCACATCCGGTCGAATCACCTCTGAGATAGGTCCATCGTGGGCGATACGTCCGTTGCTGACGGCTATAAGCCTCTCACAATACCTGCCGGCTAGGTTAAGGTCATGTAGGACCATCAAGACTGTGATTCCCCGTTCGACGTTGAGGTGAGAAATGAGTTCCATAACTTCCAGCTGATGACATATGTCCAGGAAAGTTACCGGCTCATCCAGAAGCATCAGCTTTGGCTCTTGTGCCAACGCCATTGCCAACCATGCTCGTTGGCGCTCACCCCCCGAAAGGGACGATACCTGACGTTGGGCCAACTCCTCCAAATGACACTCTTCTAAAGCCCTATCTATCACTTCATGGTCGGCTGGTCCCAGCCGTTTCAGCCAGGGAACATGGGGATACCTGCCATAACCCACAAGTTCGCGCACAGACAGCTCTGCCGGGGAGATGGGGGCTTGTGGAAGCACCGCCATGCGCCGGGCCACCTCTCCGGTGGACAAATCTCGGAGCACCTTTCCGTCGAGGTACACTGTGCCCTCTCGTGGTTTTAGCGTACGGCTCAGTACCTTCAACAACGTGGACTTGCCGGACCCGTTGGGACCTATGATTCCCACCATCTCCCTCTCTCCAATTTCGATGTCAACTCCGGTAAGCACAGCCCATTTGTCGTAGCCTGCAACCAGTTTTTCCCCATGTACTTTCACTCAAGTCTCCCTCTCATAAAGCTCTGCCACCGATGAACCTGGTCCGGTAAAGCAGAAAGACGAAGAATGGCCCACCAAGGAGAGCAGTGATGATGCCTACAGGTATTTCGGTTGGGGCCATGACCATCCGAGCCCCCAGGTCGGCCCAAATCATCAGCGCTGCCCCGCCGGCGGCTGACGCGGGAATAAGATAGCTATGGTTGTATCCCCCCAAAAGACGCATGATGTGGGGGACCATCAGCCCTATGAACCCCACCAGGCCTGCCACACTCACCGCCGAAGCCGCCAGTAACGCTGCCAAGGCCATCGCAAGGAACCTGGACCGCTCTATCCGGACGCCCAGACCCTGGGCAGCTTGGTCGCCTAGCTGGAGCACGTTAAGCTGTCGTACCAGAAGGAACGCTATAACGAGACCTACTACACTGTAGGGCCAAATTAGGTCCAGGTGGTCCCAACTGCGGCCCACCAGATTGCCCGCCAACCAAAGGATGACCGGCTGTACCCGGTCGCTGAAAACGACCATTAGAGAGGTGGTGAAAGCTCCAATCATTGAGGTTATCGCCACTCCGGCCAACACCATTCGCACCGGTGACGTACCCAGTCCAGGCTGCCATGAGAGCATGTACACCAGGGCGGAAGCCCCCATGGCCCCACCAAAGGCTGCCAACGGTAAGAAAGTCGGCATACCTGAGAACATGACCATGACCGCCGTGGCAGCTAGTCCCGCCCCGGCAGTCACTCCGACTATGGTGGGGGCCGCCAAGGGATTCCGCATGATGCCTTGAAGCAGAACCCCCGATACCGCCAGATTCATGCCCACAAGACCGGCTACCAGGACTCGCGGAACCCTGAGGTTCCACACAATCTGGTGAGACACCCTGTCTGAGGTATCGAAAAGCCCGGTGAACACCTGTGTGGGGCTCAGGGACACTGCTCCAATGGCCACAGAGGTCAGAAGTCCCCCAACGACCACGGCTACGGCTACAGTTATGACACTAACCTGCCTGAGCCCTAGCCCCGAGACTCCAGGGAGTCTGATGCTGGACCGTTCCGCCACTTCCACTGTTCTGTCCATTTCTACCTACGGGGCTTCGGGGTACAGGATGGAGCGCAACTGCTCCATAGCCAAGACTACCCGGGGTCCCGGATACCTGAGGAATAGCCACTCCGACAACTCGTACACACGGCCCTCTTCTACCGCTCGAAGGCCACTCCACGCCGGACCGCTAAACAGCGACGCAAAGTTCTCCTCTCGTGCTTCTGATGGACTTCCGTGTCGAACAACCAGGATTACGTCCGGGTCACTCTCCACAACCTTCTCCATGCTGAAGGGCGTGTACTTGGGATTTTCGGCACCTGTCCTGCTACTAACGTATGGCGGGGACCCCTCGGTAATCAATTGCCCACCCAGCAGACCGATCATGTCACCGAGGTAGGAGTTGGGCATGAATCCCAAGAAGGACTGGCTGGTGCCGAAGATAGCAAACACCTTGGGGCCTAATTCGGGCAAACCTTCCTGGAGAGTTTCAATTCTCCCTATCAGGTCCAGGGCTGCCACTTCCGCTTTCTCTTCGCAGCCTACCAGACTCCCGTAGTCCCTGATTTTCTGGATGATTCCATCAACACTAGCCACGTCATGCACCAGGACAGGGACTCCGAGGGTCTTCTCAATGGAGGGTATGAACTGGCTGTAAGTCGGGGAGGAGATAATCAGGTCTGGCTGGGCTACGGCCAGCTGTTCCAGATTTGGCCCTGCGGAGTGGGACACACCAAAGGAGGGAATATCATGGGCCTCCAGCGGGTATATATATTCCGGGGGGATGTCGGGCCTGGCCACCGGCCTGTATCCGCAGGCCATAGTCAACTCCACCATGAATGCGCTTGTCACCGCCAGCCTCGCAGGACGATAGGGGATTTCCACCTCTCTGCCAAAGTCGTCTATGACGGTGACTGTGGACGGTGTAGGAGTTGGAGTCACTGTGGGGGTTGGTGCGGGGCTGGGGGTAGGCCTCAGTGTTGGCGTCGGTGCAAGTGTAGTAGTTGGACTGGGGGGAGCCGTGGCAGCAGGGACTGAGGTTGCCGTTGGACGCGTAGTTGGCGCATTCTCCCCGCAGGCGGTTAAAGCCAGGGTCGCCATTGCAGCCAGCGTAACCATGAAATACCGGACGAAATGCATGTCGCTCACTCCTTAAATCACGTGTATGTGGGTATGTATATGACCGTCTAGTGCGAAGAAAAAATATTATTGCTAGTGCAGAGTTATGTTGGAAGTATAGACAAATGCTAATATGATAGTTAAGTAAATAATATTATTTAGTATATACAATGTCAATAGATATGTGTATACTTTGACATTCCCCATAATCACCGCTATCAGAGCCGCAAGCCCCCGCTAATCAGACTCCAACCCTCCATTTCTTCATTCCAGCCCTTTTCGTCCCTATGGCTTCCTTCCGCCGTCGAGGAGAGGGGGCTGTTCGAAGGTCGGCTTACGCCAGATATTTCTGGAATCTGGCTGCCGTATCGGAGTAGGGGAGCGCAGCCCCCTGGCCGACGCAATGGTCGCAAGAAAGACGGAATCCCGGCAGAGGTGAGGGCTGGGCATTCAGGCTTACCTGAAGGTTATTTGCAATTAAATACGACATATCATCGAATATCTCTTGACAATAAAGGATATTGACGGCACAATGGTCATTAGCCCCATATAGCGTGGGGAAGTCTTTGCTTTTAGGCCTGAATTACAGGAAGGGCTATCCAGACCGGGATCAATTTGATTGGGAGGAGAGACCATGCTGAAAACAGGACACTCGGTAACCAGACCGGGTAGGAGACTTGGCGACAGGGCGGTGAACATTCCCGTCCCCGAAGAGTTGGAAACTGCTCCTGGAATTGTGCAAAACCCCCAGGAGGTGGACTTCTATAGCAGGGAGTACCCCCTGGAGAGCCAGGCGGTCGAATACACCGCAGACCGGGAGTGGGCATGGACCGTCTACACAACGGAGGACTGGGAAGACCGGCGAATCAACGACGCAATGTCCAGGCCTATTGTCCAGGCCGCCCACAACACCGGCGACATAGAGCCGACGGTGGAGCCGGAGTTCGGCAAGGATGTCACGGAGTTGATTAGGACCAAGGCCAGGGAAATGGGATTCGGCGAAGTCGGATTCACCAGGTACGACAGGCGCTACGTCTACAAGTTCAAGAGGGACTGGTCCAAGTTCCCCAACGCCATCTGCCTGGCCTACGAGCAGGACTTCGAGCCTACCCAGTCGGCGCCCAGCAGGGAAGCTGAGGGGCCTCACTACGCTATCTACAGAATCATGGGTGCGCTGGCGCTGGACTTGGCCGACTACATCCGCAGCCTGGGGTATCACGCCCAGGTGCACAACCCCCTCTCCAACAGCGCCGTGATGATACCCATGTTCGTCGAGGCAGGGCTGGGCCAGCTGGGAGCTAACGGCCAGCTGCTCTCACCTCACTTCGGCTCACGCGCCCGGCTCATGATGATCACCACCGACGCCGAAGTGACCTACGACCAGCCGGTGGACTACGGCATCCACGCCTTTTGCAACATCTGCCAGGTGTGCGTGAACCGATGTCCCGCTCGCGCCCTGATGAGGGACAAGGTCTGGTGGAGGGGCGCCGAGAAGCACAAGCTGATATACCGTCGCTGCCGCCCGGTGATGACCCGCTACGAAGGTTGCGCCGTCTGCATGAAGACGTGCCCGATACAGCGGTATGGCATGGAGAACGTGATGAGCCACTATGCCTCGACCGGGCAGGTGCTGGGCAAGGGCACCCACCTGCTGGAGGGATACAACCTGCGTGACATGGGCTATTTCGGCCCCGGAGAATTGCCCAGGTTCGCCAGCGATTTCTTCCACGTTCCCCACGGCAAGGCCGAGGATGTGCTCTTTGAGGACCTCAAAGACAAGATAAAGAACCAGGAGATTCCCGAGGGGCCCGAGGGTGACCAGATGCTGCGGGACTTTGTGAGTGAAGTTCACAAGTTCGTCGTCGTGAATCCTGCGGAGATGGTCAGCCTTCCCAGCGGGACCGAGGTGGAAGAAGCCTAAGCATCCCCGTCCCATATCAAATGGTGGTTAGCAAAAGGGCCGGCAGCCCCGTTTCAGAAGGGCTGTCGGCTCCAACTTTGTGAAACGCAGACGCTATTTGACCGGTTCGGTGCTTATGACGGCGCGGCGGTGGGTGCCTTCACCAATCTTCGTCTCCCCGTCGTAGGCAGTCACGCTAAAGGTGAGCCGGTTCCTTTCCGTCTCAATAAGCTCGGCGTGGGCGATTATCCTGGCTCCCAGGGATGCAGGGGCCATGTGACGCACGTTTACCTCGTAGCCCACCGATGTCTGGCCGGGTTCCAGGAGGTGGTTGATGGCCTCCATGGACGCCTGCTCCATGAGCATAATCATGGACGGGGTACTGAACTTGCCCACGTGAGGCGCTACATTGTCCTCACCTACAGTGGTCTCCTTCCGGCCTTTCAGCCCCGGAGCGATACTTTCACTGACCATACTGGCCTCCTTCAGCCCGGCCCCCGGGTTCGGGACGACATCGAAGACGGGCTGAGATGTTATACGCCAATTCTACTCCCATGCAGGCCCCACTTCCACCACCTTGTTAGATCCCCTGGGGTCTTGGCTGTATCGGAAAACCCTTGAAGGGCAGGGGTGTTTTGATATATGATGCTGGCCGGAAGGTGGTAATATGCGCGGTTGGGACTTGCTTTCTATCTTGGATCTGGACCCTCAGCACATGCAGAGCATCGTCCACAGGGCACAGCAGATGAGCGGAGAGCCGACATGGCCGGTGTTGGTGGGCAAGAATGTAGCTCTTCTTTTCGAGAAACCCTCCCTCCGTACCAAGGCCAGCTTCCACGTGGCCGTGCAGCAGCTTGGAGGATACTCCTTCTACATGGGCCCCGGGGAGGTGGATTTGGGAGCGCGAGAGGCCGTCTCCGACGTGGCCCGCGTCCTGTCCAGGTACGTGGACTGCATAGTTGCCAGGGTAAACTCCCATTCCACCCTGAAAGAGCTTTCGGAATATTCCTCTGTGCCCGTTATAAACGCCCTCTCCGACTGGGAACACCCTTGTCAGACCATCGCAGACCTCCAGACCATACACGAGCGCAAGGGCACCCTGGAAGGCCTCAAAATCACCTATATAGGGGATGGAAACAACGTAGCCCGGAGTCTGTGCCTTGGGGTAGCCTCCGTCGGCGCAAACTTCACCATCGCCTCGCCGCCGGGCTACTGCCTGGACGAGGGTACCCTTGAGCAAGCGCGACACCGGGCATCGGCATGGAACACCGACGTAACGACCCTCGTGGACCCCCGTGAGGCTCTATCGAATGCCGACGTCGTTTACACGGATGTGTGGACCAGCATGGGACAGGAGGCTGAAGCCGAGGCGCGCCGCCGGGATTTCCAGGGCTATACCGTGGACCCCGAACTCCTATCTTGCGCCCGGTGGGATGCCATATTCATGCACGACATGCCAGCCCACTACGGCGAGGAGGTAGCGCCCGGTATGCTCGACCATCCCCAGTCCGTTGCCTTTGACCAGGCCGAGAACCGCCTCCATGCGCAGAAAGCCCTGCTGGAGTATATAATAATCAGAGATGGATGACTCATAATCTGAAGAATTATGAGGGCTGCGCGAGGTAATGGTTAGGACATGACAGTTCCACTTGTAGCTATAGTTGGGCGGCCCAACGTGGGCAAGTCCACCTTGTTTAATCGCCTCATGGAACGCAGGGATGCTATCGTCAGCGACGTGCCCGGCACCACCAGGGATCGCCTTCTGGGGGACGCGTCATGGGATGGCCGCCGGTTCACCATCGTGGACACAGGCGGCCTGGAGCCTTCACCCCAGGACCCTCTCATAGAGAAGGTGAAGGCACAGGTGGAGGCGGCGGTCTCCGAAGCCGACCTGATCATCTTCCTCCTCGACGTAGCCCACGGCTTGACCCCCATGGACACGGAAATCGCCAACTGGCTCCGGCGCATACGGAAGCCCCTGGTGGTGGCAATAAACAAGGTGGACAACGAGAAGCGAGAGATTGCCGCATCGGAGTTTTATCAGATGGGGCTGGAAGACCTCTTGTACATTAGCGCCTATCACAACCTTGGCATTTACGACCTCATGGACAAGGTTGTGTCCCTCTTGCCTGCTCCGGACGACGAAGAAGATGAAGCAGCCGAAGGGGTCATAAGGCTGGCCATCATCGGCAGGACCAACGTGGGCAAATCAATGCTTATGAACGCCATCCTCGGCCAGGACAGGGCCATTGTGAGCGACATTCCGGGCACTACCAGGGATGCCCTGGACACCTATTTCACCTACGACGACCAGCCCGCGGTGCTGGTGGATACGGCGGGAATCCGGCGACCGGGCAAGGTGGAGAGGGGTATTGAGTATTACAGCGTCCTCAGGACCGTAAGGGCCGTGCAGAGATGCGACATAGCCCTGCTGGTGATGGACGGCAGCGAGCTCGCCACCGCTCAAGATGCCCACATATCCGGAAATGCGTGGGACGAATACAGGGGCATGATTGTGGTGGTGAACAAGTGGGACCTGGTCCCCAAGGAGGGTGAGGCGGAGCAAGAGCTGGCTATCCAGGCCGTAAGGGAACGGCTCCATTTCATGCCGTACGCACCTATATGCTTCACCTCGGCCCTTCTGGGAGAGGGCATTGACGAGTTGATGGCCCTGGCCACAAGCATTTACCAGGAGAGGTTGAAGCACATAGCGCCGGGACGGCTGCGCTATGCCCTCCTGGATGCTTTGGCGGACCAGATGCCCCCCTCCAGAAAGGGGCGGCGACTGAGGATTAAAGAGGTGAGACAGGTTGACGTGAACCCGCCTACCTTCGTCTTTGCGGTCAATGACCCGAGGCTGGTCCATTTCTCCTACGAGCGCTATCTGGAGAACCGCTTCAGGTCAACCTTCGGGTTCACTCACACCCATCTGAGGCTGGTGTTCAGGGAAAGGATATAGCCGGATGACCAAGGTTCTGCTGGGACTCCTTCTGCCGCCACTGTTCGCCGTATATGTACTTGTAGTGATTTTTGCGCTGGACACGGACAAGACCTACACCCAATACCTTCTTATCGTTCCGGCGTCCTACTTGCTGGGGTCCATACCCTGGGGATTCCTCATAACACTGGCGGTAAAAGGCGTGGACATACGGCAATACGGAAGCGGAATGACCGGGACATCCAACGTACTGAGGACTACGGGAGGCCCTTTTGCGGTGCTGGCGCTGGCCCTTGACGTGAGTAAGGGACTGCTGGCGGTGTTCCTGGCCAGAATCGTTGCCGACACGCCCACTGCCGAGGTGGTCGCCGGCCTTATGGCCCTGGCGGGACACAACTGGTCCGTTTTCCTGGGATTCGGTGGGGGTAGGGGCATAGCCACCGGAGTGGCCGGGCTTTTTGTCATGGAACCCATAGCTGCCGGCATAGCCATAGGTGTCTTCACGCCGGTAACCCTATTGAGCAAATACCTTTCCCTTGGATCTATAATATCGGTGCTTGCCGCCTTTCTCGCCCTCCTGGCAATAGCATTGCTAGACCACGCCCCCATGACGTACCTTTTCTATACTGGAATCGGCGGCGCCATCATAATTGTGCAGCACAGGGACAACATCCGACGCCTCATCCAAGGAACGGAGCGCAAGCTTGGACAACGTGCCGACCAGATTGGTGAAGCCCCCAGTCCTGGTGCGGGCGGAGGGTAGCCGGGTTGGAGAAAGTCGCCGTAATAGGGACCACTACCTGGGGAACCACCCTTGGCATAATCATTGCGCGTAAAAACATCCCGGTGGCGATGCTGGCTCGCACGCCCCGGGAATCGGGAGAGCTTGAGTCACAAAGGCAGAACTCTCGATTCCTGCCCGGTGTGGAGTTCCCGGAGTCCTTGAGGGTTTCCCACGACCCGGAAGAGGCCCTGTACGGGGCCGGAATGGTTATACTCGCAGTGCCTTCCGGGAGCTTTCGGGATAACGTGAGGCGCATCCGGGGGGCCATAGATAGCACGACCATCGTCCTTAGCGCCTCCAAGGGCCTGGAGATGGAAACGGGAAAACGGATGAGCCAGGTCCTGGCGGAGGAGCTTCCATCCGGGGACAGTTCGAGGATTTGCGTCCTGTCCGGCCCGAACCTGGCTATGGAGGTAGCCGAGGGGAAGCCGGCCTCCACCGTGGTGGCGTCACGGCAGCCCGGCGTCGCCGTGGAGTCCCGGAAAGTGCTGATGTCCCCCTCTTTCCGCGTGTACACCAACGAAGACATCATAGGCGTGGAACTGGGCGGGGCCTTGAAGAATGTTATCACCCTGGGCGCGGGGATATGCGACGGTCTGGGGTACGGGGACAATGGCAAGGCGGCTTTCATAACCCGTGGCCTGGCGGAGATAACCCGTCTTGGGGTTGCCGCCGGTGCCAGTCCCATTACCTTTGCGGGTCTGGCGGGTCTGGGAGACCTTGTGGCAACGTGTGCCAGCTCGCTGAGCCGCAACAATTTTGTGGGCCAGCAATTGGCCGACGGCAAATCTCTGGAGGATATACTATCCTCCATGAATAACGTGGTAGAGGGAGTGTACACCACGGTGGCCGCTCTCAAGATGGCCGAGAGACTCGGCGTGGAGGTCCCCATTGCCAGGGCCACTCACCAGGTGCTATTTGAAGGGCTGGAACCCAGACAGGCGGTAGCAGAGCTTATGGGAAGGCCGCCCAGGGCTGAATGGGAAGGCATCAGCTAGGGGGGACATAATCCTCCTCACCCCTTCGGCAAGCTCAGGGCAAGCTCTAGCCCTCCCCAGCCAAACGCTTGATTCACGAATCGTCCCTACCTCCCTCGGGTCATTCTGGCGCAGGCCAGAATCCAGGGGTGAGGTGAAATCCGGCTCAAAGCCTGCCCCGTACTCGATACGGAGCTGGAATGGCAGGTATCGGGGTTCGCCTCCAGCGGATAGCTGCCCTGCCCCAGCCATTAGTGTCAACAGTCCCTAAAATAGATTGCTGTTCGGGCCGTTTTTTGCAGGAGATCTTTAGATTCCTCGCTGCGCTCGGAATGACACGGACCCGAAATGTAAACTGAGTCGAGCTAAGGACGGTGGACGAGGGACTAATGTGCATCAACCGTGGCGGGGAAGAGGAGGTTTAGCCTCCAAGCTCCCCTGACTCATACAGCACCGCGGCCAGTGTTGCTATGGCGGCCGTCTCCGACCTCAGGATTCGCCGTCCCAGGCTCACGGAAAGTATCCCGCAGGAGCGAGCATATTCTACCTCCCGCTCCTCAAACCCGCCCTCCGGGCCGATGAAAATGTTGACCCGTTGGGACTCCACACCATGTAGTGCCGAGCGCAGGTCCGTGGCTTCTTCCAGCTCCCAGGGGATTAGGGAGACACTTGACGAATCTCTTACGGAGTTGCAGGCGTCTTCGAATGATGTTAGCGCCTCTACCTGGGGCAGCAAACACCTACCCGACTGCTCTGCTGCCTCGGCAACGATTTTGTCCCATCGGGGGTGACGGGTGCCCTGCCGGACGTGCAGTTCTTGAAGTATGGACCTCCGGCAGATAAGTGGTACAATGGTGGTCACGCCAATCTCGGTGCCCTTCTGAAGCACCCACTCGAAGCCCTTCCCCTTGAGCATCCCCTGGTAAAGGGTTACGTGTATCGAAGGTTCGCCCCGACCGTTGGCAACCGACAGAACATCCCCTTCCACCGTGTCCCTGTTCAATTTGGTGAGAGATACCCTGTATTCGTAGCCGGAGTTGTCCAGCAGTATTATCTCGTCCCCGGGAGACATGCGGAGGACGCGCACCACCTGTTGGGCTACGTCGCCTTCCAGCCGGGCAGTTTCCCCGGTTATCCAGTCGGGCGGTACAAAGAACCTGTGCATCACCCTCCTTTAGAGAGCAGCAGGGCTACCCAGTCATCTATGTTGTAGGTCCTGGAGGGGGAGAACCCCAGGTGCGCCAGCGTTTCCTCAACCTCACTTTGCTGGTCCCGGATAAACCCGGATACGATAAGCAACCCGCCGGGCTTGATGGAACGCCACAGACAGGGGGCCTCGGCACAAATTACCTTTGCGCTGATGTTGGCCATTGCCAGGTCGAAGTGTCCATCGGGTGCCAAATGGTGGGGCAAGGTCCCCCTTGCAAGCCGGACAACCTTCCCAAGGCCGCTGGCCCTGAAATTCTTTCTGGCCGCCGTAACGGCGACCGGGTCCACGTCCAGGGTCAGAATGGAAGCAGCGCCCAGCCTGGCTGCGGCGATGGCCAGTATGCCCGAGCCAGTGCCCAGGTCCAGCACGTCCATCCCCGTCTGCACAAGTCCCTCCAGGGCTTCGAGGCACATCCTTGTCGTAGGATGGTAGCCGGTCCCAAAGGCCATACCGGGGTCCAACTCTATTACGACCTCATCCTGCTCGGCACGGTAGTCAATCCAGGAAGGCTTTATCACCAGCCTGTTTCCAATCTTCAGGAGGGTGAAATGGGACTTCCAGGCGCTCTCCCAATCAGCATCATCCAGCTTCTTTATCTCCAACTCACCCATCGGCTGAATGGCTCTAACGAGATTTACGCCCACTCCAATCCTGGCCATTCGTTGCTTTGAAGTGTTGGTCAAGTATGTCCTCACGAGCACCAGGTCATCCTCTACGCGTTCCACTGAGAGGCCGTGACCATACCTGCTGAACAGGTAGTAGATAGGCTCCACATACTCCTGGGGCACCCTGATACTGAGCTCCTGCCAAATCATGTTTCCTCGTATAAAAGCCCCGGCCCTACACTCTGACGTGGGTCAGCATAAGGAGGCCGGGGAAAGTACCGATGTCTAATGGGGTCTTGTCTTCAGGCAGACTAGCCGAAAGCGCCCTTGATTTTATCGAATAGGCCCTTCTCCCTGGCATTGGAGTCGCTGGGCTTTTCCATAGTCTTGGACAACTCCTCGAGAAGCTTGCGTTGGTGGGAGTCCAGGGTTGTAGGAACCTGTAGCTTTATGGGAATCACGATGTCGCCGCGGCGATGCTCATTATTGAGGTGGGGCACACCCTTCCCCTTGATGCGGAACACCGCTCCCGGCTGTGTCCCGGGAGGGATCTTGATGGTCTCGCCATTGCCGTTCAGGGTAGGTACTTCCACGTCGTCACCCAGGGTTACCTGGACAAGGTTTAGAGGTACTTCGTAGACGAGGTCTGTCCCCTCACGGCGGAATAGCGAGTGCTCCCTGACGGAGACGCGCACGTACATGTTACCCGGAGGGCCGCCATTGGTCCCCGAGTTGCCCTCCCCGGACAGGCGCATTTGCATCCCGCTTTCTATTCCCGCGGGAATCTTGACGGCAATCTTATGCTGCTGCCGCTCCGTGCCCGCTCCGTGGCAGGTATCACATGGTGTAGTTATAGTTGAGCCTCTGCCCCTGCAAGTGGGGCAGGCCGTTATCTGGGTGAACTGGCCGAAGAGACTCCGTTCGGCCCGGCGCACCTGGCCTACTCCCCGGCAGGTGGTGCAGGTAGCCGGACTCGTTCCGGGTCTGCTGCCGGAGCCACGACACTCGTGGCACTTCTCCACTCGAGAAACTTCCACCTCGCGCTCTGTGCCAAAAACCGCTTCCTCAAACGGGATAGTCACGCCATACTGGATGTCAGAGCCCCTCTGGGCTTTCCGTTGCTGAGTCCTACCGTTCAAGTCACCGAAAAAGGAGTCGAATATATCCCCAAATCCACCGAATACATCGAAGCCCTCAAAATCTCTGGAAAAACCACCTCCGTTACCGGCATCCACTCCGGCTGGGCCGAAACGGTCATACCGAGACCGCTTCTCGTTATCTATGAGTACCTGGTAGGCCTCATTCACTTCCTTGAACTTTTCCTCAGCGTCGGGGTTCTTGTTCCTGTCCGGGTGGTAGTCCATAGCCTTCTTTCTGAAAGCCTTCCTTATGCTTTCTTCAGAGGCATCCCTGGAGACCCCCAGAATTTCGTAGTAATCTCTCTTAGCCATTGAATTCCTCTGCCACAGCTTTAGCTCCAATGTATTATAAACCACTGTAGTCAGGCTCTCAAGGTGCTCCGGGCTATGGAGTCCTTCAATTCTCGAAGCTGACAGAGGCAAATCTCGCTACTGCCCCCACCTCACCCCGGCGTCCACACATACTTTGCCCGTAGAATACGGTCGTTCCGGGTTGCATTGTCATGGTCCTCTACGTCTACATCGGTCAAAAGTCACGTGAGTTTGAGTGTCAATCCTCTTTCAGACCAGTGAGCATTTGGCGTATAATACCGTGACACATTTAGAATTCACGAACAGTCGCACGGCAAGGAGGTTTTTGGAAATGCGTCGTAGGTTAACCGCGTTGGTCGCAATCGTATCGTCCCTAATGATAGGCCTGGTCATCCTGGGAGCGGCACCCCAGCAAGGAATACCCCAGTTCCCCATAATATACGGTGGCGACGTGACCGTTCAGGGTCAGCCGGTCCCCACGGACGTTTCGCTGATAGTCTGTGTTGGGGGATGCGATAGCTGGGCGAGCGATCCTGTGCTGACCCTGGAGGGTGGCAGGTATTTTGGGCTAGCCGCAAGACCGCCCGAATCGCTTCTCAGGCAAGAAGTCACCTTCTGGATAGTGGAGCCGGAATCCGGCCAGAGAATCATGGCCGTGGAGACGGACACATTCGAGCCTGACAATAACATTCAACGTACACTCGATCTGACTTTCAACGACCCGATACCTACGCCACCCCCTGCCATGCCACCAACCAACACTCCGGCCCCTACTCAGGCGATAATTCCGCCCGTGCCGGGGGACCCGGCGGTGCAGACCTTGTCCCGTGTTGCGGTATTTGCAGGAATAGCCGCCCTTCTGGTTGGCGGCGCGGCGTTGTACATGGTCCGCCGGCGTGGAGCCTTCTAGCTAACGCTGCGCCCGCGCGCCCTGGGGTTCCAGGACCACCACCTGCATCTCCTGGGGTAAGCCGGACGCCGATATGTTGAGCCGAGCTTGGGGCTGCGCATCACGCAGCCCCATTTCTCTGAGCAGGACGTCAATGCCCCCCAGTCCCACCGCCAGGTCGGGCAGGCCGCAGTGCATGGGTATGACCACCTTTGGCTCAAGGCTTTGTATTAGCTGAATTGCCTGGGGCGCCTCGATGGTGGAGACGCCCCCTGACGGCACAAAGAGTATGTCCACCGGCGCAAGCTCCTCGATTTGCCTAGCGGACAGGGGGCTGCTTACATCCCCCAGATGGCACAATCTGAGGTTCTCCATCTCGATAAGGTAAGCGGTGTTTCTCTTGTCTTCGGGGTCGTTGGCGCTCCGGGGGGTCATAACGCCGGTGACGTAGATTCCCGACATCTCGTACTCGCCGGGGCCGCTCAGGACACGGGGGTTCCCTTCCACTCCCTGCCAGTGGCTATGGTTATCGTGCTGGTGGCTTACGGTGACCGCGAGACCCCTGACGCTGCCCATCTGAAGGCCGATGGAGTCGGGGAATGGGTCGGTGACAACCACGAGGTCGTTGGTACGGAGCCGGAAGCAGGCATGTCCTAGCCAGATTATTTCCACGAGTTTACCTCGAATTCATTCCTGATTTTGACTATGAGATGAGGCACCGGGCGAGTATAATATTATGTAGATACGAAGTCAACGCTTGACATGGAAGCGGCTTCGGGATAAATTCACTGAAAGCCCTGTTTGAGCCTGTATCCGACACCCCTTCGCAAGTGAAAAATACTAGGCGGTGGCAAGATGCTAAAGCTGAGAACGTCTACAACGCTTAGAATCCTGGTAAACGAGTATATAAGCTCCGTTGCCCCGGTCTCTTCGGAGGATATAGCTCGCCGTTCGCCCACGAAGGTGAGTTCGGCCACCATACGGAACGAGATGGCGGAGCTTGAGGAGGAAGGGTACATCACCCGCCCCCACATCTCCGCAGGAGGGGTGCCTTCCGACAAGGGCTACAGGTTCTACGTTGAGTCCCTGGAGGATCCCCTGGAACTGCCCAGGGGAATGCAGCAAAACATACGCCATCGGTTCGGCCAGGCGCAGAGAGACCCGGAAGCATGGGTGCAGCTGGCCGCCACGGTCCTCTCCCAAATGGCGGATAACATGGTGATTGTGACCTTTCCCCGTGCCAACTCCGCCAGGCTGAAGCACATCCAGCTGGTCTACATACAAGAGTTCCTGGCCCTGCTCGTAATTGTTCTGCAGGGGGCCAGGCTCAGGCAACACCTGCTGCCGATGGATGAACCCACCACCCAGGTCGAGCTTACCGAGGTGGCCAACAAGCTCAACGATGCCCTGGAGGGACTCACCTATTCCGAGGCCAGGGTGAAGCAGCTTGAACTCACGCCACTGGAGGAGGTGGTTCGAGAAGGGACTATCGCCGCCCTGGAGGGCATGGAGGCCGAGTCTGCGCTGGAGCACTACGTGGACGGGTTGCGTCTCCTTCTCAATCAGCCGGAGTTTGCCGAGACGGGAAGGGCCAAGGAGATAGTGGAAATCCTGGAAGAACGGGTGTTGCTCCGAAGCATCCTGTCGGAGGCCCCCGGTGAGGGAAACATGGGTGTGTTCATCGGCGATGAGAACCCCAAGGAGGAGCTAAAGCCCTTCAGCGTAATTATGAGCCAGTACGGTATTCCCAGGGAGGCATCGGGGACCATCAGCGTGATTGGGCCTACGCGAATGGAGTACGCCAGCGCAATTGGCGGTGTGAGGTTCCTGTCCTCCTACATGAGCGAGTTGATAATGAGCGTCCACGGCAGGATGTGATAGATGTAGTGTCGGGGACGCCGACAAGGCGTCGCGTGTGCCGCTTAGAGTATCGTGTCATGTTGCAGGGGCGGGTCTCAGACCCGCCCCTTCGTGCGTCCGGGGGTATGCCCCCTCCACCTAACGCATCATTCCGGCCCCCGAGCCGGAATCCATAGGCTCTTGTCTGCAGGTGCGGGGGAGGAGACTGGAGAACTCCCTGGATTCTGGCTTTTGCCAGAATGACGGGAGAGGCAGGCTTTTCGCCAGAATGACGAAGGGCGGAATGAGAGAGCGCGGAGAAAAAGGAGAGGCCCCACCTGGCTGGTGGGGCCTCTTTTGCCGTTTGCGTTTGTCTTTGGGGCTTCACCCCCACCCCAGCCCTCCCCCGTCAAGAGGGAGGGGGTTGGCGGTTCCAGGTTAGCTGGTGGAGCACGCTCCGCCGGTGGCCGGGGTTATGATGCCGTCCTTGGACAGCAGGATCCAGTAGCCGCTGCCTACCCTCACGTTGTCAGTGGCCCCTATGTTTGTCCACCGACCGGCCTCGAAGGTGTAGGCGTTGGACAGGTCTGGCCCGAAGTAGTCGCCTGCGCAGAACATGTCCCCCGTCTCTATCTCACCGTCATTTGGACCTATGGACGCAAGGCTGACCACGGGCACCAGCATCCACTTGCCTGCCGGTACGCTTATTGAGGGCGGTACCTGCTGGGCGTCAAGCTGTGGTATGTCTATTGACACTACGGTTGAGCCGGACGACTTGACTATGTAGGCGTGACTGGCATCTATGGTCGTCAGGTCTCCCGCAAACTGGCCCGTCGCAGGGTCTCGCACGGCGAACATCCAGGGCAGGTCGCTCTCGCCGGGACGGGGTTGCGTGAATATCAAGGTCACTTCCGCCACGTCACCGAACACGTCCTGAACATCGGTGCTCGCAGGGTCCCGGGGCAGGGACACCAAGTTATTGCCCACAGTCAGGCTCAGCTTCAGGGCCGGTGGCGTCACCACCTCGAACTTCAGCGCGGCGTCGTTGGCGAGTTCGTTGCCTCCCTCGTCCATGCCGTTGTAGGTCAGGGTGTGCTTGCCCGCTCCGATTTCGGAGATGGCTATGGTGAACTTCCGGCTGTCGCTTGAGCTGGCGTGCTCCAGCACGTCCCGCTCGTTGTCCGTGCCTGCGTTCAGCACGGCCTTGGTGAGAGTCACGGTCTTGTGGCTGTCTCCGGTGTACTCCGTACCCTCGCCAGCCCAGTCAATCGTGATGTAGAAGGGCTCGGCATTGGACGCCTTTGCACCTCCGGCCGGGATCGTTGAGGAGGCGGGGTCCAGAGTCTTGTCTATCTCGAAGGTGACGGCTCCGGCGGCAGTTGAGTCAGATTGGGAGCCGGCCGTTGCCATGTTGCCTACGGTGTCCCGTACCTCACCCTGCACGGTGTGCAGCCCTTCCCCGAGGCCGGTCACGCTGAATTTCCACTCTTTTCGGCTCTCGACGACCCTGGGGGAAATCCCGGGGCTGACGGTTTCCGTGCAGTTCTTGGCGGTGTCGCCTGCGCCGGAGCAACTCGTGAATGTGAGTTGCGGCTGGCTGCCCCTGATTGGCTCGTCGGACGTCACCGTCAACTGGATGGCACCGGTGGTGTAGTCGTCCTCGACGGTAATCGTCAGCTTGGGCGCTATGCCGTCTGTGGCTCTCTCTATGACCGATCCCGCGGCCTTTTCAGTGTCGACCGAGTTGCCGCCGGCATCCTGGACATCTCCCACGATTTCAATCTTCGGCCTCGCGTCGGGGGCCATCTCGGGGACCGTCAGGAACACGCTGTTCGAATCACTTCCGGAGCCGAGGGCGACGCCGTTGGGTTTTGCGTCATCCACCTCGAAGTCGCTGGTCTGCAGGCTTGCTGCCATCATGCCCCGGTCGAAGACCAGCCTGATGCTGGTGCGGTCGTCCGAGGTGCCCGCGGTGACCGGGTTGTCATTGCCGGTGCGGGAGCCGTCCACCTGCTTCTTGTCGGCGTTCCAGTTGTCGCCGGTGTAGGCGTCCTGAAGCACGGGCCGGGTGGTCTTTACCGTCAGACTGCCATCTTGATTTCCTGCAGTCTCGGAGTCCGCGTCGGTCCTGCCCTGGTTGCCCGCCTTGTCCTTTGCCATAACCCGCCACGTTATTGTCGAATCCAGGGTGCCTGTCTTGTCCTCCTTTTCGGCCTCTATTGCCGGTATATTGTTGATGTTGAAGGAGACTACCCACACACCGGACCCACTGGAGGTCTCTTTCACGTCGACGTTGGCCGGGATGGCCTTTATTTCATTGCCGCCGTCAATGCTATACATAACCTGGACAGAGTTATCCTCGTCCGTGTCCACGCCGGCAATGTTGTCGGATACCTCGGCGGTAAGGACCGTGTCCAGGTCGTTGGTCACCGTCTTATTGGCGGGCATCACGTTGGTGAAGTTGGGCGGGTCGTCTTCCACGTCAATCCGCGCCGTGACCGTCCGGGTCGGCGTCTTGTCGTTGTATCTCACGATGATTGAGCTTCCGTCGCTCACCGCCAACGTCGGCCTGGTACCGTCAGGGTTGAGATGGCCGCCGTCGCCAGTGCTGTCCATCACAGCGGCATCGTCACCGTTGACCACCACGACAGTAGCCGTGAATATCCCGCTACTGGAAGTGGTTTCCCGCAGCCGCAAGGTCATCTGGTCTCCGTCGCCTTGGACCGTCACCAGGTCGCTCTTTGTGCCGTCGCTCGCCGTAGCCTGGGTATACTCTTTCATCGAGGTGGCGTATCGGACACTGAAGGCGCCGCCGGCGCCGGAATTGATGAATTCGACTATCCCATTCTCCTGGTTGAGGATGCGACTCACCGTTACAGAGGCGGTAGATGGCACAATTTGTATGTCCTTGATGTCTATTGCGCCGTCATGGTTCCGGTCTGCGATGGCGTTTGCCAAATCACGATAAAACGGGCCTACGGCGCTCGGTGCGCCGCCATCTCCTACCGCCTCGCCATCGGCTCCACCCATGGTGGAGGGTTCGCCTTCAGGCCCCGTACCCACAAATTGCAGGGTGTTCAGGTCGGGGTCCTCAACGGTGATTGTTATGGTACGGGCGCTCTGGGGAACGTTGTTGTCGGGCGACGCCACCATCGGGTCCGTCGTCACCGTGCCCACTACGTTTGCGGTCTTGTGCGCTGCGCCTGCCGGCAGTACGGCCAGTATCAGTGCCAGCGCAAGCGCAGAAAGGGCAATCAGCCCCAAGGAAAACCAGGTCTTATGCCTTTTCATTGTCTACCCCCTTTTGGAGTGTGCTTTCTGAGTGGGAATGCCTGCTCGCCTTGAACGTGGCCGACGGTTGGCGAGCCCTGGGGACCACCGAGGGGTCTAACCGGAAGGTTCCGTAGGAAGAATAGTGCATAGAGAACCATCTCCTAAGTAATTGATTGCCAGATAATTAGTAACACCATCAGGTTTTCGTTGTCAAGGTGTAGGGCATGGCTTTTCTTCTTCAAAAAACGTGCCACGCCGTAACGCCAGGGGGCTTTCTCGGCTGATGGCAGGCTTCTAGGGAGTGTATGAGTACCGTTATAGCCACGCGCGTATCACCGCCCAAACTTGCACATTCCCCAATACAAGCTAGTCGGGAATATACAGCTATTTACCAGGGTTGTCAAGTAGTAATGGGGGTTTGGGTCAATGAATTGTGTTTCAGTCTCCCGGCAAGCCCGCCTTTCGTCCCTTCATGCGTCATACCGGCGCGGAGCTTTCGTCATTCCGACCTCCGAGCCGCAATCCATGCGCCCTTGCCTGCGGACCTGGGCGAGGGAAGGGGAGAGGTTTCCTGGATTCTGGCTTCCGCCAGAATGACGGAAGTGGGGGGTGCCAGAATGACGGGAGGGCATAATTCCCTCTCCCCTGGCGGGAGAGGGTTAGGGTGAGGGGGATACCCCCCACCTCAATCCTCCCCCGCAAGTGGGGAGGAGGAAGGGGCCGGCCCCTCTTACCCGTCATTCCGGCCTCTGAGCCGGAATCCATAGGCCCTTGCCTGCAGACCTGGGTGAGGGAAGGGGGGAGGTGGATTCTGGCTTCCGCCAGAATGACGGAAGTGGGCAGGCTCTTCGCCAGAATGACGGGAGGGCATAATTCCCTCTCCCCTGGCGGGAGAGGGTTAGGGTGAGGGGCGATACCCCCCACCTCAATCCTCCCCCGCAAGGGGGGAGGAGGAAGGGACCGGAATCCATAGGCCCTTGTCTGTAGACCTGGGCGAGGGAAGGGGAGAGGTCTCCTGGATTCTGGCTTCCGCCAGAATGACGGGAGTGGGCAGGCTCTTCGCGAGAATGACAGGCGGGGGTGCCGAATGAGAAATGGGAAGGGGAGTCGGCCCGGCAGCAGCTAGGCCTCTTTGGAGAGGTTCGCCAGGAACTCCTGGTTGCTGCGTGTCTTGGCCAGCCTCTCCAGGACGCGCTCTGTGGCGTCGCTGCTGTTCACCGTATCGTTGGAGAGGAGAGCGACCATGCGCCGGAGAAGGAGGACCTGTTTCGTGGTGGTATCGTCGAAGAAAAGCTCCTCCCGGCGGGTGCCGCTGCGCTGAATGTCTATGGCTGGGAAGAAGCGGCGCTCGGCAAGCCTGCGGTCCAGGTGCAGCTCCATGTTGCCGGTGCCCTTGAACTCCTCGTAGATAACCTCGTCCATGCGGCTGCCGGTATCCACCAGGCAGTTGGCTATGATGGTGAGACTTCCGCCGTGCTCCACGTTTCGAGCGGCGCCAAAGAACCGCTTGGGGGGGTAAAGGGCGACCGGGTCTATGCCGCCGGAGAGGGTGCGTCCACTGGCGGGCGCGGCCAGGTTGTAGGCCCTCGTGAAGCGGGTGATGCTGTCAAGGAGGATGACCACGTCCCTCTGAGACTCCACCAGGCGCTTGGCTCGCTCCAGGGCAAGCTCCCCGACCCGGCACTGGTCTTCCACCGACTCGTCGAAGGTCGAGGCAAATACCTCCCCCCGGATTGAGCGCTGCATATCGGTAACCTCTTCCGGGCGTTCGCCAATCAGGACCACCATGAGGTCCACCTTGGGGCAGTTGGTTGTGACGCCGTTAGCCACGTGCTTCAATACGGTGGTCTTTCCGGCTTTGGGCGGCGCAACAATGAGGCCCCGCTGGCCCAGGCCGATGGGGGAGAAAAGGTCTATCATTCGCGTGGTGAGGTTGCTGGGGTCGGTCTCCAGCTTTATCTGCTCGTCGGGGAACACGGGTGTGAGGTACTCGAAGGGGGGCCTGGAACGCGCTCCTTCGGGGTCCAGGCCGTTGACCCTCTCGACCCTGACCAGACCGAAGTACCTTTCGCCGTCCTTTGGCGGCCTCACCTGCCCTGATATGGTGTCGCCGGTCCTGAGGGCGAAACGCCTTATCTGGGACTGGGACACGTATACGTCCCCGGTGGCAGGGCGCAGGCCGTTCTGCCGGAGGAATCCATACCCCTCGGGCATGATTTCCAGGACGCCGCTGGCCACAAGGCCCTGCTGGTCGGAATACATCTGGAATATGCGGTGCAGAACGTCTTCCCTGCGCAGGTTTGCCAGGGGAGGGCCGTCGTCGAGGCCGATGTCATGGGCAACGACGAGTAGCTCATCCTTGGACTTTCGCTCCAGCTCCGCAATATTTATTGCATGTTCAGTAGTCACGGGTATCACCTCAAAACGGGTAGATTTTGGATACTGAGACGTGAATAGGTCTCCAATCCGGCCCATTCCCCGTCTTTCTGCCTCAGGCAGACAAAATCGGGAATTCAACACGCCTCATATTGGACTCCCGGGACTCCGCCTTCACCGGAGTGACCACCATGGAGCCCAGCCGATTGTCCACGTATCAGAGTATAGATGGGTCAAGGGGAAATCCGAAAAAGCCTCTTATCTCCTGGAGTTCACGTCACGACGAGGCCTGCTGCCAGTCTTGCAAGAAGCGAGTCTGGCCCGCGTCTGTGAGGGGATGCTTTATCATCTGCATGAGCACCGAAAAGGGCACGGTTGAGATGTCTGCGCCCGCCTTGGCGGCAGCGACACAGTGCAGGGAATTGCGTATGCTGGCAGCCATTACCTTGGTCTTGACGTTGTAGTGCCGGAAAATGGACGCTATGTCTTCCACCAGCTGCATCCCGTCGTGACCCACGTCGTCCAGCCGCCCGACGAAGGGGCTTACCACCGTAGCCCCTGCCTGCGCTCCCAACAGGGCCTGGTTTACCGAGAAACACAGGGTCTGGTTCACCTTTATGTTGTCCTTGGAGAGGGCCGCCATGGCCTCGATGCCGGCGATGGTGCTGGGAAGCTTGACCCAGGGATTGGGTATCCAGTTGACTATATCCCTGCCCTCGGTAATCATCCCCTCCACGTCGGCGCTGATTACCTCCACGGATATTGGGCCGTCTATTATCTCGGCTATTTCCTGCACCGCCGACTTGTAGGCCTCGAATTTCCCAATCCCTTCCTTGGCTGCCAGGGAAGGGTTGGTCGTGACGCCCCGCACCACGCCAAGGCGCGCGCCCTGGCGAATCTCATCCATGTTGGCGGTGTCCAGGAAAAGCTCCATTGTTACGGCTCCTCACTTTCCTTCATATACATTATATTTAAGAAGTGGCCGAAGGCTGCGATAATGGTATGCCATCACCAACCGCTTGCCTGCACTACAGAGGGAGGGCTGGCTGTGCTCCTTCTCTGAGTGTCACCTTTGCGGCGGCTATGAACTCCTGGAAAAGGGGATGGGAACGGTTGGGCCTTGACCGGAACTCAGGGTGGAACTGCACTCCCACCATGAAAGGGTGCTCCACCGTCTCCATAATCTCCACCAGCTTGCCATCGGGCGATACCCCGCTGGCAAGGAGGCCCACGTCCTCCAGGGCCTCTCGATACGCGTTATTGACCTCAAAACGGTGCCTGTGCCGTTCCACTATGAGGGTATCCGCGTAAGCCCGCTGAGCCGAACTGCCTTCCATCAGGCGGCAAGGGTAAGTACCCAGGCGCATGGTGCCGCCCTTATCGGTAATGGAACGCTGCTCTGGCATTATGTCTATCACAGGGTCAGGCGTATCCGGGTCAAACTCCGATGAGTTGGCAGACCTCAGGCCCAGAACGTGCCTCGCATACTCTACCACCATAACCTGAAGCCCAAGACATAGACCAAAATAAGGGATTTTATTCTTCCGGGCGTAGTGGGCTGTCTGTATCATTCCGTTTACTCCGCGAGGACCGAATCCCCCGGGAACGACAATGCCACACGCCGTCTTGAGCAGGGAGTCAGGCCCCTCCCTTTCGATGTCTTCAGAGTGTATCCACTGTATCTCTATGTCCCTGTCATTATACAGCCCGGCGTGGTTCAGGGCCTCGGTGACCGATATGTAGGAGTCGGGCAACTCCACGTACTTGCCGACCACTGCGATGGGCACTTTCTCTTTAGACTCGTTCATGCGCTCCACCATGGAGGCCCATTCCACAATATCCTTGCCTCTGCTGGTGAGGCCCAGAGCGTTTACCAGCAGGTCGCCCAATCCGTACTCCTCCAGTATCAGGGGCACTTCGTACACCTTTGACGCAGTGACCAGGGGAATGACGGAGTTACTGGCCACGTCGCAGAAGAGGGAGATTTTGTCTTTTATTGCCATCGGCATGGGACAGTCGCTGCGGCAGACAATGGCATCGGGATGCACGCCTATGCTTCTCAGTTCCTTGACGCTGTGCTGAGTGGGCTTGGTTTTCAACTCTCCGGTGGTGGACATGTGGGGCAACAGGGTCACATGGATGTAGAAGACGTTATCCCTGCCAACGTCGTTACGCATCTGGCGTATAGCTTCAAGGAAGGGTAGTCCTTCTATGTCCCCTACCGTGCCCCCTACCTCCACTACAATTACCTCTGCACCGGACTCTTCGGCGAGGGCCGTTATTCTTTCTTTTATCTCGTTGGTGACGTGGGGGACAGCCTGTATTGTGCCCCCAAGGAAGTCCCCTCGACGCTCTTTGCCGAGGAGGGACGTGTACAGCTGCCCAGCGGTGATGTTGGACGACCTGGTAAGTTCAAGGTCTATGAAACGCTCATAGTGCCCCAAGTCCATGTCCGTCTCTCCGCCGTCTTTGGTGACAAAGACCTCGCCGTGCTGGTAGGGAGACATTGTGCCGGGGTCCACGTTAAGGTAGGGGTCCAGCTTCATAACCGAGACAGTGATTCCCCTGCTTTTGAGGATGCGCCCAATTGAGGCGACACTAATCCCCTTACCAACGGAACTGACCACTCCACCGGTGACGAAGATATACTTAGCACTCATAGGTCAACGACAAAGGCACTTTTATCATGGGGGCGACCTTTCACACCTGGGAGGGCAACTGATGAGGGAGGGCAAAAGCGGTGGCGGTTACTAAAGAGTCAATACCGCCTGCATTAGGTGTATCAGGCTGATTATAGGATAGTGGTTCGGCATGTGTCAATAGTATTGAAGTCCATATAGTGTCCTAGTTTGAATCGGCTCGCTTGGGGATGTCGGGTTACTTCTTGAAAACCAGAATGGTCTCTTGGTCTATAGCAGCGCCAAAGTCTCTCATCTTGGGCAACCGTTTCGTGGGTAGTCTTCTGAAATGGCATTTCTCTAGCGGCACTCCTATGGCATCCATTAGCTCAACGGTGATTTGACCATTATCCAGGACTTGCTTGTTGAGCACTCGGTTTCCAATGACAATTACGATGCGGCTCCGAGCTGCACGAGCCAACTCGTGGAGAGCCTTGTAGTAATCGGAATAGAAGGCAACGGCCTCGCGCTCTGAAGCGGGATTGGCGGATATGATTTGCAGTGAATCGAGCAGGGTCCGTGACGGGGGGACAACCCGCTCGCTCTTTCCCCAACCCAGGCTTCGGCTCTTGGAGGCTTGGATGGTCTTTCGGTCGTATCCCAGCCAGTAGAGCATATTCTTGGCAAACTGGGTGTAGTTGACCCCGTTGCGCTCGTCTCCGTATGGCGGCGAGCACAAAATCACGTCCACTACTTCATTGGGCAAGTCCAGGCGTTGAGTATCTCCCTTATTTACACTAGCCTTTGCGCCCGCAGGAAGTGCGGGTACGCGTTCCTCTGCCATGGTGACGTATTTCCTGAATACCTCGAATACGTCGGGGTTGAAGTTTTCTTGCTTTACCGGAGTCATGCGTCGAAGGCGTACCTCATTGCGGTGGGTAAGGCTAACACTGCGAACGGTGGCGGAAAACAGGGCTTGGAACAAGGTTCGCAGGTTCGGGTCCCGGAGTTCCTCGATGGCGAACCGTAGGGCAGTCAGGGGCATGAGCATGTAGTCTTTGAACCAGAATTCCACAAAGTCGGACTTTGGAAAGCGCAGTGACGGCCCATCGTACTCTTTTGATCTTGCGAGAACCCGACCCCCACCTGCCCGGATTTCGTCTGCTCTAACGTGGGTGGTCTTAGCCTTGGAGACAAGCACGGCCAGGTCGTTGATGTCCCTACCCATAGCCTCCCTGCCGGACCTGATGGCTTCAACAAGCACCGCGCCTCCCCCGCAGAAGGGGTCCAGCACAGAGCCTTTCTTGGGCACGTACGCATCAATCAACGTGTGGGCCAGAGCAGGAATCATGGCAGCTACATAGGTGTGAAGCCCATGAGTTGCATATTGGGTATCCTGGCTGGCAAAATCCCAGACACCATCGGGAGTCCCGTTGATAACTTTAGGAATGCTCCTTGGCTCCAGAGACGATCCGGAATGTGGGGTAGACAAATGTACTGTCATGCTATGCTGGGCATCGTGTCAAACTCGCCAGGTTTCGACAAACCGGCAAAGTCCAATATTCTTGGGCGAGGGCTACCGGAGAGACCGGGGCAGGCTGGTCGTGCCCATAAGGAATTTATCTATATGGTGGGCAGCCTCACGACCTTCGGCTATGGCCCAGACCACCAAGGATTGCCCCCGGGCGGCGTCCCCTGCGGCGAATACACCGGGAACACTGCTCATCTTATTGTGGTCCGTTTTTACGTTGCCACGCCTGTCCAACTCGACGCCAAGGTCGGACACCAGGCCGGATTGCTCGGGGTGGAGGAACCCCAGGGCCAGCAACACCAGGTCCACTTCTATCTCGAACTCGCTGCCGGGTATCTCGTTCATGGTAGGGCGTCCGTTGGAGTCGGGAGGGCCCCACTTCAGACGCACTGCGTGGAGCTTTTCCACGTGACCGTTGCTTCCTGAGAAGAACTTGGTCTGGATGCTGTAGTCGCGAACGCCCCCCTCCTCATGGGCCGCTGAAGACCTGAGAATCAGAGGCCATTGGGGCCAGGGGTTGTTGGGCTGCCTCTCCTCTGGAGGCTCAGGAAGCAACTCGTATTGGTAGACCACCTCAGCACCATGCCGGTGCGCCGTTCCCAGACAGTCGGCGCCGGTATCACCGCCGCCCAGGATAACTACGCGCTTTCCCTCGGCGGTAATCCTCTCGGCGGGGTCTATGTGCTCACCGGCAAGGAGCTTATTTTGCTGGGGCAGGTACTCCATAGCCAGGTGAATGCCCCTGAGATCCCGTCCCGGAATTTCCAGGTCGCGGGCTTTGGTGGAGCCAATGGCAATGCAGATGGCGTCGAAGTCCTCACGCAGCTTGTCGGTGGGGTAGTCCACACCTACGTTGGTCCCGGTCTTGAACTCGACTCCCTCTTGAGCCATGAGGTCAACTCGGCGCTTCACCACGGACTTCTCCAGCTTGAAGTCCGGGATGCCCAGGGTGAGCAGGCCACCTATATAGTCGTCCCTCTCGAATACGGTGACCCAGTGTCCGGCACGGTTAATCTGCTGGGCTGCGGCCAGTCCCGCAGGACCGGACCCCACTATAGCTACCCTCTTGCCCGTTCGCTCTTTGGGTGGCTGGGGAACAATCCAGCTCTCCTCGAAACCCCGGTCAGCGATGGCCTTTTCTATGTATTCTATGGTGACCGGGTCGTCGTTGATGGCCAGGGTACAGGCCGCTTCACAAGGGGCGGGGCAAATCCTGCCCGTGAACTCGGGAAAGTTGTTAGTCGAGTGAAGCTCGGCCAGGGCCTCCCTCCACCGGCCACGGTACACCAGGTCGTTCCAGTCGGGGATTATGTTCCCCAGTGGGCAGCCTGTATGGCAGAAGGGTACGGCGCAGTTCATGCAGCGAGCGCCCTGGTCCCTGACCTTCTGATCGGGCCACTCCTGGTAGAACTCGCGGTAGTCCTTTACACGCTCCGAGACAGGGCGTCTCTCAGGACCTTCACGCTCAAACTCTTTGAATCCGGTGGGTTTACCCATGGGTTGCTATTCCAGCCAGGTCCTCTCTCACTTTTCGTTCTTCAAGGACTCTCCGGTAGTCCTGAGGGAAAATCTTTACGAATCTGGACACCGACTCGTCCCAGGTGTTGAGTATTCTCTGCGCCGTTGTGCTGCCGGTGCTATCCAGGTGCTCCTGTATCAGCCCTCGCAGCGTCTCCAGGTCATTTTCCTCGACTACTTTTTCCAAGTCAACCATCTCCTGGTTGCACCGGTCACTGAATGTCCCGTCCTCATCGAAGATGTAGGCGAACCCCCCGCTCATGCCGGCTGCGAAGTTGCGTCCCGTCTGACCCAACACCACCACTACACCCCCGGTCATGTACTCGCATCCGTGGTCTCCAACGCCTTCCACTACGGTATGGGCACCGCTGTTTCGGACGGCGAACCGCTCGCCGGCAATGCCTCTTATGAAGACCTTGCCGCCGGTGGCCCCATAGAGGACCACGTTGCCCACGATGACGTTTTTCTCCGGGACGAAGGTGGAGCCTTTGGGCGGGTAGACGACTATATGTCCGCCGGAGAGGCCCTTGGCAAAATAGTCGTTGGAGTCTCCCTCCAGAGTTATGGACACTCCCGGTGCCAGGAAGGCCCCGAAGCTCTGTCCGGCGGAGCCTTTGAACTTAATCTGGATGGTATTATCGGGCAGGCCATCCTCGCCGTAGCGTTTTGATACCTTCCCGCTTAGCATAGCACCAACCGTCCGATGCGAGTTATTGATGGGAAGCTCCATTTTGACGGGGGTCCTGTTCTCCAGGGCGTCTATGGACATCTCGATGAGATTGTGGTCCAGGGCGGACTCCAGGCCGTGGTCCTGGTCCTGGCAGTGGTAGGTAGCCACCCAGTCCGGCACCTCAGGCTTGTGAAGCAGGTTAGACAGGTCTATGTTCTGGGCCTTCCAGTGCTCAATGGCCCGGCGGGTGTCCAATCTGTCCACTCGTCCCACCATCTCGTTTATCGTCCGGAAGCCCATCTGGGCCATTATCTCCCGCAGGTGTTCGGCGACGAAGAAGAAGTAGTTTATGACGTGCTCCGGCTGGCCGGCAAACTTGGCACGAAGCTCCGGGTCCTGGGTGGCAATACCGACTGAGCAGGTGTTGAGATGGCACTTGCGGAGCATGATACAGCCCATAGAGATGAGGGGTGCGGTGGCAAAGCCGAACTCTTCGGCACCCAGCAGGCACGCTATGGCTACGTCCCGCCCCGTCTTCAGCTGACCATCGGTCTGGACGACTATGCGGCCCCTTAAATCGTTCATAACCAGCACCTGCTGGGTCTCGGCAACCCCCAACTCCCAGGGAAGGCCTGCGTGCTTGATTGATGACTCGGGTGATGCGCCCGTGCCCCCGCTATCGCCGCTGATGAGCACCACGTCGCCGTGGCCCTTGGACACACCGGCGGCAACCGTTCCCACGCCAACCTCGGCCACCAGCTTCACGTGAACTCGGGCGCTGGGGTTGGTATATTTCAGGTCATATATAAGCTGTGCCAGGTCCTCGATGGAGTAGATGTCGTGGTGCGGGGGAGGAGAGATTAGCTCAACCCCCGGAGTGGTGTGGCGAATCCACCCGATGTACTCGTCCACCTTGTGGCCGGGAAGCTGCCCGCCCTCGCCGGGCTTGGAGCCTTGGGCCATTTTTATCTGGAGGTCCCTTGCGTTTATCAAATAGTTGTTGGTGACGCCAAAGCGCCCGGAGGCCACTTGTTTCATGGCACTGTTGCGCGAGTCGCCGTTATCATCGGGGGTGAACCTGTGGTAGTCCTCGCCACCCTCGCCGGTATTGCTCCGTGCTCCTATGCGATTCATGGCTATGGCCAGGGTCTCATGGGCCTCACGACTTATGGAGCCAAGGGAAATGGCCCCGGTAGCGAAACGCTTTACGATTTCACTGGCAGGTTCAACTTCGTCAATTGGGATGGGCTTGTCCAGGGACCTGAACTCCAATAGCCCGCGCAGGGTTGCCATTTCCCTGCTCTGGCCGTCAATCAACTCCGCGAACTCTTTGTAGGTCTGGTAGCTCTCGGCGCGTACCGCGTGCTGTAGCTTGGCGATGGAGTCGGGGTTGTACATGTGGTACTCCCCGTCACGACGCCACAGGTAGTTCCCGCCCACGTCCAGGTCCAGCTTTGCGGCCACGTCCATGTCGGAATAGGTGCGGGTATGTCGTCGCCGGGACTCCTCTTCGATTACGTCCAGCCCGACTCCCCCAACCCGCGTTGGCGTCCATGAGAAGTACCGGTCCACAAGCTCCTGACTCAGGCCGAGGGCCTCGAATATCTGAGCGCCCCTGTAGCTCTGTATCGTAGAGATGCCCATCTTGGACATCACTTTCACCACGCCCTTGTGGACGGCTTTGATATAGTTCTTCTCCGCCGTCTTGTGGTCTATGTTGGCGGGGAGAATGTCCTCCCGTATCAGGTCGTCCAGGGTCTCGAAGGCCAGGTATGGGTTGACGGCGCCAGCACCGTAGCCAATCAGGAGGGCAAAATGGGCCACCTCCCTGGGCTCACCCGATTCCACCACCAACCCCGCTTTTGTCCGGAGGCCCTCTCGTATCAGATGATGGTGCACTGTTGAGGTGGCCAGCAGGCTGGGGACCGGCGCATGGTGGGCGTCCACTCCCCGGTCCGAAAGTATGATGATGCTGTACCCCTCTTCTATAGCCTGGGAGGTCTGGTGGCAAAGATCGTCAAGGGCCCTCTCCAGCGTACCCTCTCCCTCATCAACTCGGAACAGTGTGGACAAGGTAATAGGCCTGATACCGTCCACTTGCAGGTTGCGAATCTTCTCAAGCTCGTAGTTGGTGATTATTGGTTCCTTTAGCTTGAGCTGGCGACAGTGCGAAGGTGTCTCATCGAACAGGTTCTGCTCAGACCCGATGAAGCTCTCCGTGGAGGTCACCAACTCTTCCCGTATGGCATCCAGAGGCGGGTTTGTCACCTGGGCGAAAAGCTGTTTGAAGTAGCTGAAGACAAGCTGTGGCTTGTCCGACAGCACCGCCAGGGCAGCATCGTTGCCCATGGACCCCACGGGCTCCGTGCCGGCGACCGCCATCGGCTCCATAATCATTCTCAGGTCCTCCAGGGTGTAGCCGAAGACCTGCTGGCGCTCCAGGAGAGTATCGTAGTCCGTATCATGGACGCTGGCCGGCTCGGGCAGCTGCTCCAGAGTGACCTTGTTCTCTGCCAACCATTTTCCGTAGGGCTGCTGCCTGGATAGCTCCCCTTTAATCTCCTCATCGTCTATGATTCGACCCTGGGCGGGGTCCAGATAGAACATACGGCCGGGCTGCAGCCGAGCCTTGAACAGGACGTCCTCGGGCGGGACGTCCAGGACTCCCGTTTCCGAAGCCATCACCAGAACATCATCCTTGGTGACCAGGTATCGGAAGGGGCGGAGGCCGTTGCGGTCCAGGATGGCACCGACCCTCACGCCGTCGGTAAACGATAGCAACGCAGGGCCGTCCCAAGGCTCCATAAGTGCTGAGTGGTACTCGTAAAAGTCCTGCTTCTCCGGGGCTATATCCACGTGGTCGCCCCATGCCTCCGGTACGAGCATCATCATGCAGTGGGGCAAGGACCTGCCTGTAGCCAGGAGAATCTCCAGGGCGTTATCTATGCAGGCGGTGTCGCTCTGATAGGGGGTGATGAGAGGGAAGAGCTTCTGCATGTCGTCGCCGAAGAGGGGTGAAGAGAACATGGCCTGACGCGCCACCATCCAGTTCAGGTTGCCGCGTATGGTGTTAATCTCGCCGTTATGTTGCAGAAGCCGGTAAGGGTGGGCCAATTTCCATGAGCCAAGGGTGTTGGTACTGAACCGGGAGTGGACCATGGCAAAGTAGGTGAGCATGTCCGGGTCCGTCAAGTCCTGGTAGAAGCGGGAAATCTGGTCCGCCATGAGGAGGCCCTTGAAGACAATCCGGTTGGTAAACAGGCTGGGAATGTAGAAAGTTTCCGCGTCCTCAATACCCGACTCGCTGACTATATTCTCCACTCGTCTACGAATGACGTATAGCTTGCGCACAAGGTGGGCCTCGTCGGTGGTCTGCGGCCCACGTCCTATGAAGACCTGGCGTATGTAAGGCTGCACTTCCCTGGATGTCTCGCCTATTTGGCTATCATCAACGGGAACGTCCCGCCAGCCCAGGAGGACCTGTCCCTCTTCCCGTACAACTTCATCGAAAACCCGATAACATGCCTCCCGCTGGGCCGGATCCTGGGGAAGGAACACCATCCCAACCCCATACTCGCCCGGCGGAGGCAGAGTAAAGCCAAGCCTGGCACATTCTCTGCTGAAGAACTCGTGTGGCATCTGGATGAGAATTCCGGCCCCGTCTCCGGTCTTGGGGTCTGAGCCTGCAGCTCCCCTGTGCCCCAGGTTGATGAGCACCTGAATGCCCTTCTGGATGATGTCGTGGGACCGGACACCCTTTACGTTGGCGACAACACCCACCCCGCAGGCGTCGTGCTCGAACTGCGGGTCATATAGACCCTGCTTGACCAGTTTCGGTAATCGTCTGTTACTCAAGATAGCCTTGGAACCTTCCCCTTTTCATTAAAACCCGGCGTGTGCCAGGATAAAAGCTTCACCCCCACGTGGCCCTGCCCTTAAGGCGGTACAGAAAAGGCCATTTCTCAGCCGATGGGAGAAGGCGTGGGGGAGTGAGATGGGCCAACAGATACAGCTAGGCCTGACTACTAAAGATTTGTATTGTTAATAATATCACAATAATTAACTTAATCAATACTGGGTATCCGCGCAAGGGGCAAGGGGAATTCCTGGTGAACAATGCCGCAGTATCGGCCTACAGTATAGGAAGATACCGCTTTATCTCGTAGTCCGTTACTTGCGACCTGTATCTGTCCCACTCGATCTTCTTGTTCTGGATGAATACCTTGAAGACGTGGTCTCCCAGGGAGCTTCGCAATAGCTCGCTGTTCTCCGCGAGCATGATGGCCTCCAGCAGGCTCGTGGGCATGGCCTCAATGCCCCTCCTATGGCGCTCTTCATCTTGCATTTCGAAGACGTTCTCCTCCACCGGAGGCGGCACGTGATACTCTTTTTCAATTCCCATAAGTCCCGCAGACAGCATAACGCTGAAAGCCAGGTAGGGATTGCACGCCGGGTCGGGAGCCCTGTACTCCACACGAACCGAATCTTCCCTGCCCAGCTTGTAGGCGGGCACCCGAATCAGGTCGGACCTGTTGATATTGGCCCAGGACACGTACATAGGGGCCTCGTAGCTCGGCACCAGCCGGGCGTAGGAGTTCACCCACTGATTAGTAACCAGGGTCATCTCCCGAGCATGTCGCATCAGCCCGGCAATGTAGAGCTTACCCAGTTGGGACATATCATAGGAGTCATTGGAGTCATAGAAAGAGTTGTTGCCTCCTCTGAAAAGGGACTGATGGACGTGCATCCCGGACCCGTTGATGCCGTATATAGGCTTGGGCATAAAGGTGGCGTAGACATTGCGCTTTGAGGCCACCTCTTTGATGACCAGCTTGCTGGTCATCACATTGTCCGCCATAGTAATGGCATCCGTGTATTGCAGGTCTATCTCCTGCTGGCTCGGAGCAGCCTCGTGATGCGAGTATTTTACGGGAATGCCCATCTCGTCCAGGGTAAGGACTGTCTCCCGTCTCAGGTCGCTGGCGTACTCCTCGGAAAGCTGGTCGAAGTAGCCGCCCTGGTCAATGGGTTGGGGGTCGTCCGGGCTTGCCAGGTAGAAATACTCCAACTCGGGCCCCACGTAATAGGTAAAACCCATTTCCGACGCACGCTTGACGTTCCGCTTCAGGACATAGCGCGGGTCTCCCTCGAATGGGTCTCCAGTCGGGTTATATATATCGCAGAACATCCTGGCAACGGAGTTCTGGCGGGGACGCCAGGGCAAAATTCGGAAAGTGGTGGGGTCAGGCATGGCAATCATATCGCTCTCATGTATGCGAGCGAAACCTGCTATAGCAGAGCCATCGAAGGCCACACCCCTATCCAGCGCATCTTCCAGTTCATCAACGGTTATGGCGAAGCCCTTCAGATTCCCAAGTATGTCGGAGAACCAGAGACGTATAAACCTTACGTCGTTCTCTCTCGCCGTCCTCAGCACGAATTCCTTGGCCTCGCCCTGTGCTTCCAACATTTCTCACCTGGCTCTTTGATGTGGCTCTAAAAGGATGTTTGCAAAGCCCCTTCTCCTCCACAGGAGGCGGATCGGGATGAGGGGTATCACCCTCACCCCGTACCAAGTACGGGGCAGGCTCTCAATCCTCTCCCTCAATAGGGAGAGGAGGCTTGGGACACCACTTTAGAAACACCCTCTAAAGAAACCTCTGAAAAAGCGTCATTCCGGCCCACGTACCAGCCCTGTTGGCAGGTAGGTTAGAGTATGGGGCGGGCCCTGAGCCGGAATCCAGAGACTTTCGCAGATAGCAATGTCCCTCGTGGTTGGCGTTTCTGGATTCCCGCTTTCGCGGGAATGACTGTTGCCCATAGCTCTTCATGTAGCTCTATACGTCGAAGTAGAGGTAGAACTCATAGGGATGGGGTCTTAGCCTCATGGGATCTACCTCGGAGTCACGCTTGTAATCCAGCCAGGTTTCTATGAGGTCCTTGGTGAACACGTCACCCCGTAGCAAGAACTCGTAGTCCTTCTCCAGTTCGTTCAGGACTTCCTCCAGGCTCCCCGGTACCTGCTTGACCTTTGCCGCCTCCTCGGGCGTGAGGGCGTACAGATTAACGTCCGTAGGCGGGCCCGGGTCTACCTTGTTGATGACGCCGTCAAGGCCCGCCATGAGCATGGCGGCGAAGGCAAGATAGGGGTTGCATGACGGGTCCGGTACGCGATACTCAAGACGCCTGGCCTCTGGGCTTGACAGGAAGGTGGGGATGCGTATGCAGGCGCTGCGGTTTCGCTCGGAGTACACCAGGTTAACCGGGGCCTCGTAGCCCGGCACCAGCCGCCGGTACGAGTTGGTGGTCGGAGCTATGAAAGCCAAGAGCGCAGGTGTGTGTTTGAGCAGACCTCCTATGTAGTGGAGGCATGTCTCGCTGAGAAGGGCGTACCCTTCGGAGTCATAGAAAAGGTTGACCCCGTCCTTCCACAAGCTCTGGTGGGTGTGCATCCCGGAGCCGTTGTCCTGAAAGATGGGCTTGGGCATGAAAGTAGCCACTTTGCCGTGCGCCCTGGCAACGTTCTTGAGGACGTATTTCTGAAGCATTACGCTGTCGGCCGTACGGGTCATCGTATCGAAGCGGACGCCTATCTCTCCCTGGCCTGCGGTGGCTACCTCGTGGTGATGCTTTTCTACGTGAATACCCATTTGGGCCATCTTCAAGGCGACGTCGGAGCGAAAGTCCTGGAGGGTGTCCATGGGAGCAGCCGGGGCGTAGCCCCCCTTGAAGCGAGGGCGATAGGCGAGGTTTCGTCCCCCGTCAAGGCTGGTAGCCTGGCCCGAGTTCCAGACGCCCTCGTCGGAGTCCAAAAAGTAATAGCCGCTCCGCTCGTTCTGGTCGAAACGGGCCGAGTCAAAGACGAAGTGCTCAAGTTCCGGCCCCCAGTAGCTGGTGTCTGCCAATCCGCTCTCCTTGAGATGCACTTCGGCTTTCTGTGCTATCCACCGGGGGTCTCGGGAGTAGTAATCTCTGCTAATAGGGTCCAGCACGTTGCAGAACACGGTGACAGTGTTCTGCCGGTAGAAAGGGTCCACCTGTGCGGTATTGGGGTCAGGTATCAAGAGCATGTCGCTCTCTTCAATGGACTTGAACCCGCGTATGCTGGAGCCGTCAAAACCATAGCCGTCTTGCATATTCTTCACGGTAAACTCTGCTGTGGGTACGGACAGATGTTGCAGAGCACCGGGTACGTCCGTGAACTTGAGGTCTACAATCTCTATGCCCTGGTCATTACAAAATCGCACCAATTCCTCTGGGGTCACTGGCTTATCCTCCCTTATACTAAATCCCGAATTATGGTCTCCGGTCGAACGCTCCCGTACTTATGGAATGAATGATGGAGTGAGGCGTGGGGATTCTCCTTCAGGTACAGGATATGGTATTCCACCTTCGTGATGATGTCACCGATATGTAACAGGCGTGTTTCTCTTTTGTAAAATATCTGTTAACTGGCCCGATAGTGGGCTAAACCTTTGCTTTTTGGGCGAGTGTGCCTTAATATATAAGGGAGATATTGTTTTCTCTTGATAAAGAGAAACCGCGGATCAAGCATCAGGTGAACGTTGGGAATGGTAGGCGGATGAAAAATAGCTTTATATACCTGCTGATAATCGTCGCAGTGATAGCAATCTTCTTCACAATGTTGCGCGGCTTCGGTGGCGCTAAAGAGGTGCCCATCAGCGACATAATCACCTGGGCCAAAGACGGCCAGATCCAGAGCGTTGAGGTGAAGGGCGAGAAGGTCAAGGCGGTCAGGAGCGGCGAGGAATTCGAGAGCCGAATAGGTGAAAACACCGACGTTCTGGAACTCTTTCGGCAAGAAGGTGTGGACACCAGTCCCGGCGGGGTCAGAGTGGAGTTCAAGGGTAGCGGCGGCTTTGGAAACGTCCTTAGCATTTTCTTCCAGTTGCTGCCCATAATCTTCTTCGGCGGCCTGATTTTCTTTATGATGCGCCAGGCCCAGGGCAGCAACAGCCAGACGCTTAACTTTGGTAGAAGCCGTGCACGCCTCTTTATGGCAAACAGACCTACGGTTACTTTCAGCGACGTGGCGGGTGCCGAGGAGGCAAAGACTGAACTTCAGGAAGTGGTGGAATTCCTGAAGTACCCGGAGCGATTCCTGTCCCTGGGCGCCCGTATTCCCAAGGGAGTCCTTCTGGTAGGGCAACCCGGCACGGGAAAGACGCTCCTGGCGCGGGCTGTGGCCGGAGAGGCCGGTGTGCCATTCTTCTCCATCAGCGGCAGCGAGTTCGTCGAGATGTTCGTTGGGGTTGGAGCCGCCAGAGTGCGCGATTTGTTCGACCAGGCCAAGCGCAATGCTCCTTGCATCGTCTTCGTAGATGAGATAGACGCAGTGGGAAGGCACAGGGGAGCAGGTCTGGGTGGGGGCCACGACGAGCGTGAGCAGACCTTGAACCAGATTCTGGTGGAAATGGACGGCTTCGATACCAGCACCAACATCATCATAATCGCCGCCACCAACCGCCCGGACATCCTTGACCCTGCGCTGCTACGCCCGGGCAGGTTCGACCGTCGGGTTGTCCTGGACCTCCCGGACCTGAATGGCAGGGCGGCCATATTAAACGTCCACGCCAGCGGCAAGCCCTTGGCCCAGAACGTCAGCCTGGAAACGATAGCCAAACAGACCCCCGGATTCAGCGGCGCCGACCTCGCCAACCTGGTGAACGAGTCAGCCCTTCTGGCTGCTCGCCGGAATAAGAAACTCATTGGAATGCCCGAATTCGAGGAATCAATAGACCGAGTTATTGCAGGCCCGGAACGCAAGGGACGTATCATCAGCACCAAGGAAAGGGAGATGACAGCCTACCACGAGGCAGGCCATGCCCTGGTAGCGTGGAGGCTTCCCCATGCCGACCCGGTACACAAGATTTCCATCGTGGCACGAGGAGGTATGGGCGGATACACCAGGCTTCTCCCGGATGAGGACCGCTATCTCTGGACCAAGAACCAGTTTGAAGATATGCTGGCAACCGCTCTCGGCGGTCGAATCGCCGAGGAGCTAATCTTTACTGAGATTACCACCGGGGCCAGCAACGACCTTGAGAACGCCACCAGAATTGCCCTCCGAATGGTGAAACAGTACGGCATGAGCGAAAACCTTGGCCCTCGGACCTTCGGACGGCGCGAGGAGTTGGTCTTCTTGGGTCGGGAAATCCACGAAGAGAGGGACTACAGCGACAAAGTTGCCGAGGAAATTGACCAGGAGGTTCAGTCCTTAATTCAGGTGGCATACAGAAAGGCCCATGAAATTCTGACTACCAACAAGGAGAAGCTGGCGGAGGTTGCCAACTACCTTATGGAGAATGAGTCCGTGGAAGGGGATGAGTTGAAGACGTTGTTCGACGGCCCCACACCCCAGGCAACTCAGCCTCCCAAGCCCCAGCCTTCACCTACAAGGCCCCCAACGGCCGCTGTGCCAATGCCCCAACCCCAGCCCAATCCCACCATGCCCAGTCATCACGATTCCAACCCCGCCGATGGCAGCGATGGTGGCGGCTAGAGCTACTACTCGTCAGCTTCCTCATCCAGTGGAAGCTGACGGAAGTAGATGCCCCATTGCTGCATTAGCTCCTTGACACGGGGGTCCTTGAGGTTCGTAAGCTCCCTTAGAAACCCAGCAAGGGCATGGGCCGGCATATATTCTTGTGAGCAGACCCAGCTTCTCTCCGCCGGCACCATGTAAAGCAGCCCGCTCTGGTGCATACAGCTAATCTGCACACGTGTCATTCCTTCGCCATGTTTCACCGTCAGCCCATATTCAGCCATTTAGAAGACCTCCCTTAACCGGATAGCAGGACCCTCCGCCAAACCGTATCGAAGCGGGTTGTACTTCATCATTATAACGTATGGCCGTTACCGGTGACTCGCATATTCCACGGACAGATTGACTACTTCAGGTAGCTGAAACTACAATGTAGGTGCTTGCCAATCGGCTGAGTCCGGGTGCTTCTCTGAGTAATCCCGGAAGGCCGGCACCATACTCAGGTGGTTACTATGAAGATTCTTGGCATCGAGACATCCTGTGATGAGACTGCCGCAGCCGTCGTGGAGGACGGGCGCAAGGTACTGTCTAATATTATCGCGTCCCAGGTGGACATCCATGCTCACTACGGTGGCGTGGTCCCGGAAGTGGCCTCCCGCCAACACGTTATCCACATGGCACGCACCGTCGCCGAAGCCCTGGAGGTCGGTGGGGTGACTATGAAGGAGCTAGACGCCGTGGCAGTAACCTACGGCCCCGGCTTGGCGGGCTCTCTATTGGTGGGTCTGAACTTCGCCAAGGCCCTGGCGTTCTCTCTGGGGATACCTCTGCTGTGTATGAACCATCTTGAGGGGCACATATACTCCGCTTGGCTCCAGCGTGACGGTGATGGTGCGCCCGACCCGGAAAGGGAACCGGGGTTCCCATTCCTGTGCCTGATTGCCTCCGGGGGGCACACCGACTTGGTACGAATGGAAGCGCACGGAAGGTATCGGCTGCTGGGACGCACCCGAGACGATGCCGCAGGTGAAGCCTTCGATAAAGCGGCCCGTATTCTGGGCCTTGGGTTCCCCGGCGGGCCGGAGATTCAACGGGTGTCCGGTGGCGCTCTTGGTACAGAGGCCCTTCCGCGGGCCTGGCTAAGAGACAGCCATGATTTCAGTTTTAGCGGCGTCAAGACTGCCCTGCTGCACAAGGCCCAGGACAGGGGCATCTATCCGCCCCCTGGAGAACTGGAGGGGGCGGATATGGAGAGAGAGGTGCGGGAGATGGCCTCAGCCTTCCAGGACTCCGTGGTGGACGTCATGGTCTCCAAGACCCTGGAGGCGGCGGAGAAGCAGGGCGCCAGGGGCATCATCCTTGGGGGAGGCGTGACCGCCAATGCCTTGCTTCGTGAAAGAGTGGTGCAACAGTCCGGCCTGCCGGTACTCATTCCTCCACCTATCCTTTGTACCGACAACGGGGCGATGATGGCTGCCTGTGGCTACCAACATCTGATCAGGGGCCACAGTTCCACCTTCGACCTTGACGTGGATCCCAGCCTGTCTTTGGAGTAGAAGGTCTGATAACGGAGTTATAGATAAATGGCAGATGTACGCCCCTTCAGGGGTCTGAGATACAACACCGAGATAGTGGGAGAGTTGGCTAACATCGTCTCTCCTCCATTCGACACCATACCGCCCGAGCTTCATCGGTCCTTGCACCTGCAAAGCCCCTATAACGTCGTCAGGCTTGAGGCCGGTGAGAGGCTGCCATCGGACACCGACCGGGACAACCGCTACACTCGCTCCGCCGCATTGTTCGCAGATTGGATGGATAAGGCAATCCTGGTCCGGGAGGCTTCACCTGCCTTCTACCTGGTGCAGCATACCTTCATGTCCAGGGGTAGGGAGATGTCCCGTCTGGAGCTTATGGCCCGTGTCAGGCTGGAGGAATACGAGCGACGGGTGGTACTACCCCATGAATACACGAGGGACGAGGACAAGCGTGACCGTCTTGCTCTGATGGATGCTTGTAATGCCAACTTCAGCCCGATTATGTGCCTCTACCGCGACGGAGAACGCAGACTGTCATCCACCTTCCGTCTCGTCATGGCCGTACCGCCCATAATGGACTTTTCCGACACGGGAGACCAGGGTTATCGGGTGTGGAAGATAGACGACCAGGACCAGATAAGGGAAATAAGCGAGGTCTTGGCATCAAGGCCCCTCTATATAGCCGACGGCCATCACAGATATGAGACGGCGCTGACATATCGAGACCGCATACGGCTTGGTCACGCCGGGGGGCAGGACGACGGGGATGCGGCGTTCAACTTTATGATGATGGGCCTTGTAGAGTTTGACGACCCGGGTCTGATGGTGCTCCCCTACCACCGCGTGTTGGGAAGCCTGTCGGATGAGGCTCTGGCCCAAGTGAGGAACAAGCTCAGCGAATTCTTCGATTCGGAAGACTTTTCGGGAGGAGTCCAGGCGGGATTGGGAAAGTTACTGGATGAGATAGAGGTTCGGGGAAAGGACCTGCTTGTCATGGGTCTTCTGGACCCCGGAATATCCAATGGCTATCGGCTCCTCACCCTGAAGCGTGGGATTGCGAGAGATGAGTGGAGTCCGGTCGGCGACTCTGAAGCCTGGATACTGGAGGAGCAGGTGCTGAAGCCTATACTGGGGGACTCTCTCGGCAAATGTATTGATTACGTCCACGACGGGCATGAGGCAGAGGAAAGGGTCAGAGGGGGTGAGTTCCAGATGGGATTTTTCCTCAAGCCATTTCCTCTGGGCCTGTTCGAGACAATCATGGATATGGGGCAGCGACTTCCACCCAAGGCCACCTTCTTCTACCCCAAGCTGCCCACAGGGCTGGTGATTAACCTGATGGAGGGGTAAGGTACCTCAGAGTTCGCCTTCGTGGAAGCTGGAAGTTATAGCCCGCTCGGCCTGCTTGCTGTACTCGGCTATGAACTCCTCAAGACGGCGCATCTCGGCAACTACGCCATCGTCTGCGCTGGGCGCACAGCCCGATCTCGACTTGAGGTCTTTCAACGCCTCCTTGGCCTCTTCAACCTTCTGGGTCAGCTCAAGGGCGCTTAGCTCATCGGTGGCCTTTTGCTTGATGGCCAGAAGATGTTGCTTGGTCGCCTGGGCGTAGTTCAGGCGTTCCTGAATCTCTGCCATTGAAGACAGAACAATGTCCAGTGTGATTCGGCCATACATGGCCTGCCTGGGGAGCCGGTTAAGCTGGGTGCGGAACTGCCGAATTGTGCTATCCAACTGCTCCTCTCTGGACTTTATCTCCGCCAGAAACAGCCTCAATCTGGCCGTAGCCTGCCGTAGCTGGACCATCTTTCCTCCCCTTTTTACCCGCCATCCCCTGGATTCCGGCCCGTGGCCTACGCCAGAGCAGGCTCTTCACCGCGGAATTGCCCAAGGCCTTGTGAGGCCAGGTAAGGGGATGAAAATGGAGCGTCACCGGCTCAGGCAATCTCTTCCCCCTCGATGGGGGAGGTTAGAGCCTGTCCCCGTATCGAGTACGGGGCAAGCTCTGAACTTGATTCAGGAATGGGGGTGATACCCCCCACCTCAATCCTCCCCCGCAAGAGGAGAGGAAGTTGGCTAATTTCAGAGTAACGACGGTTTTTCAGAAGTGTCCTAGAGCCTCACCACTCTGGCGGACTCGATTTGTTTCAAGTCCCTGATTTCTTCAAGGACGTGTGGTGGGACCGGGTCGTCAAGCCCGACAACCATCATGGCCTGGCCCCGGGGACTCATTCGCCCTACCACCATGAAGCTTACGTTGATGTCATTCTTGCCGGTGATGGTGCCCACGGCTCCGATGACCCCGGGCTGGTCCCTCTGCTCGACAAAAAGCAGGTAAGGGACCGACGGGACCATGTCCATCCAGAAATCGTTGACCCTGACTATGTGGACTTCGTTGCGCATGGAAGTGCCGGCCAGGGTAATGTCGCCCTTGGTAGTCTGGAGGGTGACTGTCACAAGGTTCCCGTATTCCTGGGAGGCTGCACTTTTCCCCTCGGCTATCTTCAATCCCCGTTGCTGTGCCAACAAAGGCGCATTTATCAGGTTCACCCGCTCGCCGCTCACCTGATCCAGCAAGCCGGTGAGCACCGCGGATTTCAGGATGGCGCTATCGTGCTGGGCTATTTCGCCCTGATAGTTGATGCTTATTCCCACGAATTGGCCCTCTGCCATGTGGGTAAGGAGCTTACCCACGGTAGAAGCTACTGGCAAATAAGGGGCGACCATGGAGTGGACTTCGGGAGGCAGAAAGGGAGCGTTGACGGCGTTGCGGGTAGGCTCACCTCGCAGCACTGCCATGACCTGCTCCGATGCCTCAATCGCTACCTCTCTCTGTGCTTCCTGGGTGGAAGCGCCCAAGTGAGGAGTGGCTATCACCTTGGGATGCTTTACAAGGGGGCTTTCACCGGGGGGTTCCTTGGAGAACACGTCCAGCGCGGCCCCCGCCAGGTTCCCTTCGTCAAGGGCCTTCACCAGGGCGTCCTCGTCAATTAGCTCCCCCCGGGCCACGTTAATCAGGCAAGAACCGGGCTTCATCAGGGCCAACTGGCGCTCTCCGATTAGACCGCGGGTATTTTCCGTGAGAGGGGTATGTACCGTAACGAAGTCTGCTCGGGACAGCAACTCCTCCAGTGAGGCCAGCGATACACCGAGGAAGCGAGCGTAGTCCGGTGTAACGAAGGGGTCGTAGACCGTGACGTGCATGGCAAAGCTCTGCGCCCGTCTTGCCACTTCCGAACCCACCCTGCCAAGGCCGATAATGCCCAGGGTCTTGTTGCGTACTTCAATACCCATGAAGGCCCTGCGGTTCCACTCGCCCTGTTTCAAGGACTGGTGTGCTTGGGGTACGTTGCGGGCCAGGGACAGCATCAGGGCCAGGGTATGCTCGGCCGCTGCTATGGTGTTGCCGGTGGGGGCGTTTACCACGGCGATGCCGCCGGCAGTGGCGGCGTCCAGGTCTATGTTGTCCACCCCAATCCCGGCCCTTGCGATGACCTGGAGCTGTTTCCCTGCCTGAATCACCTCGGCGGTGACCTTGGTCTCGCTGCGTACGATAAGGGCTTCGTAGTCGCCCAGAATCTCCATGAGCTCCTGGGCCTTCAAGCCCGTCCTGACGTCCACGTCGGCCTGGGTCCTAAGAAGCTCCACGCCTTCGGTATCTATTGGGTCCGCAATCAATATTTTTGTCATATCTTCATTACCCTGCTGCGGCATGAGCCGGTTTGAAGCCTACCTTGGGCAGCGTCGTTTCCAGGGCCTGGAGCACCTCCCGTATATCCTCCTCCGGCACCAGGCCCATGTGCCCAATGCGGAATACCTTGCCCTGAAGGACTCCCTGCCCCCCTGCCAGCACTACCGAATGTTCCTCTTGCATAATCGTCGACAGCTTCCCTGCGTCCACGCCCTCGGGGACCTTGACCGATGTCACGGTATCGGAGGCGTGGGCCTCGTCTGCAAGAAGCTCGAGGCCGAGCGCCCTGACGCCCTGGCGGGTCATGTTGGCGATATGCTTGTGGCGCTTGAAGACGTTCTCCATACCCTCTTTTAGCATCATGCCCAGGGCCACGTCCAGGCCGTAGAAGAGGGACAGGTTGGGGGTCCAGGGAGTCTGTCCCCGTTCCAGGTATCGCTGGGCCGCCGGTAGGTCGAAGTAGAAGCGCGGCATCTTCGCGGTCTCCCGGGCATTCCACGCCTCCTCGCTGACGCTTACGAAAGAGAGGCCCGGCGGGACCATCAGCCCCTTCTGAGAGGCTGTGCACACCATGTCGCAGCGCAGCTCGTCGGTGGGGAGGGGCACACAGCCCATGCTGCTTACCGCGTCCACCAGCAGCAACGCGTTGGACTCCTCTTTCACCACCTTCGATATGCTTGCCAGGTCGTTGGTGATGCCGGTTGAAGTCTCGTTGTGGGTTACCTGAACGGCCCTTATCTCCGGGTCTGCTCTGAGGGCCTGGCGGATGGCATCGGGGTCGGCGGCCGTGCCCCACTCAAAGTCCATCTTTATCACGTCAGCTCCGTAGATTCTGGTAACATCGGTGAAGCGGTCTCCGAAGTAGCCCACGCTCACGGCCAGAACCTTGTCTCCCGGAGAAAGGGTGTTGACCACCGCAGCCTCCAGGGCGCCGGTGCCGGAGGCGGTGAGGATATACATTCTGTTCTGGGTCATGTAGACCTGCTTCAGCTTCTCCGTAATGCCTATGATAAGCTCTCTGAACTCAGGCCCTCTGTGGTTAATCATGGAGGTGCTCATGGCCTCCAGCACCTCGGGCGGGCATGGGGTGGGGCCTGGAGTCCTGAGATTCTGTCGGGGAATTTTCACGGTGCCTCCTTATTTTTCTGTATCAGCGTCAACCGTTTTGACGAACTGCCGTCTGCCAAACTTTATTATTTCTCCAGGCTGGTGCATCACTTCCTTATAGATTTTCTGGCCGTTGTATTCCACGGCCCCCTGGCTGATTAGCCGCTTTAGCTCGTTGCGGCTTCTGGTTGGGAAGGCCCTTGTGAACACCTCCGACGTGGACGTACTTCCTCCCAGCGCAACTTGCAGGTACTGCCCGCCATCCTCCGGCGCCTCCCGTCGCTGTACCACTCTCTCGAAATGCTCCGCCGCCGCTCTAGCGTCCTCAGCCCCGTGAAACTGGCCGGTTATCTCTCCCGCCAGACGCTTCTTCAGCTCCATCGGGTTCACCGAGTCCGCTTCCATTGCTCGGCCCATCTCCTCCAACTCCTCCCGTGCCACGTCGGTGAGGTACTCGAAGTACTGAATGATGAGGCCGTCAGGCAGGGACATGACCTTGCCGTACATATCGTTGGGCGGGTCCTCGACTGCTATGTAGTTCTCCAGGCTCTTGCTCATCTTACGCGACCCGTCGGTGCCCACCAGAATAGGCATGAGGAAACACTGCTGTAGGCGCTGGCCCATCATCCCCTGAAGCTCTCTCCCGACCAGGAGGTTAAACTTCTGGTCCGTGCCTCCAAATTCCACGTCCGAGTTTATGACCACCGAGTCGTAAGCCTGGAGCAAGGGATAAAGGAGCTCCGTGATGGCTATGGGTCTGTGGGCCTCGAATCGCCGGGCAAAGTCGTCACGCTCCAGGAACTGGGCGATGGTAAACCGGCTGGTAAGACGTATCACGTCTGCCAGCGTGAACTTGCCGAACCACTCACTCTGCCATACGGCCTGGGTGCGGTCCCTGTCCACCACCTTGAAGAACTGGCGCATATAGGACTCGGCGTTGGATACCACCTCCTCATGGGTTAGCATGGTGCGCGTGTTTGACTGGCCGCTGGGGTCGCCTATCTGCGCTGTCCAGTCGCCGACTATAAGTATTACCTGGTGGCCCAACTCCTGTAGCTGGCGCAGCTTCCGCAGCCCCACCACGTGACCCAGGTGAATATCAGGCCTGCTGGGGTCGAAGCCCATCTTCAGACGCAGCGGTTTGCCATCCTGGAGGAGTCTCTCGAACTCCCCTTTGACGATTATCTCGCTCACGCCTCGGGCTGTAATTGTGTCAAGGGTGACTGCATCAAGCACGGCTTTACCGTTTCCCTTTGATGTGCTTATCGCAACGGTTGGGCTAGAATCCCCCTCCAGGGTGATTTTGATAGGGCAGCCTGTGACTAGCTCCTGAAGACCTCCGGCGGGTGTGACAGGATTTCTCTGGCTTGTTCAACGTCCGTGTTCATCTGTTTAACAAGGGCCTCAATGCTGGAGAAGGCCTCCTCAGACCTCAGTCGCCGGACGAACTCCAGAGTTACGTTGCTCCCGTAGATGTCCTCCTGAAAGTCCATGATAAATGCTTCTACGGTTCTGCCCTTTACTCCAAAAGTGGGCCGCACCCCTATGCTGGTGGCCGCCTGGTAGCGCCGGCCCCCCACCACGGCCCAGGTGGCGTATATGCCGTCGGCCGGTGTAACAAGATCAGGTCCCACGGCGAGGTTGGCGGTAGGAAACCCCAACTCCCGGCCACGACGGTCTCCCTCCACCACCGTGCCCGTGAGGGAGTACCAGCGTCCCAGCATCCGACTGGCGTTCTCCACGTCTCCCTGGCCCATCAGACTGCGTATTACGCTGCTTCTGATGACGATTCTGTCCACCAGGACCGGCTCCACCGGTTTTACCCAGAACCCTAACTCTGCTCCAAGCTGTTTGAGGGCCGGGATGTCTCCTTCTCGGTTGTGGCCCAGGGCGAAGTCCGGCCCCACAATGAGTCCCTTCATCTTCAAGCGTTTGGAAAGCAGAGATGCAAACTCCGATGCCCTCAGGAGGGAAAGCTCCTCTGTGAAATCCACGGAGACTACCAGGTCTATCCCCTGACCCTTCAGGAGGGCCACTCGCTCATCCAGGGCAGTTATGTACCGCAGGTTTACCCCCGGAGTCAGTACCAGTCTGGGATGATTTCGGAAAGTCAGGACGGCGGACAGCAGGCCTTCGCTCGAAGCCGCCGCCTTGAGGTGTTGCAACAATTGTTGATGGCCCAGATGCACCCCGTCGAAGGTCCCAATGGTCAAGACCGTATCTCCGGAAGGAGATACTTTGGTCAACTCTTGGTCAAACGTCATCCTGGTTATTTCCACCCAACAAGACTGGGGATGGCCCCGGACTGCACACCATTTCAAAGGCCGTCAGCGCACTCGGATAGGCCCGGCGCAATCCAAGAGGGATGGTAACACAGCCATGGATAAGCGTCAACTTGGCCTTAAGCAGGTTTCCGGTCCGAGGAACCGCACCTGTGCAGCGAGTGTGGACGCCTAATGTAGGGTCACAGACCTGGAGGCCACTCGTCACCGCCTCCAGGTCTGTGCAGGAAAGAGATACTTTCAGGATGCCGGCCAGGACCTTCAGTTTGTAGACACGTACTTCGTATCTACATTCCACCTAGCACGATGGGTCACACCACAGGTGCTCTGCCTTCAGTTGGTCTGTGAGGCCGACGGGAACATGGAAGTTCTTGATTTTGTTATTCATAAACATGCCTCGGAATGTCCAGTAGAGGTTTATAATGGCAATGTCCTCATTCAGGAGGATATTAGTTGCCTCCATGATGAGCGCCTTTCGCTTTTCCTGATTCAACTCCCTTGCCTGCAGGTCAAATATCTCCTCAATCCTGGGGTGGCTCCAGTTGCATCGGTTGCCTGACCCGCCCTCCACGTACGCGGCGCCAAGTATGTCATGGGGCTCCATGATCTTTTGGGAATAACCCGCGGTGTTCATGTCATAGGTGCAGCCAACAATCGCTTCGACGCCAATACCGTATTCCAGTGGCCTGACGGTGGCATCAATGTTCAAAAACCTCTTGAGCTGGTCCGATAGCACCTCGGACATCTCGACAAACTCCGCCAGTTGGATGGCATTTATGGTGGTCTTGAAACCGTCGGGGTAGCCGGCCTCAGCCAGCAGCCTTTTGGCCTCGGCTATATCGTCGGGATGCTTCTCTCCGTCTGCCGTCTCCCTGTATCCCGGCAACTGGGACAGCTCTTCCGCGCTCAATCCGAACCAGAAACCGGGCGGGAAAGGCCCTCCCATGGTGTCCCTGCCCCTGCTGAAGATTTGAATGAAGGGCTGGCGATGTACGGCCAGATGGAGGGCGCGCCTTACCCTTACGTCTGTGTAGGGCTCCTTATGGTGGTTCATCTGCGTCCAGAGGACCGCGACAGGGCCGGCAAAGTGCATCGTACCGTAGCCCTCCGTGACCTCTCCAAGTTTCTCGTTGTCAGTGCCGCTCAGGTTGTTGGTCGGATGGATGTGCCCCAACACCTGCTGGGACCTGAAGGCGGAAAATACGGTGGCATGGGGTACGATAGCGAAGTACTTCATTCCGTCCCAGTAGGGGAGTCCCTCTTTGAAATAGTCGGGATTCCTGACAAACTCAACGGAAACGTCCACTTCATGTTCCTTTATCAGGTAAGGGCCTGAACCCACGTGGTTCTTCTCCTGTTTCAGGTCAACCCCGGTCTCGATATGATGCTTGGGCAGTATCTTCATGTTCTCGTTGGCAAGAATTGGGAAGAAGGGTGCCGCCGGGAACTTGGTATTCACCTGCACGGTGTGGTCATCTATCACCTGGGAGCCAGCGTAGAAGGGTGCAATAACCCCGACCTGTGGCCTGGGCTCGTCCGGGTTCACCATATCATCAAGGCTGAACACCACGTCTGCGGCGGTAACGGGCATTCCATCGTGCCACAGGGCATTTTCATGGAGGAAGAAGGTATAGGATAGGCCGTCATCGCTCAGCTCCCAACTTTTCGCCAGGTCCCCCCTTATATCGGTCTGGTCGTCGGTTTCGGGGTTGGACTCGACAAGCCCGTTATGCAGCGGGGCGAGCACGGCCAGGCAGTTATTGCTGGAACAGTTTGCATAGATGTTGTCAAAGGAAGCTCCGGCACCCATTTGCAATGGTGGGACACCGCCACGTTTCCCCACAATTGGGGGTACCTCAGGCGTCTGGGTGGGCTGAGGAGTGGCAGTGGGAACTGGGGTGGCCGTGGCCTGCGGAGCGTCGGGAGCAGAGGTAGCTGTGGCCTGTGGAGCCACAGGCGCGGGTGTGTCCGTAGCCTGTGGCACAGGGGTCGCAGTAGGTGGTACGGGAGTGTCCGTGGGACTTGGCGTCGGCGTCGCATCTTCTCCACATGCCGCCGCTATTATCAGGACCAGTACCAGAGCACCAAATACCGGGAGATTGCGCTTGGCTATCCAGCTACGCATCATGGTTGCACCTCCTTAAGAGTCTCTCCAGACAGACACTCTCCGGTGGGCTTTCGGTCTGGGTGGCCTAGTATTCCCCGTAAACTATCATACTGTTATAATGTTGTCAATAAGCCCCGCATTGATAATAATTTCACAATCCAAGTATTATATGTTTTATAAAAATATTACTTATATCGTAACTTTCATGCAGACGAGCCGTGAGGCCGGAATAGACTTGTGGGCGCACTGGTTGAGACGGTGTGTTGACATTGAATTACGGCATGTATATCATCCTTGCCAACTGGACTTGCTCGAAATACCTGGAGGGGTGACATGAAGTACGATGCCGTTGTAATTGGGGCAGGCTCTGCGGGGTCGGTCGTTGCGACCCGGCTGACCGAGGACCCGGAGCGCTCGGTGCTCCTGCTGGAGGCAGGCCCGGATTATCCTGACTTCGAGCATCTTCCCGAGGAAGTGAAGTTCGGCTACGCCACCGCTACGGACATCATGACCAGCGACCACAACTGGCAGTTCGTCGGCAAGGCCACCGACAGGGCCGAGCCAATGATGGTCCCCAGGGGCAAGGTCACCGGCGGCTCCAGCGCCATAAACGGCCAAGTCTTTCTAAGGGGTGTACCGGAAGACTACGACTCGTGGGCCGCCTTGGGGAATGACCAGTGGAGCTTCCAGAACCTCCTCCACTACTTCCGTAAGCTGGAGTCTGATGCAGACTTTCACGACGACTTCCACAATGCCGAAGGCCCCATCATCGCCCGACGCTTCAAGCGGGAGGAGTGGCTCCCGGACCAGCAGGCCTTCTACAACGCCTGCAGGGCCGCCGGTTTCGCCGACAGCCCCGACCATAACCACCCGGACGCTACCGGTGTTGGCCCACTCCCCTTTAACAACCCTAACGGCATCCGCTTCAGCACTGCCCTGGGCTACTTGAACCCGGCCAGGCATCGCCTCAACCTGACCATCAGGCCCAACTGCATGGTACACCGCATTATCTTCGACGGCGGGCGCGCCACCGGCGTCGAGGTCGAGAGCCGTGGTGAGAGGTTCATTGTCGAGGGCGAAGAGATAGTCCTCAGCGCAGGGGCTATCGGCTCACCTCAGATACTGATGCTGTCGGGCGTCGGCCCTGCCGACCATCTGAGGAGTCTGGGAATCCCGGTGGTCAGAGACCTGCCGGGCGTTGGGCAGAACTTGAGGGACCATCCGATGGTCTACATGACCTGGCGCACCAAGAAGGACTATCCCCTGGACGGCATGGCTCCCAGGGTCCAGATGGCCTTGCGCTATACCGCCGAGGGTTCGGACCTTCGCAACGACATGATGGTCTTTATGAACTCTTTCGCCAGCGAACGGGTGAACCGTGGCGGAGACCGCATGGAGCCTCTGGGTGTTCGCATGATAGCCATTCTCGACTTGGCCCTTAGCTCAGGTGAGCTGCGCCTTACGTCGGCGGACCCCAACGTTCAACCTTTCCTGGACTATCGTTACTTTGATGATCCCTTCGACAGGCAGAGGATGCGTGATTTGGTGCGCCTGTGCCTCAAGCTGGCCGAGCACGAGAACTTCAGGGACATCCTGGATGAGCGCGTAGAACCTACCGACGACGACCTGGTGTCCGACGATGCCCTGGATGATTGGATGTTGCGTGAGGCCACTACCGGCCAGCACATCTCCTGCACCTGTAAGATGGGCCCGTCTTCAGACCCTATGGCCGTGGTTGACCAGTACGGGAAGGTACACGGCCTGAATGGGCTGCGTGTGGTGGACGCCTCCATTATGCCCGACTGCGTCCGGGCCAACACCAACGTTACCACCATGATGATAGGCGAGCGTATAGCGGACTTCATGCGGCAAGACAGGTAGAAGCCGATTCCCTCGATCGGCCTTGCGGAGGCCACCCACGAGGATGAAAACTCCACTGTCACAGTCGCAGTGTCATTCCGAATGGAGCGAAGCGGAATGGGGAATCTACAATTCTAGCCTTGCACCAGGGTAGCCTAGTCTTTAGATTCCTTCCGCCTTCGGCGGACCATAGGCGGACTCGGAATGACGGGTGGTGTGAGGTTATTTTTGTAACGATGACGGCTAGACAAGGAGGAGCAAGATGAACTTCGGCCTTTTTATGATGCCGGTACACTACCCCGGAAAGGGTCTGCCCAAGACCATCAAGGAGGACATGAACACGGTTGTCCAGGCAGACAAGCTGGGCTTCGACGAGGCCTGGATTGGCGAGCACTTCACAATCCCCTGGGAGAACCTCCCCGCCCCGGACCTGTTCATCGCCAATGCCCTTGCCATGACCAAAAACATCAAGCTGGGCACGGGGGTAGTGCTCCTCCAACTACACGACCCCAAGATGCTGGCCCACCGCATTGCCATGCTGGACCATCTGGGCGAGGGCCGGTTCTACTTTGGCATCGGGACCGGCGGAGTCCCAACCGAGTTCGACTTCTTTGGCGTGGCCGAGGAGGACCGCCATGCCCGGGCCGCCGAAGTTATAGACGCCGTACTGAAAATATGGGAGTCGGAGGGCACGTTGGACTTCCGAGGGAAATTCCTCCAGGTGGCCTCTCCAACCCCTGTCCTGCCCGAGGTCGGCCTTGGCCTCTGGCTCAAACCGTACACCAGCCCACACCCTCCCATCGCCGTGGCCGGGGTAAGCCCCAACTCCTCCACCATCGAGTGGGCAGGGGAGCAGGGATGGATACCTCTGACAACCGACATCCTGCGACCTGAACAGGTCCCTACTCACTGGGAGGCCTACAGCCGCGGGGCTGCCAAGGCCGGAAGAACGCCCGACCGCCGGGAATGGCGGGTCTGTCTGGACATTCACGTGGCCGAGACCACCGAAGAGGCTCGTAACGACGTGCTGAATCACGGCATGGGCCGGACCTACAATGAGTATTTCTTTCCCGTGTACAAGCTGGCCGGCATCATGGACTTCATGAAGCCTGAGGAAAGCACCCCCGATAGCGCCATCACCGTGGAGTACCTCATGGACAACCACTGGGTGGTGGGTGACCCCGACTATTGCCTGCGGAAGATTCGGGAGGTGTACGACACCGTTGGGGGCTTCGGCACGCTGCTCCAGCTTACCCAGGACTGGGACCCGCCAGAGAAGGGCCTGAAGTCCCTTGACCTGTTCGCGAAGCACGTGGCTCCCAAGCTGCGGGACCTTTGGCCCGACCCACCTGCATAGGCCAGAGGGAACGAGCTAGGCCCTAGTCAGCTGCCACCGGGGACTTCACCTGATTCTTGAACGCCGGCATGACCTCTTTGCCGAACCACTCCAGCTGCTCCAGGGTGACATTGAGTGGCGTACCCATATTCGCGCACTGCATGTTCACCTCTTGCATGCCGGGGTATCTCTCTTGTATGGCCATCAGCTTCTCGATGATTAGCTCCGGAGGCCCACACAGCCAGGAGCCTGCCTTTACGCTTTCCTCAAGTGTGGGCAGACCGGCATGGGGAGCTCTCCTGGGATCGCCCAGGGCGTCAATCTGCTCGTCGGTGAGCCCCCTCACGAACCCCAGGGGGCCGAACATCTTCATGTGTTCCTCGAAAATCTTCTTCGCGTCCGCTATGGCCTTCTCTTCCGTATCCGCAATCTGGAAAGAGTACCCGATAATGAGGTCCGTGCCCAACTCGGTCTCTCGACCAGCTCTGGCCAGCGTGTCCCGCCAGGCCGTGACCACCCTGTCGGCCGCTCCACCGGCGGCTGCCCCACCCCCAATCATGCCTTTGATGCCATGCTTCACCATGAAGTCCAGGGCGCGTTGACTGGCGCTGACTACAGGTTGCCAGCACTCTACCGGACGGTTGCGTGGGCGGGGCACCAGGGTAATGTTCTCCAACTCATAACCCCTGTAGGGGACCCTGGGCGGGATGTCGTAGTACTTGCCGTGATGGGAGAAGGAGCGCTCGTTGAAAGCCTTGAGAATGACCTCCACCTGCTCCTCGAACATCTCCCGGTTGGCGTCCTGGTCCAGTATGGGAGCGCCAAAGGTCTCAACCTCTCGTGAGTGGTATCCCCGCCCGACGCCGAATATGACCCTTCCTCCGGTGAGGATGTCGGCGGTGGCGAAGTCCTCAGCCAGGCGCAGGGGATGCCACATTGGGGATATGTTGAAGCCGGACCCGAACTTGAGATTCTTGGTGAGATGCGCCAGGTGGACGTAAAGCATGAGGAGATTGGGTATGCACTCATACCCCTCCCGTTGAAAGTGGTGCTCGGCAGTCCAGAAGGTCTCATAGCCCAGTCGGTCCATTAGCGTAGCCATAGCTTCGCACTTATCGAAGACGGAGGCCAGAAGCTCGTCGGAGAGCCACCGGTCGTTCGCTGGAGTGCCCTCAAGCCCTATATTGTCAAAATCCACGTGCCCCGCGTACAGGGAGCCGAATTTCGTTATCATCCTGAAACTCCTCTATCCAATGGTGATGGGATTCCCAGAGCCAGTATGGAACCATTGTAGCCCGGTGGGAATCGTTGTCAACCCTGAACCTTCGCCCAGCGGGTATCGTCCTTCCCCATACCCCCTCGTGGGGAAAGCGATAGTTGGTTATGAAGGGTCTTTTGGAACCCTTTATAACCTTTGGGCTGGGTGCGCCACAATAACAACGGAGAATTGTGATTGACTTATTTGTATGGGATGAGCTGACATATTGTTTGATACATAAGAAAATATAATGTGTAGACATAGTAATAATATTAGTATATACTAAACATGCTAAAAATAGGTTGCTTTGGCTGATGGACGACTCTTGCGTGAGGAGAAAGCGAATGGCCGCCCATTTGGGAGAGGACAGCTTTATCCGGACAATCTACAAGCTCCACGGTAGCCCTGCAGAACACGTGCAAATATAGGCTGCAATAGCATGGCAATGTCAGAGGGGCCAGAGATGAATAACCGGATGCAGATGTGCTCGCTTGTCACAAGGGACCGAGGGGAGGATCCCGTAGGTCATGCCGTCCCGTATGACCGCATAATCATAACGGAACTGCCCAAGCCCTGGCCGCGCCTTGCTACCAATGGGAGCGGCGCTTCCCAAGCACTGCGCGATTTGGTCAATCACTTTCAGGCTCTTAGGAAGACGGCCCATCAGGAAGAGGGCGAAGCAGGGGTTAAAGCCCGAGGGCTTAACGTCCGCCTAATTTATCTTGCGCCCGATTCCGAATATTCTTTGCATGGTCAAAGGCGAGTCTTTCAACTCACACGCCCCAAAGAACCCTTCAGCACCTATTGCAAAGAGGAGTACCAGGTGCCGGAAGCGGAGGTGGCCGACCTGCTGGAAGCGTTGCTCTACGAAAAGACATCCCACCGGTGGCGAGGGGCATTGGCCCAGGACGTCACCAGATTCCGAGACCTGTTTGTATGCACTCACGGCAGTGTGGACACTTGCTGTGCGACCTTCGGCTATCCTCTATACCGGGAGTTGAGGGGCCTCGCTAACTACGGCGCGGGAAATCTGAGGGTTTGGCAAGCGACCCATTTTCAATTTCACCGCTTTGCACCGCTTGTCCTGGACCTGCCGGAATTCAGGTGCTGGGGGGCGTTGACTTGGACCATGCCAAGGCGTTGGCGCTCCGAGACAGGCCCCCCAATGAACTGCGAAATTGCTACATTGGCTGGGCAGGTGTGGAGCAAGGCTACGTACAGGCCGCGGAACGCGAGGCGCTGGCACGGGAGGGTTGGGACTGGACTACTTACCTCAAATCGGGCCGAATCACGGAGATGGATGAAGTGGAGGAATGGGCTCAGGTCCATATAGATTTCCTCTCAACAGATGGGCGCATCGCTGGCAGCTACCTGGCTACCGTGGAAGTTATCGAGCACGTTGATGGCTTGGTGGGATGCCTCTCCCTCGGTCAGACCCGGGACACGGCCCAATACCGCGTCTCCCGACTCAAGCGAAGCATCTCCACGTTTCCCTCATAAGCCGTCTACTCGGCGGGCTCAAGGGCCGTCCTGTCAAGCGGCGGCGCGCTCGTGGAATCTATCATAGATTCAGTGGACCGGTTCTACTCAGAGAACTTGGTCTTTGGCTCCACTCCCCCCTCTCTCGGTCCCAACCACCGATTAGTTTATCTAAATCCGTCATTCTATCCGTCACTCCAGCTCTCACATCGTCATCCCGGGCATCTACAGGAACGACAGGGTGTTTGGTTTGGCAATTCACTAATGTCTCTGCAAAAGACCGTGTCGGGGTCGGGATGCAGGTTGCAACTCAGTTAGACGGGTGGTATACTACGGGTGTCCATTCCTTCGGTCTGAAGGCCCCGATACTTCGGGGCTTCTTGTTAAAAAGAAGGCAGGCGAGTCGGGAGAAGTGAATATCGGTAGACCCGTCTAGGGAAACGTAGAGGCCAAAACCCTCAATTGGAGTAGGAGACGCTATGAAGAGCGATTTTGTGATAGCGTTGACACAGCTGGCGGCAGAAAGGCATCTTCCGAGGGAACAAGTGTTGCAAGCCATTGAGGCGGCATTGGCCTCGGCCCTGAAGAAGGACAACCTTGCGGTCGGGCAAAATATCTCCGTCAAGCTAAACCCCAACAGCACGGGCGATCCTATAAGCGTCTTCGCCACAAAGACGGTGGTAGAGGACGTGGAAGACGTCGAAAAAGAGATACCACTCCTTGAGGCGCAGAAAATAAAGAAAGACGCCGCCCTGGGTGAGGAAGTACCCGTTGAGTCTTTGCAGCTTGAGTTCAGCAGAATCGCCGCACAGACGGCCAAGCAGGTGGTGTTGCAGCGTCTCCGGGAAGTGGAACGCGACCTGATTTTCCAGGAGTTCATGGAGCGCACCAACGACGTCATGTCCGGTGTGGTAGAACAAATGGAGTCGGGGCGGGTTATCGTTCTGGAAATGGGTCGTGCCCAGGCTGTCCTACCACCCGAAGAGCAGGTGCTGACGGAGCGCTATAAAAAGGGGCAACGGCTGAAGCTGTTCGTTCTGGATGTAAGGAAAACTGCCAAGGGGCCGGAGATCCTGGTCTCCCGCAGCCACAAGGACCTCCTCAAGCGCCTGTTCGAGATTGAAGTCCCGGAGGTCTTCAACGGCATGGTAGAAATCAAGTCCATAGCCAGAGAAGCAGGCTCCAGGAGCAAGGTGGCCGTGGCAGCCCGCCAGGAAGGTATAGACCCGGTCGGCTCCTGCATAGGCATGAGAGGAAACCGTATTCAAAGCATAGTCAACGAGCTTCAGGGAGAGAAGATTGACGTGGTGCGTTGGGATAAGGATATCAAAACGCTTATCTCCAACGCTCTCAGCCCATCGGAAGTGATACACGTTGAAATGGACAAGGATGGGGAGACCGCCCTGGTGGTAGTGCCAGAGCGTCAACTATCCTTGGCCATAGGCAAGGAGGGACAGAACGCACGCTTGGCAGCCAGGCTGACAGGTTTCCGCCTGGACATCAAGAGCATGGTCGAATGGGAAGCGATAAAGGCCCAACGCCAAGCGGATGAGGAAGCTGCAGCTAGGGCCGCGGCCAGGGCCAAGCTGGAGGCCGCCGTTGTCGTGGCCCAGCCAGAGGATGCTCTTGCGGAAATGGCGGAGGCCGAGCCGGTACTGGTCGAGGCACAAGCAGAGGCTCAATACTCGGAAGAGGCGGTGGAGGAAGCCCTGGAGCCCGTCCTTGTCGATTCCCTCAGCGTAGAGGTTGAAGGAGAGGCTGTCCTGGAGCCTCAGGCGATGAAAACTGAAGAAGAGGACGTGGTCGAAGAGGCCGCCACCGACAGTGGGCTGAGTCCTGAAGAGGAGTTGGCACTCCTGGCCCTTGAGGATGAAGCCGAAGAAGAGGCAGACGAGGACGAAGATGAGGAAGGGACGGAAGATGTGAGCGATGACCTCTGGAATGTTCCCGTGGCCCCCTCCGGCGCGGGCCAGATACGTTTCGCCGAAGACATAATGGGCGAGTTTCGTGGTAGAGGTCGAAGGGAAGGGAGAGGACGGCGTGGCTCCCAGGATGACGGAGGGAAAGGCAAAAAGGGAGGCTCACGCGGCCGTCGCGCTCCCCGTGCAAAAAGCGGAGCAACTCCGGCCAGGGCCGAATAGGACCGGGGGTAGTTGAAGTGGTGGTGGCTAAACGCAAACATATACCTTTACGGACCTGCATTGCCTGTGGGCAACGGTTGCCCAAGAGAGAGCTGGTCAGAATTGTTCGCACGTTAGAAGGCAAGGTGGAGGTGGACCCCACAGGCAAAAAAGCCGGGAGGGGCACGTACCTGTGCCATGGTGAAGACTGCTGGAAGCAAGGGCTAAAGAAGAGCCGTCTGGAGCACGCCCTCCGGTCTCCATTGGTGGAGCAGGATAAAGTAGCCCTCTTTGCCCATTACCGGGAGCAGCTAAAGCCGGCCGGCCTGTCCTAGCCGGGTCGGATGGGATTGGAGATGTACTGATGACAAGTGGTGAGGGGCAGCGCACTGCCCTAACGGATGAGAGGAGACGCCCCTCAACATCGGATAGGAAGGGCCAGGGCCGCAGGGCTGCGCCCAAGGTGGTCATACTTCCTCGGACCCTCACGGTGAAGCGTCTGGCTGAACTCACGCGTATAAGCCCCATAGACGTTATCAAACAGCTTATGCGTAACGGGGTCATGGCGTCCATGAACCAGGTGATAGACTTCGAAGTGGCTACCCTGGTGACCTCCGCTTTCGGCGTTAGAGTCAAGCCCGAGGAAGAAAGAGAGCCGGCCTCCTCCTCCGCAGCGCTTCTTGCAGCATCCGACGACGAGATAGACCCATCCAAGCTCGCCGTTCGTTCACCAGTGGTAACAATACTGGGCCACGTGGACCACGGCAAAACCACTCTGCTGGACACTATTCGTAGAAGCCGCGTCACCGATAGCGAGGTCGGCGGCATAACTCAGCATATCGGAGCCTACCAGGTAAACTATAACGGCCAGGATATTACTTTCCTGGATACCCCGGGCCACGAAGCTTTCACAGCCATAAGAGCCAGGGGCGCCCGCGTAACCGACATCGCCGTCCTGGTAATCGCCGCCGATGACGGCATGATGCCCCAGACAGTAGAGGCGTTGAACCATGCCAAGGCTGCGAACGTGCCGGTTGTTGTGGCTATCAACAAGATGGACAGGCCCGATGCCGACTCCGAGAAGGTGAAGCGCCAGCTTGCTGAACAGGGTCTGGTGCCGGAAGAGTGGGGGGGAGACGTCATCGTCACACCCATTTCCGCTATCCAGGGCGACGGCATAGATGACCTGCTGGAGAACATACTGGTGGTTTCCGAAGTCTCCGAGCTTAAAGCCGACCCGGACCGGCGGGCCACCGGTGTCGTTATCGAGGCCAAACTGGATAAGAGCCGTGGCGCACTGGCAACGGTCCTGGTCCAGAACGGCACTCTCAGAGTGGGCAATGCCCTGGTAGCAGGCACTAGCTGGGGCCGAATAAAGGCGATGACCAACGACCTGGGGAAGCGCGTGAGGGAGACCGCTCCATCCGTTCCCGTGGAGGTGATGGGATTCGACTCCCTACCCGAGGCAGGGGACGTGTTCCAGGTGCTCCCGGATGAAAGGACCGTCCGGGAGATAGTAGTGCAAAGATTGCGGGAGAAGGAGCTGGAAAACTCCGGCGCACGAGCATTGACCTTGGATGAAATCTACACCGGGGTTAATGCAGGAGAGGTCAAGGAACTCAACCTCATCATCAAAGCCGACGTACAGGGTAGCATAGAAGCGGTGTGCTCCGCCCTGGAACGCATGGAGAGCGACCGGGTCAAAGTCAGCATACTCCACGCCGGAAGCGGTACTATTACCGAGACCGACGTGCTCCTTGCCAGTGCATCCAAGGCCATTATCATTGGGTTCTCAACCACGACCCAGCAAGGCGTCGAAAGGCTGGCCGAGAGGGAAGGCGTGGAGATTAGGCACTACAACATTATCTATCGCCTGATAGAAGACGTAGAGAAAGCCTTGAGAGGCATCCTGGAGTCCACTTATGCAGAAGTTGTACAAGGCCACGCCGAGGTAAGGGCGGTCTTCTCCGTGGGAAGACGGAACAGGATAGCGGGCTGCATGGTCTCCGATGGACGACTGACCAGGGGTGTGAACGTGAGAGTTATTCGTGGTGGAGAAGTCATCCACAATGGGAGCATCTCCAGCATTCGGCATTTCAAGGAAGAGGTGAACGAAATAACCACGGGCTTCGAGTGCGGTGTTGGCCTTGCAGGTTATACCGACTTCGAGGAGGGGGATGTGCTGGAGACCTACCGCAGGGAAAGGGTGTCGGCTTAAAGACACCCGTGGCGACTGGCCTATCCTGGCGACCCCCAATTACACTCCCCTTCTGGAAAGGTCTACCTCCCATGACAAGACGCACCGACCGCATTAACGGCCTTCTACGTCAGGAGATTAGCAAGCTCCTCTCCCACGAGTTGAACGATCCCAGGCTGTCGGGTGTAGTAAGCATTACCCAGGTGGAAACGTCCACCGATCTGCGCCATGCTCGTGTCTACGTCAGTGTCCTGGGCGACCAACAGGAGAAGAACACTGTACTGAGTGGCATCAACTCAGCTACGAGATTCATGCGGCGGGAGCTTGGAGAACGTCTTACCATCAGGTACGTCCCAGAGTTGAGCTTCGTTCTGGACGAATCTCTGGATGAGTCCGAGCGTATATTCAACCTGATGGACAGTCTGGCGACGAATGGCCACGATGACGGAGACGACAAAGGATAGCACGGAATACATTGTTAGATAATAAATAGTGAGGGTATCAATCATAGCAACGGTGGAGGAAAGGGTTAGTCATCTAGAGGGTGCCTATGGACATCTAGCAACGAAAGCCGACTTGAATGAACTTAAGGCTGACTTGAGAAGCGACTTGCTGAAAGTGGGAATGGGCCTCGCCGGAATGTCCATCCTCAGCATTGGAGTAGTTGCCACTATCGTGCGATTCCTGGGTTGAGACAGGAGCCATTTTAGGGACTAGATTTACTTCGCGTTCCACCTGGACTGTCGTTACTGCCGCATATCCAGAGACAACCTCTGTACCTCCACTCCCTCCGGAGGGTTCAGGTCCACAACAGCCACACCCCCCAGCGAATTACCCCCTACCATGGAAGTGGGTGTACCCGAATAATAGGCCCTCACTCCGTTCTGGGAGACATCCACGAACCTGTCCCAGTGCCCCAGGGCTATGTAGTCGCAGGTTGCGGAGGCGATTTCCTCCGGGAGAATGGGAGACGAGCGCTCGTCTTTGTCGTAATCGTAGTGGAAGTGGCCGTGGGCCATGGCTACGAACCAATCTCCCTCGGGGCGGGGCGGCATACCTTGTAAAGGGTGGAATCTGGGAGAATGTTGCTCTATGGCTTTCCCCCACACACTTATGCCCAGGTCCGGGAAGGGTATGGTCTCTCCGTCAGTGGACGAGACAATGTGAAGGCCATCTACTGCGCCCCCAAAATGCTCTCGGAGGTACACCGAGGTAGAGTCGTAGTTGTCGTGGTTGCCGGGAAGCAGAACGACCGGGACCGGCAGGCGGCTCATCTGGCCTGTGAAGAACTCCAGCATCTCATCCGGCACGCGGCTATGGTCGAAAAGGTCTCCTGCTATCAGGAGCATATCGGCTTCCAGCCGCAGGACCGCATCCACCACGGCGGTCAGGGCAAGGGAAGCATGGTCGCTATGCTTGTACATGCCCAGGTGAATGTCGGATGTGTGGACCAATCGCAGACGTTTTTTTGATGTCACAAGAACTCCTTGCCAGTCGTCAAAGGGAGCGTCAATTAGATAACCCCCTCGTCCTTGAACCGAGCTATCTCTTCCGTGCCATAGCCCAACTCCGCTAGCACTTCCTCATTCTGTTCTCCCAGAGAAGGAGGATAGTGCCTCACGGTGGGCGGCGTGTCGGTGAGCTTCAGAGGACTGCCCGGGACCTTCAGGTTGGGCACCTGGGGGTGAGGTATGGATACCATCATGTCTCGTGCAAGCACTTGGGGGTCGGTAACCACGTCGGATATCCGGTTTATGGGGCCGCATGGGACTCCCGCGTTGCCAATGGTCTCCACCCACTCCGAGGTAGTCCTGGTCTGGAAGTGGTCGCTCAGAATGGATACCAGCTCCTGGCGATGCTGGACTCGGTCAGAGTTGGTCTTGAACCTGGGGTCATCGGTCAGGTCGTCGCGGCCAATTGCGGGGCACAGGCGTCGCCAAAGTCCGTCGTTGCCGCAGCCCAGAATAAAGAACCCATCTGAGGAAGGGAAGGCTTGATAGGGCACCAGGCTTGGGTGGCCCGACCCCATGCGTCCGGGGACGCGGCCCGTGGCCAGATAACCCACGGCGTGATAGCTCATGGTGGCTATCTGACCTTCCAGCAAGGACGCCTCAACGTACTGGCCCTTGCCGCTCTTCTCCCGGTTCAGAAGGGCGGTCACTATAGAGCCATAGGCCATCATGCCCGTGAATAGGTCCACCATAGAGAAGCCGGTACGGGCGGGTGGGCCGTCAGGCTCTCCGGTGGTGCTCATGAGTCCGCTGTGTCCCTGAATAATCAGGTCGTAGCCGGGCCTGTCGGCCAGGGGACCCGTCCTGCCAAAGCCGGACACGGAGCAGTAGACGATGCGTGGGTTGAGTACCTTGACGGCCTCGTAGCCTATGCCCATTTTGTCGGATGTGCCTGTGCGGAAGCTCTCAATCATCACGTCGGCCCGGCTTGCCAGCTTCAGGCAAATGTCAACAGCTCGCTTGTCCTTGAGGTTGAGAGTCATGCTGCGTTTGTTGCGGTTGAAGGAGAGGAACTGGCCGGACACCTCGTTCCAGAAGGGAGGCCAGGAACGCGTCTCGTCGCCGTGAGACGGCTCCTCTATCTTGACTACGTCCGCCCCCATGTCGCCAAGCATCATGGTGCAGAAGGGGCCTGCAAGGGTGCGTGTCAAGTCCACCACCTTGATACCGTCCAGAGCAGCGGCCACGTTCATCCACCTCCTTGACCGGGGAAGATGTTATCCATTCACTGAACACCGAGCATTATAGCACGTCCATGCCGTTGAGGCCCATCGAAACCCCTTCGTTGACATCCAAGGGCATTATGCTTACTATGGCGCTAATGTTTGAGAACGAGGGGGCGACATGGATAAAGCCGATATACCCTTCCTCTCCACCGCCGACCTTTCCAGGCTTATCGAGAGTGGAGAGGTCTCTCCAGTCGAGGCTACCGAAGCCTACCTGGAGCGCATAGACCGGGTGGATGGCAAACTGAACTCCTATGTGACCGTGTGTGGGGACGAGGCTCTCGAGGCCGCACGAGAGGCGGAGCAGGCCATTGCCCAGGGTAACTACCTGGGGCCTATGCACGGGATTCCCATTGGGATCAAGGACCAGATATATACCAAGGGAATCCGCACCACCGGCGGCTCGACCATTCTGTCTGACTTCGTCCCCGACGAGGACGCTACCGTGATTGCAAACCTGAAAAGGGCCGGGGCCATCGTACTGGGCAAGCTGAACCTGAGCGAGTTCGCCCTGGGAGAGAGCTTCTACCACCTCGCAGGGACTCCCCACAATCCCTGGGACCTGACGAGGAACCCGGGCGTTTCCAGCAGCGGCTCGGCGGCGGCAACGGCGGCCTGCCTGTGCTCCACGTCCCTGGGAGAGGATACCGGCGGCTCCACGAGAATCCCGGCCGCATGGAGCGGTGTTGTGGGACTCAGGCCAACCTGGGGCAGGGTGAGCCGTCACGGAGTCCTGGGAGTGTCGTGGTCCCAAGATACCGTCGGCCCGATTTCCCGCACTGTCGAGGACTGTGCCATCACGTTTCAGGCCATCGCCGGGTATGACCCCAACGACCCCTATATGCAGGACATACCACTTCCCGATTACAGGCGGGCGTTGGAAGGCGACATAAGGAGCATCAGGGTCGGCGTGGTAAGAGAGAAGGTCTACACGGACGACATAGACACGGACATCCGCAATGCCGTCATCAAGGCCGTCGGCGTCCTTGGGGAGTTGGGGGCATCAGTGGAAGAGGTATCCATCCCGCTCACAGAGAAGGCCGGAGCATTTTCCAAGGCCCTTACGGACATGGAGGGGGCCTCGGTACACTACGAGGGTCTGAAGAACCGGGCCAGGCAGTACGACCACAACACCAGGGTGCGGCTCCTCACTGCCATCCTGACTCCTGCCCAGGTCTACTACAAGGCCCAGAAGCTGAGGGCGCTCCTCCGTCAGCAGGTCCTTGAGCTGCTGGAAAGGTACGATGTTCTGGTACTGGCCACAACTCCCACACCGGCAGCTAAAATACCCGACGCCCCCGGCATCAAGAGCAGGGAAGACGCCGACGGCCGCATCTTCGGGATGAGGAACTTTACCGGCCCATTTAACCTGGCAAATGTGCCTGCTCTCGCCGTGCCCTGCGGGTTCACCTCGGAGAACCTGCCCGTCTCCCTACAGATAGTGGGACGCCCCTTCGAGGACCAGACAGTGATGAAGGTGGGCCACGTCTACGAGCAGGCCACCCCCTGGCACACCATGAGGCCGCCGGTATAGGTGCCCTCATTACCTGAGTCCCTGTAAAGCCTCCACCACCTTGTCCACCTCCTCCTCGGTGTTGAAGAAGTGCAGGGCGATACGGATGCCCGGTGGGAAGCCCACCCAGCGAGCCACAACCCTGTGACGCTCCCACAGGCGGGCCACGGCCTCCTTCGGGTCCACGCCGGCAATGGTGAAAGAGACCAGTCCCGTGGAGCTTTCCCTGTCCAGGGGCGAGAGGACGGTAACTCCGGGGACCTCGCCTAGGGCCTGCTTTGCGTATGCGGCCAGTTCTAGGTTGCGGCCCTCGATTTCCCCTACTCCAACACTCTGGATGAACCTGACGGCCTCCAGCATACCGGCCCGCAGAGGGGCGCTGGTGGATGTGAGGAGGAACTTGTCAATGGAGGAGGTGTTGGGTTGGAACTGGTATGGGTCTGCTGAGGTGAGTGAGGCCCTGCCGGCTACCTGCATCGGCTCCACCTGGGAGATCAGGTCATTGCGTATGTAGAGTGCCCCGACACCCTCGGACCCCAGCAGCCATTTCTGAGCCGGGATGGAGTAGAAGTCGGCGTCTATATCCTTCATGTCCAGGGTAATATGGCCTGCGGTTTGAGCCCCGTCCAGGAGCATGAAGATGCCCCGGTCCTTTGTGAGCCTGCGAATCTCCTTCACCGGCATCCTGATTCCGCTGGAATACTCTATGTGGCTGAGAAAGACCAGGCGTGTGCGGTCTGTGATAGCTGCCTCTATCTTGTCCAGTATAGAACCCGGGCGCTCATCAGGAGCCATGTCGAGCACTTTGACTACCGCGCCATGCCGCCGCTGCTGGTAGTAGGCGGGCACTAGGACGGAGCTGTGCTCCAGATTGCAGGTGATGATTTCGTCACCCTCGCGCCAGGAGAGGCCGTTCAGGACGATGTTTAGTCCCTCGGTGGTGTTCTCCGTGAGGCATATCTCCCCGGGCGAGGCGTTGAGAAGCTGTCCCACCGCATCCAGCAGCCTCGCCTGAATCTCCCGGCCACTCTCCAGGACATCCTCAGTGGTAGGTCCCCGCTCCATCTCGTAGTCCAGGCGTTCCTTGATGGCCTCCGTCACCGAGATGGGGGAAGGCCCGGACCAGCCCGTGTTCACGTAGACCATGCTCTGGCAAGCGGGAATTAGCTCTCTCAAACGGGCAACGTCCATGATGCGTCACGTCTCCTTGTCGTCGGTTAGTCATGGCGATGGGCGTACCGGAGTCCCTCGCCCGGCTGTCTCGCTCTTCAGCCCTTCCGGGTGAACTTCACCACTCGCCGGGACCGGCCCCACTCTCCAGGTTGTGCCACGTATATGTCCCCGTGGGAATCCAGGCATATTCCGTGACAGGAGCGATGAATTTCCGAGCCCCATTGGGCCAGGCGCTCGCCCTCAAGAGTCAGGATGCTGACAAAGCCGCCGTTGTGCTCAGGGATATATACGATGTCCTCGTCGTCCACGTAGAACAGGGCGGGACCTATCAGAGGGGTCGGCCAGGTGGTGATGTACTCACCCTCCTGGGTGAATACCTGTACACGGTCGTTCTCCCTGTCGGCTATCAGGACGCGGCCATGCCTGTCAATCCAGACACCGTGAGGGAGGTTGAACTGCCCCGGCCCGTCGCCAGGCTCACCCCAAGAGAAGAGAAGCTTGCCCTCCGGTGAGAACCTGTGGACCCGGGCGTTCCCATACCCGTCGGCAATGAATATGTCCCCGGAGGGCGACAGGGCTATACCTGCGGGTAGATTGAAAGGCTCGGCACCACGTTTCAAAGTTCTATACGCACTGGAAGGGGCGGCCTCCGGGTCGTATCCGCTGTCCGAGCGGTAGCCTTTAGTGCCTATGGTCATGAGGTGCTCTCCCTGGGAGGTATACTTCATCACCTGGCCATAGTCCCTGTCCACCAGCCAGACATGGTCATCCGCGTCTATCAGGATGGAGTGGGGAAAGGCAAAGAGGCCTTCACCCCAGGATGACAGGTAGTTGCCATCGCTATCAAATATGGCAACAGGATGTTCGGGCGACCTGTTGAACACGAAGACCCTGTCCTGGGAGTCCACTGCCACCGCCGCTGCGGGCATCTCCCAGCCCTCAGGGAGGCGTGCCCACTCCTCGTTAATCTCATAAGTATACTTACCGCTGCCTACCATGTTTCACCCATCCTTCCGGCCTGTACACAGGCGGAGCGTGTGGTCTCTCCGGTCTCATGTTCCTGCCAGCCTACGGGCGGCGTTAGCCCAACCGGAGTTTCTTGCAATCTTTGAGTAGTCCGTAGAGGGGTACAGGCTTGCCGAGGCTAGGATAGCACCTTCTGAGCAATCTGCTCAAGCTCTGCCAGCGCCTGGTCCTCGGGCGTGGCCGCCACCACGACTACCGCCTCGTCTGCCCCGGCCTCCTCGATGGCCCTCAGCAACTCCCTGTCGGCAGGCATACCGTATGCCAGTACCTGAATCGAGCCGGGGTCACGGCCTGCCTGAGCGGCCAACTCGTTGAGGGTATCGCGGCCTTGCCTTATTGCCTCAGGGGTTGCCCGGGTTGGCATCCACCCGTCCCCGTATGCCACAGTCCGCTTGAAAACGTTTCTGGCGTCTCCTCCCAGGTAGATGGGTGGGCCGGGCCTCTGGACCGGCTTCGGGAAGGACCGCACCGGGGGGAAGTCGTAGTACTTACCGTGATACTCGGCTTCATCCTTGGTCCATAGCTCCCTTATGACCTCGACGGCCTCGCGGGTCTGGGTCCATCGGTGGGAGAAGTCGCCCCCCATAATCTCCGTCTCTTCCCGGTTCCAGCCCGCGCCGATGCCGAAGATGAACCGGCCCCCGGAGTAGTAGTCCAGAGTAGCGGTCTCCTTGGCCAGGATGAGGGGGTTGCGCTCCGGGATCAGGCAAATCCCCATTCCCAGCTTCATCTTGCTTGTAACCCCGGACGCCCGTGCAAGGGCAACGAAGGGGTCTACGAACCAGCTATAGGAATCGGGGATGGCGCCATCGGCTGAGCCGGGAAAGGGGGAGACGGAATCCACCGGCATGATGGGGTGCTCCCCGACCCATAGGGAATTATATCCCAGTTCCTCAGCCCTTCTGGCCAACACGGCCACGTCCACAGGTGGATTTGTGGGGAATGTCAGAACTCCGACTTTCATAGTCGCCTCCTTGCGTTGCTGGGTAATCCTGAGCGGTGCGGATTCCTAGATACATACTAGGGAACCCTTGGGGAAACCGTCATTCCGGCCCCCGTATCCAGTACGGGGCAGGCTTTGAGCCGGAATTCATCTCTACCCCAACCCTGGATTCTGGCTTTCGCCAGAATGACGTAAGTTGTTCAGAGCTTTCCTAGTCCAAAACCAGGACTGAGTATCTATGCTATCATAATGATAGAGCTTAGCACATCTTGGGGCAAGCGAGAGGCAACGGATGGCGAAGATGGAGGTAGCGGAATACCGTAATCAGGCTTGGGATTTCCTGGCGAAGGGCAGACAGTATCTGGCCGATGGTGACTTACACCAAGCGTCGGAGAATGGCTGGGGAGCAGCCTCACACATGGCGAAAGCCGTTGCAGAAAACCAGGGTTGGGAATACGATTCCCATGCAGGCTTCAGTGCAGTGATAAATCAGGCTAGGCACTTGACCGGCAATGACGCGCTACGCGGCTTGCGCAGTATCGCCAATGAGCTACACGGTAACTATTACAAGCGCAAAAGGTTCTTGGATGCAGAGATAATCGGGCAAGATATTGAGAGTGTCGCGGAGTTGCTGGAAATCTTGACCCCGCTGACTGAGTAGCAACCAGGACGTTAGTCGAGCACCTTCCTGGCGACCTGCTCCAACTCGGCCAGTGACTCCTTCTCCGGCAGCGTGGTCAACCTGACCACCGCAGCGTCCGCGCCCGCCTCCTCCAGGGCATCCAACTCCTGCCGGTCGCCGGAAACGCCGAGAGCCACGATATGAATAGAAGCGGGGTCCCGACCCGCCTGCACGGCAAGCTCGTTGAGCCTCTGGCGGCCCTCCCTCACCAGTTCCGGGGTTGCCCTCGTCGGAATCCACCCGTCGCACCATTCCACGGCCCGCTTGAAGGCATTATCTATGTTGCCTCCCGTGAGGACGGGAGGGTGGGGTTTCTGGACCGGCTTGGGGAAGGAACGGACCGGCGGAAAGTTGAAGTACCGCCCGTGATACTCGGCCTCATCCCTGGTCCAGAGTTGTTTCATAGCCTGAATGGCCTCCCGGGTTTGGCCCCAGCGATGGGGAAAGTTGCCCCCCATAATCTCGGTCTCCTCTTTGAGCCAGCCCGCGCCGATGCCGAAGATGAACCGGCCGCCGGAGAGGTAGTCCAGGGTTGCTATCTCCTTTGCCAGGAGAAGGGGGCTGTGTTCCGGCACCAGGCAGATGGCCGTGCCCAGCTTCAGGGTCTTGGTTACTGCGGAGACCCGGGCCAGCACTACAAAGGGGTCGGCTATCTCAGCGTAGGACTTGGGGATGATGCCGTCGTCTGAGAAAGGGAAGGGAGAAGTGGAGGTCACCGGTATGATGGGATGCTCCGGTGCCCAGAGGGAGCGGAACCCCAGTTCCTCGGCCCTTCTGCCCAGCACCGCCACGTCTATGGAGTAGTCTGTGTAGAACGTAAAAACCCCGATTTCCACCGTCGCCTCCTTGTATATAGACGTAGACCCACGCTGATGACCGGATTACCCAATTTACTGAGGTGCGAACGAGTTACTAAACCAAATCGTCACTCCCGCGAAAGCGGGAGTCTATTGTGGGGCGTGGTGGATTCCCGTTTTCACGGGAATGACGAGATGGAATGGTTTAGACATTCATTCACGCACCAACAATTACTTCATGGGCGAGTATTCAGCAGGCACCAGCAAGAGATTCTCCTGGCGCAACACGAATTCCCGGGTTGGCGGGGGCCAGTGGGGGTCCTTCTGTGCCTCTGCGCGAATCCGGTCCCGCTCTGCCAGGTCTTTGTAGGGCCACACGTGGTAGAACTTGTTCAGTCCACCCAGTTCGGAATACCAGCACGCCGCCAGGGGTGAGTACTTCTCGCGATGGGGCAGGGCCTCGGCCCATCGGTTGAGCACCTCGGGAATGGAGCCTGACTGGTAGGTGTAAATCCGCATCTCATAGATATTACCCATATGTATTTGCCCCTCTATCTGCAAATGCTTCATGAAGGGCGCCGGCGTCAGAATTTCCGACTGGGAGCTAACGACGAACTCTCCACCCAGGGGCGTGCTCATCAGTTCCTGGTCATTGGCCCTGGCTGCCCGTGCATCGTCGCGATGCTTGAAGTCGTTATAGGGCCACACGTGTATCACCCTGTCCAAGAACCCGAACTCGGTGTGCCAGAAAGCCAACAGTGGGGAGTATTTGGCACGGAGTTGATACCACTTGACGAACTGGGCTTCAAAGTCCGCTGTTGTTCCGGGTCTCAGGGTATAGGTGCGCATCTCGTGAATCATGGCCGATCCTCACTTTTATGTTTAATATCCGTAATGGCATTATTCAAGCCTAGTGTAGCAAAAAGCCACTTCAAGGGCAATCGGCTCTGTTGACACCTATAGCGGCTGAAGGTATTATCATAAACAAGAATCATTATGAAGTGAGAATAGCTTGTAGGAAAGCTCTGAACAGTTGACGTCATTCCAGCCTTGAGCCGGAATCCAAAAATCTGGAAAGTCTGGATACTGGCTTTCGCCAGTATGACGGGTTGCCGCATCCGACTTATTCAGAGCTTTCGTTAGGTAGGCGAGACCCTTAATCTCACCAAGATACAAGCTCACGATAACGCCAAACGAAGCTAGCACCCGAGAGGAGGAGAAAACATGGCAGGCAACGACATAGCTCTGATGGCCCACCTGATGCGTCGCGCCGGATTCGGGGCGACCTACGACGAGTTGGAGGCACGAGCGGCCAAGGGATACGAGGCGACGGTGGAAGACCTGATACATCCCGAAGGCCAGCCCGACCTGGAGATGGATATACTGGAGAGGTACTTCACCGACTGGAGGGACCTCATAGCCCTTGAGAACAACCAGGCGTACTGGACGTACCGCATGATCAACACGAAACACCCCCTGCGAGAGAAGATAGCCCTCTTCTGGCATGGCATCTTGTGCACAGGCAACTCCAAATGCGAGCATGGCAAGCAGATACAGCTTCAGCTGGATATGTTCCGCCGTCACGGGATGGGCAGCTTCCCCAACCTGTTGCTGGAGTTGTCCAAAGATCCGGCGATGGTCTTCTATCTGGACAACTGCATGAGCCACAAAGACGCCATCAATGAGAATTACGGCAGGGAGTTGCTTGAGCTGTTCTCCATGGGTGTGGGCATGGACGGACACACCAACTACAGCGAGGACGACGTGAAAGAGTGCGCCCGCGCCTTCACCGGCTGGACAATTACGAATGCCATTCCTCGCTACCCTTACGGCCGCTATGAGTCCCAGTTCATATACAACTCCTATGACCATGACGATGGAGAGAAGACCTTCCTGGGTGAGTCGGGGCGATGGAACGGCGAGGACGTGATAGACATAATCGCCAGGCAGCCTGCCACCGCCAGGTTCGTATCCAGGCACCTGTACAACTTCTTCGTTGCCGACGAGCCTCAGATTCCCGCATGGCAGAACACCACTCCCAATGACCCCGATGCAATCAAGATGCTGGAGGACGAGTACTTCCGGTCCAACTACGACATCAGGTCCATGTTGCGTGTGCTGTTCAACTCCGATTTCTTCAAGAACGCCCGTTTCGCCAAGGTGAAGAGCCCCGCCGAAGTGGTGATAGGAACCATGCGGCTGGTGAGAGACTTCACCTATCCCAAGCCTGGCGTGCATCCCATAGGCATGGAAATCAGGTACATGGGGCAGGACCTGATGAACCCGCCCACAGTGGAGGGATGGCACACCGGCAAGGAGTGGATAGACAGCGGCACACTGGTGGAGCGCATCAATTTCACCGCCGACCAGGTGGGTAACGTAGACCTACCGGGTGTGCAGGCGATTATCAGCAGGCTGGGCTCAGAAGGGGGCACCATGTCCCCCGATCGTCTGGTGGACGGCTGCCTCGAAATGGTCGGGGCTTACGAGTTGTCCCAGGAGACCCGGGACAAGCTGATTTCCCATGCTCAAAGGGGAGGCGAGCTGCGCACTGACACTGAGGAGTTTGCCAATAGCGTTGGGCAGATGCTCCAGCTTATTGTGGCTACCCAGGAATACCAGTTCGCCTAGCGAATGCCCGTCCTTTTCGATTGAAAGTTGGCTTAGAGGCAAAGAAGGAGGAAAGTCATGACTTCCACTAAGAAAGACCCGGTGTTGGTGGTGCTCCAGCTATCGGGGGGCAATGATGCCCTGAATACCATAGTCCCCTACGGCGACCCCCTGTATATGGACAACAGGCCCACCGTACGAATCGCCGAGGACCAGGTGCTTCCCATCAACGACTACATCGGGGTCAACCCCACCCTGGGGCCGATAAAGCAGATGTACGACGAGGGGAAGGTGGCCATCATCCAGGGCATCGGCTACCCAAATCCCAACCGGTCCCATTTCCGCTCTATGGACATCTGGCACACGTGCGAACCCGAGAAGGTTGGCACAGAGGGATGGCTTGGCCGGGCCATCCGTGACATAGACCCCAATAAGGATAATGTCCTTACTGGGGTGAACTTTGGACGTGGCCTTCCCAGGTCGCTGGCATCACCCGGTGTGCCAGTAGCCTCTGTGGGCAACCTGGAGACCTACGGTGTTCTGACCGGCATCGAGGGCGGGGACCAGAGGACGGAGGCCCTGGATGTGTTCGAGAACATCTACTCTCCGGCTATAGGGAAGGGCATGGTGATGGACTATCTGTCACAGATCGGTATGGACGCCTTGAGAGGGGCCGACATCCTCAGCACAGCACCCGAAAAGTATTCCTCCACGGTGGAGTACGGCAGCAACACCGTAGCCCAGTACATGAGAAACATAGCCCAGGTGCACCTGGCGGAGTTGGGGACCAGAGTCCTGTACACCACCGCCCCCTACAACAGCTTCGACACTCACGCCGGTCAGATGGCAGCCCACGCCAGGCTGTGGAACGACGTGTCCAACGCCGTTAGCGACTTTTACCAGGACCTGAAGGAGCACGACGCCGGTGAAAACGTGGTGGTACTGTTGTTCACCGAGTTCGGTAGGCGAGTGCATGACAACGGCTCAGGCACTGACCACGGCTCAGGCGGCATCGCCTTCGTGGTTGGCGATGCTGTGAAGGGCGGGCTGTACGGGGAGTACCCTTCCCTGGAAGCCGATAAGCTGCTGGAAGGCGACCTTCATTACAACAACGACTTCCGTGGCCTGTATGCTACGCTGCTGGAGCAATGGATGGGCCTGGACTCCAAGCCTATAACGGGAGGCTCGTTCGAGCAGCTTGACTTCATAGCCTGATTTCTCACCCCAATTCCCCCTCCACCGGGAGAGGGGAGTGTGAGGAAACCTACTCTCTGCGAGGTGAAAATGACTACCAAGATTCTGGGTCCAACGTTTCAATATAGCCATAGCATCGGGCGCTCCGAGTTTTCCGGGCCGGGGTTCCGGCATCCTGTTGCTTTGGCTCGGGGTGAGGGTGACTTGATATACGTGGCAAACCGTTCCTACGAGTACCGCCCCGACGGTAAGCGTGTCACCATCTGCACCGTTGGGGAGGACTATATTGGGGAGTTTGCTAGGGGTGCTACCGTGGCCGGTGAAGGAGAAGCATCCGCAGACGACGGCTCCATAATCTGGCCCACCTCGGTCGCCGTTGATAAAGATGGAAATGTGTACGTGACCGACGAGTGGCTCAACAGGGTCTCTATCTTCACCAGAGACGGCGAGTGGATAGGTAAGTGGGGGGCCCCGGGGGACGGGGATGGTGAAATCAACCGCCCCTCGGGAATAGCCTTCGACAAAGATGATGTCCTCTATATGGTGGACAGCCTGAACAATCGCATCCAGAAATTTACCAAGGACGGGAAATTCCTGGGCAAATGGGGTGGAGAAGGCAACGGGGACGGCGAATTCAACATGCCCTGGGGTATAGACGTTGACAGCGCCGGAGACGTGTACGTTGCCGACTGGCGCAACGACCGCATCCAGAAGTTCTCTCCCGATGGTCAGTTCATTATGAAGTTCGGCACGTCCGGGTCGGGAGATGGAGAGTTCAACCGGCCCACCAGCGTCGCCGTTGACAAGGAAGGCACTATCTACGTGACGGACTGGGGCAACGAGCGACTTGAGGTGTTCGATCCCGATGGCGGCTATATTGCCAAGCTGACCGGCGACGGGACCATTTCAAAGTGGGGCAAGGAGAAGCTGGACGCTAATCCGGAGATGTGGCATGAGCGGGAGATAGCCCAGGGCATAGAGCGCGAGAAGCTGTTTTGGGGCGCTATAGCCGTTGACGTTGATGATGAGGGCAGGATTTTTGTACTCGAATCTGCCCGCGCTCGTATCCAGGTCTATAGCAAGCAGGCCCCCGTCTTTTATGGGGGGCGCCTGTAAGCAGCAGAGCATCCTCCCTGGCCACCACCCCTCTCAGAGGACGCAGGTGACCGGGTGAGAATTGAAACAGTATGCAGGAGACATAGTATTGACTCAAGAGCAGTTAGCTGAAAAACTCAAGCGCTGGGGCATACGGCTCACTCCCCAACGCCTTGCCATAGCTGAAGTGGTTATCAACTCCAGCGACCATCCCTCGGTACAGCAGATTCACGAGCGGGTCAGCGAGATGTTTCCATACATCACCCTGGCTACCGTCTACTCTACCCTCTCGGTATTACAGAAGAATGGGCTGGTACAAGAGCTACCTTTTCAAAAGCTGTCCAGGTATGACGCCAATCTGGGACTCCATGCGAACCTGGTGTGCGTATCCTGCGGCACCGTTGTGGATACGGATACGGGCCATGAGAAAATCGCTCATCTAAAGGAAGAGATAGCCAGCAAGTCGGACTTTGAGGTCGCCTCCCAGCGGGTGGACTTTTATGGCTGGTGTCCCCAGTGTGCCGCCGAAGGTCATAAGGAGTCCAAAGTCCAGGGTATCTCCCAGTAAGCGTCCCGCCCTACGCGTCTAGCTCGGAGAGTATATCCCTGTCGGAGACCTCCTGCCAGCACTCCAGGAAGGCTTCGGTCCCCATTTTTACCCGCAGACCCGATAGATGCCTGCCGGCCTGTTGGAGCAAGGGTAGCTGGTGGGCGGAAGCTATCTCATAGGTATGCGCCACGTACCAGACGGCGTGGGGATAGTTCTGAAGCTGTTCGCAAAGCAAGCCCAGCTGGCCCCAGCTAATGGCGGCGGCAACTTCATCCTCGAGCTTGACGAATATATCGAGGGCTTTGTGGTACAGTTCCTCGGCCTTTCGTGGGCGTTGCCGGGAATGGGCCACCACACCCAACTGGTGGTATGCGTTGGCTACGGCGACCTCGTTCCCCAGGTGCTCGTAGGCATCAAGGGCTAGATTGATCAGCTGCTCGGCCTCCTCGTAGTCGAACCTGTTAAGCGCAATCACCCCAAGCTGATAGTAGTCGCTCGCGCCGCTGTCCTCATCCCCCAATTCCTCGTAAGCCAGTAGGGCCTTCTGATACCATTCCGAGGCATCCTCATAGTCGAAGTGTGCCTGGGATATAAGCCCCAGCCGGTGATATACGGCAGCCGCACTGGCCGTGTCGCCCACGCCCTCGTAAGCCAGTCGCGCCTTGTGGTGCCACTCGCCAGCCTGCTCGAAGTCATGGCGGGCCTCGGATACCAGGGCCATCTGATAGCTCTCGCTGGCGGTCTCGGCCTCATCTCCCAACCTCTCCCGGACCTCCAACGCCTTGCGATACCAGTCCTCCGCCTCGTCGTAGCGCTTCAGCGACTGCTCAATCAGACCCAGCTGGTGATAGTTGTCGGCGCACTCGGCCTCGACCTCGGACCCCATAGGCTCGAAAATCTCCAGCGACTTGTTGTACCATTCTCTGGCTTCCTCGTTCCGGTCCTTGCCCTGGGCCACCAACCCCAGGTGATGGTAGATGGAAGCTATTTGGGGCTGGTTAGCGGGGACATCCTTTGACTCCAGGAACCCCAATACCTTGCGGCAAATGCCGTCTGCCCTGTCTAGCTCATGCCTGCTGATGGAATCGTTAATCTCAGTCGCCTGGAGGTACATCCATAGCTCTACAGCCCCCCTACGCTCTGCCTGGTCCGATTCCGGGCCTACGTGGGGTATCAGGCGCTCTCTAAGGCGGCGTAGCTCGAGGACCCGCTCCTGCATCTTGTAGACCTGTGCCAGGGGTTGGAGCACAAGCTGAACGTTATCCCATTGTTCGCCTGTCTGGGCCATGTGCAGGGCCTTGAGCAGGTTGGCTTCCTCCGCCAGAACGCCAGTGACCGTGGAATCGGTGGAGGAATCCGAGGCGAGGTTGTCCAGGAAATACTCTCCCAGGTCGGCGTAGACCCGCAAGAACTCCTGGTCCAGGGTGTCAATCCGGTCGGGGGTGAGGAGGGCCTCCAGATTTCGGCTGAGCAGTGGAGATGTCCGGGGCGGAATCAGGTAGACGCTGGGAGATATGGATTCCAAGATGCCGTAGGCGCTGGCTTCTCTGAGCAAGGAGCGGCATGCTCCCCATCCCATCTCCTCGCCCATGACCGACACGTATACTTCCCCCTGGGTTATGAAGGTGAGCACGTCGAGAAGCACCCGCTCTCGGAGTAGGGACAGGAAAGGCAGATGTGCCTTTGTGCGGGCCGACATCAGGGAGAAGGAGCATTCCAGGGCGGTGTCCATGACGTCGGACGGGCTGGGGTCTCCCTGGCTGAATTCCCGGAGAACCCGGGCCAGTTCCGAGGGGGTGTGCTCATTCAGATGGGGAAGGACGGCCCTCATGGACATGGGATTGCCTTGGAGGGCACTCAGTAGCTCTTCATATTCGGCGCCCAAACCCCGGGATTCCACTCTGGCGTCATCCAGTATAAGACTTGCCATCTGCCTGGCGTCTTCGTCTTTGAATCTCCCGATCTCTTCGTGGACGTAGTCTATCCCGCCCGCCGTAGGAGGGTAAAGCCAGTCCTTCCCTCGCCCGGTGATGAGGACGCCGCTGGACCCATCGCAGATGTCACGGAGGAAGTCCACAAGCTCCCGGCTCTCCTCTTCTTCCAGGTATTGAAAGCATCTCTCAAAATTGTCCCAGATGAGGAGGCAAGGGTTACTCTTGAGATAATCTACGGCCCACCTGCGCTGCTGCTCCAGGGAGAGGCGAGCGAAGCCTATGCCCTGAATGGTAGTGCCTATCTCGTGAAGAACGCGGCACAACCCAGCCCCATACTCAAAGGAGATGAAGAGCACGTCGCCTTGCTCCGCTTCCTTGTCAATCAACCAGCGAGCGAACCCGCAAGCCAACTCAGTCTTGCCCACCCCCGCCGGGCCGGTGAGCAGAACGACGCGGGAGTTCCGAAAGGCGCGTTCCAGCCGCGCCGTCTCGTCCTGGCGGCCGACGAAACCGTACTTACCCTGGGGTGGCAGGTCTACCTTGGGGGTTGTGCCTGCTCTCGTACCCTCCGGTTGAATCTGAAGCATTACACCGCTACTCTGTCAATATGATTGAGCATTACTCCGGGTTCGGCCATTTGAAGTGTTTGGAGACCAGCCGGTAGAATCCCCAGCCGAAGCCGGTGGTGTGGGGTTTCCCCACGCTCTCCCACATGCCGAATTCGGCGCGTGCCTCGGGACTCATCTTTTCCCGGTCTCTGAGAGAGGGAATTATCTCCTCGCTCTCATGCTCGTATATGGCAAGGTATCTGTGTCCAGTGTTGAAATTTTTCACCGCGGGATGGTCGAGGGCGCGGAAACGCCCCGCCAGGACGTAGCCGGGGACCTTCCGTAGGTTGGGTACGTGGGACTCGTTGTACCACCGGTTGAACTCTTCCTCGTGGGCCGGGTCAACGTCCACGGTAACGAGGCTCAGGGGCCGGTCGGAAAGGAGCAGCGGGTCCCGCAGAGGATCGCCGTATATCTGCTCGTAGATGTTGGTAAGCCTGTCTGATATTCCCATCAGGTTCACCCACGCCGCGAACTCCTTGGCAGCTATGGGGTGCATGTGTGGCCCCTCCCTCTGAAGGATGGTGGGCAGGTCGTCCACGCTGCGCACACCGTAGAGGGCGCTGAAGCGGTTATTGTCTTCTATGCAAATGTACCTCTGTGCCCAGAGGTAGGCGGGAATGCGCAGCAGGTTGGGGAGATGGCTGTTGTACCAGGTGTTGAAAGGCCCCTGGTGCTCAGGGGCACATGAGACCTGTACAAGCAGTAGAAGGGGATTATCCGGCATCGCTGCCTCCTTCAGTTAAGAGGTGAAGGTTATGTCCCTCCCCGGGTCTGTTGTTCAATCATGTCGGTTGACGTGTCCCTCACGGGCGTTTTTATCCCCCTTAGTATAGCATAGGAAATCACCAAGCAGCCCACCAGGCTCAACACTGCCACGGGCTGGCCCAGGCCCAGGGTGGCCGCGATAAAGGCCCACATAAAGGGACCGATGACCCGGCCCAGTTTGCCTACCATGCCATGCAGACCGAAGAACTCTCCCAGGTATTGGACCGGAGTGAAGGCCAGCATATAGGGCCGGTCAGCCGTCCAGACTCCCGACATTGCCACCCCTGTGAAACACCCCACGGCCCAGTAAAGGTGTTTGGGCCAGGACAACCAGGGTATTGCTACGGCAAACAAGAACAACCCTGTCCACAGAAACAGGGCTATGGTCAGCACTCGGCTTGGTCCGATACGGTCTGCCAGTGCTCCCCATACTACCCCGCCGGGGATAGCGATGGAAATGCCCGCCAGTAGTATTAGCTGTATCTCTCGGTCGCTCAAGCCTATGGTCTCGGATGCGTAGACCACTGCGAAGGCAACCCCGGTGTTGATACCCATACCGTATAGGAATCGTGCTATAAGGAAGCGTCGGAGGCCCGGGAACCGGTGGATGCGTCTCAGATTGCCGCCTAGCTGGAAGAAGGCCTGTTTGACGTTGTTGAGGACCGTTGAGGAGAGCATCTGTCTTCTCTGCTCGTTAAGAAGAATGAAAATGGGAAGGGCGAACAGCAGGAACAGAAAGGCGACTACCTGCATAACGAAGACGTAACCCCTGGAATCGGTGAAACCCAGAGCTACGCCCACCGCAATGAAAGACCCCAGGTAGCCAATGCCCGTGCCAAGCCCGGATACCATGCCCCGGTTATCCTCGGTGCTGACTTCATGCAGCAGGGAGTTGTAGAAGATGGTCCCCAGTTCCATACTGGCCAGTGCCAGGGCAAAAAGGGCCAGGGAGATGAACATGCCGCCGTTGCCCAATAAAAGGGTGGCTACAATACATATCAGGGTGGCGGCGACCAGCAGGGGCATCTTGCGACCAATCTGGTCTGAGATGGCCCCTATGATGGGAGCTGTCACCAACACCACGGTCATGGCGGCGGCCAGAGTGTAGCCCAGGGTAGCGTCATCGCCGGACAACTCTTTGGTGAGCCACAGGGGAAAGGAAAGGCCAACGACACCTGTCCAGAAGACGGTGTTCGCTATGTCATAGGTTATCCATGCGCCCACTGCGGTGCGTTTTGGTCGTGTCTCTTCGCTCAAACCGGCGTCCTCTGATTTGGGAATACGTCTTGGAATTTGACCGGAAGAAGCCTTGGGGAGTGGACAAGCTCTGGATACGGTATTTTTTATCTACCCAATCGCTACCGGCATTTGAGCAACTCGTTGGGATACCGGACCCACCTTCAGCCACGCAGCCGGTACTTCAAGAGCCTCCGGCCCTCCTGGTTCTGGTTCACGTAGATGTCGCCGTGAGAGTCAAGCCAGACGGCGTGGCCTCCGTCGCCGTCCCCTGTACCCGTCAAGCTGGGCCAGCGAGCCAGGAGTTCTCCCTCGATATTCAGGATGCTCACGAGGGCGTTCAACTCCACGACGTAAACCGTCTGGTCGCCGTCTATGTATATGTCACACGGGCGGGCCAGGTCAGTCCACTGAGTCAGGAACTCCCCTTCGGGGCTGAATATCTGTACGCGGTTGTTCTCACGGTCGGCTACAAAGACGCGGCCGTCGGTATGCACCCATACTCCATGAGGAACGTGGAACTCACCGGGGCCGGTCTTGCCTGGTGCGCCCCAGGAGAGCAGGAGGCGGCCATCGGCGGCGAATTTGTGGACCCGTGCATTGCCGTAGCCATCGGAAACATATATTTCGCCCTTGGGTGACAGTGCTACGTCGCTTGGCCTGTGAAAAGGCCCCGCAGCACGTTGCACCGTATCGCGATAGTCGCCCGACCACCCGGTATCCGAGGGTCGGTCCCAGGTGCCCAGGGTCATCAGAAGGTTTCCTTGCGAGCTGTACTTCAGCACCACGTGGGAGTTTATCACAGGCAGGTAGAGATTCTCGTCAGTATCCATGAACATGCCGTGGGCAGCCGTCAGGACGCCTTCTCCCCACGAGGTAAGGAAGTTGCCATCCCGGTCAAGGACGATTAGCGGGTGCTCGCTCCGGTTGAACAAATAGACCCGGTCTTGGGAATCGGTGACTATCGCTGTCTGGCCCAGGGTCCATCCTTCGGGGAACCGGCCCCAGCCCTCCACCAACTCGTAGGTGTACTTGCCCGTACCTACAGTTGCCATACCCTTCCTTACCTCCCCTTGAACTTGAACCTGACTGAGGCCAATATGATATAGTGTGGGTGTAAACACCGTCAAGGGGAAGGGAATACCGCATTGAGCCGTCGTTCAATGGGTTTCAGGGAGCGTAACCAAAAGGAGACGTGAGCATTGGCAGGACCACTACTTCACCTGATTCAGTACGACGTAGACCAGGAGCACGAGGACGCCTTCGACCGATGGTACAACATCCATATCCTCAATGTCCTTCAGTTTCCCGGGTATGGATGGAGTTCCAGGTATGTTTCCCTGGAAGGGGGCACCGAGGGGCCTAGCATACGGTGCCTGACTCTGTACATCGTGGAAGACCGTTCAGCCTTCAATATGGTGCTGGCACCGACCCAGGAACAGCGTCCGAAAACTTTGGTGGAAGACCAGGAAAACTTCGAGACTATCCGGGGGGCGCGCTACATCCACTCAAGCGTGTATGAGCACGTCTCCGGCAGCCATCTGGGTAAGCCCCTGCTTGCGGGAAATCGTCCTCTTCTGCTGCTGATGAGCGACGTGACTCCCGGGAATGAGACGGAGTGGGAGCGTCTATCGGACACGGAAGAGATTCCGGCTCTCCTGCAAGACCCCTGGGTGAGGGTGGTGGGGCGTTTCAGGGCCATTGAGGGGGTTCTTCCGCCCTGGCTGGTCCAGGGGCCGCGCCATCTGACCCTGTGTGAGTTGTCCGGAGAGGATGCCGCCCATGCCATGTACGCCCCCGACCGTATGAGTCCCCCTTTGAAGAGGCTCGCCACTTCTCCGGGCTACGTGAGTTCAGGCCCCATAATCCAACGCCGATTCCGGTACTTCTACAAGCCCATCTCCCAGCATTGGTCTTACAAGAAAGTGACTGACTAGCTGCCGGTTACGTTTCGTCATTGTCGGGTTTCGCCTATGTGGACACGCATCGCCATTGCACCTCAATGAGCCGTCTTCACCCAGAGCCTCTTGCCGTCGGTAATGAACTCGATGTCACCCTGTTGAGCGGTGACGTAAGTCATGTCCGCTCCAAGTGTGTCCTCAAGCCTGCCGGTCACGTCGGGATGGGGATGTCCGTAGGGGTTGTCGGCGCCGGCAGAGACCACCGCAGCCACGGGACTTACTGCTGCCAGAAACCTGGGTGTGGTTGATGTTTTGCTGCCATGGTGGGGAACCTTCAGCACGTTGGACTTGAGGGACGACGGGACATTCCTGAGTAGACGCGACTCCCCTTCGGCCTCAATATCCGCGGTTAACAAGAAGCTGACTTCGCCGTACACCAGGCGCATCACTACACCGTTGTTGTTCGAGTCCGGGATTGCGCCTCCCACGCGACTCGGTGGGGGACTCAGGATTTCCAGCCGTGTATCCCTGCCCAATGATATGGTCTGACCCTGATACGCGGTAACAGGCTTAATATCCCTCCTCTCCAGGGACCTTTGCCATTCCACGTACAGGGGGTTTTCGGAATCCATGCCGCTGTCCACCACGGCATCCACGTCGTATCTGTCCAGGACTTCGGTCAGCCCCCGGAAATGGTCCTCATCGGGATGGGTGAGCACCACCATATCCAGGCCCCTGTCCCAAAAGGGTATCTTGCCTCCGATGGATGTCGCTGCGTTCATATCATCGGGGCCTCCGTCTACCAGGACCTGCCTGCCCTCCGGTGTGACGATGAGCATACTATCACCCTGGCCCACGTCCATGAAGTGGACGTGCAGTCTTCCATCGGACCCGGTAACAAGGTAAAACCATAGAATGGCGGCGAGAGCAGCCAGACCGGTTGACACAACCAGATAGGCCCCGATAGATACCCTGAAGCTGTTGGCGATACCTCTTCCCCTCTCGACAACCTCCTCTGAACTAGCTCTCAATCGCCCCGTCAATGCCCACAAGGAGGCCGGACCACCCGGTAGCAGAATCAGCGAGGCCAGCACTCCGTAGTAGGCCCACACCAGGATGCCGCTGAAGGCCGGCACCGAGATGGTGCTGCCGGGAACCTGGGAAATGAGATGGACAAGCCGGATGACGTACTCCAGAGGGACCCATGCCCCCCAACCTATTACTTGCCCCGCAGAGGTATGTACCAGACCGGCTATAGCAGCCAAGCCGGAGGTCGTCAATAGAATGGGCAGAGCGGGTAGCGCCATGATTGTCGCCGGAATTCCCAGGGTTGGGATGCGCTCGAAATTGAAGGCTATCAGGGGTAACGTGCCCAGTGTGGCCGCTACGGAGACTGCAACTGCGACGGCCAAAGCTCTGGCCGGAGTCTTCCACCATTCACTGCCGGGGGCAAGGGGATTCTGAAGGCGGCTCCCCAGGGTCGGCCCATATGTGATAAGCAGAGCTATTCCGGCCACCGCCGTAAAGCTGAGCTGAAATGATACCTGCTTGAGGACTTGGGGGTGATAGCCCGCCATCACCGCTGCAGCCAGCGCCAGGACGGGCAGTATGCTTCTGGGTCTACCCAGGGCCACGGCGAGAAGGTAGACACTTCCCATGATGGCTGCCCTCTCTACAGAGGGTGAGAGGCCGCTTAACAGGGCATACAGCCAGATGGCGCCCAGAGGCATGAGCAGATATAACTGCCTCCGTCGACCCATCAACCACGCTCCTGCCCCCATGCTCAGGGCCAGAATTATGCCCACGTGGAGTCCCGATATGGCCAGCAAGTGAGATGTCCCGGTAGCCCTGAAGTTCTCCGTTACATCCTGGGGGAGTCTGCCCCGCAACCCAAGAAGGAGGGCGTTGGCAAGGGAGGCCTGAGGCTCAGGTAAGGCTTGGTCCAGTCCACTGGATACCTTGCGTCTCAGACTATACAAGAAGCCACGGGCCGGGTTGCCTCCGCCATCATCCAACAGACTGACCTGGGGAAAGGGCATTGTGGAATGGATTCCCTGATTTGCCAGGTATGCCCTGTAATCGAAGTCTCCCAGGGCTGGCGGTTCCTCCAACCTTCCTGTAAGCTCCAGCCTGTCGCCATAGTGGAAATAAGGCTCATCCCTGCTCTGGACAAGCTCTCGGGGCGGCTTGGCAAAAACCTTGACCCTCCCCTTGCTCTCCTTCAAGCCATCGCCCCTGTCTACGGCTTCGACAGATATATCGAACTCCACGCCAGTCCCCGATATTTCCGGGTCGCTGACTACCACACCGTAGACTACTATGGGCTTGAAGGAATCCGACGGCCCCAGATGGTCGTTCCCCCCTGACGCCTCTACTCTGACGAGACCCATGAGTGCGACCATTATGAGAATGGCAGGCCAGGGCGAGGTTCCCCTGCTCCAGAGAAGGCAAGCAAGAAGGGCCGCCGCGGTGGAAAGAAGAACAAGGGCGGGAAGATACACATCCGCTTCCAGACCAATAATAAGTCCGGCTATCCACGCGGCGGCAAAGGCGACCAGCTTCATGCTAAAGGCCCTCGGTTAGCTGGTGTTGGCTTGGCGTCTCTGAGATGCACTGGAGGATAGACAGTGGCGAAACGCGTTTCGGCCAGCTATCCTCTTAAGGTAAGCTCCTGCGTTACCAAACGTATTTGGGGACAGAACATACATCATTATGCCCTGTCCCCAAATACTGAGCATTAGTAGTTCGGGCGAGTCTCGCCCCAGGGTCTCTATGCCGGGATACAGTCCTTATTAAGGAGTTGGAATGGCGAATGTCGCTTCTTCTAGCGAGCCGATTGCACCCTAGTAGTGGCGCAGTTCGACCACGTTGTCCTCGGGGTCGTAGATGTACAGCGAGATTCCATCCCCGTGGGAACCCCAGCGCTTGCCTGGCCCGGCCTGAATCTCGACGCCCAGCTCCTCGAATTTGGCCTTGAGCTCATCCATGTCCGTTGGCTCGATGACCATGCAGAAGTGGTCCTGGTTGCGTGCCCCGTCTTTGGATATAGGCCCTTGGTCGGACCCAAAGAAGTCAATTATGGTGTCGGCGTTGAGCCGCGCCGATGGGAACCTTACCTCACCCGCTTTCCACTGCTCGACCCGTTCGGCTTTGAGGCCCAGCACGTCCGTGTAGAATCTGAGGGACCTCTCCACGTCCTCACATCTCAGGACTATGTGGTCCATCTCGGTTATCTTTACCAGTGGCTGAGACTTCGCCGGGGCTTGCTCTTCCGTCCGTGTTGACATTCCACACCTCCTGAATCTTGTGTACAGGCTAGGATATTCAGTCGCCCGATGGTTAATCAGGTACATTGTACTTGCGGGCCCTGACCCTGTCCAGGCTCACCCGAGACTTCGGGTTGGCGGGGGATCATGGACTACGGTTCCACAAACTCTACACTTACCAGGGGGCTTTTCTCCACGAACACATCTACATCTATACCCCGCCTGCCCTCGAACCGGTCCTTCATTTGCTGGAAGATCTCTCGGCGCCGGGTCTTGTCTGTGATAGGTGTGGCCCTGGCGGGCAGGTCCGCCTGTGCGCTGCCCTTGAGGTGGAAGGTGAACTGGGGGTTGGCTATCATGTTGGCATACCAGTCCCGGCGCTCAGGCAAGCCTGTGATGTATACTTGACCATCCATATTATGGAACCATATTTCATTGCGGTGTGACCTACCGGACTTCCTGCCTGTCGTTGTGATGTCTATCACCAGGTCATTCTCCAGGGCACTTCTGACTGCATCATCCATCAGATATTCATCCTTTCCTACTATCTCACGGTCTATCCGGGGTGTTGATAAGATTATAGCAGACCGGGCATTGAAAGCAATGGAGACCAAGATTGACACGATGTCCGGTTCCGTATAGCATGGATGTGCTTCCACTTTCGGAATCTGAAACTTCGTGACGTATCCGTTCTGTGCCAGGTAGATGGCCAGCAGCGACAAGGAGCAGAATATGGCAATTCAGCAAGAGAGATATAGCGTTGGCGGAGTACTTATGCCGCAGCCCTTCAAGATTCGCAGGCTTGGGCATTTCGGTTTCAACGTCACCAGGATGGAGGAGTGCGTTACCTTCTACAAGGACCTCCTGGGATTCAGAGTGTCCGACATTTTGAATTTCGGTGCCATGCCCGGCATGGAGGAGAAGCTTAGGGGTGTCACCGACACCCGTGGCTTTTTCTTCCGGCATAACGGCGATCATCATACCTTTGTCCTCTTCAATACCGGCGTGACGGACACCATTATGCCCCCTTATGGCGGTGAAGGCGACGTAACTATTAACCAGATTACATGGCAGACCGGCTCCCTCGCCGAGGTGGTGAACGGCGCTCACTACTTCAGGGAGAGGGAGGTCCCCATCATGCGGGTGGGACGGGACATGCCCGGCAGCAACTGGCACGTCTACGTCTACGACCCCGATGGTCACATCAATGAGTTGTATTACGGCATCGAGCAGGTCGGCTGGAACGGCCTGAGCAAGCCCACGGAGATGTACTACCGGGGGTTCCGCGAGGAGCCCGGCTTGCCCCAGATGTCCGAGCAGACCGAGCTGGAGGAGGCCATCAGAGACGGAATTGACGTCAACTCAGGGTATCGCTACGAGGAGACACTGCCTGCCGAATACAACGTCGAGGGCGTGATGCTGCCCAGGCCCTTCAAGATAACCCGGATTGGTCCCGTTAACCTCTTCGTGAAGAACGTGGAGGAGTCGGTGGCATACTACACCGATTCATTGGGTTTCAGGGTAACCGAGGAGGTCAACTACCAGGGTCAGAGGGTGGTCTTTCTGAGGAACGGGACCGAGCATCACAGCCTGGGCCTCTTCCCCAAGGTGCTGCGGGAGAGCCTGGGGATGAGCAGCCACACGACGTGTCATTCTTTCGGGGTTGAGGTGGGCAGCTATGAGCAGTTGAGGAACGCCGTGGCTTTCCTGAAGGAAAAGGGCGTGACCTTCAAGGACGTGCCCCATGAGCTGCACCCCGGAATTGACTACGCCGCTTACGCTACCGACCCTGAAGGACACTGCATACAGCTATACTATTACATGGAGCAAATCGGGTGGGACGGTAAGCCCAAGCCCAGGGAGCTACGCCGCCCGACCGAGGTGGGGGCGTGGCCGGAGTCGCTGGAGCCGATGTCGGATACCTACGCGGACCAGACGTTCCAAGGCCCTCTGGGATAGGCCAGGCCGGAATCCTGTGTCATCCCTGACCGCCTCTTCCGAAGGTATGGATAACTCGGCGCGCTGCGCTCACTGCCTCGGAGCCGGGTAACCCGGTGGTTAGGGGTGCCAGGGAGACCCAGTCCGTCAATGCGGTGTTCTCGGCTACCCGCTCCAGACATTCATCCGCCGTGCCGATGATGGTGATGGCATCTACCATTTCGTCACTGACCGCCCTGACGATGCCCTCTGCGTCGCCAGCGGCCTGGGCCTTGGTGGCCGTCGCCACCTCCTCGCTGAATCCGTAGTCCTCCAGGGCCTGCCTGTGGTAGTCGAGGCCCAGGTAGGTCTCTGCCAGTTGGCGGCGGACCACATCCCGTGCGTGCTGTGCTTCGTCAGGACTGTCGGCGATGCGTATCAGCCTGAAACCCACCATCTCAACGTCATCCGGGGAGCGGCCACCGAGTTTTGCACCCTCGGCAAGAGTGGGTATTCCCTGTTCCTTGAGCCAGGGGATGGTGTAGTTCAGGTTGAACAGGATGCCATCGGCCCACCGCCCTGTCTCCCGGACCATCCTGAGACGGCTGGCACCAATGAAAATCGGGATACGGGGATGGGGCGGCGGCTCGTGTACCCGATAACCGGAGACGCGGTAGAAACTGCCTTCGTAGTTTACCGGAGCGTCCGTCGTGGCCTCCCACAATATGCGAACAAGCTCCACGTACTCGCGCATACGTGAAAGCATGGCGTCTCCCGATATTCCGTGATGGTCTTCGTTCCACACCCTGGGCATACTGCCCAGACCCAGGATGTAGCGTCCGCCGCTGAGAAGGGCCAGGCTGCGGCAGGCCCGAGCAGTGGTGACGGGGGTGCGGGTCCAGGTGGCGATGTTGCTGACCAGCTTGATGCGGTTGGTTACTGAGGCTGCGGCGGCCAGCACGGCGTAGGTATCGTGGGTAGAATCACCTGCAGCAGCGGAATAAAAACCGGCCTCCTCGGCCTCTTGTGCAATGGTTAGCATATCCTTTGGTGGCATACCGGACAGGATTATGCCCATTCGTGGAAGCTTGCTACTTGTCAATTGCAGACCTCCTGACGGAACGTCTTTTACCACTCCAAATGTAGCAAAGGGCAGCGCCAAACACAATGGTCATCATCCGGCAGACGAGTTGACGAGGCCTGGGGTTGCCAATACAATTGGCAGGTCCGATGCGATTCCTTGCAAGGGTGTAGACGGTCCAACGTGGACAATTCAGGTGTACAGGAGAAGTGAGATGCAGCAGCAACAGCCCGCTTACGTGGCAGCACTAGCCAAGGCCGACCCAGAGCTATCCGAGCACGTCGCTCACCTGCGAGAGCATGTCATTACCGACGGGGCGCTCTCCGCCAGTGTAAAGACCCTGATGACCATGCTATGCGACGCCATACTTGCCCACCCTGAAGGCGTGCGCGCCCTCTCCAACCGCGCCCGCGCTCTGGGAGCGACGGAGCAGGAAATAGCCGAGACCGTGCAGGTAGCCTTTCTCATGGGAGGACTCCCAGCCCTGGTCACCGGCTGTAACGCCTTCCAGGAGTAGCTATCTCTGTATAATAGGGAACGCTACACTGTTGTGGCCAATGCCCTCCCATACGGCATCCTCCTCGATGGAAGGTTGGACTTCTTTGAAAAGCATCCGAGTTGAGGCACGTGTTACTTGAATCCCCTGACCCCGCTCGCTATTCTGAGAGCACCAGTCCCGCCAGGCGGGGTTCTTGGACGTCACCATGCTCAGACTTCTCAGCGTCACCAACTTCGCCACCATAGAGCAGCTTGAAATGGAGCTAGCGCCGGGCTTTAACGTGCTGACCGGGGAGACCGGCGCAGGCAAGTCCATCATCGTGGATGCGTTGAGCCTTCTTCTGGGTGGGCGCGCTGATGGCGGTATGGTGCGCTCCGGTGCCCGACGCTCCAGGGTAGAGGGCGTCTTTCTACTCGACGGCGATCTCGTGCAGAAAATCAACCTTGCTTTGGACGAGTACGAGATTGACTTCGGCGAGGAAGAACTGATTCTCGCTCGCGAGGTCAACCTGGATGGGCGTAATACGTGCCGTGTGAACGGGCGAATCGTACCTCTCAGGCTGCTGAGCATCCTGGCCGAACACCTGGTGGACATCCACGGCCAGAATCAGCACCTGTCCCTGTTCCGTGTACCTGAGCACATGGACATACTGGACCAGTATGCCGGGCTGTGGCAGCTTCGGACTCAGGTAGCGCAGACGGTAAACCATCTGACGGAGGTCCGTCGGGAGCTTGACCAGCTTCGGCGTGAGGAACAAGAGCTTGCCCAAAAGGCGGATTTCCTGAGGTATCAGGTGGGAGAGATTGGCAGCGCCAACCTCCGCCCGGCTGAAGATGGAGACCTGACCTTCCAGCGGGACCGGGCCGCCAACGCGGAGCGCATAATCGAGTTGTCCGACCGTGCCTACCGGGCCCTATACGACGGCCAGGACAGGGAAAGTTCTGTCATGGACCTTCTGGGACGGGTGTCCCAAGACCTCGCCCAACTGGAACATTTTGACCCCTCATTGAGCCAGGCCCGCGAGTCGGCGGATGCCTTGGCCCATCAGGTGGATGAATTAGCTCGTACCCTTAGGAGCTACCGCGACAGCATCGAGTACAACCCGGAGCGTCTTCAGGAGCTTGAGGGAAGGCTGGACCTCATCAGGGGCCTCAAGAGGAAGTACGGCAGCACCATCGAAGAAATCCTGGCCTTTGCCGAGAGGGCCGCCGACGACCTGGAGAGGCTGTCCCACAGGGAAGAGCACACGGAGGAACTGAAATCCCGGGAGATGGAGCTTCGAGAGCAGATTGGCAGGCTGGCAGGTCGGCTCTCCGAGGCCCGCCGCCGTTCGGCGAAGCTCTTGGCTGACGCCATTGCGGAGGAGGTTGCCGGCATGGCCGTGGCACACGCTCAGGTACATGTGGACGTCCGCCAGTCGTACTCAGGGGACGGTGTACCGGTCGAGACCGGCGACTCCGGCCTGCACGCCACCCTTTCAGATGGAGAAAGCATCCAGAGCTTCGCCTTCAACGGCACCGGTATAGACTCCGTCGAGTTCTTGGTCTCACTGAATCTGGGCGAACCGCCACGTCCACTTGCCAGGATTGCCTCCGGTGGAGAGGCGTCCCGGCTGATGCTCGCCATAAAGACCATCCTGTCTACTGCTGACCGGATTCCGGTGCTGGTGTTCGACGAGGTGGACGCGGGTATAGGAGGACGAGTCGGGAGTGTCCTGGGCCAGAAGCTATGGGGTCTATCCAGGAGCCATCAGGTGCTATGCGTAACTCATCTTCCCCAGATAGCGTGCTATGCCGACCACCACGTGAGGGTTCTAAAGCTTGCCTCCCATGACAGGGCTATGACCTCCGTAGAGACTTTAGACGATGAGGCCAGAGTGATGGAACTTAGTCAGATGCTCGGCTCCGACAGTGGTGCAACCCGCACCAACGCCCTTGAGATGCTGGAGCAGGCAGTCAGGTGGAAAGGGAGCTAACGCCGCAAGAGACATCTAAATGCTCCAGAGGTTTCAATTCCCATCGTATGGACAGCATCTCACACGAACCAGGGGATAACTGTGACGTACCAACCCAAGTGGACGATTCATCGGGAGGGTAGGAGAATATGGCACGCCTTGGAGTACGTCTGGACCCAGGGCTTCAGTTCACACCACAGGAGATGCTGGAGCTGGTGTCTCTGGTAGAGGAGAAGGGATATGAGACTATCTGGCTTCCCGAAGGTACAAGCAACGTCCTGATACAGCTAACCGCCTTCGCCACGGCAACCCAGCGTATCAAGCTTGGCACCGGCATCCTCCCTATTTTTCACAGGACACCCACCCTCCTGGCTATGTCTGCGGGCGATCTGGACGTGATCTCTCGTGGACGCTTCATCCTGGGTCTAGGATCGGGTCATCATCCACTGGTAAGACATGGACATGGCGTCCCATTTCGGAAGCCAATGGCCCGTATGCGCGAGACCGTAGAGATAGTCCGACGATTACTTCGGGGAGAACGGGTCACTTATGAGGGGCGCGTCTTCAAGCTTCAGGATGCAAGTCTGGGTTTCACCCCGTTGCGGCCCGATACACCCATATACCTGGGTGCCCTGGGGCCACAGATGATAGAGTTGGCGGGAGAGATTGCTGATGGGGTATTGCTGGCCTTCGCATCTTCCGGCTATCTCCAGACGGCCATCGAGCGCCTCCGCCGCGGGGCTGAGAGAGCTGGGCGCAACCCTGAGGATATAGACGTAGCGTGCTACCTGAGCACAGCAGTGGTAGACGACCCGGACGAAGCGTGGCCGGTTGCAAGGAGGCAAATCGCCCGCCTCCTGAGATTGCCCTTCTACAGGACTTACTATGCGCAGAATGGGTTCGCGGAGGAATCCGATGCCATCTCCCAAGCCCTGGACCGTGGAGATGCCGACGCCGCAGTTGCCGCAGTCAGTGAGGCTATGCAAAGGGAGCTTGCCATAGTCGGCTCCGCCGAGGAGTGCCGTCGCGAGGTTGAGGCCCGCCGTTCTCTGGGTCTGAAACTGCCAGTTGTCACACCATTCCCGGTGGGTGATGACTCATTGAGGTCCTTCAAGGCAACAATAAGCGCCTTTTCGGGGTGAGGGTAGAGTGCGACCATTGTACCACCCTCGGTCGCACCCACCAAGCCACACTTTGCGTTGACACTGTCAGGGCAGATTGGTACAATTTTGACTTCAGAGATGTGCGTACATTATGGAAAGGGGTAACATCATCATGCCAGAGTTCGATCTCGTAATTCGTGGTGGCACAATCGTGGACGGAACGGGCATTCCCCGGTACAAGGCGGACCTGGCTGTGAAGAACGGCAGAGTAGCCAGGATTAGCGGAAAGATAAGTCCGGGCGGGGCCAGGGAGATAGACGCCAGCGGCTGCATCGTGGCTCCGGGTGCCATTGACCTCCATACCCACTACGACGCCCAGCTCAATTGGGACCCCTACGCATCCCTTTCGGGGTGGTTCGGGGTGACCTCCCTCACCATCGGCCAGTGCGGTTTCGGGTTCGCCCCCACACGGCCCGATGACCGGGACCTGAACATGAGGATGATGAACCGTATCGAGGCCATCCCGTTGGACTCCATGCGCAAAGGGATACGCTGGGACTGGGAGACCTTCCCGGAGTTCATGGACAGCCTGGAGCGTCAGGGGTTGGGCCTCAACATAGCGCCCTTGTTCCCCTTCTCGCCCATGCGCGGCTACGTGCTTGGCATGATGGAGTCCCGGGAGCGGACCCAGGTGACGGAGGCCGAGCTAAACCGGATGAAGGAGATATTCTACGAGGCGATGAAGGCCGGTGCCTTCGGATTCTCCGGGAACAAGGACGTAAACGACCGCCCCGAAGACGGCGGCTTCTTGCCCAGCCACGTGGCCTCCAACGAGGAGTTCCTTGCCCTTGCGGACGTGCTGGGCGAGTTCGGCGTCGGCTGCCTGGGATGGACCATGGGCGGAATGCAGGATACTCAGGAGGCCCAGTGGCTTCTGGCGGAGATGATAAGGCGCAGCGGGCGTCCCCTCACCGCAGGAGCCAACAGCACCGACGAGGGCCTGTCCTGGCTTGCAGAGTGCCGCGCCGAGGGTCTCCCGTTGATTAACCAGGAAATCTCCATGAACTTCATGACCAGGTCCGGCGACGGGTCCGAGTTCACCCTGGCCGAGTACAACCTCTTCGACTACATGCCTAACTGGATCGAGCCGCTGGTGGGCAGCGCCGCGGAGCGGGCCGTCAAGCTGAGGGACCCCCGGAACCGTGAGCTTATGAAACAGGACGTATTGGACAATCCCAACAACCGAAACAACTACGGCACTTTGCAGGTGGTCCAGGTCATGCACGAGCGGAACTACCAGTACGAGGGCATGACCATAGAGGAGCTTGGCAATGCCATGAACAAGCACCCCCTGGACGCCTGGTTCGACCTCGCCCTGGACGAGGACCTTGAGACCTACTTCAGCCATCCCTTCGGGACTTCCGAGGACGAGACCCGCGAAAGGCTCATAACCAACCCCTACGCCCATATCTCCATCTCCGACGGTGGCGCCCACACCAGGTACCTCACCATGAGCTCCTGGCCCGTCCACTGGCTGTCCCACTGGTGCCGCGACAAGGGTACCGTCACCCTGGAGCAGGCCCACTACAAGATAAGCACCCTCCCGGCCTGGATTGCCAGCATGAAGGACCGGGGTATGCTGCGCATAGGCTCCTGGGCCGACATCATCATCTACAACCAGGAGGAGCTTGGCTACCTCTACGACAAGCCCATCTACGCCCACGACTTCCCGGGCGGGGAGCGCCGCCTGGTGCAGAAGCCCAGGGGTCTGCTCTACACCATAGTCAACGGCACGGTCACCTTCGAGGACAACGACTGCACCGGCGCACTGCCGGGCAAGCTCCTCCGCAGCTACGACATGGTGGGATAGACGCCCGCCCCATGCGAGCTTCAGCCCCCGGATGGGCGACCCGGCTCGCCGGCATCCGGCGTCGAGGTGATTCACACGTGGAAATCGGTGAGACTCTCTACGTAACTGACCGAAAGCCCTGGCGCGAGTGGTTGAAGGCCAACTTCGATGGCAAGCGGGAGATATGGCTCGTCTACCCGAACAAGGCGTCGGGTGAGCCGTGCATCCTCTACAACGACGCCGTGGAGGAGGCGCTGTGCTTCGGCTGGATTGACAGCATCATCAAGAAGCTGGACACCCTGCGGGCCGTGCAGAGGTTCTCGCCGAGAAAGCCGGGCAGCGGCTACTCCCAGCAGAACAAGGAGAGGCTGCGGTGGCTCGCCGACGAGGGACTTCTGCTCCCGTCCGTACGCGAGTCGGTGGAGGAGGTCTTGCGAGAGAAGTTCGTGTTCCCCCAGGACATTCTCGACGCTGTCAGGGCGAACGAGCGGGCGTGGGCACACTACCAGGGCTTCTCCGAGGCGTATCAAAGGATTCGCGTGGCATACATTGACGTCGCCAGGGCGCGCCCTGAGGAGTTCGATACCCGCCTGCGGAGCTTTCTCAGGGCGACCGAGAAGGGCAGGCATCTGGGCCACGGCGGCATAGAGAAGTATTTCTGATTATATCGGATATATAAGGAGGACAACATGCGCGCCATCGTCTACGAAACCGGCGGTGTGGATGCACTCCACATCCAGGAAATCCCCGATCCCCAGCCCGACGGCGGGGAAGTGCTGGTCAGGGTCAGGGCCTGCGCCATGAACCACCTGGAGGCATGGGCCACCAAGGACCCCACACAGCAGCGCCCCGACGGCCCGCGCATCCTCGGCGCCGACGTGGCCGGGGTGGTGGAGAAGCTGGGTCCCGGCGTGACCGGCTACTCCCCCGGCGACCGGGTCCTGGTGGCCCCCGGAATCAGCTGCAACCAGTGCCAGATATGCCACCTGGGTATGCACTCCGACTGCCCGGAATACAAGCTGCTGGGCGTGCGCGTTGACGGCGGCTACTCCGAGCTGATGCGCATACCCGCCGTCAACCTCGCCCCCCTGCCCGACAGCGTCGGCTTCGAGGACGGCGCCTCCATCCCCCTGGTGTTCATCACCGCCTGGCGTATGCTGGTGGAAAAGGCCAAAATCCAGCCCGGAGACTGGGTGCTGGTCAATGCGGCGGGAAGCGGCGTCGGCATCGCCGCCATCCAGATTGCCAAGCTCTTCGGCGCCCGGGTCGTCACCACTGCCAGCACCGAGGCCAAGCGCACCAGGGGCATCGAGCTTGGGGCCGACGCTGCGGTGGACTACACCCAGCCCGGCTGGCCCCAGGAGGTCGAGCGCATAGCCGACGGCCGGGGCGTGGACATCGCCGCCGACAGCGTGGGCGGGCAGATTCTGGCCGAGACCATGGCGGCCATGGCAAGGGGCGGCCGCATAGTGAACTGCGGCTTCACCGCCGGCACCCAGAGCGACTTCGACTGGGCCAGCTTCCGGGGGCGCCGCCTGTCCCTGGAATGGTCCTTCATGGGCAGCAACGGCTACCTCAACGAGGTGATGAAGTTCGTGGGCACCGGCCAGCTGAAGCCCGTGATTCACAGGGTCTTCCCCTTCGAGCAGGTGCAGGACGCCCACCGCGCCATGATTAACCGGGAGAACTTCGGCAAAATCGTCCTGACCTGGTAGGGAGGGGTGTGGGACCCATCACCCGTCATTCCCGTGAACAACCTACCGTCATTCCGGCCTTGAGCCGGAATCCACACCCACGCACTCCGATACGGTGCCGGTATCCAGGGGGACGTGGATACCGGCTTTCGCCAGTATGACGAAAAGTACCCCGTCATTCCAGCGACCCGCCATTCCGTCATTCCCGTGAAAACGGGAATCCAGGGGGACGTGGATACTGGCTTTCGCCAGTATGACGAAAAGTACCCCGTCATTCCAGCGACCCGCCACTCCGTCATTCCCGTGAAAACGGGAATCCATACCCCTCACCTCAATCCTCCCCCGCAAGGGGGGAGGAGGTTGGCTGCTTTCGCCAGTATGACGACTCCGTAGCCCGTCATTCGAGCGACCCGCCAACCCGTCATTCCCGTGAAAACGGGAATCCATACCCCCGCACTCGATACGGGGACAGTATGCAGGGGGACGTGGATACTGGCTTTCGCCAGTATGACGAAAAGTACCCCGTCATTCCGGAGACCCGCCACTCCGTCATTCCCGTGAAAACGGGAATCCATACCCCCGCACCCCTGGACTCCCGCTTTCGCGGGAGTGACGAAAATTACCGCCAGTATGACGGAAGGGCGCAGCCCCGAAAAACCCAAAAACCCCCGGCAGGAACCCCCATACACCCCTACTCCAACACCCCCGGAGTGTGGTACAATATAACGTGTCCTCGCCGAGGTGGTGGAATTGGTAGACACGCCATCTTGAGGGGGTGGTGGGCGTAAGCCTGTGTGGGTTCAAATCCCGCCCTCGGCACCAGGTCTGGTCCGGTCAGTCCAGGCCGTGCGGGGCGACGTAGCCAAGTGGTCTAAGGCGGAGGTCTGCAAAACCTCTATTCGGCGGTTCGAATCCGCCCGTCGCCTCCAACCCCTTAATCCCCACAGGTCCCCCCGCGCTCCCGCGCCCCGTCCTGCTTCAACGGGTAGGGACAGCAGGATGCTGGAAAATTCTCATAAAAAGACTTGACCTATGGTTGCGTTTAAGGTATAGTTTGCACCGTCAAAAAGTAGCGTTGACATCTTATCCCTATACTAAAGGAGTACGACAAGATGCTAGCTAGATACGGATACCTGGTAAACAGGTGGGTCATCATAGCCTTGGCGCTGGCCGCCATCGGTGCGGTGCTGGCTGTCTCCCTGAGCGTGCGGGCGCAGCAAGCCGATGACCCCATCAAGTTCCCCGAGATCCCCGAGGGTATGGAGAAGGGCGCCGACCTGGAGGTCGCCAGCTTCACCGCCGTGGACCCCGAAGGAGGGACGGCCAAATGGGAGATGGTTGCGACTGCCAGCGCCGGCGCCGATCAGGCACTCTTCAACTTCAAGGACGGCGTACTCTCCTTCAAGGAAGCGCCCGACTACGAGGACCCTGGCGACGCTGACGACGACAATACCTACGTGGTTGTGCTGCAGGCGGACGACGGCACCGAGGAAGAAATGAAGACCGTCATGGTGGAGGTCACCAATGTGGAGGAGGCTGCGACCATTGGGATAGACCTGGAGTATGTCCAGCCGCGGGAAGCAGAACCCATAACGGTCGTGTACAAGGACAGCGTGGGCAACCCCTACGTGAGTGCTGCCGGCGCTGCCCACACCGCCATAGTGGACCCCGACGGAGTCAAAGGCACCGACCCCAGCGGTACTGTTGACACAACTATCCCCGACGCTGATGTGACCTGGCAGTGGTCCAGGGGGTCCAGCCGAACGGGAACCTTTACGGACATCACCGAAGCAGAAAACCCCAGCCGCAATTCAAAGATTTACGAGCCCATCGACCGTGATAGGACCTTTTACCTGCGGGTGACGGCGACCTACGAAGATGGCGAAGCTAAGGGGAAGGTTCTTGAGGCGACTTCCCTCTATCCAACCCTGGAGCACCGGGCTGACGACAAGTCACCGTTGTTCCCCGAAGACTTCGATGGTTCGCAGGGCGGTGCTCAGGGCCCGTCGGCAGAGGTTGGCGACGGCACCACGGATGAGGCCCGGGTGGGCACTGCCGTCCGCGCCACAGGTGAGAGGGGCGAGCGACTGACCTACTCCCTAGTATCAGATGGAACAAACGACACACACGCCGACCTGTTCCAGATTGACCGGGCTACCGGCCAGGTGATGGTGGGCAAGGGCAAGACGGTGAACCCTGAGAGTGACGAGAATGAAAATGTCCCAGGTCCCAAGTCGCTGGCGAATGGCACCTTCATCGTTAAAATCATGGTCGCCGATGGTCTAGCTTCGGAGACCGTGGATACCACGCCCGTCTCGCACACTGACGAGGTCGACATGACGGTCACGGTGAAGCCGGAGGTTGACGAGGCGCCGGTGTTCACCAAAGGCGATATGGCCCATTCGTACGCAGAGAACAAAAAGGTCCCTGATCCCGCCCCCTCCGGCTTGACTGCGGGGGATCCTGACCTAAGGGTGTACACCTTTATGGCGTATGACCCCGAGGACGGTGACGTGTCCCTCACCCTGACCGGCCCTGATAAGGACAAGTTCACGCTCCCCGCGGCCGTAGAAAACGCCGACAGCCCAGTCACCAACACTTGGGACAGCACATTGTCATTTAGGGAGGCTCCGGACTACGAGAAACCCGGTGACGCGAACAAGGACCGCATCTACGAGGTTATAGTGACGGCGGCTGCGACAAACACTGGTGAGTCAGAGAAAAAGACTCCCCTGAACGTTACGGTGACGGTGACCAACGAGCAGGACCCGGGAGAACTGGACCTGAGCGCGAGGCAGCCGAGGATTGGGGTCCGGATAATGGCAGAGAATCTCTCTGACAAAGACGGCGCAGTGAGCGACGTGACTTGGCAGTGGCAGCGAGACGAAGATGGAACGCCTGCCAGCCCCACCACAGATTGTAATCCTACTGATCCTACTACCATCACATGGGAAGAGGCCAAAGGCGATGGCGCCAAGACGGACACCTACACGCCGGCTAGCGGTGACGATGGTAAGTGCCTGAGAGTAACGGCGTCATACACCGATCCCGCAGGGCCTACAAGCACCAATAAAGCGTCGGGTCAACCGGTCCAGAAGGCGCGCACCCTGCCCCCGATGTTTAAGGACGAAGACGACACCGTCAAAGGCAGGCAGATTAAGCCGAGGTACGTGGTCGAGAACGTCGCTGCGGGTGGTCCGGTCGTCGCAGATGATGACGGCGAAACCGCTGACACCGCAACCCCCAGCGTTGACCAGGTTCAGGCCGAGGACATCCTCGACGCCGACACTACGGACAACGCCGACATAGCCTACTCCTTGAGCGGTTCTGGCGCGTCCCTCTTCGACATTTCCAGTGACGGTGGTACCGTTAGCGTCGGTGGTCGGATAACCGTGAAGGCCGCGAACACACTGGACTACGAGACCCGGCGGAGCTACAGGTTAACCGTCACGGCCGAGGACCTGGAGGGCCTTAAATCCTCCGTCATGGTCACCATCAACGTTGTTGACGATAACGAGGGTCCGGAGATTAAGCAGGGCAAACTGGCGGTTTCAGGTCCACCATACGTTTCCTATCCCAGCATGGGCACAGGCGACGTGGCCACCTACAAGGCCGTGGGCGTGGACGCCGGCAGCGCCACCTTTAGCCTGTCGGGCGACGACTCAGGCGACTTCAACATCCACAACACGAGCGGTGTCCTGACCTTTAGGAGTGCGCCCGACTCCTCCAACCCAATGGATGCCGACGGCGACAACGCCTACGAGGTCACGATCGAGGCTAACAACGGCGGCGATCCGGCCAAGAAGGATGTCATCGTAATGGTCGCCGGTGAGACTCCAGACGGACCCAGGACCTCGCTGGACCAGTACACCAATCAGGAGCGGCTCGACCTCAACGGTGACGGGACAGTAAGTGATGATGAGCTGAGGCAGGCTATCACCATCTGGATCATAGACAATCCCGAGAACTAGACCCCGGAGCGGATGTGTTACGGGATACACAGATTAGGAGGAAATTAGATTGGTCAGAAGCATAACAATATCGCAGCCGCTCCTGCTGGCAGCCCTCGTGGCAGTGGGGATGGCCCTGGCGGTCGGGCTCTGGTGGTCTGCGGGCCAGGTCGGCGCGCAAGAGAGCAACACGGCCGAAAGGGCCCTCTCCGCAACCGAGGTTATGCCCGGGGGCGAGTTGATAGTCACCATTGAGCACACCATAAGTACGGGTGGGATCGAAGAGACGCTGCCCGACGGATTCGAGTACGTGAACGGGTCGTCCACCCATGCCGGTGAGGGTGATGATCAGAGGGAACCCAATATCAGGGGACAGGTGCTCACATTCGCCCTGATTGGGGCAGGCACATTCACCTACAAGGTGACCGCCCCAGACACAGCGGGTGGACCACATGAATTCAGAGGCAGGGTGAGGGTAGCCGGGGCTAACAGCGATGTCACCGGCGATGACATGGTGACGGTCGCAGAAGATGCGCCGGTAGCCACCCCCACTCCCAGTCCTACCCCCACCACTGTCAGCGGCATCATTACCGTTCCAGGGCCGCGAGGGTCCAAGGGAGACAAGGGTGACAAGGGCGACCCCGGCGAGAAGGGTGACCCCGGCGAGAAGGGCGACCCCGGCGAGAAGGGCGACCCCGGCGAGAAGGGTGACCCCGGCGACAAGGGCGACCCCGGCGACAAGGGCGACCCCGGCGACAAGGGTGACACCGGCGACAAAGGTGACACCGGCGACAAGGGCGACACAGGTGCCAAGGGTGACACCGGCGACAAGGGTGACACCGGCGACAGGGGCGAGATAGGGCCTCAGGGTGACGAGGGAGCCGCAGGAGGCGGAGCCCTGGGCATCGTCGCACTGATACTGGCAATCCTGGCCCTGGTGGTAGCAGTCGGAGGAGGCTACTACATCATCAACAACAGGGGATAATGTTCCCCGGCGAGACGGGCTGGTGAAGTACCACCCGCCAGCCCGCCTTAAGTAGCACTTTCAGGCACGGTGAAGGTACGCAACTACCTCACCGTGCCTTTAGTATAATCATGGACAATTGCACTGGAGGCCAGTCCATACTCTGAAAGTAGCCAACCTCCTCCCCCCTTGTGGGGGAGGATTGAGGTGGGGGGTATCACCCCCATTCCTGAATCAAGTTCAGGACAGGCTCTAACCTTCCCCCATCGAGGGGGAAGGGATTACCTGGGCCGGTGACGCTCCATTTTCATCCTCCCGGACAAGGTAGGGCGTGTTCGGGACTGTGGAGGGGCGCAGACTTGCGTACCGGGACCTTGTCCGTAGAGACATGACCCTCGACGATCAGGTGCGATGTCATATCCGGGCCGGGGTGGCGGAACGGCAGACGCGGCGGACTTAAAATCCGCTACCTTCACAGGTGTGTGGGTTCGAATCCCACCCCCGGCACCATCCACCCCCGGTGCGCCTCACATTTCGTCATACTGGCGAAGCCTGTCCCGTACCCGATACAGGGGCCGGAATGACGGGGGCGTGAAAGCGTCATACTGGCGAAAGCCAGTATCCAGGGGAGGGGTGTGGATTCCGGCTCAAGGCCGGAATGACGGGGTACATTTCGTCACTCCCGCGAAAGCGGGAGTCTAGTGCGCCGGGGTGTGGATTCCCGTTTTCACGGGAATGACGGGGTGGCGGGTCGCGGGAATGACGGGGGGCGTGAAAGCGTCATACTGGCGAAAGTAGCCAACCTCCTCCCCCCTTGCGGGGGAGGATTGAGGTGGGGGGTATCACCCCCATCCTAACCTTCCCCCATCAAGTGGGGAAGGGATTGCTTGAGCCGGAATGACGGGGTGGCGGGTCTCCGGAATGACGATGCCTCAAATGCCTTGCTTTGGTACGTCAAAACTGCTACAATTCAGCCGTTTTCCCCCCTTGGGCCGGAAGGGGACCTGTTCAGAAAGGAGACACGCCGTGGCCAAGATAAGGACCGCCATCATTGGGGTCGGGAACTGTGCATCCTCCCTGGTGCAGGGTGTACACAAATACCAGGACACCACCGAAGATGCCGACATACCGGGAATCATGCACCCCAACGTTGGCGGGTACGGGATTGGGGACATCGAGTTCGTGGCCGCCTTCGACGTGGACGTGAACAAGGTGGGCAAGGACCTTTCCGAGGCCATCTTTGCCCCCCCCAACAACACCCTCAAGTTCACCGAGGTGCCCCCCACGGGCGTGACCGTGGACAGGGGCATGACCCACGACGGCATAGGCAAGTACGTCTCCCACATGGTCCAGAAGGCCCCCGGCTCCACGTCGGACATCGTGAGCATCCTGAAGGAGAGGCAGTGCGACGTCGTGATAAGCTACCTCCCCGTGGGCAGCGAGATGGCCACCAAGTGGTACGTGGAGCAAATCCTGGCTGCCGGGTGCGGCATGGTGAACTGCATTCCCGTGTTCATTGCCAGGGAGGGCTACTGGCAGAAGCGCTTCAAGGACCACGGCTTGCCCATAATCGGCGACGACATCAAGTCCCAGCTGGGGGCCACCATCGCCCACCGCGTGCTCACCCGCCTGTTCGAGGACCGGGGCGTCAAGGTGGACAGGACCTACCAGCTGAACTTCGGCGGCAACACCGACTTTCTGAACATGCTGGAAAGGGAGCGGCTGGTATCCAAGAAAATATCCAAGACCAACGCGGTTGCCTCGCAGCTGGACTACAGCCTGGACGGCGACAACATCCACGTGGGCCCCAGCGACCACGTACCCTGGCTGGAAGACCGGAAGTGGTGCTATATCAGGATGGAGGGCCACTCCTTCGGCGGAGCGCCCATCAACCTGGAGCTGAAGCTGGAGGTATGGGACAGCCCCAACTCGGCGGGAGTGGTGGTGGACGCCGTCCGGTGCTGCAAGCTGGCCATGGACCGGGGGATGTCGGGGTCAATCGCAGGCCCGTCCGCCTACTTCATGAAATCACCCCCTGTCCAGTACACGGACGACGTTGCCCGACAGATGGTGGAAGCCTTTATCGAGGGTAGGGAAGCTTGAGAGAGTAACCCATGAAGATAGCACTGGTCTCACCCTATGACTTCACCTGGCCCGGTGGAGTTGCGGGCCATATCTCCCATCTCACACACCAGTTCACCGACATGGGGCATCAGGTGAAGATTCTGGCGCCCCATTCCCCATCGAGGAAAATCCCGGAGGAAAGCGAGTTTGTGCCCCTTGGGAGGTCCGTGCCCATACCTTCGGGCGGCTCCATCGCCCGGCTCTCCCTCTCCGTGTGGCTCCACCACAAGATAAGGGACTTCCTGGACAGGGAGCGCTTCGACGTGGTCCACCTCCACGAGCCGCTGATGCCCATTCTGCCCCTCTTCGTCCTGCAGACCTCCAACTCCCTGAACGTGGGGACCTTTCACGCCTTCTATGGCCGTTTCAGGAACTACGGCTGGTCCCACCCAATCCTGAAGTACTGGTTCAAGAAGCTGGATGGCCTCATCGCCGTATCCCCCGCCGCCCGTCAGTACGTGAGCAGGTTCTTCCCCGGCGACTACAAGATCATCCCCAACGGCATAGACGTAGACCACTTCTCGGCAAATGGGTCGCCCATACCGGAGTTGGACGACGGCAAGATTAATATCCTCTTTGTGGGCCGGATGGAGAAGCGCAAGGGACTGCGGTATCTCCTTGAGGCGTACAGCAAGCTCAAGTGGGACTTCCGCAACATCCGTCTGGTGGTGGTAGGGCCGGGCAGCCTGGACAAGGAATGCTACCGGATTATCGGTGAGCGCAAGCTTGACGACGTGGTCTTTTTGGGCAGGGTGCCGTACCATGAGCTACCCCGCTACTACGGAAGCGCCCACATATGCTGTGCTCCCGCCACCGGAAGGGAGAGCTTCGGCATAGTCCTCCTGGAGGCTATGGCCGCGGGAAAGCCCATAGTGGCATCCCGAATTGAGGGCTACTCTGCGGTGCTGAATCACGGCGAGCAGGGGTTGCTCGTTCCACCCAAGGATAGCGCATCCCTGGCCGAAGCACTGGCCCTGCTGATACGGGATTCGGACTTGCGCTCTCAGATGGCGGAGAAGGGGGAGTCAACGGTAGAGCAGTACCGATGGGAGAAAGTAGCCCTGCAGGTTATGGACTATTATACTCACCTCATAGAAGCGACCAATGGTCTTTCCAGGCAGAGAGCAGTTTAGGGCTATCGTCCTGCGCTACGTGGAGTTGCCCGGAGCCAGGACACTCCGGGCATTGGGCTTTACCCCGAACACCGTAACCATATTGGGCTTCTGCATTTCCCTCGCCGCCGCCGCCCTCGTGGGTGCCGGCTTCCTCCTGGCTGGGGGCCTGGTGTTTCTGGCCGGCAGCGTGATGGATCTCATGGATGGCGCTCTGGCACGCCTGACGGGTAGAGTAAGCAGGTTCGGGGCACTCCTGGATTCGGTGATGGACCGTCTGGGTGAGGCAGCCATCTTCCTGGGAATCGCCATCCATGGCCTGCGCTACGAACTGAGCGATGAAAGGCTGCTTTTCCTGATGGTGGTCATCCTGGCGGCGCTGGTGGCTTCCCAGACTGTGAGCTATCTTCGGGCCAGGGGTGAGGGTCTGGGCATCGAGACCAGGACAGGCCTGATGACCCGCCCCGAAAGGGTGGTACTGCTATCCCTGGGCCTTATTCTGGGCTTGCGGCCACTGGAGATAATCCTGATTGTCATAGCCGCGGTATCAGCGCTTACCCTGTTGCAGCGTCTCTACCATATCCAACGGTCCCTTGACCGGGACTCCAGTTCTACCCTTGGGGGTGGATAAGAGGGACAATCCGTTGTAAACTATGTTCGACGATATGCTTGCTCGGCTCCGGGAGGAAGCGGCCTCTCGCGACGGAGGAAGGTGCGGGCGGGAATGGCCGGTCTGGAGCATGTCCTAGGAGGTACAATGCCAATCATATCCGACAGCGATAGAGATAGCCTGAAGAGGGAGTTCCGCAAAGACCTCAAGAACGACGTGACCATAAGGCTCTTTACCCAGGGATCATCTCTCCTCTCCGTTCCCGGAAGGGAATGTCAGTATTGCCCTCAGACCCAGCAGCTCATGGAGGAGCTCACCGCCCTTTCGCCCAAGCTTCACCTGGAAATCTACGACTTTTACAGCCAGGCAGAGGAGAGGGAAAAGTACGGGGTCGAACGCATCCCGGCCATCGTCCTTGGGAACGAGGACAACGCCAGATTGAAATTCTACGGCATACCTATGGGTTACGAGTTCGCCACGATACTTGAGGACATCAAGACCCTCTCCCGTGGCGTAAGCCCGCTCACCATGGATACGAGGAAGAAGCTGCGCAAGGTGAACAGCCCCGTGCATATCCAGGTGTTCGTCACGCCCTCTTGCGGGTACTGCCCCGGTGTGGCCAGGTTGGCCCACGCAATCGCCATCGAGAACCCCCTCATCACCGCCGACGTCGTCGAAGTGGAGGAGTTCCCAGCCCTCGGTCAGACTTATGCCGTAAGGGGTGTGCCCAAGACGGTAATGGGCACGGTATCCCAGCTGGGGGTATTGCCCCCGGTGCAGTTCGTTGGAGCCGTCCCCGAGTCCGAGTTCGTAGAGAGGGTTCTGGAGGCTGGTATAAAGGAAACGCCTGAGGATGCCTCTTCCTGAGCTATGGAGGTAGACTCGACGGAAGGGCTTTCACATAAAGCCCTGGCGAGCATGAAACACAAGGCCGAAAAGTAGGGGGTAATCTTGGCAAGAGAGCTTAAGGGCGATCTTCAAGGACAGGGACTCCGTATAGCGATTATAGCGGCCCGTTTCAACGAGCTTATCACTCTGAGACTCGTTGAGGGTGCGCAAGACGCCCTGGCGCGTCACGGCGTCAACGATGAAGATACCCTTATAGCTTGGGTTCCAGGCTCATTTGAGCTACCCGTTGCGGCCAAGGTTCTGGCCGAGACCGGCCAGTACGACTCCATAGTATGTCTGGGGACTGTCATACGGGGAGAGACTACCCACTACGATATGGTGGCCGGGAATGCCTCGGGTGGCATAGGAAGGGTCGCACTGGAGACAGGAGTGCCCGTGATGTTTGGGGTGCTCACCACAGAGAACATGGACCAGGCCATCAACCGTGCTGGCGGGAAGTCGGGGAACTTGGGCTACAACGCCGCCGTGGGAGCCATCGAGATGGCCAGGCTCCTGCAGACTATGAAGAATCTGGGAAAGAGCTAGGGCGCCTCCCGGACGGCTCTTGACGTACCTGGCCTCCTGCACCCTTGCTGAGAGGCTCTTCAGCAAGCTCAGGAGAGGCGGCGGGGCATCGCTTTCATCCCAACTCCCATAGATGAAATGGGTGTTCAGAACTTGAGGCTATTCCCCTCTCTCCCTTGATGCACGTTAGCCAAATTAAGGGAAGGCCAGGGTAAGGATGATAACCCAACCGTCATTCTGGCGAAAGCCAGAATCCATACGACCTTGTCTATAGACGCGGGTGAGGAAACCAACGACGCCTCTGGATACTGGCCCGTGGCCTACGCCAGGGCGGGCTCTGCGCCGGAATGACGCGAGGGTAGTAAGGATGACTCGTGCATCACCTCTACTTAATGCTAATGTACATCAAGCGTGCAAGGGGGGAGGAGATTGGCTATTTTCAGAGCAACGACGGGGGTTATCCGGAGGAAGGGTCTTCTATCACCCGGGCTCAGTCAGGACTATGCAGCAGTTTCCCTTTGACGAGATTGACGAGCTATACCGGAAGGTAATCCTGGACCATTACCGAAGCCCACGGAACATGGTCGAGATAGGGGAGCCGGATATAGAGTACGACGAGTACAACCCTATCTGCGGGGACCGGGTGGTATTGCAGCTAAAGTTCAACGATGGCCGGATAGAAGAGGCTGGATTTCACGGCGAGGGGTGCTCCATAAGCCAGGCTTCAGCCTCCGTTATGACGGAATCGGTCAAGGGGAAGACCCCGGAGGAGGCGGAGCAGCTATCGGGTACGTTCAGGAGGCTCATGCAGGGTTACGCCCCCTCTGAGGACGAACTCACGGGGTTGGGCAACCTTGCGGCCTTCCAGGGTGTGCGCAAGTTCCCCGTGCGTATCAAGTGCGCCCTCCTCGCCTGGATAGCCCTGGAGGAAGGGATAGCAGAGCACCGCCGGGCCGGCACAAGCTAGTGATACTCCCTGATCCCCTCCTACTCAACCCACGTCTTGGCCCAGAAGAAATATTCTGATGCGGCAACGTTGGGGTGGAAACCCCTCACTCCGGGCGCGGTGACCCATCTTGAACCTCCCGTAACAGGGCTGAAGAGATAAGCCTGCTCAAGAAGGTAACGCTGGATTCCTCGAACCATCTCCCCTCTCTGAATGGCGTCGCTTTCCACGGCCTGCTCGACAATCATCTCATCAAGCCGCCTATCGGAATGAGCCAGCACACTCCGGGGTCCTGATGCGCCATGCAATACGCTGAATAGGAAACCGTTGGTGGTAGTGGTGGGGGGTAGAGCACCGATGGCAATCTGGTAATCCTTGTCACGCCACACTCTGTCCGTATACCGGGTGGGGTTAAGGATTGTGGACATGGGTTCGAAGCCCACGGCCCTCAGGTCCTCCTCTATCTGTCGTCCCTGCTGTAAATGAGTGTCTCCAAAGTCAGCCACGATAAACTCGAACCTGAGTGGCAGTTCCACCCCCGCATCCTCAAGAATACCTGATACTCCTGCAGGGTCGGCAAAGTAGGTCTCCCTCATCTCATCCTGTGCAAGGAGCCAGTCGGGACTTTGTACTGGCATCCCCAGGCTGACAAAGCCCTGGTCTGCCCAGGTAGCGCGCAGGTAGTCCCAGGGGTCGAGGGCCTTGAGCACGGCCTTCCGCACCTGAAGGTCGTCAAAGGGAGGGGCCGAAACGTTCATACTCAGAATCAGGCCGGAGCCGCCCTGGTTAGACAGGAAGCTGTTGAACCCGACGTCGGGCCGCCCCTGAAGGACGGTCCAGGATTCCGGCGATGGGCTGTAAACATCCACTGCCCCGGTGAGAAAGGCGGCGAGGCGGCTCTCCTTCCCGCCTCGTATGACCCTGGTAACAAACTCATCTACGAAGGGAAGGCCGTCTTCGAAATAGTCGGGATTCTTCTCGAAGGTGCTGCCAACGTCTATCTGAGTGCTCTTCCATATCCAGGGGCCGCTGCCTATTACAGGCCCATTCTTCAGGTCGCCATTCACTTCCACCGCCTCTTTTGCCACCACCTTCGTGTGGCCGTCAGCCAGAGCTACCAGGAAGTCGGCATCGGGAAAATCGGGGTCAAGGGTTATATTCAGGATATATTTCCCCTCGGCCTGCACGGACTCCATGTTCTGGAGCAGGGGGGCGTTGGCCCAGCCGGTTGTGCGTTGTCGCTCATAGCTGAACACTACGTCCTCGGCAACAAGCTCCCGTCCGTTGACCGGAGGGATGTTTTGCCATTTAATCCCTTCTCTAAGCTCAAAACGATAGGTCCAGGGGTCTACCATTTCCCATCTCTCACATAGGTCACACTCCAGCAGGAGGCTGGGCAGCGGGACCTCGTCCGCAGGCCCGCTCCGCAGTCGGAGGAGGCGGCTGTAGACCATTCCCGGCCCCAGGGAGGTCAGGGCCGGTTGTATCTCTTGGTGGACGTCCATGTGGACTATGTTGGCAAGGGCTACCGTCGAGAGACTGCCACCGGGGATGCCCTGTGGCGGTGGTGATACTACCGGCGTAGGGCTTGGGATGGGGGTGGGAGTTGGCAAAGGGGTGCTGGTAGGTGTGGGTGTCGGCGGTGGTGTTGGAGTAGGGGTAGGGACAGTCGTGGGAGTTGGTGCTGGCGTGGCCGTGGGGGCCGGCGTTGGAGTACCAGTAGGTACCGGGGTGGGTGTGGGTATGAGCGTAGGCGTCGGTGTAGGCTCAGGGGATGAGCACGCCACAATCAACAGCGTTAATATAACCAAAGGAAAGAGTCCAATCATAGCGGACTTGCGCAGCGATGCCAAGAAGCCTTTCGTCTTAATTTGAGCTTGCCGAATCATCAACCCTCCTCTCACCTTCATCAGTAGATACAGTCATTTCTCTCTCAAGCATACGTGCCGAATCCGTTCTGTTGCGTGGCTTCAGACCTATGGTGAAGAAGACCGCGAGCGCCACTACTATGGGGGGAAGGAATAGCACGGCGTGTACTACTATTCCATAGCTAAACGCCAGCGCCTGAGGCACGTCGAAGAACTTCAGCACGTATACAATAGCGAACTCAAAGGTACCCACCGCAGCGGGAAGTGCGGGAAGTGCGGTGGCGAAATAAAGGGTTCCCAGAATAGTCAGGGTAGCCACAAAGGGCGAAATCCCCAGGCCCATCCCATGCGCCAGAACCCAGGCGCAGAGGCCAACCATGAGCCAGTATGCAAGGCTCAGAAGAAAGGCGTATGTTAATGTGGCCTTCTCCCTGGTGAGGTCCATGAGGAATGTGGCAGTGGCTACCAGGATGGGAACTCTACTCAAGAGCGGCTTGCCGCTTAGCCATATCACGAAGGGCACCACCAGCACCGACGCCACAGCTACCACAAAGGCCCCTACGACGTATGGGAGGAAATCGCCCTTGCTGGGCAGAAGTGTCAGCCCGGCCGTCAATAAGACCGCCGTGACCACCATGTCCAGAATTCTCTCCACTCCTAGAGTGGCCAGGGCCGCTCCGCCGCCGACCCTATACCGCATGGTGAGGAGGGCGAACTGGGCCCCTTCGCTAACCACCCTGACGGGCACCAGGCTGTTCAGTCCAATGCCCGTGTTCTGCACCAGGAAAAGCTGGGCCAAGGGCACCTTATCTTGAACGAAGAGGACCTGCCATCGGTAGGCCCTGACGAAGCTGGATATTATAAGTATCGCCAGAGAAAGGACAGCCCACCCAATGGGGAAGCTCTGGAACTGGTCTATTACAAGGCCCCACTCTACACCCTTTACCGACAGCCATCCCAGCAGCAGGCTGATACCGATGCCGATGGCTATACGCGCGTGGGTATCCCACAGCCAGCGTTTTACCAGCCTTGCCGAGGTATTCAGTAACACTGCTATGACCTTTCTCGCCTTGTATATCCGGTATGGGAGTGCACCCGTACCCGGTAGGACGCCCCTAGCCTGCAACCACCCTTCTCCCACAGAGCGAGAAGGCCATGAATATGAGTGTGGAGCTTTCGGTTGATTCAAGTAACAGGGAAACCTTGCCCAGCCCTCAAAGATAGTATAGAGTAACTTCTAGAAATATGCATAGAGGAACCGGCTATGATACTGTGCGATTCCCACACTCATCTTGACCATTACGCACCTTCGGAAATCCCCGACATCTTGGAACGGGCTGAAGGCTCTCAGGTTGGGGTCATAGTCTGTGCAGGCACCACAGTTGATTCGTCCAGGGCTTGCGTGGAGCTTTCACGGGGATATGATGCTTTCTATGCGGGTGTGGGAATACACCCAATGCAGGCGGAAACCCCCGTGGACGAAGGTCTCTACCGGACCCTCCGCGACCTTGCTGCCAATAATCCCAAGGTGGTGTGTATAAGCGAAATCGGCCTTGACTTCCTCCCCGAGTCACCGGACCAGGACCTGCAATACCAGGTCTTCAGAGAGCAAATACGCCTCGCCAGAGATTTGAAACTGCCCATAATCTTCCACTCCCGCGAGTCTCACCCGGAGGTACTCCGCACACTGAGAGAGGAAAAGGGCCATGAAGTGGGTGGCGTGATGCACTACTTCCAGGCCGATGAGGCTATTGCCAGGGAGGCCATAGACTCCGGCTTTTATATCTCGCTGGCAAGGCCATTGCTTAGGCTGCCCGAGCTTCAGGAAGTTGCCACAAAGCTGCCCCTTGAGAGCATAGTGCTGGAGACCGACTCCGCACCCCAACCCTTCAAAAAGCACCGGCACAACTGGACAGAGCCCCGACATACCCGGGACGTGGCGGAGAAGCTTGCGGAGCTGAAAGGAATTGCGCTGGAGGAAGTGGCCAGCGTGACCACGGACAACCTCACCAGGCTACTGAAGCTGGACATAAGGGGGCTGATGCCCCCGCCTTCAATTACACCAATAAGCAGTACATAGCTGGGACTGGAGACGCAGGATGGCAACCCAAGTTATCAGACGTCGCTTCACCGTAAACGAGTATAACCTGATGGCTCAGGCCGGCATTCTTCATGAGGACGACCGGGTGGAGTTGCTGGAAGGAGAGATAGTGGAGATGGCAGCCATCGGCAGCCGCCATGCAGCCTGCGTGAAGCGTCTCAATCGCATCCTGTCGGAAGGACTGGGAGGTCGCGCCATCGTCGGTGTTCAAGACCCCGTCCGCCTTGGGGAACACTCGGAGCCCCAACCGGACTTGACTTTGCTTCGCCCCCGTCCCGACTTCTATTCCAATTCCCACCCGGGACCCGCCGACGTGATGTTGCTGGTGGAGGTGTCTGACACATCCGAGGGCTACGACCGGGACGTGAAGATGCCTCTCTATGCCCGGTATGGCATTCCTGAAGCCTGGTTGGTGGACCTCTCCAGCCGGAGCATTGAAATATACCGTGACCCCGTCCCCGAAGGATACCGGGACGTTCATCTGGCCATGCCGGGCCGGAGCATTGCCCCGCAAGCCTTTCCTGACCTGGAGTTGGTTGTGGAAGATGTGTTTGGCTAGTGCCGGGCCTTTCCCAAATTCCTTTTCCCCTGGCGAGTCCCATCAAGGGAGAGGAAGTGATTGTGCGGAAATTCCGAGACAAGCTTGGCTGAGACGGGAGACGCAGGATGGCAACCCAAGTTATCAGACGCCGCTTCACCGTAAACGAGTATAACCTGATGGCCCAGGCCGGCATTCTTCATGAGGACGACCGTGTGGAGTTGCTGGAAGGAGAGATAGTGGAGATGGCAGCCATCGGCAGCCGCCATGCAGCCTGCGTGAACCGTCTCAATCGTATCCTGTCAGAAGGACTGGGAGGCCGCGCCATCGTCAGTGTTCAGAATCCCATCCGGCTTGGGGAACACTCGGAGCCGCAACCGGACTTGACCTTGCTTCGCCCCTGCCCCGACTTCTACTCGAGCTCCCACCCGGGACCCGCCGACGTGATGTTACTGGTGGAAGTGGCGGATACGTCCGAAGGCTATGACCGGGACGTGAAGATGCCTCTCTATGCCCGGTATGGCATTTCTGAAGCCTGGTTGGTGGACCTATCCAGCCGGAGCATTGAAATATACCGTGACCCTGTCCCCGAAGGATACCGGGACATTCAACTGGCCATGCCGGGCCGGAGCATTGCCCCGCAAGCCTTTCCTGACTTGCAGTTGGTTGTGGAAGATGTATGACGTAATTATCGTTGGTGCCGGGCCGGCCGGGAGCACCCTCGCTTATGAGCTTGCCCGCAAGGGCGTCAGCACGCTAATTCTGGAGCGTGATGCCCTCCCACGGTACAAGACCTGAGGTGGTGGGATAAACGAGCGAGCCGTTCGGCTCCTGGATTTCTCCATTGACCCTGTGGTGGAACGGGTGATTAGCCGGGCCAGAATCACCTACAAGCAGCGTGAGAGCTTTATCAAGTCCTTTCCTCAGCCTTTTACTCATATGACCATGCGGGAAAAATTCGACGGCTTCCTTGCCGAAAGGGCTGTCTCCGCCGGTGCCAGCTTGGTGGACGGATTCAAGGTCAACCGCATAGACGTGGATAACGGTGTGTCCCGGGTCTTCGGAGAGAAGGGAGCTGTTGATGGCAGGGTGCTGGTGGGGGCCGACGGGGCCAACAGCATAGTTGCCCACAGGCTCGGGTTGCTCCGGGAAGCAGAGATAGGAGTGGGTCTGGAGAGTGAGGTCTATACGGAGGACAGGTATTTCCAGCCCTGGACCTCCACCGTAAGCCTGGACTTCGGCACCATCCGGGGCGGGTATATGTGGGTATTCCCAAAGGGAGACCATCTATCCATCGGAGTGGCGGGATTCATGAAGTTCGGCCCCAAGATGCGCGACCTGCTGGATGGATACCTCAGCTTCCTCCAAATTGGGAATTACCGGCAGCGGCTCACCAGGGGACATCGGCTCCCCAGAAGGAGGCGGGGTATGCCCATTCAGAAAGGCAACGCCCTCCTCATCGGTGATGCGGCGGGGACAGTGGACTTCTGGACCGGCGAGGGCATCTACTACGCATTGAGGACGGCACAGATGGCGGCCCCGGCCGTCTATAGCTATCTCGAGGGAAACGTCCGTGACCTGCGCCAGTATGAGGAAGTTGTGGACCGGGAACTGATGCCAGAGCTGCACATCGCCCGTACCCTGACCAGGATAGGGGTATGGTTTCCGCGGCTTGCCTATACGCTAATGAAGAACTCCGACTGGGCCTGGAACGCCGGCTGTCAGCTGCTCAGGTCCGAGAAGTCCTACCACGACATCAGGGGAAGAATGGGGCGTTTCACCTTCCTCTTCGACTTTGTGGGTATGAGCACCCGCTGAACCCCTAGGGCGGCCACAGTGTTTAATACAGAATGAGGTGGGTTGGGACTAATCGCTGCTCCACAGGGTCCACCGCCAAAGCCAGACCTTCCAGTGTGTAGGCCCCTAGAAGCGCCGGAGCGTCGTCTGCCCCAAAGATTACCAGGGTCGGTACATTCTCGCCGTCCACGGTTACTCGGGCCTCCCCGTAGTCCATCTGGATACGCCGCCCGTCGGCCAGCAGAAACCTGCGCTTGCCCGACGGCACAATGCCCAACTCGTGCAACAGGCGAGAGGGCAGTGTGGTGTAGGCGGCGCCGGTATCCACCGTTGCCTCTATGTCCCGGGCCTGCTGGCCGTCCATGCTGGAAATCCGCAGCGGCCAGTTGAACGTTCCCATAGTAGAAACCTCTCTTTGCCCTCTATACATCCTATTCTATCCGATGGTTCATTCCCTGAAAAGGGCGCGAATCTGAGGCTTTTGATACCGGGTAACACTGCCATAGCACGTAAGCCAACTCCGGCAACAATCACGCCGTAGTTACACTTTCGGTATCACGTCGTTGGCAAACCTCTCCACGGTACGCACCGACTCCTCGCAGCCGTTAGCCCTGGGACCCAGGACTATATGTTCCACGCCTGCTTCCTGGTATCTTCTCACGTCATCCAGTATTTGCTCCGGGGTTCCCGTTAGTGGTGTCCGCCCATCTCCCAGGGGAGTATCAGTCACTTCTGCCGTTGTCCTGATGGATATCTGGAATCCATCTATTTTGAGACCATGCTCCCTCCGCACCTGATGCACCACGTCTCGTCCCCGTGCGACCTCTTGGGGCCTCATCCTGACGACGTGCCATCCATCGCCCAGGGTTGCGGCTCGGTGCATGGCTCTGGGAGTGATGCCTCCTACCCATACGGGCGGATGGGGCTTCTGCACGGGCTTGGGCAAAAACCTGATTCCCTTCACCCGATAATACTTGCCCTCGAAGCTGGGGGCATCCTGGGTGCAGAGGGCCTTGAATATCTTTATATGCTCATCGGTGACCTGTCCGCGGTGCAGGTAGTCGGCATCCAGGGCGTCAAACTCCTCTTTCATCCACCCCACGCCTGCCCCCAGGATAGTCCTCCCGCCCGAGAGGACGTCTAATGTTGCCACCATTTTGGCGTTCAGCACGGGGTGACGATAGGGAAGTACAAGCACGCTAATCCCCAGTCGCAATCGCCTGGTGGACGCCGCTAGAAAAGTAAGGGTGGTGAAGGGTTCCAGCACGTTCTCCTCGGAGCTGATGCCGAGCACTCCCCTGGAGTTATAGGGGTATCGGGACTCAATCTCCACCGGCATAACCACGTGGTCACTGACCCACAGAGAGTCGTATTCCAGAGCCTCTACTCTCTGGGCCAGGCTGACCAGAAGGTCCGACTGGGTGACTCCACCCAGGTTATTCACGGCGACTCCGAACTGCATCGTTCCTCCCTTAAAGGGGCATTTCTTGACACAGGTTGACGCCTACATTATCAGGTAGGGGTTGCTGAGATGCAAGCCTCTTTGTTCGCTTGCGCAGGGCTATCGCATTAGAAATGACGCCTTCGTCATTCCGGCGAAGGCCGGCCCCGTACCTGTCGGCAGACAGGTGGGATTATGCGCCATCGTTTCTGAACCTTCTCTGTTATTCCAGCCTTGAGCCGGAATCTGCTCCATCTGGATTCTGGCTTTCGCCAGAATGACGGGAAAGGGCACTAGGATGGCGAGTGAGACTGTGGCGCGGAATGTATAGTCTTGTACTTCCCACACCCCAGGAGGAGTTCTGTGGGGCTGCCGATGCTGGTATTATTGTATTGTCGGCCGTGTTGCCGGCCATGAACGAGCGGACGATTTACTTACGCAACAAATTCCGGAATAGGGCAGAAAGGTAGAACATTGGACAGAGGCATCAGAATTGCGTTAGGCCGCCCGGAGCAGCAGGGATCCCGCGCACCGGAGGAACGACCCGCTCCCGGCGTCGAGTCAGCCTCAATAAAGCTGAAGACCGTGGGACTTGGTGTAAGATATGGGGGAACAATTGCCCTGAAGGACATTAATTTGAGCATCCCGGATAACCGGGTGACGGCCATAATAGGGCCGTCGGGTTGCGGCAAAAGCACCTTGCTGCGGTGCTTCAACCGTATGAACGACCTGATCCCCGACGCCCGTGTGGAAGGCAAGGTGCTTTTCAATGACCTGGACCTGTATGCTCCTGGCGTGGACGCTACGGAGATACGGTATCTCATCGGGATGGTATTCCAGCGCCCCAACCCATTCCCCAAATCGGTGTACGACAACGTGGCCTTCGGGCCTCGAATCAACGGCTACCAGGGTAACTTGGATGAATTGGTAGAGATGTCCCTCCGCCAGGCCGCACTATGGGATGAGGTGAAAGACCGGCTGAAGAAGAGCGGCCTTACCCTCTCAGGTGGCCAGCAGCAGAGGTTGTGCATAGCACGGGCCCTGGCGGTGAACCCCGAGGTAATCCTCATGGACGAGCCTTGCTCTGCTCTGGACCCCATCGCTTCCCTGGCCATAGAGGACCTGATTCGCTCGCTTTCCCGAAATTATACGATTATAATAGTTACACACAACATGCAGCAGGCTGCAAGAGTGTCGGATGAGACCGCCTTTCTCACCGTGGGGGCCGACAGGGCGGGGTTTCTTGTGGAGCATAGCAACACCCGCCAGATATTCACCAATCCCACGGATGAGCGTACGGAGGCCTATATAACCGGGCGATTCGGCTAAGGAAAGCCATCATGCTTCAGCCCAAGGGGAGGTCAATATGAGAGTAAGGTCAGGGTTAGACCGTCAGCTACGAATGCTCCAGGACGAGGTATTGATGATGGGTGGCATGGTGGAGAAGTCCATAGCCAGGGCACTGGATTCGCTCACGCGGCGCGACCTGGAGGCCGCAGAGCAGGTGATTCGCGAAGACGACTACATTGACAGAAAGCGCTTCGACATCGAGGAGCATTGTATAGATCTGATTGCTACTCAGCAGCCTATGGCAGGAGACCTGCGTATACTGATTAGCATAATGCACATCACCGTTGAGTTGGAGCGCATGGGCGACTACGCTGAGGGTATCGCCCGGATTAACGTGCTAATGGGCGATGAGCCTCTCCTGAAGCCCCTTATAGATGTGCCACGGATGGCTGAGAAGGCCACGTCAATGCTGAGGCGGAGCCTTGATGCCATGGTGAACAGGGATACCCTGACTGCCCTCCAGGTCTGCAGCGATGACGACGACGTAGATGCCCTTTATGACCAGATTTACAGAGAGCTATTGCTGTTTATGATTCAGGACCCCTCCACCATCCAGCGGGCCACTTACCTGCTGTGGGTTGCCCACGACCTGGAGCGCATCGCCGACCGGGCCACCAACGTCGCCGAGAGGGTGGTCTACATGGTCACCGGCCGGATGGAAGAGATTAACGTATCCAAGTATTAGGCGGCTCTAGCCCTTCTTGTAGAACATGTGTAGAAGGTTACGCTGATGTGCCCAGCTATGGGCGCGCCTCAAAAGCGGGACGGGTATCTGGTCCCCCTTGTTGGTAATTCTTATCGTCTCGTACTTCTGGCCCACGGGCGCCGGCGCGTCGGTGATGTGGACGACTTCGCAACCGGCAGCTTCTATCTGCAGCTTCAAGGCTCCATAGCCCTTGATCTTTCTGCCGGGATGGCGGTACATGTAAAGCTCGACACTGCCTATCATCTCGTCGAAGTGCTCGCTTGCGACCTCATCTCCGGTGCCGGAACCGCCTCGTATATCCCGTCTTGAGAAGCCGTAATCTCTGATTGACATAATTAACCCGTCTCTCGATTGATACGGTAGCTCTTCCTCAATTATTTATTGCCGCTTACGGGTGGGTACTTTCACCGTGGCCGATGGATATTATGATACCTCAATGGCATCCAAAAGGCCAACCTCTTGACTCGACTCCCGGCAGGGCTTATGCGAAGTCCCTTCTTCCGGAGGCCTTTGGGTAACCCCAGTTGCCATTCCGAGGCGTAGCCGAGGAATCTGAGGTCCCGTGCGTCGGGCAGCCGCTTTAGATTCTTCACTCCGCTACGCTCCGTTCAGAATGACACGGAAGTGAGTTTTGGGTCTGGGTTATGCAAAGGTCAGCGAGAGCCGAAATGACGGAGTGCAGGCCGGAGCGACCTGTCTGCCGCAAGCAAGAATGTGTAATTTTGCATTTCTTTGCGTGACTCTTGCTCAATAAGGTTGACATGGCGGGGCATTGTTGGTAAAGTTGTACGTTGATGCCATCCGCACCATAAGGAGAGGTATGCCTACCGTAAACCAGCTGGTAAGAAAAGGCCGGAAAAATGTAAAGCGAAAGACCAAGGCCCCGGCGATGCACTGGCTCCAGAACTCCTTGCGAAACCGGGTAGTTTGGGGTCCCGGAGCGCCCCAACGGCGGGGCGTTTGCGTGCAGGTGCGTACCATGACGCCCAAGAAACCCAACTCTGCCTTGCGTAAGATTGCCAGGGTCCGTCTTACCAATGGATTTGAGGTGACGGCTTACATTGGCGGTGAGGGACACAACCTCCAGGAGCACTCTGTGGTTCTGCTGCGGGGCGGCAGGGTAAAGGACCTCCCCGGTGTCCGGTATCACGTTGTTCGTGGCGCTCTGGACTGCCAGGGCGTCCAGGACCGGAGGAGGGGTCGCAGCAAGTACGGGTCGGAGAGGCCCAGAGCACGATAGAACCCTCGCTGCAGCATAACACACGCGCAAGCAAACTCGTACTCGGATATGCGGACCGGGGTACAGTACAGGAAAAGAGATGTCCAGAAGAAGACGCGCCGAAAGGCGTGAAGTGGCACCGGACCCCAAATATAACAGCGTAGAACTGGCCCGATTCATCAATAAAGTTATGAAGTGGGGCAAGAAGACCGTCGCCCAGCGTGTCGTATATGGCGCGTTGGACTACGTGGAAGAGAACGCTAGAAGGGACCCACTGGAAGTATTCAATCAGGCGTTGAAGAACGCCACGCCTCTCTTGGAGGTAAAACCCAGGAGGGTAGGTGGCGCTACCTATCAAGTCCCCACCGAGTTGCGCAGCAACCGCAGCGAGGCCCTCGCTATACGGTGGATTATCAGAGGGGCCAGAGCCCGCAAGGGTATGCCTATGGCACGCAGGCTGGCTATGGAGTTCATGGATGCCTCCCGGGGCGAGGGCGCCGCCGTGAGACGCCGTGAAGAGACTCACCGTATGGCCGAGGCTAACCGGGCTTTCGTGCATTACAGGTGGTAGCGGTTCCGTCAAGTACACACCTGATAGGGGCGGGCCGTCTGCCGACAGGCAGGCTCACGTCTCCCCTATTGGCCGAGTAGGTATAGGACAGTGTCCGACAAATTCCCTATAGAACATATCCGTAATATTGGCTTTATTGCCCACATAGATGCCGGTAAAACTACCGTCACCGAGCGGGTGCTGTACCTGGCCGGCCGGATTCACAAGGTCGGCGGCGTTGACGAAGGCACTACGGTGATGGACTGGATGCCCCAGGAGAAGGAGCGGGGCATCACCATAACCGCTGCCGCAACTACCTGTTACTGGAACGACCATCGCGTAAATATCATAGACACCCCGGGCCATGTTGATTTCACCGCCGAGGTCGAGAGGAGCCTGCGGGTGCTGGATGGCGGCATCGTGGTGCTGGATGCGGTGGCGGGTGTACAGCCCCAGTCCGAGACGGTGTGGCGACAAGCGGACAGGTACAATGTTCCCAGGATTTGCTTTGTGAACAAGATGGACCGTATGGGGGCCAGCTATGAGCGCACCTTAGACAGCATAAAGCACCGTCTGAAGGCCAACCCCGTTCCGGTCCAGCTTCCCATGGTTACTGACGATACCTTCCATGGCGTGTTGGACCTGCTGGATGGCAAGGCCCTGGTCTATGAAAGCCACAATGGCACAGAACCCCACGAGAGCCCCATACCACAGGAATACCAGGACGCTTTCAGCCGGTATCGTGAGGCCATGGTGGAGAAGATAGTGGAGACTGACGAAGGGCTGATGATAAAGTACCTGGAAGGGGAGGATATAGAGGCCAACGAGCTAAGGCATGCCCTCAGACAGGCGACCATCAACGGCCGCCTGGTTCCCGTGCTCTGCGGCACAGCCCTCAGCGGGCGAGGAGTACATCCCCTGCTAGACGCTATAATCTACTATCTCCCTTCTCCCACAGACATTCCCCCGGTGGAGGGGACCCTGGTCAAATCAGGTGAGACAGTCACCAGAGAGGCCCGGGATGACGACCACCTCTCCGCACTGGCGTTCAAGGTAACCACAGACCCCTTCGTTGGCCGGCTGGTATACCTGAGGATATACTCGGGCACCGTGCAAACCGGCGCATCGGTGATTAACACCACCAAGGACATAAGAGAGCGCATGGGTCGCGTGCTGCAAATGCACGCTAACCGCCGGGACGAGTTGGAAGAAATATCCGCCGGCAATATCTGTGCTGCAGTGGGCCTCAAGAACACCTTTACCGGGGACACTATATGCACCAGGGATGCTCCGGTCATTCTGGAGCCGCCCCAGTTCCCCGCTCCCGTGCTTTCAGTGGCTATCGAACCTATGACCAGGGCCGACCAGGACAAGCTGTCCGAGGCCTTGACCAAGCTGTCCGAGGAAGACCCCACCTTCGAAGTGTTCTACAATAAAGAGACCGGACAGACCCTCATTTCCGGTATGGGTGAGTTGCACTTGGAGGTGCTGGTAGAGCGGATACGTCGGGAGTTCAGCGTGGGAGCGCTGGTCGGCAAGCCCAAGGTCGCCTATAGAGAAGCCATCACTTCCCCTGTGCGAGAGGAAGGCAGGTTCGTCCGGCAGACCGGCGGCAGGGGCCAGTACGGGCACGTGTGGCTGGAGATTGAACCCAGGGAGCGAGGCCAGGGCTTTCTGTTTGAGAACCGCATTGAGGGTGGAGTGGTCCCCAGAGAGTACATCTCCGCTATTGAGGCGGGGGTAAAAGAGGCCTTGCAAAACGGCCCTCTGGCCGGCTATCCCCTCATAGACATCAGAGTGGCTGCGGTGGATGGCAGCTATCATCCCGTGGACTCATCAGAGCTAGCATTCAAGACGGCCGGCTCCATAGCTCTGAAAGACGGAGTCAGGAAAGCCAGGCCGGTACTTCTGGAACCCGTCATGGAGATAGAGGTGCTTACGCCCGAAGAGTTTCTGGGAGACGTGTTGGGCGACCTCAGTTCCAGGAGGGCACAGATAAGGAGTATAGAGGGTCAGGAGGGCATACAGGTGGTGAGGGCGCTCATGCCCCTCGCCGAAACGTTTGCCTACACCACAACCCTCCGTTCCGTCACACAGGGCAGGGCCAGCTACACAATGGAGTTCCGTTTCTATGAACCCGTGCCTGAAGCCCTAATTCAAAACATAATTCGAGGAGTATAGTAGGGAAAGGCGGCCATGACTACCCGTCAGAAGATAAGAATAGTCCTCAGAGCCTTCGACCATAAGTCCCTTGACCTTTCCGCAGGCCAGATAGTGGATACGGCGGAGCGCACCGGGGCACTGGTGGCCGGACCGGTCCCATTGCCCACCCACATACGCCGGTTCTGTGTCATCCGGTCTCCCCACGTGGACAAGGACTCCCGGGAGCATTTCGAAATCAGGACCCATAAACGTCTTGTAGACATTCTGGACCCCACCTCCAAGACAATAGACGCCCTCACAAGGCTGAATTTGCCTGCGGGCGTTGACATATCAATCAAGCTATAGGGGAAGCTTATGATTAGGGGAATGTTGGGCAAGAAAATTGGGATGAGCCAGGTGTTCCTCCCGGATGGCCGGGTGGTGCCGGTAACCGTGATTGAGGCAGGCCCATGCACCGTCACCCAGCTCAGGACCAGCGACAGGGACGGCTACGAGGCGGCGCAGGTGGGGTTCACCCAGGTGAAACGCCTCAACAAGCCCCTGAGGGGTCATCTGGGGCGTACCGGCCTTTTCAGGCATCTGAGGGAGTTGTCCACGGACACGCTGGATGACCTCCAAGTTGGTCAGCAGGTGAACGTAGGCCTGTTCCAGGTGGGGGAGAAGGTGGACGTGATAGGCACGTCCAAAGGTCGGGGCTTCCAGGGTACAATCAAGCGCCACGGATTCAGTGGCGGCCCCAGGACCCATGGCCAGTCCGATAGGGCGAGAGCGCCCGGTTCCATCGGTGGCACCACCACCCCCGGAAGAGTGTTCAAGGGCAAGAAGATGGCGGGGCACATGGGCAACACGAGGATAACGGTGAAGAACCTGGAAGTAGTGGAGGTAGACCCGGAGCGGAACCTTCTCCTGGTGAAGGGGGGAGTTCCCGGGGCACCCAACGGCTTGCTCACGATACGCAAGACGGGGTAGGGAGGGAAGCCCGCCCCATTCCAGCCATATTGGAGCAACTATTATGGAGATTCCGGTAAAGAATACCCAAGGAGACGTGGTAGGGACCGCTCAATTGAGCGATGCCGTCTTCGGCGTACCCATGAACAACTCCCTGGTGCACCAGGCAATGGTCATGTACCAGGTAAACAGGCGTCAGGGGACCCACAGCACCAAGACACGGACTCACGTGTCCGGTGGCGGCCGAAAGCCCTGGCCCCAGAAGTACACGGGCAGGGCCAGGCAGGGTAGCATACGTGCCCCTCAGTGGCGTCATGGCGGAGTGGTTTTCGGCCCCCATCCCAGAGACTACCGTCTTGAGATGCCCAGAAGAATGCGCCACCGTGCCCTTAAATGCGTGCTGTCCGACAAAGCACGCCATAGCAGTCTCATTCTTCTGGATGCCCTATCTCTGGACGCCCCCAGCACCAAAGGTCTGATTGAGATACTGGGCAATCTGGGAGTTTCCACGTCCACCCTGATAGTTACCGCCGAGCCTCAGACGAACGTGATACTCTCGGCGCATAACTTGAAGAAGGTCTGGACCCTGCCGGTGTCACAGATAAACGCCGAGAGTCTCCTGAGGAGGGAGTCCGTTATCATGACTCTGGACGCGGCCCGCAGAGCCGAGGAGCTATGGGCCGTTGAAAACCCAAAGAGAAAGGGCGTGTCAATCGAAGGCTCCCTGGCCGTTGGCTCGGGCCGGGACGAAGATGCCGAGGAAGGGTAGGTAGCCTATGGATCCCCACGAAGCTATTATCCAGCCGATGATAACCGAGAAAAGCACGGTACTTCAGGAGAGAGGGAAGTATGTCTTCCAGGTGGCCCTCAAGGCCAACAAGGTGGATATAAAGCGCGCCATTGAGAGCACCTTTGGGGTGACGGTTGTGGACGTGAATACCACCAAAATCCGTGGCAAAGGGAAGCGATACGGCCCTCGCATCAAGAAGATGCCTGACATAAAGAAGGCTGTGGTCACTCTCCGCAGGGGCGAGAGGATACAGATTATTGAAGGGGTATAGCAATGCCGCTTAGAATACCCAAGCCCAAAACGCCCGGGACCAGGGACGCGGCCCTGCCGTCCTTTGAAGAGATAACGCGTAAAAAGCCGGAGAAGTCTCTGCTGCGTCCCCTGAACAAGACCGCCGGCAGAAATAATCGGGGCAAGATAACCACCCGTCATCGGGGCGGCGGCAGCAAGCGGATGTACCGGGTCATAGACTTCAAGCGGGACAAGATAGGTGTCCCGGGCAAAGTGGCGTCCATCGAGTACGACCCCAATCGGTCGGCCCGAATTGCCCTCATCAACTACGCCGACGGGGAGAAGCGTTACATTCTGGCACCCGTAGGCCTTGAAGTGGGCGCGAGGATAGAATCGGGGCCCAGAGCGGAAATCAAGCCCGGCAATACCCTGCCCCTCAGGCACATTCCGGCGGGCACCCTGGTGCATAACCTGGAGCTTACGCCGGGAAGGGGCGGCCAGGTTGTGAGAAGCGCCGGAGTCGCCGCACAAGTCCTGTCCAGAGAAGACCCCTACGTTCTTATACGGCTCCCTTCGGGCGAGGTACGCAGGGTCCTGGTAAGTTGCCAGGCCACGGTGGGACAGGTGGGCAATATAGACCACAAGAACGTCAAGCTGGGCAAAGCGGGCAAGACCCGGTATCGGGGCCGCAGGCCCGAGGTTCGAGGCGTGACTATGAACCCCAACGACCATCCTCACGGGGGCGGTGAAGGCCGCTCTCCCATTGGCCTTCCGGGGCCCAAGACACCCTGGGGCAAACCGGCTCTGGGCTACAAGACCAGGGGTAAGAAAAAGGCCAGCAGCAAGTTCGTCGTGAGAAAGAGGAGATAGGCATGTCCAGGTCCACCAAGAAAGGCCCTTACGTCCACCCCAAGCTCATGAAGAAGGTGTTGGCTATCCAGAGCGTCGGCTCGAAAACCGTGATACGCACATGGTCACGAGCCTCGACGATCATGCCGGAGATGGTGGGTCTCACCATAGCCGTCCACGATGGCCGGAGACACGTGCCGGTCTTCATCACCGAGAACACTGTGGGTCACAAGCTGGGTGAATTCGCTCCCACTCGCACCTTTCGCGGCCACGTAGCCAGATCAGAGCGCACCAGCCAGATGGCAAGAGGCCGCCGGTAGATTTGAATAACGGGGGAAGGAGACACTGTAGTCGTGCCTGAGGTCAAGGCCACCGCAAAGGATATAGGAGCCTCTCCCAAAAGGCTGAAACCCATCGTAGACCTGGTCAGGGGCAAGCCGGTGAACGATGCCCTTGACACCCTTGGTCTCCTGTCCTCTCCCTGGGCGAGAGTGGTGGCCAAGGTGGTACGGTCTGCCGCCGCCAATGCCGAGAATAACCTGTTGATGAATCCGGATGACCTGGTCATTGTAAAGATAGTCGCCGATGGTGCTCGTCCCCTCAAGAGGTTCAGACCGCGCGCCAGGGGCCGCATCGGGCGTATCACCAAGCGTTCAAGCCATATAACCGTCGTAGTAGATGAGGAGGTGTCTTAAGGTGGGCCATAAGACTCATCCCATAGGTTTCAGACTCGGAATAGTAAAAGACTGGCAGACCCACTGGTACGCCCCCAAGGGTAAGAGCTACCGGGACCTGGTGCTCGAGGACATGAGGATAAGGGAAAACATAAACGCCGAGTACAAGGGGTTCTCCAACGCCGGAATCGCCCGCATAGAGATTGACAGGGGCACCCAGGACATAGTGGTAAACGTTCATTCGGCCAGGCCGGGCATACTTATCGGAAGGGACGGAGAGCGGGTAAAGCGCCTGCGAAGCAGACTTGAGGGTGTCACCAGCAGACGGATTCAGCTCAACATCCTGGAAATATCCCAGCCGGAGTTGAACTCTTATCTGGTGGGTAGGAACATCGCCGATCAGCTGGAGCGCAGAGTATCCTACCGCAGGGCCATGCGCCAGGCCGCTCAGAGAGCCATGCAAGCTGGGGCACAGGGCATAAAAATAATCATCAAAGGCCGCATTACGGGGGCCGAAATCGCCCGACGGGAGAAGCTTATGGAGGGGCGGGTCCCCCTCCACACTCTGAGGGCCGATATAGACTACAGCATTGCCGAAGCCCACACTCTGATGGGCCTTATAGGCGTGAAGGTCTGGATTTACAATGGGGACGTGGCTCCTCCTCAGTCGGAGGAAGTTATGGACGATTTGGAGACCATCGAGGTAACCATACCCCCTGAATCCGAAGAGGTGATTGAAGATGTTACAACCTAAAAGAGTCAAGTACCGCAAGATGCACAGAGGTCGTCGCTCAGGAAAGGCTACGTCGGGCAACACCGTGGACTTCGGGGAGTACGGACTGAAGGCAATGGAGGACCACTGGATAACCGCCAGGCAGATAGAGGCGGCCCGTATTGCGATTACCCGCCATCTGCGTCGTGGCGGCAATGTCTGGGTCCGCCTTTTCTCAGACAAGGCCGTGAGCAAAAAGCCCGCGGAGGTACGCATGGGTGGGGGCAAGGCCGCCGTAGACCATTGGGTAGCGGTGGTGAAGCCGGGTCACATCATGTTCGAGGTGAGCGGAGTCCGGGAGGAGTTGGCTGTTGCGGCACTGCGCCTCGCATCGCACAAGTTGCCGATACCCACTCGCGTGGTGCGACGAGATAATCTTCAGGCTGTCGGTTGAGTAAGGAGCCTAACCGGGCAACCCGGCAGGCTTGTATCAAGTAAGTTGAAAGGAAGAATACGCCCGTGCGCGCTCACGAGATAAGGGAACTCAGTGACCAGGATCTGCGGAAAGAGTTGGAGAACTCCCATAGAGAACTGCTGAACCTCCGCTTCCGCATCGCCACCAAGCAGGTGGCCGACACGTCCCAGCCTCGCGCCGTGAGGAAGAATATAGCGCGGCTCCATACCATAATGCGAGAGCGACAGATGGGGGCGAGATAGTATGGCCAAGGAGAGACGAAAGGTCCGGGTGGGCCGTGTGGTCAGCGACAAGATGGACCAGACAGTGGTGGTGGCCGTGCAATGGCAACATCGCCATCCCATATATGGGAAGAGCCTCCGACGCATCAGCAAGTTCTATACCCACGACAAGGATAACAAGTGCAGGGTGGGCGACGTGGTGCGCATTGAAGAGATACGTCCCATATCGCGTACCAAGCGATGGAGGGTGCTGGAAATCATTGACCGGCGGGACGTGGTGGACGTTAAACCCGCCGAACTAGATGAAGGGATACTCTCCGAGGAGAATGACCCGGAGGAGGAGTAAAGGTGATCCAGACTTTCAGTCGTCTGGTGGTAGCTGACAATAGCGGTGCCAAAGAGATTATGTGTATCAATATACCCGGCAGCAGCAGACGCCGTTACGCATCAGTAGGCGATGTTATCGTAGGCTCTGTTAAGGAGGCCGTGCCGATGTCTCCCGTCAAAAAGGGAGAGGTCGTGCGGGCCGTAATCGTGAGGACTGCCAAAGCTCACCGCAGGGCCGACGGGACCTACGTGAGGTTCGACGATAATGCCGCCGTCATTATCACCGACAGGTTGAACCAGCCCCGTGGCACCCGCATTTTTGGCCCCGTGGCCAGGGAGCTACGTGACCGGGGATTCATGCGCATCATATCGCTGGCGCCCGAGGTGGTGTGATGAAGATACGAAGGGGTGACACCGTCATGGTGATAGCCGGCAAGGAAAAGGGCAAGAGGGGGAGGGTAGACAGGGTGCTGCCCTCCGAGGATAGGGTAATGATAGAAGGGGTCAACTTTGTAACCCGCCACGTCAGGCCCCGACCGGATGTCAGGCAGGCGGGTAGAATCCAGAAAGAGTCTCCCGTCCCCTTGTCCAACGTGGTTCTGGTGTGTGACAAGTGTAGCAAACCTACACGGGTGCGGCACAGTTTTCTTGAAGACGGTAGAAAGGTGAGAGTATGTCTACAGTGCAGGGAGACGATCGGGTAGAAGGGGAGGAGCCTTCCGAAGCCAGTCCCCCCAATCAACAGCAGCAGCCGAGAGCAAGAGGGGGTCGTGGCGCGGGCCGGAGTGAAGGCTCATCTTCTGGCAGCAGGCGCAGGGGTAGGGCGGCTGCCCAAGCGGTAGAGGAGCCGCCTTCGCCCGAAGAGAACGGTGCGCCTGCCGCTGCCGATGGGGCGGAACTGGCGAACCCGCGTCTCCGGGCATTGCACTTCTCGGAAGTAGTGCCCACCATGATGCGAGAGTTCGAATACGATAACATCATGCAGGTGCCACGACTGAAGAAGGTGATGCTCAATATTGGTCTGGGAGAGGCGCTGACGAATCCAAGGGCCATAGAGAGTGCTACCCGGGACCTCACCGCTATATCCGGTCAGAAACCCATAGTGACGCGAGCCAGGAAGTCCATAGCGGGATTCAAGCTGAGGGAGGGCAATACCATAGGGGTATGCGTGACCCTCCGGGGGACTAGGATGTACCATTTCGTAGACAGGCTCTTCAATACTGCCCTGCCCCGTATCAGAGATTTTCGGGGTGTTTCCCCCAGGAGTTTTGATGGACGCGGCAACTACTCCATGGGCATCCGAGAGCAGATAATATTCCCTGAAATAGACTATGGTCAGATAGAGCGCATCCGTGGCTTCCAGGTGACTATCGCCACCACTGCAAGGACCGATGCTGAAGCCGAGCGTCTTTTGACCCTTCTGGGAATGCCTTTCGCAAGGGCACCTTTATCCTGAAAGTTGAGGTGACCCCTGGAGCACACGATACCATCTCAAGACCCGGCACTCGGCTCAGGGCGGCATGAAAAGAGCGCCCCGCTGAGTGAATCTAAGGAGCGGACTTGGCTAAGAAATCTCTAATTGAGAAATGGAAAAAGCCCAAGAAATTCGGGGTACGCCAGTATAACAGGTGTCACCGTTGCGGCAGACCAAGGGCTTACATCAGGCACTTCGGCCTCTGCCGTATCTGCTTCAGGCATCTTACCCTCAGAGGAGAGTTGCCGGGGGTCAGGAAGGCTAGCTGGTGAGCTACGTCGTGAACGAGTCGAGCAGAAACTATGGGGAGTAAAGTAATAACATGCCTGTGACTGATCCCGTAGCGGATATGTTGACCCGAATAAGGAATGCCCAGACCATGAGACACGAGTCCCTGGTGATGCCCGTCTCAAAGATGAAGGTCTCAATAGCGCGAATATTGAAATCGGAAGGATTTATCAGAGACTACGATATGCTAAGGGGCCAGCCCCAGCCCGTGCTGCGTGTACACCTGGCTTACCGGGAAGGCAGACAACCGGCCATCAGCGGCCTGAAGCGAGTGAGCAAACCGGGACTCAGGGTTTACGTGGGCAAGGGGGAGATTCCCCGTGTGTACGGCGGGTTGGGCATAGCGATCCTGTCCACGTCCCAGGGATTGATGACGGGACGGGATGCATGGCGACAAGGCATAGGAGGGGAGCTGCTCTGTCATGTCTGGTAACGGAAGCGGTAACGGAACTGCCAACGGGAAAAATGAAAGGACACTCTCCAGGATAGGCCGTAGGGCAATACCCATACCTGCCGGCGTGGAGGTTATCCTGGGCTATGGAGAGGTGACCGTTAAGGGACCTAATGGCACCCTGGTTCAGCCCATACACCCCGACGTGAACGTAAGTGTGGAAGATGGCCGGGTGGTGGTGGAAAGGTACTCGGCCAGCAAATTCCACCGTGCCCTGCACGGACTTACCCGCAGCCTAATCGCCAACGCCATAGTCGGAGTAACCCAGGGATACCGGAAGACCCTGGAGCTTATGGGAGTGGGCTACAGGGTGCAGCAGTCCGGCGACGGCATAGTGCTTAACGTGGGATACAGCCATACGGTGGAGGTTAACCCTCTGGAAGGCGTTACCCTGACTGTCGAAGGCAATAACCGTGTCCACGTCGATGGCAACGACAAGCAGAAGGTGGGAGAGGTGGCGTCGGTCATCCGTAGGGTGAGGCCACCCAACGCATACAAAGAGAAGGGCATAAGGTACGCCGGAGAGGTGCTGCGCTTCAAACCCGGCAAGTCCGCGGCGAGAAAGAAATAGAAAGTCCGAATGTCATATCGGGGAAACAACTTCCCGGCGAGCTGGAGGCTACACTAAATGCCTAGAGATAAGGATTCACGGAAACTGAGGTTGGCAAGACACCGGAGGGTGCGACGCAAGGCTTCCGGGACGCCCGACCGTCCCAGGCTTTGTGTCTTCCGAAGCCTCAAGCAGATATACGCTCAGGTTATAGACGACGTCAACGGACATACCATAGCCTTTGCATCCAGCTTGGAGCCGGATATAAGGCAGTCGGCTGAACCGGTAGCCAAGGCCGAGCTATCGAAGCGGGTGGGTGCTGCCATAGCCCAAAGGACTTTGAGCACGGGTGCAACCAAGGTGGTCTTCGACCGTGGGGGATATAAATACCACGGTCGAGTCAAGGCGCTGGCCGATGCTGCGAGAGAGGGAGGTCTGGATTTCTGATGGTCTCCACATTGCCACAAACCCCTATCCAATTTACCGGTGGAAAGATAGACGCATCCAATCTTAACCTGAATGAGCGAGTGGTATCCACCCGTCGCATAGCCAAAGTTGTCAAAGGGGGACGCCACCTGCGTTTCAACGCCCTAGTGGTCATAGGAGACGGGGAGGGAATAGTTGGGGCAGGTCTTGGCAAGGCTCTAGCCATCCCCGACGCCGTCCGAAAGGGTAACGCCTCCGCCAGAAAGAGCCTGATTAAAATTCCGCTAAGGGGGAGCACGATACCCCAGGAGGCTTCGGCCAAGAAGGGTGCCTCGCTGGTCCTCATCAAGCCTGCGCCCCCCGGCACCGGCCTCATCGCCGCCGGCGTGGTCAGGGCTGTCCTGGACCTGGCAGGGGTGAAAGACGCCGTTGCCAAGTCCCTGGGGTCTCGCAATCCCATAAACGTGGTCTATGCCACCCTCGAGGCTTTGCAAAAGCTGAAGGACCCTGCTCAGGAGATAGCAATGCGCAAGGGGTTGGGGACACCGGAACGGTAGATAGTCGTAGAGTATCGCAGGTGCAAACTGTTCCCGGTCGAGATAAGATGAGAACCCTTATTTGGCCACCCTTTCGGATACTTGCAGCGTATCTTTGGAATACAGAACGGGATTTCCTTAATCCCCGAGGAGTTTTGACAACGTGGGAGGTCTCCTAAAATGATGGAGCATCAGGTATCCCCCACTCCTGGAGCAAGGAGGGGCAGGAAGCGACTTGGCCGAGGGGACGCCAGCGGTCATGGAAGCTACTCCGGTCGTGGCATGAAGGGCCAGAAGTCTCGCTCGGGCAGAGGCGTGCGGCCAGGGTTTGAGGGAGGACAGTTGCCCCTCATAAAGGGACTTCCCATGAGGCGCGGGTTCACCAACATATTCAAAAAGCAATACCATCTGGTGAAATTGGAGGAGCTAAACAGGTTCCCCAGGGACTCGGAAGTAGTCCCGGAAAGCCTGGTCAGGGCGGGGATATTGAGGAGCATAAAGTACCCGGTGAAAATCCTTGGCAATGGCGAAATCACAGTCCCGCTCAGGGTACGCGCCCACAAGTTCACGGACTCTGCTCGTGAGAAGATAGAAGCAGTCGGAGGAAGGGCAGAGGCGATCTAGCCATGATGACCCAAGAGATAGAGGGGAGACCACGGCTGCTCCAAGCGGCCATTGACTCCTTCCGCATTCCGGACCTCCGGGGAAAGATATTGTTCACCCTGGCCCTGCTGGCCGTGTTCCGGTTCATGGCCCAGGTCCCCCTACCCGGAATAGACCAGAACGAGCTGGACAACCTCTTCGATTCCAACCAGCTTCTGGGGTTCCTTGACCTGTTTAGCGGGGGCGCTCTCAGAAATATGAGCGTCGCCGCCCTGGGTGTGTTTCCCTATATAACCTCATCCATCGTGATGCAGCTACTTGTTCCCGTCATACCCAGCTTGCAGCGTATTTCCAGGGAAGGCGAGTTGGGACGACAGAGGATTAACCGTATCGTCCACTGGCTGACCGTCCCCATAGCCCTTGCCCAGGGCTATGGGCAATTGCAGCTTATTCAGCAAGCCGGAGTTATCAGCAACGTCTGGTCCGGGCCCGGCAACGGCGACTTTATAGCCACCATAGCAATGCTTGGGTCACTGGTCGCAGGGACCATGTTCCTTGTCTGGCTGGGCGAGCTAATCACCGAGCGAGGCATCGGAAACGGCATATCTCTCATCATCTTCGCTGGTATCGTCGCAGGCTTCCCCAGCCTGATGCAGCAGACATCGGACCAGACCAACGCCCTGGGGATAATCTGGCTGGCGATTATCGCGGTAGCAGTCATGGCCCTCATCGTGGTCTTCACGGAGGCCCACCGCAGGATACCTGTACAATACGGGCGCAGCATCTTTCGCGGTGGCAGGATGTATCGCCAAACTGGTGCTACCTATTTGCCCATAAGAATAAACTCGGCGGGGATGATTCCCCTCATTTTCGCTTTTTCCGTTGTCATATTGCCTGGCACTATAGCCAGCTTCGTGGGGGTCCGCGAGGATTGGATAGGAGATGTGGCTGGCGCCCTCTCCGTATGGTTCAGCCCCACCCACGGCTTCTATTGGGTGCTGACCTTTCTGTTGGTGGTAATCTTCACCTTCTTCTACACACTGGTGGTCTTCCAGCAGCAAAGCCTTGCGGAGAACCTCCAGCGAAACGGAGGATTTGTGCCCGGCATCCGACCGGGCCAGCCCACTCAGGACTATCTCAACCGTGTCATTCTGCGCCTCACGGTTGGGGGAGCGCTATTCCTGGGCTTCGTGGCGATTGTGCCCTATATCGCCTCCCAAATCACGGACGTGCAAGCTGCGGTGCTTCCCAGTGTCAGCTTGCTGATTATGGTGGGAGTAGCCCTGGATACCTTGCGCCAGCTGGAGGCCCAGCTGCTCATGCGAAACTACGAAGGATTTTTGAGGTAGTACTCTGCCATGAATTCACGTCAAAGCGTGTGCGGTGCAAACCGACTGATATTGCTAGGCCCTCCCGGAGCGGGCAAAGGCACTCAGGCCAAGACGCTGGCCGCCAGATTGGACGTGCCCCACGTCGCTTCCGGAGACCTGTTCAGGCATCATCAGCAGCAGGGTACACCTCTAGGTGTGAAGGCGCTGGAATACATGACCCAGGGAATGTTGGTCCCAGATGAGATAACCATTGCCATGGTGTTGGAGCGAATCCTGCCGCCCCTGGCACAGAATGGTTTTCTGCTGGACGGGTTCCCGCGAAATCTCATACAGGCGGAGGCCCTGGAGCAAGCCCTGGCAGGTAGGGGGCAGGAGATAACCAAAACTATCCTGATTAAGGTTCCCGCTGACGAACTGGTGTCGAGGCTCAGCGGACGCCTGGTATGCCGCCAATGCCAGGCCCCTTATCATAAAGAGACGGCGCCCCCCCAAACCCCTTACGTATGTGACTTTTGCGGAGGGGAGTTGTACCAGAGGCAGGATGACACGCCGGAAGCGATTCGGACGCGTATCCAGGTCTACGAAGACGAGACGCAGCCCCTTGTAGAGTATTATGATAGGGATAATTGCCTGGCGGAAGTTGATGGAGTTGGGGGAGTGGACGAGATAAGCCTGAGGCTTCTTCAGGCCCTGCAAGCCGAATGATGAGTACAGTGGAGGCCACCCGACGAGGTCGAGGAACTAGAAAGGGACGGGCTATCTTAAAATTGAGAATCAGTCCGTGAAGGTGATAAAATGAGTACAAGGAAAATTGAAACAGCATCCAACTCGCCGTCGCGCTATTCGGGCGGCATAACCGTCAAGTCCCCCCAGGAGATGGACGCCATGCGGCGGGCCGGTGGCGTGGTTGGCGCTACCCTTGCCCTGCTGCGGGAGTCGGTCAAGCCCGGCATCAAGACCCGGGAATTGGACGCCATCGCGTACAAGGAGATAAGGAGGCGGGGGGCCAAACCGGCGTTCAAGGGCTATCAGGGGTTCCCGGGCACTATATGTGCATCCGTCAACGATGAGATAGTGCACGGGATACCGGGAGACAGGGTGCTGAGAGAGGGAGACCTGATTAAAATGGACGTGGGGGCCGTCATTGACGGCTTCATAGGCGACGCCGCCATCACCGTTGGAGTGGGTAATATAAGCCAGGAAGCCGCAGACCTCATTGAAGTTACGCGTGATTCCCTTCACGAGGGCATCAAAGCTGCCAGGGCAGGCGCGCGGGTGGGAGACATAGGGGAGGCGGTACAAAAATTTGCGGAGGCCCGCGGGTACGGCGTCGTCCGTGAGTACGTCGGACACGGTATTGGCCGGTTCCTCCACGAGGACCCCCAGGTCCCCAACTATGGCCCGGGTGGTAGGGGCGCTCTGCTCCGTAAGGGTATGACAATAGCTATTGAGCCAATGGTGAACATTGGCGACTGGCACACACGGCTCCATGACGACCAGTGGACGGTGGTCACAGCCGATAAAAGCCTCTCGGCCCACTTCGAGCATACCATCGCCATAAACGATGGGGAGGCCGAGATTCTGACGGTCCCGAGATAGATGCTTCTCCCAGCCCTTGGAACCCCAGGAACCCCAAAGGAGGTCTATGGCTAAGAAGGAAGCGATAGAGGTGGAGGCGACAGTCGTAGAAGCCCTGCCGAATGGCATGTTCAGGGTAGAGCTTCCCAACGACCATAGGGTTTTGGCCCATGTTTCAGGCAAAATCCGCCTCCATTTCATAAGGGTGCTCCCGGGAGACCGGGTGCTGGTAGAGCTATCGCCCTACGACTTGAGTCGGGGGCGCATCACATACCGATTCAAGTAGGCAGACAGGCGTTGAGATGGTGTTGATATGAAAGTAAGAGCTTCTGTGAAACCCCGTTGCGATAAATGCAGAGTCATAAAGCGCAAGGGATCGGTGCGTATAATCTGCTCCAACGCTAGACATGCTCAGAGACAAGGCTAGACCAGCAAGGAGGCGATAATATGGTGCGTGTGTCGGGTGTAGATATACCTGATGGGAAGAGAGTGGATGTGGCTTTGTGCCGCATCTACGGCGTGGGCTCCACCGTGGCCCAGGATATTCTGAGAAGGGCCGATATAGACGGTGACCCCAAGCCGAAGGTAATGGAGCTTTCCGACGAGCAGATAGACAGAATCAGGGAGATAGTAGACCGGGATTTCGTGGTTGAAGGCGACCTGCGGCGGGAAGTTACCATGAACATACGCAGGCTAATTGAGATTGGGTCCTTTCGTGGCCTCCGGCACCGTCGCGGGCTGCCCCTCCGGGGACAGAGGACCCGTACCAACGCCAGGACTCGCAAGGGACCCAGAAGGACAGTGGCAGGGCGCGGACGCCGCACCGGAGCCAAGAAGTAACCGGCAAGAGTAAAGGAGGCCCATGGCAAGACCCAGAAGTCGCCGAAGAGAGAGGAAAGTTGTACCAAGAGGCCGAGCGTACATTCACTCTACCTTTAACAACACTCTGGTAACCCTCACAGATCCTCAGGGTAGCGTACTGGCGTCATCCAGCGCCGGTACGTCCGGGTTCCGGGGGTCGCGTAAGGGCACTGCCTTCGCCGCACAGAGAGCGGCCGAACAGGCTGCCCGGAAGGGAATGGACCAGGGTCTCAGACATGTGGATGTCCTGATTAAAGGCCCAGGCTCCGGTAGGGAGGCGGCCATACGCTCCTTGCAGGCAGCCGGGCTAATCATAACCAGCATCAGGGATATAACCCCCATACCACATAACGGGTGTAGGCCACCTAAACGTAGAAGGGTGTAAGGATAGCACGATGGGACGATATGCAGGACCTGTGTGCAGGTTGTGCCGCAGGGTTGGAGAAAAACTATTCCTCAAAGGTGAGCGTTGCTTCACGCCCAGATGCGCCATAGAGCGGAGACGCACACCCCCCGGGAACCAATCGGGCCGACGAAGGCGAGTTTCCGACCACGGCATCCAGCTTCGCGAAAAGCAGAAGGCACGGTACATTTACGGCATAATGGAGGGCCAGTTCAGAAGGTACATGTCCCAGGCTTTCAAACGGCCGGGGGTCACAGGACAATACCTTCTTGAGCTCCTTGAAAGACGCCTGGATAACGCAGTGTACCGGTTGGGATTCGCCGAGTCCCGGCGTCAGGCCCGCCAACTGGTGCTCCACGGCCACTTCACCGTAAATGGCCGCAAGACGAACATACCCTCCTACATGCTGCGGCCGGGAGACGTAATCGCCTGGAAGGAGTCCCACAAGCAAAGGGACTTCTTCAAAGCGCTTACCGAGGACATACCCAAGCGGCCTGTACCCAGTTGGCTCGACCTGGATACCAACAATATGACAGGCAACGTGTCCAGTGTCCCCAATGAGGAGGACCTGGAATCGGCGATAGATACACGGCTAATAGTGGAGTTTTACTCGAGGTAGTAGCGATTATGTTGGAAACCTCTATCATGTCAAGGGGAACAACCCAGGGCGGGACCGAGAACCTTACCCCTGAGATTAAAATACTCCAGGCTGATAATACCTACGGTAAGTTTACCATAGAGCCGCTGCAACGGGGCTATGGCATGACTATAGGCAACCCTATAAGGCGTATGCTCTTGAGTTCCATAGAGGGGACCGCCATCACGTGGGTGAAGATTGACGGGGTTTTGCACGAGTATTCCAACATATCCCACATGAGAGAAGAGGTCATGGAATTTCTCCTGAGGGTAAAGGGAATACGGATACGCTCCGTCACCGGCAGACCCGGTAAAATGCGTCTTGAAATAACCGGACAGGGTAGGGTGTGTGCAGGGGATATAGCCACGTCCGCCGATTTCGAAATCGTCAACCCGGAACATCACTTGGCGACCCTGGACTCGGATGATGCCTCTATTTCGGTGGAGTTCAACGTGGACCACGGCAAAGGCTATCAACCCGTTAGCCAGGGCGATGGAATAACGGGGCCTCTTATGGGTGTCTTGCCGGTTGATGCCATCTTCAATCCTGTGAGGAAGGTCAACTACGCAATCGAGAGGACTCGTGTAGGGCATGTCACCGACTACGAGCGTCTGGTGTTGGAGATGTGGACCGATGGCACGATAACCCCCATAGACGCCCTCAAGAAATCATCTGACGTGCTGGTCAACCACTTCTTCCTGTTCAGCAATCTGGGCAACGAGACCAAGGGCGGTGCTGACAGACCCTCAATTACGGTTTCTCCTGAGATATACCAGACCCCCATTGAGAAACTGGAGCTTACTCCCAGAACTCTCAACTGCCTCAAGCGGGCCTACATTAGCAAAGTCGGCCAGGTGCTTGAAATGAGCAATAGTGAGCTCCTCAAGATAAGAAACTTCGGGGAGAAGTCACTGGAGGAGCTTTTGGCCAAGCTGGGTGCCAAGGGCATGTTGAGCGAGGAGGATGCGGCAGCAAGGCTGCCCGGCCACGGGACCAATGGAGGCGTACAGGAGGGAGTTGAGGTGTTTCAGACGGCCAGCGAGGTTGATGACGATAGCCATCTTGCCGCCCAGTTCGAGATTGACGATGACAAGCCCATTTGGGAGGACGAGGGTGGTAACGACGACGAGGATGACCTCGTGACTTTGTACGATGCCAAACTTGATAGCCCGTTTAGACAAAATAGAGAGGAGAACTAAGACCGCCGATGGTAGCACATCGTATAGCTGGTAAGAAGCTAGGCAGACCCAAGGACCAGCGGGTGGCTCTCCTCCGCTCTCTGGCTGGCGGGGTTGTGCGTCACGGACGCATAGTTACCACCCAAGCCAAAGCCGTGGAAACCAGGAGGTTCGTCGAGAAGCTCATAACCCACGGCAAGAAAGGCACCCTTCACCACCGCCGCCTCGCCCTGGCCCAGGTCCCCAATCAGGAGGTGGTGAAGAAGGTGTTCGATGAGTTGGCCCCCAGGTATGCCAACCGGCCGGGAGGGTATACCCGTATTGTCAAGCTGGGGTCCCGGAAGGGAGATGCGGCAGCCATGGCCCTCGTCGAACTGGTGTAAGGTCCAGGTTGAGCGTGGTCCACAGTTGCATTGCTCCAATGACAGACGGCGGATTGCCCTCATCCTGGATTACGACGGCACCGGGTATAAGGGGTTTCAATGGCAGGCCAACGCCCCCACCATACAGGGTGAACTGGAAAGGGCGATAAAAAGCCTGACACAAGAGAGCACAAGGGTTAGAGGAGCCAGCCGTACCGACGCAGGCGCTCACGCCCGGGGCCAGGTAGTAGATTTCCTGACCCATGCACTTTACACAACGGAAACATTTGTAAACGCCCTGAACTGGCATTTGCCGCCTGACATCAAGGTCAGGGGAGCGTACCAGGTCTCGCCGGATTTTAGCTCCAGAAAGGACGCCCTTGGCAGGACGTACCGGTACACCCTGCTGAATGCCAGGTGGCCCTCGGCCTTGCTGCGGGACTTCTCTCACTGGGTATCGTCTCCCCTGGACATAGGGAGGATGAAAGAGGCGGCGAGCTACTTGCCGGGTACTCATGATTTCTCGGCCCTCACGTCGTCGCTGCCCCCCGGAAGAAGCGCGGTACGAGAGGTAGCCCGGTGGGACGTGTGGCGAGACGGGGAGTTGGTGTACATCGAAGCCTGTGCTACCGGCTTTCTGCTTCATCAGATTCGTCGGACCAATGGCATCCTGGTGGACATTGGGCTGGGCAGATTGCCAGTGGAGATAATGAGGGAGATAATGGACGGCACGCTCAAAGAGTTGAAATATTGCCCGTCCCTGCCGGCCAGAGGGCTATGCCTGATGAGCGTGCATTATTTGAACTTTCCACCCGAAGTTGGAGGCAACTATGAAGCGGGATAAGACATATATGGCGAAGCCATCGGATGTTAAGCCGGAGTGGCACCTGATAGATGCCACCGGGCAGACCCTTGGCAGGCTCGCCACCCGTGTCTCAAGGACACTGCAAGGCAAGGACAGACCCGACTATACGCCGCATACGCTGACCGGCGGCTACGTGGTGATAGTGAACGCATCCAAGGTGAGGCTCACCGGCAGGAAGCTAACCCAGAAGACCTACTACCGGCACAGTGGTTACATAGGCAATCTGAAGACGTTCATCTTGCGCGACGTGATGGAAACACACCCGGAACGGGTGGTGCAAATGGCCGTGAAGGGAATGTTGCCCCGGAACAAGCTGGGCAGGGAGATGCTCAAGCGGCTGAAGGTCTACAGCGGTGATACCCATCCCCACCAGGCTCAAATAGCCGGACCGCCCTCCGACGAGGGTAGAGACAGCTAAGGGAGGTAAGTGACCCTTGGTACAGGAAGCTACTCAGCAATACTACTACGGTACAGGCAAGCGCAAGACGGCCATCGCCAAGGTGCGGCTGTACCAGAATCTCGGCTCCGGGGAACCCGGGCCGTCCGTCCGGGTGCAGGTCAACGGAAAGCCCCTTGAGGAGTTTTTCCCGTGGCCCACCTGGCAAGCGGCGGTACAGGAACCCCTCCGAGTGACGGAATCTCTCGACAGGTTCCGTGTTGTTGCCAAAGTGGAGGGAGGGGGAGTATCGGCCCAGTCCCAGGCTATACGACACGGTATTTCCAGGGCGCTGGTGGTCTTCGACGAGACCTTCAAGCCCACCCTGCGCAAGTTCGGGCTTCTGACCCGGGATGCCAGAATCAAGGAGAGCAAGAAGTACGGCTTGAAGCGGGCCCGTCGCGCTCCCCAGTACACCAAGCGCTAGCCGCTCAAGGGGGACAAGCGGCGCACCCCTAGGTCGGGTTGGCCAACCGCTCCTTGACGTAGTCTATGACCGAGACCGGCGAGGGGTTGATACCCTGGAGCAGGGCCAGATAGTAGCTCACGTAGTCTCCTAGAAGGATGGTACTGAGCATCTGGCTAAGGGGGCTTTCACCCCGACCCTCCAGCCTTCTCCTGTTGATGGCCTCTCTCTCCAGGAGGCTGTGGGTAATCTCGTATCTGAGACGTGTCCTCGGGTGCAAGTGGCCCGGCATCAGGAGGAGGACGAAGGTGCGGTCCTTCACCCCGGCCGGCAGCGGGTATCCCACCACCGAGTTGTGGTGTGCCTCCGGCAGCGACTCGAAAGCTGACCATACCTTGGAGTTCTCGTTGAACTGGGTCTTCCACCTGCGGGCCACGCCGTGGAAGATACCGGCGCCGTAGATAACGACAAGCTTGCCAAGGAGGTCTGCTGCCAGCTCCTTGGCGGGGTTGCCGGTAGAAGGGCACTCCTCAGACAGTTCCGACACCAGGCCATCCAGAATCGGCATTGCTTCGCCAAAGTCCCGCGCCTTGTCGGACACAAGACCGAGCTTCATAAGCAAGACCGTGGGTACAATGAAGCTATAGCCGAGGGCGCTTCTGGGCTCGCCCTTGTACGTTATTCTGAACACGGGCACATCGTGCTCCTGCGCCTCGGCGGCCAGTGTCCCGCCTCCGGTTACGGCCACGACCTTCGCGCCTTGGGCTAAGGCTTGACGGAAGGCGGATATGGTCTCCTCCGTCTCGCCCGAGTAGCTACATGCCAGCACCAGGGTATCCTCGTCCACGTACCGGGGGACCCGGTAGTCCCGGGAGACGACTATGGGGGGTGAGTCCTCAAGGGAAGCCAGGTCGGCCAGCAGGTCCCCGCCGATAGCCGAGCCGCCCATGCCGGCCACTACCACCCGCCGTGCCCCTGCATAGCTGGGGGGCAAGCTGAAAGCGGAGGCTTCGGCCCAAGCGGTCCTGCACTGGTCGGGGAAATCTCGCAGCCTGTGTCTTAGGTTGGTGGGGTCCAATTTGGGATAAAGGGACGGGTCATCAAGGGGTTTGGCGAGGGCATTCACTTCCGGGACTAATTCATCGGGCATCTATCTACCGTCCTTTCCGTGGGGCGCTTGGGGATCACCCCCGCTCCATGGGTAGGATTCTGGAACGGAACTGTGGAAGGTCCATTTCAGAGTCCCAGAAAGGCCTCAGCGCCGTCCAGAAGCTGCCCAACTTTCTCCGGACTCTCAGCCTCAGCGTATATCCTCAGCAGGGGTTCGGTGCCTGAGAACCGGATCAGAAGCCAGGCGTTGGAGGAGAACTTGAACCGCCGCCCGTCTATGGCATCGGTGGACACTACAGACATTCCAGCCATCTCATTCAGGTCGCTGCTGTCCAACTTCAGTTGGAGGCCTACCCTGTCCTCAGGGGGAAAGGAGATGTCGCGGCGCTGGTAGTGATGGGGGCCTACTACTTCAAATAGACGCTCCATAAGCTCCGATGGGCGCTTGCCCGTCTTGGCCATGTACTCCAGTAGCAGAAGGCCGCTCAATATGCCGTCGCGCTCCGGTATATGGCCTCGGAAGCCATAGCCTCCGCTTTCCTCGCCACCCATAAGGGCGTTTTCCCGCAGCATGATGGGGCAAATATACTTGAAACCCACAGGCGTCTCAAAGACCGGCACGTCGTATTTCTCCCCCAACCTGTAGACCATACTGGTGGACGTCAGGGACTTCACCAAGGCTCCCCTTGCTCCCTTTATCTCCAGGAGGTAAAGGGCAAGCAGGGCGAAGGCCTCGAGGGTGGTGATGAATGTCCCTTTCTCATCAATGATTCCCACCCTGTCGGCGTCGCCATCGAAGGCGATGCCCACGTCTGCGCCCTTTTCAACCACCAGGCGAGAGAGGGACGATAGATTGGCCGCTATTGGTTCGGGCCGCTCCATACCGGGGAAGGCCGGGTTGCGCTCATCGTTTATCTCGAGTACCCTGCTCCTATCCCCGCTCTGGGGAAGGATTGAACGCAGGTAACCCGCTCCCGCTCCGTGCATGGCGTCTGCCACTATGCTAAGGCCCGCACCGGAGATGGCTTCTATATCCACAAGACGGGCAATCTGCTCCAGGTACGGCGTCGTCGGGTCTATGCTGCGAACAAACCCCTCGTCCCCAGCTTTGTGTAGCGGCATTGAGCTTACGCCATCGGTCTCCGCTCGCTCAATCTCCTGCTCCAGACGGGCGGTCACCTCGGGGCTGGCGCTGCCTGCGTAGTCGGGCTTGTACTTGAATCCGTTCCAGAGGGCCGGATTGTGGCTTGCAGTTATAATGGCCCCGCCTGCGGCTTTGTGGCGCAGAATGTTATAGCTCACCACCGGGGTGGGAGCGGCCCTGTCGGAAAGGAGGGTGGCGATGCCGTTTCCGGCCATGACCTCCGCTACCAGGCAGGCAAACTCCTCGGACGCGAAACGTGTGTCGTAGCCGACGACCAGGCCATCCCCGGCCCTTCCCTCCTTGTGCAGGTAGTTGGCTACTCCCTGGGCGCATAGGGCTACGTTGTCAAAGGTGAAGTCTCGGGCGATGAGGCCGCGCCACCCGTCCGTCCCGAACCGGATTATCGCCATCTCAGACTCCTGTTCTAGCTCAGGCCTGCCTCCGACCTGAGAATGGCCGCCTTGTCCGTGCGCTCCCAGGGCAGGTCCAGGTCCTCGCGCCCAAAGTGGCCATAGGCCGCCGTGCCCTTGTATATCGGCCTCCTCAGGTGCAGGTTCTCAATTATGGCTGCGGGTCTCAGGTCAAAGTGTTTCAACGCCAGCTCGCTTATGACGTCGTCATCTACCTTGCCGGTGCCGAAGGTCTCCACGCTTATGGACGTTGGCTCGGCCTTGCCGATGGCATAAGACACCAATACTTCCGCCCTGTCGGCCAGCCCTGCTGCCACTATATTTTTGGCAACGTACCGGGCGGCGTAGGCCCCGGAGCGGTCCACCTTCGTCGGGTCCTTTCCTGAGAAAGCGCCTCCGCCGTGTCGGGCAATCCCGCCGTAGGTATCCACCAGTATCTTCCGCCCGGTGAGTCCTGCGTCCCCCTCGGGCCCGCCTGTGACGAACCTCCCACTGGGGTTGATCAAATATTCGGTCTTGGAGTCCATAAGCTCCTCGGGTATCACGCTCTTTATGACATGCTCCATGATGTCCTTCTTTATGTCCTCATTGTCGGCATCAGGGTCATGTTGTGCACTTATGACCACCGTATCCACTCGGGCGGGCACACCATAGTTGTATTCCACCGTGACCTGAGACTTGCCGTCGGGTCTGAGATAATCCAGCACGCCGTCCTTCCTCACCTTGGCTAGCTGCCGGGTAAGCTTGTGGGACAGACTGACCGTGAGGGGCATCAACTCGGGGGTTTCGTTGCAGGCGAAGCCCACCATCATCCCCTGGTCTCCGGCCCCTATGCTGAGCTTGTCCTCCTGGCCGTTATCGCCCCTTCCCCCCTCTCGAAGTTCCAGAGAGCGGCTCACTCCGGCATCTATATCTTTGGACTGTTCCTTGATGGATACCATAACACCGCAGCTTTTATAGTCAATGCCGTAATCGGCGTGAACATAGCCGGCCGATTTCAGAGCATCCCGCACCAGAGATGGGATGTCCACGTAGCAGTTGGTGGTTATCTCCCCCATGACTACCACCAGTCCGGTGGTAGTGCATGTTTCACATGCCACCCTGCCTTCCGGGTCCTGGGAAAGGATGGAGTCCAAGACTGCATCGGAAATCTGGTCACACAGTTTGTCGGGGTGGCCCTCCGTAACCGACTCCGAGGTCAGGAGATAGTGTGCCGAGTCCATAAAGGTAAAAGCCATTGTACGGTCCCTCCTTATTTGCTATGTACTAAGTGCCCTCTTCCCAGCTTTCCAGGTATCGTTGCTGCTCTGAAGAGAGGGAATCTATCTCAACTCCCATAGAACGAAGCTTCAGGCGCCCCACCTCCATATCTGTGTCACGGGGCACCGGGTACACCCCCGGAGACAGGCTGTCCCTGTGCTTTACCACGTACTCCGCGCTGAGGGCCTGATTGGCAAAGCTCATGTCCATGACACTGGAGGGGTGGCCCTCGGCTGCGGAGAGGTTTATCAGTCGGCCATCGGCCAGGAGGTAGATTCGCCGTCCATCCTTGAGGATGTACTCATCCACGAAGGGGCGTATCTGACTCTTCTCCACGGACATGGCTTCCAGGGCGGGTATATCTATCTCCACGTTGAAGTGTCCGCTGTTGCACAGAATAGCTCCGTCCCGCATCACTTCCAGGTGTTGCTGACCGATGGCTTTGAAGCCGCCGGTTACCGTGATGAACACCTCTCCAGTCCGGGCCGCCTCCACACTGGGCATGACGTTGAAGCCGTCCATAATCGCTTCCAATGCCTTGACGGGGTCGACTTCTATGACTGTGACGTGGGCCCCCATGCCCCGTGCCCTCATGGCAACCCCTCTCCCGCACCAGCCATAGGCGAAGACCACCACTCTTCTGCCTGCCCACATAATGTTGGTGGCGCGGGTGATACCGTCCAGGGTGCTCTGTCCAGTCCCGTAGCGGTTATCGAAGAAATGCTTGGTATCGGCCTCGTTAACGGCTATGATGGGGTACTTGAGTTGGCCGTCCTCTGCCATGGCCCGCAGCCGGACAACGCCCGTAGTGGTCTCCTCGGCACCGCCAATGACGCCGTCAATCAGGTCCTGGCGCTCCTTATGGATGGCGGTGACTAGGTCAGCGCCATCGTCAAGAGTCATGTTGGGCTTATGATCCAGGGCGGAGTGGATGTGGCGGTAGTAGGTCTCGTTGTCCTCCCCCTTGATGGCGAAGGTGGGTATGCCGTATTCACTCACCAGGGCGGCAGCGACAGGGTCCTGGGTGCTCAGAGGGTTGCTTGCACACATCGCAACTTCGGCCCCCCCGTCTTTCAACGCAAGGGCGAGGTTAGCCGTCTCGGTGGTGATGTGCAGGCATCCTGATATACGCATTCCTTCAAAGGGTCGTTCCCTGGAGAACCGCTCTCTTATCAGTCCGATAACCGGCATCTCTCTGGCGGCCCAGCGTATGAGGTTGACTCCATCTTTGGCCAGGGACAGGTCTTTTACGTCCCCCCGGCTTGATTTCGTTTCCAAAAATTCCTCCTCAAATAATTAAGGTTTTGTTTGTGGTCCCTTCACCCCGGCCTTCGGTCGCCCGTGTCTTTCGGTCTCGGCATTCGAGGGCGAGGCGGACTCACTTATCCACGACCGGTATCTTCACGCCAGGGCAACGTCTCGCCGTTCTTCAGGGCATCGAACTGGCTCAGATTAGTGAACTCATGGAACCTGTTGGTGAGCTCGGGACGGGTCAGGGAACACAACCGCTCTACGCTGAAGCGCTCCACTGCGAAGGAGCCCATGACCGAGCCCAGCACGGTGGCCCTGCGGAAGGCCGACTGGCTCAGGTCTCCGGTTCCTGCCAGGTATCCCATGAAACCCCCGGCGAAGGAGTCTCCCGCGCCTGTGGGGTCTACCACACTCTCCAGAGGATGAGCCGGAGCAACGAAAATCGAATCCTCCGTGAACTGCATCACTCCATGGTCTCCCCTCTTGATCATGACCATTCTTGGGCCCAGGCTCAGGATGTACCTGGCCGCCTTTACCGTGTTTGCACTGTTGATGTGAGGGGCGGCGAACATACGAGTCTCATTCTCATCCATGAACAGAACGTCCACCGCCTTCACGACCTCGGTGAGAGCATCCCTCTTGCCGTCTATCCAGAAATTCATCGTATCGGCGGCCACCAGCTTGGGCCGCTCGTCCATCTGTTCAAGCACCTTGAGTTGAAGCTCCGGGTCAATGTTTGCCAGGAAGAGGTAGGGCTGTTTACGTTGCTCCTGGGTTAGCTCGGGCTCGAAGTCGGCGAATACGTTTAGCTGGGTATCCAGGGTTTGGCGTATGTTCACGTCTCTCGCGTCGTATTCTCCCGCCCACCGGAAGGTCTTCCCGCGAGATGTCTTGAGTCCGGAAGTATCCACGTGGCGGGACTTCAAGAGCTCCACGTCTTCCGTCCTGAAGTCCTCTCCGACCACCGCTACGACTCCCACTTTGGCGAAGTTGCTGCCCGATAAGGCGAAATAGGTGGCAGACCCGCCCAGAGCATCCTGTCTGCTGCCCTGGGCGGTGGTTACCGAGTCATAGGCCACTGATCCTACTACAAGTATGGTCATGGTTGGTTCTCACTTTACGATATGGGGCTTGCCCGAGCTTGGGCTGCATTGGCCGCAGCCCTGAAATACGTGATATAAGTCCCGCTGCTTTTGCCTACGGGTCGTCGCCGTAGGAGGTTGGGTGATTCTTCTCAATCCAGGTGGGCGTGCCGTCCTCCACGTTGTACAGGTACTCGCTGGGGAAGCCCATAGAGGCGGCCATCTCGCAGGCCAGGCCGCTACGCACTCCGGCGGCACAGATGAACAGGAGCTTCTTTCCTTGGGGGAGTTCATCCATCCTGCCCAACAGGTCGTCAATGGGTATGTGGATTGCGTTGCTGGCGTGTCCGGACACCCACTCATCGTCTCGGCGCACGTCAACTACCGCGGCGCCATCCACTTCCCTTTGGAGAATCTCCACGGCTTCGTCCGAGTCTATGCGGAAGTAGGGTTCTCCAGGGTCTTGCCTGGCCATAGCCACCTCTCCTTACGTCAAGTATTTCCCCGTGATGGGCTGCATCTTTTTCTTTAGCTCCTGGGGGATGAGGTCCCTTGAGGTAATGATTGCATCCCTCAAAGCTGAGGCACAGGAACAGGAGCGTTCTGCCGGGAGATTGGGCAACACTCCTCTCAATGCTTCTTTGGCCGTGGATACATTCTTCATCAGATTCGCCACCACCACCTCCACCGTTACCGTCTCGGCAGTCTCGTGCCAGCAGTCGTAATCGGTGACACAGGCCAGGGTCGCGTAGCAAATCTCCGCCTCGCGTGCCAGCTTGGCCTCCGGAAGGGCGGTCATGCCGATGATGTCCGCGCCCCATGAGCGATAGAGTGCACTTTCGGCCTTCGTGGAGAAGGCAGGCCCTTCCATGACAACGTAGGTGCCCCCTGTGTGGACTGACCCCACGTCGGCGCCGCTCCGGCTTCGCTCTTCGCAGGTCTGCTGAGCGCTCTCGTAGAGCAGTCTGCTGAGCGCCAGACAGAAGGGGTCGGCGAAGGCTATATGGGCTACCAGTCCGTCGTCAAAAAACGTACTCGCCCTCTGACGGGTACGGTCTATGACCTGGTCCGGGACCACGAAATCCAGGGGCTTTAGATTCTCTTTCAGGCTGCCTACCGAACTGACGGATATAATCCATTCCACTCCCAGGGTCTTGAGGGCATATATGTTGGCCCTGACGGGGAGTCGAGTGGGACTTATGCGATGACCTCTGCCGTGACGTGCCAGAAAAGCGACCTGCATACCATCCAGGTCGCCAAGGATGATGGCGTCGCTGGGGTTGCCGAATGGAGTGTCTATCTCCACCTCACGCACGTTGGTCAGAGCATCCATCTCGTAGAGGCCGCTGCCGCCGATTATTGCAATCCGGGCTTCAGTCATGATTCTACCTGCATACTATTGACGGTCTCGGACAAGCTTTCGGTGTAAGGCTCCCGCACTACGCCCTTCTCGGTAACTATAGCTGTGATGTACTGATGGGGCGTTATGTCAAAGGCGGGGTTTCTAACGTCAATGCCTTCCGGAGCAGTTTGCGTGCCGCTGAACCGGGTCACCTCCTCGGCTCGCCTTTCCTCAATAGGTATCTCGTTACCGGACGGTATGCTCAAGTCCACCGTGCTGGTCGGTGCGGCCACGTAGAAGGGTATACTGTTCTCTCTGGCTATCACGGCGAGGGAGTATGTACCTATCTTGTTGGCGACGTCGCCGTTGGCAGCGATGCGGTCGGCACCAACTATGGCACAACTCACCTCGCCACGACTCATCAGCAGCCCGGCACTTGAATCCACGATGAGGGTGGAAGGTATTCCCAACTGCACCAGTTCCCATGAGGTGAGACGCGCACCCTGAAGGAACGGCCGGGTCTCGGTATTGAAGACGTGGAAACGCTTCCCGGTTTCCCATCCGGCCCTGATTACCCCCAAAGCCGTCCCATAGCCTGCCGTAGCAAGCGCTCCCGTATTGCAGTGGGTCAGGACAGCTCCGCCATCGGGCATAAGCTCAACGCCATATTTGCCCATGCGCCGGTTTATCTCCACGTCCTCTTCCTGGATGCGCTGTGCCTCGGCTAGGAGCCGTGGCCTTATCATGTCCAGGTCAGGCTCGGACTCGGCCACGTCTATCATCCGCTGAACGGCCCAGGTTATGTTCACGGCGGTTGGTCTGGCCGAGGCTATCTCGTCGCCCAACTCGGCCAGTCGGGCCAGTAATTCCCGGCGACTTGTGGCCTGGATTTCCCTGGCAGACATGGCTACGGCATAGGCGGCGGCGACCCCTATGGCCGGCGCGCCGCGGACCTGCATCTCCGCGATGGCCTTTACCACTTCCTTGTAGTGGCCCAACTCCAGGGGAGTCTGCTCCACCGGAAGCTTGGTCTGATCCAGCAGTCTCAGCTTTCCATTGGCCCACTCTATAGCCTTCACCTCGGCCATGAAGCTGTCTCCCGCCAAGATAAAAATTGCATATAAAAAGCTTCCTTAGCGAAGGAAGCTTAATTCATGCTAACTAAGCCCCCCTCATCTTTCCCCGAACCTTCGGGGCCGAAATTAGCACCGTGTCGTGTCATGGGCCTCTGCCATGACCCCGACCGGTTGCCCGGCTTCTCAGGGTCGTTCCCTCTGCCTCTCTGGATAAGGTGGGTTTACTTTATGCGATTTTATTCACAAACCATATTACTAGGGCCTGGCTGACCTGTCAAGTCGAGCCAGCGGGCTACCCGCTCAAGCAGCAATGCCAACGGGACACCCTGCCTGCTCGCTGCCCTCGATCCCCCGTGGAATCGAGCGCCACGGCTGCAAGTGACCCGTTGGGACGTTATCGTTTGAAATTATGGCTACTTTAGCCCGCTGCTGCGGCTTGCTTTCGTGCGTCCCTCCAGCCTGAACCGCCGCACTTCCAGCACCTTGAAGTGCCCTGCTTTCCCTTTCCCCCGCACTGGGCGCAAATGGTAGACGGTGGCGCTACCAACACTTTGCCCTGGCTCCCGCATGGTCTACACGGGTTTGATGAAACCTCTCCTGTCCCTTCACATAGAGCACAGGCTTCCGGGGTATAGCCTGCATTTGCTTGTGCCATCCTATTTCCCTCCGTTGCAGCAGATTCTCAACGTGACGGATGTTGTGATAGATGCGACAGGATTACAGTATACGTCAGGTTTTGGCACTTTACAACCGTTCCACGGTTACCTTCTAGGGCTAGCCCATTAGTGAAAACGTCTTCGCCGTTGCGGCCTTGAGCCGGAATCCAGACTCCAAAGAAAGCGGGAGTGGCCAAGGGTGGGGCAATTCAAGTGCGATAGCTCTGCGGTAGCCCTCACTCACCCTCCTGTATGGTGACGGCGATTCTCCGGGGCGGGTTTTGGCCCAGGAACCACTTCTGGACGTAGATGGTGCCGATGGCCGGGGGTTTACCGTCCGCCTCCTCCTGGTAGCGGACGGTGTTCTTGGTCTCTCGTTCGATGGTGAAATTTATAGTCTGCACTTCCATGCAGTCCGTCCTCCTGTAGTAATAGTATGAGGTTAGTATAGCACTGGTGTTATAATTTAGATGTTCCCTCTTTTATGTGTTTAAGAAAGGTGCTTTATGTCTGAGATAGTAATCGGCATAGACGTCGGTGGCACGTTCACCGATTTCGCTGTCTTGAAGGATGGACAAATTATCGTGCACAAGCTGCCCTCCTCCCCCGCTGACCCCTCACGGAGCATACTTCAGGGCATAGAGGAGTTGGAAGTCGGGGGTGACAACTCGGGAGAACAGGGACTCTTCGTCCACGGCTCCACGGTGGCGACCAACGCACTGCTGGAGGGTAAGGGGGGCCGCACCGCTCTGGTGACCACCCAGGGCTTTGAGGACGTGCTTGAAATAGGAAGGCAGAGCAGGTCCGAGCTTTACGACCTGATGCTGGAACGGCCCCCTGTACTGGTCCCCAGGGAGCTTCGTCATGGAATAAAGGAGCGGGTGGACTACGCCGGTGCTGTTCTGACCTCGCCCTCGCCAGAGGACCTGGACGCTGTGGCCAGAGCCATAGAAGCGGCGGGCGTTGAGGCGGTGGCCGTATCCCTCCTCTTCTCCTTTCTGAATCCCCTTCACGAGGAGATGCTGCGGGAGGCCCTGGAACAACTGGGTGCCAAGCCTTTCCTCTCCATATCCAGCCATGTGTTGCCCGAGTTCCGGGAGTACGAGCGCACCAGCACCATCGTAGTCAACGCCTACGTAGGTCCTGTTATGGCCCGGTATCTGGCCAATCTTGAGAGGGCCCTGGGTAGCGGGCTGCGCATCATGCAGTCCTCGGGCGGCAGCATAATCGCTTCCCTGGCCGCATCCCAGCCCGTGCGTACCGTGTTGAGCGGCCCTGCCGGCGGTGTGGTAGGTGCCTTCTACACCGGCTCTCTGGCAGGCTACAAAGACATCATAACCCTGGACATGGGTGGCACATCTACCGATGTCTCCCTTTGCCCTGGCAGGATAAAGGAGACCACGTCATCCGTGCTGGGTGGATACCCCATCAGCGTGCCCATGATTGAGATACACAGTGTAGGTGCCGGGGGAGGCTCCATCGCACGAGTTGACGAGGGAGGCGCGCTGCTGGTGGGTCCCCAGTCTGCCGGAGCCGACCCCGGCCCCGCCTGCTATGGGAAAGGCGACAGCATTACCGTTACCGATGCCAATCTGGTCTTGGGAAGACTGCAACCTGAGCATTTTCTTGGTGGACGACTGCCCCTGGACTATAACCGGGCCGAAAGGCTCATGGGTGAGTTGGCAAAGAATATAGGGACCGGCACGCAGGAAGTTGCCTTGGGTATCATTCGAGTGGTGAACGCCAGTATGGAGCGGGCTATAAGGGCCATATCCCTGGAGCGAGGGTACGACCCCAGGGAGTTTACTCTGGTTCCCTTCGGGGGAGCGGGCCCCATGCACAGCTGCGACCTGGCCCAAGAGTTGGGCATACCCAGGGTGCTTATTCCTCCAAACCCGGGCATCTTGTCTGCTCTGGGTGTCGCCATCGCCGACATTGTGAAGGACTATTCCCGGACTGTCATGCTTCGAGGGCAGGACGTCAGCCGGCACCGACTGGAGGAGGATTTCTCTATCCTGGAGGACCAGGCCAGAGAAGACATGGGACAAGAAGGACTGAATATGGAGCGACTCGTGGCGCGGCGGTCCCTTGACGTGCGCTACGTGGGCCAGTCCTACGAGCTTAACGTGGACTATCCATCCCATCGTTCGGGGCGTTCCCTGGACCGGGCCATTGGCGGCGCCTTTCACAAAGCCCACAGGCAGCGATTCGGATACGCCGACCCCTCGGAGCCGGTGGAGATAGTGAACCTTCGCCTGAAGATGGTAGTTCCTGTGGACGCGCCCACGCCCCAGCCCGAAGCGCCCGCCTCCGAGAATCCCAATGAGGCCCGTACCGGCGAGGCCAACGTAGTCTTCCGGGAAGGCGCTTTTGCCACCTCCCTCTATCTGCGGGACAGGCTGCATTGCGGCAACCGTATCCCCGGCCCGGCCCTTGTCCACCAGATGGACTCCACGATAGTGATACCGCCCGGCTGGGTGGCCGAGGTGGACCAGTGGAAGAACCTGGTAATCACCCCCGGATAATGGAGTAATTAGCCCATGAGACAGGAAGCCCTGGACTGGTTCAAGGAAGGCGAGGTGGACCTCCGGCGCGCCCACATGAGCGTGGAAGCGGAGGATTACTCGTGGGCTTGCTTTGCCGCCCACCAGGCAATCGAGAAGGCCATGAAGGCACTTATTATAGGTCTTGGGCGCAGGACACCTCCCAGGATTCACGACCTTACGGAACTCTTTCGTGAAATGGCGGATTTGGGGCTGAAAATACCTGGGGTAGACCTGTCGGAGGTCTCTCAGTATTATGTAACTGCTCGTTACCCCAACGCCGGCCTTCATCGTCCTTCCCTGTCCTTCTCTCAGACACAGGCGGAGCGTGCCATACGAATCGCGGAGGAGATGCTTGCCAATGCTCGCCAACTCCTTGCCCCTTAAAGTCGAGGATGCCATACGCTCCTTCCTCCGACGACTGAAGGCGGTCCATCCCGTCGCCCGCGTCTATCTGTACGGCAGCTTCGCCCGTGGAGACTGGCTGGAGGATAGCGACGTGGACTTGGTGGTGGTCTCCCCTGACCTCTCTGGGGAGTTGGTGGAGCGCATGGCGAGGCTGCGCCGCCTGGCCCCCTATACGATAGCCTTCGAAATTCTGGCCTATACCCCTGATGAGATGGAGCAGAAGCTCCGGGATAGCCTCATATGGCAGGAGATAGCATCCTACTGGATAGAGTTGACTGAAGAGGTGATAGATGGTTGACCCCATAAGTCTGGAAGTGTTCAAGAACCTGTTCATCTCCGTGAGCGAGGAGATGGGGGTGGCCCTTCAACGCACCGCCTACTCGCCCAACATCAAGGAGCGGCGGGACTTCTCCTGCGCCCTTTTCAGTCCCCAGGGCCAGATGATAGCCCAAGCCGCACACGTGCCCGTCCACCTGGGAGCCATGCCCGCCTCGGTGAAGGCGGCTATTGACAGCTTCACCGGCTCCCTGAGACCCGGCGACGTTGTGATACTCAACGACCCCTACCTGGGCGGTACTCACCTGCCCGACATCACCCTGGTGGCACCCGTCTACGTTACCGAAGATGGCGAGCGATCTCTGGCAGGATTCGTCTCCAACCGTGGACATCACGCCGACGTTGGGGGCATGACCCCTGGATCTCTCCCACTGTCCACCGAGCTTTACCAGGAGGGGACCATCATCCCTCCCCTGAAGCTGGCCCGTAATGGGAGGCTGAACCAGGAGGTAGTGCAGCTCATCTGCCGCAATTCCCGGACGCCCGACGAGCGCAAGGGAGACCTGGCAGCCCAGTTTGCGTCCATCCGCGTGGGAGAGCGAAGGCTGGGGGAGATAGTCGCCCGGTACAATCTGGAGACCACCCTGGAGCACATGGAAGCCCTTCTGGACTACTCGGAGCGGCTTACCAGGGCTGCCATCGGCCGCATACCCGACGGCTCATACCACTACATGGACTATATGGACGACGACGGGCTCACCGACCAGCCTGTGCCCATAGCCGTAACGATTACCGTAGACGACGATGAGATGGTGGTGGACTTCACAGGCACGTCCCCTGAGCGGCCGGGCTGCATCAACGCTCCCCTGGCGGTGACGGTCTCAGCGGTCCTGTACATGGTCCATTGTATCGTGGGCATGGACGTGCCTCCCAGCCAGGGTTGCCTGCGGCCCGTGAGTATCGTTGCACCCCGGGCATCCTTGATTAACCCGGATCCCCAGCGTGGAGTGGCCGGGGGCAACGTGGAGACCTCCCAGCGTGTCACCGACGTACTGCTGGCTGCCATGTCCCAGGCCCTGCCGGACCTTATTCCATCTGCCAGTCAGGGCAGTATGAATAACCTGTTAATCGGCGGCCATGACCTCACGCGGGACAAACCATTCGTCTACTACGAGACCATCGCCGGTGGGATGGGTGCCAGGCCCACCAAGGACGGCGTTTCGGGCATCCACACCCACATGACCAACACCATGAATACCCCCATTGAGGCCCTGGAGTTCGTTTATCCCCTGCGCCTACAGCGTTACGCTCTCCGCAGCGGTTCCGGAGGTGCCGGTAAATTCTCCGGGGGAGACGGCCTTGTGCGAGACGTGGAGTTCCTCACGAGGGCCAGGGTGACCATCCTGTCGGAGCGGCGCAGGTTCGCCCCATACGGACTCCACGGGGGCCACCATGGCGAGCGGGGAGAGAACGTGCTTTTCCGTGGTGGCTACGAAGAAGTGAAGCTATCGGGGAAAGAGGTGCTTGACGTAGAGCCGGGAGACGTGCTGAGCATCCGCACCCCCGGTGGAGGCGGCTGGGGAGACCCGGGTTCTTCCCATGTCGAGAAGGGAGACTCAGCGCCATGACCGGAGAAAAGGTACGGAGCAAATATATCGCGTAGGAGAGGTGTAGAATGGCGGGAAGCCTGGAATCCAAGGTTGCTCTGGTGACTGGTGGAGGCTCGGGAATGGGGCGTGCCACCGCCCTGATATTTGCCAGGGAAGGGGCCAGGGTGGTCGTGGCTGACGTGAATGCCGAGGGCGGCGAGGACACGGTAAGCATGATAAATGGTGCAGGTGGAGAGGCCATCTTCGCTCACGCCGACGTATCAAGATCAGCTGATGTTGAGGCGATGGTCAATAGGGCCGTCGAGACTTATGGACGGCTGGACTGCGCCCATAACAACGCTGGCATAGAGGGCCCGGTTGGGCTGCGCACCCACGAATACCCTGACGATGCCTGGGGCCAACTGATGAGTGTCAACCTCAAAGGTGTGTGGCTGTGCTTGAGGTACGAGATTCCCCAGATGCTCAAGCAGGGCGGGGGGGCCATCGTAAACACTTCTTCGGCTGCCGGTCTGGTGGGCATGAGGGGCGCGTCGGCCTACGCTGCCACAAAGCATGGGGTGGCCGGGTTGACCAAGACAGCCGCACTGGAATACGCTCGGTCGGGCATTCGTGTCAACGCCGTGTGCCCCGGCTTCATTCATACTCCCATGTTCGACCGCATCAACGTGGACAACCCAAGGGGTGAAGAGCAGGCCAGTGCGATGGAGCCAATCGGACGGCTGGGGACGCCGGAAGAAGTCGCCGAAGTTGTGGTGTGGCTATGTTCCGATGCGGCCTCATTCGTAACCGGAAACGTCATGCCTGTGGACGCGGGCTTTGTCATAGGATAGCTGCACTACCAACATGATAAGGAGTCCAGAATGGATACTGTGAGAGTCGAGAGCCTGAACAATCTTCAGCAGTTGGTCACCACCACCCGACATGCTTTCGTGGCAGATGATTCCCACTACGACGGCGACGAGCTTGGTCCCAACCCCTACGAGCTTCTCCTCTCGGCCCTGGGCACCTGAACGGCCATGACCCTTATCCTCTATGCGAGGAGAAAGGGCTGGCCCCTGGAGGGGGTCACTGTGGACCTGAGCTACGACCGAGTCCACGCACGGGACTGCGAGGAATGTGAAGAAGATGACGACACAATGCTGGACTTGATTCGCCGCCACATCGTTGTGAAAGGCGACCTCAACGAGGAGCAGCGTCAGAGGTTGCTGATAATCTCCCGCCGGTGTCCGGTCCATAGGACGCTGACGGAAGGCCCCAAGATTCTGGACGAGATGGAGGCGGAGGGGTAGTGGGTTGATCCCGCAAGAGAAGCTCCAACTCTCTTGGTGTCTCACACTTGCTGAAATCCTACAGACTGGTGGAGGTCAGGAGCCGAGCAGGCCTTCGAAGATCTCTCGCCAATCCTCTGCGGTCTCGCTTCCGTAGATGACACTTGACAGGACAATGCCGTTGGAGTCGAGGGTCATATAGGCAGCCTGACGAGTGACGTTGTAGCTTTTCACCATGACAGGATCAGCGGTCGTCATGGGCCACGAGAATCCCTCGGCCTCTTTGAAAGACAGGATCTTTTCGGCGCTCTCTGAGGGGTCTACGTTCACCGCTAGAAAGCCAACGCGGTCCGTGTATTCGGGTCGGACGTTCTTAAGTTGCCTCAACGAGGCACGGCAGGTGGGTCACCAGGTGGTGTAGAAGTAGAGGACTACTGGCTGGCCCTGGAAACTGCCCAGAGTAACCTGCTCACCCTCCGCTGTGGTCAGCATGAAATCCGGGGCCTTCTGTCCCATCTCGTGGCCCACCTCCAACGACGTTTGGATAGGTGGTGAGGTGGGCGTAGGCACCGCTGTGGGCTGTTGAGTTTCGGTAGAGTAGCTGGGACCAGCCGGTGTGGAGGTTGGGCGAGGCATTGGCGTGTCGGTAGCGGGTGCTTCGCTACTGCAACTGATGAGCAGAGCAGCGGCCGCAGACAGGCCCAAAGCCAAGGCCAGCCATCTAAATTTGTCAGTGAGGATGCTCATTGGTATTGCTATATATTCCCTCGATTGTGTTCGGCTCCAGACATTAAGGATAACAGGTGGAGTTGGTGCTGTCCACAACCAAAATCACCCAAAAGGGAATGTTACCCTTGCGTTTTCAACCCCTTATATATTACGACGCTGCGTCTAGTCCACGTACTCGGTGGTGGGGCTGTCCGTGGGGAAGATGGTATACATCCTGGCATCTGCGCCGGACTCGTTCACCAGTCTGTGGGGTGTTCCGGGTGGGGCCAGCAGGGTGTCGCCCGGGCTCCCGTTGTGGGACTCGTCGCCCACAATCATCTGGACGTTGCCCTCCATCAGTATGATGGCCTCGTCGGTGGGATGGGTGTGCAGCCGCAGTGCGGAGCCGTGATGCATCACCAACTCTCCCACTGTAAGAGAGGCTGCGCCCGCCTCTTTGTTCACAAACCGGCGTGACTCCCTGCCATCCACCGGCTCCAGAGGGGGATGGTTCCTGTGGTCAATTATGGGCATGACTACGCTCCTTTCGTACACGTGGAATGGCCTACCACTGGATTTTATTGCTCTGGTCGGCTGCTGACAAGTGGTCGTCAAGCCTTTGTGCCCCAGTGCACTGCTACTGCACCCAACCCCATTCGACGGTAGCCCACCTCCTCCAGCCCCACCTCCTCGAAGTGCCGGGCCAGCTCGTCCGCGGAGTGAAACCCGTCCACCGACTGGGGCAAGTAGGTGTAGGCTGCCCTGTCTCCGGCGATAATCTGGCCCATCAGTGGCACTACGTGATGGAAGAATAGGCGGAAGGGGTATTGGAAAAGACCTCCCCGGACAGGCAGCGACTCCAGGGACACCACTCTCCCGCCGGGCCTGACCACCCGTGTCATTTCCTCCAGGGAGCGCCGCAGGTCCGGCATGTTGCGGAGACCCCAGCCCGAAGTGATGCAGACAAAGGTGTCGTCGGGGAAAGGCAGCGAGAGGGCATCCCCCACCATGAACTGAACGTCACCTCCAGTCCCTCGGATATGGGCCTTGGAGCGGGCGCGAAGGACCATCTCCGGAAGGAGGTCAAGTCCTACCACACTACTTATGCCTCGCGCCCTTGCCAGGGTGAGAGCCAGGTCTCCCGTGCCCGTAGCCACGTCCAGCGCTGCTCCCTCCAGGTCGCGAACAGCGACTCTCACCGCCACACTTCGCCAGCGATGGTGCATTCCCCCGGTCATCACGGTGTTCATGAGATCGTATCGGGGTGCGATGCGGGAGAACAAGTCGGACACGTAACGGCGTTTGACATCCCCTTGGAAGTTGCCCTGACTCAGGTGGTCAGCCACGGCTACTCACCCGGCCCTTGGTACTGGTACTTCTCATCCAGGGCCTCGTCAATCCCAAGGGCCACCAGAATCCTTCCCGCGACATAGCGCGCTATGTCGTGGACGCTGTCCGGTTTCAGATAGAAGGCGGGCTCAGGGGGCAACACCACCGCACCCATCCTCGCCAGGGTCAGCATATTCTTCAGATGTACTTCGTGAAGGGGGGTCTCCCTGGGGACCACCACCAGCCTCCGCCTCTCCTTGAGGCAGACGTCGGCAGCACGCAGCAGCAGGTTGTTTGACAGGCCGTGGGCTATGGCAGCGATGCTGCCCATGCTGCACGGCACAACCACCATGCCCCGGGTCGGGTAAGTCCCGCTGGCTATGGGCGCTTTCATATCGCCGACAGAGTAATGGACGAGGTGGGGGTGCTCCCGCCACTGGGCGAGGGTCTCGTTGAATGGGCTGTCCATCTCCTCCTGCCACACCAGCCTGGCGTCGTTGGAGCATACCAGGGCGGTGGGCACCTCTCGACGCAGCAACTCATCCACCGTCTCTTTTGCCAGAAGAGAGCCGCTGGCCCCCGAAATCCCTACAACTACAGGTCTCAAAGATGTGTGCCTCCCTTATTGTGGTCTTGCCGGGCTGTCAGAGCACCACTGCCAGAGAAGTAAATAGCAGTAGCTCCGCCGAGATGTAGCTGTTCACTGTGAAAAAAGCCAACTGCAGCTTCGACAGGTCGTGGGGCTTGACCAGAATGTGCTCGTAGGCCAGGAGCGCAGTAGCGATGGCCCAGCCTATGTAGTAGAAATAGCCCAAGTCCATCCAGATTCCCACGACCAGCAAGGCGATGGCGGTACACAGGTGCATACCCCTGTACCACCAGAAGGCCGCTTCCACACCAAAGCGCCGGGGGATTGAGTGGACTCCGTACCTGGCGTCGAAGTCAACGTCCTGGCAAGCATACACTATGTCGAAGCCCCCAATCCACATAGCTACGGCAAAGGACAGGACAACGGCCTCGGGGTCAAGTCCGCCCGTTACTCCTATCCACGCCCCGGCCACAGCAATGGCGTCGGCCCATCCGAGGATGAAATGGGTAGTCCACGTGTAATATTTAGCGTACGAGTAGGCCACCACGTAGACCGCCGCCACGGGGGCCAGCATCAGGGCCAGCGTGTTTAGCTGGGATGCCGCGAAGAAAAATACTCCGACCGAAACCAGCATCAACAGGCCCATCTCCCAGGGCTTGAGGAGTCCCCTGGGCAGGTGCCGGTTGGCGGTACGGGGATTGGTGGCGTCCTCCTTAAAGTGAATGAGGCGATTTGAGGACATGGCGATGGTACGCGCCCCCACCATTGCCACCGTTATCCAGATAAACTGGGAGAGGGTGGGCAGGCCATCGGCGGCCAGGAACATCCCGATGTAGGCGAAGGGCAGAGCAAACAGAGTGTGCTCGAAGCGCACGGCTTCCAGGATGAGGGAGCCTCGTTTCAGGACTGCCTTTGTTCCCTGCCACTGTATCCGGGCGTTTCCCATTCGGCTATACGTCCTCGGTGGGCGTTGCTTTCACCTATAGACCATAATCCGACCACTTGCTGTCTACCAAGGCGACTATCTCAGGACTCATAACTATGTCCGGGGGCCAATCACGCTGGCGACCCTCCATGGGGCCTTTGGCGGTGGCGTCTATACCCATTTTACTACCGTACTTGGGAGTGGGGGACGCATGGTCCAGGTCGTCCAGTGGGCCGCTGGCGAACATGATGTCCTGGGAGGGGTCAATGTTGTTGGTGACCCGCCAGGTCACCTCCGACGGGTCATGGACGTTGACGAAGTGGTCCACCACGATAATGGTCTTTGCCAGGGACATAAGGCCCATCCCCCACAACCCGTACATAACCTTTCGCGCTTGACCGGGGTACTCCTTCTTGATGGAGACAATCACCAGGTTGTGGAAAACTCCCTCGGCGGGCATGTTGATGTCCACCACCTCGGGGAGAATCATCTGGATGATGGGCAGGAACACCCGCTCGGTGACCTTGCCCATGTAGTAGTCCTCCATTGGGGGACGCCCCACGATTATGGTGGGGTAGATGGGGTTTTGGCGGTGGGTTATGCAGGTCACGTGAAACACCGGGTACATATCCGGCATGGAGTAGTAGCCCGTGTGGTCGCCAAAGGGTCCTTCCATCCTCTCGTCACCGGGGACCACATATCCCTCTATAATCATCTCGGCGTGGGCCGGCACCTCCAGGTCAACGGTCTTCCCTTTGACCAGTTCCACACCTTCCTGGCGGATGAAGCCCGATACCACAAGCTCGTTCATGTCCGGCGGCAAGGGAGCTGAGCCTGTCCAGATGGTTGCCGGGTCGCCTCCAAGGGCTATGGCCACGTCAATGCGTTCCATACCCCTCTCGCCTCCCATGCGATAGTGGTGTGCCCCGACCTTGTGAGTCTGCCAGTGCATACCTGCCGTGCGAGCGTCATAGACCTGTACGCGGTACATCCCAAGGTTCATAGTCCCGGTCTGGGGGTCTTTGCTAACCACCAGGGGCAGGGTGATGTACCGTCCGCCGTCCATGGGCCAACACTTGAGTATGGGGTACCTGTTCAGGTCCACGTCTTCCCCCGTGACGACTACCTCCTGGCAAGGCGCCCTCCCCACCGTCTTGGGCTGGAAAGAGGCCATCCTCACCAGTTGCCCGAGAGTGCGCACTTTCTCCATGATGCCCTCGGGGGGGCCTTGCATGAGACCCAGGAGCCGCCGTACCTGTTCCACCAGGTCGTCCAGGCTTTCTACTCCCAGCGCCCAGGCCATCCGACGTTCCGTCCCGAACATATTTATCAGGACCGGTATATCGTAGCTCTCCACATTCTCAAAGAGCAGGGCTGGCCCGCCACTCTTTACCACCCGGTCGCAGATTTCCGCTATTTCCAGTTCACAGCTTACGGGGGCGGTTATCCTCTTTAGCTCGCCCCTGCTCTCCAGGAAGCCGATGAAATCCCGGAGGTCCTTGTATTTCATATTGATATCCTCGTTCCCTTCCGTTCCCCGGGCATTTACCCTTTATCGGCAACGCTCCTCGCCGGGTTGACTGGCCTAATTGTAAGCAGGGTCTCCCCGCTTGTGTCAAGGGTATAGATAGTTAAGAGCGATGAGGGGGTCAGGTGCTGGCGCCCCTTGGCATCTGAAATTCTCTCTTTTCCGATCCATAAGCCTTATCCTTGACGTAGTTATAATGGGAGAGACTAATGCCAGTCACAGGCCCCTTGCAAGCAGCCTGTGGGTAAGAGCGGGAGGGCCGCCCCCACAAAAAACTCGGCATGACAACAGGGGGTTGGCCTTAGCAGAACTGATGTACTAGTATCCTCTGTGAGTGCTGACGGAGTTCTGCAACAAAACCCGAGGATAAGGAGGTGAATCATGGGTACAAGGCAATTATTGTTCAGGTTTCTGTCGGTCCTCATTTGTGCGGTTGCCACACTGTTGTTAGTAGTGGCCTGCGCGTCTGCCACGTCCACCTTGGAGAACGCGGGCTGTAAGAACAACCTCCCGTGGTCCACACGACACGACGGGAGACCTATATTATATGAACTAAGTCACGACGACATCATACACTCGTTGGAAGTTGTGCCCCAGGCCGCCTACGGTGAGACCGTGATGATGAAGCAGACTCTACGAAACGTTAGTGATGAAAGATTCCAACTCGCTCTGGGTGGCTCTATCCCCTACGACTTCATAGTCACCACGCCCAACTGCGAGTATGTATGGAACTCGTCATATGGCATGGCCGAGTTTTCGGAAATATCCGTCATGACCCTGCAACCTGGTGCGGTGAAGGAGTTCACTGATGAGTGGGAGCAAGTGGACAACAGGGGAGAGCCTGTTCCCCCCGGCACCTACCTGGTGCATGGTCTGTGGGAAATTGTCTTCACAGACCGGGACTTTGTCACGGAGGCTCTTGAGTTGAAGGTTCTTCCGAAGGAGTAAAGGGTACCCAGTTCAATTTCAGAAATATAGAAAGGAGCATAAACTATGACAACGAAACCCCTCACAGCAGCGCGCATCCACGAAGTTCGACTTGCCAACGATGCCCTGTTCTGGCGCCAACCCAACGTTTTTGGGGTGGGCGAAGGACACTTCAGGGACGAGAACGGAAACTGGCTTGATACCATCGGCATCGTCGTTTCTGTTACCAAGAAGGTGGACCAGAACACGCTGCCAACTAAGGACCGGATACCTGAATGTATTGATGGCATCCCGGTGAATGTTCAAGAAGAAGAGCTACCAATAATGGGTGAAGAAGACCTGGAGGAAATCAGGGGGCAGAAATAGGATGACTAATACGAATAAGAATCACAGGCCCCTTGTAGGCGGGTTATGGATAAGGACAGGCAAGCCCAACGACAGCGGCGAGCTGGACGTACTTGAGAATGGCACCCTGACAGGGTTGGCGACCCGCAAGTCCAACGGCAAAAAGGTGCTGGTGACGTGCAAGCATGTTATGACTGGCGCTAACCCACAGAAGGCTCGGCATGACAACAGGTAGTTGACTGTAACAGAACTAATATTCTATTTTCCTCTGTGAGTGCTGACGGAGTCCTGCAACAAAACAGAGGATAAGGAGGTGAATTGTGGGTACAAGGAAATTATCGTTCAGGCTTCTGTTGGCGCTTGCTGGCACGGTCTTCGTGTTACTGGCGGCGGCCTGCGGAGATGGAGGCCAAACATCAGAAAAGGAGGAACCCAAGATAATGCGTGCAAGTACATACACCCTACCGGAGTGTACAAGCAACAACACACAGGAGCGCAGAGATGAGGTGCTGAGTAAGTACGAGAGCCTGATTCTGCGCCAGCCCAACTGGCATGCATACGGTGCGGGGCACTTCATGGACAAGAACGGAGAGTGGCTTGATATAAGTGGCATCGCCGTTACTGTCTACCCGATGGTGGACCAGAGTACCCTGCCGCCTGAAGACCGGATACCGGACTGCCTGGAGGGCATCCCGGTGCAGATTAGAGAACAGGAAAATACAGCGGAGTTCACCAACGCAATGGACGAGTTGCGCGACGAATTGGAGGATGACTAATGGGGTCGACTAACAATAAGGAACACAGACCGCTTGTAGCCGGGATACGGATACTGACCGCGAGGGAGAACGCGGAGGGTATTGTCGAAATCTTCAATAATGGAACACTAACCGGGCTGGTAACACGCAATACGGATGGTAAGAATTTTCTCGTGACCTGCCAGCACGTTATGACCGGTGATGTCACTAGAAGCCCGGATGGTACTGAGGAGATGTACCAGGAGGAAATCACTGCTACCACGTCAGACTTCCCACCCATTGACAAGAAGGTGGGTGGCAGCGGCTTGGGCAAGGGAATGCCAGTAGTAACCCCGTCAGGTCCGAACAACATAGCTGACGTGGCTATGTGTACGCTTGATGACGGTGTAGAGACCAACTTTCTCATGCACGGTCACGGCAGCAACAGCAGCAGGCAGATTCTCCAAGGCGTGGTTGAACCCTACGATGACGACGAGAACCCTATGGGGCTTACGATGATAGGTGCGCCCGGCGGAGAGGGCATGGTAACTGTCAAGGATGTGAATCAAAGGGTGGTGGTGGAAGGTACAACTTTCACCGGTGTGACCATCCTTGATTGCAGCAAACGCCCAGCTAAATTGGGAGACTCAGGCTCGCCGTGTTTGTTCAAGGTCGGGGAGAACCAATACAAGATGTGCTGCATCGAATTTGCCCGCAGCAATTCAACTGGTCGCACTGCCTACGCTTTCCCGGCATCGGTGGCAGAGCAGGGATTGGGCATCACATTCGGTAACACCCCGCCCGTAGCCAATGCGGGCCCTGACCAGAGGGTGGACAGAGGGGCCAGCGTAACGCTGGATGGGTCAAAGAGCAGCGACCCCGACAACGATACAATAACTTATGCTTGGGAACAAAGAGGTTGGGCGCCAAAAGTCACACTAAACAATCCGGCTTCTTTCAAACCCAGCTTCACTGCTCCTGACTTCATCCCCTCCAGGCTGATTTTCAGGCTCACGGTAACAGACAGCAAGGGGGATTCCGCCGTGGACCACGTGGTTATCAACGTGGGACCTGTGTTTCCAAGTTCAGCCCCCAACCGGCCTCCTGGTAATGCCGCCCCCCTTCCCGCCAACCGATCTCCCGTAGCCAAAGCGGGCACCGACCAGACTGTGAACTCCGGCGTTACCGTTACGTTGGATGGGTCAGGGAGCAGCGACCCGGACACCGGGGATACGCTGAGCTACCGGTGGGAGCAGTATTTTGGGTCGGAGGAGGACGCCATTGGGTCGCCTGGCGTGACTCTGAGCGGCAACACGGTCGCCAGTCCCACATTCACTGCGCCCTCCCCGGGGACGACGCTAACCTTCAGGTTGACCGTCACCGACGGTAGGGGAGGCGAGGCCACGGATACAGTGACCATCGTGGTGAACCGTCCGCCTATAGCTAACGCTGGCGCCGACCAGACGGTGGCTTCTGGAGCCAGGGTTACACTGGATGGGTCAAAGAGCAGCGATCCCGACACCGGAGACACCCTGACCTATGCTTGGGAGCAGGTGCCTGATGTCTTACACACAGTTGCCCTGAGCAGTGCGACAGCAAGCAAACCCACCTTCACTGCTCCAACCGGCCCAGCATCGTTAAGCTTCCGTCTGACTGTCAAGGACAGCAAGGGGGCGAGCGTGAAGGACACGGTGAGCGTGACGGTGCTCAGACCTACACCGCCACCACCTCCCCCCGCCCCTACGCCTACTCCGCCTCCCGCGACGGGGAACTGGGGACCATGGAGGGACACGGGGAACACCATGAGCATTGGTGGTGGTGTTTGGGTAAAAGAGCAGACCCGCACTTCTGACCGTGGCAACACCGAGACTCAATGGGTGCAGCTATAGCGTAAGGAGTGTGCGATTAAGAGCTTTGCTTGGTAGGGCCGAGCAGAGGGCATCATGGTATAGGGGACCCAAAGGGAATAGGAGTATAGAGAGGGGGGTGCTGCCCGTCACGGGCAGCACCCCCCTGGTTTCAGGTGTAGGTTTGGATGTTTACTCACGTATCAGTAAAACATCCATCCAGGGTTTGAAGGCCGTTAGCTTGAGGGCAGGGCCGAGCGCGCTATCTCCAGCAACTCCTCGTTGGATGCCTCCATGTCTACAGGCTCGCCGTGGGGTTGCGGCACAGGGAATCCCGTCTTGTAGTACAGCTCGATTCGGTTGCCTTCGGGGTCGAAGAAGTACATGCCCAGAGCGTTCCCATGACTCACAATCCGCTCAATCTCCACACCCTCTGCCTTGAGCTTGTGGTGGTATTCTTTCAGGTCGTCTATGGAGGGAACCTTGAAAGAAATTTGCTGGACGAGCTTGCCCTCGTATGGGACATCCCTGCCCTTCATCAAGACGAACTCGTGGTGCTCCTCCTCTGGGTGAGAGCTGAGAAAGACCATGCCCCGCTGCTCCAGGTCCTCGTCGGCGATGGTCAGCCCCATGACCCGTGTCCAGAAGTCCCTCTGCTTCATCAGGTCTTCCACGTGTATCCCTACGTGCCCCAGTCCTTCTATCATTGCCATATCAACTGCCCTTGAAAATGGATTTTGAGTGCCGCGAGTTCTTTGCTAGTCCAGCCTCATCGCCCTCAGACCGGCCCTTGAAATGTCCTCGTCGCCCTGGCCTGATGGCAGCCCACCGACCCCGATGCCTCCCAGGATAGCGCCATCACCGGGATTGATGATGACAACGCCGCCTTGCATGGGGATTATGCGGGGGTCCGCCAGGTCGGATGTATGCCTGTCTTGCTCCCTGAGTTGCTGCGCGTAGACCCCGGAATCTCTCCCCATCATGGCGGAAGTGTAGGCCTTCTTGATGGCATTGCCGGCGGAACTGGGCCGGCACATGTCCGTGCGGGCGTAGCCGAGAAGGTCGCCCCTGTCATCTACGATAGCCATAGCCACAGGAGCATTGTTTGGGTCTTTACGATGTTCGGCAATCATTGCCTTGATAGCAGCCCGACATTGGTCAAGGCTCAATTGAGCTTTATTGTACATACCCACCACCTCCTCTGATGATAAAGGGTCGCCCTCAATTATACCCACACCTGGGGGCCTTTACAAGGTACTGACACTTGACGAGGCTGTTACATTTATCAGTAAAAGACCTTGAACATCTCACGAGGTGCGCTATGAAGTTCGGCTTTCTGTACTGGACCCCCTACACTGCCGAGTACCCTGTCGAGCAACAGTTTCAGGAGGCGCTGGAGCTGGCCCGGGCGACACGAGACGCGGGCTTTGACACCTTTGCCGCCAACCACGGCTACTTGCAAAGGCCCCTCAGAGGCTTGCAACCCCTGCCCCTGTTGTCCCGCTTGTCCCCCGATACCGGTGACATGAACCTGGTTACCGGAATTTTCCTCCTCGCCCTCCACAACCCGGTAGAGGTGGCAGAGCAGGTTGCCACCCTGGACGTGATTAGCGGCGGCCGGCTGGTCTTTGGCGTCGGAGTAGGGGGACGAAACCTTCCCTGTGAGGCCTTCGGGGTGGACCCGCGACACCGGGGAGCCAGGACCGGGGAATCCCTTCAGATAATAAAGGGCCTCTGGACTGAGGAGGAGTTCACCTACCGGGGGAACCATTTCTCGGTGACCGGCGCTGCCAGCACCATCAAGCCTCTCCGAAAGCCCCGTCCTCCCATCTGGATTGGTTGCACTGCCAACCGGGCCATTCGCCGGGCGGCACGACTGGCCGATGCCTGGTATCCTGCGCCCGGCGCTCATCTCAACGACACCGAGCGAGGACTGGCATACTATCGGGAGTGCCTGGACGAGTATGGCAAGGCCATGCCTGCCGAGTTGCCAATCCGTCGAGACGTGTACATCGCTGCCGACCAGGATACGGCCGCAAGGGAAGGAGGCCAATACCTGAGAGGCCCAATGAGCCTCTGGAGGGACGTGGAGCCGGACCCGGACCTCTACTTCATGGGGTCACCGGAGTCGGTGTTGGAACAGATTGAGCGTTACAGGGAGCGGTTGGGAGACCTGCATTGGGTATTCCGTGTCCAGTGGCCCGGTATCCCTCACAGCAAGGTATTGGAGCAGGTGGAGTTGTTGGGGAGCAAGGTTATCCCCCACTTCCGTTGATTTCCTCTCTATTCCCATAGCTTGTGCCGGGGCCCTTCAGGTGGACATGGGACCCATGTGTTAAATATAATGATGTGTGGCAGGGAAAGGCATCTTAGCTTGTCAAGAGGAATACAATCTCGTGCCTCATCCCAAAGCCCGATGCCCTCTATCCCGGAGGTGTTTGTGAAGGTAAAGGTGAACTTCTTCGCCCTGTACCGCGAGAGAGCAGGCCGAAGGCAGACGACCCTGGACCTCAGTCCCGGCACCAACGTATCCCAGTTGGTAGACGAAGTCAGGCGTCTATTCCCTGACCTGGCCCCTCCTACAGTCAACATCGTAGTGGCCGTGAACACCGAATATGCCGAACCCGACATGGTGTTACATGATGGGGACGACCTAGCCCTCATACCACCCGTAAGTGGAGGTGAAAATATGATTGAGATTACCCACCAGCCCCTTGAACCTGAGAGCGTCACCGCCAAGGTCCGGAAGGACACCAACGGCGCAGTGGTCACTTTCCTGGGGACTACCAGGCTGTTCGCCGAAGGGCAGAAGGTGCTCTACCTTGAGTATGAAGCCTATGAGGAGATGGCCCTGAAGGAGATGGAAAAGATACGCAAAGAGATATGCTCAGAGTGGGGCATTGAGGACATGGCCATCGCCCACCGCATAGGCCGGGTGGACATCGGGGAGATCAGCCTGGTGGTGGCGGTCGCCTCTCCCCACCGAAAAGAGGCCTTCTACGCCTGCCACCAAGCCGTAGACCTGCTCAAAGAGAAAGTGCCCATCTGGAAGAAGGAATTCTTTGAAGACGGCTACCACTGGGTGGCTTGCGAAGACCATGAGCATACCCTGGTCAGGAACACGCCGTGACACATCTGGGACTTTCCTTTGTGTAACTTCGGGCGAACCTCCATACTCATGCCTGGGCGGGCCGGGGCCTGTCATTCCGAGTTTGACTTTCCCGCACACGTCATTCCGGTGCAGGCCGGAATGACGGGGCGAATTCTTGAAAATCAGAGGACCCCGGATTTGCAACCCGTAAACACTTGCCAGACAGCCAAAAATGCTGCATACTAGAGAGTGTAGATGAATCCCTTGGTGGTTAGAGCGGGGTGGACCCACCCGTTCCCATCCCGAACACGGAAGTGAAACGCCCCAGCGCCGACGATACTGCCCGGGCAACTGAGTGGGAAAATAGGCCACCGCCGGGGGATTTTTCTTGAATCCGCCCTACAAATCGGAGAATTGGATGTACGCATACAGCACATACATCTCGCACCTGGGCTAAAGGGGGTGTCTTACTAGGTGAATCCTGTGAGTGTACCCCCTTTTCTTTTTGTCCAAGATATGCTAAAGTGGCTAACGTCAGGGCAGTTTGTTAAAATATTCACATACCACGGGCTCCGGCGAAGAGGTTGGTAAGCCGAAAGCCATACCTTTACATTGATTAAACGTCCAAACTATAATGGGAGTGTAGGGACCTTTCCCCAGATATGACTCCCAGGACACAATACCGGCGACGGGTTAATGGTTGGACACAGGGAACTCTAACATGGACCGTCTAGCGTCCTGGTGGCCCCCATCACTGGAAGAATAGAATGGGACCAAAGACCCTGGTAGTTAGACCTCGTCTGTAAAGACAGTTTGGCCCCTATTAACGCTCGCCGAATGAGGTGGTGCCTGAGATGGGTAGCAGATTCGAGAAATTCTCCGAGAGGGCGCGCAGAGTGCTCTCCCTCGCACAGGAAGAGGCGCAACGCTTTAATCACAACTATATCGGCACCGAGCATATATTGCTGGGACTGGTGCGTGAGACGGAGGGCGTAGCAGCACGAGTCCTTGCCAATCTCGGTGTAGACCTCGGCAAGGTGCGCTCCGCGGTGGAGTTCATAATAGGCCGTGGTGAGAGACCCGCCCAGGGAGAGATTGGGCTGACCCCCAGAGCCAAGAAGGTCGTCGAGCTAGCGGTAGATGAAGCCCGCCGCATGAACCACACCTATATCGGCACCGAACACCTGTTAATCGGCCTGCTCAGGGAAGGCGAGGGCGTGGCGGCCGGGGTGCTGGAGAGCTTGAGTGTTACCCTGGACAAGGTGCGCACGGAGACTCACCGCATCCTGAGCCAGAGTACGCCCACCACCCAGGGGGGAAGCCCCAGCGGCTCCCGCTCGACCACGCGTACCCCAACCCTGGACCAGCTTGGCATAGACTTGACTAGCGCGGCCAGGTCGGGAAAGCTGGACCCGGTTATTGGACGTAACAAGGAGATTCAGAGGGTCATACAGATTCTCAGCCGCCGGACCAAGAACAACCCCGTGCTTATGGGCGAGCCTGGAGTGGGCAAAACTGCTATTGTGGAGGCCCTTGCCCAGAGAATCTCAGGAGGGGATATACCGGATACCCTCCAGGGAAAGCGCCTGGTCACCCTGGATATGGGTGCTCTGGTCGCCGGAACGAAATATCGGGGAGAGTTTGAAGAGCGTCTGAAGAAGGTCATTGAGGAGATTAAGAGTTCCGGTAACTGCGTCCTGTTTATAGATGAAATGCACACCATCGTGGGTGCCGGTGCAGCAGAAGGTGCCGTGGATGCTGCTAACATCCTCAAGCCCTCCCTGGCAAGGGGCGAAATTCAGTGTATTGGCGCCACCACAATGGATGACTATCGTAAGCACGTGGAGCGAGACCCGGCCCTGGAGCGCCGCTTTCAGCCTATCATAGTGGCCGAGCCTACCATAGAAGAAACGGGCGAGATACTGCTGGGAATAAAAAACCGCTATGAGGAGCATCATGGCCTGGATATCACCGATGATGCCGTCAAGGCTGCGGCCAGCCTGTCAGCACGTTTCATAGCCGACCGGTTTCTGCCTGACAAAGCGATAGATCTCATAGACGAAGCAGGCTCCCGTGTACGTCTGAGGAACAGCACAACACCCCTCTCGGTCAAAGAAGTGTCCAAGCTCTTGGAAAATGTACGCAAAGAGAAGGACGAGGCCATCGCGTCCCAGCAGTATGAGTACGCTGCCGAGCTAAGGGAGCGGGAGTTGGGGCTGATGGAGCGTATGGAAGGTCTGGAGAGGGAATGGCAGCACGAGGAAGAAGAAAAAGAGCGGCCGGAGGTCACCAGCGATGACATAGCCGAGGTTGTCAGCATGTGGACTGGCATCCCGGTGACTCGTCTTGCCCTGGAAGAAACGGAGCGTCTCCTGCACATGGAGGAGGATATACACAAGCGCATCATCGGCCAGGAGGAGGCGATTGTAAGCATATCCAAGGCCGTGCGAAGGGCCAGGGCAGGTCTGAAAGACCAGAGGAGGCCCATCGGAGCCTTCATGTTCCTTGGTCCCACAGGCGTGGGCAAGACGGAGCTGGTAAGGGCTCTCTCCGAGTTCATGTTCGGTAGTGAAGAGAACATGGTGCGCCTTGATATGTCCGAGTTCCAGGAGAGACACACGGTAGCCAGACTCATAGGAGCGCCCCCGGGTTACATAGGATACGAGGAAGGGGGACAGCTTACGGAGGCGGTGCGGCGCAAGTCCTACTGCGCCATTCTCCTGGACGAGATTGAGAAAGCCCATCCCGAGGTGTTCAACATCCTCCTCCAGATATTCGATGATGGGCATCTCAGCGACGCCAAGGGTCGGAGGGTAGACTTCCGTAACTGCATCATCGTGATGACCAGCAACCTGGGTTCGGATCTCATCAAACGGGAGACGGCCCTGGGATTCTCTATCAAAACCGAAGAAGCCCAGACTGAGAAACAGGCCTACGAGCGCATGAAGGACAAGGTGTTAAACGAGGTCAGACGGTTCTTCCGGCCGGAGTTCCTGAACCGCATAGACGCAACGGTAGTCTTCCATGCCCTTTCCCAGGACAACATCATATCCATCGTGGACCTTATGCTGGACCAGGTACGGAAAGAGTTGTCCGAGAAGAACATCACCCTGGAGGCCACCGAGGCAGCCAAAGAATACCTGGCTGAAAAGGGGTACGACCCCAACTTCGGTGCCAGGCCCTTGCGAAGGCTTATCCAGGACGTGGTAGAGGACAAGCTCTCGGAAGAGTTGCTGGGTGGACGGATGCAAAGCGGCGATACCGCAGTCCTCGACATTGAAGAGGGAGAGACCGTCATCCGTATCAAAGAAGTTGCAGCTTTACCATCTGCCTAGCACATCTAAGTAAGTCAACAGCGGGCAAGTGCCAACAAGGAGGCTCCAGTCAAATGGAGCCTCCTTGTGCTAAGAAAACCCTGCACAAGTCCTTCCCTCGTTGGAGACCTCTGCGCAACCATCATTCCGCCCCACACCCTAATCCTTTCCCCGTCATTCTGGCGAAAGGCCTGCCCCGTACTTGATACGGGGCAAGAATCCATGGGTGTTCCCCCTCCCCTTTGCGAGAGAAGGCGAGGGCGAGGGAGTGAAAGCCCCAACTGACAGTTGACAATCATCAAACCTATGTTCTAACATGAAAAGCAAATAAAGTCAGCGGTGGGGGAAGGGCAGAGGGAACACCGTATGTCCACAGAACCGGGGCTGATTCGTTTCCAATAAACGAGTCCTCCCCCGCTAAACCCGGATTGGCGAGGTGCTTAAGAGTTGCCCAGAGAAAAAACCAGAACCGTCTTCCTCTGCCAGGCCTGTGGGCACGAGAGTCCCAAGTGGATGGGCTTTTGTCCCTCCTGCGGGGATCAGTCGCCATTAGTGGAAGGACCTCGTAGCTCGCGTTCTACCCGGCAGGGATGGCTTGCCACTACATCGGAAAGCCCGCAGGAGCTTTCCCAGGTATCCTCCAATGAACAGAAACGCACTCCTCTAGCCTTTGGAGAGTTGAACAGGGTCCTGGGAGGCGGCATGGTGCCCGGATCGCTGGTGCTGATGGCAGGAGAGCCGGGAGTGGGGAAATCAACCCTTCTGCTCCAAACCGCTGGATATGTGGCTTCCACGGGTAGCAAGGTCCTCTACGTCAGCGGTGAGGAGTCGGCCCATCAAATCAAGCTGCGATCGGACAGGCTGGGGTTTTCAGGACAGGGGATTTACCTGCTGGCGGAAACGGACGTGGATGAGGTCGTACAGCACCTTGAGCACTCCCGGCCTGCGCTGGCTATAGTAGACTCCGTTCAAACCCTGTATACCCAGGATATACCGTCCGGACAGGGCAGCGTGGCCCAAGTCAGGGAGTGTGCCCTCAGGCTAATGCGATGGGCCAAGGCGAGGGCCGTGCCCCTTTTTGTCGCGGGGCACGTGACCAAAGACGGTACCCTGGCCGGCCCTCGGGTGCTGGAGCACATGGTGGACGTGGTGCTCCACCTGGAGGGGGAGACCCTGAGCACCTACCGCATCCTCAGGGGTGATAAGAACCGCTTCGGGTCCACCAACGAGGTCGGGATATTCCAGATGGGGGGCAAAGGGCTGGAAGAGGTCCCGGACCCCTCCAGCGTGCTGCTGTCCCAGCACCGGAAGGAAGCCATAGGCTCCGCTATCGTGCCCATACTTGAGGGGAGCCGTCCCCTCCTTGTAGAGATTCAGGCCCTCACGTCTCCTTCTGTACTGGCGGTGCCCAGGCGCATCGCCAACGGCATTGACTACAACAGGCTCCTCATGCTGACGGCGGTCCTGAGCAGACGTGTGGGGCTGAGCCTGTCCACCCAGGACATCATCGTAAATGTGGTGGGCGGACTAAGAATACGGGAGCCGGCCACCGATGTGGCAGTAGCCCTCGCAATCGCCTCCAGCCTGCGTAACACACCATTGAGCCCGGGGATGGTAGGACTAGGAGAGGTGGGCTTGAGCGGCGAGCTACGCACGGTGCCCCAACTACAACGTCGGTTGAACGAAGCGTCACGACTGGGATTCCGCCGGTGTTTGCTCCCAAGCGCGACCGGGGAAGACGCCGGGGGAGCTGAGGGCATGGACCCAATCTTTTCGCCCACACTGTCGGATGCCCTGCAACGGTGTCTGCCCGGACGCAAGGTAAGCCAGACCTCAGACCCGCTGGATGAGTTCGTCGAAGAGCGAGTATGATGCTATCGCCAACCTGGCTCCGACCGCTACTATATCGAGTCCTCCCGCCAAAAAGTTCCCAATCCAATATAGTACGCTTAGGACCACAGGTATGAGGACTCCCCATTGGATTGCCTCAGTCACCATACTTATACTCACCTCGGTCTTGTTGACCGCGTGCTCGTCTGAGACTGGCGAAGGTGTCTCTACACCCGGTATCGGTCCTACTCCGGGGGTTACTCCAACTGGTCAGGAGTTATTCGCCGCGAATTGCTCTGTATGTCATGGCGTGGGTGGCGAGGGACAACCTGACTGGCATGTCAGGAAGGACGACGACACCCTGCCACCGCCACCACTGAATGGTGACGGGCATACCTGGCACCACGCGGACGGTCTCTTGTACCGCATTGTCAGTCAAGGCGGGAAGATATTTGAAGACCCTGGATATCCGAGCTTCAAGAGCGCTATGCCGGCATTTGGCGACCGGCTCAGCCATGAAGAGATAATCGCAGTGCTCACATATGTTAAGAGCCTCTGGGGAGACAAGACCAAACGGGGTCTGTCCATCCGGGAGTCTCAGGTTTTGGTCAGCGATGGGGACCCATTCCCGTCAGATGGAGAGTAGCTACCAGCCGCTTGACAGGGCACCTAAGTCGCGCTGGAACACCCTATGTCTGAGAACCTGTCTACAAAGTGACATCTCCCCTGGTGAGACCTTCGCCGGAATGACGGTTGGGGTATCGTCCTCATCTCAATCCATACGCCTTATGTCGCCTCCGGCCCTCCACTGACGCTGCTCCGTAGCCGCCAGCTCCCGATGCAGTCCTATCTGCCGACACTGGTTCCGTGCTCGCGTCGTATATAACTGGCGGTACCTTCATCGAGGGGCAGGTCAAGTATGATTTTGGTACGCCTGGTAGGCCTGAGCAGACCTTACTGCGAATTTCCCCTGGGAAGTCCCGATATAAGGGACCCCCAGAAGGTCCTCGCGAACCTCCGGCCCCCCTTCCTTGTCGGCGCTGCCGTCAGGGAGTACAATGTAGCGGTCAAGTTTTAATGATTCGAGGTGAGAGATATGTATACCAAACCCATGCTGAGCCTTGACCAGTGCCTGGCTGCGATTAACGCCATGGTTGCGGACTTCAACAAGGACCCCAACCGCCGCCCGGTAGATATGTCCATTGTGGATGATGCGGGAAACCTCCTCGCCTATGCCCGCATGGACAGGTGTATGCGGCCCTCTTTCGGTCAGAGGAAAGCATACACCGCTGCCATCAGGAGGATGGACTCCGTGGCCTTTGCCGAGTGGCTCAGCAGCCGGAACATGACCATCGAGAGCATAGGTGACCCCAATTTGATAACCCTCCAGGGTGGGCTGGTTGTCGTCAACCCCAGTGACGGCATCATACTGGGAGGCATCGGGGTCGGCGGGTTGCCAACCGGCAAGGAGGACGAGGACATCGCCAGGGCCGGCCTTGCGGCCCTGAACCTGTAAGTAAGGGGATGGGCTGGATCGCCTTTGTGAACACCGGAGACCTTTGCGCAACCGTCATTCCGGCCTCTGGACTCCTGCTTTCCCAGGAGTGACGAGTGCGTTACCCTCGCAGGTCTCTGAAGAAGGCGCGCATGTCCTCCACCAGTAGCTCCGGCTCCTCCATGGCTGGGAAGTGGCCTCCCCTTGGCATCTCCGTCCATCGCTGTATGTTGTGGGAGCGCTCGGACCACTCCCGGGGTACCTGTACCTGGTCTTTTGGGAAACGGGCCACAGCAGACGGGGCCTGGACCCGTTCTCCCTGGGCCAGAGACCAAGAGGAAAAGCTGTTGCGGGACTCGTAGTAGAGCCTTGTGGCGGAGTTGATGGTCTGGGTCGCCCAGTAGATGGTGAGGTTGGTCAGAAGCTCGTCCTTGGTGAAGCGCCTCTCCACGTCGCCATCGCAGTCGCTCCAGGTCCGAAACTTCTCCATAATCCAGGCTGCCAGGCCCGCCGGGGAGTCGTTCAGGCCGTAGCAGAGGGTCTGGGGCTTGGTCTGCTGAATATGGAAATACCCTTGCTCATCCTGACGCCACTTTTCCTGCTCTTCCAGGTAAACCCTCTCCCTCTCGGACAACTCTCGTGACCCCGGGCCCAGGTAGGGTCGAGCGCCGCCGGCCCCGGTGGCGTGAATGCCTATCACCCGGTCCGGGTGATAGGTGTATCCCAGCCAGGACGTAATCAGCACACCCCAGTCGCTGCCATGGGCGACGAAACGTTTGTACCCCAGCCCGTTCATAAGTTCCACCCACAGGTCTGCGATTTGGCGGAAGTCCATCCCTCGCTGAGTGGTTAGGTCCGAGAACCCGTATCCGGGTAGGGACGGGACCACCACGTCGAAGGAGTCCGCCGGGTCACCTCCGTGGCCGGCCGGGTCGGTGAGCAGGGGTATGACTTTCAATATTTCGAAGAAGGTGCTGGGCCATCCGTGGCTTATGATGAGAGGTAGGGGGTTGGGTCCCTTGCCCCGCTCGTGGATGAAATGGATACCCAGGCCGTCCACGTTGGTGCGAAAGTGACTGTAGGCGTTGATAGCCTCCTCCTGGGCACGCCAGTCGAACCCCGTGCGCCAGTACTCCACAAGCTCCTTGATATAGGCCAGGTTTGAGCCGTAGTCCCAGCCCGAGTCGGCAATCTCGTCGGGCCAACGGGTACGGGCCAGACGCTCTCGCAGGTCTTCAAGAACCTCTTCCTGGATGTGTATTTCGAAGGGCTGCACGTCCATATCTGTAGTCCTCCTCGATAACGTAGCTGGTAATAGTTTAGCAGAGAAAGGGTGTGCCATGTAGGGGCGGGTTTCAAGCTCGCCCTTGCTTGACGGTACTTGAATGCGCCACTACAATTTCTTTGCCAGGGCATGGCTCTGGAGTTCAACCCCAGGGGCCTGTAGCAGAGTACAGGCTCCCTGATACTATTTGGAAACTCAGGAGGACCAGGAATGGCCGGTTATAGGATAATATCATCGGACAACCACGTGTTTGAGCCGCGAGACCTGTGGGTGGATAGGATTGAGCCCAGGTTCAGGGAGCGCGCCCCGCAGATTGTCAACGAGGACGGCTACGATTGGTGGTACTGTGACGGCGTGAAGGTTATCAGCGTTCAGCCCGGGACACAGACCGGCAGGAGGTTCGATGAGCCGGAAAATCTGAGCCGTCAGGACACCTTTGAGAATGTCCGGCCCGGGGGATACATCCCCAAGGAGCACATAAATGACATGGAGACCGACAGCGTTGACGTTAGTATAGTCTACCCAACCATCGGGCTTTTATTGTTTAGTGTGCAGGACAGCGACCTCTTGTCGGCCATCTTCAGCACCTATAACGATTGGGTCGCCGAGTTCTGCCAGGAATACCCCGACCGGCTGAAGGGCATCGCCATGGTCAACGTGGATGACGTGCAGGCTGGCATAAAGGAGATGGAGCGGTGTGCCAAAATGGGATTTGTGGGAGCCATGATTACCGCATATCCGCCGGAGCATCGGGCTTTCGATACATCGGAGTACGAACCCCTCTGGGCCGCCGCCCAGGACATGGACATACCCCTTAGCCTGCACGCAGCCACAAACCGGAGCGTCATGTTCAGCGCCGCCTCCACAAAGCTGTCCTACCTCATCAATATGGACTACTGGGTACGGATGTCTCTCTCCGACATAATCCTGAGCGGCGTGTTTGAGCGCCACCCGAAGCTGCAACTGGGAGCGGTGGAGTACGAGCTGTCCTGGATACCCCATTTCCTGGAACGTCTTGACTACGGGTACACCCAGAGGCCCCTTGGGGATACCCAGTACCGGATTAAGGAGAATATGCTCCCCAGCGACTACTTCCACCGCAACGTGTTTGTCGGCTTCCAGGAGGACGCAAGGGGCATACAGGATAGGCACATAATAGGCGTGGACAATCTGATGTGGGGCTCCGATTATCCCCACCAGGAGTCCACCTTCCCCAAGAGTCGGCAGATACTCGATAAAATTCTGTCCGAGTGTAGCGAGGACGAGAGGGCCCAGATTGCCGGCGGCAACGCCGCCAGAGTGTATCGCCTTAGCTAGTACCGGCAGAAATGCTTTGACGTGCCAAGTGTCCTCCTTCCCCGTCGCATGAGAAGGAGGACTTTTTTCGGGAAATGGTAGAGAGTGCAGCTTGTTGGCTCTGCTTAGTCGTAGACCATGAACTCCAGTATGTTATCGTCGGGGTCGCGCACGTATACGCTGGTAGCCATACTCTGACCACCCATGCGGCCGCCGCGTCGAGGTACAGGGCCGTCAACAACCTCTACACCCGCCTCGTCTATCATCCGTAGCACGTCTTCGACGGTCCCGTCCCATAGGAAGCACAGGTCGCCGCAACCGGGAGTGGCGGTAGCCCCACGCATAACCCCCGTCAGGCCGGGTGGATGAACGTTTATCTTTGACTCGCCCACCTGAATGGCGAAACGGTTGGTCTCGCCCCTGCGCCACTGGTCCTCGTCAATGATATTGAAGCCAAGGCGCTTGTAGAACTCGATGAACCGCTCCCCATCGCTGGTGGGAAGGACAACGTGGTCGAAGCCAACAACAGGCATAGTATCTCCTTTCGGATGGATGGTGGATAGGCGCCCGGGTAAGGACGGCAGGCGGAGGTGGGGAAACGCGATGGCGGGGCTGGTGTATCGTAGCTCTGCTTGCGGATAGGATAAGACCGGAGGGGTATGTGGTTCGGGCCTGATATGGCCGCGGCTTGAGTGACGTGAAATGATTTGTCGTAGCGGGTTTATGGGGTTGGCCCGGGCCCATGTGAAGCTCCCTTTAAGCCGGAGCCCCTTGGCCCCGGGGCGATGGTAGGCACTCGCCTGGGCCCGACCAACCTTAGGTATCTTTAGGGGACATTGACCCTTTCAGGTCCAGACAGGTGCCTACCACCGCCCCCTGTTACTTAAATATTCGCTCATCTATCACCTCCCGGCATTCTTTGCAGAACACCTACGTAAATTACCGCACAAGCGCAGCGTTGATTATTGTAGCCCGTCAGGGATACCCTGTCAAGGCCTATGCAAGGGCTTTTCATCTTCCTTTGAATTCCGGTTTTCGCTTCTCCAGAAAGGCCCGGACCGCTTCCCTGTGGTCTTCCGTCTGTCTTGCCAGTTCCTGGGCTGTGTGGGCTATCTCCAGGCTTTCCCGGAAGCCGGTCTCCTGGGACTTGTGGGCCAGGTACTTTATCAGCGACATGGACCTTGTAGCTCCCTGGGCCAGCCGTGATGCCAGTTCCATGCTGGTGGTCATAAGCTCCTCGTGGGGCACGACCTTGCTGACAATTCCCATGCGGTAAGCCTCGGCGCCGTCAACCCTGTCGCCGGTGTATTGCAGAAGGAAGGTGTTGCTCAGGCCGATGAGCCTGGGCAACTGCCAGCTGCTGCCGTCCCCTGGTATCAGACCCATCCTCACGAAGGCCTCGGAGAAGACCGCCTTCTCGGAGGCGATGCGTATGTCGCAGGCGAGGGATATTCCCATTCCCACGCCCATCGCATATCCGTTCACCGCCGCTATGGAGGGTTTCTGAAGCTCCTGGATTCTCAGGACAACCTGGGGTGCCAGGGACCTGTCTTGCCTCTCCCGGCTCCCAAGCCGGGCCTCCATTCTGCCCCAGGGCAGCGGCTCGCTGCTATGGGTTTCCGACTCCTGTCGCTCCTGGATGTCCCTGTTGAACCGCCTCACGTTGGCCCCGGAGCAGAAGGACGGCTCCGTGCCCGTGATGAGCAGCACTCTGTCTTCCGGGGTACTCTCAAACTTGTCAAGCTCCTCGAATATCTCCCGGGACATCTCCTGCCCCAGGGCATTACGGGTATCGGGGTCGTGCAGGGTCATTGTCAGGACTCCCCCATCCCTGGTCACCTTCAGGTATTGATATGCCATGGCAGCCTCCCTACAACGCTAGATATAGGCGTGACAATTCTATCACCTTGGCTCTATAATGGGGTAGCCTAAAACTTCGGTTCACTGACAGAGGAGGGATGATGGAGCAGGGGAAAGTTGTTGCACTGTACCTGTCTAAGGAGTCCCGTCAGCCCGTGACTCCCGTACAGGAGGCCGCGGCGATTTCGGACCTGGGCTTGGAGGGGGACAGACATGCCAGGAAGGGAAGTGCCCGCCAGGTACTGGTGATGGACGCAGAGACCCTGGCCTCCCTGGACCTGACCCCGGGCGAGATTAAAGAGAACGTTACAGTCGAAGGGCTGGACCTTTCGTCGGTTACGGCGGGACAGGTTTTCTTCATAGGCGATGAAGTGACCCTGGAGGCCACCGGCCCTTGTGAACCTTGCTCTCGCATGGACGAGATACGCCCCGGCCTTCGGACCGAGCTTGACGGGCGGCGAGGCATCGTGACGATGGTGCTTAACGGCGGCACTCTGAGAGTGGGCGACGCCGTGCGGGTGGAGCCGTCGAAGGAAGCCTTTCTGGAGGAGGCGGCACGCACGTCGGGAAGGGAGTGAATGATGGATCAGGTAGAAGTTTACTGGTTCTCTGAGCAACCTTACACGCATATCACGGACGAAGACTTGGAGAAGCACGATTCCGGGCGCTTGGGGTTCCCCAACTCCTACTTTGACCCCCAAAAGGCCCATGTGTTATACAACCAGTACCATGAGCAGTATTCCCTTGCCGATGAAGTAAACTTCGACGGAATCATGAGCAACGAGCACCACGCCTCCTTCTGGTGCATGAAGCCTTCCGTGAACCTGGATGCCGCCGTCATCTGCAAGCTTACCAGTAAGGCCAAGATAGCCATTCTGGGAAACGTCATCCCCGTTGCCGACCCCATAAGGATTGCCGAAGAGATTGCCATGCTGGATTGCTACTCCGGGGGGAGGGTAATCTCAGGCTTCGTGCGGGGGACCGCTGTGGAGAGTCTTCACGGCGGGATTGACCCCACCGAGAACCGGGAGAGGTTCGAGGAGGCCCACGACCTTATTATCAAGTGCTGGACCACACCAGGCCCCTTCAGGCATGAGGGGAAGCATTATCATTACAGGGCGGTGAATCCATGGGTGATTCCCATGCAAAAACCCCATCCTCCCATCTGGTATCCGGGGTTTTCCAGCCCGGAGAGCGCGGTATGGGCAGCCCAGCACCGCCACCCCTATATGAACCTTGGTTCCCTGCTGGACCACTGCGTGACCTTGAGGCAGGTGTATATAGATACGGCCAGGGAGGCCGGATTCAAGGCCGGGCCTGAGCATTACGGTTATCTGGTCAAGGTGCTGGTGGCCGATACGGACGAGAAGGCCCAGGAAATTGGACGCCACTTCATGTGGATTGATAAACACCGAATGAAAGGCCCTGTGGAGCATAACGACCCGCCCGGGTATCAGTCCCGCGAGGCGGTGAAGATAATGGCCAGTCTGCCGGGGGCCAGTGGGTCCGGAGGACGCTCGAGGGACCTGACCTACGAGGACCAGCAGGAGCTCAATACCCTCATAGTAGGAAGCCCACAGACGGTCATCAGGAAGCTCACGGGCATTATGGACAAGCTCAGCCCGGGCTACCTGCTCATATTCGGCAATGATGGGCGGATGCCTCACAAGGACGTGATGCGCTCCATAGAGTTGATGGGTAAAGAGGTCATTCCGGCCTTGCACGAAATCAAGCTCCGCCCCTACGAGTAAGCGCCCCGGCCCGACCACCCTCAGATTCCCCTACTCAAGCTGGCGCACCTTGTGGTAGGTAATGAATAACAGGCCCGATAGGGCCACTCCCACTATTCCCACCACGGTAGATGCCAGGGGGGCCGAGTCGGTGTGCCAGGCGAATAGCCCGATAAGCAGGCTGGAAAAGGGGACGAAACCCTGGCTGTAGTTTTGCAGGCTGGTAATTCGGCCCCGCAGGGAATCGGGTGCCAGAAGCTGAATCAGAGCACCGTTGGTGGTGCGGAAGGTCCCCTGGGAGAAGGCCATCAGCCCGAGGGTGATGAAAGATAAAATAAGCCATTCTGATTGGGCAAAAAGGATGGTGCAGACGGCGCTTACGACCGCGGCGGTAAGGCACACCATCCCCTTCCTGAAGACAAATCCGAAGGAGGCTATGGTCACGGCGGAAACGAACCCGCCGAGACCTGTGGTGGCCACGAGATACCCGCCGAAGTCGGCCCCCTTGTCCAGCACGTCCGAAGTGAATATGGGTATGAGGAACCACACCGGATGCAAGAGGACGTTGGGGATTAGCCCCAGTATCACCAGGTTGAAGATGACCCTCTCCCGCTTCCAGACATACCCTATCCCCTCCTTCAAACTGGACAGTGGGGATTGGGATTGTTGGCCTGCCGCGGCCGTCTGCCTGTAGGGAGTCCGCACCCATATCAGCACGAATACTGCGGTGGCATAGAAGGCCGCCTCTATAGCGAAATTCCAGGCAAACCCCAGGGTGGCAATGAGAATCCCACCGACAAAAGGCCCCATGATGCGTGTGCCGGGGATGGTGAACACGTTGATGGCGTAGGCGTTTACCAGGGCATCCCGTGGAACAGTGTTGGCTATCAGGGACTGTTGCATGGGCATTGCGACGGTGCGAAATACCCCACTGACCAGGACATAAATGTAGACGTGCCACGATTCCTGGATTTGGTCCGTTACCTCCAGCAAGGCAAAGGTGGCGGCAACGGTAGCCAGAATGGTATGGGTAGCCATGAGCAGCTTTCTCCGGTCTACCCTGTCTCCCAGCACTCCGGCCCAGGGGCCGACAAACAGTACCGGAAGGGTGGCCAGCCCGCCTACAGTTATCACCTGAAATGGAGATGATGCCGCCCCTTCCGTCAGGTCATGCACCAGCCATCCCACCGTTAGCAGTTGTAGCCATTGGGCACTGTTCGCGCAGAAGTTGGCAGTCCATAGGAACCGGTAGTTTCTATACTTTGCCCAGGAATCCAGCGTATGGAGGCGAGGTAGTCTCCCGCGGCCCGTAGCTCTCTGCTGCAAATCCATTACCTGCTTTTACCGGTTTGGCTGAAGGGCAGATTAGCAGACCATTCTGAGAACAAATCCATTCGCTTGTCAAGCGAGAAGCAGGAGCGTATTGCAAACCCAACTTGCCATAATGGAATGGCGGATAGTATTATAGCAGGAAGGCATCGCCCTGGGAGCCTGCGCCAAGCCAGCCCCCTCAGGGGCACCAGCCCGGAGGAAGACATGCTCTACAGCGCATACCAATATTCCCGGTGGGACGGGTCTCAGAATATATTCGACATGGATGCAGAGGAGCTTATGGACCATCTTTCCAATGAGCTTCTCGAGCATGGCGACATATTGAAAGCCCTGAGAGATCTCATGCGCCGGGGTATGCAGGACAACCAGGGGCGGCAGATGCCGGGCCTGAACGACCTCATGGAGCAGCTAAAAAACCAGCGTCGCCAGCAGCTTCAGCAGTTCAATATGGACTCGGTGATGGATGACATCAAGGAGCGGCTGGACGAAATTCTCAAGACGGAGCGCGAGGGCATTCAGAAACGGTTGGACGAGGCTCGTCAGCAGACTGAGGACGCCGAGGGGCCTGAGCGGGTCCAGATGGAGTCCCTCAGCCAGCTTCTGGAGCAGCGCGCTCAACGCAACCTGGACAAGCTGGACAACATGCCCAATAGCACCGGCGGCGCCATCAAGGAACTGATGGAGTACGACTTCATGGACCCCGAGGCCCAGCGCATGTTCCAGGAGCTTCTGGATATGCTCAGAAGCCAGATGGCGCAAAACCTCTCCCAGGACATGATGCAAAATCTCCAGAGTATGACCCCCGATGATATGGCTGCTTTAAGGGAGATGCTGAGCCAGCTAAACCGGATGCTTCAGGACAAGGCTATGGGACGTGAGCCTGACTTTGACGGCTTCATGCAGCAGTTCGGGCCAATGTTTGGCCCCAACCCTCCTCAGAGCCTGGAAGAGTTAATGGAGCATCTCATGTCCCAGATGGCCCAGATGCAGTCGTTGATGGAGAGCATGTCCCCCGAGGCGCGCCAACAGCTGGAGGATGCGCTTAACTCTGTGCTGGACCCGGAGACCCAGCGAGAACTGGCCCAGCTTTCCTCACTCATGGAGCAGTTGATGCCCATGGATGCGATGCGCCGCGAGTATCCCTTTCTTGGCGACGATAGCCTCACCCTGGACCAGGCCATGCAACTCATGGGCAACCTCCAGGACATGGATGAGTTGGAGAGGTCGCTCCGTGAGGCCATGCGTACGGGCAGACCGGACGAAGTGGACCCCGACCAGCTAGCCGAGCTTCTTGGCGAGGAGGCCCGGCGCACCTGGGAGCAGCTACAGCACCTCCTGGAAGTCCTGAAAGAAGGGGGCTACATAAAGGACACCGAGAGCCCGGAGCTTACCCCCAGGGCCATCAGGAGAATCGGGCAGAAGGCGCTCAAAGAGGTCTTTATGAACCTGAAGAAAGACCGTATGGGCAACCACGAGCTGCACACACGGGGTACGGCAGGGGATTCCATTACCGATACCAAGGCCTACGAGTTCGGCGACCCCTTCCAGCTTGACCTCCATACCACGGTGAAGAACGCCATCGTGCGTACAGGGCCTGACGTGCCGGTGCGTCTCGCTCCCGATGACTTTGAGATTTTTCGCAGCGAGCACATGACCCAGGCATCTACCGTGGTCCTCCTTGACCAGAGCAGGTCTATGGGACTATTCGGCAGCTACCAGGCGGCAAAGAAGGTGGCTATGGCCCTTTTTGCCCTGATTAACGGCCAGTTTCCCAGGGATAGCCTGTACGTTATCGGTTTCTCCGATTACGCCAGGGAGATAAAGGAGGACGACCTGCCCAAGAGCAACTGGAACGCCTGGGTGTCGGGAACCAACATACACCATGCCCTCATGCTCTCCCGCAAGCTGCTGTCCAGGGATAAGGGAGGCACTCGCCAGATTATCCTCATCACCGACGGCGAACCCACTGCCCACCTGGAGGGAGACCGGTCCTTCTTCAGCTATCCCCCCAGCTACAAGACCATAATGGAGACCCTAAAAGAGGTCCGACGCTGCACCCAGGAGGGCATCCGCATCAACACCTTCATGCTGGAGAACAACTACCAGTTGATGAACTTCGTTGACAAGATAACCCGCATCAACCGGGGAAGGGCCTTCTACAGCAGCCCCGACAGGCTGGGCGAGTACGTCCTGGTGGACTACGTCTCCAACCGGAAGAAGCGGGTTGCCGCTTAAACGCCAACTCCAACCCAACACTGCGAAGTAGACCTGTGGCCCACGACTCCCGGCCTGTGTGCAGCGTTTCATAAAAACAGGCATCTCCGGTTCTTGTCGTTGGTGTATAATTCCCAGAAGATAGATATGTACCTCCCTATACCCTATCCTTACAGCATGGAATGGTGAAACCAATGGATAAATCGTTCCACACTAATTTCTGGCTAATTGAAGTATCATCGGATTTGAACATACTCAAAGAACATTTGAAGCATATTGAAGAACAGGTGGAGCGGTGGCGCCAGTCGGCAGAAGGCGTTCTCGACACACTCTCGGAAAAGTCGCCTTCCCTTAGCCCAAATGACCAGCAACCCTGGTCACGGTTTGCACATGAAATCCATGACAACTACATTGAGTTCCGGCTCCCGCGCATCCTTTATAACCCCTTCCTAGTTTCTTTATATACCGTGTATGAGACCACTGTAACGGAAATTGCCCGCCTCATCCAGGAGAAGAGAGGGCAGAAGATTTCTCTGGACGACATCGGAGGAAGCGATTTCCCCGACCGTGCCAAAAAGTACTGCCAACACATTCTCACCTTTGAACTCTCCAAGAATGACCAGTCCTGGGAGCGGCTAAAAGTGCTTGCTGACCTTCGTCACGCCATTGCCCATGCAAACGGGCGTCTCGTAATGGTCGAAGAGAGCAGGAGGAAGAGAATCCGGGAATGGATGGAGAGGGACATAGGTATTGAAGATTACTACGGAGACATCATTGTCAGCCAGTCCTTCGTTAGGGAGACCTTCGGCATAGTCAAAGACAGCTTGGAAGACTTGCTAAAAAGGTATAACGAGGCGGCGCTGCAAATGAGCAAGAAGGAAGTCCCCTGGAAGTAGTATGGATAGCCCTGGCAGCCTTTATAAGCGCCTCGGATTCCTCGTTCCCCTACGCTTCGCTCTGAATGACAGGAAATCGAAAGCCCTGTCTAACTGAGAGTCCGGCACGATGATACCTGCTGCACTCTGGCATCCTACGGTGTTATCTGGTATTCTGTGTGTAGACCATCCTTTTTGTATCAGGTGAAGGAGCATGAAGGAAGTAATACAAGAGGCGGTGAAGCTTCTTGAGGGTAGCCAACCCTGCGTACTCGCCACGGTGGTGAGGACGAAAGGCTCTACCCCTCAGAAACCCGGGGCCAAGCTACTCGTCCGCAGGGACGGCAGTGGTGTGGGCACTCTTGGAGGCGGGTGTGTGGAAGGCGACATCTGGTATGCCGCCAAAGAGATAATGCGTCGAGAGGGAGGACCCGAGTTTCGTGACTATCTGCTCAACGAGGACATCGCCGCAAGGGATGGTCTGGTATGTGGTGGCACCATGTATTTCTTCATCGAGCCGCTCCGTGACCCCCAGGACTTCCTGCCCTTCGGCGAGGAAATGATGGGGGCCTACGAGAGTGGCAACCCGGTGAGCGTTGCTACGCTGGTCAGGACAGATTCTGGCCGGGGGGACGTGGGAGCCAGAATGTTGCTGCGGGAGGATGGCTCCACCTACGGCTCCCTGGGAGACTTGGAGTTGGACGACCTGGCGCTGGATGCGTCTCGTCAGGTGGCCGACCTGGGCACCAACAAGCACGTCATAACCCACGACGGGGTTGAGCTTTTCGTGGAAGGCTTCACAACCCCACCTACCCTGGTGCTGATGGGGGGCGGCCACGTATCCAGGGCTACCTATGCCCTCGCCAATATGCTGGGTTTCCGAATCTACGTGGTGGACGACCGGCCCCAGTTCGCCAACAGGGAGCGTTTCCCGGAGGCCGCGGACACTATAGTAGTCCCCGACTATGCCAATGGCCTGGACCAAGTCCCCATAAACGCCAACACATTCATCGTAATAGCCACCCGTGGCCACTGGTTTGACGACCTTGCTCTGGAGGCGGCTGTCCGTACCCCGGCCAAGTACGTGGGACTGCTGGGGAGCAGGCGCAAGACCATCCTTATATACCAGCGCCTGATACAGCTGGGCGTATCCCCGGAGCGGTTGAAGGACGTCCACGCCCCCATAGGACTGGACATAGGCGCTCTCACACCCGAGGAGCTGGCTGTCAGCATCATGTCGGAAATCGTTATGTTCCGGCACGGCGGCTCCGGTGGCGCTATGAGAATGGATGAGAAGTACTTCAACCGGGCAATAGACAAGGTAATGCCCACCGAGGCCGCATCGGTCTAGGGGGAGTAATGGCAACTATAGCTGCCCTTCTCCTGGCTGCGGGAGAGTCCACCCGAATGGGGGATCTCAAGGCCCTCCTCACCTGGCACGACAGGCCGTTGATTGAGCATCAAATATCCGCCCTCGCTTCGGCGGGTGTATCTCGGACCTTCCTAGTCCTTGGGCACCAGTCGAAAAAGCTAAAGTCCCTGCTTGAGGGCCGTCCAGAAATCCAGTGTGTCTACAACCCCGATTATAAACAGGGCAAGACCACGTCCATAAAGGCCGGCCTGCACGCTCTAAAAGCCTCTTCAATCCCTCCTGCTGCGGGAGAACAAGGCGAGGCTGTACGTCTACCCCAGGAGGAGTCCATACTTATCCTGAACGTAGACCAGCCCCGCTCCGCCGACACCATACGCCGAGTAATGGAGCTACACTGTCGGGCCGACTCCGCAAAACGCACCTGTCTGATTACCATACCCACTTACGGCGGCAAAGGGGGGCACCCCATAATTCTGTCCCTGTCCCTGATGGATGAGCTTCTGGATATATCGGAGGACACGTTGGGGGTCAAGGACGTGGTCCGCAGACACGTGAAGGAGACGCAACGGGTGGAAATAGACTCACCGGAGATACTTCTCGACCTGAATACTCCCCAGGACTATCGGAAGGCTCTGGAGATGTCGTCCACTCATGCGTTGACAAAGGAACAAAGGCTGTTACAATAATGGCATAAATCCACTCTGTGGGTGCGAAAGGAGAAAGGGAACATGCCAGAATACGATATGATTATTCGGAATGGCACAATAGTAGATGGGACAGGTGGTCTGCCCGCCTACAGAGGAGACGTTGCTATCAAGGACGGCAAGATTGCCATGGTTAGCGGCGCAATCAAGGCTTCCGCCAAAAAGGAACTGGACGCCAGCGGGTGCATAGTAGCCCCCGGAGCGATTGACCTTCATAATCATTACGACCTCCAGCTCAACTGGGAACCATACGCCACTATGTCAGGCTGGCACGGCGTGACCACAGTTGCCATAGGCCAGTGTGGTTTCGGGTTCGCACCCTGCAAACCCGAAGATAGAGAATACGCCATGCGTCTTCTGACCAGGATAGAGGCCATTCCCCTCAGGACTATGGAGTTGGGCCTGCGGTGGGACTGGGAGACCTTCCCCCAGTGGATGGACAGCCTGTCCAGAAACCCCTTGGGTGTCAACGTGGGCGCTCTGGTCCCCTTCAATCCCCTGAGATTGTACGTGGTGGGACCCGAAGAGTCCCGGGAAAGGGTCAACGCAACCGAGAAGGAAACAAAGCAGATGCAGGCCATAGTCCACGAGGCGATGCAGGCGGGGGCCTTCGGTTGGTCTTCCATGAAGACGCTGCTCAATCGCCCCGACGATGGCCGCTTTATACCCAGCCAGGTAGCCTCCAACGAGGAGTATATGGCTCTGGCGGAGGTACTGTCCGAGTTTGGGATAGGCAGCATAGGCTGGACAAGGGGCGCGGCCGAGCGGCCACTTCCGCCGGGTGAGCCGGACCTGCTCGGAGGCTCCGACATAACAGGTTCCGGTGGACTGGCGTTTGACCCCGTAGAGGGCGACGCCCACGGCAGAGGCCGGGAGGACTTCCTGATTCAGATGTGCCTGGCCAGCGGACGGCCCCTCCAGTGGGGAGCGGTCAGCCAGAGCGAGGCCGCACCGGAACGCTATAAGGAGCAGTTGGCCTTCCTTGAGCGTGCCAATGCCGAGGGGGCGCTTATGTTCGCCCAGAGCAGCGCCGTCGCTATTTCACCGGTGTTTGAGCTTGCCGAGTACAACGGGTTCGATGCGATGCCGAACTGGATAGACCCCTTCGTCGGCACTCCGGAAGAGCGGATTGCCAAGCTGAAGACCCCCGGCGTGCGAGACCGGATGAGACAGGACGTGGGAGCCTGGACCGGGACTGGTGGAACGGCCGACGTTGCATCTGACTGGAGCAAGATGCGAGTGGTCGAGGTACGGAACGAGAGGAATTTCCAGTACGAGGGGATGACTATCGCAGAGTTGGCCGAAGCAACGGGCAAGCATCCCATGGATGCCATGCTGGACCTGGCGCTGGACGAGGACCTGCTGACTGAGTTCTCGACCGACCCCACTACCGGCACGGACCCCCAGGCTATGGTAGAAATCCAGAACCATCCCTATACCCACCCCTGTGTCTCCGATGGTGGCGCACACGTCCGTTATTTGACCGTCGGCACGTGGCCCGTTAACTTCCTGTCTTTGTGGACAAGGGACCGGGAGATTATGAGCCTGGAGAAGGCCCACTACAAGCTAAGCGGCCTGCCGGCATGGATTGCCGGATTCACCGACAGGGGTATCCTGAGGGAAGGTTACGCTGCCGACATAATCGTATACGACATGGACAAGCTGGGCCTGCAATACAGCAGCCCGGTGTATTCCACCGACTTCCCCGGAGGAGAACGGCGGCTTATCCAGAAGGCCAAGGGCATACGCTACACCGTGGTCAACGGTGAGGTGACCTTTGAAGAGGATACCGTGTGCACCGGGGCCACACCGGGCAAGCTGCTCCGCAGCTACGATATGGTAAGCAGATAACCCACTGCCGAGCTAGGGACGCGAAAAGAAAGTGCCCCGATATTTTCGGGGCACTTTCCTTTGGCTTCCTGTGCTTGGTTATCCGCTAGGTTGCCCGACCCGGCGACGATGTGCCCCATGGGATTTTGGACGGCGCCTTGTGCTATTGCCATTGGCCCTTATTTTTCGCATCTCCTCTTCAATCAACATGAAGTCCTTTTTCGGCAGGAGATGCAGTTTGCTCTGGGCAAAAGCTATATACCAGTCCTCTGGCGCCCATTTACGCACATATTCCAGCCGGGGAGCCAGCTGACACGCGTCTATAAACTCATTCTCGTCCAGAATATACTGGGACTGAATGTTTACCTTGAAAGCCCAGGGGCTATTGTTGCCCTCCTTCTTCCATACGGGAGCAGGGTCTTCAGCGTACCGGGAGGTAGCCGTGGCCGTAGCTGCGAAATATCTCTTTCCGCCGATGTAGTACAGAATCCGGTCGCCGGGTTCTATGCGCTGCGCCTTCCGTTGGAGGTGGGCATTCAGGCCCTGCACCGTGAAGCCAAGATCACGAGTAACCCGAAAGTTCTCCAGGTTGGTAATCATCATCCAGTAATTTCTGGGCATCGTTACCTCTGCCATGTCAAAAAATGATGCACTTACATTCTAACATATCCTATCCCTTGCCAGCACGTGAATCCCTAACGTGTTACATTCGGTGGCGTACCACTATCTTTATGCTTGTTGCTATAGCCGCCGCCGTTCCTGAGCGCTGACCGACTCATGCGCACCCGGTCTCGCTAAGGATGCACCGGTCAGCCTGTATTTCCTGTTCCGCCCCATTCCTTCTGGGATGAGAAAACCCTTGGCCACCATCGAAGTGAGGTCTCTCGTAGCAGTAAGATGGGAAACACCGGTAACCTCAATATAGTCACGTCGTGCGATCTCTCCTTTGCGCCTTGCGTACACAAGCCCGTCAATCTGCCTGTCCGAGAGTCCCAACGGCCTCAGTTCCCTGTGGATGTCATCCACCATCATCTGCCACTCAGTTAGACGGCTCTCAAGAAGTCGAGCCTGTACACCAAGTGACGTGCAAAAGAACTCCAGCCAGGGAGTTGCATCATACCGGTCCGGAAACTTCGATCCAAGTGTGCTTGCCAGAGCTTTGATGTACTCATCACGGTTACGTTGGTAGTAGCTGTCCAATGCCAGAAGATTCCGGAATCCCCAGCCACTGCTCTGAAGTATGAAAGTTGCCAGTAGCCGGGCGGTACGTCCATTGCCGTCTACGAAGGGATGAATGGCAACCATATGGACATGGGCAACACCGGCCTTGAGTATGGGATGGAGACCATCATCTCTGAGAGCTTCAACTAGCTCCCTCATTAGAGGGACGATATCAAGTTGGTGTGGGGGTTGATAGACCTTGACACCATTGTCATCAATCCAATTAGTGTCCCTCCTGTATTGCCCGGGAAGGTAATGGTAGTCTCGCATTCCTCGCATTAGGAACCAATGCATCTGCCGGATTATCCGTTCATCCAGCACTACATCTTGGTCTTCACTCATAAAGTCTACAAATTCCAGCGCTCTTGCATAGTTAGCGACATCCGAGCGGTTAACACTTAGCTCCGCCTCAGCCCTTTCCTGTTCTTCCGCAGATATGCTGGGGTTTTCAATCATTGTTGACGAATACGATTGCCGGATAAAAGCTTCACGGCGCATCCATTCCTCATACTTGGGCATTATCAGGAAACGGTCCACACGGAACCGTATTCGCTCCAACTCTTCAAGGTCAAGTGTGTGATTTCCCGGCGTTACAAAAAACATAAGATACTTATCTTCATATCATTGGACAATCGTAGACTATTTAATTGACTACTATAGACGAATGATGACATTCAAGGTATCATTTGTCAAGAGTTGATGAGGTGAGCAAGTTAGGCCCCTCAAGTCGTTACCCGGATGATGCTGTAGGTGTGGCGGAACAGCTTGAAGGCCTCCCTCATAAAGGTAAGCGGCCCCACTCGCTTGTCGGGGGTCACGTGGGAGAAGAAGGAGAACTCCGTGTGACGAATGCGCCCCCGCTCCGATAGAGCGTCTGCCAGCCGACGTGACTCCTCCGCCGGAACAAGGTTGTCCTCCCGGTCGTGGGCAATCATCACCTGCGCCTTCAAATCGCCTACGTGGTTGCTGGGAGATATGGTTTTCAACCCCTCAAGGAAGTTGGCCGGGAGGTCGCCAACGAGCCTATCTGCCTCTTCCAGGGTCAGTCGTTGACCTTCATCCTGGGCGTTCAGAGAGTCCAGAAGGTGGTATACCGCTCTGCCTTCCGTTGAAATCCCGTCCAGGAAGGAGGATTGAGCGGGGCCTTTCTCGATGAAGATGTGGCTCAGCGTCTCCCTCTCGTCATCCGCTTCCAGGCTCTCAATCAGATGATTTGTGAGGACCTCTTGGGTCAGATGGTTGGGGACCCAGGGTTCTACCGTCTGGCGATAGAAGCTGCGGTTGCTGGAGATCTGCTTGAACAGGTCACTCATATCGTAGTATCCGCCGAAGTCGCTGACAAAGTTTACATCGTCTCTGATTCGTGAGTCGGAAGCTGCAACTATAAGCATGGAGGCGCCCACACAGAACCCGGCCATGCCCACCCGGTTCGGGTCCACGTAGGGCATACCTCTAAGATACTCGAATGCCCTGACCAGATTGTCTGGTTCGTCAAGGTTGAGCTGCTTGCTCATCATTGAAGGAGACCAGGGGAACATGGCTACGAATCCGGCCAGTGCCAGTGCCTTCCCCAGGTTCACGATGCGGTGGTCGTCTCTGGGGGCAGGACTAATGCCCGGTGTGACCAGAATTCCGGCACGTACCTTGTCGTCTGAGACCCTGTATATGTCGGCGTCGCCATGCCTGCCCGAGAGGGGAAAGGTGATGTCCTCCCGCACCGGCTCAGGTCTCAGCCACGTCTGGGGTTTTACGGGCAGCGGTAGAATCTGAGTCACGAAAAGGCCGGCTCTGATAGCGGCCCTACTCTGTGGGACCGGAGGAAGTGCTCCTAGAAAGGTGAGAGACGGAACCTTCAGCTTGGCATCTTGCCCTTGCGACCGCTGACCCATATCCCCCCTTTATGACTCATGTTGAAATCAGCGCAAGTGAAATATAACCGGTAGCGGGCACGCATTACAACGGTAGAACCCCCACTGAAAATCCATTCTGCGCCGTTCCGATTATCTTCGCAAGTGGCCTATGCTATAATGGCCTTTGGATGCACCAGCGCATCATCAGTTGGAGGCTATATGAACGAGACCGAGCGCATAGGCACACTGAAATCGTTGCTCAGCCAGCGTATTCTGGTCATGGACGGCGCCATGGGCACGTCTATCCAGGCGCGCAGCCTGGGGCCTGAAGATTTCGGTGGGCCCGAGTACGAAGGATGTAACGAGTACCTGATACTGGTCCGACCCGACGTCATCGGCGACATCTACCAGTCTTTTCTGGACGCCGGGGCTGATATTCTGGAAACCAATACCTTCGGCGCAACATCGGTTGTACTGTCGGAATACGACCTGGCACATGAAACCCGACGGATTAACCAGGAAGCCGCCCGGCTGGCCCGTCTTCTGGCCGATGCCGCCAGCACTCCCGACAAGCCGCGCTTCGTGGCAGGCTCCATGGGACCGACCACCAGGACTATCTCAGTCACCGGCGGCATCACCTTCGACGAGCTGGCTGCCGCTTTCCACGAGCAGGCTGTCGGTCTCATGGAGGGCGGCGTTGACGTGCTGCTGCTGGAGACCAGCCAGGATACCATAAATGTCAAAGCCGGACTGGAAGGTATAGACCGGGCCTTTGCCGAGTTAGGGCGAGAGGTCCACGTGGCGGTGCAAGGAACCATAGAGCCTATGGGAACCCTGTTGGCGGGACAGGATGCCGAGGCCTTCTACACTTCCCTTGCCCACCGGGACCTGCTATGGATTGGGTTCAACTGTGCCACCGGCCCTGAGTTCATGACAGACCACATACGCACCCTGGCCGGGCTATCACGCTTCCCCGTGGCCTGTGTTCCCAACGCCGGACTCCCCGACGAGGATGGCAAATACAACGAGACCCCCGAGATGATGGCGGGGACTATCGGACGGTTTATCGAGTCCGGGTGGGTAAACCTGGTTGGTGGATGCTGTGGCACCGGACCTGACCACGTCCGCCTGTTGGCTGAGACGGCGGCGGGAAAGGCTTCCAGGGAAATGGTCGAGTCTCGTGAGACTCGGATTTCCGGCATCGAAGCTCTGGTGGTTGACCAGGACACGCGTCCCGCCATCGTGGGCGAGCGCACCAACGTCCTCGGCAGCCGCCGGTTCCGTCGACTCATAGGTGAGGGCGCTTTCGAGGAGGCATCCGAGATTGGCCGCCGTCAGGTCCGTGGTGGGGCGCACCTACTCGATGTGTGCCTCCAGGACCCTGACAGGGATGAAGTGTCCGACGTGAACACATTCCTGGACATTCTTACCAAAAAGGTCAAGGCGCCTGTGATGATAGACTCCACCGATGCCCATGTGATAGAAGAGGCCCTCAAGCGGCTCCAGGGCAAGTCGGTGATTAACTCCGTCAACCTGGAGGATGGGGAGGCCCGCTTCCAGGCCGTGGTGCCCCTGGCCCGGCGCTACGGCGCGGCTCTGGTGGTTGGCTGCATAGACGAGGACAAGCAGCAGGCCCAGGCAATCACGCGCCAACGCAAGCTGGAGATTGCCCTGCGTTCAGCCCAAATACTGAACGAAAAGTACGGGGTGCCTCTGGAGGACATTATCTTCGACCCCCTGGTATTCCCCGCAGGAACCGGAGACGAGAACTACGTCGGCTCTGCCGCGGAGACCATTGAGGGCGTCCGCCTCATCAAAGATGCTCTGCCCCAAACCAAGACCATTCTGGGTATCTCCAACGTGTCCTTCGGCCTGCCCCCGGCAGGGCGTGAAGTATTCAACTCCGTGTTTCTCTATCACTGCGTACAGGCCGGGCTGGACATGGCCATCGTTAACTCGGAGCAGATGGAACGGTATACCTCCATCCCCGAAGAGGAACGGACCTTATCCGAGGACCTTATCTGGAACCGGGGTGAGGACCCGGTAGCCGCCTTTGCCGCCCACTTCCGGGACAAGGCCCCCAAAGCCACTGCCGAAGAGCGGCGCAGCCTGCCCCTGGACGAACGCTTGGCCCTTGCCATCATCGAGGGCAGCAAGGAAGGGCTTGCCCAGGATTTGGATGAGGCGCTGACGGGCCGTACCCCCCTGGAGATTATAAACGGGCCCTTGATGGCCGGCATGGACGAGGTGGGCCGGCAGTTCAACGCCAACCAGCTGATTGTTGCAGAGGTGCTTCAGTCCGCAGAGTCCATGAAGTTCGCGGTTAGCCACCTTGAGCCTCACATGGACAGGCTGGACACGGCCACAAAGGGCAGGGTGGTACTGGCCACGGTAAAGGGGGATGTCCACGACATCGGTAAAAACCTGGTGGACATCATTCTGTCCAATAACGGATACCAGGTCATCAACTTGGGCATCAAGGTGCCGCCCCAGGAGCTTATCGAGTCCTATCTACAGCACCATCCGGACATCATCGGCCTCTCCGGGCTGCTGGTCAAATCGGCCCAGATGATGGTAGAGACTGTGCGGGACTTCCGTCAGGCCGGAGTCGCCAGCCCCATTCTGGTCGGGGGCGCAGCCCTGTCCAATCGCTTCGCCCGGACCCGCATAGCCCCTGAGTATGACGGGATGGTGGCCTACGCACCCGACGCTATGGCCGGTCTAGCCCTTGCCAACACCATCGTCGAGGCCGATGAACGAGAGAAGCTGGCCGCTGCCCTTGAGTCCGAGACCGCAGAGATGATGGGGGCCAATGGGCAACGCCGGTCCGAGGCTGCCGAGGCTGCTCCGGTGGTAGCGCCGGCCCAGGTTAGCTACGACTTCCAGGTCCCCAACCCTCCCGACCTGCGGCTCCACGTGTTGCGGGACTATGACATGGAAAGAATCTTCCCTTACATCAACCCCCAGATGCTCTACGTGCGTCATCTGGGTTTCAAGGGCAGGTTCGCCGACGCACTTGCCGCCGGAGACCCCTCTGCCCAGGAGCTACGCGACTCCGTGCGCCGGGTGGAGGATGCGGTGCTGGCCCAGCCGGACATCACTGCCAATGCCGTGTTCAAGTTCTTCCCCTGTAACTCCGATGGTCAGTGGACGCTGATTTATGGGCCGGACGGTGAGACAGTCTTGGACAGGTTCTACTTTGGCCGACAGTCCCAGCGGGACGGCCTGTGCCTCAGCGACTACATCCTTCCCAGGAGTACGGGTCGGAAGGACTATGTGGCGATGTTCGTCACCAGCATCGGTTTGGGAGTGCGTGACCTGGCAGAGCGTTGGAAAACCGAAGGACAGTTCCTCAACTCCCACATTCTCCAGGCCCTTGCTCTGGAGGGGGCTGAGGCGTTTGCCGAGCTTCTGCACCAGCAGATTCGCCAGATGTGGGGGTTCGGCGACCCACAGGGCATAACGTATCAGGACCTGTTTCGCACCCAGTACCGGGGCCGCAGGTACTCCTTTGGCTACCCCGCCTGTCCCCGGCTGGAGGACCAAGAGCAGCTTTTCCGGCTGCTGAACGTGACGGATAACATCGGCGTGGAGCTGACCGAGGGGTTTATGATGGACCCGGAATCGGCGGTCTCGGCTCTGGTATTCCATCACCCGGACGCCAAATACTTCAACCTCAGCGAAGGTGACATCGAGGGGCTTGAGAGAGAAATTGCCGCGCTGTCGTAGGGAATGTCGGAGCAGCTATTCATCAAGTATCAGGGAAATGTGCTCTTCGTAGCACAGGATGACGGGTTCCAGGCCGGGAGGCGGGTCCTCCAGCGCAATGACGAGGGCAAGCTGCCCCTGTCCTGCCCTGACGCCGGGTCCCTCACGGTGATAGACCCCGCTCCCCGTGACCCACTGCCGGTGAATTATCTGGCCGCACAGGCCGCCGTACTTCTCGACGCCCTCCCTTATCCGTACTCGTTGCCCTAATGCTGGCTGCTGACTCATAATAAACGGCTGGCATCATAAATGTCTGTGGTCAATAGTCCCGTCGGGCTTCAGGTGATATGAGTCCAGTCTGTGTTCTCGCCAGAGCGGACGTTCCCGCCGGATAATCCGCGGCTTACATTCCTCAAGTTCATACGAGTCTATCATGTGCATGCGAACGACCGATCGCCTTTGCCCCGAAACCCTGACACTTACTGGCAAAATGGACCTAAGCCTACTCAGCCAGTCCATAAACTTCCACCTCATGGTAGCTGACTTTACGGTATAGATAGGGTTGGCCATCCAGTTCGGCAAAATAGAACCGGTTCATCTCCATCAGATTCATGTCGAAATTAACTGAATCTCCTAGTGCCTCAACAGGTTCTCTCGCAGCAGCCTCGTATCGGCGCAGCAAGGAATCAGATCTAACGTAATATCGGGTCTGTGCACTAGTGGGTTCTCCCTCTCTATCTTTAACTAACCTGACTGCCATGTTCGCCTCCTACGCTCGTTCTGTTGATCCTTCTATCATTGAGGCTAGGAGAAGCATTTCTCTGTTAACGACATAGAAGCAATCCGTCCATTCTCCATCTCCATCTACATCTTCAGGGCTTTGGTGATACTCCACTGCCTTTTCGTCACCCTGCGGTTCAATGGAAATTTCTATCCATGCGAGACCTTCAGTTAACGGCACTACACTCTTTGACATGAGCCTAATCTTATGCCCAGGCGATATTTCGCCGCACTTGATATTTGCTGTAGGTGGATCATGCGTTATATTCCTGTCCGGTCCATAGAGGATATGCCAGCTTCTGAGTATGCCTCCGGGAAAGGTCTCCGTTCCCAAATTGGTGACGTGGAAAACAAGCTCTACAGGCTCGCCTCTTATGACCTCGCCGGGTTTCAGGAATTTCTTCAGAGGGTGCTCAAAGTTAATGTCGAATTCAATGAGTAGCTTATGAGGCATCGGTAAACCGTACCTTTGGGAGATGTCGCCCCTTCTCTACCACCATTCTAACACGCCCCTAAACCCCTAACAACGAGCCTGCATCCCCTATGGGGACTCCTCAAGGGCGGCCTGGGCTGCGGCGAGGCGCGCCACCGGCACACGGAAGGGAGAGCAGCTCACGTAGTCCAGCCCCTCCCGGTGGCAGAAGGCCACGCTGGCAGGGTCGCCGCCGTGCTCCCCGCATATACCTACCTCCAGGTCCGAGCGAGTGCGGCGGCCCTGCTCCACGCCTATGCGGACCAGGGCGCCGACTCCGTCGGGGTCTATGGTGACGAAGGGATTGTATGGAAGGATTTCCTTGTCAATGTAGTGGTTGAGGAACTTGCCCTCGGCATCATCCCGGCTGAAGCCATAGGTGGTCTGGGTGAGGTCGTTGGTGCCGAAGCTGAAGAAGTCTGACGCCTCGGCTATTTCACCGGCGGTCAGCGCAGCCCGTGGGACCTCAATCATGGTCCCGAAGAGGTACTTCACCTTTGTGCCCACATCCTGCTGCACCCTCTCCGCCACGGCGGACAACCCCTCTTTCAACCTGTGCATCTCGTTCACGTGGGACGTGAGAGGAATCATAATCTCGGGGTGTGGGGCAATCCCCTCCTGGATGAGGCGGGCGCTGGCGGTGATGATGGCCTCGGTTTGCATCTCGTAGATGGCGGGGAAGGTCAGCCCCAGACGGCAACCCCGGTGGCCCAGCATGGGGTTCGCTTCCCGCAGCGACTCAACCAGTTGGAGGAACTCCTCCCGGGAACGAATCTCTTCCTGGGGGGCTTCCCCGGCTTCCATCTCCACCAACTCCCTCACAAGCTCCTCGTAGCGTGGGAGGAACTCGTGAAGTGGCGCGTCCAGCAGGCGAATGATTACCGGCCTCTCACCCATCGCTCTCAGGATACCCGTAAAGTCCTCTATCTGAAGCTGTTTCAGATGGTCCAGGGCCTTGTAGTACTCACCCACGGCCACGGGCAACTCGGGGGACGGCGAGCGGCTGGAGGATGCTTCCGGGTGCTCCTGCTCCCATCGCTCCGCCTCCTGTGCGTTGATCAGCATCTTCTGGACGACGGGCACTCTCTCCGGCCCCAGGAACATGTGCTCCGTGCGACAGAGGCCAATTCCCTCGGCCCCCATAGAGACCGCACGCTGGGCATCGGTGGGGGTATCGGCGTTGGCCATCACACCCAGCCGGCGGGTCTTGTCGGCCCAGGAGAGGAGAAGCTGGGCATCATGTAGCTCCTCCAGGTCGGGCTGGAAGGTGGGGATGGAGCCTGCGAACACCTCCCCGGTGGTCCCGTCAACGCTTATGTCCTCTCCCTCGCGTATGGCATGGCCTCCGGTAGTAGTGAAGACTCGGGCCTGGATGTCCACCTGTAGCTCTTCACACCCGACAACGCACGGGACGCCCAGCCCCCTGGTAACTACGGCAGCGTGGCTGGTGACACCACCCCTGCTGGTAAGAACACCTTTAGACTCCAGGATGCCGTGTATATCGTCGGGCTTGGTCTCCGGCCTGACAAGAATAACCGGGGTCCCTCGCTTTGCGGCGTCGGCGGCCCTGGTGGCATCCAGGAAAGCCTTGCCTGTGGCTGCGCCGGGGGACGCTCCGAAGCCCCGTGCTAGGAACGCCTTCTCGGATACGGCCTTGTCTCTGGCCTTGTCGTCGAACTGGGGCACAAATAGCTGGGACAACTCCTCCGGGTTCACCCGCCTCAGCGCCTCCTCCGGGGTTATCAGCCCCTCATCCACCATGTCCACGGCCACCTTTACAGCCGCCTGTACGGTGCGTTGAGCGTTGCGGGTCTGTAGCAGATAGAGTCGCCCACCCTCCACGGTGAACTCCATATCCTGCACGTCTTTGTAGTGACTCTCCAGTTGCTGGGCCATCTCAGATAGACGGCCGTGGATGTGGGGGTGCCTCCGGGACAGGCTGGAGATTGGGTCGGGGGTACGCACGCCGGCCACCACGTCCTCGCCCTGCCCGTTGGAGAGATACTCGCCGTACAGGTCGCGCTGTCCGTCGAGGGGGTTGCGGGTAAACAGGACTCCCGTGCCGCTATCATCCCCAAGGTTGCCAAAGACCATGACCATGACGTTTACGGCGGTGCCCCAGTGGTGGGGTATGTTGTAGTGGTCGCGATAGGCGATGGCACGGGGACTGTTCCAGCTGCCAAAGACAGCCTGGACAGCCTCCAGCAACTGCTGCCAGGGGTCCTCGGGTACGTCCTTCCCTGCGGCGTTGCGGATGGCCTCCTTGAAGTCACCTATCACACCGACTAGCTGCTCCGGGTTAAGCTCGTGGTCAAGTTGTACTCCGGCATCCGCCTTCCGGCGGGCGAGTATCTCCTCGAAGGTGGATGACTCCACGTCCATGACCACGTTGGCGTATATCTGGAGAAAGCGTCTGTAGGCGTCGTAGGCCGGGCGGTCGTCACCCATGAGACCGGCAAGGCCGCGGACTATCTCATCGTTGATGCCAAGATTGAGAATGGTATCCATCATCCCCGGCATGGAGACCCTGGCTCCTGAACGTACCGACACCAGCAGGGGATTGGTGGTAGAGCCGAACTCCCTTCCTATGGACTTCTCCAGCCCGTGTATGTGCTCCTGCACTTTGTCCCACAGACCTTCGGGGAGCTGGTGGTCCCTTTCGTAATAGTCTATACACGCTTCGGTGGTGATGGTGAACCCCGGCGGCACGGGTAGACCCAACTGGGACATCTCGGAGAGATTCGCCCCCTTGCCCCCGAGAAGGTTGCGCATGTTGGCGTCGCCCTCGTCGAAGCGGTATACCAGCTTCCTCGTCTGCTGTACCATGACTTACACTAACTCCTTGCTTAGGCTCGCGCGTCCTCCACTTCAGGAGGTCTCGCTGGCGGCGGGAGAAGCCTCTTCTAGATAGAAGGCGTTCTCCCAGAGGTCGTCAAGCCGCTCATTCTCCTCCATCATCAGGTCCGGCGTATCCGGGGCCGAGGCGTACTCCTCAAGCTCCTCCATGCTGGTGATGTTGGGAAGGACCGAGACAATAGCCTCCTTGGCGAGACAGAACTTGATGGCCGCCTGGGCCATGGTGCGGCCCGTCTCCTCTGCCAGGAAGGTGACCTGATCGGCCTTTTTCAGTGCCTGGGTTAGCCACTCATGCCGGCGGTGGGCCCTGTGGTCTCCCGGGTCGAAGGTGGGGGGTTGGGAGAACCTGCCCGTGAGGACCTCCGAGGCGTGGGGGACCCGGGATATAAGCCCCACGTTTTCTTCCCCCGCAATGGGAAAGAATCGGCGGGCCGGGTCTTGCTCCAGGATGCTGTAGATTATCTGGAGAGAGCTGACATGGCGGTCCCGCATGGAGGCCTCCCCCTCCTCGAACCAGCCGATGTCCGGCCCAAGGGCAGACCCGTAGTAGCGGATCTTGCCCTCCTTCACCAGGGTATCCAGCAAATCAAAGACCTCATCGCTTTCGATGGCGTCTATGCGGGGATTATGAAGCTGGTAGATGTCTATGTAATCCGTCTTTAGCCGTCGCAGGCTTTGCTCACAAGCGAAACGTATGAAATCCGGCTCGAACTTCTGGGTCCGCTCCTTGTGACCTATGCGCTCGATATTGTCGTAGAAGTCGTAACCGAACTTGGTGGCTATGACTATGTTATGCCGCTCATGTCCGAGGGACTTGGCAAGAAGCTCTTCGCCGTATCCTTCTCCGTATGTGTCGGCGGTATCATAGAAGTTTATTCCAAGCTCTACGGCCGTCTGAAGGAGTCTCTCCTTCTCCGATTCCTCGATGCGTCCCCACCAGGTTGTTGCCACGGTCCAGAGTCCGAATCCGATTTCGGACAGGTCAAGCTGGGTCCTAGGCAGATGGCGATACTTCATGTTCTATGCTCCCTCGAATTTGTAGGAAGGTCACAGACCCAATGCCGCCTTGACCTCTCCCACCTTACTGCGAAAATCCTCTTCCGCAAGTACGGGGGTGAGATGGCCCAGGGGCAGGTCCTCGGACAGCTCTACCCAGGACTTGCAGCCGCCGTAACTTGGCAGATAGGGCACCGTCTGCGGCTCCTCCAGCCGGTGTATCCGCAGAAGCATGACGGACAGGGGAGACCTGGGCTTCCAGTGCAGCCGCTTTTGGGCGTAGTCGTCGCTCCAGATATGATAAGGCGATAGAGTATCCAGCTTGTCCTGCTCGGTAAGCTCGATAACCTCCTCTACACCGGCCCAGTGAGAGAAGGTTATGGTTTCTCCGCCCTGGGCCTCGGAAAGTACCTGTCGGAGGTCATGGTGGTACTTCTCCTGTAGTAGCTCATCCTTCTGGTGTTCGAAGGTGGGGTAGAGTAGGAACTCGGGATGGATCACCCTGAAGTCCTTGCCCTCTTCTCGAATCCCGCCCTTGCGCAGCAGCATTATTTGCTCGCCACGGTCAAGGGCTTTCACCGCGACGGCCCACTCCTTTAGCGCAATCCGGCATACGGCGTTTGTAGACATGACCATCAGCTCCCGGTAATCAGGCTATGTTGTATTGCGGTGTACCCGAAGGGGCCAGGGGACTCGCCAAGAAATGGCAGACGCTTCGCACCAATCGGAGCGACACCTTTTACCCTGTCAATATTACCATCAAAGAACCGGGGTCTCAAGGTTACCACGGCCCCGGATATATCTGGTTGTAGCTGGGGCAACGACAAGAATCACCACCCATACACCTGCCTATCGGAAGACAGGTGAGATTATATACCTGCCCGCCTCAGCAGGGTCGGGAAGTTGTTAGCGTCAACACACTCTAACCACTCGTATCGGGCATTGAAATAGACAAAGATTAAAGAATATGTTAGCATCTCTACAAAATATCGTGAGAGGGGGAAGGTTGCTATGGCAGAGTACGACGTGATAATCAAGGGAGGCACAATCATTGACGGGCTGCTCACGCCACGCTACGTGAGCGACATCGCCATCAAGGATGGGGTGATCGTCCAAATTGGCGGCCTGCGAGGCAGCCAGGCCACCAGGACACTTGACGCCTCGGGTCTGATCGTATCCCCGGGCTTCGTTGACCTCCATACCCACTACGACGCCCAGATACAGTGGGACCCCTATCTTACCCTGTCCGGCTGGCACGGCGTGACCTCCGTAGCCATCGGCAACTGCGGCTTCGGCTTCGCTCCATGCCGGCCGGTGGCCGAGGACAGGGAGCGCGCGATGCTGGCGTTGACCCGCAACGAGGCCATACCCTACGAGGCGATGGTGCAGGGGATGTCGTGGGACTGGGAGACCTTTCCGGAGTTCATGGAGCGTCTGCAGAACCGTATCCCCAAGGGCGTGAACTTGATTAGCTACGTGCCCCTGACGCCAGTATACACCTGGGTGATGGGATGGGACGAAGCCAAAAAGAGGCGCCCTACTGCGGCTGAGTTGGAGGAGATGTGCCGGTTGGTGAAGGAGGGGATGGCCGCCGGGGCGTGTGGCTGGTCTGCTCAAGTCCTGGGTCCCAACTCCGGGCAGCGGGACTACGACGGTACGCCCATGGTGACGGACCTGATGACTGAAGAGGAGATTCTCGCCTTCGGCAGGGTGTTGGCCGAGCTTGACCAGGGCTTCATACAGCTTACTTACGGAAACACCGGCGAAGACGGCTATAAGGCCATGGACCCCAAGCTGCAAGTCTATGAGCGGCTGGCCGAGGTGTCCCGACGTCCCATCCTCTACCAGGTGGTGGAGGCCGACGACACCGAGCCTCAGAAACACCAGCAGGTGCTGAGATGGCTGGAGCGTTCCAACCACAGGGGACTCCGGCTCTACGGTCAGGGCCTCACGGTCCGCAGCGGCCTGGAGTTCACCCTTCAGGACTGGAACCTCTTCGACGAAAGCCCTTCCTGGCGTGAGATTACCATAGGGGCCCTGGAGGACCGCAAGCTAAAGATGCAGGACCCCGATATGCGCTCAAGGATGCGGGAGGAATGGGACAACGGTTCGCGCCCCGGTCCGAATTTCCTGGGGTCTGTGGCAGGGCTGATTGTAATGGCTACAGGTCGCAGGGAGCTTGACCCGTACGTGGGCCTGACGATCGCCGAAATTGCGGAGCAGGAAGGCAAACACATCATAGACGCCTGCCTCGACCTGGCAGTAGCCGACGACCTGCAGACCGAGTTCCTAGGCAACAAGGCCATTGACAACCCCGGAAATACCGGCGAGATACTGAAGTCGCCCTACTGCATCCCCGGCGTATCCGACGGCGGAGCACACGTCAAGTTCAGCGTTCTGGGCAACTTCCCGACGGAGACTATAACGTGGCTCGCCCGGGACACGGGAATGTTGAGCCTGGAAGAGGCCCACTACAAGCTGAGCTACCTCCCTGCCTTCATGGGTGGAATCAAGGACAGGGGATTCATCCGGGAGGGTGCGCCTGCGGATATAGTGGTGTACGACCTGGATAAGCTGAGGTCCACCCCCACCGAGGTGGTATACGACCTTCCCGGCGGCGATTGGCGCCGGGTGCAGAAGGCGGAGGGATACCGCTGGATAATGGTGAACGGCGAGACCACCTTCGAGGACGGCAAGGAAACGGGAGCGGTGCCCGGCAAGGTCCTGCTCCACGGCCGTGGGTAGGGCGCGCCACTTCGGCCAGGGTGACGGCTGCACAACACGTAGGGGCGATTCGCAAATCGCCCCTACGCAGTCTCCATCACACCCGATACGCTGCCACCACCTAAATTGGGGGTATGGACGGGGCGAAGGACGTGCCGTTTCCCTAGCCCCTCCATGTGGGAGGAACGTACCTTGGAGACGGATACTCTCGATATCATGGGGTTGATTGCCCGCGCCCCTTGGCGCGAGGCTGTCACGTACCGGGACACTTGGCCTCACGAATATGTGGTAATCCAGAAGGACGGACAGCAAGTCCTGCTGGCCGCCTTCTGCCAGCGAATCCTCCGGGGCGAGGGCGTCAAAGGCCAGTTCTTTCACCAGACACGCCCATACCTGTTTCTGGGCGACTACAAGTATTGGGTAATGGATCAGGTCGAGGACATAGACCCCAAAACCTACGACAGTGTCTTGAACCGGGCGTTGCTGTACCGAGACCGCCGCGACTTTGTGATTCAACCTGGGGACACAGGCTTGCGGGAGTAGCAGGAAGTTATGGATTCGTCCGAAGAAAGGCAAGTGGACGTCCGCAAGATGTGGAAGGATGAGGCGATTAACTTCACACCCTGGCTGGCTGAGCACCTGGACTTGCTGGGTGACGCGGTGGGCCTGAAGCTGGAGCTCGTCCGGCAAGAAGTGCCGGTAGGCCCATTCTCCCTCGACATTCTGGCGAAAGATGTAGTCACGGGCGAAAAGGTAGCCATCGAGAACCAACTGGGGGAGACAGACCACAGCCATCTCGGTCAGTTGCTCACCTACGCGACGGGATGCGATGCCCGCGTTGCGATATGGGTTGCACCTGAGTTCACGTATGAACATGCCGATGCGCTGCACCGGCTCAACGAGTGGACGAGCGGCAACGTCAGGTTCTACGGAGTGAAGGTCGAGGTCTTTGAGATCGGCGAGTCTCGCCTCGTGCCGAGGCTTCGCAAGGTGGTCTACCCAGGCGGCTGGGACAAGGAGATAACACTGAGGTCCAGAGAGATGCCCTTGACCGTCCGGAAGTACCACGACTTCTTCCAGCCGATGATTGCCAAGCTGCTGCAAGAGAGATTTGCCGATAAGGCTGGCCAGTACTTCGGCCACACCGGGCGGTTCTTTCCCTCCCGGATCAACCAGAATGTAGGGTACGCGGTGTCTTTCTTTGGAAAGAACGACGCTTGGGTAACGTTCAATATTCGAATGGAAGATAACGAGTTGACCAAAGATATATTCGACAAGCTGCACGCCGACCGTGAGCAGGTAGAGGGGAGCATAGACGCCGGCCCCGACTCGGACTGGCAATGGGATAGGAATGACAGCTATACGTTCTCCAGCATAAGCGTAGGGAGGGACGGGTTCATAGATGACCCTCTGGAGAAGCTGGAAGAGACCAGGGCCTGGATGCTGAAACTTCTACCCAAGCTCAAAGAGGTCTTCGACCCGCGGGTGGATGAAATCCTGAAGGGGTCTGCCAGCGAATAGCCGGCCCGCACACCCTGGATTCCGGGTCGCCTGACGGCGCCCGGAATGACGTATGAGGAGCTTTAGTCATTCCGGCGAAGGCCGGGACCGGGGGCTTTGCCCTCATGCCGACCTTCTCCCGCCAGGGGAGAAGGGGCCACAGCCTAGCCCACCATGTCGTAGCTGCGGAGCAGCTTTCCGGGCAGCGCCCCGGTGCAGTCGTTCCCCTCGAAGGTAACCGCTCCGTTGACTATTATGTTGCGCATTCCGGTGGGCTTCTGAATCAGGCGACGCTCGCCCCCGGGGAAGTCGTTGGCGAAGACGGGCCTGTCATGCACGAACCCAAGCTCCTCTTGATTGTAGACCATGATGTCGGCCCAGGCCCCGGTGCGGAGTATGCCGCGGTCTTTGAAATCGGCAAGCCAGGCCGGCAGGGCGCTAATCTTGTAGTGGGCTTCCTCCAGGCTGACGATTTCCCTGTCCCGGACCCAGAAGGACAGCCAGAACACCGGCCAGTTGCTCATGGTGAGATACCGGGTATGGGCACCACCGTCGGACTGGGAGATGTGGGCGTAGGGGTCCTTTATCTTGGCCTCACGTAGCTTCAAAGAATCTTCGGTATTGACGGGCGGTATCATAAACTCCGTCTCCAGACTCTCGTCTAACGCCAGGTCCAGGAAGGCGTCCAGGGGATGTTGGCCGGTCACCTCGGCTATCTCCTGTATGGTCATGCCCTCGTACTTGTAGTTCCGCTCGTGGACCACTTCCAATACACTCATCCTGCCCCAATTTATGGGGCCGCTGGAGCCTGACTCCTCCACGTCCCGCTTCATGGCGGCCCGTGCGCCGGGGTCCCGCAGCTTGGCGGCCCGCTCCTCCGGCGTGCCTATCAGGGGTTGCACCCAGTTGCGCATACGGTCGAAGAGGTTGTACTCTGCCAGCTTGAACTGTATCCCGCCGATGGTGCACAATCGCTGGAGCACCAGTGGAAGCCCTTCCGCCCGACATGCCTGTATCCAGGCGGGGTCCTCGCCGTCGTCAATGTTCACGTGCAGGGGACGGCCGCTGACCCGCATCATCTGCGCCATCAGCCCCTTCAGTGACTCGTGCTGCTCCGGGGTAAGGTCGAAGCCCTGGGTGTGCCCGATATGACCGACTCCAAACTCTCCCAGCACCTCCGCAAGGGCAAGGGATTCCTCATCGGAAGCCACCTGGCTGGGCAGGAAGCCGCCATCCTCGGGCCTGTCTATAAGGTTCATCTGAGTGGAGAATCCAAAGGCCCCCGCCTTCATCCCCTCGTAGAAGAGTTGCTTCATCCGGTTTAGCTCCGCCTCCGTCACCTGGGTCCTCTCCCGGGACTCCATCATGCCAAGCACGTAGCCGCGCAAGGGCGAGAAGGGGAACAGTGCCCCTACGTTGACTCCCAACCCCTGGCGGTCCAGGCTGTCCAGGAACTCCGGAAAGGTCTCCCAGTCCCAGCGTATCCCAAGACGCATGGACTCAAGGGGAATAGCCTCAATGCGGTTCATCATCCGCATGTTCAGGTCCCGGTCCTCCGGTTTGGTGGGAGCGAATCCGAAACCGCACTGGCCGATAGTGAGGGAGGTCACCCCGAACCAACCCGACAGGGACGCGTAGGGGTCCCAGTTGAGTTGGGCATCGTAGTGGGTATGGAGGTCAATTGCACCGGGGGCCACGATGCAGCCGCTGGCGTCTATCTCCCTGGCTCCTCCGGAGCTGATTTTGCCGCTAATCTTCTCTATCCTGCCGTTTCTGACGGCCAGGTCCGCCTTGTACCGGGGGATGCCTGTGCCGTCCACGATGGTGCCGCCTCGAATAACCAGGTCATACTCAGGCATTGGAGTACCTCCCTGTGCCGATTGATTTGATGAGGATATTGCACAGTATACCACACCGGTTGGGTGCCAAGGTGTGTTGACATAACTGGCATCAGCCCCATATCATGTCACCCTGAAGGCAATGAAGGGTCTAAGACAAATAAAAGACCACCTGCCCTTCAAACTGCGGGAATCGGAGAAAGGGGTGTGCCATGACCACGTCATTTATGGGTCCCTATACCTCTCAGAAGACGGAGATTGACGTGACCATTCCCATGAGGGACGGGTCCCGTCTCTATGCCGACATATACCGCCCGGATACGCCGGACAGGGTTCCCGTGCTGCTGGCCCGCACCCCCTATAACAAGGCCCTGCCCGGCGCTCGCACCGGCGGAATAGACATGGTCAGGGCCGTCTCCCACGGCTACGCCGTGGTGGTCCAGGACGCCCGTGGCCGCTACCACTCGGAGGGGGAATTCACCCCCTTCCGGAACGAGATAAACGACGGCTACGACACCGTGGAGTGGTGTGCAGCCCAGCCCTGGAGCACGGGAAAGGTGGGCATGTTCGGGACCTCCTACCTGGGCGGGACCCAGTGGCTCGCCGCCATGTCCCGCCCGCCGTCTCTGACGGCCACGGTCCCCCGCATGATCGGGTCCGACTTCTACGACGGGGTGTTCTATCAGGGCGGCGCCCTTCAGTGGGGACTCATAGTCTCATGGGGCATCGGCACGCTGGCCCTTGCCAACCTGGAAAGGCTATCCCGTGACATGACTATTCCCCCTGAGACGGCCGGCAAGCTGATTGCCGCCGTGGACGGGTTGGAGGAGGCTTTCCGGTTCCTTCCCGCCAGCGAGTTCCCCCACCTAAAGGATGGACTGGCCCCCTACTTTTACGAATGGCTGGCCCACCCGCGATACGATGATTACTGGAAGCTCTTGCGTATAGAGGACCACTACAGCGAGATGGCGGTTCCCGCCCTGAATATAGGGGGGTGGCACGACGCCTTCCTGAGCGGAACCCTGAAGAACTACCAGGGGATGGTGGCAAAGGGGGCTACGGACACGGCCAGAAGGGGGCAGAAGCTCCTCATCGGTCCCTGGCACCACGGCCCCGGCACGGACGTGTCCGGCGAGTTCTACTTCGGGCTTATGGCCAACGATGCAGCCATAGACCTGCACGGCCTACATCTCCGGTGGTACGACTACTGGCTCAAGGGCATGGACAACGGCATCATGGACGAGGCCCCGGTGCGCATATTCGTGATGGGGGATAACGTCTGGCGCTACGAGCAGGAGTGGCCCCTGGCCCGATCCCGGTACGTGAACTATTACCTCCACAGCGACGGGAAGGCCAACACCCTCAACGGAGACGGAGGCCTGTCACCGGAAAGCCCGGGCGCGGAGTCGCCCGACGTGTTCCTCTACGATCCCAGGTCGCCCGTGCCTACCAGGGGCGGCGGGCTTTGCTGCTCCCCTGCCTTCCTGGCGGCAGGCCCCTTCGACCGGCGCTCAATCGAGGCCCGTAACGATGTGCTAGTCTACACGTCGCCCACGCTGGAGCATGACCTGGAAGTTACCGGACCTGTTACCGTTACCCTGTACGCGGCCAGCTCGGCTCCGGATACCGACTTCACAGCCACGCTGGCAGATGTAAGTCCCTGCGGCTGCACCCGCACCCTCACCGACGGGATCATACGCGCCCGCTACCGGGATTCCCAGTCCACCCCACAGCTTATCGAGCCGGGGAGCGTTTACCGGTACACCATAGACCTGATGGCTACCAGCAACGTCTTCAAGGCCGGGCACAGCATACGAGTGGAGGTGTCCAGCAGCAACTTCCCGCGTTTCGACCGCAACCCCAACACCGGCCGCGAGCCTTCTGAGGAGACGGAGCTACGACCTGCCATCCAGACCATTCTCCATGACAGCCAGCATCCGTCCCACATAACCTTGCCGGTCGTGCCCAATGGATAGGGGTACGAAATGTTTGCGGGGGAATCTCGGTGAGGTCCGTTAAAGCCATTCACGTCGCTCCTGTAAAGTCCCTGGGGCTGGCGTACCCCGACACGGTACACGTCAGTCCCAGGGGCATCGTAGAAGACAGGCGCTTCCATCTGATTCGCTCCAGCGGTAGGCTCCTGACCCAGAGAGAGATGGGACATCTGGTGCAGGTCAAGTCCGAATACTGGGCAGACCCGGAGTGGTTGCGTTTGAGCTTTCCAGACGGGGTTAGCCTGGAAGGGCGGTTAGAATGTGGGGAGCCCGTTGTCACCCGCATTTTTGGCCGGAACGTGCCGGGACGTGTCCTTACGGGAGACTGGAGCGCAGCCCTGTCGGACTTCTGCCGGGAGCAGGTCAGCCTGGTGATGTCCGACCGGCCCGGGCAGTGCTACGATGAATACCCCATCTCTATCATGTCCCAAGCATCGGTACAAAAGCTCAGCGAGCAGCCGGGCTTCACCATGGCCCCTGACAGCAGAAGGTTCCGGCCCAACCTCCTCATTGAAGGGTGCGAAGCACATGAGGAGGATACCTGGCTGGGGGGCCTGATACAAATTGGGCCTGAGCTACGTCTCAGGGTGGTTGCCCGTGACCCTCGGTGCGTGATTACCACCCACGACCCCGCCACGGGCGAGCAGGATGTTGACACTTTGCGCATTATCTTGAGCTACCGCCCAAGTCCCAGGGCTGCCTACTTTGGAGTGTATGGGATCGTGGAGCAAGCGGGCAGCGTCTCCCTGGGGGATGTTGTGACTATTGTCTGACAACGCGACATGCCTGCCGCTAGAAAACTCATATTCCCTAGTTAATGCTTCGGCATCGCTGATGTATTGAGCCGTTTCCTTTATCCGTCGTTCTATTGTTATCCTGTCCCCAATAATACCATTGTAGAAGCAGTCCCCATGTAGTGTGCTTTGCCTTGAATAATAACGCCCAACCAAAGACTTGACTCTGCTGTCTGAGCGAGTCAATTGGTCCAGTCCTGCACTCGTACCCGGAGACGTGCGCGGTTCTTGGCCGGTGCGTGCAAGGATGAGAGCATCGGTTGCCCGCTTGGTTGCGCACCATGCCTTTTCTGCTGCGTCCCTTATATCCCCAGCTTCCAGGCGTTCCAGCGCTTGCCTGTGAATCATCCTGGCATCGGCCAAGATTGACTCAACACGGTCAGATATTATTTCCGACTCGATAGTCACTACTTTCCCCGTGTCCTCTACAATCTCGCAATGGAAGGGTTGCCTCTTCGCCAACATACCAAACACGTCTTGTCACAGTCAATCCTTTTACAATGTGTGTGGTTAGGGTATACTCACGTAGTTTAGTGGTTACATATCAGTAGGCATGGGAGGAGAACTATGACCACCCAAAGGGACTCCTTGCTTCAAGAAATCCGGAGTATCCGCAGCGAGTTGGAGAGTTTGCTGCACGGAATAGACCCCTACTTTGACCAACAAATCGAGGGTGCCGACTGGACTGTCCGCGAGTTGGTCTACCATCTGGTGGACACGCCGGGCAGCGGCGGCTGGGGCACGATAGTGCCCGCAGTCCTGGAAGGCAGGATGCAGGAGATTCCCATAGCCCTTGGCCAGACTTACCAGAACCCGGACCGGCAGGAAAAGGACGTAGCGGGTGTGGGACAGGACTTTTACAACGTCCTCGCCACCCTGGAGTCGTCCCTGGCCGATATGACGGACGCCATGCTGGCAGAAAGACGGGTGCTCTACCGCTCTCTCTCCAACTCCACTACCACCGAACGCAATGCTCAGGAGATGATAGCCAACATCGGTGTCCACTGGAGAGAACATCTGGACCAGCTAGCCGAGTTTCGGAAGACGCTGGGTATAGACAAGTAGCCTATCTTCAAGGTCAGGAGGAACACCATGACCACCCAGAGGGACGCGTTTCTTCAGGATACCCGGAGCATCCGCAGCGAGCTTGACCGCTTGCTGGAAGGGCTGGAATCCCACCTTGACTCAAAGCCCAACGATGAGGAGTGGTCAGCCCGGGAGATAATCTACCACATGGTGGAAACGCCCGAAGAGGGCATACACACGGCGGTCCAGGGGACGTTGGAGGGGAGCATAGAGGAGCTTCCCGTGACCGCAAACCTAACCAACCTGACCCCGGAGAGGCAAGGGAAAGACCTGGCCGGCATACGAATGGACATAGAGGAAGTCCTTACCGGCATGGAGAGGGCCTTGGCCTCCGCCACGGACGCCGAGCTAGAGGAGAAGAAGGTTGTTTTCCACTCCATCCTCCGCGATGTGAGGGAGGACCGCAGCGCCCATCAGCTAACGGCAGGCTACTTTGTTCGCCATTGGCGAGACCATATAGGACAGTTGTCCACATTACGAGAGACGATGGGTCTGGGATAAACGAGTTTGTCCGCCGCAGGCGAACTTGGGATGACGTTGAAGGGATGCTCGGCGTTGGCTATATCGAAAGCCGAAGTATATAATATCCTTGGGCATTGCCCGTACGAAATAGAATCACGGCAGACCCTCGGGTCGCCACGAATCAAGACATTCAAGGAGGAGAACCCATGACTAGATGGCCCAAGGTCAACTACAAGGAAGAGGGGATGCGGGAGGGGATGCAGATTGAAGACGCAAATATCTCGGTAGATGACAAGGTGAGGCTGCTGGATGCCCTCTCCGAGACCGGTCTGAAACACATCGTCGTGGGGTCATTCGTTAGCCCTAAGTGGACCCCCCAGATGGCCCGGGTGGACGAGATAGTGTCCAGATTCCAGCCCAAGCCGGGCGTCACCTATTCGGCCCTTGCCCTCAACGAGCGAGGCGTGGAGCGGGCCAAGCAATATTCGCCTCCTCTCACCATAGAGCAGGATGAATGGCCAAGGCTCAATTGCCACATGTGTGACGCCTTCACCCGCCGCAACACCAACCGCTCCCAGATGCAGGAGATGGAGCGGTGGCCGCAGATTGTTGCTGAAGCCCAGGAGCGGAACGTCAGGGAAGGAGGCATAGGGACCGCCGCAAGCTGGGGGTCCAACTTCATAGGTGAAGTCCCCATTGACGCACTGATGACCATGTTGGAAAAGCAACATCAGCTCTGGGACGAGGCCGGAATCAAGGTGGCAAGCGTCAGCCTGGGCGACCCCATGAGCTGGTGCAGGCCCGACAAGGTGGAGGACAGCATAGTCCAAATCAAGGACAGGTGGCCCGAGATAAAACACTTCAAGCTCCACCTGCACAACGCCCGCAACATGGCCCTACCCTCCGCTTACGCCGCTCTGCGGGTACTGGAGCCGGAGGATACCCTGGAAATGGACGGCTCCATCGGCGGGTTCGGGGGCTGCCCCTACTGTGGCAATGGCCGCGCTACCGGCCTGGCACCCTCGGAGGACCTCCTTCACATGATGGACGACATGGGCATTGAGACGGGTGTGGATATGGACAAGCTCATTGACTGCGTCTGGATGGCTGAAGAGATAGTGGGCAGAACCCTCTACGGGCACGTATCCAAGGCCGGGCCAAGGCCCAAGACCGTGGACAAGCTCTACGACGTCAACGCGCCGTTCATCGAGACCCTGGAGCAGGCCAAGCACTTCAAGACCGGCCCGGGAGCCTATGAGGGCGGCATCTATCCCTATAGAGAGCCGGTAACCAGCCCTTACAGAGACAGGATTGAGCAGGGGCTACCGGCCTACGATTCCGCCGACGGTGAGTGGCCCTGGAAGCAGGACTGGTTCCCCGTGAAGGAATAGGTGCGGCAATGCTGGAAACTGGGAGGAGGCCTTGCCGTGAGCTTCGCCGATGACGTGGAGAATAAGGCGGAACCGGTGCGCCGGGCTATACTCAATCACCCCTTTGTGACCGGCATCGGGGACGGCACCCTGGACGTTGAGAAGTTCAAGTTCTACGTGCGGCAAGACTACGTCTACCTGGTGGACTACAGCCGTGTCCTGGCACTGGCATCGGCCCGCGCACAAGACCTGGACACTATGGGCTGGTTCGCCCGCCTTCTCCATGAGACACTGCACACGGAGATGGGTCTGCACCGGAGCTACTGTGCCCAGTTTGGCATCACGCCAGAGGAACTGGAGCGGACCAGGGCGGCCCCCACAACACATGCCTACACCAACTTCCTGCTAAACGTCGCCTACCAGGGCTCTTACTCTGAGCTGGCGGCCTCGTTCCTGCCTTGCCAGTGGGGCTACTGGGAGATTGGCAACCACCTTGCCCTCAATGGGGAACCCGCGGAAGCGCCCCTCTACTCCCAGTGGATACGGATGTACGTCTCACCTGAGTACAAGTCCCTTGCCGATTGGGCGCGCGCTCTGGTGAACAGGCTAGCCGAGCAAGCCAGCCCGGCTGAAGTGGCCCGAATGCAGGAGACCTACCTCACCAGCTGCAGGTACGAGTACCTCTTCTGGGACATGGCCTACAACATGGAGACATGGCCGGTATGACGTAGAGAGCATAAAGGGTTAGTAAACGGAGAGGCCCCCGCAACCTGGAGGTAAAAGTTGCGGGGGCCTCTTTACTTGGGGACTTTTGAGTTAATGCGGTGTTCGTCGCGTACTATCTATCCGGGAAGGACCGCTTGAACTCATCCCACGGGAATCCCCTGAACTCATTCCAGGGGAACCGGGGGAATCCCCAATCGTCGGGCCATTTATCATCATAGGGTGTCCCGAAGTGGGGGTGCTTAAACACGCCGGTGTCTTCGGGCCACTCACCCAGGGTCGCCGTTATTTCCAGGGTCTCACTGCCACGGGCAACCGTGAGGGTGGTTTCATCGCCGGGCATCTTGGAGTTAAGCTGAGTTATTATATCTGCGACGGAGTCCACCGCTACGCCATCCACATGGGTAATGATGTCGCCTCCTGTGGCGGCTCTTCCCCTTGTGCCTGTGCCGGACTCGCTCAAACCGGCCTCATCCGCCGGGCTGTCCGGCACCACCCCCACAATGTAAGCGCCGCTGTTCGCCGGTAGGTCAAGGCTCTCCACCAGGCCGGCATTTATATTCAGCGCACTGATGCCCAGCCAGGGAGGCACGATGTTACTTCCGCTCTTCAGCCTGGACAAGGTCGCCGTCAGGTTATTGATGGGTACGGCAAACCCGATACCCCCAACTTTGCTGCTGGTGGGCGACACGTGTATTGCCGTGTTGATACCTATTGCGGCTCCGTTGGAGTCGAGCAGCGGCCCGCCGGAGTTGCCAGGATTGAAAAGGGCGTCGGTCTGGATTACGTCGTTTATGGACCGCCCCGAAGGACCGGAGAGATTGCGCCCAAGTTGGCTGACTACTCCTACCGTTATCGAGCCTTCCAGTCCGAACGGGTTGCCAATCGCTATGGCCATCTGTCCCGGTTTTAGAGTGGAAGAATCGCCTAGAGTAACGGGCTGTATACCGGACACCTCGGACGAGTCTACCTTCAGCAGAGCCAGATCGCTGCTCTTGTATGTCCCCGTGATTTCGGCGTCAACGCTGGTGCCGTCGCTGAACTTGACTCTCACGTTGTCGGCCCCGTCTATTACGTGGTGGTTGGTCACTATGTGTCCCTCGGTGTCTATAAGGAAGCCTGAGCCTGTTCCCTTGCCAATCAGCCTACGTCCCGAACCTACACTGGAGCTTACCTCTACCACCGCCGGGCTTACACCCTCGTAGATGCTGACCACGTCTCCTTCGTCATAAAGGCTGGAAGCCGATGCCGGGACGGAGACCGATTGCGAGCCGGGACCAACCCAAAAAAACGCGACCGCCAGGGCTACGGCTATGCCGACGGTGACCATCCCCAAGTTCATTCCACTGGTCAAGCTATTCATGCTACGCCTCCCACCATCGCCTTACGCTGTATATTGATTGTAAAGCGTAATTTTTAATTTCCTATTAAGTTAAGGAGGCAAAACTGCGGGCACGGGGGCGGGTATCTAACCCTGTCCATCTTGCTACCTACCATGCAATTGCCATGAAAATGCTTTTCGTCATTCCCGTGAAAACGGGAATCCACCACGCCTAACCCTAGACTCCCGCGAAAGCGGGAGTGACGACGGGTAGGCCATTGGCCATTCCGGGCGCGGCCTTATCTGTCTACATCAGGGAGGAATCTGGGAATCATGCCTTTAGGAAGGGGCTTCTTGGACTCCTTCCGCCTTCGGAGTGATGAAATGAGGGCCTTCCGTGGCACATGCAGGGTCGTATTCCTGTGACTTCGAGAATCGCAAGAACCCGACGGTCGAGGTCAGGTTTCCGGGGCGTGCTTTTGCCCTGCCTATCCCCGTAGCTGGGGAGGAAGCAGGTTGGGTATGGAGTCCACTATGGGGTAGGATCCATTGCACCCGGCACACAGGAGCGTCCCGGATATAACGTCATCCTTCTCCGCCTTGTCTATCTTCAGTTCCAGCCTGCTCTCGCACACCGGGCAAGCCAGAATACTCATCAAGTCCTTCCTCATAGGGCCTCCCGTGGCCTTTAGCTAGCCGCTCCTTCAATTCCCCGCTCGATTAGCGCACGCAGTATATCGGCCAGGAGAAACACGATTACCCCCAGCACCAGCACTGTCGTAGCACCCGTAAAGAGAGACGTGAAACGATGTAATCGCCTGTTTGTCGGGGCTGGCTCCACCTCATAAGTACGGGGTCTGAGGAACCGCACCAGGTAGAACATGTAAAGAGCCAGCGCTATCTTGATGACGAGCACGACAATGTAGGGCAACCCCACGTAATCGGAAGTCAGGCGGCTCAGTGTCAGAATGACTCCGGTGACCACCAGGACGGCTATAGCCGTGTTGACCAGATGGCGGAACTGCTCGCCTACCCTGCGCAACTCTTCTTTTCGCTCATCCTGGGAATTGCTCAGGCTGGGTCTCAGTACCAGAAGATAGAAAAGCCCGCCGCCTACCCATGCCACGGCGGCAACAGCGTGGAGCCAACGTATGGCCAGAAGCAGGATGTCTGTGAAACTCATCCATATCAGTATATCAGGTAGCGGGCCCGGCGGCAGAAATCCCGGGTTAAGTTGACCATGAGTCCCGTCGCTAGTACCATGAACTGAGTATTACCCGGGATGAAGCCCCCTATCAAACGCGGCTTATGTAGATAGCGTTGAGAAAGGAGAGCAAGGCCATGTCGAGAGGATGGACGGAAGAGTTCGTTAGTGTGGCCGGCACACAAGTCCAGATGCTGAAGGGAGGCACAGGAGAACCGCTGCTTTTGCTGCACGGAGCAGGCGGGAACCCTGGATGGCTTCAGTGTAATGAGGCTCTTGCAGAGCGCTTCCAGGTATATGCGCCTTCCCACCCTGGCTTCGGCAAGTCCGACCGCCCCGACTGGCTGGAAACAATGGGAGACATGGCCTGTTTCTATTTATGGCTCCTTGAGGAGTTGGGGTTGGAGAGAGTGCGTGTCATAGGCTCTTCAATGGGTGGCTGGCTGGCCGCTGAGATGGCCGTGATGTGTCCCCACGTCTTCGAGCGGATTGTCCTCGTGAACCCCGTGGGCATCAAACCAACGGAAGGAGAAATCGCCGACGTCTTCATCATCTCTCCTGAGCAAGTTGTCGAGAAACTGTTTTTCGACCCCAAACAGGTCCCGGAGTATGACAAAGTATACGGTCGTGACCTGACATCGGAGGAACAGGAGATACAGACCAGGAACAGGGAGATGGCGGTGCGACTTTGCTGGAAGCCCTACATGTTCGACCCGCGATTGCCGGGTCTACTGAAGAGAGTTAAAGCTCCAAGCCTAATTCTGTGGGGTCGCCAGGATGCCCTTGTCCCACTCAACTGCGGTGAGCTATATCATCAGGCGTTGGCCGGCTCGACCTTGAAGGTCCTGGAGAACTGCGGCCATATCCCGCAAATGGAGAAACCCAAGGAGTTTTCGGACATCGTTATTGAATTCCTGGCGCCGTGAGGAGAGGGAACGCAGGCCCGGTATCCACGCTATGAGACCAGCCGGCTTCGGGTGTCCGGCTGGAGCACTACCCGTACCTGGAGAGCATCTCTCGCGCCTCTAGCTTGTCCTCCATGGAGCCGAAGGCCATCGTGTAGTATTTGTCGTAACCCGAGGACTCCAGGCGCCGGAACAAAGCCGCAAAATCAATGTTGCCGTCGCCGGGTTTCAGATGTACCTCCCTCTCGCCCAGATTGTCGGCAAGTCTCACCTCGCCGATTCTGCCTATTCCGAAGGTGTCGAGGAACCCGGATATGCCCTCGGGGACCAGGTTGGCGTGGTTAGCGGTAAAAGCCCAGCCAAAATGTTCTGAAGAGATGGCGTCGAAGTAAAACCGACATTCTTCCACAGTGTGGGCAAGGTAGTGGATTTCGGCATCATCCGGCTCAAAGTTCAGGTTCTCCAGCAGCAGCACAGTACCCACCTCCTCAGCGTATCCGACAGCCCGCTTCAGTCGCTCCAGCGAGGCCGACTTGCGTTCATTAAGTGCCGAACTGAAGTGGTACCCTCCATGTACTACTACTCCATCGCAGCCAAGCCGCTTTGAGAGTTCAATATAGATTCGCAGGTATTGGTCCACTGCGTCGCCGACAAACATGGCATATTCCGCAATATTGATTGAGGATGCGGTATGCAGCGCGAGATGTATGTCGTTGCGTTCGCATGTGTTGCGTATGGAGCGTACCCTATCATCCGTCCAGGTGTCCGGGCGGTTCGGCTCTGTCTCAATATTGAAGTCCAGGTAGTGGAAGCCGTGAAAAATCGCCGTCTCCAGGGTGTCCTCCAGCCGCGCGCCACCCGCATCAAACCCGATTCTGTCTCTCAAGCTCATCGTTGTTGACTCTCCTACGTCGTGATTGTCGCTACTCTCCGCTGGGGATCTTCGACTCATCATAAAAATATAGCAGGCCCGGAGTCAACCAGGGCTCCGGGCCTGCTCATCTTCCATTTCGACGATGCTCTACTGCTTACACTCGGGGTCGCACCAGATGGTTTCGTACTTGTAGTTCTGGCTGTATGCCGTTGGGGAAATGTTGAAGTTCTTGATTACGCTGGACACGTACATGGGCCTTACAACGAAGTAGAGACCTATCTTGGGGACTTCATCCAGGATAATCTGGGTTGCTTCCTCGGCAAGAATCTTGCGCTTGTCCCTGTCTACCTCCCTGGATTGGGCCTGGAATATCTCTTCGATTCTGGCGTTGTCCCAGCCCATGTAGTTGCTCACCACACCTTCCCTGTACACACGGCTGAACATATCCTCAGGGTCAATAATCAGGAGGCCGAGGCTCTGAAGCAGCATTTCAAAGTGCCTATTGCTTCGGTTGTCGTTGAGAGTCGCATGCTCTTGTATATCAATTGTGACGTCAATGTTCAGGAACCTCTTGAGCTGATCCGCAATAAGCTGAGACCCTTCCACGCCGTCCAGCCCTCCTCCGGCGATAACCGATGTCTTGAAGCCGTCGGGGAAACCTGCTTCGGCCAATAGCCTCTTGGCCTCGGCTACATCATCGGGATGTTTCTCCCCGTTCAACTCTCTGAAGCCGGGCAGCTGGGCTACCTCTTCCTCGCTGGGAGAGAACCAGTACCCCGGCGCGAAGGGCCAACCCAATGTGCCCTGCCCGCGAGTCAGTATGTCAATGAATGGCTGGCGATGGAGCGCCAGGTGCATTGCCTGCCTCACCCTCACGTCGCCAAAGGGTTCTCTATCGAGCCTGGGGTACAGGTCTACGTGACTAGCGGGGCCTGCAAAGAGCACCGTGCCCTTGCCTGTGCCCTCCATCTGCTCTTTGAGTTGCAGCGCTTCCGCATTGGTCATAAAAGTGACCATCGAGTTGGACATGAGGACCTGTCCCGTCTTGTGGGCGGCCGTCACCGTTCCGGCTGATGATATGATGAAGTACCTCAGGCCATCCAGGTAGGGAAGTCCTGGTTTCCAGTATTCGTTATTCCTGGTGTACTCGATGTTGACGTCCGGCTGGTAATCTTTCAGCCTGTAGGCGCCCGAACCCAAAATACTTTCCACCAGCTTCATGTCAACGCCAGTCTCCACGTGGTGCTTGGGGCGTATTGCCATGAAGTCCAGGGCAAGGTAGGGGAAGAAGGTGGCCGCCTGGTATTTCATGGTCACATCTATGGTGTGCTCATCTATCACCTGGGAATCACCGTAGTAGGGCTTTATCACGCCCACCCAGGGCCTGGACTTCTCGGTGTCCGTCATGTCGTCCAGGCTGAACTTTATGTCAGTGGCGGTAAGAGGCATACCATCGTGCCACATGGCATTCTCGTGGAGGAAGAATGTCCAGGTCAGGCCATCCTCACTCAGCTCCCAGCTTTTGGCTATATCCCCCCTTATATCAAGGGTGTCTGCGGTCTCGGTGTCATACTCAATGAGGTTGTTGTATATGGGGGCATTCAGGTAGGCGGGGTTCCAGCCGCCCGCGTACCCGTCGAAGCCCTCAGACCTGGGTCCGTAGGGTATCATCATGGTGAGAATGTCGCCTCGCTTTGGCTGAGGGGCAGCTATGGCCGTCGGTCTGGGGGTAGGAGTGGCGCGGGGTGGCAACGTAGGGGTAGGCGACGGGAACGGCGTCGCTGTTGGTGTCTCTCCGGGTTCCAAAGTGGCCGTGGGTGCCGGCACGGCTGTTGGAGTGGGAGTTGGCTCGGGCGTCTCACCCGGCCTCAGCGTCGCTGTGGGTTCGGGTGTCGCCGTGGGTTCCGGCGTCGGGTCGTCTCCGCCGCAGGCCGCTGCTACAACCGCAATCACCAGCAGCAGGATGAAGAACATGGGCTTGAAGTGCCAATTATGAGACATAGCAGCCTCCCAATCTTTCAGTAGAAGCTTCCCGCAATATACAAGATTGCCCTGGCATTGTCAATATATTCTGCCCTAGATAGTTTATACTGATACCTGCTAGAGATTTCACAAAAATTTTGAATTCGACGTTGCCAAAAGATAGTGCCAGGGTTGAGGGACAAGCTTGCAAAAATATACAGGCCCGGAGCCTTGGCTCCGGGCCTGCACGTCCTGCGTACTTCAGCTAAAGCCTACTGGGGGTCACATGCCGGGTCACACCAGATGTGTTCCATCTTGTAGTTTTGGCTGTAGGCTGTGGGGGATATGTTGAAGTTCTGGACAGAGCTGGATATGAACATGGGCCTTATGACGTAGTAGAGGGGTATGTTGGGGAGCTCGTCAAAGAAGATGTCGGCGGCCTCAAAGGTCAACTCCCTCCGCCTGTCTCGGTCCTGCTCCCTGGACTGTTCATTGAAGACCTCCACGAACCTGGGAGTGGGGACCCAATGGCCGTAGTTGCTGACGGCATCCTCCCCATTATACATGCGGCTGTACATATCCTCGGGGTCAATAATCAGAAGGCCCTGGCTGCCAGCATAGAACTCGAAGTCCCCGCTGTTGCGGCGAGGATCAAGAACGGCCCGTTCCTGCGGGTCGAGGTCTATTTCTATGTTTAAGTACCTCTTGAGCTGGTCCGACGCCACCTGGGCAAACTCTTTCACGTCCAGCCCTCCTGCCGGGACCAGCATTGCGGTCTTGAAACCGTCGGGGAAGCCGGCCTCAGCCATGAGCCTCTGGGCTTCGGCTATATCGTCGGGATGTTTCTCCCCATCGGCGGTTTGCCTGTAGCCAGGCAACTGGGACACCTCTTCATTGGTGGGAGAGAACCAGTAGTTGGGCGCAAAGGGCCAGCCCAGGGTAGCCTGTCCACGGGTCACGATTTCTATCATGGGCTGGCGGTGTACGGCGAGGTGCATTGCCTGCCTAACCCTCTTATCGGTGAAAGGCTCTCTCTGAATATTCGGGAATAGGTTGGTGTGGCTGGCCGGGCCTGCCCAGAATACGGCACCCTCGCCGCTCCCTCTCATCTGCTCGTCAAGCTGCAGTGCTTCAGCATTGGTCATCCAGGTGACCATGGTGTGGGACATGAGGACCTGCCCCGTCCTGTGGGCAGCCATAACGCTGGCAGGGGATGACAGGATGAACATCTTCAGGCCATCCAGGTACGGAAGTCCTGGCTTCCAGTAATTGGGGTTCCGTTCGTATTCAAGATGGATGTCCGGTTCATAGTCCGTCAGTATGAAGGGGCCGGAACCCATACGGTTCTCATGGGAGTCCAGGTCAAGGCCCTTATCGTACTGGTGCTTGGGTAGCATCTGCATGTAGTCAATGGCGAGATAGGGGAAGAAGGCTGCGGCTGCGTACTTCAGGTCCACCTGCACGGTGCGATCATCTATGGCCGTGGCGTTCTCGAAGTAGGGCCTTATCACGCCTCGCCAGGGCCTGACGTTGTCCGTGTCAACTATGTCCTCGAAAGTGAACACTATGTCTGCGGCGGTGACGGGTGTGCCGTCGTGCCAGGCAGCGTTCTCGTTGAGGAAGAAGGTGAAGGTTTTCCCGCCGTTGGATACTTCCCAGGTGTCGGCAATGTCGCCCCTTATGTCGAGAGGGTCGGCAGTTTCGGGGTTGTAGTGGACCAACTCGTTGTACATTGGGGAAATCCATGCTGCGGGCAGCCAGCCACCGCGGTTAGGGTTGAAGTGACTGGGTGTGTAGGGGACCATAGCCGTCATAACGCCCCCTGCCTTCCCTGGAAGCGCAGCAGTCCCCGGCGTCGGTGTGGGCTGGGGTGCGGCGGTGGCGATAGCGGCTTCCGCTTCCGGTTCAGCGGGTCTGGTTGTAGGAGTAGGCGGGACATCGGTAGGTGCTGGCGGCTGGGTGGCCTCCTCCATCATAGCCGTGGGCGCCGGCGTCGGGGTCGCGTCATCGCCGCCACAGGCCACGGCTATAATCGCAATGATCAGCAGCAACGGAATGAAGAACATGGGCTTGAAGCCCCAATTATAAGACATAGCAGCCTCCCAATCTTTCAGTAGAAACTTCCCGTAATATACAAAATTGCCCTAGCCTTGTCAATATATTTTATCCTGGATGGATTACGCGGATAGCTGCTATGGTTTCACAAAAGTTTTGATTTCGAAGTTGCCGAATGATAGTGACAGGGTTGAGGGACAAGCTTGTAAAAATAGAACAGGCCCGGAGCCTTGGCTCCGGGCCTGCACGTCCTGCGCGCTTCAGCTAGAGGCTACTGGGGATCACATGCCGGGTCACACCAGATGTGCTCCATCTTGTAGTTTTGGCTGTAGGCCGTGGGGGATATGTTGAAGTTCTGGACAGTGCTGGATATGAACATGGGCCTTATGACGTAGTAGAGGGGTATGTTGGGGAGTTCGTCAAAGAAGATGTCGGCGGCCTCAAAGGTCAACTCTCTCCGCCTGTCTTGGTCCTGCTCCCTGGACTGCTCATTGAAGACCTCGACGAACCTGGGAGTGGGGACCCACTGGCCGTAGTTGCTGAAAGCATCCTCCAGATACATGCGGCTGTACATATCCTCGGGGTCAATAATCAGAAGGCCCTGGCTACCGGCATAGAACTCAAAGTCCCTGCTGTCACGGCGAGGAGCCAGAACGCCCTGCTCCTGCACGTCGAAGTTGACTGTTATGCCCAAGGCCCTGTTGAGCTGGTCCGCCGCGACCTGGGCGAACTCCTTCACGTCCAGTCCTCCCGCCGGGACCAGCATTTTGGTCTCGAAACCGTCGGGGAAACCTGCCTCAGCCATGAGCCTCTGGGCCTCGGCTATGTCGTCAGGATGTTTCTCCCCGTCGGCGGTTTGCCTGTAACCGGGCAGCTGGGACACTTCGTCGTTGGTGGGAGAGAACCAGTAGTTGGGCGCGAAGGGCCAACCCATGGTAGCCTGTCCACGGGTCATGATCTCAATTATCTCCTGGCGGTGTAAGGCTAGGTGCATTGCTTGCCTCACCCTCTTATCGGTGAAAGGTTCCCTCTGAATATTCGGGAACAGGTTGGTGTGGCTGGCCGGGCCTGCCCAGAATACGGCACCCTCGCCCGATCCTCTCATCTGCTCGTCAAGCTGCAGGGCTTCTGCGTTGGTCATAAAGGTGACCATGGTGTGGGACATAAGGGCTTGGCCCGTCCTGTGGGCAGCCATAACGCTGGCAGGGGATGACAGGACGAACATCTTCAAGCCATCCAGGTATGGAAGTCCCGGCTTCCAGTAATTGGGGTTCCGCTCAAAGTCGAGGATGACGTCAGGTTCATATTCCGTCAGCATGAAGGGGCCGGAGCCCATCCGATTCTCGACCAAGTCCAGGTCAAGGCCCTGATCGTATTGGTGCTTGGGCAGCATCTGCATGTAGTCTATGGCGAGATAGGGGAAGAAGGCCGACGCTGCGTACTCCAAGTCCACCTGCACGGTGTGCTCGTCTATGGCCGTGGCACTCTCGAAGTAGGGCCTTATCACGCCCCGCCAGCCCCTGGCGTTCTCCGGGTTTACTATGTCCTCGAAGGTGAACACTATATCTGCGGCGGTGACGGGTGTGCCGTCGTGCCAGGCAGCGTTTTCGTTAAGGAAGAAGGTGAAGGTCTGCCCGCCGTTGGATACTTCCCATCTGTCAGCGATGTCACCCCTTATGTCGAGGGGGTCGGCGGTTTCGGGATTATAGTGGACCAGCTCGTTGTACATTGGGGAAATCCATGCCGCGGGCAGCCATCCGCCACGGTTGGGGTTAAAGTGAGGCGGATTGTAGGGGACCATGGAAGTCATAACGCCCCCTGCCTTCCCTGGAAGCGCAGCAGTTCCCGGCGTCGGCGTGGGCTGGGGTGCGGCGGTGGCGATAGCGGCTTCCGCTTCCGGTTCGGCGGGTCTGCTTGTGGGAGTAGGCGGGACATCGGTAGGTGCTGGCGGCTGGGTGGCCTCCTCCATCATAGCCGTGGGCGCCGGCGTAGGGGTCGCATCGTCGCCGCCGCAGGCCGCGGCAACTGCCGCGAGTGCCATCAGCAGCGGGATGAACATCAGGAACCGGGACTTTAGGAACTGGCGATACGACATAGATAATCCTCCGTGTATTTCTTTGCGTTGTGTGTTCACCGGCATGACGAGAGGCAGGACGCCTGCTCAGGTTACGACGGCATCATCACAACCAAGGCAATTAGCCTGCCCCTCGTAGCGCCGAATAGGTTATCACACCTTTTCCAAACATGTCAAGGGAACTTTGAAAACGGTATTTTTAAGGTGTGATGATATTGAATTTCACCCACCGCCGCCAGCAGAGCAATGCCAGGGAATATATCAGCATCTCAATGCTTTTGCTGTAGCCTTTGGTGCGCCGTACC
>DAOUKR010000027.1:0-1990 GCA_034421095.1 Dehalococcoidia bacterium
TTCACGGCACCACCCGGCGGAAGCCGCTGCAGGTGTTCGAGGACGAGGAGCGTGAGACCCTCACCCCCTGGGACGGCGAGCCCTACGAGGTCACCCACTGGCGCATGGCCAAGGTCCACCCGGACCACCACGTGGCCTGCCAGTACGCCCTCTACTCGGTGCCGTCGTCCCTGTGTCCGCCGGGCCAGAAGGTGGAGATCGGTCTGGGCAGCAAGCTGGTGCGCATCTTCTACCGGGGCAAGCTGATCAAGGTCCATCCCCGTCAACCCAGGGGAGGCCGTTCCACGGACAACGCCGACTATCCAGAGGAGCTTTCCGCCTACACCCTCAGGACTCCGGAGGGGATCAAGCGTCGTGCCGCCGAACAGGGACCTGCGGTGGCCGAGTTCGCTGACCGGCTCTTCGACGGTCCCCTGCCCTGGGCCAAGATACGCCAGGGCCACAAGCTCCTGCGGCTGGGACAGCGCTACACTCCAGGGCGGCTCCAGGCCGCCTGTAGAAAGGCCCTTGCCGTGGACCTCATAGACGTGCGACGGGTGGAACGGATCCTGGCACAGGCCCTGGAGCAGAGGGCGGCGCCGGAACATCCCCCGCCCCTTCCCACTGGACGCTTCGCCAGGCCGGGCGCCGTCTTCGCTTTTGCTACAGGCAACGGCCATCACTCATCAGAAGGAGGTCTGCTATGACCCGCAATGCCGAACTTACCCCACTGCTCAAACGCCTCAAGCTCGGCCCCATGATGGATACCCTGTCCCAGCGCATCGCCCTTGCCCGCAGGGAGCAGCTGGACTACTCCTCCTTCCTGGAGATCATCCTCACCGACGAGGTCAATCGCAGGGAGAACCGGCGCATAGAGCTGAGGCTGAGAGCCGCCGGCTTCGAAGAGACCTGTCGCCTGGAGGACTTCGATTGGACCGCTTCCATCACCCTGGACCGCAGGCTGCTGGATGCCGTGTTCTCCCTGGAGTTCCTGCACAAGCATGAGCACGTGCTGCTGGTGGGCCCCGCCGGAGTGGGCAAGAGCTACCTGGCTCAATCCCTCGGATACGCCGCCATCATGGCCGGCTACACCGCCCGCTTCCTCCACGCCGACATCTTCTTCAGGGCCATGGCCCAGGCCAGGGTGGACAATTCCGTGGACCGCACCTTCCGCTCTTTCCTCTCCCCGGACCTGCTCATCCTCGATGACCTGGGCCTCCATCGCCTCACATCTCAGCAGTCGGCTGACCTCTACCAGCTCATAATCAGCCGCCACCGGGTCTCCAGCTTCGTCATCACCTCCAACAGGGACGTGGAGGAATGGCTCAGCCTATTCGACGACCCCATCCTCGGCAACAGCGCCCTGGACCGGCTGGCCAACGCCAGCTACCAGATCGTCATCGAGGGCACCAGCTATCGTGAGCGGCTCTCTCCTCATCAGAGACTTGTGGCCTCAAAGGGGGTGGTTGACCCCTCACCCAAGACCTGATTATAGTCTTCACCAGTCACGCCCGGGGTGGACTAATGTATGTGGCGATGACTGGTATATAGTTCCTGGCGATCGACAGGACCACTGTTTACCTGGAGATGCTTATCACTATGCAAAGTCTTTGCCAAGTATGGATCGTAAAGAGTTTCCCATTAGTGAATGGATTCAGTCAATTATTCAACAACATACCAAAGACATCATTCCGAGCGAGAGTCAGTTCACATTGTCGTACACTAAACTGGAAATATTACTGGCCCTTAGCTTCGCACATCATAGTTCCTCAGTCTCGGGGGTATGGGTGCCGCCAGGTCGGTATTTTAGACTACGTGCCCAGAGAACTCGTATACTGCAGGAAATCCAAGATTCGCTCGCGATAATGGGCGACGACTCACCGTTCGTGGCATCTCGCATCTTTGGAGACACTGCTAATGAGTGCAGCCAGGGGATTGAAAGGTTGGTAGCTTTCTTGGGCACTATACCGCGATATAGTCGGTTTTGAAACAACATACTCACTATACAGGT
>DAOUKR010000028.1:0-3510 GCA_034421095.1 Dehalococcoidia bacterium
ACAGTATGGCTTTACGTCTCCACCTCCTCCCATGAGCAGCTGAACTTGCTCGGCTTAGACGGCGAGTTTCGGCCGAAGGTGGGAGAGTCCTGGTCCGTCGATGAGTCAGGTACGGTCTGGACCTTTACCTTGAAGAAGGGCGTTGAGTTCAGTAAGGGCTGGGGTGAGGCCACTGCCGACGACTACATCTTTGGAGCCGAGGGCCAGGTGGCCCCTGACAGCATTTCGTCGATATCAGGGCCAATCAGGAGGATTTTCTTTCATCCGGACGGCGGGTTGACCAAGATTGACGATTACACCATTGAATTGGATACAGTTGAACCCCAATTCGATACATTGGTCCAGACAACACTTCTCACCTCCAACCTCTTCACGAGCAAGAAGCACTTCGAGGAAAAGGGCGAAGAGGTGGCGATGTTCGAGGGCGTCGGCACCGGCCCTTGGGAATATGTCAGTTCCACCACCGGAGAGGTGTGGCGGTTCAAGGCAAGGGAGAACCACTACCGCAAGACCCCAGAATTCGCCGAGCTGATGATGTGGGAGATTCCGGAAGAGTCCACCAGGGTGGCCAACTTTCAGGCGGGCAGGTTGGACAGCTTCCAGATGGCGTTTGACTCCAAGGGCGCCATGGACCAGGTGGAGGGTATCCGCTACATCGCGGTGCCTAATGGCGCCACCGAGCATCTCGGGTTCTATGGCAACTGGTATGTTGGTCACGGCGAGCCAGACTTCGCGGAGCGCCGGCCGGGCTACGATCCGGACCTGCCCTGGGTATCTGCCAGCCCGGACGTAAATTCCCCGGAATGGGAACAGGCCCGCAAAGTACGCGAGGCGCTCTCCATCGCCATCGACCGGGACCTGATAGTTGAGACCCTGCTGGGCGGCGAGGGATCGGCGCAGCCCCTGTGGATGTGGGAAAACAAGCTAGATTTCCTGGATGAAGACCTGCGGACTATCCCCTATGATCCTGAGCGAGCCAAGCAGCTCCTGGTCGAAGCGGGCTACCCTGACGGATTCGAAATCACCCTCACGCCCAGCATCCGCGGCGTGGCCGCCGAGGTGGAGGCCTGCGAGGCCATTTCCGAGATGTGGGAGGAAATCGGGATCGACACCACCATCCAGCGGGTCCCTTACCTGACCCAAGGCCCGTTGATCCAGGCACGGAGCTACAACCAGGCCAGTTGCCACGGGACTGCTGGCAGGGAGCACCCCCTGGAGATTATGGCCCTCGTCTTCCACAGTGACTCCGGCTGGACCGCCGGATTCGACCACCCCGTGGTGGATGAGCTCCTGGACGAAGCCGGAGTGCAGACCAACGACACGGACCGCTGGCTCGTTATGAACAGGCTGGCCCGCTTCATATATGAGAACGTCCTGGAAACCGGGCTCTACAGCGTCAACGTGCTCTGGCCAATCAGCTCCAAGGTCGATTCCTGGGCCGAGCACCTGGAGTATCCCCACGGACGAACCTTCGGAGCCTACGAGTATGCCAAGCACAGTAGCCAGTAGGGGGAATCGCTATTTCCAACGCGGGAGATCCCTAAAAGTTGGCTCTCCCGCGTTGGAACAGAGTCAGGGGAATAGGCTCCGGAACCTGGTCAACTCACCGGCGATAGACCTCCAGGCTCTCGTCGGGACGCGCGGATAAACTTTACGGCTGTTGGCCCTAGGCCGACCGTCGAGTAGGACTCATTTTCCCATGCAAAGGTTTCTGGTCCGCAGATTTCTCATAACTATCGTTACGCTCTTCGCTGTCTCCATCATCATCTTTGCCATGGCCCGGGTATCCGGAGACCCCCGGACCATGATGCTGGGCGAATTCTACACCCAGGAGCGGTACGATCTGGTGGGCCAGAAGCTGGGACTGGACAAGTCGTATTTTGAGCAATACTGGATTTTCATAAAGGACTTAGTCAGGGGCGACTTCGGTCAGTCCATAAAGGAGAACCGGCCCGCGGGCGACATCATCTGGGAACGGTTTGTGGCTACCTTTGAGCTGGGCGGCGCCGCTTTCCTCTTTTCAATAATCGTCGGGCTTCCCCTAGGCATCCTGTCCGCCGTCAGAAGAGGCGGCATCATAGACAATTTCAGCAAGTTGATTGCCCTCGTTGGCCAGTCAGCGCCAAACTTCTGGCTGGGCTTCATGCTGATTGCCATCTTCGCCATCCGACTGGAATGGGTTCCTCCCTCGGGCCGGCAGGACTGGAACAGCATCATTCTGCCTGCCGTCACCCTGGGCTGGTTCTTTGTCGCGGCCAATATGCGGCTGGTCCGGTCGGCCATGCTGGACGTTTTGGACTCGGAATTCATCAAGCTCGCCAGGGCCAAGGGAGTCCCCGGCTACGCTCTCATATGGAAGCACGCCTTTCGCAACGCCATCATTCCTCCCCTTACCTTCGCGGGCGTCACCCTGGGCAATCTCGTGGCTGGTTCCATCACCACGGAGTTGGTTTTCGCCTGGCCGGGGCTGGGGCTGCTGGCTATCAACGCCACCCTGGGGTCTGACTATCCGGTCCTTCAGGGGGTGGTCATTATCTTCACCCTGCTATACGTTGGAGCCGCCTTGCTGGTGGATGTGCTGTACGCCTATGTCGACCCCCGTATCAGGTACGCCTAGGAGCCGTGTACTAAAGTGGCAGCCGACCTCACTCTGCGAACAACGACGACCAATCCCATTGGGAGGGTGATCTCGGCCTATCGCGCCGCCCGACGGCTCCCAATTATTCCAATCACCCTGCTTGGGGCGGTGGTTGTCTGCGGCATCTTTGCCAACTTTCTGGCCCCCCACGACCCCGTCGACGGCAACCTCAGGACCCGCACGTTGCCACCTGTCTGGGGCGGTGCGAGGACCGCCGAGAAGCTGGTGGTTGAGGTACCACAGAGCGGCCAGTTGCTTTACCAAGTATCGCTGGAGGAAGCCCGAGAGCAGGACCCGAACGTGCAACTCGGCGATACCATCCTCATGGAAAGCGGCTCCGGAACACGAGCTGGGGGTAGCTTCAAGTACGTGCTGGGCACCGACCAACTGGGCCGGGACATCCTGAGCCGCATCATCTATGGCGCACGCATCTCCCTCATAGTTGCCGCTGTCACTCTCGGAGTAGGCGGAGGCATCGGGATTATAATCGGATTGCTTGCGGGCTATTACGGCGGGTGGATAGACGAGTTGATGATGCGCCTCGTCGATATCATTCTTGCTCTGCCGCTCATCCTAGTGGCCCTGGTGTTGGTGGTGGCGGTTGGGCAGTCCTTCGAGATGATCATCGCGGTGCTGGCGCTCTGGATCTGGCCGCGATTTGCCCGGATGGTGCGGGGAGAGGTCCTGCAGCTGAAAACCCTGGATTTCGTGGCGCTGGCGCGGGTGGCTGGCGCCTCCACCCCGAGAATCCTGTTCATCCACCTATTCCCCGGCACCATCAACACAGTGATCGTGGTGGCCACCCTACAGGTGGGCATTGTTATCCTGGTGGAGGCTACGTTGAGCTTCCTGGGAGCCGGGGTTCCTCCTCC
>DAOUKR010000029.1:0-5816 GCA_034421095.1 Dehalococcoidia bacterium
GGGCTGGGATGAGGGGTATCACCCTCACCCCGTATCAAGTACGGGGCAGGCTCTCAATCCTTCCTGCCCGCCGAGGCGGGTCCCATCGAGGGAGAGGAGGCTTGGGACGCCACTTTAGAGATGCCCTCTTAGACCGGGGTTGAAAAAGGATTCACAAGGAGGATGAGTGAGGCCATGACAGACCGGGTTTCTATCGGCAACGTGGAGGCGCTGGCCTTTATTGACATGGTCCCGCCCCCTTATGACCCCACGGAGTTCTTTCCCAACGTACCACTGGAAGCCTGGGAGCCTTACAAGTCGGACCATCTGGAGAACGGGCGTCTTCAGCTTTACTACGGATGCTTCGCACTTCGCTCCCAGGGCCGGGTGGTGCTGGTAGACACCGGCATGGGGCCGGGGCCGCACCCGACCAGGGGCAACCAGCGCGGCGACCTGCTGAACAAGCTCAGGCTCCAGGGCATCAACCCTGAGGATGTGAGCATCGTCGTCCACACCCACTTGCACCACGACCACGTAGGTTGGAACCTGACCTATGATGGTGGAAAGGCCGAAGCGACTTTCCCCAATGCCAGATACCTGGTCCCCAGGGCCGACTGGGAGCATTTCACCGTCCCCTCTGTGCTTGAGACCGCCCCTTACGTGAGAGACAGCGTTGTGCCACTTGAGGGGCTTGGGGTTATGGACCTGATTGAGGGAGAACACACCATCACGCCGGAGATTAGCACCGTGCCAACCCCGGGCCATACGCCGGGCCACGTCAACGTGATCATTAGTTCCCAGGGACAGATGGGCGCCGTGGTTGGCGACGTGCTTCACAGCAAGGTCCAGATACAGGAGCCCGGATGGTGCTCCAGGGCAGACCTGGACGTGGCCCTGGGCCTGAGGAGTCGAGAGGCCATGCTGGAGCGGTTCGAGCGTGAGGGTTTCGTCGTGGCTGCTGGTCACTTCAAGCCGGAGGAGCATTTTGGCAGAGTGATTGTGGTGCAGGGCAGACGCTATTGGCAGGGGTTACAGGGCCTCACCTGAACGTCCGGTCAATCACACCATCCAGGGTGCGCCCTGCCTCCTTATCCTCCAGCCGGGACGCCGCCGCTCTGAGGGTTCTCTCATAGGCCACAAGAAAGTCGTCGGAGACCGCGTTCCCATTGACGCGCTGCTCATATAGTGCCACTGCCTTCCCAATCCTGTCCTCCAGAAGCCTCTTCAGGAACCGGCCGTCCTTTTCCAGCGAGATGGGAAGCTCTGGGACGGCCTCTACCCTGTCGGCGTCGTAAGCGAAATGGGCCAGGGCTTCAATCACCAGACCATTCTCGTCTGCCGCATCCAGGTGCTCCACCAGCAGGGCGGCAAACTCGGGGTCGGCGTGAATAAGGCGGTACACGAACCGGGCGGGGTGGAAGGTGACGGAGTCGCTGCTCTTCACTATCTCCGACGTGGTCTCTATATCGGTGGACAGCAGGCCTATCGATGCTGCCGGATGGAGACCTATGAACCGCTCCATGGGAAAGGGCGAGCCGGCAACAACGTCGAGAGTCTCCCGCGGCGCCATCCGGCTTCTGCCTACCACTACCCGGTACATCTCATCCAGGAAAGGCTCGTCTATGCGAAAGTTGCCCGACGGGTGGGTTATCATGTCTTTGATGCCCTGGGCCAGTCCGTCGGGCGACGAGTCCGGCGTTATATTCAAGAACTCCAGGAACCTGGCGGGGGTCAGGAGATTGTAGAGGTGAGTCGGTACGGACCTGAGCAGCCTGCCCAGTGTGAGGTCGTTCAGGGCGGCCACAACCGCTCTCGCCGTATCGTTGTCCGAACCCCGCAAGACCTCGAAGAAAAGCCCCAACCCCTCTTTGTCATTGAAATCAACGGTATTCAGGTAGGACTCAAGCTCATCAGCGCCCCTGGACGCCTCCTGTCGGCCCCCTTCAAGAATTCTTTCCACGTGGGGGATGAACCTTTCCAGCGATTCCACGAAGACCGACGTCACTTTGATGGGTGTTCCTTCGGGCAGCCTGGCATCTGACGTGAATATCTTCCGCAGGGTGAGGTCGTCCAACGCCGGAAGGAAGTTTACCAGGAATGGCTGGATGTCAAGCTCCTGCATGACCAGGGCAGCCTTCTCGTCGGCACCCTTGCCTGAGATGCCCCTGAGGAAATCCAGGGCTGCCGCTATATCTTGTGACCTGGGCAGATTCAGAGAAGTCACTAATTCCGGGTGTTGCCCTTGCAACGTGATTTTATCTCTCAGATACCGGCGCCAGAACGTGAAGTTCTCCTTACGCTCCGGTGTGCCCAGCACAAAGGCGCTAACCGTGTCGAAGGTCAGCACAAAATCCCGGAGGCGCTGCATTTCCTCGGCGACGAGAATATCTCTTGCTCCAGCTTCCAGTTCTGTAGGCTCAGGCCCCTTCAGGGAGGCATGACTTCGGAGGTCGAAGTGCTCGAAGCCTATATATTTGTTGGCCGTCTGCTTCTCCTGGAGCGGTAATGCCTGATACCAGAGAAAGGCTTCGTTCCAGGAGTAGAAAGGGCCGGACTGTAGAAACCGGTCCCAGTATTTCCTCAGTATGGGAGGTACCAGCGCCAGGTCTCCCGCCGTAGTGTAGACCATATCGGCCTCCAGCGTGTGAAAGAGGGGTTCAGTATTGCCGGCGGAAAGCTCAGGCAAGTTTCGCAGCCGGCTACGGAGAAGCTCGAACTGGTCCGGGGGCTGCTTCATGAACCGCAGTATATCTCTGTGGTATCTCTCCAGGCCGGGGGAGATGACTGCTCCCTCCGGCACATCCCAGGCGAGATTGGGGAATCCGGTTACCGAAAACAACCCCCAATAGGAGTGGCTTAGCTCGTGCATGACTCCGATGGGCCGGGCCTCGCCCACTCCCGCCCAGCCTTTGTAGCCGTAACTCCCGAAGAAGCCCGGCTCGTCCCGCATCCAACGAACGTCCAACCTCCGCAGCGCTTCGCTGCCCTCCGGGGTGATGCCGTAAAGTGACACAACGGCGTCCAACCTGTCCCTTACCCATACTTCCTCGTTGCTCAGGGCGCTATGGACTGGGGCGGGTGTGGCAACAGGTATGGGGACGGACGCGTGCGGGGGTGTGGGTGCAGGCAAATGTACAGGTGTTGCCACGATTTTGGTTGCGGTTGTAGTTACCGAGGTGGGGACTGGTGTGAGTGCGGAAGGTGCCGGGGTGGTCGGTCCGTCAAGCGGTTCGGGTGTGGCCCGCTCTGGTCCTTGGGGGCCGGCCGGAGACGGGGAGACGGGCGAGGGCGTACGGGGTCCAGAACCATCTGAGCAGGCGGACAGGACTGCTATGAGGATGAGGCACAGTAGCAGAGGTATAGCGGGGATGTACATCTGCACACCCTTGCCAAATAATCGGGGAGCAAGGATAACGCTCCATCTGGAGGCTGGCACATCTAGACTACTTCCAATTCTTCTTCGGAGATTGTCCCGTCCAGGATTCTGAACGCTCGCACCAGGGGATTCTCTTCGTCCATAAGGGATATAATGAGGTAATAGGCTTCGGGCCAGGCCGCCAGACGCACGTCGGTGGAGGACGGGTACGCCTCCGAGTGAGTATGAGAGTGGTAGACCGCCCTGTACTCCCAGTCGTTGTCCTCCATCTCATTCCACACCTTGATTAGCTCCTTGGAGTCCCAGCTAAAGCGATAGGGGCTGTTCTCCACGTTGGTCATACGGAAGAGCTTGCGGAACTCTCCGGTAGTCCCGGCCAGGACGCCGCAGCACTCGATGGAATCGTCCTCAAGGGCATGGGCTATCATCTCGTCATGAAGGCGTTTTTCGATTCGGACCAAGGTATCTCCTCCTGCAAAGACGTGCTGGCTATAAGTTAATCGGTAGCTCTCGCTTTTGCAACCCTAGAATCCGTGTGACACCACCGGCCCCGTCCCGCATCTAAACGGTGTATAGAGTATAATTCTATATGTGAACACCGTTTTCAAGAAGCTACTGATGAAGTGCCCGACTAGACTCCCCGAGGCTGGGCCGATAGCAACGATGGCAGTCTTCCTTCTGCTCGTGTTGTTATTCCTCGTACCGTTCCACCTCATCACTTCGGCGGCCTCTGCTGCGGATGAAGACATACGCGTGCTCTCCAGCGAAAGGGACGTCCGTTTCCCCGGAGACATAGTCCTCAGTCTGGAGGTAGAGGGCAAATCGGGGATAGTGGAAGTCAGGCTCTATTACAAGGCATCCCCATCGGGAATATGGACCTATGACTACCGTGAATTATCCCCTACGCAACACGTGGAGGCCAGCTTCAACCTGGACTTCTCGGGCGTCAGCTACCTGCCTCCCGGTACGGGGCTGGATTATTTCTACTCCATTCGGGACTCTTCGGGCAATACCCTTGAGACCAGCCTTGAGACCTTTACATACGTTGACGACAGATTCCAGTGGCAGAGCACTACCGTGGGACCGCTTACCATATTCTGGCACGACCTACCGGAGAGCCGAGTGGAGAACGTGACCCGAAGGGTCGAAAGCTCTCTGAAGGACATTGTGGAACTTTTGCAGGTGCACCTGGACGATGTACCCCTGAGGGGTGTTATCTATAACAACATGTCCGAGGCCCAGGAAGCGTTCCCGTTCCAGAGCCGGACCATCAATCGAGAGCAGGTATTTCAGGGGTTCGCCTTCCCCGAGAAGAGGGTGTTCGTTGGGGCAGGGCTGCAGGCAGACCTCATTATCCACGAGGCGGCCCACTTGATACTGGAGGAGGCGGTCTCCTCGCCGGGGACGAGAATCCCATCATGGCTCAACGAGGGCTTTGCCAGCTATATGGAGCCCAACGCAAGAGGGTTCGACGGGGGGTTTTACGGCGAAACCAGCCCCGACCTCATGCCCTTGAGGGGTATGGAAGCTATTCCTGGCAGACCCGAGGCCATCCGGTATTTCTATCGCAAGTCCGAAAGTGTGGTGGGCTACCTTCTGGAGACCCACGGAGTCCCCAAGTTCAGGCTCCTTCTTGAACATCTGGACGAGCGGAAGAGTGTGGACCAGGCCCTCAACGCCTCCTACGGCTTTGGCATTGACGACCTGGATAGGCGATGGTCATCTACCGTTGTTCGGAGCGAGAGCGGCGATGAGGGAGGTGGCAGTTCACCCTTTTACTATCTCGACATATTCCTTCTAGTCGCCGTTGCCCTGGTGGCGGGGGTAATATTTGCAGCCAGCTACGTGGTGAGAAGGTTGAGAAGGGCAAGGGAGGAGCCGGAGGATGGCCTGACGGATGAGGAATGGGAGGGTCGGCCATAGCCCATCTGTGGGACCGGGGTAAGAATTGGTGGGTTGACCCTCTTGACACAGGCCTTGACTTTGACTATGATTACATGTACGAAAGCTCAAGGGAGCTTTTTGCACTTTAACAATTGGATAGTGGAAGGAAGGTAAGGTTACTGATAGAGAGTTTGATCTTGGCTCAGGGTGAACGCTGGCGGCGCGCCTAATGCATGCAAGTCGAGCGAGCTAACCTCGATTCGTCGGGGTTGGAAAGCGGCAGACGGCTGAGTAACGCGTGAGTAACCTGTCCTTTGGTGGGGTAAAACCCCGAGAAATCGAGGCTAATACCGCATAAGGTCCTCCTGCCATGGCAGGAGGAAGAAAGCCTTCTTGCAAGGGGGCGCCAGAGGAGAGGCTCGCGTCCTATCAGGTAGTTGGTGGGGTAATGGCCTACCAAGCCTATGACGGGTAGCTGGTCTGAGAGGATGGCCAGCCAGAGGGGGACTGAGACACGGCCCCCACTCCTACGGGAGGCAGCAGCAGGGAATCTTGGGCAATGGGCGAAAGCCTGACC
>DAOUKR010000030.1:0-18275 GCA_034421095.1 Dehalococcoidia bacterium
GCCGATAGCTCGGCTTTGCTGAAAGAACTGCTGGAATCAGGGAAAGTTGTGCCCGTTATTGATCGGCGCTACACGCTGGAGCAAGTTCCTGAAGCCATCCGGTATCTGGAAACGGGGCGAGCCCGGGGTAAAGTGGTAATAACGATGGAGGATGACGTCTAACTTTCCATTCTTGTACCTGGGCTTGCCTCGTTTTTCTTTCCGGTACTCTCACCAGCTCGCTCCGGCGTAGCGGATGACGTTGTCCTGGAGGCGGCGCAGCACGCCGTCGTGTTCCGGGCTGCTGGCCCGGAGGACGGTCAGTTCTTTCTGCTGGCTGTTGGCGTTGAACCGGTCGGGTTCGTGATTGTCCTCGGCGAGGCGGTACTGGTATATGCAGGCGTTAGAGAGTTCCCTGAGCTGGGCCAGGACCTGTTCCAGCCGGTTGAGGGCGGCTGGGCCGTTAACGCGGCCGTACGCTTTTGTGGTTCTGACCTGGCGTTTATGCATGGGTAATTTGTACCTGCCCTGGTGGGGAACTTCCAACTGGCAAATGTCAGTCTCTGCTTCTGGGAGTTTCGCAATTTTCTATGATCCTCCGTTCCTGTCGCCCATACGACCCAGTCGTGTATAATTGTGGGCAAATGTGGGGCTCGACGGCGGCATGAAGCTCGCTTTCATAGGCGGAGGCACCATGGCGGAGGCCATTATCTCCGGCGTGCTGTCCAGCGGAGTCGCGGCGGCTGACGACGTGTCAGTGGGTGAGCCCCTGGAGGAGCGGCGCCGGGCGCTCCGGGACCGCCACGGCGTCTCGGCCACCGCCGTCAACGCCGAGGCCGCCGCCATAACCGAGGCGTCCATATCTCACGCCGGTGAGGACGAGGAACGGGCCTCAGGGGGCAGCGAGTTTTCCCAACCGCCAATCAGGGTGCGGGATGTAGACTCCAGGATAAGGATACAGGCTGCCCCGCCCAGACTGGCCGCGATGGAGATGCCCCAGGCTATGTCGTAGGACCCGAAACGGTCGAAGACCACGCTCCCAATCAGTCCCCCCAACGCCATGCCCAGTCCGGCACCCAGACTCTGGAAACCGTAGATAGTCCTGACCGGCCCCATGCCGTAGTACTGGCGGTTGATGACCAGAAAGGCGGACATCTCCCCTCCAAGCCCTATCCCGAACAGGGCTGCGAACAGGTAGAACTGCCAGGGGTCCTGGGTCCAGAATAGAAGCGCCACAGTGATTCCCTGGATGAAGTAGGCCAGGGCCATGACTCCCTTGGCCCCCCAACGGTCCGCCAGAACGGGAGTGGCGAACCGGCTGGCGATGCTGAAGAAGGAGTAGATGCTGACGATTAGCGCAGCCGCCTCCAGGGACATGCCGTGGACGTTGTGAGCGAAGAAGACCACCCCGACCATGACTGTAGAATGGCCTATGCACCCCAGATGATGGATGGCGATGAGGTTCCAGAATGCCCTGGTCCTGCGCGCATGCTGCATGAACACTCGGCTGCGTATCTTCGTCACGGAAGGGTCGTCAGCGGGTCTTGGGGGAGGGTCGTCCTCGGATGCGCCATAGGGCTGCATAGCCTTGTCGGTGGGCTGGCTGCGAAACTGGGACAAGAGGGAGAATATGATAATTCCCCCGACGGCGGCGATTCCCCAGAAGGCCGTCTCCCACTCCACCCTGACAAGGATGAAAGCCAGGGCCGGAGCCATGACCGAGGCGCCCATACCTCCGGCCGACTGCTGAAGGCCCACCGCAATGCCGAGGCGTTTCTGGAACCAGGCGGCCACGGTGGTTGGTATGTTTACCATGAACATGGACTGAGCTACGCCCAGTATGAAGCTGTAGTAGATATACAGTTGCCATGCCTGTTCTATGCTGCTCAGAAGGAACATACCCACTACGTACAGGGTTGCTCCCGCCAGCAGGGCCTTTCGTGCCCCGTACCTGTCTCCTATCCATCCAGCGACGGGTGACAACAGGGCGCCGGTTATGCTCCTCAAGAAGTAGGCCAGGGTTATGGCGGTCAGGGTCCAGCCGAAGTCTTCCTGTAGCTTGACCAGCAGAATGGAAAATGCTTGACTGATGAAGTTGGTGGTAACCTGAAGGACGGTGGCCATCACCACTATGAGCCACGCGTAATGCCAGTTTACGCCTATGGAGCGCATCCCCTGACCCAGATTAAGCTTCAGCATAGCCGCCGCACGCTGTCCCTATCCCCACCGTATCACCACACAAGGCGCAGTGAGGGAGGGGCTTCCAATATGGTTCCCCCACCAGGCTCTTGCCCTCTATGGCTATGCCTATGCTGCTCTCCCTTCCTCCATCTCCTGAGTGACTTCGTCATGTCTGAGCCAGGCGTGACGCGCAGGATGCCAGAAATATCCCGCATCATGCAGCACCTGTCCGATGGTCTTGGCGCTAACCTTGGGAGCACCATTGGACGCATGACGTAGTGCCCGCTGCAAGCTCGACAGCGACCAGAAAGGCGTCCTTTTCATCTCCCGTTGTACTTCCGCGAGAATAAGTTCTTTTTCAGCGGCGCTATAGATGGAGTGTCTGCCGGCGCCTGGTGTTGTGTCCAGAGCCCTTAACCCTCTTTCGTGAAAGCGCTGCACTATAGCCGCTACTCCGCTACTGCTGCGCATACGTGCCGAACGGGCAGCTTGAGTGAACGACTGTCCTTCGGCCACTGCCAGGAGAGCCCGTGCCCTCCGTATGCGTTCGACTCGTTCCACCTCGGATGCTGCAATCCTTCTCAACTCGTCCTTTTCCGACTCGGTGAGTCCCCGTAGGGGCTTCTTCTGATGTCTCCCCATTTGATATAGACTCCTTAGTATAGGCAGTATAGGCTGTTCTAATCGGGGTCAACAATTACGCCTTCTGCATGTACGGCACTGCCATGCCTCCCGGGTACTTGCATGACTCTCGTCTTGCCGACTGGGCCATCTCCGGCGAGACGAAAGACGCCTTTGCCGTCCCCTTTTTTACACAGAACATCTCTATACCTATCTTGAAACTTTGTTTAGCATGCTGTCAAGAGATATTGTTTGATATACAATATTATAATTACAGATGATGGGAGATGGGGTGCCGTATCCGATCCGGCGGGGCTAGTCCTGTTGAATTAGCTCGCATCCGGCAGCGATAAACTCCATCCACGTGGACTGAATATTGGGGAAGTCTGTGCCGAACTGGATACCGACTGTGATGTTCAGGGCAGAACCCACTTCGGGGCGGTCCTGGACTTCAAACCGGTCGGCTGTATGGTCTCCACTCAGGTGGAGTTCTCTATGGGCCGCTATTGTCGTCGCGCCGTCGTAGAGGACAACTTCATGCACCCAAGCCTGGTCCGACCTGGTCCTGAAGTTGAGCAGCACTGCGCCCGCCCGCAGCTTGCCGTCGCCGGCCAGAGCGGGTGTTGGAACGGGGAAATGTATCCAGGTGTTCTGACCCGCAGACCCTTCAATCCGAGCAAAGGGGCCGATATGCCGGACCGAGGTGAGGCGGTTTGGGTATTCCGTTTGCATACTGGTCCCGTGGACCCATGAAGTAAGCACTGTATCCGGCATCCCAATTTACTCCTTTAGGGAAATTTGGCCTGATTATAGACCTATGGGAGTAGATGTCAAGACCGAGCCGCGCTTGGCGCAGGGTCTTTCGATTCTTCTATATTGCAGGTAATTTTCGCCACTCTCGCGAAAGCGGCAGTCCAGTATGCCGGGATGCAGATTCCCGTTTTCACGGGAATGACGGGTGAATTCTTGAAAATCGAAAGGCCCTGACTCTTGGTATGGAAGTGGGAAACTACACACCTGCCTGTCGGCAGACAGGTTTCGCTCCAGTCAGCTCGGACGGGGACGTAGCTTGACACTCCCAGGAACCGATGATAGAATCCCCATGAATAAGAGTGTCGGCGTTGTGTGTCTCCTGGCCTCACCGCCGGATGAGCAGTTCTACCAACAGGTGCGGCGGTTGTCCACCAACAACTTACTTTCACACCTGCTCTCGCTCCCCTGTTAACATATCTTGTTGATAGAGGGGCGTCTTTCTGCCCCATCTCCAGGAGCCACCGTTTACGCGGCAGGTTAGGTGGACCCCGCACTACTGAGGCATTTCGTAAGAAAACCAGTCATCTGGTTAAGGAGGAGTGGCCATGTCAGACGTAGAGATTAGACGTGGGCTGAGGAATGTCTATATAGACACCACGGAAGCGAGCTTTGTGGATGGACAGGTAGGCAAGCTGCTCTATCGTGGCTACAACATCCATGACCTGGCTGAAAAGTCCACCTTTGAAGAGGTAATCTATCTGCTCCTGTACGGGGACTTGCCCACCAGGAGTCAGTTGGATGAATTGGATGCGACCCTCCGCGCCCATAGGGCCATCCCCGACGACGTGATTCAGGTCTTGAGGCTGGTAAAGAACAGCCACCCCATGGACGCCTTACGCACCGGTGTTTCAGCCATGTCGGCCTTCGACGAGGAAGTGGAAGACAACTCTAAAGAGGCTACCATCCGCAAGGGTATCCGACTTACGGCCCAGGCCCCCACCATCGTGGCGGCCCATCACCGTATCAGAAACGGCCTTGAGCCGGTGCCGCCGGATTCAAGCCTGAACCACGCCAGCAACTTCCTCTACATGCTCTCCGGCGCAGAGCCCGACCTGGAGACCCAGAAGCTGATGGACGTGGACTTCATCCTCCATGCCGAGCATAGTTCCAACGCCTCGGCCTTCGGTGCCAGGGTGACGGCCTCGACCCTCTCGGACCTGCATTCCGCCGTGGTCACGGGTATCGGTGTTCTGAAGGGGCCGTGGCATGGCGGTGCAGCGGAGGAGGTTATGAAGATGGCGTCGGAGATCGGCCAGCCGGAGAACGCCGAGGACTACGCCAGGAACATCCTGGACAACGGAGGCAGAATCATGGGCTTCGGCCACCGCGTATACAAGGCCGAAGACCCACGCGCCGGCCACCTGCGGGAGCGCTCCCAGAAGCTGGGCGAGGCGATGGGCCAGCCCCACTGGTTCCAGATACTCAGATACCTGGAAGAGAAGACCATGGTCCCCTACAGGTCCAGGGGTATATTCGTGAACGTAGACTTCTTCGCCGGCTCCATCTACCACCTGTTGGGCATCTCCTCAGACCTGTTCATACCCATTTTTGCCCTGGGTCGTATACCCGGATGGACCCTTCAGTGTGTGGAGCAGTATGACGATAATATTCTGCTCCGGCCCCTGCTGGACTACCAGGGTCCCATGGACCTGGAATACGTCCCCATTGAGCAGCGTGGGTAGTTGGCTGAAGCGGACCGCCTGAAATTACCAATTCTTAGGGGAGGCCTATGGCCTCCTCTTGTTTTCGCTGAGAGTGGCTCCCATGAACACGGATGACGCAGAATCGGAGATAGTGCGGCGAATAAGAGAGCATGGCAGGATAACCTTCGCCGAGTTCATGGAGTTGGCCCTCTTCTGGCCCAAGGGCGGCTACTACACCAATCCGGACAACGTAGGGGCTGAAGGAGACTTCTATACGGCCCCCGGAGCTCATCCGGCGTTTGGGGCACTCCTTTGCGTGCAGGCATTCCAGATGTGGCAATTGCTGGGCCGTCCCTCAACCTTTTGGTTGGTGGAGATGGGGGCAGGAAGCGGCCTCTTGTGCCACGACATCGTGGGATACGCTACCCATATCTCCCCGGGGTTCGCCAACTCCCTGCGCTATCTGTGCCTGGATAGGAACCCACCACCCGGTGTGGAAAGCCGGCTGACGGGCGAGGCCAGAGGGAGGGTAGAACGGGTTGCAGCCCAGAACGTCCCTTTACGCGGAGTAGATGCCGGCTGTTTCCTCTCGAACGAGTTGGTGGACTCCCTTCCGGTCCATAGAGTGACGATGGATGGCGGCAGGTTGAAAGAGATTTTCGTCACCCTGAAAGAAGGAAAACTGGCAGAGGTGCTGGACTCCCCCTCCACCCCGGCACTGGAGGAGCGCCTGGCCTCCCTGAGAATCTCTCTGACGGAAGGTTTCAGCGCGGAGATAAACCTGGCCATGGAATCATGGATGAAGGAGGTGTCCTCCGCCCTGGAGCGTGGTTTCCTCCTCACGATAGACTACGGGCATCCCGCTACTGAACTGTATTCCCCCGGCCGCAGACGTGGCACTCTCACCTGCTTCTACAGACACACCCAGACTGACAACCCGTACCTTCGCATCGGCAGGCAGGATGTAACCACACATGTGGATTTCACATCAATGGTAGAATTGGGAAAGACCCACGGCCTGGAGACTCTGAGCCTCAACACCCAGAAGGAGTTTCTCCATAGTCTTGGACTGCGGCGGTTCATGGCCCGTCTCCCGGCTTCAGGTCTGCGGCAACGGGAGGTGGAGGCCAACCGGCTCGGCATGCTTGACATTGTCAGACCCGGAGGCATGGGGGAGTTCAAAGTTCTAGTCCAAGTCAAGGGGGCGAAAAGCCCCTTGTTATGGGGATACAAGCCTTCCCGGGAGCTTGAAGAAATACTGGACAGGCTGCCCCTGCCCCTGCTGACGCCGCTCCACATGCCCCTACTTGAAGGTCGCTATCCCCATCTGGCTTTCGAGTGGGAGGAGATGTTGTCCTGAAGGTCGTCTCGCAAGCTGAGCCCTTGCTGGCCCTATTCCCAGAGCTTTTTTCGCCCCTCCTTGGGACTCAACATGCTCAACATAAACCCAGTGCCATAGACAATGGACGATACAATTGCAAGCACTGTGACAAAAGGCCCGGCAAAGGTGAGCACGACACCCACCACTATCGCCCCGGCGGCCAGCGAACCCAAGGCCCATATCCCCTTATTCTCCTCCCCGGAGAACAGGTCGTCGCTTTTTCTCATGTACAACCTCCTGGTTCAAGTTTACCTCTAGGTGGACTCTACATTCAGCCCCAGGTCCTTTGCCACAGGCTTGAGGCTTTCGATAACAAAAGCTATGTGCTCGTCCAGGTCCAGATTCAACTCCTCTGCCCCACTCGTAATGTCCTCGCGTTTGACATCCCTGGCAAAGGCCTTGTCCTTCATCTTCCTCGTGACCGACCTGGGCGTCACCTCGTCCAGACTTTTGTTGGGCCTTACCATGGCAACAGCCCTTATGAACCCGGAAAGCTCATCCACGGCGAACACGGTGTGCTCCATCAGGCTCTCCCTCCGGATACCTGTGTGGTCGCCGTGGGTAAGCACGGCCCGGACTATGTGTTCCGGGTAGCCCCGCTCTCTTAAAATGTTGGCCCCGTACATGGGATGTTCCTCCGGGGTCGGGACAATCTCCCAATCGAAATCGTGGAGCAGACCCGCGATGCCCCACTCCTCCTCATCCTCACCGTACTTGCGGGCATAGGCCCGCATGGCCGCCTCGACGGCCAGGAGATGCTTCATCAGAACGCCGGTCTTGACGTACTCCTGAAGCAGACTCATGGTGCTCTCTCTATCCATCCTCGTCCTCCCGTTCCGGTGTTCCGTTGGTCGATTCAGTGACGGTTTCCGAGGTGGCTCCAGTCTTGGGGGCACACCTGCGGGCAGTGGTGATGAACCCGGTATGGGCTACCATGCGATGGGCGGGCCGCACGCTGTGCTGGGTCACGCTCCAGGGCCTTAGGAGCACCTCCACCGTCTCGACCAGCTGAAAGCGGGAGTCGGAGGTAAGGGCCTGCACAAGCCGGTGCACCTGGAGTACGGTGGGCAAGAAACTGAGAAAAATGCCCCCCATGGCAAGCGCCTTCGCTGCGTGGGGGACCACATGCCAGGGCTCGGGCACGTCCAGGACTATTCTGTCCACGTTCTGCTCATGGATGCCCCCGTATATATCTCCCATATTCAGCGTATGCCCAGAAGGATTGGGGGCAAGCACGCTTATATTTCTCATGGCCTTCGCCACCATATCTTCCCGTACTTCATAGGTTATGACCCTGCCCGCCTCACCTACGGCTCTCAGCAGAGCCGAGGTCAGAGCACCTGACCCCAGCCCGGCTTCCACCACTGTTGCCCCCGGGAAAATGTCTGCCAGCATGAGGATATTCCCCAGGTCCTTCGGATAGATGACCTGGCTCCCCCTGGGCATTGCGAACACGTAGTCTCCCAGGGTCGGCTTGACGGCAAGAAGGCTCTGGCCTCGGCTGGTATGCACCCATCCTCCTTGCTCCCGTCCGATTATCTCTTTGTGGGGCAAAGTACCCACGTGGGTATGAAAGGTGCTTTCCATGTTCAAGGTCAGAAGGTATCTGCGCCCCTTTCGGTCAATGAGAAGCGCCAGGTCGCCTTCCTGAAACCTGCCTACGGTAGTTTTTGCTTTCTCAATCACTTTGCGGCTAACTTTCTGGTGCCGAAGGTCGGATTCGAACCGACACGGGGTTGCCCCCACCGGTTTTTGAGACCGGCGCGTCTACCATTCCGCCACTTCGGCGCAAGCTCTATTTTATGCCTAAATCCGTCCGAACGCTACCCCTCGCCTGCCCCTACGTTATCCCTTCGTAATAGTATAAAGGCGGAGGTAGGGCCATGGGAACTTTCAGCGTTGCAGTTCAGGTGGGCGACCCGGCCGGCCGGCAATTCGTTGAGGTCGAGGCCCTGGTGGACACCGGAACCAGCGATTCGATGGTGCCACGGAGCCTGTTAACTCGGCTAGGTATAGATGTCATAGACCGCTACACCTATCGGTTAGCTGATGAAAAGGTGGTCGAATACGACATAGGCGAGACTGCGACTTGACGGCAGAGAGAGGACCGTCCAAGTGATATTCGGACCGGAGGGGACCACTCCCTTGCTTGGGGCCACTACCCTGCAGACATTTCATCTGGGGGTGGACCCGGTGGAACAGCGACTCGTTCCCGTGCCCGGCCTGCTGAAGTGATCGTCCGACTTCCTTCACCTGCCCCGATATTATCTCTTCGTGATAGTATAGAGGCGGAGGTAAGGCCATGGGAACTTTCAGCGTTGCAGTTCAGGTGGGCGACTTGGCCGGCCGGCAATTCGTTGAAATTGAGGCTCTGGTAGACACCGGAGCCAGCGATACAACGTTGCCGGAAGATACACTGGCACGATTGGGCATTCGGCCAATAGCCAGGCGTTCCTTCCGCCTGGCCGATGAAAGGCTCGTGGAGTATCCTGTGGGCCAGGCACGACTCCGGCTGGACGGTGACGAACTCATTGTGTTGGTTGTCTTTGCACCAGATGGCACCACACCCCTCCTGGGAGCCACTACCCTAGAGACTTTCAGCCTCGGAGTAGACCCAAAGGGACAGCGACTCGTTCCCGTGCCCGGCCTGCTAAAGTGAACTGCCTAGGCAGGGGTCACTCCGGGGTGAGGGCACGTTTTGCGGACTCCTCTCCGTTAATCAAGAATACGAACTCCAGAGATGCCTCGTCGGGCAAGTCCTCTCTTTCCAGGGCGGTAATGTACAGCGGCGCCATCAGAAAAGGCCGCTCACGACCCTGGGGGTCTTGCTCCAGCTCCAGGCTAACCTTGACCTCAGCGTCATCCACCGTGACCCTCTCCAGCGAAAGGGGGTCCCCCTTGAGGGGTCGCCACAAATAGTACACGGCCACGACAACCATCTCGTCGAAATCCGTGCGGTCAACGGCCTCCAGGTTGCCCCGGAGGCGGATAAAGTTCACTCCCTCCAGAAAGTCCCGCATCTCCTCCCCGGAAGTGATGACAAAGGCCTCCAGGGCCTCATCAAAGACGCCCGGCCCCTCCCGGTCCTTCGGGACGATCCACCCTCCCAACAGGAACCGGGTCCCCACCTCTTTGCCGCCATCGCCGGGACTCCCCGGAGAAACGGATGCCTCTCTCGCGACCCTGGGACCGCAGGACAGGGCCGCCAGCGCCAGCGCTACCCATAGCAGGAATAGCTTCATCCACAACATACCTGAGAGTGTACCAAACCCAGCGCCCAACAGGAAAGACTGGGCATAGCCACTTGTCACGTTTATCCCGACGGGGTAGACTATGTACCGTATTCGCCGGGAGAACTCCACCCATCCACAGGGACGCGCACCATTTTATGTCAACTGAGGAGCAGTAAATATGTCCACGTTAGCCTTTATACGGACCTCTTTGCAGCGCCTTCATAGCTCTCTGGACGATGCCATGGAGGACGTGTCACAGGAACAGGCCCACTGGAGGCCCAACGACAAGGGCAACCACATCGCCTTCACCGCCTGGCACTATACCCGCACCGTAGACAACCTGGTGCGCTTCGTGCTGCAAGAACGCAGGCCGACGGTATGGGTGGAGGGGAAGTGGGACGAGAGGTTCGGCCTTGACTCAAGGATCCAGGGCACAGGCATGAGCCTGGAGGAGGCCGCAGCGCTGAGAATCTCGGACATATCTGCGTTCCGTACCTACATGAGCGAGGTGTGGAAGGAGACCCAGTCCTACCTGGACACCATCACCGACGACGATCTGGGCCGGGTGATGAACGTAAGGCCACTGGGCGAGCTAACCATAGAGGAAGTCCTTGGGACACCCATCCTCACCCACGGGTTCTCCCACCTGGGGGAGATATGGTTCCTGAAGGGGCTTCAAGGACTCCAGGGCAGCCCCATCTGACGGGGGCGAATGGGAAGGGCAAGGCAACGAGCCTCCGATCCAACTAACGTTGCGCACCCGCATCGCTTAGCCCGTAGGCCCGAAATCAAAGGAGTGTCATACTTCTGACATGATAGCGGTTACAGTCGCACCTTCGGAGGTCTCGTCCGACCGGCCACCGGTGGTACTGGTGCACGGTGCAGCGAATTCGTCGGTGGTCTGGAGTTTCTGGCAGGAGTCCCTTGCCAGACAAGGGTGGAGCAGCCACGCGGTTGACCTTCGAGGCCATGGCAAGAGTCCGAGCTCGGTAGATGGCCTCTCAATGTCAGATTACGCGGATGATATTGAATCTGTAGCCAATGGGCTATCTGAAACGCCCGTGGTGATGGGATGGAGCATGGGTGGCCTGGTGGCTATCATGGTGGCTGCCAGGGGGTTGGCCAGGGCGTGCATCGGCTTGGCGCCGAGCACACCGTCTCTGAAACGAGACGATAGCGTCCTAATTCGCCGTGGGGTGTTCGGCCCTGAAGAATACGGGATTACCAGCGATGACCCCGCTGAACAGCCTGTCATGCCCGACCTCGACATCGAGGAGCGGTTAATCGCGCTAGGGTCGGCTTCATCAGAATCGAGAACTGCTCGGGACGATCGCAAAGCGGGGATTGTGGTCAGATCTATGTCTTGCCCACTACTGATAGTGACCGGGAGCGAAGATCAGAGTTGGCCACGTTCGGCCTATGCAGGCTTGCACTTACCCGCAGCGTATCTGGAGTCACACGGTTCATCCCACTGGGGTCTTGTGCTCAACCGCCGTATCCTGCCGAGTCTGTCAAATGCCGTGCTGGACTGGCTGGCCGCGAACACAACTTGAAATACGGGAGTTGTTCAATGAGCCTACGGGGTCGCAGCCAGGTGGGAGGCCTCCACGCCCGTGAGCACCGCCACCACCTCGTCCAGCAACTCCTCGGCCCTGCGCCTTATGGCTTCCCTCGGCAGGCCGCCGACGGGGTGGGAGGTGAATATGGTGGGATATTCAGGAGCGCCCCACATGCTGGCCATGGCCCTGGCAGTGACCTTGAATGGGTCGGTGCATATAGTGGCTGAGGGGATGCCAACCTTCTCCAGGTGAATGCCGTCGTGCACACTGCACGCGCTGCAGGACCCTCAATCGCCGATGGCTACGATGGCGTAGTCACACTCCTTGCCCATTTGGGCTACAACTTCGGGGTCGGCGGGCTTGGAGGCAGAGGGCTTGCGGTGGTACATCACGTCGGCAACACCGTACCGGGCCTTCAGCAGGTCGGCCAGTTCCTCCAGAATCTCCTTGCCATTGGGTTTGCTGTCGTCTATCAGGCCCACCCGCTTGCCTCTCAGGTCATTCAGCCGTTGCGCACCCGTGAAGCTGGCTGCTATGGGCCGGGTGGTGGGGTCTGCGAGCATATACCGTTTACGAGTATCTAGCGCCATGTATTCCCTCCTTACTGGTAGAAGTGCAAGACTATACGTTTAGCCTCCAATGTGTCCCTCCGTCATTCCCGTGAAAACGGGAATCCATATACCTGACTTCTGGATACCCGCTTTCGCGGGTATGACGAAAGTTTTGCAAAGGTCTCCTTTCGCAGGAGTGACTGGGTTAGGCGAGTTGAGCTTTGGGCTCCCCTTCTTACCGGACTTTGATTGCCTTGGTAACAGCGGTGGAAGACACCTTTGCACCCCAGCTTGGTATCAGGGCTGCTGTTGGCCCCTCCTGGCCTCCGCCGAAAACCACCAGGATGTCGTCGGCAGACGGGACGAGGGGGATGAAGCGCTCCTCGTCTCCCGGCTCTACGTCGCCCTCAATTACCTCCACACGCTTCAGGTCTGCCACGGAGCGACGCACCCTTGGTTGAAGGTACTGGCGAACATCTTCCTTGCTCCACCCGTCCCAAACGTCGCTGGTGCCAGCCACCACCATGGCTATCTGGCCTTGCCGCAATATGGCGGAAGTGTCTCCCACGGAGCCAGTGTTGGCCATGGAGGTGCCCAGGGACGAGGCGACGTCGGCCACGCACGTCAGTATAGCCTCCGGCTTGGATGCCGCCCGCACCTGACGGGGGCCTTCACACGCAAACACGGTTACGGCGCTGGTGTCCCTGGAGAAACCCCTATCCACGTGGAGGGGGTTCCAATGGGTCTCCGTCTCATTCTCGGCGATACAGTAGCTGAACTTCCCCGGGTGTCCCAGTATGCTCCGGTCGAAGAGGCCGGGTACGGATGCACAGGCGTTCATCAGTATCAGCCTGATGGACCTTCCGATGGTGGAGTTGGCCCGGTTCCCGGGGCCAAAGAGGTTGTTGCGGCAGTTTATGTCCAACTCCCGGATTACGGGGCCGTTGATGACGGCCAGAATACCGGCCCCGCCCAGGCTGGAGGAGGGGCCTATCAGGTTGAAGGCCGGGTCCAGCATGGCCTCGGTAGCCGCCAATACCACCGGAAAGTACTCGGGCAGGCAGCCAGCCATCACGGCATTGGCCGCCACTTTGTCCACGGTTATCTCTCGCCGTCGCTCGGGTACGGCCCCCAGCACCTCATCGGCCGGACGGCCGGCATAGTCGAGGAACTGCTGGACCCGCTCGGTAGTGGGCGGCACCACGGGCAGACCGTCGGTCCACCCCAACTCATAGCACTTTTCGATGGCCTCCACCACGTCTTCCCATTCTGCCTGTACCACGTCTTTCAGACCTGATGTCATATCTCCTCCCAAATGGGATAGGGGAGTCGGGTTGCGTGGCCCTAAGCTAACATACGTTCTCAGCCTAGTCAAGGGATGGGTGGGCTTGTATTGGCCGGGGCAAACCCTGCTAAAGCCGGGGCCTCATATTGTGCCACTCGGTGGCCTGCTCGTAGGCGTGGGCAATGCGGAGCAGAACGCTTTCGGACAGTGGGGGGCCTATTAGCTGCATACCCACGGGGAGGCCGTCGGACATGCCGCATGGAATGGATATGGCCGGAAGTCCGGCCACGTTGACGGGTACGGTGTAGACGTCGCCCAGGTACATCTGCACCGGGTCTTCGGTCTTCTCTCCCAACCGGAAGGCCACCGTGGGGGCCGTGGGCGTCACCAGCGCATCGTAGCTCCCCATGACCTCCTCGAACTCGCGGCGTATCAGGGTACGCACCTTCTGGGCCTTCAGATAGTAGGCATCGTAATAGCCTGCGGACAGGGCATAGGTGCCCAGCATGATGCGCCGTTTCACCTCAGCGCCGAAGCCGTACTGCCGCGTCTTTTCCATCGCCTCCCACATATTGTTCGTGTCCTGATATGAGAAGCCGTACTTCACGCCGTCGTACCTCGCCAGGTTGGCGGAGCATTCCGAAAGGGCGAGAATGTAGTAGCAGGCCAGGGCGTAGGGTGTGCTGGGCAGTGAGACCTCTTCGAGGGTGGCCCCCAAGCCCTCCAGCACGGACGTGGCCTCCCTCAACGCCTCCCTTACCCCGTCATCCATGCCTTCCACAAAGTATTCTTTTGGGACCCCGATGCGAAGGCCCACTATATCTCCCGTGAGGGAGCTTGTGTAGTCGGGCACATGGTGCGGTATGGAGTTGGAGTCTCTGGGGTCGTGTCCGGCGATGGCGTTGAGGACCAGGGCGCAGTCGGCGACATCCTTGGTAATGGGGCCTATCTGGTCCAGGGAGGAGGCATAGGCTATGAGTCCAAAGCGGCTCACCAGCCCATAGGTGGGCTTCATGCCGACGACACCGCAGAAGGAGGCAGGCTGTCTCACACTTCCCCCGGTGTCGGAACCCAGGGCATAGATGGCTTCCCCAGCCGCCACGGCAGCCGCCCCACCGCCGCTGCTGCCTCCGGGAACCCTGTCCAGGTCCCAGGGGTTCCGGCTGGGGAAGAATGCGGAGTTCTCGGTAGAGGACCCCATGGCGAACTCGTCCATGTTCCCCTTGCCCAGCAGCACAGCGCCCCTGGAGTACAGTCTTTCAACCGCCGCGGCGTCGTATATGGGAACAAAGTTCTCCAGCATCCGGGACGAGCAGGTGGTCGGTATGCCCCTGGTGCACATGACGTCCTTTATCTGCATGGGCACGCCGGAAAGGGGCACGGAAGCGCCGGATGGGTTGGAAATCCGCCGGGGCGGGGCGGGGCGGTCATCGGAACGGCGGGCCTGCTCCAGGGCCGTCTCTCCGGTGACGGTAACGAAGGCCTTCACCCGTTCCTCCACCGAACCGATGCGTTCAAGGCAGGACCGGGTAAGCTCGATGGAGCTTATCTCTCCCCTCTTCAGAAGGTCGCGGGCCTCGTGTATGGTAAGGTGGTACAGAGCGGTCAAAGCAGGCTACTCCTCCAGGACTACCTTCACTCGAAACAGGTCCCCGTCCCGTTGGGGGGCGTTGGCAAGGACATTCTCCGGGGAGGAGGAGTCACGGGACTCATCTGCACGCATCACCGTATCCACGGAGACCGAATGTCCCGTGGGCGCCACATTCTCCGTGTCCATCTCTTGAAGGGTCTGGAACATCTCCAGGACATGGGAAAGCTGCTCCGGCATCACGTCCAGGTCCTCATCGGTCATACCTATGCGACACAGGGCAGCTATATGCTGTACCTCTTCTCGACTAAGGGCCATCTCAGCGCACCCTCCTTCGCCTGACTTGGGCCAGTGTAGCAAAAAGGGTGCGGTAGCTCAATACGGGCTTGAGCGCTGGCGCTGCCCGAATAAAACGTGCTATCATTAGCCCAATGCTCAAAGGGAGGTGTGAGATGACTTACAAGCCGAAATATCTGGGGCACGTGAACCTGTATGTGAGAGACGCGGAGCGCTCGGAGAAATTTTACGCCGACGTGCTGGGCTTGCACACCTACGAGCGCAGACCTGGACAGGCTGTCTTCATGTCGGCAGACCTGGAACAGGCCCACGAGATAGCACTGATGCACCTGGGGCCCGACGCAAGGGGGCGAGAGGAAAACCAGGTTGGACTCAACCATATCGCATGGCGGATGGATACCTTCGAGGACCTGAAAGAGCTATATAAAAGGCTCAAGGACAAGGACGTAACGATCGAGAAGATTTCGGACCACGGCATCTCCCTGGGCGTTTATTTCCGCGACCCGGACGGCAACGGCAACGAGGTGTACTACGAGATACCCAGGGAGCAGTGGCCCGCTGGAGACAGGGTGTTCATGGGCAAGTTCCCCATGAGCCTGGAGGATGAGCCTGTCGAAGCGAAGGCGACCTAGCGGAGGCTTCCCAGTGATTCACCTGACTCCTGAAGTACAAAATCTGATAGACCAGGCGCTGGCCGAAGACCAGACTTTCAGCGATCCCACCACACATAGCCTCATACCCCAAGACCTTAAAGGGGTCGGCCTCATCCGGGCCAAGGCCGTTGGCGTCCTGGCAGGCGTGGACGTATCCCTGGCTGTTTTCCGCCGGGTGGACCCGCAGCTGTGCGGGGAGGCCCTGATGGATGACGGAGTCTCCCTGGCGCCGGGCGACTCAATCGCGCGGGTCGAGGGCAGCGCGGCAAGCATCCTCCGGGCAGAGCGGCCCGCCCTAAATTTCCTGCAACGCATGAGCGGTATCGCCACCGACACCTCCAGCTACGTGAAGGCGGTGGAGGGCCTCAAGTCTAAGATTGTGGACACTCGCAAGACTGTCCCGGGGCTGAGATACCTGGACAAGTACGCCGTCAGGGCTGGCGGAGGGGCGAACCACCGGATGAACCTGGCCGACGGAATCCTGATTAAGGACAATCACATCGCCGCCCTGCGCTCCCGGGGCCTCAACCTGAAGGAGACGGTGGCGCTGGCCCTGGAGAGGGCATCCCATACCGTCAAGGTGGAGGTAGAGGTCACCAACCTGGACGAGCTCGGGGAGGCGCTGGAGGCGGGGGCACACATAATCATGCTGGACAACATGTCCCTGGATACCATGCGGCAAGGGGTGGAGATGGTCAACGGGCGCGCCATACTGGAGGCATCCGGGGGCATCAACCTGGAGACGGCGAGGGCGGTCGCGGAGACGGGGGTTGACCTCATATCCATCGGTGGTCTGACCCACTCGGTGAAGGCCCTGGATATAAGCCTGGACCTGGAGTTCAGTCGGGAGGTCGCCTGATGCCAGCCATAGACGCCCCTCGCACCGCCCTGGAGCGCAACTGGGTGATGATAGACTCCGCCCTAGAGGGACTGGACGACGAGACCCTGGCCCGGATACCGGCGGAGCAGTGCAACTCCATCGCATGGCTGATATGGCACTTGGACCGGGTGATGGACACCTTCATCCACACCGGCCTTCGGGGTCTGCCCCAGCTCTGGATTACCGAGGGATGGTCCGAAAAGTACGGCATGGAGGCGGATGCCAACGACCGCGGCGTGGGCTGGACCGCCGAGCAGGTGGCGGCGTGGACGCCTCCGACCCGGGAGGTGTTGCTGGGTTACTACCAAGCGGTCAGGGACGCCGCGAGGGAGTACCTGGATTCACTGACCATAGAGGATATGGAGCGCCAGGTGGTCTGGCCTCCCAACAGCCCCCTGCGCACCACCGCCGCTGCCCTGGGCCAGATGACCTGGGACATAGTAGCCCACGGCGGCCAGATAGCCTACCTGAGGGGATTGTACCGGGGCATGGGCTGGCACGTTTAGCCCCGTCTGGGCCGGAACCTGTCGGCGCTGTCAATCATGATTGTCACGGGGCCATCGTTCCGGATATCCACCAGCATGTGCTCCCTGAAGCGACCAGTCTCCACCCGCAGGCCCGTATCCCTGAAAAGTCGGACGGCCGTCTCGTATAGCCTTCTGGCATCATCGAGTTTTGCGGATTGGGTGAAGTCGGGGCGCCTGCCCCTGCGGGTGTCGGCGTGCAGGGTGAACTGGCTGATAACAAGAATTTCCGCCCCCGTATCCAGGGCGGAGCAATTAAATCGGTCCTCGTGGTTCGGGAAAATTCTGAGGTTTACCGTCTTATCCACCAGGTAGCGGGCATCCTCCTCACCGTCCTCCCTGGATACGCTCAGCAGAACGACCAGCCCCTTCCCCGTTCTGCCTACCTCCTCGCCGCCTACCGATACGGAAGCCCCTGCCACTCGCTGGATAAGAGCTCGCAAAGCCCGTTACGCCTCCTTGGCAGCCTCCGCCTTGTCGGATGAGCTATCGGTGGTGCTCGCCTTGGCAGTCTTGGCCTTCTCCTTTGAGCCGTCTTCCTCATTCTCGTTTTTAGAAACGCCGCTATAGCCGGATTTTTTGTAGTCGGTGGTATAAAATCCCGTTCCCTTGTATATGATGGGAACAGCGTGGAATTTGCGTCTGGCAAGACTCCCACAGAGTGGGCAGGTTCCCAGAGGCTCCGAGTCAAAGCTCTGCCGCAACTCGAACACGTGCCCACATTCGGAGCATTGATAATCGTAAGTCGGCAAGTTGGCCCTCCTGGTATCTTTGCATCGTTTTAGCAATCCCCGTTGGGGGCTGCCAGCTTAGTATAGAATTTATCATTCTGACATGATTTCTGTCAACGAATCAGCCGACATTTACATCATCGTCCCACCGTCACCCCCGCGAACATCGAAGACTCTCCTGGAGTAGTGCCGGGTTTGAAAACCGCCTATGGGGTCTCCCTTAGGAAGGACCCTGGCTGCCATATCGGGTATTGTGAAGATAGAGAGATATTGAGTTATAATGCAGGTCTAAGGAGAAGGGAGGAGGTGTGGAGATGGTGCGAGCCCGGGTTTATCGCCACGATGTGCGCTGTCCT
>DAOUKR010000031.1:0-11716 GCA_034421095.1 Dehalococcoidia bacterium
TCGAAGGTCAGCCCCGACGGCTTGAGGGCCACAGCGGTCTCACGAGCGCATACGTATTCTGCGAAACTACCCCACCCACCTTGGGGTGGTGATAGCTCCCCGAATACCTCATCGCCCGGCTGAAACTGCGTGGTACTTGCGCCTGTCGCTTCAACCCTCCCGGCAAAATCGGCTCCCAGTATGCTGTGCTTGGGCCGTAGCAACCCCATGCCCATCAGCCGGATCAGGACCGGATCGGCTCTCATAACCCGCCAGTCCGCCGGGTTCACTGATGCCGCTTGAACCTTCACCAGAACCTCGTCATCCTTGGTAACCGGCTTTGGAACATTCTCAAGCCTCAGCACGTCTGCCGAACCATACTTGTTTCGAACGATGGCTCTCATTGTATTTGCCTCCATCTTCCGCTCTTGTCTTTCCAGCGCCAGCAGGAATCCAGAGAATTTACAGACAGGGCTTTTCAAAGAAAACCCGGACTCATCAAGTCCGGCTTTCGTTTGTTCCTTAACCGATGAATAGTGGAAGGGAGGGTTGGTGATGTTCAATGAGTGGTTAGCAGGTCTCCGGCAGAGCCGGGGATTCGGTGGACTTTCTCAGGGAACCTCCCACTATGCAACTGTTAAGGTACACGACCGCCTGGCGATTTCTCCCGCCAGCGCGGTCAAGCCCAGACACCATAGGCGCCCCTTCCCCGCTTGTCAACACTTCTTTGCCACGTTTCCCAAATTCGTCCGAAACTTGCCCCGCGCCCCCAATCCGCCCTCGCATCGGACTATACTACCGGCAAAGCTGGCGGGTCAAGCTGCTGGCCAGGGTACGAGAAGGCGTAAGGAGGGACATCATGAGCGTGGTCAAGATCAAAGCCATCACTGTGCCGGAGGGCCGGGGGGCCCAGCTGGAGAAGCGATTCGCCCACCGCGCCGCCGCCGTGGAGAACCCGCAGGGCCACCCTACCAGACACCTCGGTTCAGTCACTATTGGCTGGACGGAGAGGACAAGGACCTCTTTGCCATTGGGGTTAGCTACGACCCTACGTCTATCTCCTATCTAAGCTTGACCACGACCCAACCCCTATCTACAGGGGAATACAGCGTTCACGTTAGTCAAGTTCACTCTTCCCTACCTTGTGATGAGGCTCATCACTTTGCAGGCGGCTGGTGGACATGGGATACAACGGAATGGGTCGTCAAAGTTACTTCCTCGCAGGGTGAGTAGGGCAGTTAGATAGGGGCTTGCCTGAGCCTGTGGCCGCACCATCCTTGTGGGTGAGGGAATACCCCATCGTGGCTCTCCCACGTAGCGGGCCCTCTATCCGGCAGAGCTATCTTCCCCGTTGCGTCTCTGCTGCCCCTTGAGGAACTCCTCCAACTCCTTCACCACCTCATCAGCCATTGGAATATCCCCCGGGACCAGGGTTGCGGTCTCATCATAGCTCTGCTCCAGCTTTTGCACGTAAGCCCCGATTTGAGCGTCCTTGCTCACCGCCTTTTCCACTTCCATGTCGAAAGTTGTGGCGGCAGATTGTAGCTCGTCCAGAGCTATCTTGAACCCCAGTATGCGGGAAATGTGGCTGATTAGAGCGTAGCTCACCCTGTAGTTCGGTGCTGCCTGAAGGTAATGGGGCGTATGCCCCCATATGGTGGCGTAATTCATCCCTCTGGCGGTACATGCTTCCATCACCGCCGAGGTTATGCCCGTGGGACCCTGGTAGTTAGAAGGTCTGATGTTCTGGTCCTCAAGGCTCTTCTTGAAGTCCACAAGGTTGGAAGAGCCGCTGATACGCACCTCCCTGGTGTGGGGTACGGCATCCAGCAGAGCCCCTATATGTACGACGGTCTTTACCCCCCAATCTGCCGCGTTATCTATAATGGCCCTGGAGAAGGTTTTCCATTTCAAGTTAGGCTCAACGCCGAGGAAAAACATCAAGTTCTGGGAAGGTTCCTCCGACGTGCAGTAAAAGAGCTCATTTGCGGGCCACTTCGCTACTCGCAGGCCCTCCCTGTTAATGCTGGTCTGTGGCCGGACCTGGGTGAAATCGTAGAACTCTTCGGGGTCCAACTCTGCAAACTTCTTTGCCGAGAACTTCCTGAGCAGGTAGCGAATAGCGCTGCTGGCACCGTCTCCGGCGTCGGGCCAGCCCTTGAAGGCCATCACCAGGTGGCTGGTCTCGGCTGGTGGTGACTCGTGAATCGTCAAATATTCCATCTGTGGACTTCGCTTTCTTCAGTGATGTGCCGGGTTTGGCTGTACGGGCAGAGGTGGACTGTGCTTCCGTAGTAGTGGGATTATACACCTTTTTCTGAGGATATGGGCCTCAAAGGGATGTTAACTGCCAGCCCCCGAGGGAACAGCCCGCACCAGACTTGCACCAAGGATTCTGTCTATGTGGTCAAGCGCCCATCTGTGTGCGTCCGGATTGAAGGTGGCGACGCAGTCGGTGGGGACCTCTACGGGATAGTCCCTGTTGCGAGCGTCCGCCACCGTATGAAGGACACAGATGTCGGTACACACTCCACACACAATCACCATCTCAGGATTGAGGGCACTTAGCTCCCTCTCCAAAACGGTGTTGAAGAAACCGCTGTAGCGATTTTTGGGTACGACGTTGTGCCCTGTCACGAACTTGCTCAGCTCAGGTATCACATCCGTTTCCTCGGTGCCCTTCACACAATGCTCGGGGAATATACGGAACTCCAGGTCGTCGGGTTCGTGGTTGTCGCAGATGAAGAAGATACTGGAGCCTGCCGCCTGCTCCCGCTCCAGCATCGTCCTGACGTTGGGAATAATATCCCGGCAGTCGTCCCCACAGTAGAGGTTGTGACCCGGCTCCAGGAACCCCTTCAGCATGTCTACCACCAGTACGACCTTTGCCATGCGCCACCTCCTCCGTGCCGTCCTTACAGAGAGTGTTTGTAAAGCCCCTTCTCCTCCGCCGGCCACGGCCGGCCATTGCCTGGAGGCGGACTGGGATGAGGGGTATCACCCTCACCCCGTACCTGCCTGTCGGCAGACAGGTCAAGTACGGGGCAGGCTCTCAGTCCTTCCTGCCCGCCGAGGCGGGTCCCATCGAGGGAGAGGAGGTTTTAGACGACACCTTTAGAAACACTCTCTAAGACCAATTTATAATCATGTGGGGGGCGAATTCAAGGCCTTGTGATATTCAAAGGTAGAACTGCCCCTTTGAATGGGTTATAATGGTTGCTGCTTGTTCCGTATCTATAGGAGTAGCCAGAATATACTGAGAAGGAGGTGTAGGGATGGCAGGAGAAGTGGGTCAGGCCGCGCCTGACTTTACCTTGTACGATTCCAGTAACCAGCAGCGCAAGTTGAGCGAGTTCAGGGGAAGGAACGTGGTCCTGGCTTTCTTCCCCGGAGCTTTTACCGGCGTATGCACCACGGAGATGTGCAATTTCAGGGACCAGGCGGACCAGCTTAGTTCCCTGAACGCCCAGGTCCTGGGAATCAGCGTAGACTCGCCCTTCTCTCAGAAGGCGTGGGCTGAGCAGAACAATCTCAATTTCCCCCTTCTGAGCGATTACAGCCGTCAGGTAGTGAACCTGTACGGCGTCGCCTTTCCGAACCTGGCAGGTATGGAAGGGTATGTGGCAGCCAACCGCGCCGTGTTTGTGCTGGACAAGGACGGCATAGTACGCTACAAATGGGAGGCTCCCAGTCCCGTCGTGGAGCCGAACTACGACGAAATCGGAGAGGCCTTGAGGCAGTTGTCCTGACAGCCTTTCCATGCAACACATATCCCCCCTGATTTTTCGGTGCTACAAGATTTATGATTAGGTATGACTAAGGAGGTATAACTATGGCGGCAGAAGTAGGGCAGCCGGCACCTGATTTTAGCCTTCCCGCCTACCCGGGTGACCGGGTGAGCTTGAGCCAGTACAAGGGAGAGAAAATCGTGGTCCTCTCCTTCCACGTCTTTGACTTTACAGGTGGTTGAACGAACCAGGTCTCCTCGTTCCGGCAGTACAATGCCCAGTTCGAGGAGAAGGGTGCCCAGGTACTGGGCATAAGCTGTGACAGTCAACACGCTCACCGGACATATTCAAACGGCTTGGGTAATATCCCCTATCCCCTGGTGTCCGACTTCCATCCTCATGGAGAAATGTCCAAGGCCTACGATTTGTGGAACGAGGACAGGGGTACCAGCAACCGTGCTGTGCTTATCGTGGACAGGGAGGGCATCATCCGATACAGGCACGAGTACGCGCCGCCCGCCCTGCCCAACCCGGCGGACATCCTGGCCGAGGTAGCGAAGCTGGGCTAGGGGCTGTCCACAACACGCCTGCGTCTCATATATCAGGCCCGCCATAATGGGTGTTCCTGCTGGCGGGCCTGTTCTGCATATTCCTTCCCATCCTAACCTTCTCCCGTCAAGGCATGGGGATGCTGAAGTTTAACTGGAGTCCCTCGGACCTTTCCATCCGGACACATGAGATCCACTATGCCTGGATCATCGTGGCGGTGGTCTCCATGATGCGGCTGGTGAGTTCTGCCATCAGGCAGGCATCCAGCGTCCTGGTTCCTTACTTGGCAGACCCCAAGAACTTCGGCTGGAGCTACGGCAGCATAGGCTTTGGCTTCACCCTGGTGTGGATTTCCTCAGGGATATTCGGCCCCCCGGCAGGCTGGCTGGGAGACAGGTACGGAGTCCGACGCACTATGGTGCTGGGGTCCGTTCTGTTCATGGGTGGCATGGTCCTCACGGGAACCATGACCCACCTGTGGCAGTTCTACCTCTACTTCGGCATCATAATGAGCGCTTCTATGGCAATTTTTATGGTGCCCCTGGAGATGGCCGTCACTACGTGGTTCAAGAAACACCTTGGGGTGGGCATGGGACTCCTGGGAGCATCCCAGGGATTGGGACCGGTAGTCAGCGTCCCCCTCATAATTCTGCTGCTCAATGAGACGGGCCTGGAGTGGACCTTCTGGCTCCCTGGCATTGTTGGTGGGGTAATTCTCCTTCTGCTGATAAAGTTCTTTTACGATGCACCCGGGGACATAGGCCTCAGACCCCTCGGTGCTTCGGAAGACGAGCCAATTCATAAAGTACAGAGGGGGGCCACGGCCAGCGAAAGGTCCAAGGTATTCATTCAACAGGCCCAGCGCACCAACACCTTCTGGAACCTTATCGGCATCCACTTCTGGGGATGCGCGGGTCATGCCATCATCCTGGTATTTCTGGTAGCCATGGCTGAAGATCGGGGCGTATCTCAGGGTTTGGCTGCCGGGCTATACGTCACTCTTTCCGTCGTCAGCACCATCACCCGGTTTGTGGTCCCGATAGTGGCAGACCGCATGGGAAGCAAGGGCGCTATGGCAGCATGTTTCCTCTTCCAATCCGCCCCTGTGCTCATCCTCTTCTTTGCCCAGGACGCCTGGATGTTCTATCTCTTCGCCGTGCTCTTTGGCATAGGCTTCGGAGGCGAGATGAGCGCCTTCCCCATCATCAACCGTCAGTACTACCGCAACGCACCCCTTAGCACTGCCTATGGCTGGCAAATCCTGGGAGCAATGATTGGCATGGCCGTGGGGACCGGGGTAGGCGGCTTTGTCTGGGACCTGACGGGTGACTACACCGGCACCCTGGTTATGTCCTTCGTGCTGAGTCTGGTGGGAGCAATCTCCATATTGGTCCTGCCCTCCACGTCCCACCCTCAGATTCCCCATTGGGAGGAGGCATTGTCCCCTGAAGCCCGCTCATCAACGTGACCGTACACAAGCTCGCCGCCAACCGAAGGCTATAGCATTAGAGATAGTGCTTCGTCATTCCGGCCTTGAGCCGGAATCCAGACTTTTGCGAAAGCGGGAGTGACCAAGAGTGGTACTATCCAAATGCGATAGCCTCGTGGCAACCAGGTACAGATTAAGTGTGGTAGAATTGCTAACGGACCATTTACCAACTCTGCATAAGGCGATTGCGATATGCTTGACCTGCTAATCAAGAACGGCCTCATCATAGACGGTAGCGGCAGCCCGGGCTTTTATGGCGCGGTGCTGGTGGACGGAGACCGTATCACGATTCACCGTGGAGACGTCGCACACCTGGAACCCGTTCGGTCCATAGATGCCGCCGGACACGTAGTCTGCCCCGGATTTATAGACCTCCACTCCCACGCCGGGCTGACCATATTCGGAGACCCCCACCACGACCCCAAGGTACGCCAGGGCGTAACCACGGAACTTGTTGGCATAGACGGAATCTCCCACGCTCCCTTCAAGAGCCGGGAGGAGCTGCACCGCTATATATGGCTGGACTCCGGCTTGAACGGATACCCTCCCATGCCCGCGGACTGGCTGACCGTGGCGGAGATGCTGAGCAAGTACGACAACAGTGTCGCCATCAACGTCGCCTACATCCTGGGCAACTCGCCGGTGCGTATCTGGTCTGTGGGGTGGAACGACCGTCCCCCCACCGGGTCTGAAATGGAGGATATGAGGTCGGTGGTGCGGGAGGCCATGGAGGAGGGTGCTTGGGGACTGTCCACCGGGCTGGACTACCCTCCCGGCGCTTATGCCGACACGGATGAGTTGGCGGCCCTGTCGGAGGCCTCGGCCCGACTCGGCGGCTTTTATCATACCCATACGAGAGCGAGCCTGAGAGCACAGGGCCTGCTGGCACCCTGGGAAGAGGCCCTTGAGATTGGCAGGCGCAGCGGCAGCCCGGTCCACCTGACCCATTATCGTCAGAGCGCCCAGGGCGTGGGGAGCCACCTGAACTATCTGGGCCTGGTGGAAAACGCCCGTGCCGAAGGGATGGACGTTACATTCGACTGCTATACCTACCCCTACTCCGGGACCACTATCACCATCGGCATACCCCATTGGGCCAAGGACGGAGGCCCGGAGCGGCTGATGGCAGCCCTGAAGGACCCGGACGACCGGGCCAGGATGAAAAGGGAGTTCCAGAGGGACTGGCAGGACAACAACTGGCTGACCAACTTTACCCAGCCACAAAACCTGAAGTACGACGGCAGGCTGCTCACCGACATCGCCGAGATGCGAGGCCAGGACCCTGCGGACGCCCTCTTCGACCTGCTGCTGGAGGAAAACCTCGGCATATCCACGGTGGGGCTGGGGACCAACTCCCAGACTTTGCCCCACTTCGTATCCCACCCCGCCGGTATGATAGCCAGCGACTCCATACTGTTTGGCGAGTACCCCAATCCCAGAACGTATGGCTGCTTCCCCATTGTGCTGGCGGAGTTTGTACGAGCGGAAAAGCATCTGCGACTCCCCGAGGCGATTCGCAAGATGACCTCCTTCCCCGCTCAGCGCCTGGGCCTGCCGGACCGGGGCCTGCTGAGGGACGGTTTCAAGGCCGACGTTGTGATATTCAACCCTGAGACGGTGAAAACCCATGCCACCAGGGAGGACCCCAAGCGATACCCGGTCGGTATCGAATATGTCATAGTAAACGGCCAGATAGTTATAGACCGGGGCGAGAACACGGGTGCGCTTCCGGGACGCGCACTCCGCAGGGGCCACCCCTCGACCTAGTGCAGTACGGCTCAATGGCGGGTGTGGGGTCTCCCTCAACCTGATAATATTTGCCAGAGCGTGTCGTCAAATGATCGTTTTTTGGCACTCCCGGGAAGCCTGTCCACGCCGTCACTCCCGCGAAAGCGGGAGTCTAGGGTTAGGGACGTACTGGATTTCCGTTTTCACGGGAATGACGAAAGGCACTTTCATGTCAATGACAACTAAAATACCCTGGTTTAAAGGTGGACTGACACGTAATATTTCCGGAGAGAAAGAGTGACTGCCTATGGCAAGAACCAACTGGTACACTGAACACCCTCCCGCGTGTACCTGTTCCAACTGCGTGCAAAAGCGTGCTATTCAGCGGCAACACGGCAAGGTCGGTCGGAACGAGAAGTGTCCCTGCGGGAGTGGCAAGAAGTTCAAGAAATGCCACGGACAGTAATGGCACGGCGCAAGGAGGGAAGGGTAGGACATGATTGGTGACGGCCTTGCTTACGTGTCTCTGGTTGTGCGTGACGTTGAAGCCGTCGCCGCTGCATTGACACGCCACTTCTCCCTTGCCAGGACCGACTTCCCCATAGGCAAGACCGGACGCGTTGCTCCCGTGTTCGGAATTGGAGAAAGCGCCCTGGCATTGTTCGAGTCCGGCGACCCCTTTGTCGGTGGGCAGGAACAGACGGGCGTTCACCATATCGTCATTGCCTCGGAGGACCCGGATGACGCCGCACGTGCCGCAGAGTCAGCCGGAGTTCCCATCGCCGGCGTGGAGCCGGACCAGGGACTTGGAGGCACCCGTCGGATTATGCTGTCCCCCGACGCGACCGGAGGGGTGCGAACCTACTTCTCCCAGCCCCTTCCCCGTGACCTGGACCGAACGGCAAGGGGCTGGGTCGAGGGCATAGACCACGTGGGGGTCGCCTGCGACGACAACGCCGCTGCCATAGACGCCTTCTCTCATCGCCTTGGGTTCCCTGTCGAGAGTAGACAGACCGACGTGGAGGTTCAGACCGTGATGGAGAGTTTCACGTCGGACAAGTACGGCGTTGTCTACCACAGCCGCTCGCCTGAGCCTGTTGCAGGGCTTCGGGTGGTGTTCATTACCGTTGGCGACTGTGAGTTGGAGCTTCTTCAGGACGTCAGCCCCGGTCAGGTTGGCGACGTTCGGCATGGCCAGTCTGGGACCACCAGGCAGGACCAGGGCGCTATCAGCCGTTTCATAGCCTCGCGGGGGCCGGGACTGCATCACGTTGCTCTCAAGGTCTCCGATATTGACCGTGCCCTCGCAGACCTTGAGAGGTCAGGCCACGTGATGATAGACACCATGGGCAGGCCGGGAAGCCGCCGTGCCCGGATTGGATTCATCCATCCCAGGAGCCTGGGCGGGGTCCTGGTGCACCTGGTGCAGCGTGACCGCCTGCCCTAGCGGCATGGCGCATTCCGACCCCTATACCTTGCTGTTCACCATGGACAAATACTGGGTGGCTCCTTTTGCGACCCACTGCTGCCAGCCGCTCAGCAGAAATCTTGCGCCCTTCTCGATGTGGCGCTCAATTATGGCCTCACTTCCCAGGGTCCCAGCCACCTTTCCTGCGGCCAATATCTTCTCCACGCACTCGTCAACCGCCTTCACGACCTCCGGGTGCTCCGGTTGGCCCGTGTAGCCCATGTCTGAGGCGAGGTCAAAGGGGCCGGGGAGGAAGACGTCTATGTTGTCCACTGTCAGTATCTCATCAAGGTTTTTGACGGCCTCCACTTCTTCAATGTAGACCACCAGCAGAGTCTGCTCGTTCGCCTTGCGGTAATAGTCTGTTACGCCGTAGGACTGCCGTCCCGCCGCCATTCCCCGGTAGCCCAGGGGACCGTACTTCGCCGACTTGGCCGCTTTCTCGGCCTGCTCTCTGGTGTTGACGTGGGGCACGACTATGCCGGTAGCGCCAACGTCCAGCATACGGGTAATCAGCCAGGGCTCGTTGCTGTTCACACGACACAGGGATGTCATGCCCCACAGGTCGCAGGCCCTTGTCATGTGTGCTATCTGTTCCCAGGTGTTGGGGCTATGCTCCGTGTCAATCCACGCTCCGTCGAACCCGAACTGACCCATGTAGTCTATCATTTCGGCGGTATTGAGGCCCCCAAATACCGTGGCGCACTTCCCCTCGCTGAGCTTCTTCTTCATTCTGTTCTCTCTATATTCGGGCATCTTTCACCTCCTTGGACCGATTGTTATTTGCAGTCAACTCCGGCAACTATCTGACACCCCGACACCATATCTTATGGAGGGGTAGTTGTCAAAGTCATCGCTCCGAGAATACTTGCGTGCCTTTACGGATAGGAAACTTTATGAATATCCTGTGCTTGTGGTGCTTGAATGAGGCCGGAAAGATTGACGATGGGTTAAAAAAAGCCTATAATTTTCCGTGAGTAGCTAATATTCAGATTGAATACCACATAAGGGAAAGGAGTTTGAGTAGTGGCTGACAACGACATAGCTTTAATGGCCCATCTGATGCGTCGTGCCGGATTTGGAGCGACGCGGGAAGAACTGAAGGCCCGTGCCGCCCAGGGGTATGAGGCAACGGTAGAGGAGTTGCTGCACCCCGAAGAGCAGGAGCCGGTGGACATACTGAAACTACGCAGGTATCACCCCTGGACGTGGACTCCGGCGACCCTGTACGGTATGGGTGCTGCCGAGATGATGTATCGCATGATCAATACAAAGCGGCCCCTGGAAGAGAAGATGACCCTCTTCTGGCATCACGTATTTGCGACAGGGGTCTCAAAGGTAGACCACTATCACATAGTGTACTCCCAGATTGACATGCTGCGGGAGCACGGCATGGGCAACTACCAGGATCTGCTGGTAGCCCTGGCCAAGAACCCCGCCATGATTTACTGGCTGGACAACAACGAGAACCACGCCGAGGCCGTCAACGAGAACTGGGGCCGTGAGCTCCTGGAACTCTTCAGCATGGGCGTGGGCAGCTACACCGAGGTGGACGTCAGGGAGTGCTCCAGGGCCTTCACCGGCTGGACCATGCAGCCCCCGCTGCCCCGGTTCCCCATGGGCAGGTTCCCCTGGTACTTCGAGTACAGGGAAGAGGACCACGACGACACGGAGAAGACCTTCCTTGGGCACACGGGACGCTTCAACGGGGAGGACATCATAAGAATCGTCTGCGAGCAGCCGGCCACGGCCCGGTTCGTCGCCCGGCACCTGTACAACTTCTTCGTGGCCGACGAGGCCCAGGTGCCCGCGTGGTCGGTGACCCCTCCCAGGGACCCGGAGGCCATCGATGCCCTGGCAACGGCCTTCACCGAGTCGGGGTACGACATGAGGTCGGTGCTGCGGGTGCTGTTCAACTCGGACTTCTTCAAGGAAGCCCGCTTCGCCAAGATAAAGAGTCCTGCCGACGTTGTGGCGGGTACTCTGAAACTGGTGGGCGGCGGCGAGTTCCCCGCACCCGGCATTGGCGAGTTGGCTAGGCAGACCGGCTACATGGGCCAGGACCTGCTGAACCCGCCCAGCGTCGAGGGATGGCACACCGGGCAGGAGTGGGTGAACAGCGGTTCCCTGATGCGGCGCATCAACTTCTTCGCCGACATGGTGGGCGACGTAAGCCGCCCCGGCGTCCAGAGCATCGTCGGCACGCTTAAGGCTCAGGGAGAGATGTCCCCGGACCGGTTTGTTGACCAGTGCCTCGACCTTCTGGGGCCTCTGGAAATTGACCCGAAGGCCCGCGAGGAACTGATAGGCCACGTGAGCGCGGGAGGCAACCTTCGGTGGGGTACTGAGCAGGAGTCCGATGCCTCTACTGAGAGAGTTACGGAGACACTCCAACTCATAGTCTCGCTAAGAGAATACCAGTACGCATAGCAAAAGCAGGAGGGAAGGAGCAATGAGCGACAACAAGAAAGACCCGGTCCTGGTGGTGCTGCAGCTATCGGGAGGGAACGACTACTTCAACACGGTGATACCCTACACGGACCCACTGTACAGGGACAACAGGCCCGCCGTGGGAGTGGCAGAGGAGCGGATCATTCCCATAGACGACAAGGTGGGGTTCCACCCCAGCCTTGCCCCGATGAAGGGACTCTACGACCAGGGTAAGATGGCCATCATCCACGGAGTGGGGTACGCCAACTCACCCCGGTCCCACTTCCGTTCCATGGACATCTGGCACACCTGCGAGCCGGACAAGCTGGGGACGGAGGGATGGCT
>DAOUKR010000032.1:0-97607 GCA_034421095.1 Dehalococcoidia bacterium
AGTCAGGACAGCGCACATCGTGGCGATAAACCCGGGCTCGCACCATCTCCACACCTCCTCCCTTCTCCTTAGACCTGCATTATAACTCAATATCTCTCTATCTTCACAATACCTTGAAAACAGGGGCGAATGTGAAACTCAATTTGCCTCCCACTGTCACTCCCGCGAAACGGTCCGCCGCGGCGGAAGAAACCAGAGGTATGGAATCCGGCTCAAGGCTCGCCACGGCGAATCTACCGGAGGTACGACCGGAATGACGATGTGGGAGGTCGAGTACGGGGCAGGCTTTGGGCCGGAATGACGACGTGGGAGGTCGGGAGCGAGTGGCCCTGTGCAGCTATCGAAGAAACCTGAGTTAGCCCATTCCCCGCAAACGCGGGTCCAGAACGTCTCTGAGTGAGTCACCCAGAAGGTTCCAGGCAAACACGACTATGGCTATGGCCAGCCCGGGGAATACCCCAAGCCACGGCGCTACCTCCACGTAGTTCTGGGCCGCTCCGGTCAACATGCCTCCCCAAGAGGGTACGTCCGGAGGGGTGCCTACGCCCAGGAAGCTCAAGGAGGCTTCCGCTATGATTGCGACACCCAGGGAGAGGGTGGCCAGAACGATGAAGGTGGCGAAGCAGTTGGGGACCATGTGGCGCAGTATAATGCGCCAGTCGCCTGCACCTATGGCCCTTGCCGCCAGCACGTAGTCAATCTCTTTTATGCTGAGGGCCTGGGAACGAATGGTCCGGGCCGCACCCGGTATGAACACGATGGTCAGCGCAATTATCACGTTGGTCACTGATGCCCCAAGGGCGGCCATTATAGCCAGGGCTAGAATAAGGGGCGGAAAGGCCTGAACGGAATCCACGAGTCTTTGGACGATAAGGTCTACCCTTCCTCCGAAATAGGCGCTGGCAATCCCTATGAAGCATCCTGTTGTTATCCCGAACAACACGCTTAGCAGACCCACCTGCAGGGAGATTCGAGCGCCGTAAACAAGCCTGCTGAATACGTCACGGCCAAGCTGGTCGCCTCCCAGAAGTGACGCGGCCCCGGGCTTGGCGAAGGTACGGTCAGCGGAGGTCTCCCGGGGGTTGTCAGTTGCAATCTGTGGAGCAAAGATGGCAACTATTATGAGGATGAGTGCAATGGCTGACCCGAAAGCACCCAGGGGTTTTCTTCTGAAGAAGGTGCCTACGTTGCCTATGTGGCGCCGCATGAGTTGAGCCGTTCTTGCGAAGCTAATACGCTCGCCGGGAATGCCTACCGCTCCAACTCTCCCCCGGTTCATCGCTCCTCCTGGGCCAATTGTGCTTCTGTCATTACTGGTAGCGGATTCTCGGGTCCAGCCAGCCGTACAAGAGATCGGTAAGAAGGTTCAAAGCCACAACCAGGAACGTTATCACCATGACGGCCGCCTGGGTCACTGCATAGTCCCGTTGGAAGATGCTATCCAGCAGGTATCTTCCAACACCGGGTATTACGAATATAGTCTCGATAATTACTGTGCCGGATAAAAGTAGCCCAAACTGCCAGCCGGAGACGGTAACCACGGGCAAGAGGGAATTCTTGAGGCAGTGGCGGATAATTACCCACCGTTCAGCCAAGCCCTTGGCCCTGGCAGTCCTGACGTAGTCCTCTCGAATCACCTCCAGCATCGCAGACCTTGTGACCCTGGCGATGAAGGCCATGTTAAAAAATCCCAGGGCAATGGCGGGGAATATAAGCTGCTGAAGGTTCTTCTGTGGGTCCTCCCATAGGTCAGCGTATCCAAGAGGAGGCAAATAGTCGAACCAGAGGACGAGGAGGGTTATGAGAATAATGCCAGTCCAGAAGGTGGGGAAGGCTACTCCAGCATTGGCTATGATCCTGGCAACATAGTCAATAGGTTTATCCTGGTTAACGGCGGAAATCACCCCCATAGGCACGGCGATGACTATAGCCATGATCATAGCCAGGATTGTCAACTCCATAGTAATGGGGAACTTCTTTTTCAGGTCATCGGAGATTTCGGTGCTGCGCTGGAAGGACCTCCCGAAATCGAGTTGGAGCATGTTCCATGACCACGTATAGTACTGCTCAAAGATGGGTTTATCAGTCCCCAGCTTTGCACGTAGAATGGCAAGGTCCTTTTCGGTGTATGACGCGTCTCCCAGGTCCCCTGAAAGTATCTGGATTGCGGGGTCGCCGGGTATGAGGCGCATGATTAGGAATACTATAATCGAGACAATTATAATCGTGGGGATAAAAAGAAGTATTCTTTTCAGTATGTAGATATACATAACATGCCCCGATTCGGACAGCTTCCCCGTCGGCTAAAGGTTAGTGAGTGCTTGCATCGGGATGATAGCAGAAATGGAATCATATTTCTTGCCGCTTGTCAACACTGCCCTAATGGGCTAACAATACGATTACAAGGTTCCCTCTCCCCCAGGGGGACCCGCCTCGGCGGGCACGAAGGGCTAGGTTGTAGACTCGCCTGGGAAAGGCGAATGGGTATTTCTCTACTAAGACGACAGGTCCGGTGGTTGGAGCGCTCTGTCGGACCTGTCGTCTTTTCTATACTATAGGCTATCCAGACTAGCTGTCACTGCAAGTCGGGTCACACCAGATATGCTCCCACTTGTAGTTTTGGGTATAGGCCGTGGGAGAGATGTTGAAATTCTGGACTATGTTCGACAGGAACATGGGCCTTATGACGAAGTACATCCCTATGGTATAGGCTTCTTCCAGAAGGATGTCCGCCGCTTGCAGGGCCAATACTCTCCGCTCATCCCGGTCGGAGATTCGCGTTTGCTGCTGGAAGAGGTCTTCGATTCGGGAGTCCTCCCACTTGGTGTAGTTGCCGGGGCCGGAGACCCTGTACACGCGTCCGAACATATCCTCTGGGTCAATGACCAGTAGGCCGCTGCTCTGGGATAGCATCTTGAAGTCGCCGGTCCTACGGCGAGTGTCAAGTGTGGCGCCCTCCTGCACGTCCATGGTGATATCTATGTTCAAGGCCCTTCTGAGCTGGTCGGCAACCACCTGGCCTGCTTCCAGGGAGTCCAGTCCACCGCCGGCCATGATTTCGGTCTGGAAACCATCAGCGTAGCCAGCCTCCGCCAGCAACCTCTGGGCCTCGGCTATATCGTCGGGATGCTTTTCGCCGTTCAACTCCCTGAAGCCGGGCACCTGGGCCACTTCCTCCTCAGTCAGGGAGAACCAGTAGTTGGGCGCGAAGGGGTAGCCCAACGTGCCCTTGCCGCGGGTCAGAATCTTAACTAAGGGCTGGCGATGAATCGCCAGGGACATTGCCCGCCTCACCCTACTATCGGTGAAAGGCTCGACGTTGGGGTTGGGGTGCAGGTTAACGTGGCTGGCGGGTCCCGCCCAGAGCACCGTGCCTATACCTTCGCCCTCGGCCTGGTCCCCCAGTTGAAGGGCTTCCTCGTTGGTCATGTGGGTAACCATGGTGGCGGACATCAGTATCTGACCCGTTTTGTGGGCCGCCGTCACGGTACCAGCCGACCCCAGGATGATGTACCTTAGACCGTCAAGATAGGGAAGCCCCGGTTTCCAGTAGTTGCTGTTCCGCTCGTACTCTATATCCACGTCCGGCTCATAGTTCTTCAGCTTGAAGGGGCCAGAGCCAAGCTGGTTCTCTATAGTCGCCAGGTCAGCCCCGCCTTCCACGTAGTGCTTGGGACGCATCTGCATGAAGTCCAAGCCAAGGTATGGGAAGAAAGCCGCTGCCTGGTACTGCATGTTCACCTTTACGGTCTTGTCATCTATCACCTCGGAGCTATCGTAGTAAGGGCCTATAAGACCCACCCACGGCCTGGGTTCGTCCGGGTTAGTCATGTCGTCCAGGCTGAACTTTATATCTGCGGCGGTGATGGGAGTGTCGTCGTGCCACCAGGCATCTTTGAGGGTGAAGGTGTAAGACAGTCCGTCATCACTCAACTCCCATGTTTCGGCAATGTCCCCCCTTATATCCAGAGGGTCGGCAGTCTCGGGGTTGTAGTGGACAAGCTCGTTATACATCGGCGAGTTCATGTATGCGGGGTTCCATCCACTTAGATAGCCATCGAAACCGGCGCCGAAAGGACCGTAGGGAATCATCATGGTCAGAACACCGCCCTGTTTCCCGGGAAGCTCCTCAACCCGCAGCGTCGGCGTGGGTTGGGGAGCAGCAGTGGCGATAGCCGCTTCAGCTTCGGGTTCGATGGGCCGGGGAGTGGGAGTTGGCTGGGGGGTGTTGGTAGCAGCTTCCATCATAGCCGTGGGAGCAGGTGTCGGGGTAGCGTCGTCGCCGCCACAAGCAGCGGCAATTGCCGCAAGCGCAATTAGCATGGGGATGAATAGCAAGGAACCAGGCTTGAGGAGTCTCCTGTATGACATGTCAGACCTCCGTACGATCTTGTCCTAACATATATACTTGCAGAGGCTCCGACTGGATTCATTCGGGCCTTCTGCTCCTCCGTGTCCCGGCAAGCCGATGAGACGTGATTAGGAACCGTGTCCCGAGTAGACCCGGCCCATCAGGACTGACGTCGTTACTGGCATTGAATCGGCGCTAAACCTGATTTATTTGGGGATTCACGGAATCATATCAGATTTTGATATGCCTGTCAATTCACGTAAAAACCATCTAAAACGGAAGGCCACCTATTACTTCTAATATATCCTTGACAGTGTTCGGAAGCACTACTACAATCCCTTTTGTAAAGGCTAAGATTGATACCCTGTCATTTAAGGGGGAACCGGGGAGGCCGCGTATGTCTGATTACAGGGTTATATCGTCGGACAACCACGTGTTCGAGCCACCTGACCTGTGGACAACCAGGATTGATACCAGGTTCAAGGACCGAGCCCCGCGCATCGTTCGCATGGAAGACGGCGGCGACACATGGGTCTGCGGCGACCAGAGTTTCATGGGCACCGCTCCCGGAGCACAAGCGGGCAGGAGGTTCGAGGATCCGGAAGCCCTGACCAAGGAGGACGTCTTTGAAAACGTCCTGCCGGGTGGCTACATACCGGAGGAGCACGTGAAGGACATGGACGTTGACGGGATAGACGTCAGCATAGTCTATCCTACGGCAGGCCTTCTGTGGTTCAGGGTAGAGGATAGCGAGCTTCTATCGGCTATCTTCAGGGCATATAATGATTGGCTCGCAGAATTTTGCAGCCCCTTTCCCAAGCGACTCAAGGGCATCGGCATGATTAACGTGGACGACGTGGGGGATGGCGTGAAGGAGTTGGAGCGCTGCGCCAACATGGGCCTTGCAGGGGGTATGATTACCGTGTACCCACCCGAGGGTAGGGGATACAATTTGCCCGAGTATGAACCCCTCTGGGCCGCTGCCGAAGACCTGCTGATGCCCCTTGGACTCCACATCATCACCAATCGCCTGGAGAACCCCGATAGCACGACGGTCGCCTACCATAGCAACCGGGACCACTGGGTGAGGATGTCCCTCGCACAGATGATTTTGACCGGTGTGTTCGAGCGCCACCCGACGCTGCAGGTGGGTTCGGTGGAGATGGAGTTGGCTTGGGTCCCCCATTTCCTGGAGCGGATAGACTACAACTACACGCAAACAGCCCTTGGCGTCACTTCCCCTTACCGTTTCAAGGAGGACATGCTGCCCAGCGATTATTTCCATCGAAATGTGTTTCTGGGCTTCCTGGAAGATAGCCTGGGCATAAGGATGCGAGACCTCATAGGCGTAGACCAGCTTATGTGGGGTTCGGACTATCCCCACGTTGAGTCCACCTTCCCCAGGAGCCAGGAAATGCTGGAGGAGATGCTGGCGGACTGTACCGAGGAGGAGAAGGCCAAGATAGCCGGCGGGAATGCGGCCAGGGTATACCGCCTGGGCTAGTATTCTTACCCTGAAAATATACGGAGAAATCATTCATGGACCTGTCCACCGTAGACCATCTGCTCACCACCACACACTCCGTCAAAAAGCGCCTGGACTTCACGTGCCCGGTGGACCCCGAGGTGATTCAGCGGTGTATCGAGACCGCACTGTACGCACCGTCCGGCGGGAATTACCAGGGCTGGCATTTCTTGGTAGTCACCGACCGGGAAAAGCGCCTGGCTCTGGGCGATATATACCGCAAAGGGTATCGCGTCAACATAGAGTCCTACGGTCCCGGTGGAAATCGCGCTCAGTGGCCTGACGGAGACGTGCGCAAAGAGCAAAGCCGGAGCATGAGAAACAACAGCGACTACCTTGCAGAGCACATGCACGAAGCGCCGGCGCTTGTCATCGCTTGCATCGAGACGGACATGGAAGAGATGGCCGTACTTTATCAGCCCAAGTTCCGTTCTTTTCACCTGGCATCCCTGTACGGGTCAATTCTACCGGCGGCGTGGTCGCTCATGCTGGCCCTGCGCGCTCGCGGTCTGGGAGCCGCTTGGACTACTGCCCATCTTATATGTGAGGATGAGGTCGCTGAACTTCTGGGAATTCCAGACCACGTTCTCCAGGCTGCCCTGCTGCCAGTTGCCTACTTCAAGGGTGCCGGTTTCAGGCCTGCCAGGCGTCGCCCCATACAAGAGGTAACCCACTGGAACGGCTGGTAGCGGAAAAGGCAGCCCGTCCCATTGCCGCCAGATTGCCGAAGGAGGCTAAAGCATGTCGCAGAGTGATATAGCCCTTATGGCGCACCTGATGCGTCGTGCGGGCTTTGGAGCGACCAGGGACGAGTTGGAGCGCTACGCTGCCAAGGGGTACGAGGCAACCGTTGAGGAGTTGCTGCATCCGGAGAATGCCCCTCCGGGTCTTGAGAATGAGGACCTCATCAGGCGTTATCACGTGGACTACAACAGCTTCCTGATGTATACGGGCGGAGGGGCCTACTGGCTGTACCGCATGATTAACACCAACCGGCCCCTGGAGGAGAAGATAGCCCTGTTCTGGCACGGGGTGTTCGCCACCGGATATACCAAGCTCAACCAGCCCAAGGCCATCGGGAACCAGGTTGACATGTTCCGCCGCAACGGATTGGGAAACTTTCGCAGCCTTCTTGTGGAACTGTCCAAGGACCCGGCCATGATATTCTGGCTGGATAATAAAGACAATCACGGCAATGCGGTGAATGAGAACTATGGCCGGGAGCTTCTGGAGCTTTTCTCCATGGGCGTGGGAAACTACACCGAAGACGACGTGAGACAGGCCTCCCGGGCCTTCACCGGATGGACGATACGCAACGCACACTACATGACCGTCCGGGCTGAGGTGTGCTCCACCCAACCCTATGGACGTCTGGACTGGCAGTTCCAGTACGTTGCCGAAGACCACGACGACGGCGAGAAGACCTTTCTCGGTCATACGGGACGCTTCAACGGAGAGGACATCATAGACATAATCGTGGAGCAGCCGGCGACGGCCCGGTTCATCTGCCGCCACCTGTACAACTTCTTTGTGGCCGACGAGCCGCAAGTACCGGCCTGGCAGACGACCCCCCCGCGAGACCCGGCGGCCATCGCCACCCTGATGGATGCCTTTGTCAGTTCGGGGTACGACATTCGCTCTGTGTTACGGGTGCTGTTCAACTCCGATTTCTTCAAGAACGCGCTCTTTGCGCGGGTAAAAAGCCCCGCCGAATTCGTGGTAGGGGCCGCACGTCTGGCGGGCACTCACAGGTCTCCCCGGATGGACCATAACCCACTGTCGGCGGCGACCAGCGACATGGGGCAAATTCTTCTGGACCCGCCCAGTGTCGAAGGGTGGCATACGGGCACGGAGTGGGTTGTTACAGGAAGCCTGGTTGACCGGATTAACTTCGCGGTCAACCAGTTGGCAGACCCGGAGCAGCCCGGGGTCAAGTCTATACTTGCGAGAATCAGAGGCAAAGGCGACAGCATTGCGCCGGAGGCACTTGTGGACACCTGCCTCGATTTGATGGGCCCTGTCGTCGTCTCCGAGGCTACCAGACGGGAGTTGATAGACCATGCGGCATCGGGTGGAGAGATAGGGTTCAGTACCGAGGAGGAAGCCCGTTCCTCGGCCCGAAAGGTGCAAGAGATAATGCAGCTTGTTATGTCCACGCGCGAGTACCAGCTAGCTTGAAGTAGGGGAATCCAGGAGTGAGTACCCATAAGAGCTTGTATAAGTACAGCCATACCATCGGCATGTTCAACCTGTTTGGCCGGGGGTTCTACAACCCGGTTGACGCAGCCTTGAGCAGTGAGGGAGTGCTGTACGTGCTGAGCCGGGCCGGGTCCGGCATGGCTGAGGGAAGCCCCAAGAGGGTTACAATGTGCACGCTGAACGGGGACTACCTGGGCGAGTTCAGCATGGGCGGCACAGATGACGGTATGCTGGCATGGCCGGCCTCCGTAGCCGTTAGCTCGGACGGCGACGTTTACGTGTCCGACGAGTTCCTCAACCGGATTTCAGTTTTTGACAAGGGTGGGCATTTCCTTGACAAATGGGGTGCCAAAGGCAGCGGAGACGGCGAGTTTGAGTCTCCCTCCGGCATTACCTTTGACAAGGACGATAACCTTCTGGTGGTTGATAGCGTGAATAACCGCATCCAGAGGTATACAAAGGACGGGCGCTCGCTGGGTTCGTGGGGCCAAGGTGGCAAAGGCGACGGCGAGTTTAACCTGCCGTGGGGCATTGCTGTTGACCTGTCGGGGGCCGTATACGTGGCCGACTGGCGCAACGACCGCATACAGAAATTTGACCCCGACGGGAAACACCTCGCCACCTTCGGAACCTTCGGCCGGGAGGACGGGGAGTTCTACCGGCCATCGGGGGTCGCCGTGGGCCGGAACGGTAACGTCTATGTTGCCGATTGGGGAAACGAGAGGGTGCAGGTGCTTGGGCCCGACGGCAGCTTTCTTGCCAAACTCAGGGGCGAATCGGGTCTGTCCAGTTGGGGTGTGGAATACTTCAGCAACAACGATGAAGAGCTTGAAGCACGGGAAATCTCTGACCTGGAACCCGACCTTGACCTGCCCCCCGACGATTTTTTGCGCCACGAGTCGGCAAGTATAGAGAAGCTGTTCTGGAGCCCCACCTCCGTCAGCCTGGACGACCATGATAACGTGTATGTGGTGGACAGCTGCCGGCACCGCATCCAGGTCTACTTGGTGTCAATCGTCTAGTGGCAGCAGGCATAGTAGCAGGGTCAATAGCCGCGGTCGTCGCGGCCCTGGTATCCCTACCGCTGAGTTCCCCGGATGACGCTCTCCTCAACAGCGCCACGGTGGTCGTCGGTGCCTTGCTTGTTGGGGTAGTGGCGGGAATCCTTTGGAGGATCTTGGCCAATAGTACAAGGCGGACCCTTGTATTTGGCCTTCTGTGGGCTGTAGGGTTTGTCCTGGCAGCTGTCTTTGCAGTGGCAGGTGAGACCCAGTTGGAACGGTTCACGTCCTTTGTCCTGCCACTGGCTGCCATCGTCTTTTCGATAACGGGTCTGATGACCGTCGCACTGGTGCGTATACCGATTTCGAGGTTAAGGTGGCTGCCCGTTCCCGCCGTCGTACTTGCCCTTGCCGTGGGCATCGCGCTGGCAGGGCAGGGGGACAGTGAGAGCGGCAAGCTGGAGCTTCCACCTCGCTCAGGCGTAATTATACCCTCTCTGGCCATGGGGCTATCAAATGAAAGGTTGGTGCCGCTATGAATAGGGCAAAGCAAGGGTTCAGGCTTCTATGGGCGCTGGGAGTCCCGGCCTTGATGGCCGTGTCCGTTCTGTTGCTGGCTGCTTGCCAATCATCGGACCCCCCGGAGTCAACAGCCACCCCGACCACCTCCGTCAGTGCCCTCACAGCTACTCCCGCTATCTCTGGTCAGGGGCCTACGGACGATGTGACCCCCACTCCCGTGGAGGTTGATTCTGAGCCCGAACCTACCCCAACCCCCGAGCAAGCCACACCGGAGCATACCCCAACTCCCGAACAAGCCACGCCGGAGCCGACGGCCACCTCACCGGCCCCCGGACCCACAGGCGAGCGGGAAATCGGGCAGGTCGAGGGGGTCACTTTTGTAGTCGGAGAAGGCTCAGAGGCGACCTTCACGGTGGAGGAGAAGCTGGCCCGGCTCCCCTTGCCCAACGACGCGGTGGTACGAACACAGGCACTCACTGGAGAGATACACCTGGACGGCCGGCCCTCGGTAATTCATATAGACCTGCACCAGTTGGAGAGCGACCAGGCCAGGCGGGACCAGTACATCCGCCAGAGGATGTTTCCCAGCCATCCCGTCGCCACGCTCACCGTTGACAACCTCCTTCCCTTGCCGCCGGGTTTCACGGAGGGAGAGGTCGTCAACACTCAGGTCACCGGCATCCTTGACATCCGGGGCATCCAGGCCCCTGTCACCTTCCGTGTGGAAGCACGGGACGACGGCGACATGGTGTTCGTTCTCGGCAGGACCAGCTTTGTTTGGGCTGACTTCCAGATGACGGCGCCCAACATCGGAAGTTTTGTGCAGGTAACGGAAGAGGTGAGCGTGGAGGTGCTTCTGGCAGCGATACCGGGCCAACTTCCTTGATGATCGCAAAAAGACCGTGCCGCCCTGGTGACTTTTGCCCACAACTCGTCCGAAATGTGACATAATTATGTGTGCTTATGGACACCTTGAAAAGCCGGGTAAAAGAGTACGCACAAGAGCTTGGTTTCGACCTGGTGGGAATAGCGTCCCCGGAGAGTTTCGCCGACCACCAGGACATAGCCCTTGGGCGGCTGCGCCAAGGGCTGATGGACGGCCTTCCGTGGTACACGGAAGCCAGAGTCCGTCGAGGATGTAACCCGAAGGAGATTCTGCCCGGTGCCCGGTCTATCATAGCCGTCGGTATGAGCTACCACGTGCCCGACGAAGGGGACGAAGGCTCTGCGGGTGGGGAAGGTCTTCGGGAAAGTCCGGGGGATGGTAAAGTAGCCCGGTATAGCTGGGGTGACGACTACCACGCGGTCATAAAAGAGAAACTGAAGGCCCTGGTCGAGGGCCTCTCCCGGCGTCTGGACCGCCCAATCAATGCCAGGTGGTACGTGGACGACGGCCCGATGCTGGACAGGGCCGTGGCCCAACGGGCAGGCGTCGGATGGTTCGGCAAGAATACCAACATCCTCACCCGTTCTCATGGCTCCTGGGTTTTTCTGGGCCAGGTAATTACCGACCTGGAGATGGAGCCGGACCCTCCCCTGAAAAAGACTTGCGGCAGCTGTGTTAGCTGCATTGACGCCTGCCCTACGGGGGCCATAGTAGCTCCATACGTCATAGACAACGCCCGATGTATCTCCCACCTTACCATCGAGAACCGGGGACCCATACCGGTACATCTCAGACCCCTCATGTTCGACTGGGTATTCGGCTGCGACATCTGCCAGGACGTGTGCCCCGTGAACCGCAAGGCCGCCTATTCCAAGGAGACGGCTTTCCAGGATCGGAGGTTCACGTCCCTCGACCTCGTGGCTCTTCTGGAAATGACGGAAGAGGAGTTCCGGGAGCGGTTCCGCAACAGCCCCATAAAGCGGGCCAAGCGGGTGGGCCTACAGAGAAACGCCTGCGTAGCTCTGGGCAACAGGGGCGACTCTACCGCCATACCTGCCCTCTCAACTGTTCTGAGGTACGGTGAGCCTCTGGTGCGGGGCCACGCCGCATGGGCCTTGGGAAGACTCGGAGGTCCGGAGGCTGCCGAGTCGCTGGAACTGGCGCTGTCCCATGAGGACGACCCTGAAGTGCTGGTGGAGATAGAGGCCGCATTGGCGGAGTTAGCTCATTCGCCGGTTTCAAAATCACCGAAAGACGCGCCGTGAAAGGAGGAGAGATGCCAATTATCAAAAAGCAGCACCTGACCAAAGGGGAGGGAGACTCTCCTGGGCTGGAGTCTCTCATACTTGTTGACAAAGAGAAGGGCAGCCACTCGCTGAGGGTCGGGGAGTTAACTATCGCTCCCAATTCGCGTGTCCCCAGACACGTTCACACCAACACGGAAGAGGCGATGATTATCGTGGAGGGGACCTTGGACGTGATACTGGGGGATGAGAGGGTGACGCTTGGCCCCGGTCACACTGTGCTCGCTCCGGCCGGGACCGTACACGGCTTCCTGAACCGCTACCAGGAGCCTGCACGAATGCTGTTCATCTTCCCGACCCACGACGTGGAAAGGGTCCAATCCCGTGTGGCGGGAACCACGTCGGGCTTCCAGTCTGAAGCTGGCTTGACAGGCTACGTGTCGCCTCAGGACAGGCCGCTGGATTCGGGGAGCTAGTCGTAATGAGGCGGCCGGAGCACCCACCCCATCCCCCATGAAGTCATCATTGTGCCGGCCACCGCTCCGGTCGCTCTCCCACGTACCATGCCGCCCACACCGCTCAGGTGTCTATATGGCTACCGGCTTTGCCCTGTAGCGATACCCCACAAGCCCTGAACACAGGGATTGTCCGGTTTCGACCAACGGAGTTCAAGGAGGAACAAATGACCCTGTTTCTGAAGGAAGAGGAGGTAATAGAGCTTCTGCCAATGGCGGAGTGCGTAGACGTGTTGGAGAAGGCGTTCTCTTATCTGGGCGAAGGGCTGGGCGATAATGTGCCCCGGTCGCGCATCAGGTTGCCCGGAGGGTTCTTGCACTTTATGGCTGCCGCATCCGTTGGCCCAGACCTGTCAGGATTCGGCTACAAGGCCTACAGCACATTCCCCGGTGGGGCCTCGAAGTTCCTGATGATGCTGTACGACGCCGAGTCGGGTGCTCTGATTTCAGTTATGGAGGCAAGTGCGCTGGGGCAGATTCGCACGGGAGCAGCCTCGGGACTGGCCACCAGGTACATGGCCCGCCCGGATGCTTCTACGGTGGGAATAATCGGCACGGGCTACCAGGCCAGGACGCAGCTTGAAGCTGTGTGTGCCGTGCGAAGTATAAAGCAGGTAAGGGCTTACAGCCGTACCCCGGAGAGGCGTGAAGCCTTTGCCACCAGAATGAGCCATCGTCTAAACACGGAAGTGGTGCCCTCCGAGAGCGCCGAGGAGTGCATACGTGGTGCGGATATAGCCATCACCATAACCCCATCACGGGAGCCCGTCCTGAAAGGCGAATGGCTGGAAGGGGGCGAGCACGTCAACGCCGCAGGCGGCAACCACTGGATGCGCCGGGAGATAGACGGCGAGGTGGTTGAGTGTGCTGACCTTATCGTAGTTGACGATATGGAGCAGGCAAAGATTGAGTGTGGCGACCTGATATGGCCCGCCGAGCGAGGCGCTTTCCGATGGAGTATGTCACACGAACTCAAGGAAGTGGTGGCGGGAAGAATAAACGGCAGGCCGGATAATGGCTGCATAACCCTCTTTGAGTCCCAGGGGATAGCGATTGAGGACGTGGCCGCAGCCCTGCACGTCTACCGCAAAGCCAGGGAGAGGGGCATCGGGCAGGAGTTGCCCTTCTAGTCTTGCGCTAAAGCGGAAGTGGCGTGGGTGGTTGTATGAGAGAGATGCCGAATCTATAATGGGTCTGCTAATGAGGAGGTGTCGAGATGGTAACTACGAGAGGCTCAAAGGCGAAACATAGAAGTTGGGAGATTACTGAAGGCCCGGAGCGTGCTCCCGCTCGGTCCTATCTTTATGCCATGGGTCTTACTCGCGATGACATGGACAAGCCCTTTGTGGGAATCGCCAACCTTGCCAGTGACGTAACCCCCTGCAACGTTAACCTGGACCGGCTGGCTCCCAGGGTAAGGGAGGGCGTCAGGGCAGGAGGGGGTACGCCCTTCGAGTTCGGGACCATCACCGTCAGCGACGGCATTACTATGGGTACCCAGGGGATGAAGGCCTCCCTCGTCAGCCGGGAGGTCATCGCCGACTCAATCGAAGTGGTCGCCTTCGGTCAGCGCTTTGACGGCCTGGTGACTCTGGGGGGGTGCGACAAGAACCTGCCCGGGATGCTCATGGCAGCGGCAAGGCTGAACATCCCGACCGTCTTTATTTACGGCGGCACCATCATGCCCGGCAGCTTTCAACAGAGGGACGTGAACATCCAGGATGTCTTTGAGGCCGTAGGCGCTTATTCCAAGGGGAATATGACACTCAGTGATCTGACGGAGTTGGAGGGATGCGCCTGTCCGGGGGCCGGCTCCTGTGCGGGTATGTTCACCGCCAACACCATGGCCTCTGTGGCTGAAGCCCTGGGGATGGCTATTCCCGGGGCGGCATCCATCCCGGCAGTGGACGACAGGATTCTTGGTACGTCCCACGAGGCCGGTGAGGCGGTGATGAGGCTTCTGGAACTTGGCATCAGGCCCCGGGACATCATCACCCGCGAGTCCATCGAAAACGCGATAGCCGTGACGGCTTCCATGGGCGGTTCCACCAACGCGGTGCTTCACCTGTTGGCCATCGCCTATGAAGCCAACGTCCCTTTCGACATAGACGATTTCGACAGGGTGAGCAGCCGTACTCCTTTCATCGCCGACTTGAAGCCGGGCGGGAAATACGTCATGGCGGACCTGGACAGAGTGGGTGGGGTGGCCCTGGTGATGAAGCGCCTTCTGGCGGCGGGACTGCTCCACGGAGATACTATAACGGTCACTGGCAAGACCCTCAGGGAGAACCTGGAGGTTCTGGATACGGTGGATGATGACCAGGAGGTGGTCCATCACGTAGACTCCCCCCTGGCTCCCACGGGGGGGTTGGTCATTGTGAAGGGCAACCTGGCCCCCGACGGTGCAGTGATAAAGGTATCGGCCAGCCAGGGACATGTCAGGCATGAAGGGCCGGCACGAGTCTTCAACCGTGAGGAGGACGTCTTCCAGGCTATTCAGGCCCAGGAGATACGGGCAGGGGACGTAGTGGTCATCAGGTATGAAGGTCCCAAGGGGGGGCCAGGTATGAGGGAGATGCTGGCGGTGACGGCGGCCCTGGTAGGTCAGGGATTGGGCCAGGACGTGGCCCTGGTCACCGACGGTCGGTTCTCCGGCGCTACCCGTGGCCTCATGGTAGGTCACGTGGCCCCCGAAGCAGCCGTAGGCGGCCCCATAGCCTTCGTGCGAGAGGGCGACATCGTAACCCTGGACATCCCCGGTCGCAGACTGGACGTGGCTATCTCCCATGAGGAGATGGAGGACCGCCGCCGTGGCTGGCAGCCTCCGACCTCCGGCTACACCACCGGGGCGCTTGCCAAATACGCCAAACTGGTGTCGTCGGCGTCAGAAGGCGCGGTGACGAGCTAACCCCGGGCTGGCTCAAGAAGAGGCGCGACAGGCTCACAGCGAGGGAGACGGTTCCTTCGCCCTGAGCTTGTCTGGGACACACCCATCAACAAAGGGCCGGATGGGTATCGATTTCAGATTGAGGCCGAAAATGATCGAAGAGCAAGATAAGTACACCGTTGCCGCCGGGGAGCTACTGAAAAAAGCCCAGGATGCCCTGGACCAGGGAGACCTGCGGCAGGCTTCGGAGAAGGGTTGGGGCGCCTCCGCCCAGATAGCCAAGGCCGTGGCTGCTCAAAGGGGCTGGCAGCACCAGAGCCACGCAGCCTTGTTTACAGTAGTGTCCCGTCTGGCGCGGGAAACGGGTGACAGCGACCTCCAGGTAAACTTCCATGCGGCCAACAGCCTCCATTACAATTTTTACGAGGACTGGATGGACCGCGACTCCGTCGAGGCAGGCCTTAACCAGGTCCGGGAGTTCCTTCAGAGGGTGGGGGGCTTCCTTGCGGGCTAATCTCGAACCTGTCAAGGCGCGACAACCTGACCATTTGAATGGGAACGTTACTCTGGGACGCCTGATTTTTGCTTGGAAATCATGGGGGTGCATATAATAACATTCCCAAAGTGCGAGCCTTTTGGCGTTTATACCGGCAATCGAGTCACATGGGAGTCCGATGTTAATACTTAAATCCCAAAAGGCTTAACCCTAAGATTAGGAGTTGTCTTATGACCCAACGAGTGGAAGTTGAGCTTCTGGACAGGATTCGACCCCAAATTAACTCCCTGGTTACCGAGGATGCCCGGCGTCTGCCCGGCCTTCGTTACTGTGACGTGCGCATCCAGGTGAGAGAGGAGAAGGGGGCAGTGGCCGAAAATGGCAACGAGAAGGCCAGCGCCGAGGACTATGCCTTCGACTTCGGCGTAAGGGTGATCGCCGCCGGTGGCAGGGCAACCGCTCCAGGTTACTATGGCAGAATCCTTGGCGCCGCAGACCTAGACCGTATCCATGAAGTGATTATGGACGGTATAAGGCAGGCCCATCAGCGGGCCAGGACCAATGCCCGGATGAAAGGCAGCGCCCGCAGTCGATTCGGAGCTTTGGGGGAGAGCCTTGCCGACGCCCGGCTTGCCCCCGTGCGCATCGCCCAGGATACAGTTCCAGCCACATACCGCACCGACCCTCGCACGGTGGCCTTGGAGGACTCGGTGAAGATGGCGGTAGACGCCTGCAAGGCTGCCCAGGGGGTGAGTAACCAGGTGGCCTATGCTGCCGCGTCGTCCAGCACGTTCATGCTGCGGGAGCTATTCTGTAGCTCGGAAGGTGCCGACATAGACCAGAGCTTCGCCCAGACGGAGGGCTTTGTCATAGCTATATGCACCAGTGAGCACGGCACCCTGGAGATTTACGACTTCACCGGACACCAGAGAGGCTGGGAAATCCTGACGGAAGGCTACGACAACGGAACCATCGTCCTTCCCGACTTCGTTACCTTCTGCAAGAACCTGGCCACCGACGGCGTAGAGGTGGCTAACTCACCACCCCTTCGCCCCCCTGATAAGCCGGTAGTGGTGGTGACCGACCCCCATTTCAACACCCTGCTGGTGCACGAGGTTGTGGGGCATCCTTCAGAGTTGGACCGGGCACTCAAGTACGAGACCTCCTACGCCGGAAGAAGTTGGTTCTTCCGGGACATGGCCGATAACCAGATGGGACGGCAGATAGCCTCGCCCCTGGTCAATGCCTTCTCGGACCCCACCATAGAGGGTTTTGGCTCATTCAGGTACGACCACGACGGCACCCCCGCCAGGCGGGCCTACCACATACGAGACGGCAGTTTCGAGGAGTTCCTGAACAACCGGCAGACGGCGGCGGTCCTGGGTGTGGAGGCCAATGGCTCCTTCAGGGCCACCGAGTCCAGCCTCATACCCCTGATTCGCATGACCAACACCGTCTTCAGTCCTGGAGACCGGGACCCTCAGGAGATAATTGGCGAGGTGGAGGACGGCTACTACGTTTCCGGCCACCGCGTTCCCTCGGTATCGGAGGCCAGAGAGAACTTCCGCATCACGGCAGTGAAGGTGTACGAGATTAAAAACGGCCAGCTAGGCCAACTCTACCGGGACGGGGGCATAACTTCCGATTCCCGAGATTATTTCATGAGCATAGACGCGGTGGGGAAGGACTTCCGTATGTATCCCATACCCAACTGCGGAAAGGGCCAGCCCATGCAGGCCAAGCGCATGAGCAACGGCGGGCCGACTATGCGAGGCATCGCCCGTCTGACGGGACCGGGCTAGGGAAGAAGGGTGACCCAGGACGAAGAAAGGTACAAATCCGCCGGGAACGAGTTGCTGGAGAAGGCCCGGGACGAACTGGCCCAAGGAGACCTGCGGCAGGCATCGGAGAAGGGCTGGGGTGCTGCCGCTCAGATGGTCAAGGCGGTAGCCCAGAGAAGGGGATGGCGTCACGACGGACATGCAGCCCTCTTTGAGATAGTGAACCGACTGGTGGCGGAAACGGGTGATCCCCATCTCGGCATGATTTTCTATACTGCAAACGGTCTCCACATCAATTTTTACGAAAATGTAATGGGCAGGGAACTGGTTGAGATAGGGCTTGACCAAGTCGAGGAGTTTGTCCAGAAGCTGGAGCAGCTTATAGAGTGAGGGGGAGATCGTGCTACAGGTACTCGTTTGGTTCTGGAAGTTTCTCCTTCGTTTGCTTGGAATTCGGCCTGGAAATGGCGGCACTCAAGTGGACTATGTCGTGGGCCGGATGGACCAGAATTTCCAGAACATGAGGGACCAGCTCGAGAAGGTCTCTAGCTCGGTGGTCGCGCTGGAAAAGGGCAGCGCCTCTACCCTTGGCCAGCTAAATGCCCAGCTTCAGGCCTTCGGGAAGCAGACGGAGTATCTGACCCATTCGACTAGAACACTCCGCGAAGCACTGGCCAGTTCTAGGGCCAGAGGCCAGTGGGGAGAACGGATGGCAGAGGATATCCTGCGGTTGATGGGCTTTGTAGAAGACATCAATTATCAGAAGCAGGCCACGATGGACGGTGGGCGTTCGAGGCCGGATTTCGTTTTCCTGTTGCCTAACAACCTGAAACTGAACATGGACGTCAAGTTCCCGCTGGACAATTATCTAAGGTATTTGGAAGCCGAGGCGGAAGCTGATAAAGAGGTACACCAAAAGGATTTTCTTAGGGACGTCCGCCATAAGATTGGTGAAGTGGCCGGCCGCGACTACATCGACCCTGAACAGGGCACCGTTGACTACGTGTTGCTGTTCATCCCCAATGAAAGCGTATATGCCTTCATCCACGAGTGCGACTCGGACATCCTAGACATGGCGCTGAGACAGAAGGTGATCTGGTGCTCACCCCTGACCCTTTACGCCGTGTTGGCCGTTGTCAGGCAAGCCGTGGAAAACTTCGCCCTGCGGCAGACCTCAGATGAAATAGTCTCGCTCATAGGAGCTTTTAACAAGCAGTGGGAGGAGTTCAACAAGTCTATGGGAACGCTGGGGAATCGCATATCCACGGTACAGAAGGAGTTTGACAATCTTTCAGGCAGAAGGCACCGGGCCTTGCAACGTCCACTAAACAGAATCGAGAACCTGCGAACTCAACGTGGGCTTCCAGTCGCAGTAATTGACGATACACTGCCTCCAGATGCTGAAAGCCGTTCCCTCAGCCCGGGTTCAGATTTAGATGAGGAGGAATAGATGCAGCCATTAGCAAATCTAAAACGCACCGTCCAGGATGGGCTGGCGTATCTGCGTACCCAGCCCGACATCGCTGAGGCCGAGGTCTTTGCGTCGGCCAACGGCAACCTGACGGTGCGGCTCAACTACACCTCCCGGATACCCAGCAATGCCGTCGAGGAGCCAAAGTCCTTGGAGTCCTATGGCCTGAGTGTACGGGTGGCCCTCAACACGCCTGAAGGTACGAAAACCGGCTTCGGCAGCGAGCCTACCGACCTCTCCATTGAAGGGGTGAAGAGAGCGCTGGAAAAGGCCCGGCGTGGAGCCGTCCTCGATACCGAATATGTATCACTCCCCAAGCCCTCGGGGAAGCGGCCAACCCTCAGCCGGTACCACGACCCGACCATCATGCGCGTGAGCAATAACCGGATGGTCCAGGTGGGCTGGCAGACCGTGGAGAGAGCGCTGGAGACCTTCAGCACCTCTGAGGATCTTCTGAATCTGGCAGGCTCGCCTCAAGGAGTGAGGGACCTGGGGCTGATTCTTGGCGGTGACGTGGTCATGCTGCAAGAACGCGTGGCTATCGGCTCCTACCACATGCCCAGAGTGCAGACCGACGAGTCCACCCTGATGATGGCTTTCACAACCGCCATGCTGGAGGACCAGCAGGCCAAGGGCAGCGGATGGTCGGTGAGTAGTCACCTGTCCGAATTTACAGGTGAGTCGGGCGCGGAGGCCGCCCGAAATGCCATCCGCTCCATAGACGGTCAGAGAGTGCAGGAGGGCGCCTACCGGGTCATCCTGGGGCCGCAGACACTGACGGAAATCCTGGAGTGGATACTCATGGCCAGTCTCCAGCTGGACCTGTTTTACGCAGGGGCATCCACCTTCCTGGGCAAGTTCGGACAGAAAGTAGCATCAGACAGGCTGCACATATACGACGATGCGTCCGTGCCCGGTCTGGCTGCCAGCAAGTCCATCACCGACGAGGGGTTGCCCACGGAACGGACCGACCTCATAAAGGACGGCGTTCTGGTAGGGTTACTGTCCAACTACTATGAGTACCAGCGTATCCTAAATGACCCCAAGGGGCGCGACAAGCTGGGAGTGGACCCCGGAGAGATAACCCGGGCCATCGCTCCCCGTAACGGCTTCCGCACAGGCAGGGGTGGGGGGAGAAACTTCGACTCTCCGCCTTCCATTACTCCCACCAACCTGATAGTCGAGGGTGCGGAGAAGTACACACATGATGAGTTGCTGCGGATGGTGGGCGACGGTCTCTACATAGGCCGCATCTGGTACACCTACCCGGTGAACGGTATCGGTGCTGGAGACTTCAGCGGCACCGTGGTGGGAGACTCGTATATCATCAAGGATGGTCGGATTGTGGCTCCAGTCAGACCCAACACCCTGCGCATGAACGAGAACATACACAACGTGCTCAATAACATCCTGGGAATCGGCGCTCATCGGAGCGGCACGGTGCGTTGGGCCTCGGACCAGGTTACCTGGGCCCCGGAGGTGGTGGTGGACGACTTCCACCTCAACGAAATCGGCGGGTACATGACGGAGGTGTTTTGAATAACTGCAACAAGTTGACCTGCAATTAGCGGCGCTCGCCTTTACTGCTGCTGAGATACTAAGGGAGCAATCAATGGGAAGATCCAGTCTTCCGTTAACGGAAACAGAAGCGAAGCGAATTATTGCCGCAGAGAAGCGAATAGCCGGCGATATCGTGTGGAAGTACGACCCTGCACGTAATCAAACGTGGGCGAAATTCGAGAAGGAAGTAGAAAATAGGCTGGGCCTCAATCTCGTCGTCTACGGGAATACAAACCTGATAATAAAGGGCAAGTCGTCCTTTTCCCTAGTGTTGAGTAGCAACTTCCGCGTATTTGGACTTGACGTAAACGGTAGTCATCGAAACAAGCATACCGATAGTAATGAGTAGAGGGGGCAGACCCACAAGCAGCGATGGACGGACTTGTGCCGCAACAGATTCGCCTACACTCCCGACGAATTAATCCCGTCAGAAGCAAATGCCGCCTTCCGTGAGTTCTGCCGGGAGTGCAGTATAGATTTTACGGGTCGGGTTGGAGAAATCCCTGTCTTCCGGCCTGCACTTCCGGTAGATGGATAAGGCAGGGGGGCACAATGCAGTTGGGCTATGAAGAGATAGCAAAACAGTATCTGGATACGCTTTCAAACCGGTTCACTTGTGAACCGATGGATAACCATCTGCGCGTTATCACCCCCTACCTCTATCCCAATAACGACCTGATTGAGGTGTTTGTGCAAGAGCGTCCTTCCGGGACGGTTAGAGTAACAGATTTAGGGGAAACGTTGCGACACCTTCACTCCCAAGGCTTTGACGCAGCGATTAGGCCACGGCGGCGCGACATGGCCGAGATAATTGCCAGCACGACGGGTGTTGACCTAATCCTTGGGCAACTTACGAAAACCGGACCAGTTGACGAGCTCGGTGATATTTTATTTGACGTAATTGTGGCGGCCAGAGGAGTATCGGACCTGATATACACGTCTCGTGCATATGAACCAGCGACTTTCGCAGAGGAAGTTGGCAAGTTCCTATTGGAGAGCGGATTGGGATACGATTCACCCACCAGGCTAACCGGTCAGACCGGACGAGCATATACAATCCGGTTCAAGCTTCACCGAGGACCTACCTATCTGGAACCGCTTAGCCCTAGACAGGCTTCCCGCAGCGGGGCACGGGTCAACTTGGCATTTCGTATGTGGTCCGATTGTAACGGTGACCTCGTTAAGGACCGCAAAATAACCATGCTAAATGACGTTGACATCCAATGGAGGCCTGACGATATTGCCCTATTGGGAAGAGTGTCCACAGTGCTGAATTGGAGCCGCAGGCGAGAGTTACTCTCCAGGCTGTCTTCATCCGCCCCACAGTAGTTACGTCCGCTTTATCAATACGACCTCTTGCTGCACCGGCGTGGTCGCGGAAGGCCCTTCCTCGGACAGGTATACGTCTATCTCGGAGCGGACGCCGAACTCGGGGAGGTATATCCCCGGCTCTATGCTGAAGCATATACCGGGTATGATGCTCCGGGTGTCCTCGGTCTCGAAGCTGTCCAGGTTTACCGCGTCGCCATGCACATCGCTGCCGATGCTGTGGCCCAGCCGGTGGGTGAAGTAGTCACCGTAGCCACGGCGGGCTATGTATTCTCTGGCGAGCCTGTCCACCTGGTGGCCCTGTAGTGTAATGCCATGCCGGGCGGAGCCATCCAGGTATTTCAGCGCCGCATCCCTGGCGGTGGTGACCACCTGGAACACCTCCCGGTGCTTCTCCGGCACCTCCTCACCCACATAGGCCACCCATGTTATGTCAGCATAGACGCCATCCTCATGGGTCTCCTTCGCCCACAGGTCTATGAGCACCCAGTCACCCTCCCGGATAACGCTGCTGCCCTCTGACGACGGCTCGTAGTGGGGGTCGCTGGAGTGCTCGTTGACCGCCACTATAGGCCCGTCGGGAGTATGCAATCCCTCCTCCCCGAACCGACTGCGTATGAACTCGGCGACCTGGTACTCCGTCGGTTGCTGGGCCAGTGTCTGGCCTATGTGGTCGAAGGCCTCCAGGACTATGCGATGCACCTTATCCGCCGAGCGCACGTGGGAAGATAGCTGGGCCTGACTCCATCGCTGGGTGGCATACTGGAGCAGGTCCGCTGATGAGACTACCTCCACTCCCAAGCTACGGACCAACTCAACCGTACCTGCATCTACTTTAGATGCTCTGGGTATGGTGGCGAGGGGTGAGTATTCCATTGCCACGTAGCCCCCGGTAGGCAGGAGACCTTCCAGATTCTCCTGCATCGTCTGCCGGCTGCGATATACTACCAGTTCCACCCCGGTCTCCTGGAACTTGCCCGCGTCCACGTGGTGGGTCAAGAGCTTGGGTTCGTCGCTGAGGGATATGAAAAGGTAGCAAGGGCGGGTTACATGACCGATGTTTTCGCCCATCACTTGCCAGAAAATGGGGTTGGAGTGCCTGTAGTCATGGATGAGCCAGCCGTTCAGGCCCAGGTGGCGGTTCTGAAGCATGTATTCACGGGCTTCTCTCACGATTTGTGTTGATAACATATCTCTACCCCCGGACCGGGTACGCCCTCCTTCTTGATTCGCTTGCTGAATACCTAAAGCGTAGGGTGTGTACTGCCTCCATTTATGGGGATGCTTGCTCCGGTAACGTAGCCGGCTCGCTCCGACGCCAGAAATACGATGAGGTCTCCCACCTCCTCGGGCTTGCCCAACCGACCTACGGGTATGTCCTTGACGATCCCCTTTACCGTTTCTCCCATTGAGTGTCCGTGCGCCTGGGATTCCGCCTCGTAGAGCGAGGCTAAGCCGTGTGTGTCAACAGGGCCTGTGAGGACATTGTTCACCGTTACGTTAAAAGTAGCCATCTCTACTGCCAGCATTCTGGCGTATCCCGCAACCGCCATAGGGCTTGAGATGGAGACCACCTGATGCTTGGGGGATAGCCTCGTGGGAAGGGAAAGCCGATTTACAATTCTCCCCCATTGTTGCTGTTGCATGTAGGGAATTACCTCACGGCTCATCCGCACAACACTAAAAAAGTTTAGTTCCAGGGCCTCATCCCATTCACTATCCGTTAGCTCTGAGGGGCGTCGTATCGGTGGCTGACCTAGGTTATTGACCAGAATGTCTATCCTGCCGAAACGGTTGAAGGTACTGCGTACAACGCGCTTTATATCCTCAATATGAGTTAGGTCAGCTGGTACGGCAAGGACATGATGTTGAGTGCTGGCCCGTGCTATGTCTATTTCCGTCTTGCGCAGGTCCGCCTCAGTACGAGCACAGATGGTAACGCTGGCACCCTCTCTGGCCAGCGCCAGCGCAGTAGCCCTGCCCAAGCCCTTGCTTGATCCCCCCACAATAGCTACCCGTTCCCTAAGCCCCAGGTCCATGTCCCCAATTACCTCCTCACGCCGTGCTCACACCCTAGACTCTGTCAATGATAATCTTCATCCTGACCATAGGCAAGAGAATTACGAGAGAGAATTTGGGATTCTGCCTGGAAGTGAAGGTGACCTGTCTGACCACAAGCGGCTGGGATGGCACCCCCTCATCCCTAACCTTCTCCCGCCGGGGGAGAGGGAAGGTATTGGACACCCCCTAAATGACTCCCTCCTCCTTGAGGCTGGATATTGCGTCCTCTGAGTAGCCTAGATTAAGGAGTATTTCACTGGTGTGCTCTCCCAGCAGGGGGGGATGGCGGTCTATGGAACCCTCGGTTCTGGAGAACTTGACCGGGATTCCCGCCTGCTTTATTTTACCCAAAGTCGGATGGGGTATCTCCATAAGCATGTTTCGGAAGAGTACCTGGGGGTCGGCGAAAACGTCGCTCAGCTCGTTTATCGGACCACAGGGCACGCCGCTCTCCTCCATCTGCCCTACCCAGTCGGGCACAGGCTTCTTCAGAAACTCCTCCTGGAGGAGGGGAACCAGCTTCGACCGGTTCTCCACCCGGTTGATGTTCTGGGCATAGTCGGGATGGTCGAAGAGGTCTGCCCGGTCTATGGCCTTGCAGAACCTCTCCCAAAGGCGCTCGGAGCCTACGGCTATGTTGATGTACTTACCATCCTGGCACATAAACGCCTGGTAAGGGACCTGGGTGGGGTGTGCGGCGCCCACCTTCTCGGGGTTCTTTCCAGTGGCAAAGTAAGAGCCGCCCATGTAAGTGAGCCAGGCCACTTGCAGGTCCAGCATGGAGATGTCTATATACTGGCCCTCCTCCATGTTCTGTTTCTTGCTGTGGAACAGAGTGGTCATAATGGCGAAGGCGCCCATCATCCCTGAGCCAATATCCGTCAGGGCTATTCCCATCTTGACGGGCGGACGGCCCGGCTCCCCCGTGAGACTCATAATGCCGCCCAGGCCCTGCATGGTCTGATCGTAGGCGGACTTGCTCTTGTAGGGGCCTGTCTGCCCAAATCCCGAGATTGAGCAATACACTATGCGGGGGTTTGCGGCTTTCACCGATTCGTAGTCAATACCCAGGCGGTCCACGACGCCTGGGGTGAAGTTCTCAACTATCACGTCGGCGTCCCTGGCCATACGCATGAAGATTTCTTTCCCGCGCTCATGCCGCAAATTCAGGGTCATGCTGCGCTTGTTGCGGTTAATGCTGAGGAAATAGGCGCTCTGGTCGCCTATGAAGGGAGGCGCCCAGCGCCGTGTGTCGTCGCCCACTTCCGGCAGTTCAATCTTCACCACGTCGGCCCCGTAGTCTCCCAGCATCATAGTACAGTATGGTCCTGCCAGAGCCCGGGTAAGGTCCAGCACACGCACTCCATCTAGCGCCTTCATGGTCGTTGTGCCTCCTTTCGACAGTTGGACAGTGTTCCCTATATTACCATAGGGATGATACATGGGCCAATTCGACCCTACGGCCTCTTGGTACTCAAGGATTCACCCCCTAACACCAGCAAAAAGCCTGCCCCGTACCTTTCTGCCGACAGGCAGGTCGGGGTACGGGGCAGGAATGCAGGGTACGTGTGGATTCCGGCTCAAGGTTCGCCACGGCGAATCTACCGGAGGTACGACCGGAATGACGAATAAGAGTAAGCCGCAATCCGTCCCCTCACTACGACATTGGGAAAGCCCCTTGTCATAGTCCCACGATTCAGTTAGAGTATCCACATCGGACGAAATAGAGTTCCCAGACGGGGACGTACGGACAGGGACGACTTGCTCCTACGTCAATATCCAGGAGGATGTGATGACCACTTCCACGTTTGGTTCACGTGTCAAGCGCCGAGAGGACCCCAAGCTCATCACCGGCCAGGGAAACTACGTTGACGACATAAAATTGTTCGGCATGGTCCACGCCGTGGTTGTGAGGAGTCCCCATGCCCACGCCAGAATCAGGAACATAGATACATCCGCAGCCAGGAACCATCCCGGAGTCGTAGCAGTGTTTACCGGGGCGGAGTTGCATGAGCAGCTAGGCTCCCTTCCCGTTGGCTGGCTCCTGCCGGACATAAAGATGCCGCCACACCCGCCTATGGCCGTTGAAACTGTGAAGTTCGTGGGCGAGGCTGTTGCAGCCGTGATAGCAAATGACCCTGCAACCGCAGCAGACGCCGCGGGAATGGTGCAAGTGGACTATGAGCCTCTGCCCGCCGTGGTGAACCCCGAGGAAGCCACTCAGAGTAGAGCGCCATTGATTCACCAGGAGGCTCCCAACAACATAGCCTGGGAATGGGCAGTGGGTGGCGGCGACATCGAAGCGGCAGCGAGCCAGGCCGAAGTGAGAGTCAGCCAACGGATTATTCAGCAGCGTTTGATTCCCAACGCCATGGAGGGCCGTGGGATAGTGGCCGACTTCAACAGTGGCACCAACCAGCTTACCCTCTGGTCGTCCACCCAGATACCTCACCTGGTAAAGCTGCTTCTTGCGCTGGTCACGGGCCACCCGGAGCACCAGTTGCGGGTCATTGCGCCCGACGTGGGAGGCGGTTTCGGCAGCAAGATATGCCTCTACGCCGAGGAAATCATCATGATGATCCTGGCTAAACGGGTAGGTAGACCTGTCAAGTGGATTGAGACTCGCCAGGAGAACTACGTGGCTACCAACCACGGCAGGGACCATGTCCAGGACCTGGAGATTGTAGGAAACAGGGACGGCACGATCACCGGCATCAGTGCTACGGTTTACGCCAACATGGGAGCGCATCTCTCCACCTTCGCTCCTCTGATTCCGTCCTACCTCTTTGGCCTCATGCTGGTGGGGACATACAACATATCCAACGTCTCATGCAAAGTCTACGGTACTTTCACCACCACCACGCCCGTGGACGCTTACCGTGGGGCCGGCCGCCCGGAGGCTACCTTCATCCTTGAGAGGATGGTGGATATGTTCGCCCAGGAGATAGGCATGGATCCCGCCGAGGTGCGCCGCAAGAACCTAATCCCGCCCTTTGAAAACGGCCACACAATAGCCACCGGGGTGAGCTATGACAGTGGCAACTACGAGGCGGCGTTGGACAGGGCCCTGGAGATGGTGGGCTACCAGGACTTCCGGCAGGAGCAGGAGCGCGCCCGTCAGGAGGGTCGCTACCTGGGCATTGGGGTCTCCACCTACGTGGAGATTTGCGGGGCTGCCCCATCGGCTATCGCCACAACCCTTGGGGCGCAGGCAGGACTCTGGGAAAGCGCCCTAGTCAGGGTACACCACACTGGCAAGGTGACGGTGTATACGGGTAGCTCCGCTCACGGCCAGGGCCATGAGACAACCTTCTCCCAGTTGGTCTCCTCCGAGCTGGGCATACCCATTGAAGACGTGGAGGTGATACACGGAGATACCTCCCAGGTCCAGTTCGGCACCGGGACCTTCGGCAGCAGAAGCGCGGCCGTGGGCGGTACGGCTATTCACGTGAGCGTGGAGAAAATCAAGGACAAGGCCAGGAAGTTGGCTGCCCATCTGCTGGAGGCCGCCGAAGCCGATATAGTATACGAGGACGGCAGGATGTTCGTTCAGGGTGCGCCGTCCAATGCAAAGGGCTTTGGAGAAATCGCCCTGGCGGCCAATTTAGCGGGCAGTCTCCCGGAAGGAATGGAGCCCGGCCTGGAGGCCACCAGCTATTTCGACCCGGGGAACTTCACCTGGCCCTTTGGCGCCCACGCCGCAGTTGTGGAAGTAGACCCCGACACGGGGGAAGTGAAGATTCTCCGGTATGTGGCAGTGGACGACGTGGGGAACGTTATTAACCCGATGATAGTGGACGGTATGGTCCACGGCGGAATAGCTCAGGGTATCGGGCAGGCCCTCCAGGAGGAGGCCGTTTACGATGACAACGGCCAACTCCTCACCGGCTCGATGATGGACTACGCCGTCCCCAGCGCCGACGTTCTGCCGTCCTTCGAGGTAGACCGCACCGTGACCCCCACTCAGGTGAACCCCCTGGGAATCAAAGGCGCCGGAGAGACAGGCACTATCGCCGCCTCTCCCACAATCATCAACGCTGTGGTGGATGCTCTGGCCCCATTCGGGATAAAACACATAGACATGCCCGTCAAGCCCGAAAGGGTTTGGCGCGCCATACAGTCGGCGAGAGGATAGATGGCAACCGGCTTCACCCTTGAGGGCGACAGCCCGAAGGGTTCTATCCAGGGTATTCTGGAGCGGCTGGAGGAAGAGCACTATATAGCCGACCAGGCCATTGCCACCTCCGTGTATATGGCGCTTGTTCTGGGCCGCCCACTTCTGATTGAGGGACGGGCCGGCGTGGGCAAGACAGAGGTGGCAAATGTCCTCTCCAGAATCCTCAATACTAATCTGATTCGTCTCCAGTGCTACGAGGGACTGGACGTGACCACAGCCCTCTACGAGTGGAACTACCCCAAGCAACTCCTCCGAATCAAGCTGGACGAGAACGTTTCTCGCAGCACCGAGGAGAAGGAGCAGGAGATATTCAGTGAGGCGTTCCTCCTGCAACGCCCCCTCCTGGCCGCCCTCACCCAGAGGGAACGGGCCCCCGTGCTGCTCATAGACGAGGTAGACCGGGCGGACGAAGAGTTTGAGGCTTTCCTCCTGGAAGTCCTCTCCGAGTTCCAGGTGACCATTCCCGAAATCGGCACCATCAAGGCGGCCCACGTCCCTACGGTGGTGCTGACGTCCAACCGTACCCGCGACCTTTCCGATGCCCTGCGCAGGCGGTGTCTGTACCTGTGGATTGACTACCCCTCCTTTGAGAAGGAACTGGCTATAATACACGCCAAGGTGCCCGGCATCTCCGACACACTGGCCCGTCAGATTTGCCGATTCCTTCACGGGGCCAGGGAAATCGGCCTGGAAAAGATGCCCGGCGTCTCGGAGACGCTGGACTGGGCGAAGGCCATGGTGCTGCTTCACCACAAACACCTTGACCGAGAGAAGGTGGAGCAGACCATCGGGTGCTTCGTGAAAGACGCCGAGGACTTGCAACGGCTCCGGAGCGGCATCCTTGATGAGTTGCTGGGGAAAGTCTAGCGCGTCTTTCCTGATTTTGCAGAATAGAACTTTTTGAATAACATTAATCTAGACGAGAGGCCTTGGAGATGCAGTTTACCGGAGTCTTCCAAAAGCGTGAAAGCTGGTTTGTAGCATGGGTCGAGGAAATTCCCGGTGTCAACACTCAAGGCAGGACTCTCAAGGAGGCCCAGGAAAACCTCAAGGAAGCTCTGAAGCTGGTCATTGAGGCGAATCGCGAGCTTGCTTCTCGTAGCGAGGCAGAGTCGGAGAGCCCCGCTATCAGGCGGTCCATTTCTATTGAGATATAGCTGAGGGTGAGGCGGTCAGACCTGATACGTCATCTCTCCCGGCAAGGATGCCTTCTACTTAGGGAAGGCGGTAGGCACTCCATTTTCTACAATCCCAGGAACAACAGGACATCAGCTATACCCCGTCACCGACAGATCAACGACTTTTTAGCTATAAAGATATGTCGTGACCTGGGCGTTCCAGAGGCCCCTTGAACATATGAGACTGGAGACTATAACCTCAGTACTATGCCGATGCAGGGATAAAAGCAAGGATGTCAGGTTTGCCTTCAATAAATGACCATGAATATAGTCTGGTCTCCCACATTATCTACTTCTGCCGATCCCTGCGTGAAAATGGCCTCCTGGTGGGCCCTTCGGAGACTGCCGACGCGCTTCAGTCCCTTGGCCTGCTGGACGTGATGGACAGGGAGCAGGTCTACTGGGCTTTCAGGACCATACTTGTCTCCCGGGTGTACGAGGTCCCCGTCTTCGACGAATGCTTCCGGCAGTTCTGGGCACTTCACAAGCCTCTGGACACGTCACCCCGTTCCTCCGACTCCAATCAGGACCGGATAGACGGAGCACGGCGCTTTAACCGGCGGGTCGGCACGTCTTCGGGCGCTGGAGAGGCGGATGAGGCGCAACCTCAGTCGGTGCAAATCTTCCGTACCGGAGCCAGCCCTGTGGAGGTAGTGGCCCGGCGAGACCTGACGGTGCTCAAGGGGGATGACCTGGAGGAAGTCTCCCGAATCGCTGCCCGTCTGGCCCGTGCCCTACCCTCGCGCCCGGGCCGTCGCCTCCGGCGGCATAAGCGTAAGGGTGTCCCGGACCTGCGCAGTGCCCTGCGTGTCAACCTCTCCAACGGCGGGAACATCGTCACACTACCCCGACGACGCCGGGTGCGACGAGTCCCGCGACTGTTGGTGATGCTCGATGTCAGCGGCTCGATGGACCGGTATGCCGGCCTGCTCCTGCAACTGGCCTACGCCCTTGGACAGAGGGCGGGACGCGTGGAGACCTTTGTTTTCAGCACGTCCCTGACCAGAGTGACCAGACACCTCAAGGCGCCATCCTTCCAGGAGGCCGTCAGTCGCATAAGCGATCAGGTGTACCACTGGTCGGGCGGCACGCGTATCGGAGAGTGCTTGGGCACACTGAACCGAGAGTATTCCGCTATTCTTGACCGCAATACCTCTGTCTTCATTCTGAGTGACGGCTGGGAGACGGGTGACGCCGAGCACCTAGCGCACGAACTAGCCCTGCTTAAGCGGCAGGTGAGGAGACTGGTCTGGCTGAACCCTCTCTTGGGCACCCCAGACTACCAACCCCTGACCCTGGGATTACAGGCGGCACGTCCGTACGTTGACGTATTTGCTTCGGCGCTGGATCTGGCGCATCTGAGGCGGCTGCCGGACCTCCTCCGGGACTGACACGAGGTTCCCACAATAGACAAGTGGGGCAAGTGCAAAACTGAGCCTGCCCCGTACTCCGACTTGTCAGCAGACAGGTCGTCATTCTGACGAAGGCCAGAATCCAGGGGGTGGGGGTATGGAAACCGGCTCAAGGTTCGCCACGGCGAATCTACCGGAGGTACGACCGGAATGACGGTATGGAGGTTGCAGGTTATTTTCATAGTAATGGCAGAGGGCTTTGGGAAAATCAAAGAACCTTGCTGTGGCGTTCTCCCACGGTTTGATGTAGAGTTATATTACCGGGCGGAGGTCGGGAAAGCATAGCCCCCTTGACTTGTGCGCCGGGCCGTATTCGAAAGGAGGATGGTCGTGGCCGAGACGATAAGAGAGGCATATATCAGGAAGAACCCCAAGTCAGCCGAGCTATATCCAAGGTTCAAGGATGTGTTCCCCGGAGGGGGTGGAGGCCACGACATGCGTGTTGCCGAGCCTTTCCCCATCTCCATCGCCAGGGGCCAGGGCACACGCCTGTGGGACGTTGACGGGAACGAGTACATAGACTTCGGGCTGGGGTCGGCGTCACTGCTGCTGGGACACTCCCATCCGGCGGTTGTGGAGGCGCTGGTCCAGGCAGCCCCCAGAGGCTCTCAGTTCAGCCACCCCCATGAGGCGGAGCTAGAGTGGGGAGAGCGGGTATGCAACCTTGTTCCCTGTGCCGACAAGGTCCGCTTTGTGGGCTCGGGAGCGGAAGCCACCATGCTGTCCATGCGGGTCGCCAGGGCATATACAGGCAAGGAGAAGATAGTCCGGTGGGAGTCCCACTATCACGGCTGGCATGATTACGCGATGCCCGGGTCCTTGCCTCCGTTCGACGTGCCCGCCTCGACGGGCGTTCCCAGGGGAGCCTTGGAATCGGTCATTGTCCTGCCGCTCGACCTGGATGCCCTGGAGCGTACCCTGGCTAACGACAACAACATCGCGGGCGTCATCACGGAAGGTTCCGGGGCGTCCTACGGGACCGTTCCCCTCAAGCCGGGCTTTCTGGAAGGTGTCAGGAAGCTGACGCGGCAATACAACGTGGTGATGATTCTGGACGAGGTAATTACAGGTTTTCGCTGGAGCCCGGGTGGACTTCAGCAGAAGATAGGCCTTGACCCGGACCTCTGCACTATGGCCAAAATACTGACGGGCGGGTTGCCAGGCGGCGCAGTAGCCGGTAGTGACGAGATTATGAGGGTCATAGCTCAGACTGGCGATTCTCACCATGACCGCTTTCAGAGGGTCTCTCACGGGGGCACTTTCAACGCCAACTCATACGCAGCCGCCACGGGGAATGCCGCTCTGAAGATAGTCGCCACGGGAGAAATGCAGGATACCGCCGACAGGATGGCCGAGCGCCTGCGAGTGGGACTCCGAGAGATTGTGGATAGATACGAGGTGGCAGCGTGCGTATACGGTGATTCTTCCACCTTCCACGTTTACTTCGGGGCCAGGTCAATCGAAGGTTTCGACGCCAGTACATTGAAGGACCAACCGTTGGAAATCCAGAACGCCTTTCGCCAGGCCCTTCAGGTACGAGGCGTAGACCTGATGTCCCGGACCAGCGGGGTCCTTTCCGGCGTCCACACGGAGGCGGATATTGACCTGAGCCTGGAGGCCTTCGACGGGGCGTTCAAAGCTATGGTGGACGAGGGCCTGGTCAGCCATAGCTGACAACGATAGAGGAAGGTCAAAGGGTCTCCCAGTTGGCGTGCTGCTCGAAGGCGTGGGCTACCCGGAAGAGGGTGGCGTCGTCGAAGTGCCTGCCCACGAGCATCAGTCCCACCGGCAACCCGTTGGACTTGCCGCAGGGTATGCTCAGGGCCGGGTGCCCCGTCATGTTGAAGGGGGCGGTGTTGTTGACCATCTTCCAACCCTCCGAGAGCGTTCCCGCCACGTCCTGGTCCGGCTCGTACCTGTTGGCCTTCATGGGCGTGGTAGGCAGGGCCAGCACATCGTACTGCTCCAGCGCCCGGTCATAGCTGGCCCGCAGGGACCTGCGGATGTTCTGGGCCTTGGCATAGGCACGGCTGTGATAGTGCTCGCTCATGTAAGTACCCATGAGAAGGACCATCTTTACCGTCGGCGGGAAATCCTTTGCCTGGGTCCGGCGAGCCATTCCCAGGGCACTCATAAGGCTCTGGTTGTAAAAACCCTCCCAGCCGTAACCGGCACCATTGCCCTGCAGCAATGCCGTGGCCCCCTGGGAGATGAGTGCCCACACAATCCCTCCGGCCGTTTTGTGGTCGGGCACGGATATGTCGGAGGTTTGTGCCCCTAGCTCGTTGAGCACCCCCAGAGCCTTGCGTACCGCCGCGTCCACGTCCGGCTCCGAGTCAGACCAACCGAATCCTTCTGTCAGCACTCCAATGCGCAGACCGTTCACACCAAGTCCCAGTGCCTCGGTGTAGGGTTGCACGTGCATCTCGCCCTGTCGCGGGTCCAGGGGGTCTTTGCCGGCGATGACTTCGAGGGTCAGGGCCGAGTCGGCCACGGTGCGGGACATGGGGCCTGCGTGGTCGAAGGTGTTGTCTATGCCCACAATACCGGTGTAGGGGACCAGACCATGGGTGGGTTTCAGTCCCACTACTCCGCAGTAAGAGGCGGGAATCCGAATGGAGCCGCCCTGGTCGCCGCCGATGGTGATGTCTATATCGTCGTAGTATAATGCAGCGCCCGACCCGCCGGAGGACCCCCCGGCCAGATGCTCGGGGTCGTGGGGGTTCAGAACCGGCCCGTAGGCGCTGGTATCCCCCGCTCCGGAGAAGGCGAAGTTGTCCAGGTTGAGGGTTGCGACGACCTCGGCCCCTGCGTCCAGTAGCCACGTGACGATGGTGGCATCGGTCTCCGGGATGTAGCCATCCAGCAGCAGCGAGCCGCAGGTCATTGGCATACCGGCTATGCAGATGTTGTTCTTCAACCCGAATCTCTTGCCGGCCAGCTTCCCGGAAGGGCTACCCTTCAGCCTGCACCGGCGCAAGATGGCGTTGAAGGGGTCATCCTGTCGTGAGGGCCGATGACCCGGGTCGCGGTCGGGGTACTTGAGAGGCTCTTGGGCCATCGGAAGGCGCTCCAGGGACTCGTAGGATGACAAGAACCCGGGTATCAGGCTTTGAAAACCCGCCATCTCGTCGTCGCTCAGTTCAAAATGGTTGGCTGCGGCCAATCTGCGAAGGTCATCCGGCGTCGGGAGTCGAAATGTCATTGCAAGACCCTCCTACAGGAACCTCTTTATCTTGCTGCCGATATGCTATTACCATTTCACGTACAGCATCTTGAAGTAGTTCCCTGCATTCTTCTAGTGTTTTCCCCTCCGTTATTACCTCCGGCCACTCTACCAACTGTCCCATGTAGCCAGAGCGGGCCTTTGTATATCTGGCGGTATAGGTGCTTATCATGCCGCCATATCCTCACTTCTTCAAGATGTGAATAGTGGTGACGTCGCCGGCACCGGAGCAATGGGCAAGGCCTACCTTCGGGTCTTTCACCTGGCGGGGACCGGCCTCGCCCCGCAGTTGGGTGACAATCTCGTGTATCATCCGAATCCCCGAGGCCCCGAAGGGATGGCCCATGGCAAGTAGGCCTCCGTCGGTGTTGGTGGGGATGTCGCCGCTAATCCGGGTACGCCCCGTCTGGGTGGCGACCCAGCCTTCGCCCCTGGGCACTATGCCGAGGGCCTCCAACTGCTGTACCTCTCCTATGGTGGCGGCATCGTGCACCTGCACAATATCCACGTCCTCGGGTCCCAGCCCCGACATTTCATAGGCCTGGTCCGACGCTTCCTTACGGTAGGGGTTCAGGGCTGGATGGTCCGCGCCTCGAACGCTGTAGGTTCCCGTAGCCAACGCTGCGGCTGCAACGGTGACGTGGCGGCCGTTGTCCGGGGCGAAGTTCTTTATGGCGTCCCTGGCACAGAGCACAGCCGCCGAGCCTCCCTCGCTGGTTGGGCAGCACTGGTAGAGGGTGAGAGGGTCTGCGATTGGGCGGGACTCCAGCACCTCGGCGAGAGTGAAGGTCTTGTTGTACTGGGCGTAGGGGTTGAGGGCCGCGTTGTCATGTGCTTTTACCGATACCTGAGCTATGGCCTCTGCGGGGGCGTTGTACTCCTCCATGTAGCGACGAGCCCTCAGTGCGTAGCCTGCCATCATGTGGTCGGCTCCGATGAGTCTCTCGGGGCTGTCCTCGGCCGTCACTGCGACGGGTCCCTTCGGCACCTTCTCGGCCCCAAAGGCCAAGGCCAGGTCATACAGACCGGTGGCGATGCCCCAGTAGGCTTGCCAGAAGGCGGTGGAGCCGCTTGAGCAAGCGTTTTCCACGTTGACGATGGGTATGCCAGTAAGCCCCAGTCCTCGCAGGGTAGCCTCGCCCAGGGACATCCCCTGATAGTAGACGTGTCCGAAATAGGCTATCTGAACGCTGCTCCAGCCGACGGAGGCGTCGTCAATGGCCTCCACGACGGCCTGCTGTGCCAGCTGGGTAAGGTCCTTCTCAGGAAACCTGCCAAAGGGGTGTAGTCCCACCCCAAGGACAACGACCTCCCTCTGTGGCTTCATGGTCATTCCCCCTCCTTTTGTACTCCATACAGATAACGGAGCACCGTGGTGAGCGCCTACGATTTCGCCTGCCTCCACTTGTAGACCACTATCTCATTGCCCTCCGCGTCTTCACCACCGACTACAAGGGCTAGCTCCAGCGCCATCCCCACCTTTAGCCCCTCGAAGGGGCAGTCTACGACCTCGGACAGGACGTGGGGGCCTTCGGGAAGCTCCACTTGCCCCAGGACGTAGGGAACGTTTCCCTTCCAGCCGTCGGGGGGCCTTCTAACGATGGTGTAGCTATACAGGGCACCATGGTTGCTCAGTTCCACGGGTTCCAGGTCGCCGGACGTGCAATGCTGGCAAAAGACTACACTGCCGAAGAAATGCTCCCCGCAACGGCGGCATCGTGCCCCAAGCAGCACGCCCTCCGTACCCTCCTCGTTGAGGAGCTTGAGGCGTGATGGCACGACAGGAATGCGTTTCTTCTCATTCATAGGCGGCGTTTGGCCGGAAGCGCAGGATAAACGGGGGCGGTCAAAGAACGGCAAGCACCTTGCTTTCTATGGGGGAAGTTTATGGTAGCGGATTCACCCTGTCAATAGCGGTACTTGGGGGTAAGTGTGGATGGGGTAGAAGTGGCAGCCAGGGGTCTTCAGTCTTCGGGGCCGTCAATCCTGCGGGAGAAGAACCGCTCAAGGATGATGTCCAGAAAGGGGATCTCGCGGTTTATATACTTGCCGATAAGCCAGCCGACAAGGGCAAATGCACCTACAACCGCGGCTTGCCATATCCCAAGCCAGACCAACACGATACCTATTGCCAAGCCAATGATTATTCCTCGGGTCTTTGGATCGCTCATCATTCATCCTAAGAGCGTATTAGACGCGTGTCGTCGCTTCGGTCGTACTTGATTCGGACCACGTGCACCTTGAGTACCGTTAGACCGGTTATCTGCTCTACTACTTGCTTAATCCTTGTTTGCAAATCGTCCCGTATTTCCGCAAGATTGCTTCCCAGCACCACTCGGGGATAGCACAAAATTACGATGCTGGCCGGTGCCCCCCCTGACGCCCTCTTCTTCACTGCCAGACGACAGCGTATGGAGGTTACGTTCCGATTTATAATTCCGGTCCTCTCCGTCAGAAACCGCACGCTATCCGTGTCTACGGTTAGAGCGCCTTCTTCGGTCAGGCTTATCCCCAGAGCCCGGCGCCTTTCGGAAGGTATGAACTCAAGGGAGATGAGCGTAAGCATGGCGAGGGCGATTATTACAGTCACAACTATAGTGATAGCCTGCGCGCCTCCGCTGAAGCCTCGGACCCCCAGAAGCTGTTCATAGAACCAGGCATCCTCGGCTGTCCCACCGGGTAGGAAATCGGGGCCAACGGCTTCCACAGTCACCAGCAATGTGACTATTGCCGCCACAAATATGAACGTGGCTGCCAGTGAGGCAATAATCTTATTCCATAGGTTCATATTTCCTGTAAACCCTCTGGGGCACGCTCTGCGTGCCCCATGTCTTGAGATTGGCTCTCGGAGATTTGTTCATCCCTGCTTTCTGGCCCGCCATCACCCGGAGGGCCGGCGCGTTGGCAAGGACCGTCGGGTAAGGCACGTAGGTAGCGCCTATTCAACCCTGCTCGGCGTCCTCTCAGGGAACTCGATGCCAATAACGTTGATATTGATTTCCTTGGCAATCAGGCCGCATATCTCCAAGATGTGTCGTGCAACGTTCTGGCGTACTTTGACCACGGTCTCAGGGATACTGAAGCCATAGACGATGCGCATGTCAATGTCTAGTATGACCTCCCGTCTACCTGCCTCAACTTCCACACCCCTGGCCCGCTGCTCTGCGCTTCCCAGACGCTCGGCGATGGTCCTGCGGATTGAACTGGCGCCCAGGGGGCCTACCCCGTCAATCTCACGGGCGGCTACCCCTGCAATAGCACCGATGACCTCATCATTGATTTCCGTCTCCCCACCAACCTCGATTTCCTGAATCCTTTCCAACTCGGCGAGCTTGGTCGCCATCTCCTGCTCGCTAATTCTCTGATCAGTCATGTTCTGCCTCCTTTTCGCTCAAAGCGTACTCTCAACCTGCTTTGCTCTTTTGGCTGGAATAAGCCCTTTACTGGACTCTGCCCGACATCTTGTCAGGGAACTCGATACCTATAACCTTGACGTTAATCTCTTTGGCTATCAGGCCGCACAGGTTTAGTAGATGTTCTGCAACTGTTTGGCGGACCGCTATTACTGTCCTTGGTATGTTGTATCCGAAGACAACCCTTATGTTGATGTCCAGGACCACCTCTCTCCTGCCCACCTCCACCTCTATGCCTCTGGCACTTCTTTCAGCGCTTCCTAGGCGCTCCCTGATGGTCCTTCGGAGGGATGGGGTGCCCAGAGAAGATACCCCTTCTACCGATTGGATGGCTATGCCTGCGATGGAACCGATAACCTCGGGGTCTATATTGGTCGTGCCGCCCACAATAATCTCTTCGAGCCGTCCCATGTCTTCCATCTTGGGTATCATCTCCAGTTCAATAACAGTTATCCCCTCCCTTACCCGGCCACCTGTGTTGTCTGGTTTCCCCGAACGGGACAACTCAATATCTGTTGTGCCAGCGCCGCTCACGGACGCCTGGTCTTCTGGCAGAGTCCCCTCCGCCTTCTTTGCCCCTTCGCTCTTTGTAGATGCAAGTTTGTCATCTACAGAAGTGTCAGGCGACTTGCCGAAGCTGCTCCGTTCCTCCAAGACTTGAGTGCTCTCCATATCCCCGTTGCCCTCTTGCATCTCTTACCTCCCCCCACTCTATGGTGAGTGGCACCTTAATCCCTCATTGTGGCTGCGGGAATGAGTGAACGTTTACTTACTAATATGGTATCATTGCGGATTCACTTAGTCAAGTATTGCAATTGGCGGCTATCTGAGATACATTATTTGCAAGTGGTCATTTACTTACGGCGAGTCATTGGGGCTGATACAAATATCAAGGGAGCGAGTTAGCAAGTGCCCACTGAACATCTTGATTCAGATGTACGAAGGCATCAAATCGTCCAGAATGCCCGGAAGATCGTGGCGACCCAGGGGATGACCTCCTTCACCATTCAGGAGTTGGCCAAGGATGTGGGCCTATCGGAAGGAGCGATCTACAGGCATTTCAGGAGTAAGGACGACATCCTCCTTGCACTCATCCAGGACATCGAGCGAAATCTGATGGATGCCGTCTCCGAGTCTGAACAGCCCAAGGATAGCGCCCTAGACCATCTGGAACATCTCCTGAAACGGCATCTCTCATCCATAGAGAGACGGGACGGAGTCTCCTTCGTGGTAATTGGCGAATCCCTGCGCTTTGCCGACCATGAGGTGAATCAGGCCACAAGGCGAATGGTGGAGAGATACCTGGGGATGGTAGAGGGTATCCTGAATGCGGGTGTGGAGAAGGGCGAGATAGACGGGAATGTGGATACGGAAGCGGCAGCCCTCATGTTCTTCGGAATGATTCAGGCCAGCGTCACACTCTGGTCCTTCAGCAACCGTGCCCACCCTCTGACCCAACACAGCACGTCCCTATGGTCTATGTTCATAAACGGACTCACACCCCACAACCACAAACCGGCCTCCTCCCCGCCGGTCTGAGGTGCACACGGTCTAGATGCCGAAGATTTCAATCTCCCGCTGCAGTTGCTCCAGCACCAGACGGTCAGTGGGGAAGGCCAGGGACTCGGGCAGGCTATCCAGATGGAAGTAGCGTACCGCGTCCAGGTCATCCCCGGCCTGGAGGGCGCCGCCAACCAGCGTGCCCCGGAACCAGATTCCCACCGTGAGAGACTCCGGGTCGTGAAAGTTGGAGTGTACCGCGTAGACCGGGCCGACATCTACATGGAGGCCCGTTTCCTCCAGGTACTCCCTGCGTGCGGCGTCTCGAACTTCCTCGTCCCACTCCACATATCCGCAGGGGATGCACCATCTGCCCATGTACCGGCCACGGGCGCGTCTCCCCAGAAGAATGTGCCGATCATCCAGCAGTACAACCGCCACACCTACGGCCGGGTTGCGATAAAAGACGAACTCGCACCCCTGGCAAACTAACCGGTGTTTATCACCCCGTGGCCTGAGCCGAAGGCGGTCGCCACATTTGGGACAGAAGCGATAGGCAGGCATACTCAGTGCTCAGCTACTCGGCAACCACGCCGCCGTCTATGACCAACTCCGCCCCCGTAACGTACGAAGCCTCGTCGGAAGCCAGGAAAAGCACTCCGTAGGCCACATCTTCGCTAGTGCCGAGCCTCCCCAGCGGCGCTTGAGGGGTTGATGCATCTCTGGTGGCGGGGTCCGCTCGGCCTTCCCGGAGCATCGGGGTATCAATGGGGCCGGGGTGGACGGAGTTGCAGCGTATCCTGTCCTTGGCGTGCTGGACGGCGGTTATCTTCGTGAATACCCGCGTCGCACCCTTGGACGCATTATAGGCCGACCAGCCAATTGCCACCAGGCCGGATACGGAGGATATGTTCACAATTGAGCCTCCTCCAGCCCGTCGCATGGCGGGGATGGCGTGCTTGGTCCCAAGGAACGTGCCCTTGGCGTTCACCGCCATGACCTCGTCCCACTCCTCTTCACTGGTATCCTCTATGTAGTGGCGGCGCGCAATACCTGCGTTGTTCACCAGTATATCCAGCTTGCCGTACTGCCTCTCGGCCAGGGCCACGGCATTCTCCCAGTCTTGGCTTCTGGTCACGTCCAGGTGCAGATAGGTGACATCGCCACCCAGTTCCCGTATCTCCGCCTCCACCGTTCTCCCCTCATCATCGAGGACGTCGCCGAATACCACCTTGGCCCCTTCCAGTGCGAATATCCTGGCTTCGACAGCGCCCTGCCCACGGGCACCGCCGCTGATAAGGGCCACCTTACCGTCCAACCTTCCCATTCTCAACCTCTACTCAATCAAAGTGGTACAGCCTGGCCGCGTTGCCTCCGGCTATCTTGCTCTTCTCGTCCTCCGGTACTCCGCCAAGAATCTCCTCCAGGATTTCCTGGGACCTCGGCCATGTGGACTCTGCGTGGGGATAGTCCGACCCCCACATCAGGCTATCCACGCCTATGATGTGGCGCATCTGTATTCCCAGGTCGTCCTCCTGGAAGCTGAGGTATACGTTGGTGTGGAAGAAGTCGCTGGGCATCATGCCGTTCTTGAACCGGTAGCTGGCCTGCTCCTGGCGCTCGATGTACACGTAGTCCAGCATCCTGAGGAAATAGGGAACCCATGATAGCTCGAACTCCACGGCCGAGACCTTGAGCTTGGGATACCGCTCGAACACCCCGGAGTAGATAATGTCCGAGAGGGAGCACCGTACCCAGAAGTCAATGTTTGCCCTGAAGGTGGCCGTTTGGGACGATGCCACGTCCAGGCCGGGCTGCAGGGGGCCGGGGCGTTGGGTGGCCGTGTGGAGGCTAATGGGCATGTCCAGGTCCTGGGCGGCGGCCCAGAGGGGTTCGTAGTCGGGCCGGTCGTACAGCTTATCGGGAGACGGGTAGAGGCTAATCATGGCCCCTGCCAACCCCATCTTTGCGCAGCGCTCAAGCTCCCTTACGCCGCCTTGAACGTCGTCCACGTTCAGCATGGCGATGCCCTTCAGCCGGTCCGGGTACTCGCTGCAGAACTCCGCCAGCCAGTCGTTATATGTCCGGCAGATGGCGGATAGTAGGAGGCTGTCCGGGACCTTGAACAGGAAGAGACCCATAGAGGGGTACAGCAACTCGCCGTGGACCCCGTCGGTCTCCATGTCTTTGATATGCTCGCCAGGGTCATAACCGCCGGGGCGGAGCGCATCGTAGCTGCCCCTGAGGGTTATATCCTCGGGGGTCTCAAACCTGGTGCCGGCCAGGGTGACGAGGCCGAGGGCGCCCACCTTCAGGTTTCCCTCGACATACCACTGGTCATTGTCTCCCTCCTGCACCATGAAGGGCGCCCTGTCTCGAAGGTCAGGGTCAATGCGGGTGGTCCACAGGTCCGGCGGCTCGACGACATGGGAATCGGAGGATATAATCCTGTACTTCTGCATAACCCACCTCGGAGCAACACTTATTAGGGCATCATATTACAGGTCACATTCTACCCCAGCCGACTACCCAAGACAACCTGTGTGACCGCTCGACCAGGGTAGCGATTGAGCCAACGGCCCCCAATATTGGCAATCCGGCTGCTAGATTCGGCCAGCCTGACGCAGTTGCTCCACGAGCATCCCGATTGCTCCGGCGTACTCAACGGGTCGTTCCGTGAATAAAGTGATGAAAGTCTGCCGGTAGGAAAACGGCTGCGAAGTCACACCATTCCAGAATTCCTGTATGCACTCCAGTCGGTGAATCTTCACGTCCAAATTGTTTAGTCCCAAGTCATCTATTGTGTCCCAAGCCCTGCGCTGTGCTGCCGATGGAAGGCTCCTCTTGGGCACTATATCCCCGGTTAACATGTCGTAGTCAAAATATCTATCCGGGCGCTCAGTAGCGTCGGCAGCGCAAGGGTCCACATACCCCAAGTCGGGCCATTTGTTAGCTTTGTTATGGTTGCACCGTTGGCAACTGAAAATCCAGTTGGACCATTCGTAAGCTAACCGGGGGAACCGGCTGAGGGGGCGGAAGTGGTCAACCGTAGGGGTACTCCCGCCGGACTCGGCACCGACATTACATTGCCGCTCGCAGTACCAACAGATATCGTTAGTCCGTGTGCCGAGCACTGGGCGGAAGATTCCCCAAAGGAAATCAGTTGGCCTCTCGCCGGTCTGGTTCTGGAAATAATCAACCCAGCCCTGGGTAAACTGTCGGGCATACTCGGCAACTCCGCCGGGTTCCGGCCCGCGGTCAACCCAGCGCAACCCGTCTACCCTCCGTCTTGAGTCAACTCGGATTGCCGGGAAGTTAGGAACTCCCGCACCAAGTCCGCATAACGTTCCCGCTGGGCTTCCAACAAGCCGCCTTTGGACAGCAGATCCTTATTCACCTGGCGGCGCAGTTCGTTCAACTCGGTTTCTTCTTCGGGCGTAAGCGGTTCCTTTTCCCGAAGCTGCCGCAGTCGGTTGGCCCGGTCAACCGTAAGCTGGTCGGTAGGCTCATCCACGCCCATCATCGTGCGGAGGATTTCGTCGGCGGTCCAGCCTATGACGTCCTCGGTGTTGGTCGTGGCGGTGACGACGCCGTTCTCGTCCCGGTCCAGCAGGTGCACCTGCCCGGCCTTCAGGCCGGCCACCACGAAGGGCGAGTGGGTTGTGGCGAATATCTGCAGCCCCGGAAAGTGCTCCAGCAACGCCGGGATGACCCGACGCTGCCAAGTGGGGTGCAGGTGGTTTTCGATTTCGTCAATCAGCAGGATGGCCGGCTTATTCTCCCAGCCGCGCTCGAATTCGTAATGATGGACCATTTTAAGGGCCAGCCATCGTATCCAGAGCAATGTCCCTTCCGTTCCTGAACTAAGATGGCCAAGGTATATTGGTAAGGGTTCCTTGTATTCAACATAGGCCGAAGATGACGGCTGCTCATCGTAGGGAAGGTAGTCAAAATTACGAATGTCGTTGGTATTTATCCCCATCAAGCGCAGGATGGTTATTCTGTTCGGGTCAGCGTGTGGGTGGTGCAGATAGCCTAGAGCAGGGTCTGGTATGTAATTGCGCGATCTCGAATCTTGAATGACGTCATCGCAAATGCGCTTGCTGCAAGCATCCGCCAACTCCACCGCATTCATCAGGGTGACTCGTGCCAAGTGTGGCAGGTCATCGCGTTCAGGGCGCCAAAGTTCTTCCCCCAGCAATCTGGAGGCACACATTGTACGAGAACCGCTGAAAGGTCCTGCTAAGGCCTCGGCAGCCGTCTTACCGTAGGCGTCAGGTTCGTCTTGGTCAGAGATGCCCGGTAGTTCTTCGCGGACAGAACCGATGTGGATAGTAGGCGGATTCTCTGGCGCAAAGATCAGCTCAGACCTAGTGCCGAGCCAATCTTCGCTAACCGACAGAAAATTAGGCTGTCTAATTGATGGCTCTTCGTAGACAATTTCATCGAATTCGTCATTCGCACAAAGTATCAGCCTCCGACTCTGCGAAATTGGCTTCTTGCTATCCTCGGCCGGTCCAATGAGACGATCGGCAAGCATTTGTAGCACAGTGCTTTTACCCGACGCGTTTGGCCCGACGAATACGTTCACCCGTTCGTCAAACGTGAACGTGACAGGCTCTGTGAATGGCGGTATACCACCAAAGCGCAGCCTAATGAGATGCATATCTGTCGCCCTCTCTTGTGCAAGCGCCTTGAGCACCCAGTAATACAAGAACAATCGACTCCACTCGGTCTTGGGTGCGACCCAATTGCGCCGCAGACGTCTATTATATCATCAAAGGGACGGCACAGGACTCGGAAGTCGTCTCTGCTCACAGAGAAGCGCCCCTCTTGTTGACGGCCTCGGAAGGCGGTGCTATACTCGCCCCTAGCCAGGATAGGCCCGAATACAGAGCACAGGCCGAGCGTAGGGAGGCCCTATGGCGGAGAACATCATCCCCGCGGACACTAACAACATCCGGGATAAGGCCGCCATTGTCGGCATCGGCGAGACGGAGTTCTCCTGGGACTCGGGACGCAGCGAGCTACAACTGGCCTGCGAGGCTATCAAAGCCGCCTGCGACGACGCCGGAATCTCCCCCCATGACATAGACGGGACCTTCCGCTACGACATGGACAACAACACCGAGACCATGCTGGTCCAGTCGCTGGGGATCAAGAACCTGCGCCACTGGGAGTCCACCTCCTTCGGTGGTGGTGCTGCCAACGCCACCGTTGCCCACGCCGCCGCCGCTATTGCCGCCGGCTACTGCAACTACGCAGTCTGCTTCCGTGCCGCCAACCTCCGCTCCAACGTGCGGCTGGGGCGGGCAAGAGGGCCGGACCGCATCCCGGGAGGACAGAGAGGCTTTCATACTCCCTGGGGACACCTGGCTCCGGCCCATTCGTTTGGTATGTTCGCCCGGAGGTATATGCACAAGTACGGGGCCACCAGCGAGCACTTCGGCTGGGTGGCAGTGACACTCCGCCATCACGCAAGCCGCAACCCCAGGGCACTTCGCCAGGAACCCATCACCATTGACGACCACCAGAACTCCCGGGTAGTTGCAGACCCCCTGCACGTCCTGGACTTCTGCCAGGAGAACGACGGCGCTGCGGCTATCATCATGACCACGCCCGAGCGCGCCCGCCACCTCCGCCACTCGGATACGATCACCCTGGTTGAGGCGGCGGCCCAGGGCTCCGGCCCCAGCAACGAGGGAATCATATACAGGCCGGACCTGACGGTGGCTGAGTCCACCAACACGGCCCGGGACATCTGGGCGCGGGCACGGCTCACCGCCAAAGACATGGACGCCTTCATGTTCTACGACCACTTCACCCCCTTCTGCCTTCTGGGTCTGGAGGCCTACGGCTTCGTGCCCTTCGGTGAGGCCAAAGACTTCGTGCAGGGGGGCCACAATATCCGTTTCGACGGCGCTTTGCCCACCAACACCCACGGCGGAAACCATTCGGAGGCCTACATTCACGGGTTGACCCATCCCCAGGAGGCGGTACGCCTTATCCGGGGCATCTCCACGTCCCAACCCCCCAACAAGCAGATTAACAGGGTGCTCTCGTGTAGCTCCACCGCCCAGCTAAGCGCCGCCGTCATCATCCGCAGGGGATAGGGTTAGTGTGGGTATCCGGCCCATTTGTTGCTCCTTGGAACATAATGGTAAATAATGTAAGAGCGTGTCTAAAGGGTTCCTTCTCCCCTGGTGGGAGAAGGTTAGGATGAGGGGGAGTTGTCGCATCACCCTCACCTCAATCCTCTCCCGTCGAGGGAGAGGACATGTGCCCTTGCCTTGTTAGATACCTTCTAACAGGATGCAGACGGGTCACTGCTTAACCGATGCCCGCAGCAAGGAGTGAGGATGACACAGCAGGAAGCAACCAAATCCAGGCCGATGACCAAACCCCTGGAGGGCCTGCCCCTGCCGGACATTGAGAACCTCCCTGACTACGAGCGGGGGTTCTGGGAGGCATCACGTAAGCGCGAGCTAGGCATTCAGCAGTGCTCGGATTGCAAGAAATTCCGCCATCCGCCCACCCCCATGTGTCCCTACTGTCATGCGCTGGGATACGACATCACCAGGATGAGTGGCCGTGGCAAAGTCTACTCCCACATGGTAGTCCGCCATCCCGTGCACAGGGCCCTCCGTGAGGGGGAGCAGGTCCCGTACAACATCTGCCTCATCGAGTTGGAGGAGCAAGAAGGTCTGCGCCTCCTCAGCAATATCCTCAACGTAGCCCCGGAGGACATATATATAGATATGCCCGTTGAGGTCACCTTCATGCCGGTGACCGAGGACCCCGACGTGGTCCTGCCCCTCTTCGTACCGGCGCAGAAGTAGCAGCCCTCAAACGGTGCGCGTCTTCGCGCGGGGGCAGGCCAGCTAAGGAGTTACCCATGAAGGACCATGTAGAAGTTTTCTTCCATACTCAGCAACCCTATACTCACATCAGTGAGGATGAGCTTGCCAAGTATGACGCCCGCATCAACGTTCCCAACACCTACTTCGATCCCCAGAAGGCCCACGTGCTCTATAACCAGTACCATGAGCAGTATGCCTGGGCCGACGAAGTAGGTATAGACGGCATCCTGACCAACGAGCACCACTCCACCTACTGGAACATGAAGCCCTCCGCCAACCTGGATGCCGCCGTTATCAGCAAAATCACGAGCAGGGTCAAGATTGCCATCATGGGCAATATCCTCCCCATCAATGACCCTGTGAGGATGGCTGAGGAACTGGCTATGCTGGACTGCTACTCGGGCGGGAGGCTAATCTCCGGCTTTGTGCGCGGCGGGGCCACTGAGAGCCTTGCAGCGGGACTGAACCCCGCAGAGAACAGGGAGCGGTTCGAGGAAGCCCACGACCTTATCATCAAGTGCTGGACTACTCCCGGTCCCTTCCGTCACGAGGGAAAGTATTACCACTACAGGGCCGTGAACCCCTGGGTGCTGCCCATACAGAAGCCCCACCCTCCGGTCTGGTTTCCTGGAGGCAGCAGCCCGGAGAGCGCTATATGGGCCGCCAGATATGGCTATCCTTACCTGAACTTTGGGGCCGTAATGGAAATCACGAAGGAGCTGAAGCGGACTTACATAGATACGGCCCGCGAGGCCGGTTTCACGCCCGGGCCGGAGCACTTCGGTTATCAAATCAAGGGGCTGGTGGCCGATACCGACGAGAAAGCCCAGGAGATTGGGCGTAACTTGATGTGGACTGACGACCACCGCCTCAAGGGACCAAGGGAGCACAACGACCCGCCCGGATACCAGTCCAGGGCGGCACAGGGCTTGAGGACGCGGCGAATCGGGTCAGGGGGGCCTCAGAAGATGACCTACGAGGCGCTCCAGGACACCAATATCGTCGTGGTGGGAAGCCCGGAAACCGTCACCAGAAAGCTTACGGAGGTTATAGAGGAGCTAAGCCCGGGCTACATCCTCCTCATAAGCGGTGACGGGACCGTGCCCCATAAGGACGTGATGCGCTCCCTGGAGCTTCTGGGCAAGGAAGTCATCCCTGCCCTGCGGGATGTCCAGCTACAACCCTTCGAGTAGCATGGCAAAGGGTATCGTGGGCCTGCGAATTACGGCGGTCCTCAAGCTTAGTCCAGAGTCAGAAACCTGCGGGCGAACTTCCACGCACCGTTAACCTTTACAATAGTGTCCTCATACACACTATGTCCGGCGTTATCGGGCGGCTCCCCGGGATCGCCGTTAAAGGCCCGTAGATAGCAGCGCCCTCTAACGCTGCCATCGCTAAGCATTTCCAGGTAAATGTTATTGTTCCAGTGCCTCCTGTACCTGCCTCCCCGGCTTGCCTGGTCGTTGCGCTTGTACGTCACCAGGTCTGCCCTGCCCTTTGCAATCAGACCCCGGCTTGCCACTATCATCTCCCCGTCTTCGGTGAAGCACGAGGCATAATCTTCGGGGGCGCCCGAATCGCTGCTAAGGTTGTAGAATGCGTAGAGGTTATGTATCTCTGCGTAGTCCAGTGCCGACAGTCCTTCCGATTCAGTCATGGTGCATATCCTTTCCATAGTGGAGTGATGGGAGAAAACGACGGCTCCTCTGCGCCCTCCGGTAGTGCTACCGGTCGGCAGCGACATGGAACAGTCCTGAAGGGCCCTTGTGGACAGTGTAAAGTTTCTGGTAATGGGATGCAAGGCCGACACATCCCGAAGTTGACAGGCCCTCAAGCCCTGTTATATGCTCACCCGGTCCAAAGTTGGCGTCGCTTTAACTAGCTTCGACGGACAAAATCCTATCTATCAGAGGGGGCTGGAGCGCAATGTACGAAGGCATGATAGCGGAAACCACGACTATGCGCGGTCATGGTGGAGATGACATCCTGGCCTATCTCGCTCGACCGTTGGGAGCCGGACCGTTTCCTGGAGTCGTTCTCATTCATCATGCGCCCGGTTGGGACGAGTGGTACAGGGAGGCCACACGCAAGTTTGCCCATCATGGATACGTCGCTATCTCCCCAAACCTTTATCACCGGGAGGGGCCTGGAAGCCCGGATGACGTGGCTGCCAAGGTCCGTGCCGCCGGGGGTGTCCCAGACGACCAGGTTATAGGCGACGTGGAAGGGGCGATGCGGTATCTGCGGGCCTTGCCTTACCACAATGGCAAGGTCGGCGTCATCGGCACCTGTTCCGGCGGGCGACAGACCTACCTGGTGGCCTGTCGTAGCAAGGGCGTTGACGCAGCCGTGGACTGTTGGGGTGGGCGAGTAGTGATGTCCCAACAGGAACTCAATCCCAAGCAGCCCGTGGCCCCCATTGACTACACAAAGGACTTGTCCTGCCCACTGCTGGGGCTTTTCGGTGAAGAGGATCAGAGTCCGACGGCTGAGCAGGTTGCGCTTCATGAGGAGGAGCTCAAGAAACACGGCAAGGACTACGAGTTCCACATGTATAGCAACGCCGGCCACGGCTTCTTTTACTACGACCGGCCCAATTACCGCATAGAGCAGGCCCTGGATGGGTGGAATAAGGTGTTTGCCTTCTTCGAGAAGCACCTCAGCGTGCCCTCCGGAGTAGGCGCAGGAGTGTAGGCGATGTGCACGTGGATTGTAGAAAAGGCGGACATATCAGGCAGCGCCAAGGGACCTAACGGCTGGTTCCCCGTAACCCAAGCCAACGTGTGCTATGACCACCCCAGCCACGCTTTCCTTGAGCACAGCCTTAACATTGACTTCGTCAACGAGGAGTTGGGGGCCGGAGCACGGGTCGCAGTAGAGATGAGCGCCGAGTCGGCCCGTTCGCTGGTCCGGGCCATCCTTGCCGCCCTTGAGACCGGCGAAGGGCAGCACCAACCTGAATATAGCCTCAACGGGGTAAGCGCAGATTAGAAGACCGTTGAACTACTGTGACCTCAAGGCTCAGTCCAATGTCACTCTGGACTAGGCCCCCCCGATGCCATTCCTCATCCGCCCCGGACGGATGAGAATCTAAATGGGTTGCTATTCGGGCTGTTCTGTTGTGGGGGTCTCTAGGAAAGCCCAAAAAAACGCCATTCCGGCGTAGAGTTGGCCCCGTACTCGGCTTGCCTGTCGGCAGACAGGTACGGGGCAGGAGTCCAGTCCGCCTCAGGCGGATGGAGAGTCTGGATACTGGCTCTCTTCTGCGGGTCTTCGACTTCCGTCAGTATGACGAGTTGACAGGTCGCCCTTCCCGACTTATTCAGAGTTTCTTTAGATTCCTCTCTGCGCTCGGAATGACAATGAGGTATGCAAGGGTCTCATCATCAGGAGGTGTTGCAATGAGCGACGAACTGTCTACCATTCTGGAAGGACAGCCCGAGCGTATAGCCACGGGTTTCGTGTTCACGGAAGGTCCACTCTGGCACCCTGACAGCTTCCTGTACTTTGTGGACATAAGAAGGAGCCATCTCATCCGGTGGGTCCCAGGCCGCCAGCCGGAGGTGCTGAGAGAGAACACCAATGAAGGCAATGGGCTGACCTTTGACCTTCAGGGGCGGCTGCTCATGTGCGAGGGAGGCAATCGTCGGGTGACTCGCACCGAGAAAGACGGGACCATAACCGTCCTGGCCGACAGATGGGACGGCAAACTGCTGAACCGGCCAAATGACGTAGTGGGCCGCTCCGACGGAATGATCTATTTCACAGACCCCCAGGGGAGGGTCCCCCAGGAGGAGCGGGAGATAGGTTTCTCCGGTGTCTATCGAGTTGGGCCGGATGGTCAGGTTAATCTGGCCACGGACGAGTGCGAGTACCCCAACGGGCTGGCCTTCTCCCCGGATGAATCTGTCCTCTACGTTGCCATCAGCCGCCTGAACGAGAAATGCGTGGAGGCAGAGGAGCGTAACGAGGTCTGTCCCCATCGGCGCATCAGGGCCTTCGACGTAGCCCCGGATGGCTCCCTGAGCAACAACCGGATTTTCGCGGATATGTCTTCCGCAGAAACGGGCGTGCCCGACGGCATGAAGGTGGATACGGAGGGGCGGGTGTTCTGCACCGGAAACGGCGGCACGTGTGTATTCGACAAAGATGGCCGCCACCTGGGGACTATCCGCACTGATGAAGTCCCGGCCAACTGCGCCTTTGGCGGCTCCGACCTGCGCACCCTTTTCCTCACCGCCCGGACTTCCCTTTACAGTGTTCGAGTCAAATCGCCCGGAGTCGCGGTCCCCAGGGACGCGTGACGAGCGGCACATACACGGTGAGGAGAAGCTCAAGGGGCTGTAGCGCTTTTTTGACGGTAATGCCTTCGTTCCGGCTTCACAAGGGGCGTTCCGATGAGATGATATGCCGCTGAATGGTTTATGAGCAGCGATTTGATACAGGCGTTACTTCTGTTTGCAGGTAGCGCCGCCCTGATTATATTCAGTGGAGCGTACCTGGCCAGGTATGGGGATGCTCTGGCAGAACTGATGGGTTGGGGACGGCTATGGGTCGGTACCATTCTGATAGCTTCTGCCACTTCCCTACCTGAGCTGATAACCAACATCGCCGCTGCTAGCAGGGGCCAGCCGGGACTGGTCGGGGGCAACATCATGGGCTCCAACATGGCCAACATGTTTGTCCTGGCGATGGTGGCCTTGGTTTGGGGTGGAGGAGCGCGCTTCTTTCGACAATCGTCGGCCCCGCACCATAGGTTCCTGTGTGCGACGGCCATCCTGCTGACCAGCGTTGCGATTGTATTGGGGTACTTTCACATGGGCGTATCCCTTCTGAGCGTGGGGCTGGCGTCGGTACTGATTTTCCTACTGTACCTGATGGGGATGCGCCTAATCTATAAGAGCCTGCCCAGGAGGACGGCAAAGGTAGAGGTAGGCCCTCGGGCTGATGGACTCCCAAGCCTGCGGAAGGCCTGGATATTCTTCGGACTCGCTTCCCTGGGAGTGATAATAGCCGCACCGACCTTGATTTTCAGCGTGGAAGAAATTGCTGAGATTACCGGACTGTCAGTCAGCTTTCTGGGGGTTGTGGCCGTAGCCCTGGTAACCTCAATGCCCGAGGCCTCAACTACCATCGCTGCGGTCCGCCTGGGCGCTGTGGAACTGGGCATTGGGAACATCTATGGAAGCTGCGCTTTCAATATATTTATCCTCGCCGTAGTGGACCCCTTTTATCGTCAGGGTGTCGTGGTAGAGAGACTAGGGAGCGAGAATCTGGCTGCCGGTCTTATGGCGCTCTTTCTTATGGTACTGGGCTTGCATCAGATAGCGCTGCGAGGCAACAGCCAGTATCTGCCTGCGGTGCCCGTCTTGGTCGCAATAGTTCTCATGTACGGCGGCGGCCTCTACATGGTCTACGAACTTGGGCAAAAGGCTTGATGCCACGTGGGATAGAGGAACATTAAATTGGCGTGGGAAGGCTGGAACCCGAGCCCTGAGATTGCCGAAGGGGTGAGGGAGCGTCTAAAGAGGAAGAGGTGGGCTATATTATTGTCCAGCCGCCGTCCACGATGAGCAGGTGACCTGTGGTGGCCCCGGCAGATGGGCTCGCAAGATAGATGGCTGCCCCTACCAGTTCCTCCGGCTCCATGCGCCGTCCCAGCGGCATGAGTACATCCATTTCCCTCTGCACAACTTCAGGCGCACGTTGTTCGGCAGCCAGCATCCCGGGCGTGAGAGTTGGCCCCGGTCCTATGGCGTTCACGGTAATTCCGTATTTTATCCACTCCAGGGCCAGGGAGCGAGTCAGATTGGCTACTCCGCCCTTACTGGCGCAGTATGGCGCACGGTCGTCCCTGGCAACGACGGCTAGCTGGGAGGCGATGTTGATGATACGCCCGCCGCCTTGGTCTATCATCTGGCGGGCGGCTGCCTGGGCACAGAAGAAGACTCCCTTCAGGTTGGTGTCAAGAACAAAATCCCAGTCCGCTTCCGTAACCTCGAGGGCCGGCTTGCGTATTCGGACACCGGCGTTGTTCACCAGGATGTCCAGCTTTCCAAAGTCCCGTGCCACCTGCCCAATGGCTCCCTGAATATTCTCCAAGTCCAGCGTATTCAGGGCGTAGGCCTCACTGTTACGCCCCAGCCCCTTGATAGATTCCCGAGTTGTGCGGGCATCCGCCAACCGCTCCTCCATATCGGAGACGGCCACGTCTGCCCCGGCTTCTGCCAGTCCGACGGCTATTGCCTTGCCGATGCCCCGTGCTGAGCCTGTAACCAGTGCGACCATGCCATCTAAACTGAGGCCGGCGTAGGGCATGATTAGCACTCTCCATTCCGAAGATTACCCCCATTATACCAGAGGGGCCGACTTGACGGCATCACGACAAAACACATGTCCATCTTTGCCATGAAGATACCTCTCTTATCGCAGATCGCATTTCTACTCCCATTCTCCATTCTGGCGCAGAGCCTGCCCTGGCGTAGACCACGGGCTTGAATCTACCCTCACGCCAACTCCGGATTCTGGCTCTCCTCGGTGGGTCTTCGACCCGATGCTGTATGATTAAAACGGTTATTGTGATAGTATAATCTCATCAGTGGCCTTTAGCCGTGGCAGTTCATAGACGGATGCCCCTTTCGGCCCTGTCCCAAAATATAATGCCGGAATGAAAAGCGTTGCGCTCAGAGAGACGGACCGATTCAGACCAGCACTCGGTAAGAGACCTGCGCCTGCTCGAAGGAGAGCGGGTGGAGGAGCGGTTTATTCCCCACGATGGGGTGGTGCCGGATACCCCACGCAAGGGTGAGTTGCTGGTGCTCACCAACCATAGGGTTATCACCTTCGTTCAGAGCAGTGGGCATAGGCAGGCTTTCTTCGCCCCCTTGGAAGAGATGAAGGGAGTTTCAGTGAAGGCCAACACGAGGGACATGAAGAACCTGTCCCAGGGCCTTATTATGACAATAGTAGGCATCCTGGCCTACCTTCTCATAGGCTACGCAATGGATAGCTGGACCATCGGCTTGGTGTTGGGAGGCGCCATCGTATTCGTAGGAGTGTTATTTATAGCCAGGTACTTTTTCTGGGAGGAAGAGGAGGAGGGGACAATCACCTTCCAGGGAGGAAGCTGGGAGCTATCATTTCCGTACAAGAGCAACAAGGCCGGTGCCTCCGTCTATAACCTGGTGAACCGGTTCTTCCAGCTAAGGCTGGGCATGAATGGACACACTGCTCCCCAGTCATCCGCAGGGGAAGGCCCCTTGGATGACCAACTATACGAGGCACCTCACGCTCCTCCACCAGAGGACTACGCCCTGGGCAGCCATATCTCGGAGGATGGTTCCCTGGACGGCACACCCCACGAGCAGCAACCCGGCCCACCCGTGTCGGAGGACGTCTCCCTGGACGGCACTCCCCACGAGCAGCAACCCGGCCCCCCCGTGTCGGAGGACGGCTCCCTGGACGGCACTCCCCACGAGCAGCAACCCGGCCCACCTGTGTCGGAGGACGGCTCCCTGGATGGCACACCCCACGAGCAGCAACCCGGCCCTTCCCCGTCCGAGGATGGTCCTGATTCCCGCCGGTCGTTCTGATACCAGGGCGTGTTGACACTGACAATTCCACGACCCGCCTAAGGCGGGCAGGCAGGGATTGGCAACCTGGACACCCGCAGGGAAGGAACACCCTATCTCCGTCATCCTAGCGGGGGACTATCCGAGACAGAGGCCCTGCGGAGGGGACTAGGAGACTTGCTGTGAGGACGCGCTCTTGGCGTTAGGGCCGGTCCCAGCCGGAATTGTAAAGGTGAAGGTGCTTCCCTTGCCGTCCTGACTGTTGGCCATTATCTTGCCGCCGTGGGCCTCCACCAGTTGTTTTGCGATGGTGAGGCCCAGTCCCACTCCTCCGGTAGCTCGGGACCGGGACCTGTCTACCCTGTGGAAGCGCTCGAATACATGGGGCAACTCCTCGTTGGGGATACCGCTGCCCGTATCCTCCACACTCACCCAGGCGTCATCTTCCCTCCGGTTTACCACCACCCGTATGGACCCTCCCGAAGGGGTGTAGTTGGACGCATTGACCAGCAGATTGCGTGTCACCTGTCCTATGCGCCCCGGGTCTGCGTGAATCAGGACCTCACTGGCAGCATACATACGCAATTTGATGCCTTTGGCCTCTGCCTGGGGCTGTATGGATACTACGGCCTTCCTCGCCAGTTCTGCCAGGTCGCAAAGCTCCATGTGAAGAGTCATCCGGCCCGACTCTGCCAGGGCCAACTCCTGAAGGTCCTCTATGAGACGGGTAAGGAGCAGGACCTCCTCGTGCATGGACTCAAGGGTGGCCTCATCCGGGCTAACCACTCCGTCCTTTATCGCTTCCAGATACCCCCTTACGTTTGACAGGGGAGTGCGAAGCTCATGGGCAACGTCGGCCACAAGGCTGGAGCGTATTTCTTCGGTCCGGGCCAGCTCATCAGCCATGGCATTGAAGGTCCTGCCAAGCTCACTCACCTCGTCCTTTGAGCGGGCTTCAACCCTGCGAGAGAAGTCTCCGCCGGCCAGTGCCCTGGCTGCCCTGGATAGGGACTCCACAGGAGCCAGGATGCGTCTGGACAGGAAAAGAGTGAGGATTAGCGCCACCCCACCGGCGAGGATTCCACTCCAGATGAAAATACGGCTGAGGGAGGGTACGTTGGTTTCGACAGGCAGGACCTCCGGCTCTCCGGGCAGGGGTTCCGGGTTGACGAGCATCGTTCCCACGTCCCCTCCGGGACCGACCACCACCAGCCTCCGGTCGCTCTTCACAGGGCCGACCATAAACCGCCCCACCAGGAGGCTGTGAGAGTCGGCCACTACCTGCCCTCCACGGTTGACCACAATCACCCGCTGGGAATATATCTCGCCTATTTGCTCCAGCATCCCCTGGGCTTCCTGCCAGCCCTGGGACTGGGCATATTCCCTGGCCAGCATCGCCTGGAGACGCTCGGACCTCTGGGCCTCGGTACGGTCCTGGAACTGCTCAATCTCGGTATTGGCGGCACGGCTGGCGAAAAATGCTGCCATACCCAGGGCCACTCCGATGACCACTACGAAGCTGAACAACAGTCGCCAGCGAATGCTGTAAAACAAGCCTAGCCCCCGAACTTGTAGCCCATGCCGTATACGGTCATAACGTACCGGGGACGGTTGGCGTCCATCTCAATCTTCCTTCGCAGGTTCAGCACATGCACGTCCACGGTCCGGTCCATACCCTCAAAGTCATATCCCAGCGCCTTGTCCACCAGCTGACTGCGGCTGAAAACCTTGCCCGGCTCCCTCACCAGGGTGGCGAGGATTCGGAACTCGGTGGGGGTGAGGTGTACATCCCTTTCCCCGACTTTGACATTATGCTGCTGGAAATCTATCCTGAGCTCTCCCCGCTCTACCAACGAGGGGCCGCGGTAAATGGGGTCCTCAGCCGTGCGTCGCAGTACGGTACGCACTCTGGCAGCCAGTTCCTTGGGACTGAAGGGCTTGGTTACGTAATCATCGGCACCCAAATCAAGCCCATTGAGCTTGTCCTGCTCGGTACTCAATGCCGTGAGCATGATAATCGGCACTTCCGACTCTTTCCTGAGAGTCCGGCATAGCTCCGTACCGGTAAGTTCGGGAAGTAGAAGGTCCAGGACCACCAGGTCCGGCTTCCATTTCCGGGCGATGTCCAGGCCCTCTGAGCCGTTATAGGCGATCAGGACCTGATAGCCGTCCCTTTCCAGGTACAGGCGTACCAGGTCAGAGGTCTTGTGGTCGTCCTCAACTACAAGGATGCGCCGTTTCACAGCAGACATTCCACATACTCCGCCGGACCCACTTTATCTAGTATATATTATTAGCCCACACCGTTTAAGAAAATGTTAAGGCCATGTACCGGCGGCTGGGGGCGTGACTTGACGGGTGTCCGGGCCTGGCTCAGGGGCGAGCAGGATAGGACGTCAGGATGGGACTTGCTCGTAGGAGAATGGGGGTATGGCTATTCGGTCGCTGGCGTGCTCAATAATGCCAACCGCTCTGGTTTACAAGTCCTGGGCCAAAGTTTGTAACTCGTCCAACACTTCCGTGAATATGGGGAATTGATGCCTTTCGAGGACTTCGTGGAATACTTCATCGCCGGTGGCCGGGTCGTAGATGCGGTGGTGGTACTTGTTCCGGTCACGGTGAACATTGTGGTACTTCAGCAACAGGTGTTCTCCCAGTAGCCACCCTATATAAACGTAGGTGTGGCATCGAACGCGAAGGGTCTGCCCGAAATAGCGGGACTCAAACCATTTCTCTACTTCCAGTATCACGTCTTTCTGACAGTGAACAACCCCCTTTTGTGAAATGACACCCTCATCCTCGTCGGTGAAGGTGACGGTGTCACTGACTACAAATGGATGCTCTCTCAGTCTGTTTTCATGGATGGTCCGGTAGTGGTCCCAGGAGTTCCAGTCGTGGGGGTCTTTTCGCGGAGCAATTTGACCGCGTGATAGCTGGAATACCATCTAAGCACCTCGGCAGTCGGGGGGATTGCGTCCAGTTCCAAGAGGGTAGCCATCTTTTCGCTGGACATCTCGTACCGGCGCTCGTATTTTTGCAACCTGTGCTCTTCTTCGGCTAACATCGTCCCAGGTGGGACAACTCGGACGGGGATGCCGCTATTGGTTTCGGTAGCCATCTCTTTCCTCCGCTGGTTCAGAGGGACATAGACATCCCCCTACACTTGTAAAATACTGTACACCAATCGGCCAGCTCCTGACAATGATTTTTGCCCGTCCCCAAACTTTACGGTGGGTGTCTGGGCTGGGGTTGGGGAAAAGCAGGAGGGGGCGTCAGGACGGGACTTGCTCGTAGGAGAAGGGGGGTATGGCTATTCGGTCGCTGGCGTGCTCGATGGTTATGGCGCAGAGGTTGCCGGACTGGTCCAGGTCAAGCAGGGTATTCTCGTCCAGGTCCCGGGTCTCGTCCACCTCAGCGGGGTAAAGCTCGATGTAAAGGGTATCGGTATCCCGAAAATACTTAATCTTCATGGCCTGAACGACCTATCAAAGAAAGCGTTATGCACCGTCTCTCCGTTGAACAACATCTACACACACTCCACTCGATCCAGGTGAACATCAAGCAGGTTACCAGCTTTTAAACCGTTCAGCACAGGCTCACGCAGATGACGCTCTCCCTGCACCCACTTTCGCTCGAGTTCGGTCTGCAGATCGGTAGGCTCGATTCTGCACTCAGCGAGACAGAATCTCAGGCCCGGGCCGGATTTCAGTAACGTTGCAAGTGTCTGAAGGTCTGAGAGATACTCTTTTCTCTTGCGCGAGTCCATATTGAACACTTGATATACCAGCCAGCAGCTTTTGGCTTTCGAGTAGCAGACTGATGCTGCCCGGTGAATCATCTGGTACGGCAATGCGGCCACGTCACATATGTCAATCTCGATGGGGGCATAACGCCTTAGCAGGTCAAGCCATCCTTCAAGGACGTCAATCCGGTTTGGTTCTGGCGGCTTGCGTAGCCAGGTGTTAACGTCTTCATGCCTTCCCTCAGTCCACTTCGCCTCTATCGCAAGCGAAACTCCGCCGGAAGTTAGCATCAGGTCCGTGCAAGATGCTTTGCCCCTACCGCGCTGAACAGATCCAGTATGCTCGAAATCTAGGCAAAGCGAATCAGATAACGGAAAGTTCAGAGCCTTAGACAGTTCATTCGCTCTACGTTCAGGGGTTTGCCAATATGTGAGAAGAGGCACCGTCGAGCGCTTGGGCGAGTCGAACTCTGCCTGTTTGTAGCACTTGAGTAGTGCCTCATAACCCGTGATACTACGTCTTGCATATAACCATTCTATGGTCATCGGTTATTCATTCATCTCGCCGTCGGCGCGAGGTGGCGTTCAGGATGTCGGGCTTCAGTCCAGGGTGACCGGCGATGGCCTGGGTGTTTTCCGAGCGCCCGTGACTGTGGGACACCATACTTTGATGCAGCCCGCCCATGGCATTGTTGACGTTTGGCTCGGTCTGGCGTGGCATGGTGTGTCGCTCAACTCAATGCCAGCTTGGAGGCCGCGTCAAGGCGTAGCCGTCGGTCCTAAACACATGATCTGGCAATTGGCTGTCGCTCAACTTCTTTCGGCCTATGACGACGTATGCCGTTGCAACTTGGCTCAGTTGCTTGGAAACCCGGTTGGGTGGGAAAGCGACGATTACTTTCTTGTTGGAGTATCGCCTTTGAACAGCAGTTATAGGTCCGGTTAAATCACTATCTCCGGATATTACAATCGCGGTGTCAAAGGCGTCGTCTTGGGCATCGCCAAGCAATTCCACCGCAATGTTCACATCGGTCATCTTCTCCTCGTAGGTGTGCCAGGTTGTCCCACAATTTAGACAGGTCTGGCTCTTTGGCGTGTATTTCCCATAATGGACGTACAAGTCCTGGAGAGTCGTTAGCGCTTCCAAGAACGTGTTTTGCCGGACTGGTTTATCCGGGTCTTGCGGCTCCGGCGAGATTCTGGTAGTGAAATATCGAACCATCGCCAATTCCTGACCGGGGCGCAACAGATTTTCAGCCATACGGCGAAGGTCGAGCCAGTAATAACGGCGCCATCCCTTGGACTTGAGACCGTAGTACAGATTGAAGCCGTCAATGTATACAGCCACTCGATGAACCGCCATAATGCTCCTAAGCAGGTTGACAGGTGTTACCACATTTGCTATATTTATATCACCACCCCAGCGATCGCATCGCTGGCCTGACGCCCCCCATTATGAGGGGCGTTTATTTTTACCCGCTCAACGCTTACATTCCTAGCCATGCTTTTGCCTCAGCGCCAGACCAGGGTGACCGGCGATGGCTTGGGTTTTTCCGAGCGCACATGACTGCGGAGGAGCACTGGGGGTTTTTTCGTGGCGTCCCAGGCAGGATTCGAACCCGCGACCCGCTGCTTAGAAGGCAGCCGCTCTATCCACTGAGCTACTGGGACGTTTTTTTTGCAGGTGTACGAGACGGGCATTGCCGGCGTCTGCACTCATATTTATATTATTAACGCAAGGTGCGGGTGTCAACAACGGCCCCAGCCACGTCAGCCTTGTCCACACCGACGCAAAGGGGTAGAATAGGGCATCCGGCCTTTCTTTGCCCGACAAGGCCAACATGGAGGCGCGTGATGAAGTTCGGACTCGCATACGAGATGCAGCGCCCCGTCCCGGATGACCACGCTGTAATCGAGGAGACCCTTGAACAGATTATTCTGGCCGATGAGTTGGGATGGGACTACGTCTGGTTCGTGGAGCACCATTTTCTCACGGGCTTCTCTATGTCCCCCTGCCCGGAGGTCATGTACGGGGCGCTCAGCAGGCTCACCAAGAGGATAAGGCTGGGCTTCGGCGTCGTAATTCTCCCCTACCACCATCCGGTACGGGTTGCTGAGCGGGTGGCCATGGTAGACCACCTCTCCAATGGCCGGGTCGAGTTCGGCACGGGCAGGTCTGCTGCATACGAACAGATGGGTATGGGCATAGACCCAAGGGACACCCGCGAGATGTGGGAGGAGTCCCTTACGATGGTCCCCAAGATATGGGAGTCGGATACTTTCGAGTGGGAAGGCCGTTTCTGGAACGTACCCCCACGCCAGGTCCTGCCCAAGCCTTACCAGAAACCCCATCCTCCCATCTGGGTGGCCGCCCTTCAGCCCTCGACCTATGAGTTGGCGGCCCAAAAGGGCATCGGAGTGATGGCCCTGGGAATAAGCGCCCCTTCCATACTGGAGCCTCACATCAAGGCCTATAGGGAAAACGTAAAGAAGGCAAAACCTGTCGGCCAGTATGTCAACAACCAGTGGCTAAGCGCTACTATGGGATATTGCGACTTTGACAACCGGGAGGCGCGAGAGCTATGCGCCCAATCCCTCAAGACCTTCTTCGGCCCGGATAAGCCCTATCTCCAGGACCAGAAGGATCTCTATGAGAAGCTAGTGGAGCAGTGGGGCGGTGTGCCCGACCACCTGAGGCAGAACTTCTCCCGTTACATTGAGCAGGATGACAGCCAGGAAGTTGTTGACCTGTCCGGTGGAGCAGCCATCGCCCAACAGGCCTGGAGAGAGTTGGACGCCGATACCCTGGTGGAGCGAGGGGTCATTGTGGCCGGAGACCCGGAGAGCTGTATCAAGGCTGTCAAGCTGCACGAGGAGACGGGCGTTGACCAGCTCCAGTTCCTGATGGCCACGGAGACGATACCCCACGAAAAGGTGATGAAGTCCATAGAGATGTTCGGAAAGCACGTGATACCAGAGTTCAAGAAGACGAGGGAAGTAGCCAAGACCTAGAGGTGTGTTGCATGAAATACGACGTGATTATAGTGGGAGCCGGGTCTGCGGGTTGTGCCCTGGCCACACGTCTGTCGGAGGACCCTGAGCGCTCGGTGCTGCTTCTGGAGGCAGGTCCGGACTACCCGGACCTGCAACAGACCCCCGATGAGTTGAAAAACGGCAACAGCAGCGTCTCTTCTATGGCGGAATCCCTCCACAGGTGGGAATTCCAGAGCATAGCAACCCCCCAGCAAACCGAGCCTATGCGAATCGTGCGAGGCAAAGCAGTCGGAGGCTCCAGCGCCGTCAACGGCCAGGTATTCCTCCGGGGAGACCCCGTGGACTACGACATCTGGGCCTCCCTGGGCAACCATGAGTGGTCCTATCTGAAGGTATTGCCCTATTTCAGAAAGCTGGAAACGGATACCGACTTCCGAGGTGACTTTCACGGTACTGAAGGCCCAATACCCGTTCGGCGGCACAAGCGAGAGACCTGGCTGCCCTTTCAGGAGGCCTTCTACCAGGCCTGCCTGCAAGCCGGGTTTCCCGATGACCAGGACATGAACCGTCCCGGGTCTACCGGAGTGGGTCCCGTGCCCATGAACAATCCCAACGGCATCCGCATGAGCACGGCCCTGACCTACGTCAACCCCAACCGCTATAGACTCAACCTGACTGTCAGGGGCAACGCGCTGGCCCGGCGCATTCTGTTCGACGGCAAGCGAGCGACGGGTGTGGAAGTGGAGAGCGGGGGAGAGATATTCGTGGTAGAGGGGGAGGAAATCGTACTGAGCGCCGGGGGCATCAAGTCTCCTCATTTGCTGTTGCTGTCGGGAGTGGGGCCGGCGGACCATCTGAGCAGTCTTGGTATTCCCGTGGTGAATGACCTGCCGGGAGTGGGCCAGAACATGAGAGACCACCCGATGGTAGCGGTACAGTTGAAACTCCGCGAGGACTTCAAGATTGGCGCCGACATGGCAAGGCTCCAAACAATCCTCCGCTACACCTCCATCGGCTCAGGCACTCGCAACGACATGCAAATCATGCCGTCCTACTCGGCGTTTCTGACTCCTGACGACCGCATTGAAATAGAGGAAGCGCACTTGAGCTGTATGCTGGAGTTGGCCCTTAGCTCCGGCGAGCTACGTCTCACTTCCACGGACCCTCACACACAGCCGCACCTGGACTACCGATACCTGGTGGACCCCATGGACCGACAGAGGATGCGGGAGGCCGTGCGGCTGTGCATCCGACTGCTGGAGCACGATGCGTTCGGGGATATGATTGCCGAGAGGACAGACCCCACAGACCGGGACCTGGAATCGGATGAGGCGCTGGACGCCTGGGTACTGAGGACAGTGGGCACCAACTATCATAGCGCCGGCACCTGCAAGATGGGACCGGAGTCGGACCCGATGGCGGTGGTTGACCAGTTTTGCCGGGTGCACGGGCTGGAGGGGCTTCGTGTAGTGGACCTGTCCATCTGCCCTAACGTAGTCCGTGCCAACACCAACGCGACGGCAATAATGATTGGCGAACGCGCAGCCGATTTACTCAGATGACACTGAAGCGTCCCGGCTTTCTCTACGTCTCCCTGTACATGCGGCCCAGCTTGCGAACGTCGTCAAGCAGCCTTGGGTCGAAGGGCTTCATCAGGTTGGCGCTGGATTTCGGGTCGTGGGACTCAGGCCCGACCAGGTGATAGATAGCGGGGTTGGTGTAGTAGCCGTTGTAGGTCTGCTGTACCAGGGCGCTGAAGAAGTCGGGGTGTTCTTGCTCCACCTGCCGGAGCACCCGGTCCTTCTCATCGGTAGACAGGCTTCCAAATCCTTTGCCATGTGCCCTGCTCGTGGCTATCTCTATCTGGGCCAGACCATGCAGAAAAAGGGACGTCAGCGCGGGCGACTCCCCCACGACCCTGTCCAGATGCTCGACCACTCCCAGGTCTCCGGCCCCCGGGAACTCACCTTCGGCGGGCACTATGCGGTTTATCACGTCCTTTAACAGAGTCTCCTGGGACCGGGTAAACACCCGGCCCCCGCCATCATCCGCCATGACGACACCCCCTTCTTCATACATACGGCTACTGCACTACCATGCCACCATCCACGGACATGGTATGCCCGGTCACGAAGGAGGCAGCATCTGAGCATAGCCACACCACGGCCTCTGCAATCTCTTCCGGGGTCCCCAACCTACCGACCGGCTCCCACCTTACGATTTGCTCTTCGTTGATTTCCGGGTTATTGGCCACAAAGCGCTGGAGCATCGGTGTGTTAACAACGCCGGGACACACCGCATTGACCCTGATTCCTCTTCTGGCGTATTCCAGTGCGGCGACCTTTGTCAGCCCGGCTACTCCATGCTTGCTGGCAACGTAGGAGGGCTGCCCACGGATGCCGATTAGTCCGGCGGCCGACGAGGTGTTGACGATGGCCCCACCGCCCTGCTGTAACATTTGGGAAATCTCATGTTTCATACACAACCACACGCCCGTAAGGTTGAGGCCGATGACCCGGTCCCATTCGTCCTCGGGGTATTCGTGGGTCCTGGCTATAGCCCCCTCGGTCCCGGCATTGTTGTGGGCGCAGTCCAACCGTCCATAGGTCTCAACTGCCGCCTTTATCATCGCTTCCACGTCATCCGTACTGGATACGTCGGTTCTCACGAAGATGGCCTCTCCACCTGAGTCTTGAATGGTGCGTACCGTGCTCTGCCCGTCTTCGACCGCCACGTCGGCAACGACTACTTTGGCCCCCTCCCTGGCAAAGACCAGCGCGGTCGCCCTACCTATGCCCGAACCCCCGCCGGTTACCAGAGCAACCTTATCTTTCAGCGTACCTGACATCACAACGCCTCCTTGATTTTTGCACCCTTTGGATAGCCGGGACAGCGCACCTATTTGAAAAAGACTTCTATGCCATCGCCATCCCGGAGAACGTAGCTTCTGAAAGTCCTCCCGGGTCTCAGGCTGACGGTTCTGTGCGGCGGCTTGGCACTGCCGCGGGGTTTACGGGCGTGGGGTCAGCCCCCAGAGTCAGTGAGAAGGACGTCGAAAGGAGGAAGGGCAAGTGGAGGAGCCAATATTTTCATTCAACTCACTGAATACCATGTCAAGATAGGGGCTACGCCCGACTAGGGCCTTTAGATTTCCAAGAATTCACCCGTCATTCCCGTGAAAACGGGAATCTATATCCTGGTATACTGGACTCCCGCTTTCGCGGGAGTGACGGAAATTACCTACAATATAGAAGAATCGAAAGACCCTGCACACCCGGCAGTGCATAATACAATACTCGTGGCCGTATGCAGTGTCAACCTCGCCTCTTTATGTGACTCATGGGAGTCAGCCCAGCAGCACGTTGTCTATGAGGCGGGTCCTCCCCATACGGACGGCCACCGAGACCATGACAGGCTGCCCGATGGTGTCTATCTCTTCAAGGCTGGATGAGTCGGCCACGCTCACATAGTCTATCTTCTCAATAAGAGGTTCCTGCTCAAGGGTACTTCGCACCCGGCTGCGCAGGCTCTCCCCTCTCCTCTCACCATCTTCCCAGAGCTTCCGGGCCTGGCACAGGGCACTGTAGATAAGGGGGGCCGCTCTCCGCTGCTCCGGGGTCAGATACACGTTGCGGCTACTAAGGGCGAGGCCGTCCGCCTCTCTCACCGTGGGGACCACCACTATATCTATGCCCATGTCCAGGTCGGCCGCCATCCGCTTTACCACTGCCACTTGCTGGCCGTCCTTCTGGCCGAAGTAGGCCCTGTCGGGCTGTACGACATTGAAGAGCTTGGCGACCACGGTAGCCACGCCTCGGAAGTGGCCGGGCCGGTGCTCTCCCTCAAGGCGCTGTGACTGACTGCCTACCTCAATCCAGGTATCGAAACCCGGGGGATATATGTCCTCCGGTGACGGCGTAAAGACCAGGTCCGCTCCCTCGGCCCTCAGAAGGGACAAGTCGCGGTCCATGTCCCTGGGGTAGGTGGTGAAGTCCTCGTTGGGACCGAACTGGGACGGGTTGACGAATATACTCGCAGCTATTGTGTCGTTCTCCCCTCGTGCGCGACGCACCAAGGCCAGGTGTCCCTCGTGTAGATAGCCCATGGTGGGCACAAGCCCAAGAGTGCCCCTCAGACCGCTGCGGGCCTTGCGGAAGTCCGGGATGGATGAGATAACTTGCATGTGAATGGGACCGTATCCCTATCCGGGAATGGTGGCCTTATATCCAAGCTCCTCCAGAATACCCTCGTCCATGCCGAAGCTCTCCTCCTGGCTGGGGAAGGAGCCGTCTTTGACATCCGCTATATAGCGGGCGAAGGCATCTGACATAACGTCGGACAGGCGGGTGTATTGCCTGGCATGTTTGGGCACGAAATCGGCGTACAGGCCCATCATGTCATGGAGCACCTGCACCTGGCCGTCACAGTGGGTGCCTGCTCCTATGCCGATGGTGGGTATCGAAAGCCTTTGAGTGATGACCTTGGAAAGAGGCGCAGGGACCAACTCCAGGACTATGGCAAAAGCCCCCGCCTCTTCCAGGGCTACCGCGTCCCGGATTAACCGGGCCGACTCGTCCCTGCTCTTACCCTGGACCCTGTACCCACCGAAGCTGTTGACCGATTGGGGAGTGAGTCCGATGTGGCCCATGACCGGTATGCCGCACTCTGCGATCCGGCCCACAGTCTCAGCCACCTTCTCCCCTCCCTCCAGCTTCACCGCATGGGCGCCGCCCTCCTGAAGCAGACGCCCGGCGTTTTTGAGGGCCTGAGACATGTCTACTTGATAAGACATGAAGGGAAGGTCGCCTACTATCAGGGAACGCCTGGCGCCTCTGGACACAGCTTTAATGTGATGAATCATATCCTCCACAGTCACCGGAATGGTGGAGTCATAGCCCAGCACCACCATGCCCAGGCTATCCCCGACCAGTATCATGGGCACACCCGCCTCATCGGCCAGCCTTGCGGAGGGATAGTCGTAGGCGGTGAGCATAGGTATCCTCTCACCTCTGACCTTCATATCGGCGATGTCTCTTACAGTAACCTTCCTCGCCATCTACTCGTCCTCCAGCGAAATTGGCTAGCCTGGGGTCTCGGAAACGTGCCTGACCATGTAATCGTTAAACATGCGGTCCATCTCATTCAGCTTTTCCCTGCTTACCTTGTCTCCGGCCAGAGGGAGAGACTCCCCGGAGAGAGCGCAGTAAAGGGGAATGAGCCGGGGGAGCCTACCTTCGAGGTTCTGCAAGTGCGCTCTCAGGGTTGCCGTGTCACCTCGCGCTATAGGCCCTGTCAAGCTGGCATATACTCCGGCCCTGGAGACATTTGTCAGGGTGCTTTTTGCCAGGGGAAGGATTATGGGCAGGGCCTCCTCTTGAGGTACGCCCATGGACTCCCACACGTCTACGGCAGCCTTGACAAGCGCGACCAGATGCCCGCAACTCATGACGGCGGATGCGTGATAGATAGCCCGGTCCTCGGGACTCAACAGTATGGCCCTGCCGCCCAGCCGAGAGGCCATCTCCTTCAGGGTATCCAGTACCCAGCCCTGGCCTTCCACGGAAAAGGCAGTCCCCTCCATGCGCTCCACCGCCTCCTCCGGGGTTTCCAGGCAAGCGAAGGTCTGAAATGGGTGGAAGGAGCCGGCAATTGCACCCGCCCCGGAGGCAGACTCCAGTATTTCCAGAGATTCGGCGCCGCTGCAGTGAACAACTCCCTGCCCGCGATGCCACGACACCCGGGAGGCCACCTGCCCTATGGCCTCGTCGGGAGTGGTGATGAAGACCAGGTCACATCTGTTGGCAACCTGCTGGTGGTCCAGGGAGGCTTCGCAGCCCGGTATAAGGTCAGCCAGGCCTTGTGCCGATGATAGGCTTCGGCTTGACACCGCCGATACCCTGTACCCTCTGGAAGCAAGGCCGAGGGCAAGTCCCTTTCCCACCGCTCCGGCGCCGATGAATCCGATTACCGGGTCATTCATCTTTTGTCCTAGCCATGCCGTAAATATTCGATCCGTTATTCAGAATCGGAATAAGAAAGTTCCTTCAGCGAAGGCACTCCACCCAGACCATCCGCCCTTTGCACTGCCCTGAGCACCGCACGGGCCACCACTTCCACGGCGGCTGCCCCCAGCGTGGTCAAATCAGGAGTGTCGGGTATCTCTCCCGTGGCCAAGGCGAAAATGGTATCGCCATCCCGTATCGTGTGGCATGGCCTGATGGTGAGGGCCAGACCGTCATGCCCCACCCGTGACAGATAGGTGGCCTGCTCCTTGGCGAGGGTAGCGTTGGTGGCGACTACGCCGATGGTGGTATTGGCCGCCGGTTCGTCGCGGCCCTTGTCACCGCCTTTTATGAGCAACTCTACGGGGTCGTGGAATCCCTGGGCGTCACCCTTTCTTGGCCCTGCTATGACTTTTCCGGTGCGATGGTCCACCACGCCTCCATAGGCGTTCACCGCCACGATGGCCCCCACCACAACATCCCCCGGCAACGTCAGGCTGGCCGTGCCGATACCTCCCTTCACGGCCCGCTCCATTCCCAGGGCCTTCCCCACCGTAGCGCCGGTGCCGGCCCCCACGTTGCCCTCTTCCACCCTACCCCCGGAGCACGCTAGACATGCCTTGTAGCCCTCTTCCGGGCCTGGCCTAACCTTGTCCGTAACCAGGTTGAGGTCGAAGAGGATAGCAGCCGGTACTATCGGAACTATGGCGGGGCCTACTTTAAGCCCGATTCCAAGTTCGTCCAGATACCGCATTACCCCCACCGAAGCGTTCAGCCCGAAGGCGCTTCCCCCGCTCAGGAGAACGGCATGGACCTTATCCACAAGGTTCTCAGGACGCAACAGGTCAGTTTCCCTGGTGCCCGGAGCGCCACCCCTTACGTCTCCCCCGGCTACGGCCCCCTTGCGACACATCACCACGGTGCAGCCGGTGGCGGCGTCACGGTCGGTATAGTGCCCAACCTCAATGCCCTCAACATCCGTTATGGCGCTAGTCACCAGTTACCCTCCCACTAGAGAACAAAAGGCGCCTTCTCAGACCCGCCAAGAAGGCGCCGTACCTTTCCTCTTCTGGCCGTCTTGGCCCCTTGGGGTCCTAGCGGCCCGCTAGCTGGAGATCATCCGGCTCACCCCCTGATGGGTGGATGGCAGTTAAATGATAACACTCCCCCATCAGGTGTCAAGTTGCTCTTTCTAGCCGAGAGGAGTGCAAAGCTACACATTTTACTCCTGTCGGCAGACAGGCGTATCAACACGCCCTAAAATCCTTGTCATTGGTGCCATCCCGTTGATGAAGCACTTCAGATTCCTTCCTCCTGCGGCGGACCGCAGTCGGATGAGGAATGACACTAGGGAGCTTTGGAAAGACATTTTTCAAGAACAGAAAGGGCCTGAGGGATTAGGCAACCCTGTGTCTCGGCTTCCTTGAAGGTGTAAAAACCCTGTGCTATGATTGCCATACCATATAAGGTTAGACCTCATGCCCACCAGAACGAAGCGACGAGTAGACATCAGTATCCTGGAGCCTCTCAAGGGCTTTACCCCTAATCGCTCAGGCGGTCAGGGGGGGGTGCCACCCAAGGCATGGCTGCGGAAGGTGGCTTCCTGTACCCTGGACCACGCCCTGCCCGGACACGACTGCCAGCTAAGTCTGGTGATAGCCGACGACGATACTCTGAAGCGCCTTAACAGCGAATATCGTGGCCTGGACGAAGTGACCGACGTGCTTTCCTTCTCCCCCTTCCATCAGGGCCACTGGGAGGGGGAAGGAGAGCCACCCCAGTCGGACGACGTGCCTTTCGTCCTGCCGCCACAGGAACCTCAACCCTTGGGCGAGGTTATAATCTCGTATCCTCAGGCAATGAGGCAGGCCGGTCCCGGCCCATGCGGACCGAAGCGAGAGTTGGCCCTGCTTGTCGTCCACGGAGTGTTGCATCTTCTGGGCTTCGATCACGCGGAGCCTTCCGAGGAAACCGCCATGCAAGCGCAGGAACGAGAAATACTTTCGACCATCCTCTCCGAGGCGAGTTAGCGATGACTTTCCAGGTCTATTACCGCAAATGGCGGCCCCAACGTTTCCGTGAACTGGCCGGCCAGCAACACGTGTCTGCCACCTTGCAGCAGGCGGTACAGTTGGGGCGTGTGGCCCACTCCCTTCTCTTTTGCGGACCTCGCGGCACTGGCAAGACCAGCACGGCTCGAGTCCTCGCTAAGGCCGTCAATTGCCTGGAGCCGGAGGACGGGGACCCTTGCAACGAATGCGCCCGGTGCCAGGCTGTCAACGAGGGACGGTTCATGGACCTCATAGAGTTGGACGCCGCCAGCAACAGGGGCATAGATGAGATTCGCAACATACGGGATAGGGTCAACCTTGCGGCGGCAGAAGGCAGCTACAAGGTCTATATTATAGATGAGGCCCACATGCTCACGGAGCACGCATCCAACGCCTTCCTCAAGACGCTGGAAGAGCCTCCCGCCCATGCCATTTTCATACTCTGCACAACCGACCCGCAGAAGATATTGCCCACTATTATCTCCAGATGTCAGCGCTTCGACTTCCGGCGTCTCACTTCGGATGCAATAATGGAGCGACTAAGAACGATTCAGGCGGAAGAGGGTGTTGATGTAAGTACGGAGGCTCTCCAGTCCCTCGCCCATTCGGCGGGTGGCAGCCTCAGGGATGCCGAGAACCTGCTGGAGCAGCTTGCGGTGTCATACGGCAGCAGTATAGGGGTCAACGAAGTTCACGAGCTTCTGGGGCTTGGCCAGGGAGAAAGGGCTTTAGACCTCATCCGATATCTTTTGCTGGGGAATACCTCGGCGGCCCTGTCGGCCATCAATCGGGCGGCTTGGGATGGTGTGGATCTGCGGCAACTGCACAGGCAGTCGGTGGACCTGCTCAGGGGAGTGCTGTTGCTCCAGTACGGCTCCAGGGACTCCCTGGACTTCCCCCAGGAGACGATAAGAGAGTTGGAAGACCTGGCCCCAAAGGCATCCGCAGCGAGAGTTATAAGGGCGCTGAAGCTCCTGGGAGAGGTGAACATGAGGCACGATACCTCCTCTCCCTTGCACCTGGAGTTGGCGGTAGTGGAAGCGTGCATGGACGAAGCGATTGCAGAAGCGGCCCAGCCCAATCCGCCACGTCCAGCGCCTGTTGCCCAACCGGCAGTGCGGACCGCCCCTGGCCAGGCTCCCAGCACCTCTGCCACCGGCGAAAGAAGGGCGGGAGACGCCGGCACCAGGGCAGCTTCACGTCCCGGTCCCACCGAGGCCGGTTCCCAGCCAGCAAGGGTACGGGAGAGCGGCAACAGCCCTACGCCATCCTCCGAGCACGCCTCGCCCAGGGAAGCCAATGGCCCTGTTCCATCATCTAACCCCGGCAACCCGGGACCGGGAGGCTCATTTCAGGAGCAATGGGGAACGCTGGTCAAGACCCTGAGCAGGTACAAGGGCAAGCGCTTCAATATAGGCGCCCTTCTTCGTGACTGCAAGAACCAGGATGTAGAAGGAGAGACCCTGGTACTGACTTTCGCTCACCGCTCCCACCTGGAAAGAATGCAGGAGGAGTTGGATGACCCACAGGGTATGAAGACGGTTAACGAAGCTCTCCTGAAGTCATTGGGGACCTCTTACCGACTGCGGTTATCCCTGGCAGAGGGCAACGGTGGCGGCAACCCCACAGCTACCGCTCAGAGTCCGTTGGTAAGGGCAGCCCTCAGTATGGGTGCAAGAATCATGGAGGAACGGGAACAATGATGAACAGACAAATGAGGCGGCAGGCGAAGCGGCAGCAGGGTAAGCAGCAGTCCCAGGCCCAACAACCCCTGGCCATGCTTCAAAAGGTCCAGGAGGAGCTGGAATCCCTTACCGTCGAGGGGAGCGCGGGCGGAGGGGTGGTGAAGGTGGTGATAACGGGTAAGCAGACCGTAGAGTCTGTGGAGATAGCCCCGGACGCTGTTGAGGACCTGGAGATGCTTCAGGACTTGATCACGGCGGCCGTGAACGATGGCCTGAACAAGTCTCAGGAATTGGCTAGTGAGAAGATTGGAGCACTCACCGGCGGCATGAACATCCCGGGCCTAACGTAGGTCAGGATTATCTGCTGCGAGGTGACAGATATAGATATAGCATGAGCACAGAGCGCATACCCTCGGCATCCCCTTCAGTATCCCGACTCATAGACGAGTTGAACAAGCTGCCGGGCGTTGGTCCCAAGAGTGCCCAACGTCTGGCTTACTATGTCATTCGGCTGCCTGCCGAGGAAGCCCATTCTCTGGTCGAGGCAATCATGGCAGTCAAAGAGAAGATTATCTTCTGCTCGGTGTGCCAGAACATGACCGATACGGACCCTTGCCCCATCTGCGACGACCCCCGCCGGGACCGGAGCCAGATATGTGTGGTTGAGGAACCCCTGGACGTGCTGGCCCTGGAGCGGACCCACTGCCACAGGGGTCTTTACCACGTCCTTCACGGCGTCATATCCCCTATGAACGGCATCGGGCCGGAAGACTTGAGGATGAAAGAGTTGCTCCCACGCTTGGAGAATAGCCTTGTGCAGGAGGTTATCATAGCTACCAACCCCACTCTGGAGGGGGAGGCCACCGCCATGTATATCCAGCGTCAGATTGCCAACCTGAAGGTGAAGGTGACTCATCTTGCCCGCGGCCTGCCTGTGGGAGGAGACCTGGAATATGCCGATGAGTTGACCCTGAGCAGGGCCTTCCGGAGCAGGAGTGAGCTTTAGACATCATGGCAAAGCCGAGGGTATACCGGAGCCAGGCCCTGGTGCTCAAGTCCGCTCCTATGGGGGAGGCCGGGCTCCTGGTCACCCTTTACACCAGAGACGCTGGCAAGCTGAAGGCCGTCGTTAGGGGCGCACGAAGGCCCACCAGCAAGATGGTCGGACACTTGGAGCCTCTCAACATGGTGGAGATGTCCCTGGCAAGGTCCAGGCCAGGTGGGATAGACACCATAACCCAGATACAGATACTGGAGAGTTTCTCCTCTTTGAAGGCAGACCTGGACACAGTCTCCAGAGGCATATACCTGGCTGAACTGGTGGACGGGTTCGGCGCTGAGGGCAGTCCCAACCAGGAGCTATACTCCTTGTTGGTGGATACCCTTCAGTTCCTCAACGGCTCACCGGGCACGGATTCGACCCTGCGCTACTTCGAGCTTCATCTGCTCAAGTGCTCCGGCTTCATGCCCCAGCTATATCGGTGCGTAGAGTGCCGGGAAGAGCTTTCCCAGGGAAAACACCTCTTCAGCCCCGACGTCGGAGGCACCCTCTGCCTCAAGTGTACACCATCTGGAGCGCGTATCATGCGCCTATCGGTAGGTACCCTCAAGGTCCTGCGCTTTATTGATAGAGCATCCCTGGGGGAACTCTCCACGCTCCGTGTCAATACCGGACTGGCGGTGGAACTCAAGAATTTGCTGTCCGTCGCGCTGAAGTACTGGCTGGACAGGGAAATCCAATCGAAGACGTTTATAGAGCATCTGGAACACTCTCAGAAGGCCGGGATATAAGCAAAAGTACTCCTCTCCCCTTCGCGGGAGAGGGTAGGGTGAGGGGGTTGTGCAAAGGTTTGGTCGCGAGAGGAAGCCCGCGCCGGCGGCGTGCGGCAACGCCATTATAGTCCCGGCTCAAGGTTAGTGATGGCTGATTCATCAGATAGGGTCCATTCGATTGATTACTCCCCCGATTACTCCGAGGAGTTCTACCGGCGCCACGCTCACCGGTATGCCGAGGTTGCCCACCGTCTAATCCAGTCAATCTACATCCGGTCTTCTCATCCGGCCCTCAAGGGCGACTATGACCTGCTCGATCGGCTCAAGGAGCTAGCACCCGGCCCCCGTGGTCTGGACGCCGGTTGCGGAGCGGGGGCACGCGACGTGCACCAATTCTGGCTCGAAGGTTACGATATAATCGGCATTGACGCCGTAGAGGAGAACATCCTGATCGCAAGTTCTCTCCACCCCGAGATTGCCGATAGGGTCTTCCTGGCTGACCTGCGGGTTCCCCTGGGTTTCCCCGACGAGTCTTTTGACTTCATAGTATGCGACGCGGTGATTCAGCATATCCCATTGGAGGAGGCGTTCAACGTCACGTTGCCTGAACTGTCACGTGTGCTGAAGCGCGGAGGGGTTCTCCAGCTAATGTTCAAGAATGGACGCGGGGTGATGACGGTGTACGACCGGGACTACGGCGTCGAGCGTTCCTTTCAGCTATACGACGAGCAGGAGATACTGCAGGTGATGGAAGATTATGGACTGAGCTTGGTGGATGCAGAAGACCCCAATCTCCTCGGCGGTGTCATGTACTTCACCGACCCCAAGCCGGTAGACCATTGTGTCTTCTACCTCCGAAAGGTAAGCTAGGTGCCTGTTCCGGCGGATTTGACCGACAAATTCCGCTCCCATTGGAGTGTGTCTCATAGTTTCCCCTCTCCCCTGGTGGGAGAGGGTCAGGGTGAGGGGGACGCCTTCAGGAGGGAACTGAATTGAGAGGAAGTGAGGTAAACAGGACATGAGCAAGACTGTGGTTGTTGTCTGCATTGACGGCTTCGACCCCGAGTACCTGGAAGCCTGCGAGGTGCCCAACCTGCGAGAGATGTCCGGGAAGGGGTTCCTCAAGATAGGCCGGTGCATGATGCCGTCGGTGACTAATGTAAATAACGTATCCATGGTAACCGCCAGCTATCCCGAGGACCACGGCATTTGCTCCAATTACTGGCTGTCCCCCGACAAAGGGGAGGAGACCTACCTGGAATCCGGCGAACACATCATGTCGGAGACCATATTCCAACGGGCACGGCGACAGGGCAAGACCTCTGCCCTGGTCACGTCCAAGGACAAGCTCAGAACGCTGTTGTCCAACGGCGTCACAACCACCGTCTCATCTGAGCAGCCCCCGGGATGGGTCGTGGAAGGTATTGGCCCAGCGCCTGAGATATACTCCCTGGAGGTCAACGGCTGGGTCATCAGGGCCGCCGGCTACATAATGACCCAACGTCCTGCCGACGTGGTATATATCTCCACCACCGACTACGCCATGCACACCTACGGGCCGGACCATCCCCAGTCCCGGAAGCACATGGCAATCCTTGACAATGCCGTCGGTGAGCTGGTGGAAGCCCACCCCGACGTCACGTTGCTGGTCACTGCGGACCACGGAATGTCCGGGAAGACCCGGATGATAGACCTCAAACATTCCCTGGAGAGTCACGGCATAAGGGCGAAGGTGGTCCCCATAATCAAGGACAGGTACGTGGTCCACCACTCCAACCTGGGCGGTTGCATGTACGTTTACCTCCCTCCGTCGGAACGGGACGAGGCCCTGAAGGTGTTGAGAGAGACCCCCGGCGTCGAAGACGCCCTTCCCTGCGAAGAAGCGGCAGCCAGGTTCCGGCTTCACCCGGAACGTATCGGCGATATAGTAGTGACCGGGGAGGTGGACGTGGTCTTTGGGGACCCTTCGGAAGTGGAGATGCCGCCCAACCTTCGCACCCACGGCTCCCCCCATGAGCTCGGCGTTCCCCTGATAGGGTACAATGGCGACTTCGCCGGATTCTCCTTCGATGAGAACCGGGACATGGGCCGCTACATCTTCGAGCGTGTGCTTTCCTAGCCAGGTCGGCCAGCGTTCCCCCAGTGATACCCCTCTTATCAACATTGGCAATAGAGGCTCTGGCGCTCTTTGTCCGTTGAGGACCGACAGAAGCTTGAACGACGAGTTTCGCGCGTACATGATTCACCTCCTTATCCTCTGGTTTTGTTGCAGAACTCCGTCAGCTCTCACAGAGGATACCGGTGCGTTAGTTCCGCTAAGGTCAACCCCCTATCCGGTCATACTCACGCTACGTTGCAGACAGAGGAACGCACCAAGGGGACGCCGCCCATTACGGCGGCGTCCCCTTCCCTTTGGAATCCCCATACCATGATGCCCTGGCTCAGTTAGGCAGACACCCACCTAGTCTGCGTGTCGCCACAGTGGGAGGTCCTCTTCTGCTCCTTATATGCGTGTCCGACACTAAAGGTCGTTGTCTTCCCCGTGTCCGTCCACGCTCCCCACCTAAGGGCCTCGGGAGCACTAACCGACCTGGTCTTGATGTCACCACAGTAGGATGTCCTCTTCTGCTCTTTCTTGCGGCTACTACCGCACCCGGTGTAGTTCCCCGTGTCCGTCCACGCTCCCCACCTAAGGGCCTCGGGAGCACTAACCGACCTGGTCTTAACGTTGCCCGGGCTGCTGGTGCTCGACTGCTCCTTCTTACAGCTACTACCGCACCCGGTGTAGTTCCCAGTGTCCGTCCATGCTCCCCATATCTCCCGCCTGGGTGCTGGGGTAGTGGTGGGTGCTGGGGTGGTCGTGGGCACTGGCGTAGAGGAAACCCGGGGTGTGACAGGCCCGACTTGCGCCGCCGGGCCATTTCCGGTCGCGTTGACCGCCCTTAGCTGAAAGGTGTAGGCTCTTCCGTTGGTCAGGCCCGTCATCGCATACGCAACCAGGTCCGGTCCGCTGCCAGCTATGGTTGTCCAAGAACCCCAGGCGCCCGTGCCCACCTTCATTCGATACTCGTAACGGGTAATGCTTGAATTCTTGGGGTTGTCCAAGCGCAGGGTGATGCGGCCGTCGCCAGCCTCCGCCCTCAAGTTCGACGGCGCCACAGGGATAGGGGCCTTCACCGTCACCTTCACCGTCACCTTCACCGTGTCCGTCGCAGTGGCCCTCTTGCTGTCCGCCACTCGCAGTTTGAACGTCAGTTCCACGGGGCCAGTCGGCGCCGTGAACGTGGGGCTGACGCCAGAACTTGGCGTCGTTCTGGGTCCGTACCTCGTGGATGCGCTCGGGGGTGTTGTCGTATTCACGTGTCATTGTCTCGTGTCCTCCTCTATTTCTTTGTTTGAAGGGAGTGGGCTGAGCACCTCCAACTCAAGGGCTTCCGTCCAATATCTATTGCCCTTCTCCTGAAGGATATCTACCGTGTCCAAGTAGCCACGCACCAAGTAGGTGCCGGGGGGAACGGGCTCCCCCCTGTTGTCCACCTGGTTCCATTCATCAGTGAACACCCACTCATCACCCGGTTCCAGGTTCTTGAAGTCTATGCCTGGGAAATAGGCCTCGCCGTACCACGCGTGCCAGACATGTTGGCCGTCTGAAGTCTCGACTACGACATTGATGTAAGCGCCGGACAGGGAGAACCTGACTGCTTCATCACCAATGTTCCGTATCGTCTGTTTCATAATCACGGTCTCCCCGTATGGGACCCGTGGCGCAACCTCCAGCGAGTGAACGATGCCGTCCGGCAAACCCGGTGGGGCAGAGTCACAGGCCGCCGCCAACAGGACGGCGACCGCGCTGGTGAGAACCAACAGAAGCCTGAACGATGATTGCCGTGTATCCAAAACTCACCTCCTTATCCTCGGTTTTGTTGCAGGATCTTGTCAGCACTCACAGAGGATACTAGTACATTAGTTCTGCTAAGGTCAACCCCTTGTTGTCATGCCGGGCGCAGCGAGGGCCTAAGGACTTGCCTGACTGTGCTGGTGCTTTGGTCCGCCGGAGGCGGGTCGCCTTGATTCCGGTCTCCGTTTGTAGTGACATGGTGGAGCGCTCCGTCCAGAATGACATCAGAGGGGGTCTGTGGTCACTTAGATTCGAGAGTTAAAAGACCCTGTCCTAGCAGGGCCACCCCTGACGGTTTACCTTTATGACGTGGGGCCGGGGTGCCCCGGCATTCCGTACATCGAGCATCCCATGCATGACCTGGCCTCGCCACAGGGCGCCATAGCATCTCCTGGTTCTGCTGATAGGGCCTGCCGGGATTGCTTCGGGTCAGGTTCTTCCTTGAACAAGTCCAGCTTCAGCTGTTTGGCCTTGGGAGGTCGTTGGCCGGGGAAGGCAAGAAAGGGCCAGGCCCGCTTTCTCACCACACCCATTGCCTGAAGGTCGCGCCATGTGTCTATACTGTGTCGGCGCCGGGTCTCCAGTATGCGCTGGGCAGATGTGGGGCCGACGCCGGGTATCCGCAGAAGCTGCTCCCGACTTGCCGAATTTACCTCAACGGGGAAGGCATCCACGTTCTCCAGGGCAATGACCGTCTTGGGGTCATGTTCCAGGGGCAGGAACCCGCTGTCATCAAAGGCCAGATTTAGCTCCTCGTTGGAGAAGCGATAGATGCGCTTGAGCCAGTCCACCTGGTACAGCCGGTGCTCTCTCATCATGGGGGTAGGCGGATGCTCTTCCAGGGGAGTGTGGCGGGCCGGGTTGAATGCTGCGTAGTAGACCCGCTTCAGGTTCCAGTCGGTGTAAAGCTGGTCTATGCGTCGAAAGATGTCCACGTCCGACTCATCGGCAGCGCCCACCACAAGCTGGGTGACCTGCCCCACTGCGCCGTTGGTATCGCTGCGAGTGAGCTTGTCAATCCAACTCATCGGGCTGAGTATATCCCGTTCCAGGTTCTTGCGGGCGCTGAGCTTTCGCATCATCTCGGCCGTCGGCGTCTCCAGATTGATGGAAAGGCGCGTTCCCAACCTGTAAGCCGCTTCCACGTACTGGTACTCCGTTCCGGGCATCACTTTCAGGTGCACGTAGCCATTGAAACCGTACTTTTGGCGAATGGTCTCCACCACGTGGATCATGCGCTCCGTGGTCTTGGAACCGCTGCCGGCGATGCCGGAGCTGAGGAAGAGTCCCGCTACGGCATGGCGTTGGTGGAGTTCCATGAAGGTTCTGGCCAGTTCATCCACCTTGAAGGCATAGCGTTTCCTGGGAACGTGGATGCTGTTGGGACAGTAGGCGCAGTCCATCATGCAAAAGTCGGTGTACATTACCCTCATCAGGTTGATGTACTTCCCGTTGGGCATTGCTGCCCTGTAGACGCCGTGGATTGGATTGCTCTTGGGGGATGAGTAGGGCATTCGGGACCCTCTTCCGGCCCTTCCATCCTCTGAGTGAGACAGGACGTCGTCCCTTGCCATCCCCCCTAGAATACGCAGCTTGTCGTAGGCATCGGGAGTGCGCTTGATTAGCATGGCGTCTCCTTATGGAAGTATGGCACATACGTTCTTACAAGGAGACGCTTTTGTCAAGATGCTAATGGCACGGCTATATCTTGTATCTCTGCAGCAGCTGGCGGGCTATGACAAGACGCTGTATTTCGTTGGTGCCCTCCCCGATTATCATAAGGGGCGCGTCCCGGTAGTAGCGCTCCAGGGGGTACTCCTTGATGTATCCGTAACCCCCGTGGACACGCATGGCCTCCAGCGTCACCTCGGCGCATATCTCGCTGGCAAAAAGCTTGGCCATGCCCGCTTCCAGGTCAACCCGTTCGCCCCTGTCCTTCTTCTCCGCCGCAGTGTAGGTGAGCAGGCGTGCAGCCTCGATTTTCGTTGCCATATCCGCCAGCTTGAGCTGGATGGCCTGGTGCTGGGCAATGGGAACTCCGAAGGCCTGCCTCTGCTGGGCGTACTTGATGGCAGCCTCGAAGGCGGCGGCAGCCACCCCGACGGACCGGGCGGCGATATTGATACGGCCCCCCTCCAGCCCGCTCATGACCTGCTGGAACCCCCTTCCCTCCTGGCCGCCCACCAGGTTCTCCGCCGGCACGCGGAAGTCCTCGAAGATTAGCTCGCAGGTGTCCAGACCCCTGTACCCCAGCTTGTCCAGGTCCCGGCCCACTTCAAAGCCGGGCCCCTTCTCTGCGATGAAGCAACTCATGCCCCTGTGGGCCGGCGTCGCATCCCTGTCGGTCTTGGTCATAAGGGCGAAGGTGTTTCCGTGCCTGCCGTTGGTGATGAACATCTTGGTGCCATTGATGACGTACTCCTCGCCGTCCTTCACCGCAGTAAGCTCTATGGACTGGACATCGCTGCCTGCGTTTGGCTCGGTGAGGGCCAGTCCTCCCCGCTTCTCGCCGGTTGCAAACGCGGGCAGGAACCTCTGCTTCTGCTCCTCGGTGCCAAAGTTGGTGACCACGTGGGCCATGATGTGGTGAGTGCCTATAACGCCGCTGATGCTCATCCAGGTCTTGGAAAGCTCCTCGAAAATCATGGCGAAGGTGGTATAATCCAGGCCCATTCCTCCGTACTCTTCGGGTATAGTTATGCCGAAAAGCCCCATGTCCTTCATCTTTTCTATAACGTCAAGGGGGACAATATCGTCCCGCTCGCATTCGGCGACGATGGGGTCCAGCTCTCGACGCGCGAACTCCCGGACCATGTTCACAATTTGGGTGCGGGCCTCTTCCGGTGTGCTGGTGGCCATAGGTTACTCCTTATACGCATCAATTTTATGTTCGGCCATCCAAACCTTCGGCGGATGGCCGGATGAGACGACCTAATTGTACTAATGAACACCCGGGCTTTCAACCTGGCATTGTTCAGGATGAAGACCCGCTTTCCTGACTTGAGAGCATCGAGGTGAAGCCGTATAATTGTGCCGTAGGCCCCCACTCTAGCCCGATAAAGGAACGGCACAAGACCTTATGCTCCTGGCTATAGACATAGGCAACACCAACATAACCCTGGGTGTCTTCGATGAGCAGCGTCTCAGGTCAACCTGGCGTTTGGCGACCGATCCACGCCGGTTGCCGGACGAGTACGGCCTGCTGGTCTCCAGCATCCTCCCCCTCAAGGGAGTTAACGCAGAAGACATAACCGGCGCTTGCCTGTGCAGTGGAGTGCCCACCCTTACATCCACCTTCGAGGAGGTGTGCAAGAGCTACTTCAAAGTCAGCCCGCTGACCGTGTCAGCCGGAGTAAAGACGGGTGTCCACATCCTGTATGACAGTCCCAGGGACGTGGGAGCCGACCGGATCGTGGACGCCGTGGCCGCCTTCCAGCTATACGGAGGGCCGGTCATAATCGTTGACTTCGGGACGGCCACCGTGTTTGATGCGGTCTCCCGCGACGGAGAGTACCTCGGCGGGGCCATAGCTCCGGGCATCAACGTAGCTGCCGAGGCCCTTTTCTTAAGCACGTCCATGCTGAGGAGGGTGGAGCTAACGCCCCCCAAGTCCGCGATTGGACGGAACACGGTAGCTGCCTTGCAGTCTGGCCTGTTGCTGGGACAAGTAGGGCTGGTGGAAGGCATGGTCAGAAGGTTCAAGGATGAGATGGGCCAGGATGCCCGGGTAGTGGCCACCGGCGGACTGGCGGCGGTCATAGCCAAAGAGACGGAGGTCTTCGATGCCATCAATCCGGACCTGACCCTCATCGGGTTGCGCATCGTCCACGAGATGAACGGGGGGTCTCCATCAACCTCTCAGGCAACCTCCCAGGGCGAGGGGGACTGAGTATATGCCCGGCGTGTTGCACGGAAAGAACATAGTTCTAGGTGTGACGGGCAGCATCGCCTGTTACAAGGCCCTGGACCTGGCGAGCAAGCTCGTCCAGGCGGGTGCCCTGGTGAACGCCATTATGAGCTATGGGGCCACCCGGTTCGTCACCCCCCTGGCCTTTCGCAGCATCACCCACAGGCCGGTCGTAACCGACACCTTCGACCCCGACTCGGAGCTTAGCGTGGAGCACGTGGCTCTGGCGGAGAGTGCGGATATAGTGGTGGTGGCCCCTGCCACGGCCCATTTCATCGCTAAGATGGCCGCAGGGCTGGCCGACGACCCCCTGACCACCACCATCCTCGCTACCCGCGCCCCCGTGATGGTTGCCCCGGCTATGGATGCCCACATGTACGACAACCCGGCCACTCAGGAGAACCTGTCAAAGCTGGTGGATAGGGGAGTCCTTATCGTGGGTCCGGCCAGCGGTCGCCTGGCCTCCGGTCTGGTGGGTATGGGGAGGCTGGTGGAGACGCCGGAGCTAGTGGGAAACATCAGCGCAGTTCTTGGCCGGAAGGGTGACCTTGCGGAGTACACGGTAGTGGTGAGTGCCGGAGGGACCCAGGAGCCTATAGACCCGGTGCGGGTCATCACCAACCGCTCCTCCGGCAAGATGGGCTACGCCATAGCGGAAGTAGCCAGGGACAGGGGTGCCAGGGTGGTGCTGGTCACCGCTCCTACCAGCCTGGCAGACCCGGTGGCCGTAGAGGTTGTTAAAGTGGGGACTGCCCTGGAGATGCGCGACGCCGTGCAGGATTCCGTCGCCGGTGCGGATGCCCTTATCATGGCGGCGGCAGTGGCCGACTATATGCCCGTCTCCCCGGCTTCCCAAAAGATGAAGAAGGACTCCGATACCTGGTCTATCGGGTTGGGCAAGACCCCTGACATCCTGGAGGAGTCCAGGGGCCGGTTCATAAAGGTGGGCTTTGCCGCAGAGAGTGAAGACATGCTGGAGAACGCCAGGGGCAAGGTGCTGAGGAAGTCCCTGGACCTGATAGTGGCCAACGATATAACCGCCGAGGGTAGCGGCTTCGGCACCGACACCAACAAGGTCGTTCTGGTGGACAAATCCGGCGGCGTGGAGGAGCTGCCCCTCATGTCCAAGCACGAGGTGGCCCACCGCATCCTGGACCGTGTGAGACAACTACTATAATAACCAACCTCCCCTTTGCGGAGGCGCGACTCCAACGCGTGCTGGTACTGCCAGTTTCCAGACCTGTCTGCCGACAGGCAGGGAGGGACTGACAATCTGCACGCCCGCATGAGTCCCCCATCTTCGTCATTCTGAGCACCCTACACTGTCATTCCGGATCTGCCATAGGTCCGCCGAAGGCGGGAGGAATCTAAGGAACCTCTGGACAACTTGCGTCATTCCGGCGCAGGCCGGAATCCCCCCAACCCTGGAATCTGACCCCGTACCTGTGTGCCGACAGACAGGCCGGGGTACTGGACAGTCTTTTTGCAGGAATGACGGGTGCGCGCGCCTTGTCAAGGGCATCGGCCAACGGCCGGTAATTCTGCCTAAGTGAGCAGCTGGATGGGGTGGCTGCCCGGCCTGGATTCGAACCAGGGTCAGGGGATCCAAAGTCCCCTGTGCTACCACTACACCACCGGGCAAATGTGGGATTGGGAAAGGGGGTATCCTATGGTGATATTATCTCACAGCATCATTGCCTTCGCAAAGCGCCCCAATGTTGACAGGAATATCGCCGCTATTCTACACTGAGCCTAACGATAGCACTGCCGTTAAATCGCAAAGGCGTCGGGTTGATATGGTCTTAGTGAAGCTACTTTGATAAGGGGAGGAGGTCATGGCGGTAGTAACTTTCAATGGTCCTATAGGTGCTGGAGGTAACGAAATCGGAGTCCTGGTGGCGGGCTTGCTAAATGCGGATTATGTAGACAGGCTCATCCTGGCCCAAGCAGCCAAACGCATCGGCTCCACCGTTGAGGTCCTTGAGATAAAAGAGCAGAGGAAGCTTGCCCTTAGAGACCGCCTGGCCTACTTTCTCCAGACTATGCTGGAGCGTTCCGCAATGTCCGGGGCGGGGGGAGAGCCTTACTTTAGTCCAGGCATGGAGTACCTCCCATCCGAAGAGTACACGGACTTGGCTGATGAGCCTCTCACCGCTGCCCAGCGACTCAATGACGAGCATTTCATAGAGGCGACCAGAGTTGTAATCAAAGACCTTGCCGATGGGGGAGACGTAGTCATCATTGGGCGAGGATCCAATATGATTCTGAAGGATGTGCCTGGGGTGCTCCACGTGGGGTTGATAACTCCTCTTGAGCTCCGCATAAAGACTATCATGGAAAGGGAGCACCTGGAGGAGAGAGACGCGGAAAAGTATGTCGCAGATGTGGAGAAGGCGCGAGAAATTTTCTTCAGGAGATTCTTCAGGGTACATCCCGATGACCCTAATCTCTACCACATGGTACTGAACATGGGCACCATAGATGTCAAGACGGCGGCGGAAATCACCGCGAATGCGGCGGACCGGATTGCGTCGGCGGCCCATAACGCCGTTGTGTCCTCATAGCTCTCACAAGGGGAATTATGTCAAACAAGAGTGCCCGCAATATGATGGCATGGTTGCTTGTACCCCTGGCCCTAGTCCTGTTGAGCGTCGCTGCGGCTTGCGCCGACGGTGAGGGCCTCACGGAAGAGGACGTTCGCCGGATAGTCCAAGAATCCCCCGGACCTACCCCGGAGGTCGAAGAGGCAGCGCCCTACTGGAGCGGTCCCAGGACGTGGGAGCCGGAGGATATCGCCAGCCTTCAGCGGGTTACCCAGGAATTGGTCTCACCGCCATCCCTGCCCCAGCACCAGCAGGTAAACACCGGCGACCCCAGGGTAGTCCAGGTGCGGATGGTAATTGAGGAAAGGGAGATTGAGGTGGCGCCCGGAGTGTTCATGTGGGCGTTCACCTTCAACGGTTCGGTGCCGGGTCCCATTATCGTGGTGCACGAGGGGGACTACGTCGAGTTGACCCTGGTCAACCCAGCCAACAACGAGCTAGTGCACAACATAGACTTTCACGCCTCCATAGGAGCATTGGGAGGCGGCGAACTGACCTCGGTGTCTCCGGGTGAGGAGGTAATGCTGCGGTTCCGGGCCACCAAGGCCGGTGCCTTTATCTATCACTGCGCGCCAGGCGGACTCATGGTTCCCTGGCACGTCACCCATGGAATGAATGGAGCCATACTGGTGCTGCCTCGGGACGGGCTGAAAGACTCGGCTGGCAATCCCATTCGCTACGACCGGGCATATTACGTTGGCGAGCAGGACTACTACATTCCCCGTGACGAGAACGGCGACTTCAAGCGCTACGACAGCCCCTCCATCTCGCTGGCTGACGACATAGAGGCTATGAAGACACTGATTCCCACTCACATCGTGTTCAACGGAGTTACCGGCGCGTTGCAGGGAGAGGGACAGTTGACGGCCAACGTGGGCGAAAACGTGCTTATCATCCATTCCCAAGCCAACCGCCAGTCCTACCCGCATCTCATTGGCGGCCACGGCGACTATGTGTGGGAGCGAGGTGATTTTAACAGCCCGCCCAGGGTTGACCTGGAAAGCTGGGTCATTGCGGCAGGGTCGGCGGGTGCGTCAATTCACACCATCCGCCAGCCGGGGACGTACGTCTATCTATCCCACAACCTGATTGAGGCGTTTGCCTTTGATGCCAAGGCAATCTTGACGGCTGAGGGTGAGTGGAACAATGACTTGATGGAGCAGGTAAGACCGCCAGGTCCCATTCAGTAACCTGAGACGCCCACCCAATACTGAGTCCCGGCCCTCACTTGATCTCTCCCATCCCGACCTTCTCTTCTCAGGGGGATAAGAGGCCCTTCTTACATCCCCTAATGCTTCCGATACTAGGCCGCAGGCTCCAGGGCCTCCCTTACGGCGCGTAACAGGGTGTCCTCCTCCTCCAGGAATACGGTACGGGGATCAAGAATGACCCTGTTTTCCTCAATACGCGCTATGATTGGGGTGCTGTATTCCCTGAGCCGCCTGGTCACTGCCTGGGCACCCCCGGATAGACCGTCACATTCCAGGGCCAGCAGCCACGTATCAATGGTCTCGCCGGGGAGGCTGCCCCCTCCTATAGTGGATAGACCCCTCAACACTAGGGCCCTATTGCCTATCGCCGTTTGCCAGTGGTAAGCGCGGTCCTCCAACTCCCCGGCGGACGTGCTTAACATGCGCCAGATGGGTATCTTCGCCTCCGCTTCACCCTTCAGGTAGTGGAGGAGTGTTGCGGAGAGGGCCGCAAGGTTCATCTTGTCTATTCGGACGGCCCTGGCGAGGGGGTGCCTCTCCAATTTGCGAACCAGGTCCCTCTTCCCCACCGCTATGCCGGACTGAGGCCCGCCCAAAAGCTTATCGCCGGAAAAAAAGACCAGTCCCGCACCCGCCACGATACTCTCCCGGGGAGTCGGTTCGTGGGACAGGCCGTAATCCTCGGTATTCAGCAAGCAGCCGCTCCCTACGTCGTGGAGCACAGGAATCCCATTGCGTTCTCCTATCTCTACCAACTCCCTGGCCTCGGCAAAGTGAGTAAAGCCATCAATACGGAAATTACTGGAGTGGACCTTGAGGAGCGCTGCGGTATTGTCGGTGATGGCCGCCTCGTAGTCCCAAGCATAAGTCCGGTTGGTGGTTCCCACCTCCACCAGCCTGGCACCACTTTGGAGGAGCACGTCCGGTATGCGGAACCCTCCGCCGATTTCCACCTCCTCCCCTCTGGATACTATGACCTCTTTCCCTGCGGCGAGGGCAGAAAGGCCCAGGAGGACGGCTGAGGCGTTGTTGTTCACCACCAGAGCGGCCTCAGCCCCCGTGAGTTGCCTGAACAGGGGCTGGAGATGCGCCTGGCGGGAGCCTCGGCCCCCCTCCAGCAGGTCTAACTCAAGGTTGCTGTAGCCTTCGGAAGCTTGGAGTGTGGCATCCATAGCGTCCAGGCTCAGAGGTGCGCGGCCGAGGTTGGTATGAATGATAACGCCCGTGGCGTTTATCAACGGTCGGGGGTAGACCCGCCCTAACATTTCCATTTGATAGACAACGGAACCGGCAATCTCATCTGCGGTGGGGGCGGCGCTCCCGTTGCGCATAGCTCCTCTAGCCCCTTCTATCTGCTCCCTCACCAGATTTGTCACCCATTCCCGCGCATACTCTCCTATTACCGTCCTGATGCGCCGGCTTGACAGCACACTTTCCACACTTGGCAGGTTCCGAAAATCCACCATAGTCCCTTACCCTTCTTAATACCCCTCATCCCGGCTTTCTCTCGCAAGTGGAGAAGTAACTTTTCAGACACTTTCTAAGGCGTATCCTGATAATTGTATCACGACCGGCCACCCGTAGACCTACCCGCCTAACCCGATTCAGGTAAGCATGTATTCACTTACTTGGGTGGTGTTTGTAAAGCCCCTTCTCCCCTTGCGGGAGAAGGCTGGGATGAGGGGTATCACCCTCACCTCAATCCTCTCCCATCGAGGGAGAGGAGGCTTGGGACGCCAATTTTAGAAACATCCTTTTAGAGAATAGGAGGACCCCGGGGCCTCGTGGTCGGTTGACCTGGGATTTGACATGCCTTACCATGTGGGAAACCTGAGTAGAGGAGGGGTGCTCAACCATGAAGATGTACATAGGCGGCCAGTGGGTGGACAAGTCCAGAAAGGTCCCCGTGGTCAACCCCTACGACGGCTCGGAGATAGATACGGTTCCCAGGGGAGATGCCGGCGACGTGAACGCCGCCGTTGCCAGCGCCGAGGCAGGGGCGGCGGCCATGGCTAGCCTGACATCCCATGAGCGGTATACCATTCTCCGCAAGGCGGCCGACATGCTTACGGAGAGACAGGACGACTTCGCAAGGACCATTACCCTGGAGGAGGGCAAGACCATAACGGAGGCCCGGACCGAGGTCCAGAGGGCGATACAGACCATGACCCTATCGTCGGAGGAATCCAAGCGCCTCCACGGAGAGACCGTGCCCCTGGATGCGGCTCCCGGACTCAGGCAGCAGTTCGGCTTCACCATGCGGGTCCCCTGCGGCGTGGTGGCAGCCATCAGCCCCTTTAACTTTCCCCTCAATCTGGTGTGTCACAAGGTGGGGCCTGCCCTGGCAGCGGGCAACTCGGTCATAATCAAGCCCGCCAGCGACACTCCCCTTTCTGCCCTCAAGCTGACGGAGCTACTCCTGGAGGCTGGCCTGCCGCCCGAGGCTATCCAGTGCGTCACCGGACCGGGTGGCGAAATCGGGGATGCTCTGTGCGCCGACAGGCGGGTGCGCAAGGTCACATTCACCGGCAGCCGCGACGTGGGAGAGCACATCTGCCACGTCGCCGGACTGAAGAAGGTAACGATGGAGCTAGGCTCCAACTCTCCCATGATTATCATGCCCGACGCAGACCTGGAGAAGGTGGCCCAGGCTACTGTGACCAGTGGCTTCTCCAACGCCGGGCAGGTCTGTATTTCGGCCCAACGGGTGCTGGTGGACGGAAGGGTCTACGGCGAGTTTCTCGACGTGTTGAAGCCCCAGGTGGAGGGGATCAAGGCGGGCAACGGGCTTGGACAGGAAGTGCAGATGGGGCCAATGATTCGGGAAAGCGACGCCATACGAGTCAACGAATGGATACAGGAAGCCGTGGACGGCGGAGCTCGTCTCCTCACCGGCGGCGACCGCTCAGGCACGATGCACGTTCCGACGGTAGTGGCCGACGTCAAGCCCGATATGCGGCTATCCTACGACGAACTGTTTGGCCCCGCAGTGGCCGTGACCAGCTTCACCACCATCGAGGACGCCATCGCCCTTGCCAACGACTCCATCTACGGACTCAGCGCGGCGCTGTTCACCCAGAACCTGGACTGGGCCATGAAGTTCGTAAAAGAGGTCCACTCGGGCAACCTGATGATAAACTCCGGCCCCGGCTTTCGCGCCGACCTGATGCCCTACGGCGGCCTGAAGGACAGCGGCATGGGCAAGGAGGGGCCGCGCTACGCCGTCGAGGAGATGACGGAGCTAAAAATGGTGGCGTTCCATTAGGGTACAGCGGGGTAGCATATTATGACGCAGTCACTCAGTCGTACATCGCTATACGAGACTCATATATCCCTGAATGCACGAATGGTCCCCTTCGCCGGGTGGGATATGCCCGTCCAGTACGCCGGCATCCTGGCCGAGACCAGGGCCGTGCGGTCCAGCGCCGGGCTGTTTGACGTGTCCCACATGGGCAGGCTGGACATACGGGGGCCTCGGGCTGGGCCATTCTTGGACTGGATAGTCACCGCCAACGCCTCCGACCTCCGGCAGAACAGGGCGCGCTATGCCATGATTTGCAACGAAGAGGGGGGCATAATAGACGATACCGTATTCTACCGCCGGGGCGAAGACCGCTACCTGCTGGTGTGCAACGCATCCAACAGGCAATACGTGGTCCCCTGGCTGCTGCGCTGGGCCGAAGATAGGTTCCCGGATACCACCATTGAAGACAACACCGAGGCCACCGCGATGATTGCCCTCCAGGGGCCTGACACCCCGGGAATGCTGGGCAGGCTTTGCGACGTGGACCCATCGGGCATACGCACCTTCTCCGCCGCCCAGGGGACCGTGGCTTCAGTGCCCGCATTTATCGGCAGGACGGGGTACACGGGAGAGGACGGGTTCGAGCTGATAGTGGCGGCCCCGGACGCACCCCATGTATGGCAGACCCTCATGGGTGAGGGCGCAGTACCCTGCGGACTGGGTGCCAGGGACGTGTTGCGCCTCGAGGCGGCGCTGCCGCTTCACGGGAACGATATAGACACCACCACCACACCTCTGGAGGCGGGGCTGGAGCGTTTCGTCCGGCTGGACAAGGAGTTCGTCGGGGCGGATGCCCTTCGCCGAGAGAGGGACGGGGGGTCGAAGCGCAGGCTGGTGGGTCTTGAGGTCCGGGGTCGCAGCATTGCCAGAGAGGGCTACCCCATTCTCGCCAAGAATACCCAGGCAGGGAGGGTAACCAGCGGGACATACTCTCCTACTCTTGACAGGAATATCGCTATGGGCTATGTTACGGTGGAATCTGCAGAGCAGGGTCAGGAGCTACAGGTAGACATACGTGGCAGACTTGTCGAGGCGGAAGTGGTGCCCCTACCCTTTTACTCCAGGGAAGTGGTCAGATGAATCCTGCGGACAGGAAATACTCAAGAGAGCACGAGTGGATAAAGCTGGAAGACGGCTCCAGGGGACTGATGGGCATAACCCACTATGCCCAGGACCAGCTGGGAGACGTGGTATATCTTGACCTCCCGGCCGTGGGGACCCGGCTTGCACAGCTAGCCAAGCTGGGCGAGGTGGAGTCGGTCAAGGCCGTGTCGGACATCTTCTCCCCGGTTAGTGGGGAGGTGGTCGAGATTAATCAGGAGTTGACCGACCATCCCGAGTTGGTGAACGAGGACCCCTACGACAGGGGGTGGATACTGGGGATTCAAATTGAGGATGCCTCCGAGCTTGACAATCTCCTCACCGCCGATGAATACGAGGCTTACCTGGAAGAGACCGCCCACTAGGGCCGTACCGCCGGATGTTTGCATAACCTCTGCCGTTCCGGCCTTTTCACCCCCATCCCGGCCTTCCCCAGTCGAATGGGGGGCTTTGCATCTGAAACAAGAATCAGGGGACGTTAATGGTACAGGACGTAGACCAGGCGTCGGGCAATAGCTTTCACTACATACCCAACACTGAAGATGACCGCAGGGAGATGCTGCGCACCTTGGGGATAGACACGGTGGAGGAGCTCTTCACCGACATTCCCCCGGAGCACCGCAACCCTCCCTTGAACCTCCCCCCGCCACTGTCGGAGCTGGAGTTGCGGCGGGAAATCGAGGGTCTGGCAGCCCGGAACCTGCATCTCAGAGAATATACCTCCTTCCTGGGGGCGGGGTCATACAACCACTTCAGCCCCAGCATAATCCGCTCCATTATCACCAGGGGGGAGTTCCTCACGGCCTACACCCCCTATCAGGCCGAGGCCAGCCAGGGGACCCTCCAGGCTACCTACGACTTCCAGACCATGATATGCAACCTGCTGGGGATGGAGGTTGCCGACGCCGGAATGTATGACGGGGCGTCCAGCCTGGCCGAAGCCGCCCTCATGGCCTGCCGAATCACGGGAAGGGGAAGCGTATCCGTGGTGGATACCGTCTCCACAACCTACCGCGAGGTCGTGGAGACCTACGCCCACCCCCAGGGCATAGAGATAAACGGACTCGATGCCGGGGACCCACGGATACCGGATGACACCGCGTGCGTCATTGTCCAGCACCCCAACTTCTTCGGGTATCTTGAGGACATCGCCTCCCTGGGGCGCATGGCCCACGAAAGTGGCGCTCTCCTGGTGGTCTCCACCAATCCCATCGCCATGGGGCTTTTCCGTCCGCCCGGGGACTACGATGCCGACATTGTCACAGGTGAAGGGCAGCCTCTGGGCATCCCGACCAGCTTCGGCGGTCCCTACGTGGGCCTGTTCGCCACCCGCCAGAAGTATGTCCGGCAAATGCCGGGGAGGCTGGCGGGGCAGACGGTGGACAGCCAGGGCCGGACAGGGTACGTGCTCACCCTGAGCACAAGGGAGCAGCACATACGCAGGGAGCGGGCCACAAGCAACATCTGCACCAACCAGGCCCTGATGACCCTGGTGGCGACTGTGTACATGGCCGCCCTGGGAAAGCGGGGGCTGCGCCAGGTGGCCGAGCTTTGCTATCACAAGGCCCACTACGCAGCCTCCCTCATCGGCCAGATACCCGGGTTCTCGCTGCCATTCCAGGGCACCTTCTTCCACGAGTTCCCGGTCCAGTGCCCCGTCCCTCCGGCAGATATCAACCGCCATCTTCTTGAGAGGAACATCATAGGTGGGCTGGACATAAGCGACCGGGTCTCTAACGGTATGCTCCTGTGCGTTACAGAAATGAATACCCGCCAGGAGATAGAGACGCTGGCATCGGAGCTTTCGGAGATCGTTTCCAGGTGAGGGAGCTATGAGTAACGGACAGAGTATAGACAGGCGCACTTTAATGGAGCGGAGCATACCGGGCAGAATCGGGACCGTCCTGCCGGCCCTGGATGTTCCGGCCCAGCCGCTCCCCCAGGGGGAGATGCTGCGGGAGGGGCTGCAGCTACCCGAGCTTGCCGAGCCTGAGATAGTGCGCTACTTCACCCTGCTGAGCCACCTCAACTTCTCCATAGATACCAACTTCTACCCCTTGGGAAGCTGCACCATGAAATACAATCCCAAGGTAAACGACGAGATGGCCTTTCTTCCGGGTTTCTCATCCCTTCACCCACTTCAGGACCAGGAGACGACCCAGGGAGCATTGAAGCTGTTGTACCAACTCCAGGGCTACCTGGCCGAACTTACGGGCATGAAGGGCGTCAGCTTGGCTTCCCTTGCCGGGGCACAGGGCGAGTTCTGCGGTATGCTCATGATCCGGGCTTATCACCATGAAAGGGGCGACAAGGACCGCACCAAAGTAGCCATACCGGACAGCGCCCACGGGACCAATCCCGCCTCGGCTGCGATGGCGGGGTTTGACGTGGTGAGCGTTGCCTCCGACTCAAGGGGCAACATGGACCTGGAAGCCCTGAAGGACGTGGCAGACTCCAATCTGGCCGGAGTGATGATTACCCAGCCCAATACGCTGGGCCTCTTCGACAACAACATCCTGGAACTGTGCGATACCGTGCACCGGGCCGGTGGTCTGGTTTACGGCGACGGCGCCAACATGAACGCCCTGCTGGGGAGGGCGAAGCTGGCCAGTCTGGGGTTCGACGTGGTACACCTGAACCTCCACAAGACCTTTACCACGCCCCACGGCGGCGGCGGCCCCGGCGCGGGTCCCGTCGGCGTCAACGATACTCTGCTGCCCTACCTGCCCTCTCCGGTGGTGGGCCGCCAGCAGTCGGACGGGGGCGAGTCCTTCTCTCTGACCACTCCTGAAAAGAGCATCGGCAAGGTATGCGGGTTCCACGGCAACTTCGGGGTGCTTGTCCGGGCCTATACCTATATACGCAGCATGGGGAATACGGGGCTTGCAGAGGTCAGCACCAACGCCGTTCTGAACGCCAACTACCTGATGCAGCGCCTCAAGGACATATATCACCTGCCCTACGACCGCACCTGTATGCATGAGGTGGTCTTCTCGGCGAAGGACCAGAAGGCGAGGGATGTCCGCGGCCTTGAGGTAGCCAAGCGCCTTCTGGACTACGGCTTCCATGCCCCCACGATGTACTTCCCGCTAATCGTGGATGAAGCCCTTATGATAGAGCCCACGGAGACCGAGAACAAGGAGACCCTGGATGCTTTCATCGAAGCCCTGAGAGCGATAGACCGGGAGGTCTCCGAGGACCCGTCCCTGGTGAATAACGCACCCCATACCACTCCCGTGTCTCGTCTGGACGAAGCAAGGGCGGCGAGACAACCCAACCTGCGGGGCTAAAACCTGGCCTGAAGCGAATCAGATACCTGGCGCCCACAGAGTTCAAATGAATCAGCTAATGGTCTAACTCAAGCCCGTTCATCTGAGGAGCGTTAAGAGAGATATAATAAAAACGATATCGCATCTTTTGCCTGGATTGTGATAGGAAGCAAAAGGGGAGATGGCCATGGCGACAATCGAGGGAGAGACCGCCGAGCGTGTAACAGCGATATTTGCCGACGCTCGAATGATTCACGTTGAATCGCTGGAGCGTTTGCGGTCAGGGGATATTCGGGACGCAGCAGAAAAAGCGTGGTGCGCCGTGAAACGTGCTACTGATGCTCTAATCCTGGCACGAACTGGCAACGAGCCTCGCACTTCCGGCCAGACCATGCGGGACATACGCGGCTTATGTTTCGATGAAAGACTGGAGGCGGAAAAGCCTGCCTTTGATTCATTGCGCATCCGGTATGGGTCTTACCAGTCTTTTCTACACGGAGCCTGTTTCTATGATGGGGTGTGTGAGCCGGAAGCGGACGTGCGGTCCGATATACAGAGGACGGAGCAATACATTCAGGACGCCATGTCCTTGGCCGACTCCCGGTCAGGTGAAGCCGCATAGTATACGTCCAACTCTAAGGAGGGACCCGATGTACAACGGCGTGAGATTGAACAAGGTCATAGACCTGCTGGAGCAGGACAAGGTCGTGTTCAGCAGCGGCACGATAATGGTTGACAGTATGGATGACATAACATACGTGGCCGACGCGGACTATGACTTCATAATTCTTGAGACGGAACACCAAGGCTTTGGCTTCGACAGTCTGCGTACCTCCTTGCAGTACCTCCTCAACAGGAAACGTATCCTGGAGAAGGGGAACCTCCAGCCGGACGTGGTCCCCTTCGTGCGGATTCCCCCCAATGCCCGTGAGTCCGGGGTGAATCAGTGGGTCATCAAACAGACTCTGGATACCGGGGTCTACGGCCTAGTGTGTCCCCACCTCAATACGGTAGAGGAAGCGCAAGCATTGGTGGTGGCTGCTCGCTATCCCCAGGTGCCCGGAGTGCCCGATTTCGAGCCGGAGGGCCAGCGAGGATGGTGGACACGGCTGGCGGCGCGCTACTGGGGGCTGACGGCCCAGGAGTACTATGACATTGCCGACTTGTGGCCCCTCGACCCCGATGGCGAGATACTCCTTATGGCCATCGTTGAAGAGGCGGAGGGCGTGAGGAACATCCGGGACATCCTGCGGGAGGTCAAGGGAATCGGCGCTATATGGGCAGGCCCCGGCGACATGTCCGTCTCCATGGGCAAGCGGGGAAACTCGTCGGACCCTGACGTGCAGGAGGGGCTGCTGCGGGTCCTGGAAGCCTGCAAGGAGTTCAACGTACCCTGTGCTACCGGCGCTACGGCAGCCGACGTGGAGATGCGGATTGAGCAGGGGTTCCGAATCATCATGGCCAGTCCCGCCCGCACCAGTCCTACCCTGGACGCAGGAAGGAAAGCGGCCGGGCGGTAAGTGGGTAGTCCCACGTCCGCGAGTCACTGGCACTTCGATAGCCCGGCATGATGTTCGGGATTGGGAATTCTAAAGGGGGTTCACTATGGCGACGAGGTCCTTCATTGGCAATGTAAATGCACCCGACTTTCCACAGGGTTTGGACTGGCTGAACACCGACAGGCCGCTGAGCCTTCAAGACCTGCGGGGGAAGATAGTAATCCTGGATTTCTGGACATACTGTTGAATCAACTGTATGCACGTATTTCCGCAGTTGCGGAAACTGGAGCACAAGTACAGGAACGAGTTGGCGGTCATAGGGGTGCACTCGGCCAAATTCACCTCCGAGCAGGACACCGATAACCTTCGTCAGGCGGTCCTTCGTTATGAGTTGGAGCATCCGGTGATTAACGACGGCCAGTTCACTGTGTGGAGGCAGTATTCCGGACGGGCTTGGCCCACGCTGATATTCATAGACCCCCAGGGCAAGATTATAGGAAAGCATGAAGGGGAGATTACCTTCGAGGACTTCGACCCCGTGCTGGCTCGGATGGTGGAGGAGTTTGACGGGAAGGGCATCCTCGACCATACCCCTCTACATCACAGTATGGAGGAAGTGGAAAAGTCGGTCCTGGCTTTCCCCGGCAAGGTGCTCGCTGACGACGTCACGGGCAGGCTCTTCATATCCGACTCCAACCACAACCGGATCATTGTATCCACTCTGGACGGGGAGGTGAGACAGGTCGTCGGCTGCGGCGAAGCGGGTCTCGCCGACGGCGACTTCGGTACGGCCAGCTTCGACCACCCCCAGGGTATGGCCCTCGACGGAGATGTCCTCTACGTGGCGGATACCGAGAACCACGCCATCCGCAGGGTTGACCTGGCCGGTGGGAAGGTGGCGACGGTGGCGGGCACGGGAAGGCAGGCAAGGGGCTTTGGGAAGGGCGGCGAGGCCCTGTCCACGGACCTGAGTTCTCCCTGGGACCTGGCCTTGCACGGCGGGACCCTTTACATAGCCATGGCCGGTATTCACCAGCTATGGGCTCTGGACCCGGAGGCCGGGCAAGTGCGCCCCTACGCCGGCAACGGCCGTGAGGCCCCCGTTGACGGGCCACTTCTTTCCGCCTCCCTGGACCAGCCCAGCGGCATAACCACCGACGGGAATGTGCTCTACTTCGCCGACAGCGAGGCCAGCGCCATCCGTACCGCCGACCTGAGTGAAAGCGGACGGGTCGGCACCATCGTGGGGCAGGACCTCTTCGTCTTCGGCGACGTTGACGGCACCGGCGACGCCGTCCGTTTGCAGCATCCCATCGGGATACATTACCACGATGGCGTCCTTTACATAGCTGACACCTACAACAACAAGGTCAAGCGGGTCTTCCCCCAGACCAGAAGCGTTCTCACCATGCTGGGCACCGGCGAGCCGGGATACCTGGACGGCGAAGCCAGCGAGGCCCTCTTTCACGAGCCCGGGGACGTGAGTGTGGCTGCGGGCAAGCTGTACGTAGCGGATACCAACAACCACGCCATCCGCGTGGCAGACCTGGAGACCGGTGAGGTAAGCACCCTGGAGATTAGGGGGTTGTAGGAACGAGTTACCCCGGCTAAAGCCCGAATCTCTTCGCCGCCCTGGAGAAGCCCTCCATGGCCCCCTCCAGCACCCTGTCCTCCAGGCAGTAGGAGATGCGGAAGTAGCCCGGCGAGCCGAACCCCCGGCCCGGCACCGTGAGCACGTTCCAGCGCTGCAACTCCTCCACGAAGGCCGCGTCGTCCTCCAGGGGAGACTTGGGGAACAGGTAGAATGCTCCCTGGGGCTTGAAGATTGAGTAGCCCATTTCGGTAAGCTGGCCGTAGAGATGGTCCCTCTTGCGCTGGTAGTCCCCCACGTCCACGCTGACTCCCTGAAGCGCGCGGATGGCGTGCTGCATCAACGCCGGGGCGTTCACGAAACCCAGTATACGGTTGCAGAAGGTGAATCCGTCCACCAGCTCCGCCCTTTCCTCGTAGTCGGGATTCACGGCAATGTAGCCGATACGTTCTCCGGGAAGGGCCAGGTCCTTGGCGTGGGAGTGGACGACGATGGACGTTTCATAGTGGGGAAACACCTGGGGGTAAGTGAGGCCGTCATAGATGATTCGACGGTAGGGTTCATCGCTTATCAGGAATATTTCAGTGCCGTACTGCGCCATTTTTCGGCGCAGCAGGTCTCCCAAATCCTTGAGCATGTCCGCACCGTAGACGGCCCCCGAGGGATTGTTGGGGGAGTTGATGAAAACGGCCCTGGTACGGGGCGTTATCAACCCCTCCAGAGCGGCCAGGTCCGGCTGGAAGTTGCCATCTGTGGGGGCGATTACGGGGACCCCTCCGTGATTGTCGGTGTAGTACCCGTACTCCACGAAGTAGGGTGCGAAGAACACCACCTCGTCGCCCGGATTGAGGATTGTCTTCAGCACCACGTTGAGGCCGCCCGCAGCGCCGCAGGTCATCACGATTTCCCTCATGGTGAAGGGTATGTCCGTCTCTGCCCTGAGACCCGCTGCCACGGCTTCCCTGGTCTCGGCATAGCCGGCGTTGGGCATATATCGGTGCATCCCCGCGGAGGGAGCCTCCGCGATCCTGCGTACCTCCTGGTGAAACTGGGGTGGAGGCTCCACCACCGGGTTGCCCAGGGACAGGTCGAAGACCTTGTCCTCTCCGTACTGCTGCTTGAGGGCGATGCCTGCCTCGAACATCCGGCGGATCCATCCCCCCTCCTCCACGAAACGCGCCACCTTCTGCGATACGGCCATCTTCCACCACTCCTGAAATGCTTTCCCGCGCTAGTTCCCCGCCATGAGAATATACCGCCGCCGTGAGGAGATGTCCAGTACGATGATTAAGATGCTCGGTGTGAGAACAGAAAGACTCTATCCCTGGCGAGACTTCCGTTGACAGGTAAATCACTTCTGGATATATTTAATGGTACATCAAGGTTCGCCCGGTATTTATACCAAGCACCTTGCCCGCGATACGTACCGGGGTTTTCTGCCCGGTAAATCCAGGACGGCAACGTAGCTCAGCGGCAGAGCGGGCGCTTCATAAGCGCTAGGTCGTTGGTTCGAACCCAACCGTTGCCACCACCGACACCCCCGGAACGGACGTGATATTCCCAGCCGTGCCCTTATGCGCCCATGGTATAGACTTGCGCACGGGTCTAACCCGTCTCACGTGATGTTTCAACAGTACCTTCTCTCCTTGTGGAGACCTTTAAGTAACCGTCATTCCGGCGGAAGCCGGAATCCACCCTCCCATCCCCACACCAAGCCCGGGACAGGCTCTCAATACTTTCTCCTGTCTGTCCCGCCTGCCGCGGGCAGGTGCAGGCAGACGTCAAAGAAGTGGAGACCCTATGGCAACACCTTCAAGTAAATTCGAGCAAACTTGACAAAGGCGAACCAGGTGGGTAAAAGTGGGACAGACGGAAGAAAGGTAAGGAGGACGACATGCGCGCAGTTGTCTATGAGACGGGAGGAGTAGAGGCCCTGCAAGTAAGTGAGATTCCCGACCTCCAGCCGGGACCCGGTGAGGTGTTGGTTCGGGTGAAAGCCTGCGCCATGAATCACCTGGACGTATGGGCTACCAAGAACCCTACCGAGCGGCGCTTCGAAGGGCCGAGAATCATGGGTGCCGACGTTGCCGGCGTGGTGGAGAGCCTTGGCCCCGGTGCCTCCGGGTTCTCCCCCGGAGACCGTGTACTGGTATATCCTGGCACCAGTTGCCGGCAATGCCAGAGATGCCAGAGGGGTATGCACTCCGATTGCACCCAGTACAAGCTTCTGGGGGTGGGCCTGGACGGCGGCTACTCGGAGCTTATGCGTATCCCGGACATCTACCTGGCACCCCTTCCCGACAACATCAGCTTCGAGGATGGCGCATCCATTCCCCTGGTGTTCATCACCGCTTGGCGAGTCCTGGTGGAGAAGGCCAGGATACAGCCGGGGGAGTGGGTACTGGTCAACGCGGCGGGCAGCGGCGTTGGTATTGCCGCCATCCAGATTGCCCGGCTCTTTGGCGCTCGTGTTATCACCACGGCAAGCACCGAGGTCAAGCGAGGGAAGGGCCTGGAGCTAGGCGCGGAATGGGCCGTGGACTATACTCAACCCGGCTGGCCCCAAGAGGTGGTGCGCCTGTGCGATGGCCGGGGCGCGGACGCCGCCATTGACAGCGTAGGGGGCGATACCCTCCAGAAAACCCTGGACGCAATGGCCACGGGCGGCCGGGTGGTGAACTGCGGCAACACGTCCAGTGGAGACTGGAACCTTGACCTGACCACGTTGCGTTCCCGCAGGCTGTGGCTGACCTCATCCTTTATGGGCAGCAATAGCTATCTGCACGAGGTGCTGAAGTTCGTCGAGACCGGGCAAATCAAGCCGGTGATTCACGACGTGTTTCCCTTTGAGCGGGTGCAGGAGGCCCACCGCGCCATGATAAACCGGGACAACTTCGGCAAAATCGTGCTGACCTGGTAGGTTGCATTGAAGGCATGGCAGCCATCCCGCTGGAAGGAGTGAGGTATGAGTAGCGACACCGAGTACACAGTCGGCCAGTTTATGGAGGACGTCAAGGCCATCTTGAGGGAGAAAGGCTCCACCGACGAGGGGTTGGGCGAGATAGCCCAACGGATGCAGGCACTAAGCTCCCGTAGTGACCTGCTTGAACAGGGGCCGATAAGGATAATACCCCCCGGCAGAGAGGCCCTGGAGGTCTGCGACCTGTATTCAGACCTGGACGATACCCTGATTCTGGCTATTGCCAAGTTCGCCCATGAGCATCCGACCACGGTCCACAACCACAACACCTGGGGGGTTATATGCCCCTACAAGGGCCGTATTCACTATGAAGGGTGGGAGCGAGTGGACGACGTCTCCAGGTCGGGATATGCCGAGCTAAAGCTCCACGTCCAGAGAGACCTGGAGCCGGGCGAAGCCCTCTACTGGCTGCCCTATCCCAGGGATATTCATCGACAGCAGGCCCACGACGAGCAGGGCTGGGAGATTTTCCTGATGGGGAAGGGCACCCAGGGAACGTCCCTCCTGCACTTCGACCCCGATCAGCACAAGGTGTGGGACGTAGCTCCAGGCTAGAGAACCTCTAAACACCTTACGTCATTCCGGCGAAAGCCGGAATCCAGGATGGTCTTGGCGGGTCAACAGCTACAGAGTCAAGCCTTTTCACCCCCATCAAGGTAAAAGGGCCTTATTCAGAGGTTTCTTAGAGGTGTTTGTAAAGCCCCTTCTCCCCCGCCGGAGGCGGGCTGGGATGAGGGGTATCACCCTCACCCCGTATCAAGTACGGGGCAGGCTCTCAATCCTTCCTGCCCGCCGAGGCGGGTCCCATCGAGGGAGAGGAGGCTTGGGACGC
>DAOUKR010000033.1:0-127829 GCA_034421095.1 Dehalococcoidia bacterium
GGTACGGCGCACCAAAGGCTACAGCAAAAGCATTGAGATGCTGATATATTCCCTGGCATTGCTCTGCTGGCGGCGGTGGGTGAAATTCAATATCATCACACCTTAAAAATACCCCATATCGGATACGCTGGCATCAACCACGGGAAACGTGTAAAATCTGAACAAATATGTACCCAAGCCTTTCGTAGCAACGGCGGAGGCGGAGTACCAGTCAGGAGGCACGGAATGGGTGAGGATATACTGCTGGACGAACAGGATGGCATTGCCACGGTCACACTCAACCGCCCCGACCGACGCAATGCCATAAGCTATGACATGTGGCTGGAGTTGCAGAGGCTCGCCGTTGACCTGGAAACATCTTCCTCGGTGAGGGTGGTGATCTTCAGGGGTGCGGGAGACGAAGCCTTCTCTGCCGGCGCAGACATAAAGGGCTTCGAGCTATACAGGAACAACTCTGCCAAGGCTCAAATCTACGCTTCGGCAGTGGACGGCGCGATGGACGCCGTGGAAGCCCTCTCCAAGCCCACCATCTGCCTCATCAAAGGCTATTGCGTCGGCGGGGGATGTGAACTGACCCATGCGTGTGACCTCAGGATAGCGGCAGACAACGCCCGATTGGGCATCACCGCCGCACGCCTGGGCATTGCCATAGGATACGGAGAGATAAGACGCCTGGTACAGCTTGCAGGCCGTTCAGGAGCGCTGTACATACTGCTGACTGCCGGCATTGTAGACGCCGAAGAGTCGCTGCGCCTGGGCTTGGTACACAAGGTGGTGCCCGTAGCCGAGGTCGAGGAGCACACGTACGGCCTTGCCCGGCAGATGGCCCGTCTGGCCCCTCTCTCCCATAAGGCCCACAAAGAGATGTCCCGGACCGTGCTGGAGGACCCGGACCTTAGCCGCCTTTCGCCTGAGCAGGAGGCCCTACCCTTCCTTCACTTCGATACCCAGGACTATCAGGAAGGACAGCAGGCGTTCTTGGAGAAGCGCCGACCGGAGTTCAAAGGGAGGTAAGGGCATGACTGATTCAGTTACCCAACCCGGCCGCAAGGCCGACGCGATACATAGCTTCGTACACCACGTCTCCGTCAGCCGCTACGAAGACCTCTCGGCCGGTGCCATCAAGGCAACAAAGACCTTTATACTAGATACGCTAGGTGTGGCGATTGCCGGAACGCTGGCACCGGGCGTCCCCCAGATGCGCCGGGTCGTCAGGGGATGGGGCGGCACGGAGGACAGCACGGTCCTGGTCTTTGGGGACAGGCTCCCGGCCCCCTCCGCTGCGATGGCTAACAGTTTCTTCATGCACAACCAGGAGTTCGACTGCGCCCACGACGTGGCAGTTATTCACCCCTTCACCACGGCCCTGCCCGTCGCACTGGCAGTTGCCGAGACCAGGGGCAACGTCACCGGACGGGAGCTTCTGACCGCCGTTGCCCTGGGGGTGGACATCTCCTGCTCCATCGGCATCTCATCCAGGTCTCCCGTGACCCACTTCCGACCAGGCACGGCCGGAGCTTTCGGCTCCGTCGCCGCCGGGGGAAAGCTCCTCGGGTTCGACGAAAGTACCCTTGCCAATGCTATGGGCATCGTCTACAGCCAGATTTGCGGCACTCTGCAACCCCACCACGAGGGGGCGATGGTCAACTCCATGCAGACCGGGTTCAACGCCAGGGCAGCCGTTACGGCGATAGAGCTGGCAGCCGAGGGGGTGGTGGGTGCGTCTGACGTTATGGAGGGCCGCTATGGCTACTTCCGGCTGTTCGAGGGGGAGTACCAGGTGGATGACGTCATAGCAAATCTGGGCCGGGTCTGGCAGGTGGAGCGGGTGAGCCACAAGCCCTTCCCCTCGGGGCGGCTGACCCACGGCGTGGTCGAGGCGACCCTGACCCTGCGCAATCAACACGGCATAGCCCCGGAAGACGTGGATGAAATCGAGGCTACAGTCCCGCCCCTGGTGTACCGTCTGGTCGGAAGGCCCCTGAACACCGGTGCACCAACAACCCAGTACGCCAAGCTTTCGATACCCTTCGTTCTGGCGACCCTTATGATGAAGGGCGACGTGTTCGTCGGCGATTTTATGGGCGATGCGCTGGTTGACCCGGAAGTGCATAACCTGGCACAGCGTATCCTGGTTACCCGGGATGCAGATAATCATGACGAGAACGCCATGACGCCTGTGCGGCTCCGTATACGACTGAAGAGCGGCCAGGTATACGAGCGTTCGGTGGAGCAGGCACTGGGCCACCCGGACAATCCGCTGTCCAGGGAGCAGCATCTGACAAAGTTCCGGCGGTGCTGGGAGGCCGGAGCGGGGCATCTGCCGCCGGCCAACTGCCAGGCACTCATAGACCTGGTGGATAGGCTTGAGGATGTACCCACGGTGGAGGAGATAATAGGCCTGCTCACGCCATAGGTACAGACCCGCATTGCCGGCTTTCCTCGTCGGAGGCTCCGGGCAATCCAGATGAGTAACTCAACATTGGGGAGGTAACAATGACTGAGGGAATCCTACGTGCCTATGCAAACACTCCTCATGGTCAAATCCACTACCGCCACGCCGGTGTGGGCCAGCCCCTTCTTCTCCTCCACCAGACCGCCAGCTGTTCCCAGCAGTTTGAGGGCATGATTCCTTCTCTGGCCGCTTCCTACCGGGTCCTTGCCCTGGATACCCTCGGATACGGGATGTCCGACCCGCCCCCTCACCAGTACACTGTCGCCGAGTACGCCGACAGCGTCGTTGCCTTCCTGGACGCCCTGGGTATTGACCGGGCGCATATCTTCGGCCATCACACAGGCGCAGCCATCGCCTGTGAGGTGGCGGCGGGTTATCCCGACAGAGTAGACAAGCTGGCGGTGTACGGCGTTCCCTACTGGGACGAGCCGTCGGAGATGCTGGAGTCCCGAATCAGGTACTTTCCTCTGAAGGATGACGGCAGCCATTTGTCGGAGATGTGGGACGACATTACCGGAAGAATGCGGGAAGGGCTATTCCCGAAACCCTACTCCGACGAGGCCCTGGAAACAATCCAGAAAGAAGTCGTGTGGAAGCTAATGGCAGGGGAGCGGCGCAACGAAGCTTACATTGCCATCTACCGCCACAGCCGGAGCATCCTGGAGCGTCTACCTCTAACTCAGGCCCCTACCCTGGTGATGAGCGGAGACCAGGACGGTCAACGCCCAGCCCTGGAACCTGTCGCCGCACGAATCCGGCGGAACCGCACCCGTGTGCTCAAAGGCGGCTCCTACTTCACTGCCTACGACGACCCGGAAGCCTTGTCACGGGAAGTCCTCGACTTCCTGGCAAACCCGGGCGTATGACTAAGAGGATGTTTCTACTTAACGCGTTACCTTAAGACCTCCTCTCCCTCGACGGGAGAGGATTGAGGTGAGGGTGACCTGTCTGCCGACAGCAGGTGCTCTGATGCCCCCTCATCCCAGCCTTCTCCCGCAAGGGGAGAAGGGGCTTTTTGGACACCTTCTGACGTTAGAGAGTCGTGCTACATCACTGAGCGACACGATAGGCGACGCAGTTGACAATCTCTATGGCCAAGGGCTTCTGGGCCAGGCCCGTGGTCCCGATAACCGCCCTGCAAGGTGTCTCCGGGATAAACTCTCGGTAGACCTGGTTCAGCAGGGGCCAGTTGTCCATGTTGGTCAGAAAGACGACCAAAGTGACTACCCGGCCAAAACCGGAGCCGGCGGCCTTCAGGGTGGTATTCACGTGGCGGAAGGCAGCGCGGTACTGCTCCTCTTCGGTCTCGCCCACGACAACGCCGTCGAACCCGGATGAAGTGGTGCCGCGGCATACAATCTTGACGGCCCGTACCTTTAGCAGGCGTACCAGGTCCTCCTCGAAATAGTCGCAGTAGAGGCCGGTGCGGTAGGACACCATGTCGGTGGACTGCCGTCGCCCATCGGCGATGATCAGGTCCAGAAGCCGGTCCCGCTCGGCGTAGGGCAGGGACTGGGCCTCCTCTATGCTCATGGCATCCAGATCGGCTAGGGAGACCATCCGGCACCTCCTATCTGTGCTAGCTTGGCAAAAGGCCCCGACACCCAACCCTTCGGCGTAGCATTAAAAAAGTCAGGGCGATATAATGGACGTATCACAGGGTGTTGCCCCCAAGCATCTCTTGACCTTGCCCGACCTATTTTATACATGTCTCGTCTACTAAGGGAACTCCTAGAGGCCATCGTTCTAGCGCTTCTGGTGTTTTTCGTAATCCTGATTAGCGTTCAGAACTTCCGGGTTGAAGGCCCCAGCATGAGACCCCAACTGAATGGGGGAGAATACCTCATGGTGAACAAGCTGTCCCATTTCAGGCTGGACATGGAGCGGCTCGCCAGACTCGTACCCCTCTGGGACGTTGACCCCAACGGAGACAATCAGAAATATCTACCCTTCTCCCATCCTCCCCAGCGGGGAGAGGTCATAGTCTTCCAGGCCCCTTCGATGCCCGATCAGGCCTTCGTAAAAAGGGTTATAGGTATGCCAGGCGAGAGGGTAGAGATAAGGGATGGCAAGGTCCTCGTTGACGGAGAGCTATTGAGCGAGCCGTACCTGACCCAATCTAACGTCACGGGGTCTATGACCTGCATCCCCACCCTGAGGCAATTCGACTGTGTACTCCAGGATGGGCAGTACTTTGTGCTGGGAGATAACAGGAATAGAAGCAACGACTCCCGGGACTGGGGACCTGTCACCGTTGACGAGATTGTGGGCGAGGTGTGGTTCATCTACTGGCCCCCGTCCAGGCTGCCCTTCGTGGGGGCCTTTGTGGATGATGACGGCTAGGCGCTGCGACTCAAGGACGCACCACAAGCTATGAGAGAGCCGGGATCAGAAACAGGCCCGACACCCCCGTCACAGGGCCAAATGCGTATGACACCTAAGCCGTGGCATCCTCCAGCACCAGTTCCCTGTTCTGCCGGTCGGGGGCGCGCATCAACGCCAGGCCCTCATCGGCCGTGGACGTGCTATTGCAGAAGAACTCTATTCTGATTCCGTCGGGGTCATGGAAGTACACGCTCTGGGTCATACCGTGGTCTACCGTGTTATCAACCGGCACTCCCATTTCCTTGAGACGCAGGTAGGCCTCTTTCAGACCGTCAAGGTCCTCTATCTGAACGGCGAAGTGGTTCAAACCCACCTGCCCCTCGCTAACGGGGGGAGAGTCCTCCGCCGCCTTGAACAGCGCCAGGTCGTGGTGGATTTTTCCGCAGGTCAGGAAGGTCATGTTGGGGCGCTGCACAGCGATTTCAAAGCCCAGTATCTCCGTGTAGAACCTCGTAGACGCCTCTACGTCTCGGACATTCAATACAAGATGGCCTACTCTCTTGGGTTTCGTCATTGCCGGTCCTCCTTAGAAACTACCTGGGCGGGATGGCCCATGATACTATGTATACGCCCCCGAATTACTTGCTAATATATTCCTCCGCCGGGGAAATGACAAGGCCCCCAATCGTCAATACGGCCAGCCTTGACTCCCACAGGTGGCGACGGGTTATGATGGATACGTACCTATGCTGAAGAAACTTATTATCCTACCGTCTACCCCGGCTACTCAGGCACGAGGCATCATCACCACAACGGGGCAGACCACCACCGAAGCAGTCTATGGGCCACAACCTTGACCTGAACGCCATCACAAGGGGGCTGCCGTCCCTCGTGCCCTGGGTGCTACCCGCCACAGCAATCGTGCTCATCTCAGTATCAGTAATTCTGCTGCTGTGCGCGCTCACGTACCCCCATAGTACAGCTTTTGCCAACGGGAGCACCCGTCCGGTAGTAAAGAATGAACGGGTCGGCCCCTACGACCTAGAGGTGGGTATTCTACCTGGAACCCCCCGGGTCGGGAATTTGCACTTCAGCATACTGGTGAATGACGCCGAGGCCGGAGTACCGATCACCGATGCCCTTGTGACGATAGCGGCAAGTGGCCCTCCCGAATCTACCGGGGTCGGCCCGGTGCGTGTGCTGAATACACCCCAGAGTCCCCAGTTCTACGAGGCGGACGTACCTCTCGATATGGAGGGCAACTGGACCTTCACGCTGGAGGTGGTGGCCGAGCCAGGGAAGGCCAGCCTGGAGTTGGCCATGGAGGTCAGCAAGCCCAGCGGGTTCAGCGTGGCCTTTGTGGCGGCGGTGGCTGTGGCACTGCTAGCGGTTTCTATATGGACGTGGGACCGGATACGCAGACGGAGGCGCCGCCAAGGACAAAGTGCGTAGAGGAATGAAATATGAGAAACCCGAAACTAATACTGCCTTTCCTCGCCCTGGGGGTTGCCCTGCTGGCCCAGCCGGCTTATGCCCACGGCTTCGGGGATAGATACGACCTGCCAGTGCCCTTGGGCTACTTTCTGGTGGGAGCAGGAGTGGCCGTAGCCCTCTCCTTTGCCATTGTCGGCCTGTACGTGAGGAGCGGTCCGAGCCATAGCGGCTACTGGAGGTACAACCTGTTCAAGCACGGGTGGCTGCGGGCTATTCTGACGTGCCCGGCTACTCTGCTGCCGTTAAAACTTCTGTCGGTCTTCCTACTGGGACTTGTGATAGCCACCGGGTTTGCGGGTGCTCAGACGCCCTCCTCCAACTTCGCCCCCGTCTTCGTCTGGATAATCTGGTGGGTCGGAATGGGATTCGTAGCCGCACTGGTGGGAAACTTGTGGGCGCTCATAAACCCCTGGAAGATACTCTTTGAGTGGGCGGAGTGGCTGTATGCCCGGCTCAGGCCCGGGGGCAGCCTTTCGCTGAACGCGGAGTATCCCCGTGACCTGGGCATCTGGCCCGCGCTGGTCCTCTTCCTGGCTTTCGCATGGGCAGAGAACTCTTATTCCGAGGGGTCCATTCCCAACAGGGTAGCCGTCATGGTCGTCGTATACTCGGCCATAACTCTGGGAGGCATGGTGGTCTTTGGCAAGCACCGTTGGCTGAGACACGGGGAGGCCTTCTCGGTGGTTTTCGGTTTGCTGGCGCGGTTCGCACCCACCGAGGTGAGGGTCGGGAAGCCGGACGTGTGCCGGCCGTGTGGAGGGGGCTACCCGGGCCCGGACGGAGAATGTGTCAACTGCTATGAGTGCTTCGAGAGAGTTGAGAGCAAAGAGCTGAATATACGGCCTTTCGCCATAGGGCTGGCCCGGAGCGAGAGTGTAACCAACGACGTGCTGGTCATGGTCGTTCTTTTGCTGTCTATAGTGACCTTTGACGGGTTCAGCGCCACGCCCGCGTGGGTGGACGTCCAGTCCTTCTCCCTGGACATCTTCGCGGGGACGCTTAACAACGTCGTCTTCAACGGCCTTACCATCGCCGATACCCTGGGCCTGCTGCTTTTCCCCGTGGCCTTCCTGCTGGTGTATCTGGCTTTCTCCTATCTCATGTACCGCTCGGTAGGTAACAGCATGGGAGTGGGAGACCTGACCAGGGCCTTTGTTTACTCCCTTATACCCATAGCCCTGGCCTATAACATCGCCCACTTTATCACCCTGCTGATTATTCAGGGCCAACTCATCATACCAACGGCCTCCAACCCCTTCGGCTTTGAGTGGGACCTCTTTGGAACAGCCGACTACAAGATAGACATTGGTGTCATCAACGCCAAAGTCGTGTGGTTCCTCTCCGTGGGGTTGATAGTGCTGGGCCATATCATGGCGGTATACCTGGCCCACCACACTGCAATGCGGCTCTTCAGGGACCGCATGACGGCCCTGAAGAGCCAATACCCCATGATTGCGTTGATGGTAATTTATACCGTGGTGAGCCTCTGGATTATCGCCCAGCCCATCATGGGCTGACTAGCTGCGAGACCCTATCAGCCTTGCCTGCTTCACCAAGCCAACGAACTCGGCGACGTCGGAATCTTCTGCCAGCAGTCCGCGCACACGCTCGGCCATAGTCAGAACGTCCTCAAGGTTGCCGCCCTGTGCCCAGTAGCTTTCCCGGAGGATTTCGGCGTATTCGGCCACGGCAGCAGCAAGCTGGAAGCGGGGAGAGGAGTCCTCAAAGTCCTGTCTGAGTTGGGTCCGCTCGAAATTCCGGCTAACTTCTGAGACCTCTCCGGTGTCGGGGTCCTGGTAGCGGATGAACACAGTCGCCAGAGGACCGCTCTCGCCTCCGTGGAGCTTCAACTCATATAACGCGGTGACACTGTGGCCGGCGCCGACCTCACCGGCATCCACGGCATCGTTGCGGAAGTCCTGGTCGGCCACCCGCCGGTTCTCGTACCCGAGGAGCCTGTAGCGACTCACCACGTCCTGGTTGAAGTCAACCTGAATTTTTGCGTCCACGGCGATTACCTGGAGGGTGCCGGTCAGGTTCTCAACAAATATGCGCCGTGCCTCACTCAGGGTGTCCACGTAGGCATAGGTCCCGTTGCCGTCGTTGGCTAGCTGTTCCATCAGGATGTCGTTGTAGTTGCCCATGCCGAAGCCGACCGTTGAGAGGGTTACTCCTTCTTCCACGTAGCCCTTTATGAGGTTGAGGATGGAACCTGAGCCCGTATTTCCCACGTTGGCTACCCCGTCGGAGAGGAGAATCACGCGAGTTATGCGCTCTGGGTCCACCTTCTTGGCGGCCATCTTATAGCCCAGGACCAGGCCCTCGGCAGCATTGGTCGCGCCCTCGGGTCTCAGTGCGTCAATGGCCTCCATGATTGCTCCTTTGTTAGCACCGCTGGTAGGCTCCAAGAGGACGCGTCCCTGTGAGCCGTAGACCACGATTCCGACCTCGTCCGTTGGGCGAAGCTCATCCACCAGAAGCCCCAGCGACCTCTTGACCAGCCCCAGGCGGTCCTCCCTGCCCATGGAGCCGGAGACATCTATCACGAATATCAAGGAGGCGTCCTTCCGGTCCTCCGCCGCTATCACGAGCCCCTGGAGACCGACCCGCATCAACCAGTGGTTATTGCCACCGAAGGGAGAGGGAGAGCCTTCAATGTGGATGGCGAAGGCGTCATCCTCGGGCGGCTCATAGCCAGGCTCAAAGAAATTCACGAACTCTTCTACCCGTACTGCTTCCGGGTCCGGCAGGTAGCCGTCTTGTATAAATCGTCGCATAACGGTGTAGGATGCGGTGTCCACGTCCATTGCGAAGGTGGACAGGTGGTCATCTTCGGTGTCTATAAAGGGATTGACGCCATAGTGTTTGAAGAAGGTGGCGTCATAGGGTGCGTCGTTTACCGTATCCGTCCCGCCAGTAGAGAGCCCGTAGCCATCCGTGGAGCGTGAGGCTGGTTGCCAAGAAGAGGCTTCCATTGCCGCAAGCTGGGGGGCTGGGGTTGCGGCCGGGGCGGGAGTCACCCTCAATTGGGAGTCCGTTTGCGCCAATCTGGTGGGCATCGGCTCTGTCATTGGGACAGGTATAGCGGTTGGGACAGGGATCTCGGTCGGTAGGGGGGTATCCGGGAGTCTGGTGGGCACCCGCTGTGCCGTCGGACCGGGCGTAGCGGTTGGGACAGAGACTTCGGCTTGTCGAGAAGTATACGGTGATGTGGTAGGTGTTGGCTCCATCGTTGAAGCTGGCATAGCAGTCTGGGCTGGGCTTGCGGTAGGCGATTGCGAGCCGCATGAGGCTAACAGCACACTTATCAAGGCTGCAGCCAGCATAGCCGTCGCCAGCCTCCGGTATCGTTTTATCGGGAACACCTCCATGAAGTCTAATGTCGGAACTGCCGGGAACATCAGCCCTTTCTTTGTCATTCCATTTCCCTCCTCTTGAACCTCTGCGACTATGAACCGGTTCAATAGTTCAAGACGAAGGAGAGAGCCATTTTGTTCCCGGACGCCCCCGATCAGGATATTCCCAAAGCGATGGAGTGGTAAGAAGATGATGGCACGGTAGATCGGAATGACCATGCACATCGGCGTTGACAGACAAATGGAGGTCCAATATACTATATGTAGTATCCCCAGTAATTGAGGCTAGTGAGTGCTGTAGCTGAGTAGGGAGGCTGCTAGACAGAGCAGTCGTCCAGGGTTGGGCCGAAAGGTTGCAGCGGTGGAGTTAGTTGTTGGTGGTTGTGGCCGAGGTTACTGGGGATGCCTTTTGCCCTCTTGCTTACGCCGCAGGACGTTGGGTCTCCTCATTACCCTGGGGCTTGAGAACGCCGATGAAGGACAGGTTACGGTACTTTTCCAGGTAGTCCAGACCATAGCCCACCACAAACTCGTCGGGAATCTCGAAGCCAACGTAGTCCAGGGGAACGTCAACAAGACGCCGCACCCGTTTATCCAAGAGCGTACACACTTTGAGACTGGCCGGGTTCCTGGTGCGCAGGTAATTGAGTAGATAGTTCAGGGTCATGCCCGTATCCACGATGTCCTCCACCATAATTACGTGCTGACCGGTTATATCTACATCCAGGTCCTTGGTGATTTTTACCCCGTCCTTGTCCCCGCTGAAACGCGATATTGACATGAGTTCCACAGACAGGGGAAGGGAGACCTGCCGCATTAAATCGGACACAAAGCAAAGCACACCTTTGAGTACACCGACCAGCACAGGCTGGCTGCCCGCATAGTCCAGGGCTATCTGACGCCCCAGTTCCGCTACTCGCTTCTGGACTTGCTCGGCGTCTATGAGGACCCGGTCTATCGTCTGGATGTCCCCCTGGGCGAGGGGGCCGTACCCGTACTTGGCTAGCAGACGGTGATAATCGCGCTTGTAGAGGAGCTTGACATTAACATCCGGGTATAGCTCCCTCAGTTGCCGCAGCTTCCGGTTCTTCTCCGTGACCAGCTTTTGTCTCAGGGTAGTTAGCTCGACGTAGAGGTCCAGGTCCTGAAGGTAGAAATCAGGGGTAAACATCTCGACAATCCTGTCCCCATCCCAGCGCAGGGGAAAGGACCGGGGCTCGTAGGACCACTTCACCCCATAGAAATCCAGAATATGGGCGAACTCCATCTCGCTGGGATGGGCGAATTTCACCCCCACGTAGCCGTCATGGACGGAGCCGGCCGGCTCGGCCTCACGGCCAGGCGTCTCGGAAACCTCCTCTACCGGAGACCCATCCGGCACTTCCGAGGGCGAAAGCCTTGTATTCTCCGATTCGGGCAACGCTATCCCTCGTTACTAAACTAGCTGGGATTTGCCCCTCCCTAGAGGTTACACCCTTTCAGACGTATACCGCAACACGGATAATATAAGTCTATGTGGAGTGAGTAGGCTCGTATGCGTAGACGGTCAAGAAGGTCCAAAGGAAGGCGGGAGCGGGTTTCAGATGGCCTGAATAGCCGCCACGTCCACGTACTCTTCGGTCAACTCTCGAAACCGTTCCAGCTTGTCGGAGTGGTGGATGGTGGAGCCTTCAAGTACCGCATCCAGGGCGTGAGCGGTGGATATGGTGTCCGCCTGCACCACCACCAAGGGGACTTCCTCCTGTTCCGCCTGGTAATACACGTACTGGATTGGCTCGTGCCCGCCGGTGAGAATGAGGCAGGTGGTGGGCGTAGACAGGGCGGCCAACTGTATGTCGGGCCGGTCTCCCCGGACGATAACGGCCTTGTTCTCCATCCGTCCGAAATAGGTCAGGCCCGAGTCCATGATATTCCCGCCGATGAGGAAGTTTTCAACCAGGTCATGGGCCTTCTCCTGGCCCAGCACCCACCGTCCGTCAAGGTATCGGGCAATCTGGCCCACGGTGACCGACGCCATGAGCCGGTCTTCGGGGATGGCTCCGAGGCACCTGACACCCCGGGACTCTATGGCGGATACGAGGCCCTGCCGCACCTCCCTCTCCCTGTACCGGGTAACAGAGTTTATCAGGACCCCCAGAAGGCGTTGCCCAAAGGGCTGGCACGCCTGGATAATATGCTCAACGCTGAGACCCGGCTCATAGTGGACAACCGGCAGTATCGCGCAATCAAGATCCTCAGTCAGCATCGCTGAACCGGGTAGCGAGAGGTCCGGCCCCTCCACCAACACCGTTTCCCTAATGGCGGACATCATCTCGATAGACTGTGCCATGTCTCTGGCCGAGCTTTCCGGCAAGGCCTGGCCGTCTGCTATCCCTTCCGGCATGGGCAGAGTGGCCGGTTGAGAAGCGTCGTCCTCGCCGGAGAGCACACTCCCTCTGACGAATGCCACGTCGGGGTCGTCCTGGGGAGAGGCCGAAAAGGGCTTGAAGTATCCTACCCCTTTGCCCGCCCCGGACAACCCGGCTGCCAGGGCGCCGGCCAGGGCCGTCTTCCCCGCAGCGGGCCGGTCAGAGGTGATATAGAGAACAGCCACTAGAAGTACCCTCCGTCACAAAAATCCCATTCGTCATACCCGCGAAAGCGGGTATCCATATCCCTGGCTTCTTCCGCCGCGGCGGACTGCTTTCGCAGGAGTGACGGCGTGGTCTAGCAGTTTATTCGCGTACCGTTAGAACCATTGGCATATCTCTTAAATAAACTTGGCCTGGGCCCTGGTGGCCCCGGCGTAGTCTATGTAAACCGTCACCACTTCGCTAAAGAAGTTCACCGCCTCCGTGCCCTGCTCTCTGGCACCCACCCCGGAAGCCTTCATTCCACCGAAGGGCAGGTGTACCTCGCCGCCAAGGGTCGGAGCGTTGATGTGGACTATCCCCGCCTCCACCTGCTCCACGTACTGAAAGGCCTGGGTTAGGTCCGTCGTGTAGATGGACGAGGACAGGCCGAACTGTACGCTATTAGCCAGCTCTATAGCTTCGTTCAGGTCCCTGGCTTTGAACACCGTCAGCACCGGCCCGAATATCTCCTCCTGAGCTATGCGCATGGAGGGGTCGACATCGGTAAAGATGGTCGGCTCGATGTAGTACCCTCCCTCGTAGCCCGGCCCGGTGAGGGGCTTGCCGCCGTAGGTCAGCCTGGCCCCCTCTTCCGTGCCAACGCCTATGTATTCCATTACCTTCTCGAACTGGTACTGGCTGGAGAGAGGCCCCACGTCCACACCTGGCTCTATGCCATCGCCCACCTTGAGCTTGCTGGTGCGCTCTATTAACTCCTCCATGAAAGGCTCGTATATGGCTTCGTCCACAATGGCCCTGCTGGTGGCGGTGCATCTCTGGCCGGTGGAACCGAAAGCGCCCTGGACTATGCCACCCATGGCCTTGTCAATGTCGGCATCGGACAGGACGATAACGGCGTTCTTGCCACCCATCTCACACTGGACTTTCTTCAGGCTCTTTGCACCCTCGGTATATATGCCGGAGCCTATTTCAGTCGAGCCTGTGAAAGAAATCCCGTTTACCCTGGGGTCATTGACAAGGGTGTTGCCCACCAGCGCTCCGGGGCCCGTGATTAGATTGAGCACTCCGGGGGGCAATCCCGCATCCTCGAACACTTTCACCAGTTTCACGGCGCTCAGCGGGGTTGAGGAGGCGGGCTTGAATATCAGGGTGTTGCCGCATATAAGGGCGGGGGCCATCTTCCAGGCCGGTATGGCTATTGGAAAGTTCCAGGGAGTGATGATTCCCACCACCCCAAGAGGTCTGCGGGTGGTGTAAGCCACGGTATCGGGAATCTCCGACGGGGTTGTGTACCCAAAGAGACGACGGCCCTCCCCGGCTGCGTACTCGGTGATGTTCATGGCCCGCCGTACCTCACCCTGGGCATCAGGCAGAGGCTTTCCCTCCTCCAGAGTTATGGTCCGTGCTATATCGTCCTGGCGTTCCCGCATTATCTCCAGGGCACGGTAGAGGATGGACGCCCGCTGAGGGGCGGGCATAGACGACCAGGCGGGAAGGGCTGCATGGGCGGCATCTATCGCCCGCTCTGCGTCGTCCACCACCGAGGTCTGGAAGCTCCCCAGAACCATATTGGTGTCGGCGGGGTTGGTGATGGCATAGGTGCGGCCGGAAACCGACTCCACCCACTGTCCGTTGATGTAATTGTGATAGGTCGGAACCTGTGAACCTTCAGCCATAGACGCCTCCTTGGTAGCGCGTTGCAATTCAGTAGGGGCGACCACACAGTCGCCCCCATCTGACAGCCCTATTCTTAAATGATGGAGGACTTACGATGCGGCTGCGGCAACGGATGCCAGGTGTTTCTGGAACCAGCCCAAAGTCCGCTCCCAGGCATCGTTGGCAGAGGGTTCGTGGTAGCTGGCCCGCTCATCACAGAGGAACCCATGACCCGCTTCGGGATACATCTTGAAGTCGTAGACCTTGCCGTGCTTCTGAAGCTCGGCCTCGATTCTCTTGACGTCGTCCGGCGTCGGGTTCTGGTCCAACTCGCCGAAGTTGCCCATGACAGGACACTGGATTCGGGCGGTGCGGTCGAAGGGGGAAGGGCCAGAGCCCAAGGCCCTGAAGCAGTTGCCGCCATAGTAGTCCACGGCGGCGGCAAGGCCGGGGCAAGAGGAGGCCGCCAGGTAGGTGATGCGACCGCCTGCGCAGAACCCCACGATGCCAATCCTGTCCGCAATCACCCGGGGGTGACTCCGCAGCCAGCTTATGGTGGTGTTTATGTCCAAGACTATAGTCTCATCCTGCCAGTTCGCCACGGCAGCGGCCCTGGCGTCCGGGTCGTCATAGGGGTAGACCGGGTTCGTTCCCCTGATTCCCTCCGTTGTGCCTTCCCGGTGGAACATGGCCGGGGCAACGGCGAAATATCCGGCAGCAGCCAGACGGTCAGCGATGGACTGTATGTTGCTGTTGACCCCAAAGACCTCCTGTACCACTATGACCGCCGGAAGCTTCCCGGGCGTGTTGGGCACGCTCACGTAGGTCGCCATGTCATCCAGCAAATCATTGGGGGCCTCTACTCTCTGAATCTCCCAAAACGACGCCATCTCCTTACCCTCCTTACGTTGCATTTGGATTGGTCTACGCGCTGCCAGGATACTGCCCGCTTTATTGCCGGGGAATGGGTGCCTCAGCAATTGTAGGCCAATCCCCTCTGGCACAAATTTTAGCATGATGAATCAAGGGTATACAAGCTAGTCGGAATAGTTTAAAGAAATTGACATCCCACTGCCTCTGCCCGACATCCGAGTGTAGGGAATATCGGCACCTGAGCACGCCTGAGACGGGGCCTTTGGACAAGGGGAATGGTGTCTGCTATGATACCCCCAACACCTCTGATAAGGAGGCGTGGATATGCCGATGGAAGGCCTGCTTGCGCTGGTGGAATGCCTGAGAGAGCGCATTGACACGCACGGCGAAGCTCTCCGAGGGAACGAGACGCTGACCCGCTACGCCCTGATAGACCCCGTGCTGCGAGAACTGGGCTGGGACACGTCGGACCCGGACATAGTGATACCGGAGTACAGCGCAGGGGGCGGGCAGGTGGACTATGCCCTTCTCAGCGACGGCAAACCCATAGTAATGGTGGAAGCCAAGCGCCTAGGTTTGTCCCTGCAAGGCGCACTTAATCAGGCTATCAACTACTCCATAAGCGGAGCGGGCCTTAATGCCCGCTATTTTTCAGTAACCGATGGCGCGAATTGGGTAATATATGATACAAGTAAGCCTCCCGCTGAGATGCTGATAGCTTCCTTCAACCTGAAGGGGCCATCGCTAGCTGAGGCGTGCCTGGAGGCATTGGCGCTGTGGAGGCCCAGCGTGATTTCAGGCCGCGTCCGCCCGGGGCAAGCTCCCGTCGTTGGGTTTCCCGGTGACTCGCCGAGTGAAACGGAGGCTCAGCCCCCTGTAGGGACTGGTGTTCAGCCGCCCCCCGACGTAGACGAACCGGGCTGGCAGCCACTATCAACGTTGAAACCAGGCCCAGTTAGTGAGACCCCACCTCCTTCCGAGATTTTGTTTCCAGACAATTCACGCGCTAGCATCGGAAAGTGGGTAGATTTTGCCCAGGCAGTTGTGCACTGGCTCACGAATAACAACTTCCTGACTGCATCCCATTGCCCTATTCAGACCAGAGGAAAGCTCTACATATTGGCTACCAGCCCCACTCATCCAGATGGGCAATCTATGAGATCCTACAAGAGGATAAACTCACTGTGCCTGAACACAGCGTATGATGGCAGGGGCCTGGTTAGAAACACACGGCTCATCATCAAGCGTGCGGGCCAGGACCAGTCCCAGTTCAAGGTGCGCTTCCCCTGAGTACGGTCTCCGACCCGTCATTCCGGCCTTGAGCCGGAATCCACTCCAACCTCCCTGGACTCCGCTTCCGCCGGAGTGACGGAGACGGAGAACGAGTGTTCCGGCTGCCAGTCTCTAGCGGGAGACTGTTAGTGTCAACACGCACCTTTCCCTTCATCCCTGAATCGAGTTCAGGGCAGGCTCTAACCTTCTCCCGCCAGTGGAGAAGGGACAATACCCCTCGCCCTTGACGGGAGAAGGTTGGAGTGAGGGTGAATAACAGAATAGAAAGGCCCTGTTCGGCCAGGGGAGTCCCATTGACGATACAAGAGGCGGGTGCTATACTAATTCCTGACCTAAAAGGTCAACAATAGCGATTAAGGAATTCGACGAAAAACACCGGGCATTCGGAAGGAAATGAACTTGACCACACCGAAAGTCATATCGCGGGACACGGGGCTCGAGGACTCGGACTACAAGTGGGGCTTTACCATAGACATAGAGTCCGACGTAGCCCCCAAGGGCCTCAACGAGGACATAATCCGCTTCATCTGGGCAAAGAAGGGCGAGCCGGATTGGATGCTGGACTGGAGGCTCAAGTCGTACAGGCACTGGCTCAGGACGAACCATGAAGAGCCCAAGTGGGCCAACGTCCACCATCCCCCCATTGACTTCCAGGACATCATATACTACGCCGCTCCCACCTCCAAGGCGCAAGGCCCCGACAGCCTGGAGGAAGTGGACCCGGAGTTGATAGAGGCGTTCAACAAGCTGGGTATCCCCATTGAGGAGCAGAAAAAGCTCTCGGGCGTGGCCGTGGACGCGGTGTTGGACAGCGTCTCAGTTGCCACCACCTACAAAGAGACCCTGGACAAGCACGGAATAATCTTCTGCTCCCTGACCGAGGCAATCCAGAAGTATCCGGACCTGGTGAAGAAGTACATGGGTTCCGTCGTGCCCTACACAGACAATTTCTACGCCAGCCTCAACTCGGCCGTATTCAGCGACGGCTCCTTCGCCTACATTCCCAAGGGTGTGCGCTGCCCAATGGACCTGATGACCTATTTCCGCATCAACCAGGCCGATTCCGGCCAGTTCGAGCGCACCCTCATCATTGCTGACGAGGGCAGCTATGTAAGCTACCTGGAAGGGTGCACGGCGCCCAGCAGGAAGACCAACCAGCTTCATGCGGCGGTGGTGGAGCTAATCGCCCTGGACAACGCCGAAATCAAGTATTCCACGCTCCAGAACTGGTTCCCGGGGGACAAGGAAGGCAAGGGTGGCGTGTACAACTTCGTCACCAAGCGTGGCAAGGCCCAGGGCGCCAACTCAAAAATCTCCTGGACCCAGGTGGAGACCGGCTCGGCCATAACCTGGAAGTACCCAAGTGTGATCCTACAGGGCGACAACTCTGTCGGAGAGTTTTACTCCGTGGCGCTGGTGAACAACTACCAGCAGGCGGACACCGGCACCAAGATGCTCCACATAGGCAAGAACACAAAAAGCACCATAGTCGCCAAGGGCATCTCTGCGGGAAAGGGCAACGCCACCTACCGGGGCCTGGTCAAAATCAATCCGTCGGCCACCAACGCCCGGAATTTCACCCAGTGCGACTCCCTTCTCGTGGGCGACAAGTGTGGTGCCCACACGGTTCCCTACATAGAGGTGCGCAACCCCTCGGCACGGATGGAGCACGAGGCCACCACATCCAAGGTGAGCGATGACCAACTCTTCTACCTGCAGCAGCGGGGCATCTCCCTTGAGGACGCCCATTACATGATTATCAACGGGTTCTGCAAGGGCATATTCAAGGAGTTGCCTTTCGAGTTCGCCGCCGAGGCGTCCCAGCTGCTCAAGGTGAGCCTTGAAGGCACCGTCGGGTAGATGGCAATACACCCGAAATGGTCATAATCAACAACCCCATTCTCCCCACTTCCCTGTGTCCTGTGTTGGACTTGACCGTAGAGGTGTTGGTCAGGCTGCATATATAAGACAAAGGTGTCCAAGAAATGACAACGGCAGCAGATGATAACCGGCTGGGAATACTGGAAGGACGCCTAGCTGAACAGTCCGCAAGCCTGCAGGACTTGAGAGCAGACTTGCGGGAATTGAATGCCCGGCTTGATGCAGGACTGCAACAAGTGAATGCCCGGCTTGACACAGGGTTGCAACAAGCAAACGCCAGGATTGACCGACTCTTTCTGGCAATGCTGGGTATAGGGGCAGCCCAGATTGCCCTTCTAGTAACCATAGTCATCCGGGCCGGATAGACAAGAGCACTCCAAGAGGCGAACAAGCTTTATGAACGAAATCCTCAACGTCAAGGGCCTCCACGCTTCCATCGGGGACGCAGAAATATTGAAGGGAGTGGACCTCAAGGTTAAAGCCGGCGAGGTACACGCCATCATGGGCCCCAACGGTTCGGGCAAGAGCACCCTTGCCAACGTGCTGGCGGGAAGGCCCGAATACAACATCACCGATGGCGCAGTCATCTACCAGGATAAGAACCTCCTGGAGATGGACCCCGAGACACGGGCGCGGGAGGGGATTTTCCTTGCCTTCCAGTACCCCGTCGAGCTTCCGGGGGTCCGCAGTTGGCAGTTCCTGAAAGCATCGGTGGACGCCATCCGCTCCCACCGTGGTGAGCCGGAACTGAGCATCCGGGCCTTCGACCGGATGCTGAATGAGAAGATGAAGATAGTGGAGATAGACCCGGACCTTACCAGACGATCCGTCAATGAGGGCTTCTCCGGCGGCGAGAAGAAGCGCAACGAGATACTGCAGATGGCTCTACTGGACCCAAAGCTGGCTCTACTGGACGAGACCGACTCCGGGCTGGACATAGACGCCCTCAGGGTCGTATCCAATGGCGTAAACCAGTTTCGCGGCCCCGACAAGGCCATAGTGCTGGTGACTCACTACCAGCGCATTCTCAACTACATCACACCCGACTATATTCACGTCCTCATGGACGGGCGAATCGTCACGTCCGGCGGACGCGACCTCGCCCTGGAGTTGGAATCCAAAGGATACGAGTGGATCAAGGATACCGTGGAAGGCTGATGACAGGCCCTTATGGATTCCGGCCTTCGCCGGACCGAAAAGGGAAGAATAATTGGTGGGAGACAAAACGGCGATATGGCTCAAGTGCTGACCAAAGGCGACAAGTACCTGGCGGATTTCCAGACCTTCGAGGGAAGGTTGAATGCCGATGAGCCGTCCTGGGTGCATCAGGTCCGCCAGCAAGCCCTGGCCAGTTTCTCCGACCTAGGTTTTCCCACTGCCCGTCGTGGCAATGAGAAATGGAAGTACACCAGCGTCGTGCCCATCGCCAATGCCACCTTCGAGTATCCCTTTGACTTCAACGAGACAGAGGCAGCAGACATAGGGCAGTTCTCACCCCGTGACAATGGCTGGGCCACCCTTGTCTTTATCAACGGCCATTACTGCGCGCCCCTGTCGGCATTACCGGACGACTCCCCGGTGACGAACCTGCCCAACGCCATCCAATCAGACGGAGGGCTGCTCGAGGCGCACCTTGCAAGGCAAGCCGCCTTCGGTGATGACGCCTTTATCGCCCTGAACACCACCTTTCTGAAAGATGGGGCTTTCATCCACGTTCCCGAGGACACCTCGTTGCAAACCCCTCTGCACTTGGTCTACGTCACCACGGACACACCGCAACCAGTCGCCTCATACCCCAGGACCCTGGTAGTCGCCGGACGCCACAGCAAGCTGACGGTTATCGAGAGCTACGTGAGCCTCTCAAGCTCCCAACATTTTACCAACGCCGTGACCGAGATTGAGCTGGAAGACGGGGCCAGCGTCGAGCATTACAGACTCCTAATGGACAACCCTGACTCCTTCCACGTGGGGAATACCAGGGTGCGTCAAGGCCAGGATAGCACCTTCTCATCGTCCTCCTTCGCCAGAGGCGCTAACGTAGCCAGGAACGACTTCCAGGTATTGCTGGACGCACCCGGCAGCACCTGCAGCCTGAACGGCCTGTACATGACCTCGGGCAAGCAGCACTTAGACAACTACATAAACATAGACCACGCCAAACCCCATACGACCAGCCGCCTCTACTACAAGGGCATCCTCGACGGCAGTTCCAAGGCGGTCTTCGGCGGGACGGTGCTGGTCAGAAAAGACGCTCAGAAGGCCGACGCGCAACAGTCGGACAAGAACCTGCTCCTGTCAGATGACGCAGAGGTGGACAGCAAGCCCAGCCTCCTGATTTACGCCGACGACGTCAAATGCGGCCACGGGGCGACGGCGGGCAACATAGATGAGGATACGCTATTCTACATGAGAAGCCGGGGTCTGGACCTGGATACGGCCAGCAGTCTCCTGATTCATGGCTTTGCCAGCGAGATTATCGAGACTGTCCGGCTTGAACCTCTTCGCGGATATCTGGACAAGCTACTCCTGGAATCATTGCCAAACTTTCGTTTTGGGGGCGCACGATGACCGCAGCCAACCCCAGGGCAAACGAGAACGCCTCTGGGAAGGCCACAGGAGCCTTTGACGTGGCGAGGATCAGGGAGGACTTCCCGATTCTCAAGGAGAAGGTCCACGGCAAGCCCCTGGTCTACCTGGACAACGCCGCCACCAGTCAAAAGCCCCGGGTGGTCCTTGATTCCCTGGAACGTTATTACACCACGGAAAACGCCAACGTCCACCGGGGTATCCACTACCTGAGCCAGCAGGCCACCCAGGACTACGAAGCCGCCCGAGGCAAGATAAGGCAACTCCTCAACGCCTCGGATGACAGGGAGATTATCTTCGTGCGTGGGACCACAGAAGGCATCAACCTGGTGGCCCAGAGCTACGGCAGACAGAACATTGGGGAGGGAGATGAGATAATCATCTCTGCTATGGAGCACCACTCCAACATCGTTCCCTGGCAGATTCTGTGCCAGGAGCGGGGCGCTCACCTGCGGGTCATCCCCATGAACGACGACGGTGAACTGCTGATGGACGAGTACGAGAAGCTCTTGGGTCCTCGTACCAAGCTTGTGTCCATCGTCCACCTGTCCAACTCCCTGGGAACCATCAACCCCGTTGAGCAAATCATAGAGATGGCCCACGGCCGTGGGATCCCGGTCCTGGTTGACGGGGCACAGTCCACGCCCCACATGACGATAGACGTTCGCAAGCTGGATTGTGACTTTTTTGTCTTCTCCGGTCACAAGCTCTACGGCCCTACAGGAATCGGCGCACTCTACGGCAAGGCAGACCTGCTGGAGTCCATGCCGCCGTACCAGAGCGGCGGCGACATGATCAAGTCGGTCACCTTTGAGAAGACGCTATATAACTCCTTGCCCTACAAATTCGAAGCCGGAACCCCCAATATCGGAGGGGCCATCGGCCTGGGGGCTGCGATAGACTACATCAACGGTATAGGCATGAACCGCATGGCTGCCTACGAACAGGAGTTGCTGGAGTATGGGACCCAACGTCTCTCCACCATCAGCGGCCTCCGGCTCATAGGAACGGCCAGAGAGAAGGCTGACGTGCTCTCCTTCGTTCTCGGAGACATACACCCCCACGACATAGGCACAATCCTGGATAGCGAGGGAGTCGCTATCCGGACAGGCCATCACTGCACCCAGCCGGTGATGGACCGCTTTGGCATACCGGCCACCGCCAGGGCCTCCCTTGCCTTCTACAATACCCGGGAGGATATAGACGCCCTGGTCAAAGGCATAGATAAAGTTATCGAGGTTTTTAGCTAGTGTCTCAGCTTCAAGAGCTTTACCAGGAGATGGTCCTGGACCATAGCAGCAGACCCCGCAACTACCGGAAGCTGGAAGGGGAGCACCAGTCCCTGGAGGGCTATAACCCCCTTTGTGGCGACAAATACACCGTCTATCTGAAAGTAACCGACGGTGTGATTACCGACATAGGGTTTCAAGGCTCCGGGTGCGCAATCTCCAAGGCCTCCACGTCTATGATGACCGAGAGCGTCAAGGGGAAGGACAAGGAGAAAGTACAAGAGATTTTCGACCTGTTTCATCAGATGATTACCCGGAATCCCGAGTCAGACTTCGAGCCGGATGAGCAGTTGGGAGACCTTGAAATCCTCTCCGGAGTCGCCGAGTTTCCGGTCCGGGTCAAGTGCGCCGTCCTGTCCTGGCACACCCTTCAAGCCGCCCTGGAGGGTCGGGATGGCGTGGTCTCCACCGAGTAGGATCGGGCCGGGGCCGGCTTCCCGGAGATTTGGGCATCGAGAATATACGTGATAGAATAAGGCTGCTCCAATAGGTTCGGAGCAGCCTTAGATTTTTCCTCGAATCACTATGGCTTTGCAAAGGCCATCTGAGGGGGGATGAAAATACTGCATCGCCATCCTGCCGTCACTCCCGCGAAAGCGGGAGTCTAGGGCGTGTGGGCATGGATACCCGCTTTCGCGGGTATGACGACGGGGTGAGAACGATTTCCCCGTCTGGAGGAACGCTATGGAGGGGGTTGCGGATAGTGTGCTAGGACTGGTGGGCAGCACCCCTCTGGTCAGACTGAGGAGGGTTGTAGAAGAGGGGTACGCCCAGGTGCTGGGCAAGCTGGAAAACCTTAACCCGGGCGGCAGCGTCAAAGACCGGATAGCCCTGGCTATGGTGCAGGATGCGGAGGAACGGGGCATCCTGCTGCCCGGCTATACCATCGTGGAGGCAACCAGTGGTAACAGTGGCATAGCTCTCGCAATGGTAGCCGCCGCCAGGGGATACAAGCTGGTCGTCTTCATGCCGGAAAACGCTCCGGTGGAGCGTCGGAGGCTCCTGAATCGCTACGGTGTGGATATACGGCTGACCCCGGCATACCTCAGCATGGTCGGCGCCTACCAGGCGGCCAAGGCTCTGGCAAGGTCAAACCCGGAGTGTGTAGCCCTGGATATGTTCAACAATCCCTCTGTAGTACAGATACACCGGGAGACCACGGGACAGGAGATAATCGAGGTCACCCAGGGCAAGCTGGATGCCTTTGTAGCGGGCGTAGGAACCGGAGGAACTCTCACCGGCGTGGGCGAAAGGCTCAAAGAGGAGAACCCCTCGGTGATTGTGGTAGCGGTGGAGCCGGCCACCTCTCAGATTCTTGCCAGCGGGAACTGGGGGGCCCATGCCATACCTGGGATAGGAGCAGATTTCGTACCGCCCCTGCTGAACAGCAAGATTATAGACGAAATTGAACACGTGACCGACGAGGAGGCATCTCAGATGTCCCTGCGCCTGGCCGGTGAGGAAGGCTTGCTGGTGGGCATCTCATCAGGAGCAAACGTAGTCGTCTCCCTGCGGATAGCCCAACGCCTCGGCGAGGGTAAGACGGTGGTTACCATACTGACCGACACAGGAGAGCGCTACCTGGGCTTTCCCATGTAGAAGCTAATGACCAGGTGATACAAGAATTTACATCCATATCTAGGGGACTTCGTTGGACGAGACCGGCGGCTATCGAGAGTATGAGTTTGTAGCTGAATTCTATGATTACGTTGTGCCATACGTACAGCGTCAGGATGTGGATTTCTATGTTGGCTTGGCCACAGAATCGGGCGGGCCGGTGCTGGAGTTGGGTTGCGGCACAGGTCGAGTGCTCATTCCCACAGCTAGAGCAGGCATCAACATAGTGGGAGTTGACCTATCGGAGCACATGCTGGACATCTGCCGCCAAAAGCTGATTGAAGAACCCGCCAACATGCGGGACAGGGTGCAACTCGTTCACGGAGACATAAGAGAGTTTGATCTGGAAGGTAAGTTCACCCTTGTCACAATCCCATTTCGCCCCTTCCAGCACCTGATCACGCTGGAAGACCAGTTGGCATGTCTTGCCTGTGTGCAGCGCCATATGGACCCCGGGGGACGTCTTGTGTTGGACGTGTTCAATCCGGATATAAGGAGACTGACCGATGAGGGTCTCCAGCAGGAGTACGGAGACGAGCCGTCCTTGTCAGATGCCCGACGGCAGGCATATAGAGAGAAAACTCAGAAATGCTTCCGTTGACCCGCACCGGCAGGTGCTGAATGCAGAAGTCATCCATGATGTCACCCACCCGGACGGAAAGCAAGAACGTCTTGTACACTCCTTCCCGATGAGATACTTATTCCGCTACGAGGTCGAACACCTGCTAGCCAGGTCGGGATTCGAGGTAGAAGCGCTATTCAGCGACTTTGACCGAAGTCCCATCGGGTCCAAGTATCCGGGAGAACTTATATTTGTTGTAAGAAAGCTCTGATGGAGATAGTAGCTTGAAAATACTGGTCACCAATGACGACGGAATCCGGTCCCCCGGACTATGGGCCGCGGTGGAAGCCCTGAAAAGGGCGGGGGAGATCTTCGTAGTAGCCCCCGACCGGGAGCAGAGCGGGGTGGGCGCCTCCCTGACCCTGCACGTCCCCATACGGGCCCACGAGGTCCCTCCCCAGGTGAAGGGTGGCGAGAATAGCATCACCTCGTATGCTGTGGAGGGCACCCCGGGGGATAGCTGCGTACTGGCTCTGGAACATCTGGTAGGTCCGGTAGACCTGGTGGTGTCGGGCATAAACCAGGGTTCCAACGTGGGCCAAGACGTACTGATTTCCGGCACGGTGGGGGCGGCTTTCCATGGTTACTTCAGGGGCTACCCCTCCATCGCCATCTCCGTGGGCGCCATCAAAGACTTGCGTTACGAAGCAGCCACCGCCTTTCTCAAGATACTGGGCAACAGGCTCGCCGATGGGGTCAAGCTTCCCCCAACTTTGATTAACGTAAACGTGCCCAACGAACCCCTGGAGAAGATAGAGGGCGTAAAAATAACACACTTGGGACGCAGAAGCTATGGCGAGGTGGTGACTAAAGGGGCTGACGGCAGACGTGAATACTATTGGATCGCTCGCAATAAGCCCATACACCAGGAGCAGGGAGAGGACACCGATATATGGGCCTTACGGCACAACCGGATTTCCGTGACTCCCATTCACAGCGGTCTCACCGATGTAGAGCAGATACCTGTACTGGAGGCCATATTCCAGGGGTACACGTGCCAGCTTTTGGGCAGGCAGGACTGAAAAGGGTGAGGTGGCCCGTGCCATGCTTTCTTGACATGGGTGTCGGGTTGATATACGCTTTTGTTAGGTAACAGGACTTGACCATTCTCTGGAATGGAGTAGTGGGGATATAGCTCAATTGGGAGAGCGCGGCGTTCGCAATGCCGAGGTTGGGGGTTCGAGCCCCCCTATCTCCACCAGTGTTGTGCCCCTGTAGCTCAGCCAGGATAGAGCGGCGGCGTCCTAAGTCGCGCGTCGGGGGTTCGAGTCCCTCCAGGGGTACCATTTCGTAGCTAAGACCTTAAGTAGACTCGAACTTTCCCCGTGCGGTATACGGCTGAGACCATCCTGCGGCATTCAAGCCCTCATTTAGGTCCACTAGGTCCACTGCCGTTCCTTTCAACTTCGCCAACAGCGCCGATCGTCGGCTCCCGTACCCCCGCCGAAATGCCAGGTCTGACACGTCGCCAGCCCTGCCGCCATCCTTTCCTTCGAGATCGACTGTACCAGGGCTTCGACCAGCCCTCCCCCTTCACTTCGACTCCGCACCAGTAGTTGAGCAGCGTCCGGTGCATGAGTCCGTCCACCAGACTGGATAAAATCAAGAACCATCTTTGAGATGTCGCTGAGCCTAGCCGTCTCACCGTAAACCCCTGTCTGGCAATTATGACTCACCAGTATGGCCGGACACCTTCCGCCGGCACGCGAGACGACTCCCCGTACGGGCGCTGTTCCTGGGCTTGCAGGATTAACATGGCTATTGGGACAACCATCGAGGAGTCCAAGTGCGGCCGCTGGCCCGGTTCACGCAATTGCTGAATGTGTAGCCTTCGTCAGTCAGGTCGACCTGCACTATTCGGGATGTGGCCCCGCCTGTAACTCGACCCACAGCGACACAGGTCAAGACTCCCTCGCATCGCCACCGCCAAGGGTGACTAGGTACCTAACATGTGATGGCGTGAGCTTGTCGTCAGCCAGGTGAGCAGCCAAGTCTTCAAATCTCAGCGGGAATCCTCGCTCCCTCAGCATGTTGAACTCAGCATCGGACCTGCGATTGAGATTGATTTCCCCCCAGAAGTGCACCACATAGCTACTGGGGTCATGATGCGCCACGTCGAATTCATGCGCTGACGGCAGGAGTCGAATGTCTTTCCCTTGGCTTCCCTTTATTTCAATCTGATGAACCTATGCAGTGGGTCTGTTCTCAATGTCATAACCAAGCCCTTGACCGTCCGGTGATATCCAAACCACGGAGGTAGGACGCTCCACGAAAAATGCCGAAGTATGTAGAAGCTGTACGCCTCTGCCCGACTGCCAACGGCCTCCGTATGCCTTTCCTTTCCGCTGGTGGAAGGCACCAGGCTCCAAGGCGCATCGAGCACAGCGTACAGGTCGGCGGGAATCCTGACGAAGGATGGTCCCGGGACATTCCGCCTCACCCGCAAGAGCACCGAGAATGTCGCTCGTGTTCAGCTCCTTGGTATCCAATAAGGATGTCTGGCGGAAGTCGAAGAAGGAGTTGCGGATCTCTCGGGACATAAGCAAGAAGACCCGGGAAATGAAACGCCTCCATCCTGACTTCTACCGAAGACCGTTGGGTCTGAGGGCGAGCAACTCAGGGCAGGAGCCATTGGACCGGACTGAAGGGTTCCTGAGCGAGGACAGGTTGATAGAAGTCTATGGACAGTTGGGCAACATTCTCCATGCCGAGAACCCGACGGGAGAGGAAACCGACCTCCGGTACTTCATTATGAGTGGACTTCCGCGACTCTATTACTGGGCCCCCGTATAGGAGACCATTCCATTATCACTGTTCAAGAATGACCTGTCGCTACCTCGTATCTTCCCATGACGCCCGGGCTGCCGATTGCACTCTTCCAAACCCAGCGGCGTGGGACGCGGCTGCCTATACCCGTTAGAAAGTCTTGGCGTCGTCGCCCACCCACTTGCGTATGAGCTCGTTCAGGTAACCGTCCGCCTTCATCGACGCGATGGCCTCGTTCAGCTTGTTCAGCAGGTCGCCGCTGTCTTCGCGCACTCCCATGCCGATGCCGCGGTCCAGCAGCACTGAAGGTCCGACTACAACCAGCCTCCCCTCGTACTCCGCGAGCTTCTCCACGGCGTAGGCGTGGGCTACCAGGCTCGCGTCAATGTCGCCATTGAACAGCGCCTCAAGGCGGTTGTCCTCACTGCTGAATTCGGTGTACGGGATGCCCTGTTCGGTGAAGTAGTCCGAGTAGATGGTGTCTGCGTAGGCTCCGAGCCGCCCCTGAATGGCCTCGTCGCCCGCGCCCGCCAGGGCCAGGTAGACGGAGGGCGCCGGCGGGTAGTAGGGCTCAGTGAAGTCGATGGTCTCGTCGCGCTCGTCGGTGATGCTCATTCCCGCGATGATGACGTCGAATTCCACCGCCAGCAGGTCCGGTATCATGTCCGACCACTCGTTCTGGACCCACTCGCAGTCCAATTTTGCGCGGCGGCACAACTCGTCGCCGACCTCTCGTTCAAGGCCATCGATCTCGCCGTCGTCGTTGATGAAGTTGAAGGGATGGTACTGGCCCTCAGTGGCAAGGCGAACGGTCTCCGAGCCGCCACCGCACGCCAACGACCCGACAGCCAGGACTCCGGTCACGGCCACCATGACCATGGGCAGCACCTTCAGTCTGATCATCCGCCCATCCCCCTCGCTAACCGCCTTCGTCATCGAAATCAGGGCGTTCACCTTTCGCTTCTGCCCCCCTTCCGTATGGGGATATTCCCAAGATCGCTGACCCGACCCAAATGGCCGATGGTGCCGTTGGGTACACCGCAAACGCGATCTTCAACTATTCGCCATGGAATAGTCCGAATCTGGACTTCTTCGATTCATGGCGGTCATTGCGATTATATCATGCAAGGCCGATCTAGGCTTGAGAACTACGTTAACGTTATTGAGGCTGCCAAGATTCTGGGGGTTCGCCCAGAGACGGTGAAGCGCCTGATCAGAGAGGGCAAGCTTACGGCTACGAAGTTTGGAAACAAATGGATTATGGAACCCCATCGGCTCCAGGTGTTTCCCAGCACCTAGGACGGAAGGCCCGGAAGAGGCAGGAGGCTGTTGTAGCCGGCGACCAGCAGCGTCCCAAAGATTCCAACGATGGCTATCACCAGAATGATGATGCGCCCATTGGATGCTGCGTCCCCGTAGCGGGCCGATGCAGCCGCCAAGCTCTGCCCGACTTCTGCAACCAGGCCGTCCACTTCCCCTTGCAGCCTGGCCAGAATTTGCCCGTTGGCTCCAATCAGTTTGCGCTCCCCTGCCACCATTGACGTTCTTACCTTCATGGTATCCAGCACGCTGTGCTCTCCAGCGCCGGCGTCCAACAACCGATTGGCAAGGGGAATCACCTCAGGGGCCAGGTCCGGGCCACCGTTCTCCGCAAGATACTCGATGCTACGCTCCATCCGCTGGGCCGCCGTATCGAAGGTCTCTTCAACCCGTGCCGCTAGCGCCGGAATCGTCAACCTGTTGGCAAAATCGAGCGTCCAGTACCCTCTTGACACCGACTCCATCAGCGTGGCCAGATGCCAGTAACGAAGGAACTCTTCTTCGGACAAATGGTCAGAACCCGAAGGATTTCCACCTCTGAATTCGCTTCTGCCCGTCATCGTTCTGATACATCACGGCGACGCGGGTTATACCTAATTCTTCAGTCAGGCGGGCCACCATCTCCTCCGCCTCCTGATGGTACGAAGCGCGCAAATTCACTACGTTCTCCAGCCCGGCCTCCCGGAGGAAACCGGCGCCGGTAAAGGGCGCAATGAATGGCACATCTTCCGCGTTGGCCAATGGCGACGCCGAGCGGGAGGTGGGTGTTCCCACCTCTCCAATCAGCGCGAAAACGCGTTCTCTATTAATCAGATTCAGGGTGTTCTCATAAGCCAGATGCGGCTCATATTGGTCGTCCAGAGTTGTCAGCTCCAGCATCCGCCCATGCACCCCGCCCTTTTGGTTCTGTTCGTGGAACGCCGCCTGGATTCCCAACCGCATCCCCTGTCGAGGAAGAGTTCGGTCATTCGAGTATTGGTTGAGAGCTCGTCGATTCGACCAACGGAGCGAATGGTGGGAGTGCATCGGGACACTATCCACCATTCTAATCGGACTGACCATTTAGTATTCACGAAACTGGAAATTAGTGCTATCATGCTCAAAAGCCGGTGTAGGGAGCTTACTGCGTAATATGGAGGTGCACCATGCGACTCTTATCTTTGTCGTCGATTGTATTGCTGGGGCTGCTGGCAATTGTTGCATCGGCGGCCATAGCTTGCGGTGGGGATGATGGGGACGAGCCCTTCCGGATAGGCGTGATGGAATCTCTCACGGGCCCGGGACAGACCTACGGAACCGTGGCAGTCCAGGCTAAGGAGATGGCCGTTGCCGAGATTAACGCTGCGGGCGGCATCAACGGGCGGATGTTGGAGCTCATCGTTGAGGACTCCAAATGCGCCGCCCAGGATGCGATCACCGCGTACAGGAAACTGACCGACGTGGACGGGGTCAAGATTATCCTAGGCACCTCCTGCAGTGGAGCCATGCTGGGCGCCGCTCCCCTGGCGGAGGGGGATGGAGTGATAATGTTCTCCGGCCTGGCCACCAACCCGGACATCGCCGACGCCGGGGATTACATTTTCCGGACCTCGTTGAGCGACCTCCAACTGGGCATCGACACCGGAAACGTCATGTGGGCCGACGGCGCCCGGAGATTGGCCACCATCACCGAGGCGACAGACTACGCTGAAGGCGTCAGGCGAACGACCGTCGAGCAGTTCCAGAAGCTGGGCGGCGAATTGGTCGCGGAGGAACGCTACGCTTCAGACGTCACCGATTTCAGGTCTCAACTGACCAAGCTGCTCAATGAGAACCCGGATGCGCTCCACATAGCGGCCCAGTCCGAGTCCTCCGGCGGCACGATAGTCAAACAAGCTCGGGAACTGGGCTACGATGGGCCGATGTACTCCGAAGTGGTCCCTGTCGGAGCAACCGCATTGGAGATAGCCGGCGAGGCTGCTACTGGCCTCAAGGCCATCCAGACCGACCTCGACCCCAACAACACCAAGGCCCAGGAAGTGCTCGCCAACTTCCGGGCACGATACGACTACGTCACCCTGGCCTGGTACCTGGGGTCGGCCTACGATGACGTGTACATCACCGCAGAGTGCCTGAAGCAGACCGACGACGACCAGGACGCTGACGGTTTCAGGGACTGTATGTACGGCATCACCTGGAGCGGGACCATTGGCGACAACTACAGCTTCGACGAAGATGGTGAGGTCGTCGGCTTGTCCAACGTCGTTGTGGAGGTCCTGCCTCTGGCCGAGAGGAACGAGGAGAACCAGGGTTACAAGGTGTTGGGACCCGCGCCGACCCAGTAAAATCGAGGGATAGATGGTGGGCCGGCTCTTCCGGCCCACCGACGTATTCCAAAACCTTACGGTTGAAATGCCATTGGGGGTCCGATTGATTGCACGTAACGCCAACTGGGGCAGGCTCCTGGCCATCGTGTTAACCACAATCGTCGCGGCGTATGTCTTCTGGAAGATAACCCAGTCCCCAGAACAGGCCACCCAGTTCGCTTTCAACGGTCTGTCAGTAGGAGCGATTTACGCTCTGCTGGCCATCGGGTTCACGCTGGTGTACAGCACCGTGTGGTTCTTCGACCTGTACTACGGCGCCGCCGCCGCTCTAGGCGCCTATGGGGTCTTCTACCTGAGGTCCCACGACACCCTGGGAGGCCAGTACGAGGTTAACGAAGTCTACGTTAACGTGTTGTTCGCAGCGACGGCAGCCGGAGTGGTCGCCTGGGCGCTTAACGCCGGACTGCCCTCCCGGGTTCGAGAGCGTTTCAAGTCGGTTGGACGTCCAGTCATCGGTTTTCTGGCGGCAGGCGTGGGGGTATACACAGGGTTCGTGCTCTCCTATCCCAGCGAATTGCACTTGTTGCTCGCTCCTGCCGTCGGCGCGTTGACGGGAGTTGCGGCTCTCTGGGCACTTCACCAAGGCTTCCGGCGGATTTCCGACAGGGGCGGTCTCTGGGGGTTTCTTGCAGCCGCCGGGACTGGGGCTGCTGTACTGGGAGCGTACTGCGGGTACCTGGTGGCCAACGCTCCCGACTCCCAGCTTTACCTTAGTTGGGCGGTGTCCTGCCTTATGGCTGGGACCGTAGGCCTCGCCCTCTACCGAGGAATGTATATATACATGCGGGAACGGGCCCGGTCTCCCCTTATCATGCTGGTGGGGTCCCTAGGGGTCCTGCTGGCAATGACCGCCGCAATCACCATTGTATTCCAGACCGCCGCACGTCCTCTGCCAGAGGCTTTCGGGAACGGTCCCTGGAGCGTCGGAGGATCAACCATCAAGGGGTTCAACGTATTCACTATCGGAGTGGCCCTGGCAGGCTTTGTGGCATTGTTGCTGGTCCTCAAGTTGACAGCGTTCGGAAAGGCCGTGCGTGCCATCGGAGACGATGAAGAGGTGTCGAAGGTAGTAGGCATCAACACCACTGTGATAATCGCAGCAGTGTTCTTCATAGGTGCCGTCTATGCGGCTATGGCCGGAATTCTGACCGGCCACGACACAGCCATACAGCCTAGAATGGGCCTGCTGCTCCTCTTGAAAGGCTGGATAGCCTCTGTGGTGGGTGGCATCGGGAACCTCTACGGAGCCATCGTTGGCGGATTCACCCTGGGAATGATCGAGCAGTTCGGCATCTGGGATCTGGCGGGGGAATGGAAGGACGTAATAGCCTTCATGGTCCTGATACTGTTCCTGTCTTTCTGGCCCAGGGGCCTGCTGCCCAGGAAGTGACGCCGTGAAGACCGAATCCGGAGAATTGGAGTGCTGACGAATCTTCGACGCGAGCCACAGGAGCTTCTGGCGTCCGCCAGGGGCAACATAGAGCTTTGGGCGAACTTGCTCATCGTCTCGTGGGCCATCGGGTTCATGCTGTGGCAGGGGGTCGGCTTCGCCATCGCCATAGGAACAGTGTTCGGCATCTGGGCGATACTGGCGGTGAGCCTGAACCTGGTGGTAGGCTTCACCGGGTTGCTGTCGGTGGGTCACATCGGCTTCTTCGGAATCGGCGCCTACACCACGGCGATTCTCACCTCGGAAGCGTCATACGACCAACTGCGCACGGGGGCGATACCCACATTCGATTGGCCATTCTTTGCGGCTCTGCCGGTCGGTATGGTCCTGGCCGGTCTGGTGGCCATTATTGTGGGAGTCGTGTTCAACCGGTTCAGGGACGACATCTTCGTGCTGGTCTCCTTTGGATTTGCCATTATCAGCTTCAACGTCTTCCTGAACTGGCGGGACCTCACCAGGGGAGCATTCGGCATTCACGAGGTGCCCCGACCCGCCATTGGCGGCTGGACGTTCAACGGAGAATTGGAGTTCCTGGGCCTTGTGCTGGTGTTCCTGGCCGTCATCATGCTGATTTCCTGGTTCATAGTTACCTCGTCGTTTGGGCGGGTGCTTACCGCCATACGGGAAGATGAACAGGCCATTGGGGTGTTCGGCTACCGTGCTACCCACTACAAGCTGGCGGTGTGGACTATCTCAGCCATGATGGCAGGCCTGGCCGGCAGTTTGTTCTCAGCGTGGACCAGCTTTGTTGACCCCAACTCATTCATTCTGCTGGAATCCATGCTGCTGGTCGCCATAGTCATACTTGGCGGCCTGGCGACTATATGGGGCTCACTGCTGGGCGCAATGGTCTTCGTGCTGCTGGAAGAGGGGATGCGCTTCATACCCGGCCTGCCCACCGAGTACATCGGCCAGGCCAGGCTGGTAATTCTGGGCATGCTGCTGGCGCTACTTATGCTGTTCAGGCCCCAGGGCCTGGTTGGGAGATACAGGCTATGAGCGAGGGACCTGTCCAATCGGGCGAGCCGTTCGCCGTGGAGACCGTAGGAATCTCCAAGCATTTCGGCGCCGTTCACGCGGTGGACGAACTCACCGTGTCCATTCCCAAGAAGGGGATGACCAGCATAGTCGGACCCAACGGCTCAGGGAAATCCACACTGATAAATCTGCTGACCGGCACACTGCCTCTGGACGGCGGGATGGTGATTATCGACGGCGCCGTCCTCAAAGAGGTGAAGGCCCACGAAAACCCTGCCTATGGCATCACCCGGACGTTTCAGGAGGTGCGGCTCTTCGACCAGATGACCGTGTGGAACAACGTCATGGTGGTCCTGACCAAGCGCAAGCTCTTTCCCGCATTGTTCGAACGGACAAAGCCCGCCTACCGTGAGAAGACTGCGGCCATCCTGGAGGACGTGGGATTGTGGGAAAAGCGGAACGACCTCGCCATGAACCTGTCCTACGGCCAGCGGAAGCTGCTGGGCATCGGACGTGCCATGGCGATGGGCGTACGAACCTTGATGTTCGACGAGCCCTTCGCGGGACTCTTCCCCCAGATGCTAGAGAAGGTGAAGGGCTTGATGAACCAGATGCGGGAGGACGGGAACACCATAATACTCATCTCCCATAACATGGACATTGTCCGGGAATTGCCCGACCACCTGATTGTATTAGACAGCGGCAAGCTCCTTGCACAGGGAGACGTGCATGAGGTCCTGAGCCGTCCAGAGGTCATAGAAGCCTATCTGGGCGTCTAGCACAACGGCCAAGAATCATTGTGAGACATAAGAATGGACACACAGGAAGAACCGATCCCACAACAGAATCTCGACAACCCTGTTTCTGACACCGACGTCCAACCCGCCGCCAGTGGGATGCTGCTTGAGCTGTCGGGCATATCCGTCCATTATGGCGTCGTCATGGCCCTGGACGACGTGTCTCTGGGGGTCCGCAAGGGAGAGGTCGTGGCTGTGATGGGTCCAAACGGGGCCGGAAAGTCCACCGTTCTCAAAGCCGTGATGGGATTGGCCCCTGTAGTTGCCGGGGAGGTCTACTGGCGCAACCGGCTGCTGGCGTCGGCCACCCACGAGATAGTTAAAGAAGGCATCTCCTTCGTTCCTCAGGGGAGGCGGGTTTTCACCCACCTCACCATCCAAGAGAACCTGGAAATGGGCTGCCTGCACCTGAACGACAAGGCGGAAAAAGAGCGGCGGATGGACTCGGTCATGGAGCTGTTCCCGGTCCTGCAAGAGAAGAGGCGCGACCTAGCCAGCGCCATGTCAGGCGGGCAGCAACAGATGCTCGCCCTGGGCCGCGGACTCATGGCCAGCCCGGAGGCGCTGCTGCTGGACGAGCCCACACTAGGCCTGGCTCCAATCATAGTCAAAGAGGTGTTCGAAAAAGTCGCCGAGATAAGCGAGCGGCTGAACACCACCATCATAGTGGTAGAGCACAACATCAAGGGCGTCCTGAACATCGTGGACCGGGCCTACGTGCTGGACAAGGGCCGCGTCGCGTTCCATGGAGACCCCCAGTCCATCCGGGAGACCGACATCTTGACCCAAGTATTCCTGGGCCGGACCGACAGGGAGGAATGATCCGGGCGCCGCGTCGGCTTCCTGTTCTTCTAACCCTCATTTCTCCCGACCTGAGAAGAATCGAACCGTTCATCGGGAACGACGAGACACACTTATTTGTGAGTCCATTTTACCGGGATGAGTTGAATGGACCCAGATCGACCTCCCGCGAGTATCTGAGTTTTCCGTTGCTATTGCATCTGCCGGATGAGGGTCCAAGAGTTCGTCCGCCCCCGCGCTTCACTATACAGAAATCGCGAGTCCTCGGTGCGCTGACAGGCTGCCGAGCCACATCTCGAGAACTGCGGCATCTACCAGAAACTCCAGCCCAGCACACTAGATTCGAACCGTGAAGAACTCCTCACGGCTAACAGGTGTTCCGTCTAAATTGGAACGACCCACCGAAAAGTTCGTAGTATAGTACGCTTAGGGGTACCAGTTCCGATTTTGGTGTACTGTAACCAAGGCAGCGCCACAGGCAGGCACCATGCGCCACTTACTCGCCCTTGGTGAGACTACCGTGTAGCCTGAGAACCGCCTTTCTCATGGTCTCCCTTCCGAGGAACCACGTCCTTCTTCGTATCGAAAGTTTTTGGTATAATTCCCCCGGCCCTACCACGTCATCATCTGTCGGGCACAAACATGACCGAGGTACGACTGTTGTCTGCAACACGTGAGACCCAAAACGTCCGCTATGAACCGGATGAGACGCCTCCCCCTTTGGTGACCGTCGGATCCGGCCTGCAGGCCGCGACGTTAATTGTGGCACCAGTGGTCTTGACCGTGGTCATTGTGGCTCGGATTGCCGATCAGCCCGAGTCTTATGTGACATGGGGCGTCTTTGCGGCGCTGGTAATCAGCGGAGTCACCACCATTCTCCAGGCAGTACGAGTCGGGAGGGTTGGAGCTGGGCACGTGCTCATCATGGGCACATCAGGAGCTTTCATAGCGGTGTGCGTTGCTGCTCTGGTGAATGGCGGCCCGGCCACCATGGCAAGCCTAATCGTCGTGTCCGCGCTGTTTCAGTTCCTGCTGGCAGCGCGGCTCTCGTTGCTGCGTCGGATATTCACCCCTGTCGTCTCCGGCACCGTAATCATGTTGATAGCGGCAACGGTTATGCCGATTGTATTCGATACGATGAGAGACGTCCCTGATGGTACGTCGTCGGCAGCCGCCCCCGCAGCCGCTCTGGCTACGCTGGTCACTGTCGTAGTCCTTGTGCTGCGGGCCCCCCCGGCATGGAGGCTTTGGTCACCCATCATAGGAATAGTGGTTGGGTGTGTGGTGGCTGCTCCCTTCGGGCTGTACAACGCGCAGCAGGTGCTGGATGCACCTTGGGTTGGAGTTCCCTTGAGTTCTTGGCCGGGATTCGACCTCACCCCGGGCGTGGAATTCTGGGCACTCCTGCCGGCGTTTGTGGTGGTTACCATAGTGGGCGCTATAGAAACCATCGGCGATGGGGTGGCCATTCAGCGGGTGTCCCGACGCAGGTCACGGGCCACCGACTTCAGGGTTGTACAAGGCGCTCTAAACGCCGATGGCGTGGGCAATCTGCTCTCGGGCATCGCAGGGACACTACCGAACACAACTTACTCGTCCAGCGTGGCCCTTGCCGAGGTCACGGGAATCTCCGCGCGGCGGGTAGGTGTGGCCATCGGTGCCATCTTCGTGGCGGTAGCCTTCTTCCCCAAAGTTGCGGCCCTGCTGATAGCCATTCCCGGCGCCGTGGCAGCCGCCTACATCACTGTTCTCATAGGGTTGCTCTTCGTGCAAGGCATGAAAATCATCATTGAGGATGGCGTTGACCATCGGAAGGCCGCGGTTGTAGGACTGTCATTTTGGATTGGTACGGGCTTCCAGAACCAGTGGATATTCCCCGGATTATTGGGAGACGGGTTCTTGAGCGTGCTGCTGGGCAACGGTATGACTTCAGGCGCGATCGTCGCAATCATTATGATGGTGTTCATGGAGTTGACGGCACCACGGCGCAGGCGTCTGGAGGTTGCATTGAACGAAGATGCCCTGCCGAAATTGAGCGATTTCCTTGGTGGGTTCGCATCAAGGGCAGGATGGGACACTGCTTCCAGGGACCGCCTGGTCCTGGTGGGTGAGGAGATGCTGTCCAGTCTGTTATCGGAAGAGGACGATGACTTTCAAGGGAGTGGGGCACGACGCCTGGTTGTCGCCGCTCACGTCAATGGTGGCGGCGTAGAGTTGGAGTTTGTGTCGGCATCCGATGGGGAGAACTTGGAGGACAGGCTCGCGTATCTGGGACAAACGCCGGATATACCGGATGACAGGGAAATATCCTTCCGATTGTTACGCCATTATGCGTCGTCAGTGCGCCACCAGAAGTATCACGATGTGGACATCATTACGGTAAGCGTGGAGGGCCCTCGTTAGTTTCCTTTGCGCGTCCGGCTTAATCCAACATCAACACACATATAGGAATACCTACTTCATAATGGCATATTGTTGTAATCCGTGATACAATCAGATGCGCAAAATTTCCATAGCTACCAATCCTTAGCATTGCCATACCCGGGAAGAATACCGACAGTCGCAAGGAAGACATTATGTACCAGCCACCTCGAAGAGAGCCGGAGATTGACCTGGAGCAGTTCCTCAACAGAATACGCACCGCCCTGGGGGGCTTCGGTGGCAGGTTCGGCGGTGGCAGTATTATCACGTACCTGACCTTTGGAATACTCGCCGTGGCCTTCATCATCTGGATGGCCTCGGGAATATATACCGTCGGTCCCGGAGAAAAGGCGGCCCTGCGTACCTTTGGCAAGTGCTGCGGGATTACCGAGGAGAACGCCGGCCTTCAATGGCATTGGCCTGCCCCCATCGGAACCCGGAACGTGGAGTCCATACGGAACGTCCGAAACATGGAGCTTGGGTTCAGCTCTGCAGGCGACGTGTCATCCCAGGTCCTCCAACAGGAGGCCCAGATGATCGCAGGGGACCTGAACATCGTGAATGTCCCCCTGGTGGTCCAATATCGAATAAGAGACCCCGAGAGTTTCCTCTTCAAGGTGGACGACCCCGGGGAGCAGAAACCGCCGGGAACCCGGGATATCGCGCCGGGCAGGCCCGAAGGTCGAACGCTGAAGGATGCCACCGAGGCGGCCCTGCGCCTGGTTGTCGGACAAAGGCCGATAGACGACGTCCTGACGGACAAAAGGGAAGAGGTACAGGCAGCTACTCAGGAGCTGCTCCAGCAGATACTCGACAGCTACGACGCCGGTATCCAGATAACTGAAGTGAGGCTTCAGGAGGTAAGTCCTCCTGAGGAGGTGGTTGACGCCTTCCAGGACGTTAACCGTGCCAGGCAGGACCGGGAGACCTCCGTAAATCAAGCCGAGGCTTTCGAGCGTGACATTATACCCAGGGCTCGTGGTGAAGCGGAGAGGGTAGTCCAGGCTGCTGAGGCATTCAAGCAAGAGCGCATCGCCAGGGCCGAAGGTGAGGCCGGAAGATTCCTCGCCATACTCCGCGAATACGAAAAGGCCAAGGACGTCACTCGGCAGAGACTCTACCTGGAAGCCATGGAAGAGATACTCCCCGGCATCTCCAAGTTCGTGGTCTCCCCGGAAGCGGAAGGGGCCATCATCCTCAACGCGGGCGGTCAGGTAGTACCCATACCTAGCGTCTCGACCACAACAACGACCCAACCCCAGCCCGGCACCGTCATACCGCCCACCCAACAACCCCCCACTGGACAATAGGAGGTCGGCTACCTGAAAAGGTTATTATGAAAACTGCAATAATTGTCATAGTGGTAGTAATCCTGCTGGCCATCTTCGGCCCTCAGACCCTCTACACCGTGGACGAGACCCAGTTGGTCGTCGTTACTCGCTTTGGTGAAGTCCGGGATATACACACCACCCCCGGTCTGAAGGTCAAAGCCCCTTTTATAGACTCGGTAAATAGATTCAACAGGCGACTGCTTCGTGTGGATGTACCGCCCTCCACGTTGCCCGACAGGGAAAGGGAGTTCCTGATAATTGACGCCTACGCCCGCTATCGTATCATAGACGTGCGGAAGTTCTTCGAGAAGCTGGAGACCCCGGAGAGGGCCGAGGACAGGATTGGCAGGATAGTCATTTCAGACCTCAGAGAGGAGATAGGCAAAAGGGTCAAGGAAGAGATTATCGGCGCTAGAAAAGAGGGGCCGGAGGGGCAGGAAGTGGTCATTGGCACTGAAACCCGGCAAGAGATATTGGATTTAGTTCGCGCTGCCTCAGACCAGGCCGTCAAATCCCCCGAGAACGATTTCGGAGTCGAGGTGGTGGACGTCAGGATAAAGCGGGCCGACTTCCCCGAGGCCGCACAGCAGAACATTTTCGGCAGGATGCGGGCTGAGCGGGACCGAATCTCCAGAGAGTTTCGTGCCGAGGGCCAGGAGGAGAGGGATAAGATTGAGGCCGCGGCCAACCGGGACAGGACCATCATCCTGGCAGAGGCCGAGAGACAGGCCAACCTCACGAGGGGTGATGGTGAAGCTCAAGCCATCGAAATCTTTGCCGGAGCCTTGCAGCAAGACCCGGAGTTTTACGCCTTCCAGCGAAGCCTGGAAGCCTACAAGCAGTTCCTGTCCACGAACTCGACTGTGATTCTGTCCTCAGAGGCAGAGCTATTCCAGTTCCTTGACGACCCGGAAAGCAACTAGACCAAAGTCTATCCTGTGTTAGACCGGCGACGCCCAGGGATAACTGCCTAGGCGCCTGTCCGCCGTAATGTCATGCCTGCTATTGCAGAGGCGACAGCATTGAATTCCCATGGAGACATCCCTGGTTAGAGGGCGGGAATGCCCATCCACATAGACTACAATAATCCCCAATATTCCGAGGCCGCCCGCGAGATACTCCGGCGGCACGACAAGGCCGAAACCGAGGCCGACATCACCAGCGCCGTGCGAGACTTCCTAATCGCTACAGGACTGGCAAAGAGCGCGGAAATCAAAGAGGAAAGCCCGCCTGCCGACAACTCCCGCAAGGGTGTCGACCTGACGGCCCTGGACACCTTCATCGAGATGAAGCGGCGCATAGGCAACGGAATCAACCCCAACCCCCAATGGATTGAGCAGTTGGACGGCTACCTGGCGGAGTCCCAAGGTCGGGGCAAAGGCGTCCGCATGGGCATACTCACCGACGGCAAATACTGGCTGCTGCGATGGAACGGAGCCGGCCCGGTCAAGACCGTCCGGCCCTACGCCTTCACCCTGGAAGACTCCGACCGATGGCTCCTCCTGTACGAGTGGCTGCGAGACCACGCCCTGGTCTCCCTGGATGCCATCCGACCAGACCGTTCCGCCGTCGAGTCTCATTTCGGACCCAACAACCCCCACTATCAACGGGACATAGACACCCTGACCGCCATGTACCGGGACTACTCCGGTCACGAGACCATCAAGGTCAAGCGGCGGCTGTGGGGCGACCTCCTTCGCACCGCCCTGGGCGAGATTGCCAGCACGACGGAGCAGATGGACAACCTGTTCATCCGACACACCTATCTGACCGCCGTCATCGGTATGGTGGTGCAGGCCTCCTTTGGCATAGACATCAACCGGCTGGCTGACACAGACCCGGCGGACCTGGTGCAAGGGCGAGGGTTTCGCAGCAAGACCGGCCTTCAGGGCGTGGTCGAGTCTGACTTCTTTGCCTGGCCCGCGGAAGTCGGCGGACTGCCCCTGCTCAAGACCATAGCCCGCCGGGCGGCCAGATTCGACTGGCAAAGCGCCCCCAACGACATCGCTGCCATTCTCTATGAGACAATCATCCCGCCCGAGGAGCGGCGCACGTTGGGCGAGTATTACACCCCGTCATGGCTGGCCCGGTCCATGGTTCGAGAGATGGTCACGGACCCCTCACACAGCGTGCTGGACCCCGCCTGCGGCTCAGGGACCTTCATAGCCGAGACCGTAGCTCACCTCCTGGATACCCACAAAGAAGCCGGCCGCGACCCCAAAGAGACCCTGGACTGGCTTAGAATCTCCGTTACAGGCATAGACATCCACCCGGTGGCTGTGCACCTGGCCCGGTCCGCATGGGTACTGGCCGCCCAGCCAGCCATACAAGACGCCGTAGACTACGGATTCAGCGGTCCCGTCACCGTTCCCATCTACTTGGGAGACGCCTTGCAGTTGAGGGCCCAATCCACAGGTATGTTCTCGGACGACTTGGTGAGCATTCCGGTGGACCGGCCTTCGGAGGAAGGTGGTGCTGCAACATTCGGTGAAGGATTAGAGGCTCTGGAACTGGCATTTCCCGTGAGCCTTGTGGAGCGATCCGAGGACTTTGACGGCCTGATGAGCGACGTTGCCGAGGCCATAGAGCACGGAGACGACCCCTACTTCGCCCTGAACGACCACGGCGTAACCTTCCCCCAGAGCGTCGGGTGGTGCAAGAGACCATTGAGGTGATGAAACGGCTCCACGCCGCAGGACGCGACCACATCTGGGCCTATTACACCCGCAACCTGGTGCGCCCCGTGGTCCTGGCCCGCAAGAAAGTGGACGTGATTGTCGGCAACCCGCCCTGGCTGAACTATAACCGGACCTCCAGCATCCTTCGCTCCGAGTTGGAACGGCAGAGCAAGAACAGGTACGGCATCTGGCAGGGTGGGCGATATGCCACCCACCAGGACGTGGCCGGTCTGTTCTTTGCCCGTTGCGTTGACCTGTACCTGAAGGATGACGGCGCGATTGGCATGGTCATGCCCCACAGCGCACTCCAGACCGGCCAGTATGCCAAGTGGCGCACCGGAGCATGGTCTAACCGACGTGGTCTCCAGACCCTGTCGGTGGACTTCAGCTACAAGCAGGCCTGGGACCTGCAACGGCTGAAGCCGAATACCTTCTTTCCAGTCCCAGCGTCGGTGGTCTTTGCCCGGCGGCTACCCGCTGCAACCAAAGCAGTACCCTTGTCAGGCAAAGTCGAACTCTGGCGCGGCAAGGCCGGTTCCGACGACGTGCGGCGGGAGCTTGCTCCCATAACCGATACGTCAATTGTCGGTGATTCCCCTTACGCAGGCTACTCACGGCAAGGAGCGTCAATCGTTCCGCGCTGCTTGTTCTTCGTGGAGGAAACTGAAAACACTGGCATCATCCAGGCCGGTCAAACCGTCACCGTGAATCCCCGCCGTGGCTCCCAGGACAAGGAGCCGTGGCGCGGCCTCGACCTGACTGCCATCACAGACCAGACCATCGAAAAGGCTCACGTCTTCAACGTTCACCTGGGAGAGACGATAGCCCCATACGCAACCCTTGACCCCCTCCAGGCAGTCCTGCCTTTGAAGCAAGGAGACGCCGGACTGCCTACCGACTCCAAAGGCGCGGGAGAGATACGGCTTGGTGACCTTGGCCGTCGGATGCGGGAACGTTGGCAGACTGTTAGCGCCTTGTGGGAGAACAACAAAGCGCCTGCCACCAAGTTGGACCTGTTGGGACAGCTAAACTACATCCACAAACTATCGGCGCAGTTGGAGTGGAAGCGGGATCCGGGAGACCGGCCGGTGAGAGTAGCATACACGGGAAATGGTGAGCCGACCGCAGCAATAATTCAGATGGATACCATAGTTGACACTAAACTGTATTGGATTCCCTGCAAAGACACACGGGAGGCCCACTACCTGCTGGCAATCATCAACAGCAAAGCCCTGTACGGAGCCGTAACCCCACTAATGCCCAAAGGACAATTCGGGGCGCGAGATGTGCATAAGCACCTGTGGAAGCTGCCCATCCCTGCATTCAGCCCACGCAACAAGCTCCACGCCGCCATAGCCCAAGCCGGCCAGGCTGCCGCCGAGGGCGCTGCCCTCCAACTGGCCCGGCTGCGTCAGGAGCGGGGGAGCAAGCTTACGGTGAACATAGCCCGACGGGAACTGCGGAAGTGGCTGCGTGCATCGCAGGAGGGCGCCGCGGTGGAAGACGTGGTGGGGCATCTGCTGAGCGGGGACGGTTAGGGGTAGGGAGATGCTAGCATGGGCAAGTTGCGACGAGTCCTCCTCGTGAGAGGGCAAGCGCAGCGTGGCGCGCTGATAATAGGCGTGGCCGTGGGTCTCCTGGCCCTCATTTTCCTTGCATTGCACTTCACCCTAACTGATACAGAGGATGCGCGCAGAGCCGGATACCTGGCCGGAATTGTCTTGTCCTGTGTCACCGCCTTGGCAATCTTAGCCGGTGGCATCTTCGCCGCTTACAAGTGGCAGATATTCCGCGACTTTGAGCCTCACCTGACCATCACCCACGAAATTTCCCACAGGTCCATCGGCGACAACTACGTCCATATAGATGTAACAGCAACTTTGCATAACAGTTCAAGGGTCAAGATGGAATTCCTTAGGGGCTTCGTCCGCTTGCAGAGAATTGCGCCGGTGTCGGATGAAGAGGTGGAAAGTTTGTATGCTCAAGTATTTGTAGATAAAGCTTACGACGACCTGCAATGGCCTATACTGGATGAAACGCCACTCTCTTGGGACAGAGATGAGTTAATTATAGAGCCAGGCGAACGGCATCAAGAAGCATACGAATTCATAGTAGCAAAGGCGATCAAGTCAGTTATAATATACACATACTTCTATAATTCGAGACCATCTCAACCTTCTCGGTCCTCAGAAGGATGGGGGGCAACCACAGTGCATGATATAATGGGTAGAGACTAATATAGTAAAAATCTCAAGGAGATTCCATGTCACCCGTTCGCATAGACCCTGCAAGAGAGGCAACGAAAAGGCGTTCCGCTCCGAGGGTAGCGCCCCCTAAACCCAACAACGGGACTCGCAAGCCTCCTGGCGGTGAAACTAGGCATCCCCCCAAATCCTGAATAACCCAATCAGTCCGAAATCTGAACGGAGGCCGGGGTGACGGGTGTTACAGCCCTATCAGGCCCAACACCCCTGCGATCGCCCCGCTTGCGTCCATCAGGGCCTTTACCCGCACCCTTTTGCCCTCTACGGAACCCTCAATCACCTCCGAAGGGCTTGAGCCTCCTCCCAGCCTGGCCACCTGGTCTCTTATGGCGGGCAGGGCAGCCCTGGCAGCCTCGGAGCTTGAGAACTCCACCGACCAGCTTAGTATCACGTCATCCCCGCTTGTCAGCGTCGAGTTGGCAGTCAGGGCAAGACATTCGTCCATCATACTTTGAGAAGCCGACTCTCCCAGAGGGCCGCAATCCCTGGCGACCATCGTAGAAATCCCCTGGGGAGTATCCCGGATCATCCGATTGACCAGCGAATCGGATAAGATGCTCGGTTGTGAGCCGTTTATCACGTCCAGCGCAGCTTTGAGCGCGTCTGAACTGGAGCTATCTGGAGAGAAGCTCACCAGGAACAGGGCAGTCGTATTGTCCACAAAACTTACTGCCATGTTTACCGTGAGAAAGGTAAGGTCCACGTCAAAATCGTAAAGTTGGAACTGGCCGTAGCTTTCAGACTCAGGCTCTGACCCCGGAGCTTTCAAGGCATCGAGGAAGGCTGCGGCCTCCAGGTTGCCCCTCAGCGCCACCAACACGCCGTCTTCACTGCTGGCCATGACCATAGCATCCGTCAGGTCCTGGACTGGCCCGGCTACCGGACCCAGCAAGAGAAGTATACCCTGGTTATCCAGGGCTTCTTTCAAGGTGGGGTCCCCCAATATGGTGCTCAAATCAGCGAATATGACCAGGTCATAATCCGCCGGGACCATGGCGAGAAGGTCCTCCAGCACTCCCGGCTCGGCCGGTGGTGGAGTACCGTCATCTGTGGCGGGTAGGAGCACCTGCGTGGTAGGGGTAGGCTCAGGAGTCGGCGTGGGTGTGGGTGTCGGTGCAGGCGTCGGCGTAGGAGTCAGTGTGGGCGTAGGCGAAGGAGTCGGCGTGGGCGTGGGGGTAGGAGTGGCTTCAGCGCAGCCCATCGCGGCAGCAAGAAGGAAAATCAGGGCCAATGACGCCCCAATAGAAAGGGGAAACTGAAACAAACCGTTTCTCCGTCCGCATGGGCAGCTAGAAGCTATCTTCATAATCATCCTAGTGGTCAGAAATAGTGGGGCCAACCTGAGCTTCAATCATGGATTCGACCCGGCACCCTCTCTCCCCAGCCCTGCAAGGGCATCCTCCCACGTAGGATAGGTCTCAACTGAGGGCAGGGTGTGAAACAGGTTCTCCGCAGCGCCCACGAGAAGCATCCGCTTGCCCCAGGCCAGCCCCAGACCAAACTCCACGTGGCGTCCGCCACCGCCCCCCCTGCCCGGCTCCGTGAAGGAGATTAGGGCGTCGGCGGCTGCCAGGTCGTCCACGTCCTCCTGGGCAATGCCGGGCCATTGGGGGTGGTCCAGGGAGCCCGGAGCCTGGTGGCGTCCCTGGAGCCATCGAGAGGTGACCTGGTGCCCCATCCTTCGCAGGTCGTTGGCATATCCCCCCAGTTCATCGAGGCGATAGTTCCGGGCGGCTAGATAAATCCTCACCGGGCAACTCCTTTCCGGGTCGTAACGATGCCAGACCTGCCCGTCGGCAGACAGGTATGGCTGGCCTCATCAGAGTGTAAACCATTTACCCGCTTACCACAAATGCGGATCGTCCCCTTTTGGAACATCACCAGTCCAGTCTCCAGGTTGACATAGCTGGGGTGCCCAAATATCATAGAGCGGAAAAAGCAAGGAGGCGCAATATGCCATCGGTAAGAAGTGACTTGCGAGCGAGCCTGAGCAAGGGCGAGACCATAGTCGCCCCCGGAGCCTACGACCCCATCAGCGCACGTGTGGTGCAGTCCCTGGGATTCTCGGCAGTCTACACGGGAGGCTACATGTCCGGCGCACACCTGGCCGTCACGGAGCCCCTTATGACTATGACGGAGCAGGTCGAGGTGGCCCGGAAGGTGGCGCGAGCCGTCCCCCTGCCGGTCATCTGCGATGCCGGAGCGGGCTACGGAGACCCGGTACATACCATGCACGCGGTCAGGACCTACGAGGACGCCGGGCTGGCGGGGATGCACATAGAGGACCAGGTATACCCCAAGCGGGCCTCCTACCACATGGGCCTGGAGCACATCACGCCCCTGGACGAGTTCCTGGAGAAGATGCGCTACGCCCTCCAGGCCCGACGGGATGAGGACTTTCTGATTATCGGGCGCACCGATGCCTTCTCAGCAGTGGAAGGCTCCATGGACGAGGCGATACGCCGGGGCCTTGCCCTGAGGGACCTGGGAGTGGATGCGGTGATGCCCCGCGGAGTACGGGAGAAGGCGGATCTGGACCATTTCCGAAAGGGTGTGCCCGACGTGCCCCTTCTTGTCATTGCCGGGGCCGACGACATATCCGTGCAGGAGTACGCGTCCCTGGGCTACCAGATTATCATCTACGCCACCACCCCCATGGTGGCAGCCGCCACCGCCCTCCTGGACGTGTACGGGAAGCTGAAGGACACGGGCCTGACGGGCATCAGCGCCGAGGAGGTAGCCGTGCGGAGAAGGCGGGTGGAGGAGCTTATCAGCCTGCCCGAATACTACCAGGTGGAGGCCGCGACCACCGAGCGGGAGTTCCAGGACAGGGCAGGCGCCCACTAGCCGGGAGATTATGCTTTTCTTTGTGGGGGCGGCATGCGATGTGTCGCCCCTACTGTTTTAAGGAGCCGGGGCTGCGTTGCCGGGGGCAACGTTCAGCCCCCAGGAGCCGGGTCTGCGTTGTCGCAGGCTACCTTTCATAGGCTAGGAATCCCATAGCTGCCTGTTCTATAGGCTCTATTTGGGCTTCTGGCCCTCTAAAGTGAGGAGACACACTGACTATATGGGTTGTCCTGTAGAGTGTAATCGGATTTTGTAGAAGCACCAGGGGCAAGTTGGATTTGCCCGCCAATGCCTGCACTACGGAGCGTGCGACCTCTCTAACACGGTCCAACGCTTCCTCTCGGTTATTGGACAGGGGGTAACGATGCTCTTGGCTCCTGCCAAGTGTGGTTGTAACAGTCAGGACATATTCCAATTTCTGTGATGAGGCCAACTTCTCTCCTTTCTATGCCGCCAACCCCTTGAGTTGAGCCATCAGGTACTCCTGGAGCCTGTCGCCCTCAATGCGGTTGCAGTTTGAGCAAAGCAGTTGCAAGTTGTCTAGGTTGTCGCCCGTCCAGATGGTCTTGTCAGCGAAGTTGGGGTATATCATTTCATGCTCCGTCTGTCCAGTTCCGCTCCTCCTTGTTGCACGCGGGAATAGGTCACCATGTCTATAGTGCCCTTAACATTCCAGTGCCCTTCGGGAGAGAATGTCAGTCATCCACGGGCGATTGAGTGGATGCTGATGTCGTATTCGGTGTAGTGGCTTGGGCGGAAGGACAGGCCGTAGGAAATCCGCCACTGGTCGTCTCTGTAGACGTATACTACCACCGGGGGCATGAATCGCTTTGTGATTAGGTCTCCGTGCTCAAAGGGGGCATCCCTGATGTAATCAAGCGCCCCGTCCAGGGACGTACGTTCCTCCGGACCTAGCGAGTTGTAGAATGCAAGGGCGGGACTTCCACGGCCAAAGCTTAGTCGGTTAGCCACCCTTTTCTCGCAACTGGTCTATGGTGATGCGTTCCGAGGTGTCCGCCATCGCCGCAAGAGTTTCCTGCCAAAAAGGGTCGCCCGCAACCTCTTCCGGCGTCAATGGCGGGGCCTGCTCGAACTCTAGCGGTTGATACTGGCGGGCCTTCAGCATAGGCGCGGTGGACTTGGATTCACGGACTATCCGTTTCCCGTTCATCGCGCCATATTTGTGGACTGTAGCAATAATCTCAACCCAATCGTCGCCGGAGAGGGGGAGGCAGGAAGGGTCATACCCGGGCGCGACCCGGTAGTTGTACACCCTATGGCCGTAGGGCGTCGGTGCGACTCTCATGCTGATTGAGCCTGTCTCCACCAGCTTGTCCAATGTGGACACTATCGCGTTGCCCTCCGCGTTAGGCCCATAGTGGTCCCATTCATAGGTAAACCCGGTCATGGTATGCCCGCGAAGACGATAGTTGGATTCATCCAATAGATAGGTTAGCTTGACGAGCTTAGTCCGGGACACGTCACTCTGAAGAGCATAGAGCAGTCCCAGTAGGACTGCCTCAGACTGCTCCACGGTATCCTCCTTTGCCTCAACCGCCTCCGGCATGTTCTTGGGTGAGTAAAAGCGTATTATATACTTTATTCTATCACAATCAGGTCTTCACGCCCTATGCGGAACTGACACCCTACATCCCGAAGATGATTTGGCGCAGCGTCTCGTTGAGGCGTGTCTGCCAGCCGGGGCCGGTGGAACGAAGGTGGGCCGCTAAGTCGGCATCCAGCCGCAGCGTCACCCGCTCCTTGGTTGGAGCCTTCTGTTTGCCGCGCCTCCGAAGGGAGTATTCCACCAGCTCAGGGTGTACTTCAATTGCGGGCCGGGCGCGGGTGAACCATTCAGCGTCCAACTCCGGGGCATCGGGGTCCCTGGCGATGCCCACGTTGATGGAAGTCTCCTCACCGTACTGCTCATAGATTTCGTCGGCCGTCAATTCGCTTGCCACAAGCTCATCAAAGGTCTGCTTGGGTGTATCGGGGTTGCCATGCTCTCTGGCTCCCCTTTCGGCCATGACCCTGGCGTACTCCTTAAAGGGCAGCTTGTAAATGTCAGTCGGGGTTTCCATGCCGTCTCCTTTCCCTGGGGTTGGCCCTGCGCAGGCTGATGATGCGGCACTTGTCTCCCCGCATGGTGTAGACCACGTGATATAGCCTGTCTCCGATGTATCCAAGAGCTATGTGGCGGGTTTCACCGTGTCGAGGGCTTGGGAGTTTTACTGAGCTAGGGACTCGGTCTCCCGGATATAGAGAGCGGTCTCTTTTATGCGGCGTTCCGTGTCCTCAATGGGTTCGCACAGTCCGAGATAGAAACAATCGCCGTGCAGCATATCTCTATTGGCGGAATACCAATTCACGAGGTTGTCTAACCTTCCGTCTCCCAGGGCCAAACGGCGAAGCTCCCTGGACGTAATCGGTGCTTTGTCCGGTTCCTCCCCGATGCGCGCCAAAATCAGCGCATCGGTAGCGCGCTTGGTGGCACACCAAGCCTTCTCGGCGGCGTCTCTTACATCTCCCTGCTCCAACCGTTCAAGGGCGCTGTCATAGACCGTCCGAGCGTCGGCGAATATCTCCGCTACTCTATTGGTGATTGCCACATTGCCCCCTGACTGCAATGAGTGAACCTTGGCACTTCCTCGCCTTGCAGCGAAGTGCCCGGTTTGGCTAGACCGAAGCCCGTGTTTCCGACACCTGGTACTTGCGCTCCATCTCGTAGATGTTGTCCAGCCCCAGCAGGTTGGCAACGTCCCAGCGGGAAGCGTAGCGTTCGGGGTTCACTTTGCCCGTGGCCTTCAGTTCCTCAAAAGAGTCCTTGACGGCCTTGTACACCAGCCATATTGTGCTGCCGCAAATCATCAGCTTGTAGCCCATGCGGTCTACATCTTGCGTGGGCAGCAGGTCGCCGTTGTACATTCTGGGGAAGTCTTTGAGGTCGTTGGCATAGGCATGAAGGTCGTCCACCGTCTTGATGCCGTCAACGAACACCATGTCCGCCCCGGCCTCCATGTAGGCGCGACACCTCTTTACCGCGTCCTCCCAGCCCGTTACGGCGTAGGCATCACAGCGGGCTATGATGGTGAAATCGGGGTCCGTGCGAGCATCCAGGGCCGCACGAATCTTCTGGACCATCTCCTCCTGGGGAATGACCTGCTTGCCCTCGAAGAAGCCGCACTTCTTGGGGAATAGCTGGTCCTCTATGTGGATGGCCGCAACGCCGGCATCCTCGTACTCCTGCACCGTGCGCCGGACGTTGATGGGGTTGCCGTAACCGGTGTCAGCGTCGGATATTACCGGCACCGAAACGGCCCTGGCGATATACCGGGCGTTCTGCACCATCTCCGTCTGGGTTAGGAGTCCCACGTCGGGGAAGCCCTTCTCGGCGGAGGTACCGGAGCCGGTCATGTACACGGCCTCGAAGCCGGTATCCTCGGCGATTCGGGCGTGGAGGGCGTTCAGGATGAAGGGCGCCACCACCATTTTACCCGAGTTGAGCAGCTGCCTGAATCGAGTCGTAGCTTTCATTATATGTCTCCTGTTCTCTACTGGCTGCTTATGAATCGGAAGGCTGCCGTGGCCGCGGTGGCACCGTCGCCGGCCGCACTGACAAGCTGGGCTGCCGAGTTCTGCCTTATGTCGCCGGCGGCGTAGATTCCGGGCACGTTGGTCTCCATCCAGACGTTCACCGGGATGTGCCCGGCGTTGTCCGTCTTGACTATACCACGCACGAATTCCGTGTTTGGCTCAAGGCCCACGTATATAAAGACCCCCGCAAGGCTCATGCGGTCGGTGAAGTTCGTAATACTGTTGTGTACCTGGACTCCGGTTACCAGGCTCTCTCCCAGGATGGCTTCGACCGTGGTGTTGTAAATTACCTCCACGTTGGGATTCCTTATAACCCTTTCCTGAATTACCTTCTGGGCGTCAAGCCTGTCGCCCCGGTGGAAGAGGATGACACTATCCGTGTACTCGGCCAGGGTCAGGGCCTCGTCGCCCGCCGAGTCGCCACCACCTATCACAGCCACAACCTCTCCCCTGAAGAGAGGGCCGTCACAGGTGGCGCAATGGGACACCCCGCTGCCGTAAAGCTCCTCCTCGCCGGGGATACCCATCTTTCTCAGGCTTGACCCGGCGGCCACTATCAACGCCCTGGCCCGGTAGTCGCCTTCACTGGTCCTGATGACCTTGTACGAACCATCCAGAACGGCCTCCGTGGCTTCCGCCATCACAAACTCGGCCCCGACGTCCATAGCCTGCTCCTGCATAAGGGGACCCAGCTCCGCACCGGAGATACCCTGGGGGAAACCGGGGAAGTTCTCGATTCTTTCCACGTTGATAATCTGGTTGCCGCCCATCATCCGCTCTACTATCGCCGTCCTCATGCCATAACGGGCAGCGTACATGCCCGCGGTAAGGCCCGCTGCTCCGCCACCTACGATTATCACGTCGTACTCGTTAGCCAACACCTCTACACCTCCACTCCGTTCTCTTACCTGTACTTGGCTGTGCCTCCGACACGGCCCGAATCCCCTCGACTCAGGCCTGCGCCGATGGCGTAACTATAGCTTTCGCCCTTCGGGGTGTCAAGGCGAGTACACGGTGGTAGTAGCCCTTTGAGCAATGAACCAAGCCAAGCGCTAGCTTCGCCGGTGGGCGCCGTTGACCCCACCACACATGTGGTCTATAATCCAGGTAAGACACACTCTTTTGCCTGACCTGAAGGGAGTTCATCCTGGACTCTGACGAACTCGCACGCACGGTGGTAGAGCTAGCATCAGAGAAGCAAGCCGAAGACATCGCTATGCTTGATATAAGCCGGCTGGCAGGCTTCGCAGACTACTTCGTGATTATGAGCGCCGAAAGCCGCCGCCAACTGGAGTCCCTTCAGGAGGATATAGTCAAAGCCCTCAAGGATTCGGGCGTAACACTGCACCACCGGGAGGGCACCGCTCAATCCGGCTGGATCCTCCTGGACTATAGCGATGTCGTAGTCCATCTCTTTGGGACCGAGGAACGCGAGTATTACAACCTGGACCAGCTATGGGCCGGAGCGGCCCAGGTGGTCAGGATTCTGTGACCCAGGGCTCCACGCTTCTGGGATAGTCCAGTATCTCCTCCGGCGAGAAGAAAATCCCAATCTCATTTTTGGCCGTATCGGGAGCATCGGAGCCGTGAACGAGGTTGCGCCCGATGTCCGTGGCCAGGTCCCCCCTTATAGTTCCCGGAGAGGCATCCAGGGGGTTAGTCACGCCCATAGTGTTCCGCGTTATCTCCACTGCGTTCTCGCCCTGCAAGACCATTGCGATGAGGGGGCTGGAGGTAATGAACTTCATCAGTCCCTCGAAAAAGGGCTTCCCCACGTGAGGCTCATAGTGACGCGTGGCCTTCGCTTCGTCCATTTGGAGCATCTTCATGGCTACAATCTTCAGACCTCGAGACTCCAGCCGAGAGATTACCTCCCCGGCCAGTCCCCGCTGTACTGCGTCGGGCTTTATCAGCACTAACGTCCGTTCCATCCTCTCACTTACTCCTGGTTATTGACTTATCCTCTGGGGTGGGTTGGGAGTGCCTATATTGGGTCTGCGAAGATAGAGGGGTTGGAGAGTGGCCATGCTATCCACGTCTCCCTTCTCCAACCGTTGGCCGGCCAGGACGCCCAGGGACCACAGCCGGGTGGCCGGAGTGTGGAAGCTCATCACGACGCCCTTGCTACCCAATGCTTGCCGCAGGTAGCTACTGCGCTGAGGGACGCCTTCTCCGCAGAAGAGGGTGATTTCAGAAATAGACCCCACAAGCTCCTCAGGGGTGCAGATGCTCTCCCCTGCCAGCTTTTCCCAGTGGCCCTCAGACTCACGGAAGGACGCGTTGGCTACCTCACCCCTGCCTGCGTCCAACACCGCACAGATGGGCAGACCTGTGCCGGCGTAGGGGTACGCCTCCATCTCCAGGGTACCCACTCCTATAAGGGGGGTATCGGTAGGCATGGCTAACCCCTTGGCGCAACTCAAGCCGACCCTTAACGCGCTGAAACCGCCGGGGCCTAGCGCTACGGCAATAGCATCCAGATCAGCCGGGCCAGCTTCAGCCCGCCCGAGTACTTGCATGATGGCAGCCATAAGCTCCGACGTATGGTTATGAGAAGAATACCAGCAGAGGGCAGCGATAGCCCGGTCGCCATCCCACAAGGAGACACCTGCGTACCTGGTAGATGTATCAATAGCCAGCAGCATTTCTTCTCGACCGTTCAGCCACGAGTCCATTACAGGAGTACAGGCATCTAGCAGGTCTCAGCGTTACTGCCCTTCCACGCCGGAACGCGCTTCAACCCATCCAGAAGCCGGGTGTTCGTCTCTTCCTTCACGTTTATGGTAATCTGCCGCTCCGTCTCTTCGGAGCCGTACTCCAGATTTATCCAAAGACAGTCCGGAGGGAAAACCTCAACTGCCCTATCAGCCCACTCTACTACACAAACTCCGCCGTCAGAGAGATATTCCTCCAGCCCCAGGTCCCACGCCTCCCGCGGGTCCTCTATCCTGAAGAGGTCTATGTGATGAAGGGTAAGCCTGCCTCGATAGCGGGTGACAAGCACAAACGTGGGGCTTCTCGCGTAACCCTCTACTCCCAGTCCCCAGGCTATGCCCTGGGTGAGACAGGTCTTGCCAGCGCCCAGAGGCCCCGTGAGGAGAAAGGCATCTCCTGCCTCAGCCGCCTGTCCCAGAATACGGCCAATCTCGCGGGTACTCTCGGGGCTATGGCTCACCAGACGCAGAAGAGAAGACATCTAGGCTTCACCTTCCATCTGAGCTTGCCCTGAGTGCTTGCCTGAGTGCTTGTAAGAGGCATCCGGCGCAAAATGGTCCCAACCTCCGCTAGGGGCGCTCAGCGTCTTTCCTGTTTCTGAGTCAAACACCGTGACCTGTCCGGGTTCCGCCTCCACAATCTCACCGATGACGGTAGCGGAGGGAGACAGAAAGGACAGCACGCCCTCCATCAACTCTCCGGGTGCTGTGAAGAGAAGCTGATAGTCTTCGCCCCCGCCCAGGGCCATATCCAGGTATTCCCGGGGAAAGACCTCTTTCAGAGCAGCATGGACGGGTATCCTCCGGGCGTCCAGCCTTGCGGCTATGCCGCTGGCCTGGCACAGCTTGGACAAATCGTCCACCAGGCCGTCGCTTATGTCCATAGCCGTCCGGATGCCATGCCGGGAGAGGACCCGCCCCTGGGAAACACGTGGCTCAGGCCTCCTGTGGGCCGATTTCAGGCACTCCACAGATTCCCCCTGGACGGGCAAGCCCTTCAGCATAATCTCAAGGCCGCCGGCCGAGGAGCCCAGGCATCCCGTGACGGCTACCAGGTCACCCCGTTGGGCGGTGGAACGAAGCATGGGCGCGCCATCGCAGACGCCGGTAAGTCCCACGGTCACAAACACCACCGGAGACCTCACCATATCTCCCCCAACGATAGCCACCCCGTACCTGTTGCCCATCTCTATCATGCCCTGATAAAGGGAGCAAAGGTCCTCCACTTCCGTGTCCGGCGGCAGGCCCAGGGTTATCAGGGCATAGAGGGGCAGACCGCCCATGGCGGCAATATCGCTGACGTTGGCAGCCATTGCCTTCCAGCCCAGGTCGCGCCAGGGGGTTGTGGACCTTGTGAAATGCACCCCCTCTACAACGGTGTCCGTAGTGCAAAGCTCCGTGCCCTGCCCACAGCGCCATGCTGCAGTATCATCCCCCGCATCCACCAACAACACGAAATCGCTGGGAGTGCAGTCATCGGGCCCCTTGGTCTCATCGGCTACCATCTGAGTCAGGAGCTTGATAACTCCAAACTCGCCCAAGTCTCTCACATTCATCGGGACGAATTATATCCTGTTCCGGCAGATGGCTCAACCCAAGACAATGGGAGGTATTCACCATGAGTGCAGGCACGATATGCCTTACCCGTTCCAAATGTAGCCGGACCACCTCAACCTCGCCCGACCATATCAGCGCTCTTGCCACATCCCCCGGTCCTGCGAGTCAGCCGTAAGGGTGAATCTGAAACTCGTCCCTGCTCGTATAGTATATATAATACCAGGTATCCTTCTCGCTTGAGCGTACATAAGAATAATTCTATAATTATTAGGAAACAATATCCCTTATTTAGTTATAAATGGGTTTCCTTTGAATCTATTTCATCGCATGCTCCATGCTTGACAGTCCCGCAAGTGCGCGCTGGGGTGATGATATGTTGACAAAGACTACCAGGTGGCTGGCCATTGCGGGTGCACTCACCCTTCTTGTCTTCCTGGTCACTGTTTCCGTGGGGGTGATGGCAGGCATGTTCCCAGCCTCTGCTAAACCCACCTCCACGCCTGCGATTCCGCCCGGGTGCGAGTATCTCCCTGGGATTGGCATTACGTGTGTGTCCACGCCTACACCCACACCTACACCAACTCAGACGCCCACACCCGCGCCTTCGCCCTATGAGGGCTACCTGACAGAGGAGATACCACCCTGCACGCCAGTGGCCGGCTCCACCGTGGACCCGTGCAAACCGGACGCGGAACAGTATCTGCTAACCGCGGGAGGAAGCGATTTCAGCATGGAATTCGGCGAACCTCCAAGCATGCGCGACTTGCTTAACATTACTGAAGGTCATATCTCTCACATCGTTCTGCGTGGTACCTATCTCCCCGGCACGATACGCTGCAGCGCCGACAATCCCTTGCGGACACCCTCCTATCTGAGCCCCGAAGTGTACTCCTATTCAGAGCATTCCCTCAGTATCGATTGCTATGCCGACGTACGAGTGAGCGCCTATATCATCGGCAATGGACCGCCCACCTTGACAGTCCAGAGGTACTGGTACACCTACTGGGAAGGTGACTTCGCCAACATGGCAGCGGAGGAAGGCAAAACCGAGCAGGAGTACATAGAGGACCTGAGACAGATGCTGGAAACTGATGACTACCTGGGTGCCATTGCGGGCAGAGAGGTCGTCCTCTTCCTCGGACCCGCTGCCAGTGTCTCGACCCAGGCATGGGAGGCCATGGCGATTTGGGACGTGCAGCGTCAGGAGGACGGCACGGTCATCGCCGTCCATCCCGACAGAGACCTGTGGAGGCACTACGCGCCCGACGACTACCTGACACATCGCTCCAAGCTGGAGATGGGGTTGTCCGCCCTCACGCAGGCGGTGACAACGGCCAACCAGGCCCGCGTCACTGAGTACGACGGACGCATTGGCTCAGACGCCAGCCTGCCCATGCTGCTCACCGACGCTAACCAGCTGCGCCAGTACTATACCGACGTGGGAGCCTACGACCATCCGGACGGCACTCCCGCCCCGCCTCCCCCGGTCCCCGGCGAGGGCGACCCTGTACCGGACATCGGTGTGGACGACACCACGCCCGGGCCATCGCCAGTGCCCCCGGGTGGCGAGGAAGATGCGGGTGGTTAGACGTACTGTGCTAGCTGCCATTGTCGTGCTCCTGCTCCTGCTTGCCGCGTGTGAAGGCGCGTCGCAGACGCCTACTCCGACACCATCGCCGACGACGCTCCCGACACCCACACCTTCGCCCTATGAGGGCTACCTGACGGAGGAGATACCTCCCTGCACGCCTATCGCCGGCTCCTCCGTGGACCCATGCGAGCCTAACGTGAAGGTAGATACGACCGTCTTGGGGCCTGCAGGCTCAGGCGGCTATATATTCGATTATGACGAGCCTTTTACTATTCGTTACTACCTTGATGGGTCGTCCCTGGTCTCCATACCCCACATCGTGCTGCGGGGCACATATGTCCCGGACACCGTGCGCTGCACCTCCGGCGACCCGTACCATGTGCCTTCCTATGTAGAGCCCGGCTACTTTCAACATTCTATTGTCATCAACTGCTACGCCGACGTGCAGGTGAGCGGTTACATCCTGGGCAAGGGCCCGGCCCGACTGACGGTCCTGGTGGCCTTTCACCACTACTGGCACGGCTACTATGCCGAAGACGCAGCTAACTCAGATATGACCGAGCAGGAGCTAGTGGAGCTGATGCGCTGGGCTCATGAGGCCACGCTTGAAGAGGGCTATGATCCTGATAAAGGAGACGTGCCGATATACGGCAGGGAGGTGGTCCTGTTCGTCGGCCCTGGGCACAGCCATGCGCACGAGGTGTGGGAGGTGTTCAGGATGTGGGGCGTGGAGAGGCGGGAGGACGGGACGGTCGTAATTGTCCATCCCCACAGAGACGATTGGAAGGAACTGAGGCCCGATAAGTACCGTGAGCACCTGTCCGCTCTTGAGGTTGATCTGCCCCGCTTCAAGAAGGAGGTCACGGCGGCCCATCAGGCCCGGGTGGCCGAGTACAACGGACGCATAACCTCAGTGGACGATCCGGATAGAGCGGAAGGGGTGGAACTGCCGCTGCTGGTATCCGACATCCACGATCTGGACGAGTTCATGGAGAGCACGGGTGCCTACGACCACCCTGACGGCACTCCCGTTCCGCCGCCCCCCGTCCCCGGCGAAGGCGACCCTGTACCGGATATCGGCGTGGACGACACCACACCTGGGCCATCGCCCGTGCCCCCGGGTGGTGTGGAGGACTCCACGCCGACACCTATACCAGCGCCCTGACATAAACAAGCAGGCCCGCCGACCTTCGTCGTGACGCCCAGCGACAGCAGGACCCAGAACCTCGGTCGCGATCAATGGCTGGTGAGGCGCTTGGCGAGAAGGCTGAAGGGCCATACCGGTATCCTTCACGCTTGACTATGCGTAAGAATAATTTCTATAATTATTGGGAATACAGTGGCACGAATAGGGTGACGGGTTGGCTTTCCCAATCAATAAGGATTGCGAGGAATAAATTTGAGAGGGAGTTGACAAAAACCCGTCCCCTTGATAGATTTTTCCTACGCTTTACCTGCATCGGTCTCACAGCACATTGACAGGTCGGCGGCCCGCTAGCTAAATTGGCAGAGCAACGGACTCTTAATCCGTAGGTTCTCGGTTCGACCCCGAGGCGGGTCACCAGAAAGCTGGAGCCAGGTCCCCGCTGGGGGAAGTGTCGGAATTGGTAGACGAGCATGACTTAGGATCATGTGCTGAAAGGCGTGGGAGTTCGAATCTCCCCTTCCCCACCATGAGCGTTCAGCGTACATGCGGACGCCGGGTTGGGGCCTTACGTCTTACTGTGAAGGAGACTCCATGGCTACCTTGTTAGAAGTTAAGGACCTACAGACCCATTTCTTCACCCAGGAAGGTGTGGTGAGAGCGGTGGACGGGGCCTCATACGAGCTTGAGGAAGGTGAAACCCTGGGACTCGTGGGGGAGAGCGGATGTGGCAAGAGCGTGAGTGCCCTATCCGTCATGCGCCTTATCCCGGACCCTCCGGGCAAGACGGTGGGCGGCGAAATCATCTTCGAGGGTAGAGACCTGCTGAAGATGCCCGACAGCGAGATGAGGCGCATCCGCGGCAAGGACATTTCCATGGTCTTCCAGGAGCCTATGACTTCTCTTAACCCTGTCCTCTCCGTTGAGCGCCAGCTCACCGAGTCCTTGGAACTTCATTTGGGCATGAAGAAAGCTGAAGCCCGCCAGGAGGCCGTCCGTCGTCTGGAACAGGTGGGCATACCGGACCCGGAGCGCCGCATCAAGCAATACCCCCACCAGTTCAGCGGCGGTATGCGCCAGAGGGTTATGATTGCCATGGCCCTGAGTTGTAACCCCAAGCTGATTATCGCTGATGAGCCTACCACCGCTCTGGACGTGACAATCCAGGCTCAGATTCTGGAGTTGATGAAGAACCTCAGCGTGGAGTATGGGGTATCCCTCATCATAATTACCCACAATCTGGGTGTGGTGGCCCGTTACGCCGATAGGGTAAACATCATGTACGCAGGCAAAATCATCGAGCGCGGTTCGGCCCAGGAAATCTACAGAAACCCACGTCACCCCTACGCTCTGGGCCTTCTGAACTCGGTGCCCAGGCTGGACCTTCCCAGGAAGGAAAAGCTGGACCCCATCGAAGGCCAGCCTCCTGACCTGGTGAACCTGCCGGTGGGATGCTCCTTCCGAGCCAGATGCCGATACGCAATTGACAGGTGTGCCGAAGAGATACCTCAGCTGCGGTCAGTGGGTGACGGTCATACCTCGGCCTGTTTTGTGGCAGATACCCTGACTGCCTAAGTAAAGGAGGACGCCCAATGAATGCCGTGAACCAAACCAACGGCCACCAAGCGAACGACATACTGGTGAACGTGGAGAACCTCAAAATGTACTTCCCGGTCACCTCGGGCATCATCATCCAACGGGCCGTGGCTCACATCAAGGCGGTAGATGACGTAAGCTTTTTCGTACGTCGGGGTGAGACCCTGGGACTGGTGGGCGAGAGCGGCTGCGGCAAGACCACCACTGGAAGGTGCATCCTCCAGCTTTACAAGCCCACTTCCGGCAGCGTCCTGTTTGAAGGCAGGGACCTGTGTACCATGAGAAACCGTGAGATACGCTCCATGCGCCGCCAGATGCAGGTCATATTCCAGGACCCTTACAGCTCTTTGAACCCCCGCATGACCGCAGGGAACATAATCGGAGAGCCCCTCGTCGTACACGGCCTCTCCAAGAGCAGGCAGGAGTACCGGGAGAGGGTGGCAGAGTTGCTTACCGTCGTGGGATTGAACCCGTCTATGGCAGACAGGTTCCCCCATGAGTTCAGCGGGGGCCAGCGCCAGCGTATCGGGGTGGCCCGCGCCCTGGCCGTGAACCCTCAGTTCATCGTGTGCGACGAACCGGTTTCGGCTCTGGACGTGTCCATCCAGGCCCAGATTGTAAACCTCCTGGAGGACCTTCAGGAGCAGTTCGACCTTACTTATCTGTTCATTGCTCACGACCTCTCGGTGGTAAGGCACATCAGCAACCGGGTGGCGGTGATGTACCTGGGCCACATCGTGGAGATTGCGGACCGGACCGAGATTTACGAAAACCCGATGCACCCCTACACGAAAGCCCTCCTCTCTGCCGTGCCCATACCGGACCCGATAATAGATGCCGAGCGTGAGAGGATTATACTCACCGGAGAGGTCCCAAGTCCCCTCAATCCGCCTCGCGGGTGTGTCTTCCACCCTCGTTGCTCACAGGCCAACGAAGAATGTCAGCAGCATGTCCCGGACCTGCGGGAGATACAGACTGACCACTGGGTGTCGTGCATCCACGTACCAGGATATGGGTCCCCGGAAGCCCCTTTGAGGTAGGCGTTTCGGGGGTTAGCCAAATTCCTTCTCTTCCGCCGGAAGCTGGCCAGGATGAGGGGGCACCATCGCACTGCCGTAGGCGGGCAGGTGGCCCTTACCTCAATCTCTCCTGTCAAGCACTTGATGCACATTGTCATTCCGAGGAGGGGAAGCCCTGTAGCACAACTTTGAAACCACCCTCGAAGGAAGGGGTACAATAGTAGCTCCCCAATGCCAAGTTGACGGAGTAGCAAGTCTCACAGAACTTTGGAATGAATCAAAATACCATAAGAAATTTTTGCATCATAGCCCACATTGACCACGGCAAGTCGACCCTGGCTGACCGTTTGCTGGAAGCCACCGGCACCGTTCCTCCCCAGGATATGAAAGAGCAGTTCCTGGACCGGATGGAGTTGGAGAGGGAGCGCGGCATAACCATCAAGGGTAAGGCTGTGACTATGGCCTACCGCGGTGAGGACGGTCAGGAGTACCAGTTGAATCTTATTGATACGCCGGGTCACGTGGACTTCAGCTACGAGGTATCCCGTGCCCTGGCGGCTTGTGAGGGTGCCCTTCTGGTTGTAGATGCCAGCCAGGGTATCGAGGCCCAGACCATCGCAAACGCTTTCCTGGCCGTGGAACACAACCTGATGCTTATACCTGTTGTCAATAAGGTGGACTTGCCTCAAGCCGAGCCGGAGAGAGTGGCGAGCGAGCTACAGCAGATATTCGGTTTCTCTGCCGAGGAGATAATCTTCACTTCCGCCAAGGAAGGTACGGGCGTCCATCAGGTACTTCAGGCCGTAACGGAACGTGTGCCATCGCCCGGTGGAGGGCTCGACGTACCCCTTCGCGCTCTGGTCTTTGATTCCATATACAACACCTACAAGGGCATAGTGGCCTACGTGAGGGTATTTGAGGGCTCCATATCTCGAGATGACCGCATACTTATAATGTCCTCGGTCAAAGCTACCGAGTCCATGGAGATAGGCATCTTCTCTCCGAACCTGACGCCCGTAGATTCCTTGATTGCGGGGCAGGTTGGCTACATTGCGACCGGCCTGAAGGACGTACGAGAGTGTGGGGTGGGCGACACTCTTACCACCTTCGACAAACCCGCCGAAACCCCTTTACCAGGCTACGTGCCGCTCAAGCCAATGGTGTTTGCAGGACTCTACCCGGCCGACGGGGAAGACTACCAGTCGTTGAGGACCGCCCTGGAGAAGCTGCAGCTTAACGACGCCGCCCTCACCTACGAGTTCGAGAACAGCCCCGCCCTGGGATTCGGATTTCGGTGCGGCTTCCTGGGCCTGCTTCACATGGACATCGTACAGGAGCGGTTGGAGCGGGAATACCTCCTCAATATCGTCATCACGGCCCCCAGCGTAGCTTACCGCGTACTTATGAAAGACGGGACAATCACTGAGGTGGATGCCCCGTCCAAGTTGCCCTCTCCCGCCGACGTTCTGGAGATACAGGAACCCTGGCTGGCTATGACCATAGTAACCCCGGAGCGTCATGTGGGCACTGTCATGGAGCTGATGTCCGCCCGCAGAGCCAGGTTCAAGCGAATGGAGTACATTCATGGGATGGCCGGTGACGATGGCAACGGGACCCTTGGGGGCGCCAGGGTGCTGACGGAGTATGACATGCCCCTCTCCGAGATGCTGGCAGAGTTCTACAACCAGCTCAAGTCCCGCACGCAGGGCTACGCATCCCTGGACTACTCTTTTGAAGGTTACCACAGCGCACCCCTGGTAAAGCTGGACATATTGCTCAACATGGAACCGGTTGATGCTCTGTCAATGATTATCCATAAGGACAAGGCCTACCAGTACGGCAGGGCATTGGTGGAGCGGCTGAGGAGCGCAATCCCTCGCCAACTCTTCGAGGTGCCCATACAGGCGGCGGTGGGTAACCGGGTTATCGCCAGGGAGACCGTCAGGGCTTTGAGGAAGGACGTGCTTGCCAAGTGCTACGGCGGAGACGTGACCCGCAAGCGCAAGCTGCTGGAGCGCCAGAAGGAGGGCAAGAAACGCCTGAAGAAGGTGGGCAGGGTGGATATACCCCAGGAGGCCTTCATGGCCCTGCTCAAGGTGGAATGACACACTAGCTGAACTCCGGGACCACTCGCTCCATCATCAGCTTCAGACAGTTGACCTGCATCTCGTAGGGGATGCGGCACCCGAAGTTCACCTCGTAGATTATCTGCGTCAGGCCCAGCTCATCTTCCAACTGGCGAATTCGCTCCACAACCGCTTCGGGAGTCCCGTAAATCACCTTGTCCCTCAGCACGTCGTCATAGCTCATGTCAGCCAGAAGGTTCGCCTGGGCATTTCTATCTTCCAGTGAAACCGCGGACACCCCCTCGTGTGACCCCGAGGCGCCTATTACACTAGCCAGGCGGCGTATCTGGAACATGGTGCTCTCCCGGGGTTCTGAGTAAGCACGGTCGGCGGTCTCGGCCACGTACATTGGTACCCGCAGACCCACCTCCGCCTGACCTTGGTGTCCCGCCTCCTGCCAGGCTTGACGGTACCGCCGGATGTAAGGGGCCATACCCAGAAGGCTGAACCCCCTGGAGGGGTTGACCAGGATTGGGTAGCCCATCTGCCCCACCATCTCAAAGGTCTCGGCTGAGGTTGCACCTATGGAAATGGGCGGGTGGGGGTTCTGGAACGGCTTGGGCACCACGCATACGTCCTGGAATTTGTAATATTGCCCTTCGTAGGAGAAGCGCTCCGTGCTCCATCCCTTCAGGATAATTTCCAGACATTCCAGGAAACGTTCCCGGCTTTCACTGTACGGGATTCCGTAGGAGTCGTAGGTTGTGGGGAAGGTGGAACGTCCGATGCCGAAGTCCAGGCGTCCCTGGCTTATGTGGTCCAGGGTAGCTATCTCCTCGGCAACGATTACCGGATTTCTCAGGGGCAGGACGTGGACCGCCAGGCCGATTTTCATCCGTTTCGTGCGGGCTGCGATTGCGCCGGCAACGGTAACGGGAGCGGACAGGACGGAACGAAGGGGATTGAAATGGTACTCGGCAAGCCACATTTGCTCCACGCCCATGTCCTCGGCTGCGTCCACCAGTGCGAAGGACTCCTGGAATATCTGCTTTTCGGTCACGTCATCCCGGCTAGGGAACTCTTTGAACAACCCGAACTTCATAGATGGCTCCCTTCTTGTCCCTTACCCGGATACCCTCACGTACTTGGCGAGCTTCTTGCGGAACGGCACAGTCAGATAGATGTCTCCCCGTGAGTCCACCCATATTTGATGGCCCGGAGGCGAGTCCCATCGTGCCAGGACATTCCCGCCTTTGTTCAGTATGCTTATCCGTGTGTTGCCCGTCTCACTGGCCCCGCCTTCGTAGACATATACGGTGTCGCTGGCATCCATGTATAAGTCGCCGGGCAGATTCAGTTCGTCCCACTGGGTGATGAACTCGCCGGTCAGCGAGAATATCTGGATACGGCTGTTGTCCCGGTCACACACATAGACCCGGCCATCCCCATCCACCCAGACGCTGTGGGGCACGTGAAACTCGCCGGGGGCAGTCTTGCCTGGAGCGCCCCACGAGGAGATGATCCCACCATCGCCGGAGAACCGGTGAACCCTACTGTTGCGGTAGCCGTCGGAAACGTACAGGTCTCCTGAGGGCGCCGGGAACATCTGTGTGGGCCTGTTGAAGGGGCCGGCGGCCCTCAGTACGATTCCGGCGTCTTCGGTACAGCCCGTGTCCGAGGGCTGACCCCGGTTGCCAAGCTCAAGAAGAGGCGAGCCGTCCAGAGTCAGCTTGGACACAGTGTGAGAACCTCTGTCCGACAGGTAGATAATATTGTCTGGGCTTATGTAGAGGCTATGGGGCTCAACTACTGTGCCGGTCCCCCAGGAGCTGAGGTAGTTGCCATCCCTGTCGAACACCAGAATTGGGGGGTCTTGCTTCTGCTGGCCGATGTATATCCTGCCCTGAGAGTCCACCGCGACGCCGGCGACTGTGCCAAAGGTCCAGCCCTGGGGCAGCTTGATAAAGTCCTCGATTATCTCGTATGTATATTGCCCCTTACCCACTGTAGTCATGCGTGTTGTACCTCCGGGCCTTGATGGGGTGCCTTTATCCCCGTTCCAACCCCCAGGGTGCGGAGCACCTTCCACCATCGGGAGAAGGCCTCTTTTCTCGCTCTCCACCGTTGGGGGCCAGGGGTGACGAGTAGTCTAGCCGCCACCCACGGGCTTTACTATCTCCAGCACGTCACCTTCCTTGAGGATTGTCTCAGGGAACTTCTCTTTCTCCAGGACTATGCCGTTATATCCTACGGCCACGTGTTGCAAGTTGACGCCGTAGCTCATCAGGAAGCTCACCAGGTCCAGGGACTCTTCCAGCTCCCTTGGCTTTCCATTCACCACCAGATTCAGCATCTTCTCACGACCTCCTGCCTGTCACACTCGCGGAACGGCGGGACCAAGCCCTATCAATGGCACCTTTCAGGTCCCTGGCGGCCTGCTCAGTATCCTCTGCTGCCAGGATGGTACTTATCACCACCGCCCCGGATGACCCTGCACCTATGACCTCGCCCACGTTGGCGGCGCTTATACCGCCTATACCGGCGAATGGAATGCTCACCCTGTCACTGATTCGAGAGAGAAGCCGGGGACCTTCAGGTTCGGCCCCGGGATGGGTCCCTGTGGGGAATATAGTGCCTACCACCAGGAAGTCGGCCCCATGAGCTTCGGCGGCGAGGGCGCTTTCCACACTATGTACCGAACGCCCGATAATCAGGTTTTCCCCGGCCACTTTGCGGGCTGCTTCCGGCGGGAGACCGTCTTCCCCAAGCTGTACGCCGTCGGCCCCGCAGGCCAGAGCCACGTCAACCCTTTCGTTTACAAAAAGGAGGGCGGAACCATCGGTGGCCCTCCGCAGTCTTACGGCCAGTTCCAGAAGTCCGCCCCCCGGCAAGTCCTTCTCCCTTAGCTGGACCAGGTTGACCCCGCCCCTCACAGCATCTGTCACCCGCCTCTCCAACTCCTCCGGGTCGGAGTTGCACAGCCGGCGGTCGGTTACCAGGCACAGGCACGGTATGGGTATACGGGTCGCCATTTCCCTAGCTGGACACTGGCATGGGTTGGGGCACGTCCTCGGTGGGGCTGCTGGCCGCGGCGTAAGCCTTCTTGGGTATTCGGCCTGCCAGGTAAGCCATGCGCCCCGCCTCTACCCCCTGCTTGAAGGCCCTTGCCATCAGCGCCGGGTCCTGGGCCTGGGCGATGGCGCTGTTTACCAGGACTGCGTCGGCTCCCATCTCAAGGGCTTGAGATGCGTCGGAGGGCACACCCAGGCCTGCATCTATCACCACCGGCACTTTGGCCTGCTCGATGATAATCCTGACCTCTTCCACAGTATGGATGCCCTGTCCCGAGCCGATGGCCGAACCCAGGGGCATAACGGTGGCGCAGCCCACGTCCTCCAGCCTTTTGGCCAGCACAGGGTCGGCGTGAATGTAGGGCAGAACGATAAAGCCCTCTTTGACAAGCTGCTCGGCTGCCTCCAGAGTGCCTATGGGGTCAGGGAGAAGATACTTGGGGTCGGGTATGACCTCAAGCTTGACCCAGTTGGTGTTGCCCACCGCCTTGCCCAGCCGTGCGATGAACAAGGCCTCCTCCACGGTGCGGCACCCCGCCGTGTTGGGAAGGATTTGGTACTTGTTCCAGTCTATGTAGTCCAGGATAGTCTTCTTGTTTGGGTCATCCAGATCCAGGCGTCTTATGGCTACGGTGACCATCCCCGTCCCCGATGCCTCGATGGAATCTGCCATGTCCTCCATGGTGCTGTACCTGCCCGTACCCACTATGAGCCTGGAATCAAATCGCTTGCCCGCTATCTCAAGATGGTCTTCCATATCTGCCTCCCCGGTTTCGTATACCAAAATGAGCCGGAAATACAAACCGCCAGGTGTTACAGTACCCTGGCGGTGGCCTTTGGTTACCGGCGTCTCTTCCCTGCGCCGGCATTACCCGGATCAGGTACGGACGGTCGGTGACGAGTATCGGCCACCCTCTCAGCCTGGCTTGCCCAAGCTCCCGGCAGAAGGATTATTCCCTGTGTGTTATCGAAAGTCTAACGTGCCGGTATGCAGAAGTCAACGAAGCATTCCGAGGGGGCAATGCCTTTAGATTCTTCTCCCGTCATGCTCGCTTCCCCAGATCTTTCTTTTCTTCCGCCCCGGTCTGCATCCCGTCATCCCCGCCTGCCGACCTCAGGGGTTCATCTCCATCTGCTGCTCCCCTCGGGGGGTCGTCCCAGTCTGCACCCTGTTATTCCGGCTCTGAGTCGCTATACACCTGGCTTCTGAATTCCGGCGAAGGCCGGAACGACGATGTGAGAACGGGAGCGACGGACTCAGACAAACTGAGTTTTGAACTCGCCGCCCGGTTGTAAGAAGATTCACAATGTTCCCACGTTATGGTACAATTGCCTACTCGAAATGTCCCGATAGTACGGTGGAGGACCCTTTTATCCGGTACGTCATGCGCGGTGCATGGAGAGAAGAGGGAGATGGTCAAGGCTGTTTTTTTCGACTTCTACAACACTCTGGTACAATTCTGGCCCCCTGTGGATGTGATACAGCAAGCATCGTGCAAAGAGCTAGGTTTGAACGTCTCCAAGGAAGGAATCAGGAGGGGCTACGCCCTTGCCGACGAATACATGAGCACCGAGAACTCCGGGGTCCCTCTTGCAGAGCGGACTTCCGAGGAACGAGACATCTTCTTCGCCGAATACGAAAGGCTTATTATCAAAGGCGCCGGCATAGACGTCACCCCGCGTCTGGCGGACCAGGTCTGGAGGATGACCACTCAAACCCCCAAGTACTTCGCCCTGTTTGATGACGTGTTGTCGGGACTGGAGCTTCTGAAGAAGCGGGATATCACCCTGGCGGTAATAACCAACCTCCGTAGAGACATGGGAAAGGAGTGCGGGGACCTGGGCCTGACCCCATACCTGGACTTCTGCGTTACCTCCACCGACGCCGGCGCCGAAAAGCCCCACGCGCCCATATTCCTCACCGCTCTCAAACGAGCCCGAGTGGAGCCTGGAGAAGCCGTCCACGTGGGAGACCTGTACCACGCAGACATCCGAGGTGCCAGGGAGGTTGGCATAACGCCGGTGCTGCTGGATAGAGAGGGATGGCGGCGGGATGTTATGGACTGCCCCAAGATAACCAGCGTGCCCGACCTGGACAGGCTAATCGCAGAGGGATTGTAGCCCTGCGTGTTGAGCAGAAGACACCATATGAGCATCCAGGAAAAACGCATTATCGAATTGCTCCAGGCCAAGCGCCGCAAAGACCCGGAAGGCTTCCGCAAGTACCTGCCTGATGTAGCAGATCTCCTGCCGGACCCACCTCCGAGGCGAAGCAGAGCGAGATCCACCTTCGGGCTTACCGAGCGAGAGCTTTCCTACCACCGCACCGGGCTGTTGGAAGCGTTGGGCAAGCTGGACGATGGTAGGATTACCGCCGAGGAGGCCGCGAAGGGCCTTCAGCACTCAGCCGCGCTGACTAGGGACGGCAACCTGCCCTACGGAAGATACGACACCCTGCCCCACGAGATGGGCCACGATGTCCTGAAGAGCCTGGTGAAAGCGGCCATCGGCAAGTCTCCGGGCTCCTACAAGTCCAAGACCACCGTGGCTCTTGGCAAAGGCGGCCGGGTCCTGGAACAGGTCTCGATAATCATGGGGGTGTTCCTCGATCTCGATAAAGACGGACGGTTGGTGTCGCTAAGCATAGACCCGGGGAAGTACAGGAAACGGCGCAAGTTGATGAAGATAGTCGGCATAGCCAGAGACCCCGAGCCGGACGTCGCCGCCAGGCATGATTACTACCTGGCAATGCAGAACCCCCATGGCAGGGACTGAGCGCGTGCTGATAGACACGTCCGCCCTCTATGCCATCCGTTCTGCAAACGACCAGTTCTATGACAGGGCCAAAGCGACCTATGAGCACTTGGTAAACACAAACCAGGAGATATGGACGACATCCTATACTATGGTAGAGACAGTCGCCTTGCTTCATCGGCGGCTGGGTTTTGAGGTTGGCTCGGAGTTCTCAGAGTGGTCCCTAGATTCCAATCTCCAGGTGCTCTGGATTGATGGCCGGATTCATGCTGAAGCGTGGGACCGATTCATGGCAGGACAGGGGCGAGGCCTGAGCTTCGTTGACTGGACGACGGCAGTTGTGTCCCGCGAGATAGGTGCCCCGGTGTTCACCTTCGACCAAGACTTCGTCAGCGAGGGACTCCCCATAGTGCCGGATTAGCCGACCGCTCCCCAGGTGGCAGAACGGCTAGATGACGAGGGCGAAGTAGACTGACAAGGGTGTATCACTGTGGCACACCCACCGCCTGTAGCCGCTTCCTAAAGGCCATCAGCCGTTCTAGCGTCCTCACCAAGCTCTCCTTCCACTGGTCACCTGCGCGGCGCATGTTTATATGCACCTGCTGATTGCCTACCCTAGCCGTCGGTCCCAAGGCCTTCTCCAGGGCGATTCTGGCCCCACCAACGGCTTCCAACAGGATGAAGGTGACGGTGGAGCCGGACTGGTTTATGGATTCGATGCCTGCCTCTCCGGCCAGATGCTTCAGGCCCACCAGGTAGAGCAGGTCATCTACTACCGATGGCAGAGTACCGAACCGGTCGCGAAGCTCTTCCCGGATGTCCTCTATCTCCTGGCGGTGCTGGACCTTGGTCAGTCTCTGGTAGATGGCCAGGCGTGTGGGCAAGTGGGAGACGTAGCTCTCTGGTATGTGGGCGGACAGGGACAGGCTCACCTTGGCCGGGCTTTGGGGCAGGTCTTCGACCGGCGCGGAATCCCCCTGGCCGGCCCTTATATCTGCTACCGCCTCGTTGAGTATCTGAGAGTAAAGCTCGAAGCCCACAGCGTGGACGTGGCCGCTCTGCTCAGACCCAAGGATATTCCCCGCTCCCCGTATCTCCAGGTCCCGCATGGCAATCCGGAAGCCGGCACCCAACTCGGCCGCCTCAAGGATAGCTTTCAGGCGCTTTCCTGCGGCCTCGGTTATACGTCTGCCTCGCGGCACCAGCAGGTAGGTGTAAGCCCGGTGGCTGCCACGTCCCACCCTGCCCCTGAGCTGGTAGAGTTGGGAGAGACCGAACCGGTCTGACCGGTCTATGATGAGGGTGTTGGCGTTGGGAATGTCCAGGCCGGACTCTATGATGGTAGTGCATACGAGCACGTCTATCTCGCCCTGGGTGAAAGCTATCATGACCTCTTCAAGCTCCTCCTCGGACATCCTTCCGTGGCCTATGGCTATCCTCGCTTGGGGGACAAGTTGGCCCAGGTCGTAGGCTACCCGGCGGATGGTCTGGACACGGTTGTGAAGGAAAAAGGTCTGTCCTCCGCGCTCAAGCTCCCTCAGAATAGCCTCCTTTATCACGTCGTCGCTGCGCTCGGACACGTAGGTCTTCACCGGCATCCGCTCTTCAGGAGGGGTCTCCATTGTGCTCATGTCCCTGATTCCCGACAGCCCCATGTACAGGGTGCGGGGTATGGGTGTGGCGCTGAGGGTGAGTATGTCCACTTCCCGCCGCATACGTTTGAGCCGCTCCTTGTGGGCAACTCCGAACCGCTGCTCTTCGTCCACCACCACGAGGCCAAGGTTTTTGAACCTCACGTCCTTCTGAAGCAGCCGGTGGGTCCCTATGACTATATCAACCGCGCCCAGCTTCAGACCCTCGATAACATCCTGCTGCTCCTTGCGACTGCGGAATCGGCTAAGCACTTCCACCCGCATAGGGAAAGGGCTTAACCTCTCGCTGAAGGTGGAATAATGCTGTTGAGCCAACACCGTAGTGGGAACCAGCAGCCCCACTTGCATCCCGTCGTTGACAGTCTTGAAGGCAGCCCTCAACGCCACCTCCGTCTTGCCGTAGCCGACGTCGCCACAGACCAGGCGGTCCATGGGTTTAGCCTCCTCCATTTCCTGCTTCACTTCCTCGATGGTCCGTTCCTGGTCGGGGGTCTCCTCGTAGGGGAAGGAGTCCTCCAATTCCCGCTGCCAAGGAGAGTCAGGGGAGAAAGCGTGACCCTCGGCCACCTGCCGCGAGGCATAGGTGTCCAGTAGCTCCTGGGCAAGCTCGCGGGCGGCGTGTTTCGCCCGCTCCTTGACCCTTCCCCACTCTGCCGTACCCAGCCGCGTGAGGTTGGGCGGCTGGTCGTTGGTCGCCAGATACGGAGAAACTCTGTCCAGGTGCTCCGTTGGCACGTATAGCTTGTCCCTCTCGGCGTACTCTAGGACGAGGTACTCTTTCTGTTCTTCCCCCGACTCCATCTGCTCCGTCCCGGCGAAGCGGGCAACGCCGTGGTCCACGTGAACCACGTACCCACCCGGGGTTAGCTCGGACAGGAAAGCCCCCCGTTTGACCGGAGTCCGACGCCGGGGTCTCCGCTCCTTGGATGCACCGAAGATCTCCGAGTCGGAGAGAAGGACCAGTCCACTGCCTTCTGCCAGGGGCAGTGACCAGCCCTCACGCATGGAGCCTGCCAACATGCTGAGGCTGCCGGGGTCGGGTGGGAAGTCCAGGCCGGGTAGTATCGCCGCACCAATGCCGGCCTCCTGGGCAAAGACTTCCGAAAGACGTTGGGCATGGCGGCTCACCACCACGACCCTTCTGCCCTCACCCAGCATATGTCGAACATCGTCGGCAAGCTGACTTTGCCTGCCATAATATGAGGGGGCAGGTTGAAAGTCGAGGCTGTCACCCCCGGACGTCCAACTTTCCATCAGGAGCCGAGGCCTGGACTCCACCGAGGAACTGAAGTCACCCCACGACAGATGGGGCGTTGGGAAATTGGTGGGCAGGTCGCCCCTCGCCTCCCTTGAGGTCCGTAGCTGGTCAGTCCGGTGCGCTATATTCATAGCCTCCGACTCTATTTCGCCATCTCTGACAAAGACCAGAAGCCCATTGGCGGGAAGATGGTCCGTAAGTTGTCCACAATTGAGAAGCCCGTTGTAAAGAGATAGCTCCTCGACACCCTGACCCGAGTAGATGGACGTAATCTCTTCCTCGAACCGCTCCCTGGCGGCGGGCGTGCAACGGGATGAGTCCATCCTGGAGATTAGCCGTGAGACCCTGTCCCAGTCCGCCAGAGACGGGAGAATTTCGGTGGCGGGGAACACGGTTATGCTCTCCACCGTGCGGACGGACCTCTGGGACCCGGGGTCGAAGAGACGTATGCTGTCAATCTCATCTCCCCAAAGCTCTATCCTCGCCGGAAGGGGTGAAGAGGGGGGATATATGTCTATTATTCCGCCTCTCTGGCTGAAGGAACCCGGAATCTCAACGCCCATCTCCCTCTGGTAGCCCAGGGATACCCACCGAGAGAGCAAGTCACCCAGATGCACCCGCTCACCTACTCTCAGGGTATGCCAGGTGTCCCCCAGGGTTTCCGGGGAGAGGGTCTTGGTCAGTGCGCCAAGAGCAGACGCCACCACCAGAGGCCCTTGGTTGCTCTCGGAGTTTCCCGACGCAGATGTGCCGGGACGTGGCGACTGGTGAAGGGCGGCAAGGGCCAGCATCCTCTGATTGTTGGTGGCGGCATCGGCAACCAGGCGCTCGAAGGGCAAGATTTCCGGTTCAGGAAATAGGTATACGGGGCTTTCCTCCCCCAGGTAGGAGAGCAGATGGTCGTGAAGGCGGCGTGCGTCTTCGGGCCGTGGCACAATGGCGAGCAAAGGGGTACCAAGGTGGCACCACAGGGCAGCCATCAGGAATGGTCCGGCTGCTTCCGGGGCCGCCATCTGGTGGACCATCCGGCCTGAGCCGATGTCTCCCAGCAGGCGCTGGTAGGCGGGATGGTCGTCAAGTATCTCAAAGAGACCTTTCAGACTCATAAGATTGGTACAGCCACGGTATATCCCGTTCCTGTCATTCCGAGTCCGCCTGTGGCGGACTCGGAATCTAAAGGCCTCCTGCAAAAGAACGGCCCGAACAGCAACCTATTTTAGATTCCTTCCGCCTCAGGCGGACTCCGCTCCTCGGAATGACCATGTGCATCAAACGTATCAAGGGAGAGGAGGCTTGGGACACCACTTTAGAAGCACCCTCTGAGGCATCGTAGCTTTGTGGGCATAGCCCTTAGATTCCTTCCGCCTCCGGCGGGCTGCGCTCCGTTCGGAATGACAGTGGGCGCGCTTCTTTCTTGTGCGCCGAGGCGTAAGGCCGGAATGACCGGATGGGAATTGCAGGCTATTTTCATAGTAGTAATATCCGGGCGAGCGCCTATAGCCTATCCAGGCTCCCTCCGCCGATGGCCGGCACAAAATGCACTTCGCTACCCTCGCCGACCTTTTCCAGCAGCCCCATGCGGGCTATCTCGCCGTCTATGGCCACGGAAACGTTGGGCCGGATTTGTCCGTCCTCCACTAGCCGCTCCTTGATTCCGGGGTATAGCTCCTCCAGGCCGTCAATTATCTGGCGCACGTTCCTCGCTTCAATGGCGACCTGCTTCACTCCCCCGGTCAGGGGTTGGAGCATGGTGGGTATGAACACGGTTGGCATGGTCTTAGCCCTTCCCTCCCCCGTCCTTCTCCCAGAGCGCCTCCAAGACTTTGCCGGGAGACATGGGGGTGTTATGCAGCCGGACGCCTATGGCCCGGTAGATGGCGTTGGAGATGGCGGGCACGGGAGGCACTATGGGGACCTCTCCCGTTCCCCGGACCCCGTAGGGGTGTCCGGGGTTCGCCACCTCCACGATTACCGTATCCATCATGGGAAGGTCGAGGCTGGTGGGCATCCGGTAGTCCAGGAAGCTGGAGTTGACCATCTCTGCGTTATCGTTGAAGAAGTACTCCTCGTTCAGCGCCCACCCAATGCCCTGGACAGCGCCTCCCTGCATCTGCCCCTCAACGTAGCTGGGGTGGACAGCTTTACCGGCGTCCTGCACGACAGTATATCTCAGGATCGTCACCTTCCCGGTGTCGGGGTCCACTTCCACGTCCACTATGCCGGTGGCGAAGGCCCCACCCACTCCCCTGGGGTTCACGGTGGCGCTGGCAATGATGAGGCCGCCGGTCCCGGGCAGCCGGGCTGCCAACTCCTTGAAGGTAAAGCGCAGTTCCGGGTCAGACTTGTGGGATATTACCCCCTCGGCATATTCCACGTCATCCAAAGAGGCCTCCCAGATGGTGGCGGCCCGCTCCCTCATCTTCTGCGTAACTTCCTGGGCAGCCTGGTAGGCGGCATAGCCGGTGGCGAAGGCGGTCCGGCTACCCCCGGTCACGGCTGTGTAGCCGATGGAATCGGTGTCCGCCACCGAGGGGCGAACATCTTCTGCGGCGATGCCCAGTACCTCCGCCGCTTGCATGGCCACGGCGGCCCGCGTCCCGCCGATGTCCGTAGACCCCTCCACCAGGGTCACGGTTCCGTCGGGGTTGACGCTGATGTTGCAGCTGGACTGGAGGCCAATGCCTCCCCAGAAACCGGTGCCGATGCCCCTGCCCCGGTTCGGACCTTCCAGGGGAGCCGAGTAATGGGGGTGATTCTTGGTCGCCTCCAGCACCTCGACGAGGCCGATGCGAGGGTAGGTTGGCCCGTCCATCCGTCGGGTGCCCTCCTTGGAAGCATTGCGCAGCCGGAACTCTACGGGGTCCATCCCGATTTTCTCACATATCTCGTCTATCACGGTCTCCGTGGCGAAGGCGGCGTTGGGTGAGCCGGGTGCCCTGTATGCGGATGTCTTGGGCTTGTTTACCACAACGTCGTACCCGTCTATCTGCCCGTTTTCAAGGTTGTAAGGGGCAAACACGCACATGGTCCCCTGGGGTATGGGCGCTCCGGGGTATGCCCCGGCTTCGTAGGCCATGTAGGCTTGGGCAGCGGTTATGCGCCCGTCTTTGGTGGCCCCCATCTTGAGCCTGACGTAGGAGCCGCAGGTCGGCCCGGTGCCCTCGAATACCTCGGCCCGGCTCATTATCAGCTTGACCGGGCGGCCCGTCTTGCGGGATAGCAGGGCGGCTACAGGCTCCACGTAGATGGTGATTTTTCCTCCAAACCCGCCGCCAATCTCCATGGGCACAACCTTGATGTCCGAGACGGGGATACGGAGTATCTCCGATGCTACGGACCTCACGACGAAGGCCCCCTGGGTGCTGCACCAGATGGTCAGCTTGCCGTCGGCATTCCACAGGGCCGTGGCGTTCGTCGGCTCTATGTAGCCCTGGTGTACGGTAGCCATGTTATACTCCCGCTCCACGATGACGTCGGCCTCTTGAAACCCCTTCTCTACGTCGCCGACCACGTACTGGATGTGGTTGGCAACGTTACTGGGCACCTCCGCCTTATCCCCCAGGAAGGTGGTGAACAGGTCGTCATGGAGCAGGGGAGCGTCATCCTTCATACCGTCGGGGGCGCTGGTTACCGCAGGCAGTACCTCGTACTCCACGTCTATCAACGAGAGGGCTTCCTCGGCCACGTGGGGGCTAACTGCGGCTACGCCGGCCACCGCATGGCCCTTGTAGAGGACCTTGTCGTAGGCCAGCACGTTGTTGCTAAGGTACTTCAGGTTTGCGGCTCCCTCCCCCAGGTCTGCCAGCTTGTCCGGTGCGTAGGGGAGATCCTTGGCAGTCACCACGGCCTTGACTCCGGGATGGGCCAGGGCCTTGCTGACATCTATGGACTTGATACGCGCGTGGGCGTGGGGACTTCGCAGCACCTTGCCGTGCAGGAGCCCCGGCGGCTGGATGTCGGCCCCGTACTGGGCCCTTCCCGTGACTTTGTCGGTGCCGTCATGGCGAATGGGTCTTGTGCCTACCACGTTGTACTCCTGGGTTGATAGCACCACGTTAGAAGAAGAGTCCACGTCGTTACCTCCGTCCGTCTGTTTCTCAATCATCAAAGGCAGCAGCAGGTACTCGCCGCCGCGCAACAACTCCCACCGGAAGATTATAACACTGTACGGGAGGGATTAGAACGATGCCACCCGCCCCGCAAGACCTTTACAAAGGAAATTATATACCGAATTACACGAAGCACCAAGCATATAGGGGGGATGAAATGATTTCATCCCCCCTTATGACAATCCGGCATCTGTTACGTGATACTTGTCGTATCGGTGTGACAGGGCTTATTTTCTCCCGGTACACATTGGAGATTAGTGTGCTAGCTTTTCCTCTGTCAGCGGAGTCAAGATGTCCAATAACTCCGCCACACTCTCGAGGTCCTGCCCGATTATATCCGCATCCAGGAATATCTTGCGCTTGTAATAGTTGCCATGCAGGTCATTGGCGATACCCCGCAAACCCCGCAATTTGTCATTGCCAGTCAAACGGCCAGCCTGATTTATCACCGTATTGAAGTCCGCATGGGAATCATATTCCCAACCCTGGGCTTCTGCCACGGCTTTCGCCATGTGCGCTGCCGCTCCCCAGCCTTTCTCTGAAGCTTGATGCAAGTCACCATTGTCAAGGTACTCTCTACCCTTCTGCAAAAAGTCCCACGCCTGGTTACGATAGTCCTGTACCTCGCTCGTCGTCATAACCGGTATCATTGCTATATTGTTGACGTTACGTCTACTTTATCTCTAACTGTTAACAAATTACAGTGTATATTGTGCCTATATGTGTATCAACGAGAAGGGGGATGGAGCGGTGAATGAGAAGGGACTCGGGAAAGGCTCCGTCGCCCCGGCCCCTATCGGAGGAGCTAGTGGCGCGGGTTTTTGAGGCTCTCCAGCACCCCGCTTGCAAGCTCGGCCAGCGACCCACATGCAACCCGGTGCTTTGTCATGCCGGTCACGGCTTCCAGGGCCTCCGGGGCCAACGAGTCCTCGCCGGCCTCCGCCGCACCCTCAATCATGGATAGCATCTCGACCCACAGTCGGTTGCCGTCATCTCCATCGCCGCCGGGCAATGGGAGCGCGTAGGCGGTGTCGGCCGACGACTCCGGGTACAACACCAGGGTTGGCGTAGACCCGGCGGAAGGCAGTCCGAACTCGGCCAGGAGTCTTCTTGAAGTGCTGGAGACGCCGTGTTGTCCGAAGATTACCAGGTGCCGGAACATGGCCCCGTGAGCCTCAAAGCTGGAGCGGTAGTCGCGGAATATGGCATGGGCCATCTTATCTTCAGGGGACACCAGGAATATGGCATGTGCGGGAAACCTGCCCGCACCATCGGTGCACAGGCCCCCGCACCATCGCTCCAGTTTATCCAAATCGTGACTGTCTGCGTGGCTGGTAGTCATTCCGGTGGGCGCGATGCCCCTCGCCCTACTTCTCCTCTTCCCACAGTGCCTTCAGGATGTTGCCCGGCGACATGGGCAGGACGTTCATCCGCACACCAATCGCGTCGTAGATGGCGTTGGCTATGGCGGCCATGGGAGGTACTATTGGTATCTCCCCCACGCCCCGCACTCCGTAGGGGTGGCCGGGATTCGCCACCTCCACTATCACCGTATCTATCATGGGCAGGTCAAGGCTCGTGGGCATTCGGTAGTCCAGAAAGCTGGAGTTTGCCATCTCGCCCTTGTCGTTGAAGAAGTACTCCTCGTTCAGTGCCCAGCCGATGCCCTGGGACACGCCACCCTGCATCTGCCCCTCCACATAGCTGGGATGGATGGCCTTCCCCGCATCCTGCAGCGCAGTGTAGCGCAGGATGTCCACCTTGCCCGTATCAGGGTCTACCTCCACGTCAACTATGTGGAGCGCAAAAGCGCCTCCCACGCCCCCCGGCGATACGTTGGCCCGTCCTACAATGGGGCCTCCGGTGGCGTTCAGCCTGCCGGCCATCTCCTTGAAGGTGAGGCGCAGTTCGGGGTCCGACTTGTGGGAGAGCACCCCGTCGGAGTATTCCACGTCGTCGGGGGATACGTCCCAGATGGTGGCGGCCCGCTCAATCATTTGCCGCCTGATGTCGTAGGCCGCCTCGTAGCAGGCCCACCCGGTCTTGAAGGCGACGCCACTCCCACCGGTCATAGAGGTGAAGCCCACCGAGTCGGTGTCTCCCACCATGGGCTTCACGTCCTCGGCGGCGATGCCCAGCACTTCGGCAAGCTGCATGGCCACGGCCGCCCTCGTACCCCCGATGTCGGGCGACCCCTCGACCAGGCTGATGGTCCCGTCGGCGTTGACGCTGGCCGTGGCGCTGGACGGCCCTGCGCCATTGAACCAGAACCCGCTGGCCACACCCCTGCCCCGGCGAAGCCCGGAAGGCCCCACCTTCTCCAAGGGAGCGGCGTAATGGCCATGTTCCTTGCCTGCCTGGACCATCTCCAGGTAGCCTATCCGGGGAAATCTGGGGCCGGTAACCCGGCGGGTGCCCTCTTTGGCCCCGTTGATGAGGCGAAATTCGAGGGGGTCCATGCCAATTTTCTCGCATATCTCGTCTATGACCGTCTCTGCGGCGAAGGCGGCTCCGGGCGCGCCGGGTGCCCGGTAGGCTGCGGTCTTGGGCTTGTTGGATACTACGTCGTAGCCCTCCACGTGGGCGTTGGCGAGGTCGTAGGGGCCGAAGATGCACTGGGTTCCCGGGTTCACGGGCGAGCCGGGATAGGCCCCCGCTTCATAGGCAAGGACGGCCTCCGCCGCGGTGATGCGCCCGTCCCTCTTGGCCCCCATCTTCACCCGCATGTAGCTGCCTGAGGTGGGGCCGGTGCCCTCGAACACCTCGGACCGGCTCATTGTCAGCTTTACGGGTTGTCCCGTCTTCTTGGATAGGGCCGCCGCAACCGGCTCCAGGTATACCAGGGTCTTCCCGCCGAACCCGCCGCCAATCTCCAGGGGGATTACCTTGATTTTGGATACGGGGATGCCCAGGATGTCGGCGGACTGGTCCCTTATGTTGAAGTGCCCCTGGGAGCTGCACCAGATGGTGAGGTTGCCGTCGGCGCTCCACAGTGCCGTGGCGCTATGAGGCTCGATGTAGCCCTGGTGGACCGATGCCGTGTTGTATTCCCGCTCCACGATGACGTCGGCCTCTTTGAACCCCGCCTCCATGTCACCTATCTCAAACACGAAATGATTGGATATGTTGGAGCCTTTGCCCGCGTCGTCTTCCTCCCGCAGGCCGCCGGGCCTCAGTGCCGGGTTGGAGAGGGTTGCCAGCCTCTCGTGGAGCACGGGGGCATCCTCTTTCATGGCATCCAGCACGTTAATCACCGGAGGCAGGACCTCGTAGTCCACGTCTATCAGGGACAATGCCTCCTCGGCGACATGGGAGCTTGTTGCGGCCACCGCCGCCACGGAGTGGCCCCTGTAGAGGGCCTTGTCGGCGGCGAGGCAGTTGTTGCTCAGAAACTTCAGGTTTACCATAGCCCCCTCGCCCAGGTCTGCCACCTTGCCCGAGGGTTGGGGAAGGTCTGCCGAGGTCACCACGGCCTTCACCCCCGGCAGGGCCAGGGCGCGGCTGGCGTCAATGGACTTGATGCGGGCGTGGGGATGGGGGCTTCTCAGTATTTTGCCGTAGAGAAGCCCGGGCAACTGGATATCGGCCCCGTACTGGGCACGGCCGGTCACCTTGTCCGTGCCATCATGACGGATGGGCCTTGTGCCCACCACGTTGTACTCCTGGGTAGACAATACTAGGTTGGAAGTCATGTCTTATCTCTCCATTCCTCCTCATCCTAACCTTCTCCCACCAGGGGAGAAGGCACTTTGGAGGGTGTTGCCTTATGGCATCCTGTCCCTTGATGGGACCCGCCTCGGCGGGCAGGAAGGATTGAGAGCCTGCCCCGTACTAGATACGGAGTGGGGGTGACCCGCCTCGGCGGGCAGGTGCGATGGTGCTCCTATCCCCTCGGCAAGCTCAGGGCAAGCTCTAGCTTTCTCCTGCCAGGGGTGAAGGCACTTTGTTGAACACTCCCTAACGCGATGATGCCTGCATCTTCTCCGACGCATCCAGGACAGCCCTGACGATTTTGTCGTATCCCGTACACCGGCAGAGGTTGCCAGCCAGCCAGTGGCGCACCCGCTGCTCCGTGGGCTTCGGCTCCCGGTCCAGCAGGGCCTTTGCAGCCACAATGAAACCGGGGGTGCATATACCGCACTGGAGAGACGCGTTCTCAAGAAAGGCTTGCTGAATGGGATGCAGCCCGTCGGCGCTGGCAATCCCTTCTATGGTGGTTATCTGCTTGCCCTGTGCCTCAACCCCCAAGACGCAGCAGGAGTCTACTATCCGACCATCCATTATGACGGTGCAAGCACCGCAGTTGCCATCGTTGCAACCTTCCTTTGTGCCGGTCAGCGAGAGTACGTCCCTCAAGACCTCAAGGAGGCTCTGGCGAGGTTCGCAGAGAAAGTCTGTGTCTTCTCCGTTGATGTTCGATTGTACGTGGACCTTACCTGGCATCTTCCTAAGCCTCCTTAGCTCTTTCTATGGCTCCCCGCAGGGTCCTGCGGGTCAGTACGCCCACCAGATGGCGTCGTTGCTGTATGGTGCCTCGCATATCGTTGATGGGCTTGGCTGCGGCCATGGCTGCCTGGGCCGCCTCCTCTATGGCCTCTTCAGTTATCGCCTTGCCTGCTAATGCGTCACCCGCCTCCTTTACGTACAGGGGCGTTGGGGCAACTGAGGCGAGAGAGATGCGAGCTGATTCTATGGAGTTTTTGTCCGCGTTCAGCACCACCGAGGAACCTACCCCGGCGACGGCGATGTCCATCTCGTTGCGGGGGATGAACCGGAGATAGTTGGCCCCCTGGCGTTGCTTTGGCGAGGGGATACGGATGGATACCAGGAACTCATCGTCTGCCATAGCGTTCCGGCCCGGGCCCGTGCAGAAGTCCTCCACGGGCATCTCCCTGGTTCCGTTGGGGCCTGCTATTACGCAGGTGGCCTCCAAGACGATTAGCGGGGGTATGCCGTCGGCACTGGGGGCGGCGTTGCACAGGTTGCCTCCCAGGGATGCCCTTCCCTGAATCTGTATCCCGCCTATCATGGCTGCGGCGTCTATGAGACCCGGATAGGCATTGGCAATCGCCTCGTCCTGGTAGATGCGATAGCAGGGCACTGCGGAGCCTATCTCCAACCCCTTCTGTGGGGCATAGGAGAGATGGTTGGCTTCTGGGACTTCCTTGACGTCCACCACAAGCTCCACGCTCCGTCGGCCTCCCCTGAGCTGGACAAGGAGGTCGGTCCCCCCGGCCAGACAGCGCGCCTGATTGCCCTTCTCTGCAAGCAACGAGACCGTCTCGCTCACAGATTTAGGTACTGCATAATCAATCTCCTTCAAAGACTCACCTCCCAAAGATAGAGTACAGTCATACAATAGAGGGTGAGGGTAGGCCTGTCGCCTACCGCCCGCCCCAGGTGGGTCTCCCACTCCCTTCCAGAACCGGTAATGTTCTCCCTAAGGAATAATATACGCTTGCCCCTTCTCTGTCAATTTGCCTACCTCTTCCGAGAATCTTTACAATTGAGACTCCTCATTGTAGTCTGTTGAGACTGGATATTGGAGTTTTCAGTGAAACTCCAATGATTGTCTTGCTATTTCGGGTGATATAATAGTCTGATCTTGGTATCGTGTGGAGCAAGTACGTGGGAACCGAGCGGCAAAGAGGGCGGATGGACGACCGTTCCTGGGATGAACCCAGAAAGGTAGATATAGTGCCGGGCTATCAGGCCTTTGCAGAGGGGTCCGCTCTGATTGAGATGGGCATGACGAAGGTGCTCTGCGCTGCCACCGTCGAAGAGCGAGTCCCGCCCTTTCTGAGGGGCGAAGGTGTGGGATGGGTCACCGCCGAATACTCTATGCTTCCACGCTCTACCAATGTGCGAACTCCCCGGGAGGGCGGCACGGGCCAGGTGAGGGGACGGTCCCTGGAGATACAGCGACTTGTCGGCAGATGCTTGCGGGCAGTGACGGACCGGGCGGCGCTGGGAGAGAGAACGGTGCTGCTGGACTGCGATGTCCTTCAGGCCGACGGTGGCACCAGAACGGCGGCCATAACCGGTGCCTACGTTGCCCTTTATCAAGCCTTTCTGGTGCTTGTGCGTAACCGTCTGCTGGATGAGGTTCCCTTGGACAGCGCCGTGGCGGCGATGAGCGTGGGTGTCGTGGAGGGGGAGACCCTGCTGGACCTCTCCTACGAAGAGGATTCCCGCGCCCAAGTGGACTTCAACGTTGCCATGACGGACAAGGGAAAGCTGGTGGAAATACAGGGCGCCGCTGAAGGTGCGCCCTTCTCCCGGGAGACTGTGCTGGAGGTAATCTCCTTGGCCAGTGCGGGGATGGAACCGCTCTTTCGAGCACAGAAGGAAGCCATCCAGTCTATTACAGGGAGGGCGTAGAGTGTGGGGGTCAAGTTCTGCTCAACCCCCTTTCCCTTTGCAGAGTATGTTCAGGTCTTTCTGGCGTTTCATACTTATTTGTGCGGACGTCACAAACACCTACCTGGAGAAAAACGGCTCATACCTAGCCGCTGGAATAACCTACTGGGCCTTGTTCTCCATCGTTCCCCTCAGCCTCGCCACCATGTTCATCCTGGGAACATTTTTTCGAGGCTCAGAGGACCTGCAAGCCCGCCTATCCCTGGCGGTGAACACCCTGGCCCCGGTGTCCGAGGATACGCTGGATAACACCCTCCAAGTGTTGGGCAGGACGAAGGTGGTGACCGGGTCTCTGGGAGTCATTGGCCTCCTCTGGGTCTCCACCACCGTGTTCGGGGCCATCCGCAAGAGCGTAAACACCATCTGGGGCATACGTCAGCCCCGACGCTTTTTCTATGAAAGGCTGATAGACATTTCCTTTATGGCTGGGGCGGGCTTGCTAATGGTCATTCCCATCGCTCTGACCGCAGGTGTGGGAGTCCTGGAGGACTTCACCTCGATTTTGAGCACCGGCAACCCCGATAACGACTGGCCGACCGGTATACTCTTGAACGTTCTCTCTCCCCTGATTAGCATTACGGTTTTCCTGCTTATCTACCGCTACCTTCCCAATACTAAAATTACCTTCAAAGAGATATGGCCTGGCGCTCTCGCAGCCGCTTTGATATTCGAGGGATGGAAGGAAGTATTTCTCTGGTACACCCGGTCTTTCCCTATATACGACACGGTATACGGGCCTGTGGGAGCGCTGGTGGCACTACTCACCTGGATTTACATCTCCGCCAACATACTCCTTGTTGGGGCACTGGTTACTTCCAGATACTCGGCATATATATCGGGCAGGATTGAGGAGAAGGTCCGCGGGATATTAGTGGCGACCAAAGCCCTACAGACGACTCGTATAGGGGTCCGGTCCGGGGGCATGGATGTCAAATCTCCGACAAAGACTATGGGGACGGGCGAGGACGACTAACGCATTTCCAGCCTGGATTTCTCGATACGCTTGGAATAGCAATTTGATGGAGGATGCTTGGGTTGCCAATCGAAAGACCCTGGGGCTACTGCCTGCTCACGGCGGACAACTCCAACAGAACCTCCGAGAACCTGCCTGTATCGCTATCCCGCCAGACCACCACAGTATAGACCCCGGCCTTGGCAACTAGACCTCCCAGGTCGGCACTGAATTTGAATGAGTCCTCCGTTTCCATCCATTGGTCGGCAACCACATCGGTGGCGTCTATTTCTGTGTAGTGCCATCCAGGAGGCAGCGGTTCCAAAACCTGGGCCACAGGGTCGCCGCACCCTGGCGAGAACCCTCCGCCGATACAGTAGCTTCTGATGGCGTTAATCTGCTCCGGGGTTTTGGGTGTGGGTGGTGGGTCGTAGTAGATTGCGACGCTGGGAGCAATATCCACGCCGGCGCGTTTCTTGGCAAGAGATAGGCTCAGGACGCCGCCCGCAGTCAGCAGGGGCGGCGCTTCGGCCTCCACGTCACCGCCCTCAAAGTGCTGGACGAAGGCGAGCATCCTCCCGTCGAAAACGATGCCTATATTGACCGCTCGGTGGCCTGCACGGAGGATGTTGTCCCTGTGGCCACAGTTTGAGTCCGCGTCGTCGTACATCATACCCCAGTGAAGTTCCGCAATATCCTCCCTGGGCTGCGGAACCACGCAGTTGACCAGAACCTGATCGCAACTATTGGCGTTCCATTCCTTGTCCGTCCAACCGGACCGTGCCACGTTTTCCGCCACGTAGCTCGTGCCGCCGGTCAGACTATATACCATGTATGGTTTGAGCCCGTCCGTCCACCAGTGGCCCATATAACCGTGCTCTACCATGTCCTGGGCGTGGAGCTGGGCCGCAGAGTTGTTGCCCATCTCAACCGGGGCCACCCCAAATTTCGCCCGGTCCTGGTTGATGAGCGTTAGGGCATACTGTCGCAACTCTTCCAGAGGAGTAGGAGTGGGCGGAGGCGGCGGGGTTGGGCTGGGCGTGGGGGTAGGTGGCGGGAGCGGAGTGGGGGTAGGGGTAGGCCGTGACATCGGAGTCAACGTAGGTAGTGGGGTCGGTGTAGCCGTAGGCGCTGAGGTCGGCGTGGACATCACTGCCGTGGCCAATGAAGCCCAAACGCCAGGCGTTGGGGCCGGGGTTGGCGTAGGTCTTAGGGTTGGAGTTGCCGCAGGCCATGGAGTCGGCGTAGATGTGGGCCTTTGGGCTAACGCAGGCGTGGCCGTCGGGGGCGACCCAACAGTTGTCCGGTTGCCGGCCGTCGGTAGTTGCCTCGTGCTTGAGTCATCATCGCCCCTGGAGATTATCCAAATAGCGCCTGCTCCGATAACAGCGGCCAAGATAACTAAGACGATTAGCGGCATCAAGCAGCCGCCGGGGCGACGGATTCTGCGGCGGAGTGGTGGTTCATGGCCCGACCGTCTCCCGGCTCCACGGCACCGCCAGCAGGTGCACGCAGGCGGGTGCTCCCCGTACCAGTTGGGTCTGCCCATCGCTTACCCCCCCCCTACACCCGCCGCACCCCCAGTGTTAACTCCGTTCCGTCCAGCTTCTGCTTCTCGGTGTGGGCGCCTTCCGCCGGCTCACCTTCCGTTAGCCCATCCGAGAGAGTTTCCTGCCGGATGTAGTTGGAGAACTTCTCCATCACCACACTCACCGAGTCCGGCCCCTCATAGTAGGTGAGGATTCTGTCGGTGATTTCGAAACCGGCGGCCCGTCGGAGGTTCTGGATGCGGTGGACAAGCTCCCTTGCCAGCCCTTCCTCGGCCAGGTCCGGCGTGATGGTGGTATCCAACGCCACCATGTACCCGCCCTCCAGGGATGCCCAGTAGGAGCCTATCTGGACGATGGCATCGGTCTGCTCACCGGCAGACTCGCTGGCCCGCAGGTACAGGCTTGCGTCCTCGTCCAGCACCTGAAGTTCCTTTATGTTCAGTTCATCCAGCACCTGGGGCTGCACCCGGCGCAGGTACTCCCCCTCCTCGGGCGTTCTGGGCTTCACGGAAACGGAAGCCAGGGGTTGGCGCACTTTCACGCCCGCACGGGAGCGCGCTCCCCGACCCATGCTGGAAACCCTCATAGCGAGCCGTGTGGCCTCCATCAGGGGCTGGTCCACGAGGTCAAGGGAAGGCTCTGGGAAGTCGGCCAGGTGGACGCTCTCCGGCGCGTCTCCGTCCACGGAGCGCACCAGGTTCTGGTACATCTCCTCAGCCACAAAGGGGGTAAAGGGCGCCATGAGCTTGCACAAAGTGCTCAGGCAGGTGTATAGGGTGGCGTAAGCTGAGATTTTGTCGTCGTCGTTCTCGCTCTTCCAGAAGCGTCGGCGGCTGCGGCGCACGTACCAGTTGGACAGCAGGTCCACAAAGTCCTGGATACGCCTGCCTGCGTCGGTGGGGTTATAGGACTCAAGATTCCGGTCCACCTGTGCTACCAGAAAGTTGAGCTCGGACATGAGCCACCGGTCCAACTCCGAGGCGGGTTTCCAGCCCTGGGGTATCTGGCTCGGATGGAAATTGTCCACTGATGCGTAGGTGGTGAAGAAGGAATACACGTTCCACAGGGTCAGCAGGAAACGGCGCACTACCTCGTTCACCAGGTCCTGAGAAAACCGCCGGGACTCCCCCGGCTGGGATGCGGTGAACAGGTACCACCTGGTGGCGTCTGCGCCCTGAGCGTCCAGCACTGTCCAGGGGTTTACCACGTTGCCCTGATGCTTGCTCATCTTCTGCCCCTGCCCGTCCAGGATGAGGCCAAGGCAAATCACGTTGCGGTAGCTGGGCTGCTCTGTTAGGAGGGTCGAGAGGGCGTGGAGACTGTAGAACCAGCCCCGGGTCTGGTCTACCGCCTCGCATATATAGTCGGCGGGGAAGCGGCCATCGTCCCGCAGTCTCCCTATGGTGTCAGTTGAGGTGACGTGGGACTGGGCGAAGGGCATGGCCCCGGAATCGAACCAAGCATCCATAACCTCCGGGATGCGGCTCATGCGCCCGTCGCCCTCCGGGCACTGAACGGCTATCCTGTCCACGTGGGGACGATGGAGGTCCAGGGTGTCCACCAGGGCCTTGTGCTCTGGGACCGCCATCTCCTTCAGTTCTGCCACGCTGCCGATGCAATGATATTTGCCGCAGGAGTCGCACTGCCATAGCGGAATAGGTGTCCCCCAGTAGCGCTCCCTGGAGATGGCCCAGTCCACATTATTGGCAAGCCACTCGCCGAATCGCCCCTCCTTGATGTATTCGGGATACCAGTTTATCTCCCGGTTGCCGCTGATGAGCCTCTCTTTGGATGCAGTGGTCCGGATGTACCAGGAGGTCTTGGCGTAGTAGAGTAGGGGCGTATCGCAGCGCCAGCAGAAGGGATAGGTGTGATGATACACGTCCCGGTGATAGAGGATACCCCTTTCTCGAAGGTCGGCGATGATGTCGTCATCGGCATCCTTTACGAACTTGCCCGCGAAGGGGTAGTTGCCGGTGACCATACCCTGGAGGTCAACCGGCTGGACGAAGTTCAGCCCGTTCTCCCGTCCGGCGCTCAGGTCCTCGTCACCGAAGGCAGGGGCTATGTGGACGATACCAGTGCCGTCTTCCATGGAAACGAAGTCAGTGCCGATTACCCTGGGAACGTAGGCGTCGGTGTTCTCCAGGCTTGTAACCCTTCCCACGCCCGGAATGTCCCTCTCCTCGAAGCGGCCTACATCCACCCCGTACGCCCGGGGGTCATAGAGGCTCTCGTAGGTGCGGCCTATCAGGTCTGAGCCTTTGAGGGTACTCAGCACGCTATGAGGCTCCCGGATGGTACTTTCCACCAAGGCCGAGGCCATAATCAGCCGTTCCGTTCCCCCTTCCCCCTCGATCTGGATGAGAGAGTAGTCGGCGTCCCCGGACACGGCAAGGGCGGTGTTGCCGGGGAGGGTCCATGGGGTGGTTGTCCAGGCCAGGACGTGGGTGGGTATGGCGCTTTCGTCCAGGGGTGGCGTCAGCCTGAATTTCACGTAGACCGAAGGGTCGGGGGTGTTCTCCTGGTAGCCCAGGGCCACCTCGTGGGAACTGAGGCTGGTGACACAACGGGGGCAGTGGGGCGTGCCCTTCCTGTCCTGGTACAGCAGGCCCTTGTCCCAAAGCTGGCGGAGTATCCACCACCCCGTCTCGATATAGTCGTTCTCCAGGGTGACGTAGGGGTGCTCCATGTCCACCCAGAAGGCGACCCTGTCGGTCAGGTTTTCCCATTCCTTCACGTAGCGGAAGACGCTCTCCTTGCACTTCCGGTTGAAATTCTCAATGCCGTACTCCTCGATGTCCCGCTTGGACATGAGGCCCAGCTCCTTTTCCACCTCCAGCTCCACAGGCAGCCCGTGGGTATCCCAGCCGCCCTTTCGCAGACATCGGTAGCCCTTCATCGTCTTGTAACGGGGAATTATGTCCTTGAACACCCGGGCCAGCACGTGGTGAATGCCGGGGTTGCCGTTGGCCGTGGGAGGTCCCTCGTAGAGCATGAAGAGGGGCTTCCCCTCCCGCTCCGTCTCCGTGCGATGGAATATATCTCTGTCCTTCCAGAACTGGAGAACGCCCTTCTCCATTTCCGGGAAATTTACCCTGCTGGATACCGGCTTGAACATCTTTCCCACACCTCGGAACAGCTTCTTCAATAGCTTACCAAATATGCACAGTGAGTACATCCCCCGTCAGGTCCTTTTAGTCGGAACCTATTCCGTCATATAGAGAGCGGACGAATGGATTCCGGCTCAAAGCCTGCCCCGTACTTGATATGGGGGCCGGAATGACGGGCGTGGAGTCACACCAACCCCAGCCGTCATTCTGGCGAAGGCCAGAATCCAGGGGCATTGGGGGTATTAGCCTCTCCTCTACTTCTCCAGCAGCAGGAAGAACTCCCTGTTGCCCGCGTCCCCCAGTATGGGAGAGGGGGTGAGGTCTCGCAGCCTGAAGGGCGAGTCCGCTACCCACAGGATGGCCCGGGCAAGCACCCTGGCGTGTATCTCGGGGCTTTTTATGACGCCACCACGGCCCACCTCTCCCCTCATGGCCTCGAACTGGGGTTTGAGCAGCACGATAATCCGGCCACTGTCCCTTACGTGCTCGGACACCTGGGGGATGACCTTGGTGACGGATATGAAGGAAACGTCAATCGTGGCAAAGTCTACCTTCGGGGATTCCTTTTCCTGGGGGAGAAGAGGTAAAGCGAAGGGATAGTGGGCGTTCACGCCCTCCATGACTGTGACCCTGGGGTCCTGCCGCAGGCGGTAGTCCAACTGGCCGCGGCCCACGTCCAGGGCAAACACCTTCCCAGCCCCACGCTGGAGTAGGCAGTCCGTAAAGCCGCCAGTGGAAGCCCCGACGTCCAGGGCTATGAGGCTCGACGGGTCCAAGCCGAAACGATCCAGGGCGTGGGCCAGCTTTAGCCCTCCCCGGCCCACATAAGGCAGCCTGCCCCTGACTTCCAAAGGGGTATCAGCGGTTGTGGGGGAGCCAGGCTTGAGGATCCTGCCGGAGGGCGTGTACACCAGTCCTTCCATGATAAGGGCCTGGGCCTTCTCACGGGTCTCTGCCAGACCCTTCTCCACCAGGAGAAGGTCTGCACGCTTTTTATGGCTCTTTCCGGTCATTATTGTCTTCGTAGCCTTCTCATTCCAGGCAGATATCATTCTGAGCGCAGCGAAGAATCCAAGGAAACTCTGAACAAGCGGAAACAGCGATCCGCCATCCCGTCATACTGGCGAAAGTCAGTATCCAGACTCTCCATCCGCCTCAGGCGGACTGGATTCCGGCCTACGCCGGAATGACGTTTTTCAGAGCCTTCCTGGATTCCTCACTCTTGCCTCGCCGGCAGGCGGGTCGCTACGCTTCGTTCGGAATGACAGGAAAAGTAAAAGACCCTGGTAGTACCCGGTGTTCAAATTGACACTACTCTTGAATATGAATTATAATCCAGCATATTAAGGGAGACTATCATGACGAAGCGCACATATCAACCTAAGAAGCGCCGACGGCAGCGCGTTCACGGATTCCGTGCTCGTGCGAGCACTCCAGGAGGTAGGGCCGTACTGAAGCGTCGCAGGTTTAAGGGCCGCCATAAGCTGGCGGTATAGTCACGCAGCCGAATCTCGATGCAGAGAGAACGACGTCTTACTGATAGCAAGCGATTCCCCTTGATACACCAGGAGGGTCGAGTATGGGCCAACCGGCTGCTGGTTATGAAGATTATACCTAATGGTCTGGACAAGAGCCGGTTCGGGTTTCTGGTGAGTAAAAGGATCGGGAATGCAGTGGTAAGAAATAAGGTGAAGCGGCGTCTGAGAGATGTCATTCGCCTTGAGCCGGTGGATGCCGGCTGGGACGTGATTTTCATAGCCAGAAGAGGCGCCGATAGCAGCGACTATCACCAGCTCAAGCGGGCCGCTGGAGGCCTGCTAAAGAGAGCCAAACTCCTCTCCGGGTCTCCCCCCTCAGCCCCATCTGATAATGTTATGTCAAACGGGGAGTGGCCCCGGGTCGTGATGCGGCGAGCCGGCGACCCGGTGGCGTCTGGTCCCGGTGGTGGGGAGGCCGAGGTGTGAGAGGGTTAGCTCTGGGCTGCATCACGTTCTATCAGAAAGCGGTCTCTCCATACATTCCCTCCGCTTGCCGATTTACACCCACGTGTTCCCACTACTCTCATCAGGCCATACAGGAGTACGGGGTAATAAAAGGAAGCTGGCTCACTATAAAGCGTCTGTCGAGGTGCCGCCCTCTGGGCGAGAGAGGTTACGACCCTGTACCCTAGCGTTATGCCCCGGTCTTTCGGTGTTTACCCAAAGCTGCTGCTGTGGGGAATGTCCTTCATTTCCCGTAAAACCACGCCTCGTGACCCCCGCTTTCGCGGGGAATATGGCACTTTCAGCCTGTCTGCTCAGTCAGGCCGAAGAGGGATTTGGTTATTCCTTCCCCTGTTGGTCGCACTTCTGATGCTGACTGCCTGTACCGGGCGTGACCTCATCTCCTGGGGATCGGGATGGACGCCAGCTACGGTGAGCGACGGCGTGGTCTACGTGGGGACCAAGGACGGAGAGGTACTGGCACTGGACGCAAACAGGAACGGCAATTTGAGGGGTGACGAGCAGGTGAAATGGCGGTTCTCACCCGAGGGTGATGAGAGGTTAGGGGCATTCTTCGGCGCGCCCGCAGTGGGAGAAGAGTACGTATATGTGGCGGATAGGGGAAATAGAGACGCCACCAGAGCACGCCTCTACGCCTTGAGGAAGGACCGTGGTTCCGATGGCACTGTCCGGTCTGATATGGGAGAGTGGGGGAAGGAAGTTGGGGGGGCCGTAGTCGGCGGGCCGGTACTGGCCGACGGGCTGGTACTCATTGGGTCCGACGATGGCAACCTCTCTGCCTATTACACGGCCGGCGATACGCCCGGCAGGCTGGCGTGGCGATTCCCTACCGAGGGGCAAATCTGGACGACTCCCCTGGCATCGGACGGGATTGCCTACTTTGGCTCCATGGACCGCCACGTCTATGCCGTTCTTACGACCGGCGATAGAGCGGGCGATGAGGTCTGGAGGTACAAGACGGGGGGAGCCGTGGTCTCCAAGCCCCTGAAACTCGGCGGGATGCTCATAGTCGGCTCCTTCGACAAGAAGCTGTATGCCCTGGACTCGACTGATGGCTCATTGCTGTGGTCCTTCGGGGCGAGCGATTGGTTCTGGGCAGGTCCCGTCTCCGACGGAGAATACATCTTTGCTTCATCAATGGACGGCACGGTATATGCCCTGGATAAAAATGGCATTCCTGTCTGGCCTGTGCCTTTCAAGGCCGAATCCCCCATTGTTTCCACACCGGTGTTGATAGATGATATGCTGGTGGTGGCCACTGACGGGGGCAAGCTGCACCTTCTCAGGACCAGCGACGGGAGCGAGCGCGAAGTCTTCAAGGACCTCCTGGGGGGTCGAGTGAAGGCACCCCTGAGCAGAGAGGACAACGTGGTGTTTATAGGGGCTGAGGATAGAACGGTGCGTGGGATGAACGTGGAGCGGTGGGCGGAGGTCTGGCAGATTTCCACCAGGAAGTAGGTCCACATTGGGTTTCATTGAGTTCCTTTTTAATAGCGTGCTGATAGACCCCATGGTGAACATCCTGGCGGGGTTGTACACCGTGTTGTTCAGCAGCTTCGGCCTGTCCATAATCTTTTTTACCATCATAGTGCGGTTGCTCACTTTGCCCCTTCAACTGAAGATGACAAGTCAGATGAAGGCCATGCAAGGCCTGCAACCCCGAATGCGTGAAATCCAGACGCGATATTCCAAAGACCCCCAGAAAAGGTCCCAAGAGGTTATGCGCCTATATCGCGAGGCGGGCGTCAACCCCCTGGGATGTCTGGGCCCAATGTTTATCCAGCTGCCGATATGGATTGGGCTTTACCAGGCCCTTCTAAAGAGCCTGGGCACCACGCCCGACCACCTGGTTGGCCTTTCTCAGAGGGTGTACTCCTGGAACCCCCTGGCCGACGCCATAGTGCCAATAAACAGCAACTTCCTTTGGCTGGATCTTGCCAACCCGGATCCCACACCCATATTGCCCGTGCTGGTAGGAGTCACCACCTGGGCGCAGCAGAAGATGACCACCATGCCAGCTGCGGATGAGAGGCAGGCATCCACCAACAGGATGATGTTGCTGATGATGCCTTTCATGCTGGCACTGTTCAGCTTCACATTCCCCAGCGGACTTCCCCTTTACTGGGTGATTTCCAACGTGATAGGGGTGGCCATTCAGGGTTTCGTGACCAAAGATTGGAGTCTCCTGATACCCGGCTTTATAAAACCTTCTCCAGCCCCTGAGCCCATTCAGCCCGAACCCCAACAACCCGAGCCCGGGGAGCTGGAATCTAAGGAGATAGAGAGCGATGGAAGAGCGAGTGATGTCCGGGAAAACCGTCGAAGAGGCAATAGAGGTGGCCCTGAAAGAGCTAGACGCAAGCCGAGAAGGGGTAGAAGTAGAAATATTAAGCCGAGGTAAGCCCGGGTTCCTTGGCATAGGCTCCGAGCCCGCTCGGGTGCGAGTGAAGAAAATCCCGAGCTCCCAGGGTGCTGCATCTCTGGCTATGGACGTGGTAAACACAATCCTATCCGGAGCGGGGGTCAAGACCCTCACCACTCTTAGAAGCGCTTACGATTCCCAGGCCGGTGGCCCCGTGATAGATATAACCGGCGATGACTCAGGTCTCCTCATAGGGCGCAGGGGCGAGACTCTGCGTGCTCTCCAGTACCTCGTCAACCTGGTGGTGAAGAATAACATCCCCGAGGAAAACCTGAGGGTGGTGCTGGATATAGAGCGGTACAGGGAGCGAAGGCATAACTCCCTTAGCGAAATGGCCTTGAGGGTGGCCGACAGGGTGGCTAGTAGCGGTAGGTCCATCTCCCTGGAGCCCATGACGGCTGCCGAGCGAAGGGTCATCCACCTGGCTCTCGCCGACCACCCCAGGGTAAGCACTCATAGCAGCGGCATTGGGGAGGGACGCAAGGTGACCATCACCCCCAGAAATGCCTGAATTATGCCACAGGGGGCTGTTGATGAGCGGTAAAATCCCCACTGAAAACGAAGTCCTGGAGTATTTCACGACCCTGAGCAACTGGGGGCGCTGGGGCGAGGACGACCAGCTTGGGACTCTGAACCTGATAACCCCGCAGAAACGCGTTCAGGCGGCCCGTCTGGTGGAGCAGGGCATTGCCATTGGGTGTTCCCGGCCTGTCACCAGGGATATGGATGCCGACGCTGCCAACCCTCCGCCGGTCCATTTCATGGTGGAAAGTGGAGAGGGGTGGGTTACTCCCGCCGGACCGAGCCGGGGGCCTCGCCAGATAGCATCCGACTTCTTTGGAATGGTCTTCCATGGAATCACCGTGACTCACATAGATGCTCTGAGCCACATATTCTGGGATGGGAAGATGTACAACGGCCGTCCGGCGGAGGCGGTGACTGCCAGCCAGGGGGCTACGGAGCATTCCATAGAGTCCCTGAAAGACGGCGTGATGACCCGGGGCGTGCTGCTGGACATCGCCAGGCTGCATGGAAAGGAGTGGCTCGAAGGTGGAGAGCCTGTCATGCCGGAGGACTTGGAGGCAGCAGAGCACGCCCAGGGTGTGAGGGTGGAAGAAGGTGACGCCCTGTGCCTGCGCCTGGGGTGGTACAAGCGCAGGAACCTGGTGGGGCCGGCCCCCAGGCCCATAGGCAGGCCCGGTCTGCACGCCGCCACATTGCCCTGGCTGCGAGAGAGGGGCGTGGCGCTGATAGCAGCCGACGCCTCCCAGGACGTTCATCCCAGCGGGTATGAGAAGGTGGATATACCGGTCCATCAGGTGGGTATTGTTGCCATGGGCCTCTGGCTGGTGGACTCGGCCAACTTCGAGGAACTGGCCGAGAGATGTCAGGAGCTAAACCGGTGGGAGTTTATGTTCACCCTGGCCCCTATTCGCTTCCCAGGCATTACCGGCTCGCCCCTGACGCCACTGGCACTTCTTTAGCCCCCTTCCGAACAAGTTCCGTCAGCACTTCCCTTCTTCCTTTTGTACGCTTGATGCACATCAAACCAAATAAGGGAAGACCAGAGTGAGGGTGATAACCCAACCGTCATTCTGGCCTCTTCCCCCGTCATTCCGGCCTTGAGCCGGAATCCATACATCCTTGTCTGTAGACACGGGTGAGGAAACCAACGACGCCCTTGGATTCTGGCCCGTGGCCTACGCCAAGGCAGGCTCTCCGCCAGAATGACGCGAGGGTAGTAAGGACGATTCGTGCATTACACCTACGTGATGTTGATATGCATCAAGCGTTTTGCGGGAGAGGGCCAGGGTGAGGGGGAACGCCCCATGAATAATCTCCTTCAGACCCGTTCAGAGACTCCTTTAGACAGGTCCTTCATGTCCTTTATGTCCCGGAGGATGACGTGACAGACGCGCTCTTTGGCGCTAGAAAGGCTTTCATAGGTGTGGTGCACCTGCCGCCGTTGCCGGGGTCGCCCAGGTGGCGCGGGGACATGGAGGCCGTGCTTGCCCAGGCCCGCAAGGAGGCACACCTCCTCGCAGAAGGCGGCGCCGACGGCATTATCGTGGAGAATTTCGGCGATGCCCCCTTTGCCACCGGTCACGTAGGCCCCCACACCGTATCGGCCATGACCCTGGCCGTCCAGGCCGTAATGGAGAGGGTGTCCCTTCCCATTGGGATCAATACGCTGCGAAACGACCCATATTCCTCCCTGGCCGTCGCGGTGGCTACCGGGGCGCGCTTTATCCGTGCCAACGTGCATTATGGGGTAATGGTAGCCGAGGAAGGGCTTATCCAGGGCAGGGCTGACGAGACGCTGCGCTACCGGCGCGCCCTGGGAGCCGACGAGAAGGTGAAAATCTTTGCCGACGTGCTGGTGAAGCACGCAGTCCCGCTGGGAACGACCGATATATCCCAGGTAGCCAGGGAAACGGTACACCGGGGTCTGGCCGACGCCCTGATAGTGACCGGCCCGGCCACGGGCACGTCCGCCGACGTGGATGACGTAGCCAGGGTAAAGGCTGCGGTGCCGGACGTGCCCGTCCTGGTGGGTAGCGGGATAGACGAAAGCAATGCCGAGGCCTTCCTGGCCCTGGCCGACGGCGTCATTGTAGGGACCAGCCTGAAAGTAGACGGCGACATCCGGAACCCAGTAGACCCGGCCATGGTGAGACGGCTGGCAAGCCTGATTCCTAATTAAAGTATTGCTCCGATAGATAAAAGGCGTATAATTTAGGGAATCAAGTGTGGGAGGTGCAACTATGCCGGGCTATAGGGTCATATCGTCTGATAACCACATTTACGAGCCAGCAGACCTCTGGACCAGCAGAATCGAGAGCAAGTACAGAGACAGGTGCCCAAGGATTATGCCATATCAGGACGGCCAGATTTGGGTCTGTGACGATACCCTGGGTCAGAGCCTCTCCCAGGGGACGAACGCGGGCAGGAGGTTCGATGACCCGGAAACCATAAAGAACATAGACGTGTTCGAGAACGTCTTGCCGGGAAGCTATATCCCCGAGGAATACATCAAGGACATGGACATTGACGGTGTGGACGTGGGCATAATCTATCCCACCGTCAGCTTTATCCTGTACAACCATGTTCGAGACAGCGACCTCCTGACGGCCTGCTTCAGGGTGTACAACGACTGGCTCGGCGAGTTCTGCAGCGTGAACCCCAGGCGCATGGCGGCCATCTCCGCAATCAACCTGGACAACGTTCAGGATGGCATAGAGGAGATGGAACGCTGTGCAAAGATGGGGTTCAAAGGCGCCATGATTACCGTGTATCCCCCCGAGGGCAGGCGGTACAACTCCCCTGAGTACGAGCCTTTCTGGGCCGCCGCCCAGGACATGGAGATGCCCCTTGGCCTGCACGCCGCCTCGAACCGATGGGGTTCCGGGGAACAGTTTCAGGGTCGGGAGATTGACAGGCCCGCCCAGTTGCCCAACATGGAGTACGGGGTGCGGATGTCCCTCGCCGACCTGATCTACGGCGGGGTGTTCGAGCGATACCCCAAGCTGCAGGTGGGGTCTGTGGAGCATGAGTTGGCGTGGATTCCCAGCTTCCTGGACCGGCTGGACTTCAACTACAACCAGAGAGGCCCCAACGTAATCGGATACAAGTATAAGGACGACATGCTTCCCAGCGACTTCTTCCGTCGAAACGTGTTTGTCGGCTTTCAGGAGGACTCTCTGGGCATAAGGCTCCGGGACCTCATAGGTGTGGACAATCTCCAGTGGGGTTCGGACTATCCCCACACGGAGACCACCTTCCCCAGGAGCCAGGAGATCCTCGAGGAGATACTGTCCGATTGCACTGAGGACGAGAAGGCCAGAATTGCTGGGGCCAATGCCGCCAGAATATACAAGGTCTAAGAAAGTCCCCTCTCCCCTTCATGAGAGAGGGTTAGGGTGAAGCCGACCGCAGCTCGGTAGAGGAGACGTCGGCGCGGAAGCGGGACTCCGGGATGGCCTCGAAAAGGTCGTCAAATCCGGGGGGTACGACGACGTCGTCCAGGGTGCGAAAGACTCCACCCTGTGTCCTGCCGGCCACCAGGAAGCGGCATCCCGACGCCCTGATATGGGACAAGGCCGATAGCATGGCTACCTCGTCGTCCTCGTAGTAACGGGAGGCCACCAGCCTGATGGCCGTATCCCAGCCTATGACAAAGGTGCAACCCGGCAGGAGAGACGCCTTCTCGTAGAAACGGGATGCACGGGTGAGGACTACGCGCCAGCCGCCCTGGAACTGGCTCAGACGGCGGCGCACCTCCGACTCCTCCAGGGGCGGCTTGTCCACGTTGACCACCGCAAGCTCAAAGACGACCTCCCTGCCACCCAGCATCTCCGAGGCCACCTGAGCAAGCCGCCGGTGTCCTTCGTGCAGTGGGTTGAAGGAGCCGGGCATCACAACCCCATCAATGGACTCGTCTTCCACCATCCGCCCGTCGGGGTATACGGTTACAGTACGTACCCCTTTGCTGTAACCCTTGTCCACGGAGGCAAGCAGTCGTTGCAGAGGGTTGTAGTGCTCCGTGCGCTGCACGTCCAGACGCTCCGTGTCCAGAAGCCCCAGGGGCAGCGTCGTTTCAATACCGAAGGCTTCGGCCAGGGCACGCAGGACAATCCGGCTTACCACGTCCTCCTCCCCGGGACGGTCCCTACTGCCCTTGGCGAGCACCAGGTTGTAGGTGGTGACGCCCTCGTAGTCCCACGTGGCAATGCAGCACCTGTGGTCTCCCCGCTTGGGCCTGTCAGTGGCGATGGTAGCCGTGCAAGCCAGGCCAACTACTGGCTCATCGCCCCTCTCTCGCAGTCGCAGGGCCTTGTTGTAGGCAGACTCGGCCATCTCCTGCACCGTCTCTTGCGAGACGTACTGACCCGCCGGCTCATGTCCCAGGAACTCGGCCATGGACCGATGGCTATAGGGGACGACGGCCTCAAGTACCGTCCTGGATGCGCCGGGCACGCCCAGCAGCCATGCCAGAGCCTCAGCGCCGGCGCCGGACACGGCAATGACCGCCATCTTCGGCGAGTCGTGTATGCGCTCCACCAGATGCTTGATGTCGTCAGCCATGGGCGTGGCCTCCCCCCTCATCCTTGAGGTTCCCAGGGTGAGTAGTCAATGGCCTTCATGCGCGTCATGGAGTGCTCAATCTCCCCGCTTATCTTGCGGTCCCACTCCTCCATCCATGGTGCGGGTATCACCGTGCGTGCGTAGCGCCACCAGAGGGGTTCGCTGTCGCTCAGGGTGTTACCGTCCAGGACCTCACCCAGAAAGCAGGTCATATCGCCCCCGTCCATAGTGTTGACCACCCGACAGTCCAGGTATCCCCAGCAATCTTCAAGAATCGGGCAACCCGATGCCTTGAGGACATGGGGTACGTTGCCCAGCTTGTCCACGTCCCGGCCCGATACGAGGCCGAAGTCCTTGATGTACTGAAGCTGGTCTATGCGAAGGTAGTTGAGGGCGAAGGCACCGCTGCGGTAGACCATATCGTGGCTGTGGTTGCGCTTGTATATCTGGACCACCACGCGGGGCATACTGGGCACGATGGAAGCTGCGCCAATGGCCACACAAATCTGTGCGTTGGACTTGTCATGCCAACGGCTGGTGACAGCAGCAATGGGCGACCACAGCCGTCCCATCATGGGCGCAATCCGGGAGTATTCCATCGCGGCACCTCCATCCGCCTGCCTACTCGGCAGACAGGCCTGCCTGGTCAGTCTATCACAGACTCTCCCGGGGTTCACGGCAGGGCGGCGATAGCCTCAATCTCAATCAGGAACTCCTCCCGCACCAAGCGGTCAATGACCAGGAGAGTATTGGTGGGATAGCTGCCGTTGGGGAAGATGCGGGGGAATATCTCAGTCCTGGCGGCGATGAAGTCATCTACCCTCTGGGAACTGACCAGATACGTGGTGAACTGTACCACATTCTCAAAGGTGGCCCCCGCGCTGGACAATATCTGCTCCAGGTTGTGGAAGACCTGCCTGGTCTGTGCGGCCAGGTCTCCCTTGCCCACGACGTCGCCATCTTCGCTGACGGCCACCTGCCCGGCGATGAACACCAGTCGTCCGGGCCGGACGCTCACGGCGTGGTTATAGGCCCCCAGGGGCCGGGCAACGCCCCTGGTCTCTACGATTGTTCGCTCGATGTCGCTGGTCATCCTCTTCCTCCTGCCGGTCTACTTAACTGCTGATGCGTGAGCAACCAACTAAACTTGGCGGCTTGCCCATCGTCATTCCGGCGAAAGCCCGAATCCAGGATGTGGGTCTATTCTGGATTCCCGTTTTCACGGGAATGACGGGTGGGGCTGTTTGAGATGTTTATTCACGTATCAGTGAAACACTGCTGCTCCAATGGTATAGAATAGCACCGCGTCCCCGGGGTATCAAACCATCCCCAACTCGTCCGGGATAAAATGCTTGCATCGGCAGGGTAACAACTTTCGGTAGGCCCTGGTCGAGGAATTACGTTTCAGATAACGCCGTCCACTGAAGCGGGGCATCTGTTGACTTGATTCGTACTATAGCCTATTATTTCCTTTAGAAAGTCGCAGGAGGGGTTACCTAATATGGATGAACTGGATAGAAGGATTATCAAGCTCCTTCAGACTGACGGACGCGCCTCCAACGCAAAGATAGCCAGAGAGGTGGGCGTCAGCGAGGGTACGGTGCGACGAAGGCTCCGCCATCTGATTCAAGGAGACGTGATAAAGGTCATAGCCGTGCCAAACCTGGAGCAAATGGGTTATGGGACCGCCGCACTCATAGGGATTCAGACAGACCCTGGCAAAATAGACGAGGTGACCAACGCAATCTCATCTCTGGACGAAACCCACTACGTCTCCATGACCACCGGGGCTTATGACATATTCGCCTGGGTCGGGCTGGAGTCGCCCGAAAGACTGGGGACTTTCCTCAGAGGGCAGATAGGCACTATCCCCGGTGTCAGACGGACTGAGACTTTCGTCAACTTGTCCATAACCAAGCGCACGTACGGCCTGGTACTCTAGCCATAGCCCCATGAGCCACAGCCGCTGCCGCTCCATTGCTGGGGACGTGAATTCAGCCAGGGTCAGTGCTCGTTTTACCTTGCTAAGCGTACCGTCACAGGCACGTGGACACTACCGTTATCGGGCTTCCGGGCCACAAAGATTCTCCACCATCATCAGGAGGGACCGCCCATGAACACCATTGACTCAACATCGGAGTTTGTCGCCGGTACATACGGGAAGATGGAAAACAAGCTTGCAGCCGCCCGGCGGAGGCTGGGACGACCCATGACCCTTGCGGAGAAAATCTTACTCTCCCACCTGGACGACCCCGAGACTCCCGAGCCGGAGCGTGGAAGGAGCTACGTCCAACTCCGCCCCGACCGGGTCGTTCTCCAGGACGTTCTGGGCCAGACGGCCGTCCTCCAGTTCATGCAATCGGGGCGTACCAGGGTGGCCGTGCCCACTACCCAACACTGCGACCACCTGATTCAGGCCAGGGTCGAAGGCCAATCCGACCTGAGAGACTCCCTGGCCGAGAACACGGAGGTGTATGATTTCCTGCGCTCCGCCGCCGCCAAGTACGGCGTGGGCTTCTGGGGGCCGGGAGCCGGCATTATCCACCAGGTCGTCCTGGAGGAGTACGCCTTCCCCGGCGAAATCATAATCGGGACCGACTCCCATACCCCCAACGCCGGGGGGCTGGGGGCCTGCGCCGTGGGCGTGGGCGGGGCCGATGCCGTGGAGGTCATGGCAGGACTGCCATGGGAGGTGCTCTACCCGAGATTCATCGGCGTGCACCTAACCGGCGAGATGAGCGGTTGGACGGCTCCAAAGGACGTGATTCTCAAGCTGGCAGGCGAGTTGACCGTCGAGGGTGGCACCAACGCCATCATCGAATACTTCGGGCCGGGGACCCGCACCATCAGTGCCACCGGCAAAGCGACAATAACCAATATGGGTGCAGAGCTTGGAGCAACCACCTCCGTCTTCCCCTACGATGACCGAATGGCCCGATACCTGGCCGCCACCGGCAAGGGCGAGCTTGCCGACCTCGCCAGCCGGTACAGACACCTGCTGACGGCAGACGAGGAAGTGTCGGCTCACCCGGAGCGTTACTTTGACCGTGTCGTCGAGATAGACCTGTCCACCCTCGAACCTCACATCGTTGGACCCCACTCACCGGACAGGGCGCGGCCCATATCCCAACTCGCCGCCGAGGTCAGGGACACAGGCAACGAGTTTGTTGACGGCATCTCAACAGCCCTGATTGGAAGCTGCACCAACTCGTCTTACGAAGATATGAGCCGCGCAGCCGACGTGGCCGAGCAGGCGGCCGCCCACGGCCTCAGGGCCGCCGTGCCTTTCATGGTAACGCCGGGGTCCGAGCTAATTCGCGCTACCATCGAGCGGGACGGACAGATGGCATCCCTCAAGAAGGTTGACGGAACGGTGCTGGCCAATGCCTGCGGTCCCTGCATCGGTCAGTGGCAGCGGGCCAAGGATACTTCCGGTATCCCCAACACCATAGTCACATCCTACAACCGCAACTTCCCAAGGCGCAACGACGGCGAGCCTACCACGATGAACTTCATAGGCAGCCCGGAAATCGTGACATCCTTCGCCCTGGCGGGCAGGCTGTCCTTCAACCCGATGACCGACACCCTCACCGGGGCCGACGGCAGTCCCTTCAAGCTGCGACCCCCCGATCCTGCGCCCGAAGTGCCCCCCGATAACTTCGACCGGGGCAATCCCTACTACGTGCCGCCCCCTGAAGACGGAGGCAGCATCGAGCTGAGCATCGCCCCCGATAGTGAACGGATTCAGATTCTGCAGCCTTGGCCGGCGTGGGACGGGAAGGACTTTGCGGACATGCCGGTGCTCCTCAAGGCCAGCGGCAAGTGCACCACCGACCATATCTCTCCCGCCGGCCCCTGGCTGCGCTATCGTGGCCACCTGGACAAGTTCAGCGACAACCTGCTCATGGGGGCCACCAATGCCTACACCGGCGAAGCGGGCAAGGCTCTGAACGTGCTCACGGGAGAAGGGGGCCAGATGGTATCCAAGAACGCCAGGCACTACAAGGCCCAAGGGGTCAGGTGGGTCGTTATTGGCGACAGCAACTACGGTGAAGGCAGCAGCCGCGAACATGCGGCCCTTTCGCCCCGACTGCTGGGCGGCGCGGCGGTAATCTCCCGCAGCTTTGCCCGCATCCACGAGTCCAACCTGAAGAAGCAGGGCCTGCTGGCGCTGACCTTCAGCGACCCGGCGGACTACGACAAGATACGGGAGGACAGCCGCATCAGCCTCGTGGGATTGCAGGACATGGCCCCGGACGTGCCGGTGCGCTGCGTGGTCAGCCACGCCGACGGAACCTCCGAGACCCTGAGTCTGAACCACTCCTACGGCGCATCCCAAATCGAGTGGTTCAAAGCAGGGTCAGCCATGAACTACATCAGGAAGATGGAGGAGGGCTAGGGCTGACAGGCAGTCGCCTCAGAGGGTGTCTAACAGGTTCCTTCTCCCCTGGCGGGAGAAGGTTAGGATGAGGGGGGAATTATTACGGACCCTTCACCCTCACCTCAATCCTCTCCCGTCGAGGGAGAGGAAGTATGTTCATACCTCATTAGCTGCCTATTAGGCATCCTCACTCTATGGGCGTATCGTCGCGGTTGCCCCAATCGGCCCAGGAGGCGTCGTAGTTTCGCGCCTTGTCGTAGCCCAACAGCTTCAGGACCAGCGTTCCGTGTCCCGCACGGATGCCGGCCTGTCAATGGGCCACCACTTCCTTGTCCGGCGTGATTCCCCTGGACTCCAGGATACGCCTCATCTCGTCCGGCGGCTTGAATGTATGAGTATTCTCATCCATCATCTCCAGCCACTCCAGGTGTACGGCACCCGGAATGTGGCCCGGACGACGGTTGCGGCGTGCGTTCTCCCCGGTGTACTCCCCAGTGGTGCGCACGTCCCAGACTGCCACATCGGGCTTGTCGTGCAGCTCTTTCAGATTCTCCGTAGTGGCTATCAACGAGGCATCGGGCCTGGGAGTGAACCGGACTCCTGTGGGTGGTGGAGACGGGTCAAGGCCAATCCCTCTCCCCTCGCTGACCCACTTCCTCCAGCCTCCGTTGAGCACTTTCACGTTCCGATGTCCGTAGTAGCTGAGCGCCCACCATAGACGGCCGGCGTACAGCGACCTGGAGTTATCGTAGGCCACCACCGTGGTGTCGTCGCCGATACCGAGAGACTCCATCATCTCCGCGAACTTCTGGGGCGGCAGGATATGGACCGCGCCGGTGTCCGGGTCCTTCTCGTAGTTGTCGGGAATCAGGACCGCACCCGGAATGTGTCCACGCTGATATGCCGCCGCCACGTCAGTATCCACTATCCGTATGTTCCTGTCGTCGAGGTGCTCTGCCAGCCACTCCGTATCTGCCAGGAATTCAGGGAATGCGTATCCCTCTTGACGTGCCATATCCCCTCCTGCTATGGGTGATAATCTCCCAACACCCCCGAGAATATCTATTCAGATTACTCACCCCGTAAGCCATCGTCAAGCTATCCTTCGATTAAAGCCGGAAGTATGTTACCATATATCCCGCCTCGGAAACCCGGCCTCTGAAAGACCCACCCGCTGGTTGAGGCAATGTCCCGAACATAACCTGCCCAATGCGATGATGAACGCAGCAGGGGCATAGAATAGAAAGGACTGCAAATGAAATTCGACTCTCGCAGGTCCGCGGTACACGCACGCCGAGGCATGGTATCCACCAGCCAACCCCTGGCCTCCATGGCCGGGCTGCGTATGCTCATGGAAGGCGGCAACGCCGTGGATGCGGCAGTAGCAGCAGCGGCAACTTTGAACGTGGTGGAGCCGGTCTACACCGGCATCGGGGGAGACCTTTTCGCCCTGGTATGGCTGGACAGCGAGAAACGGGTGCGGGCACTGAACAGCAGCGGCCGTGCGCCCCGGGCCGCCTCCATAGACGAACTGAGGAGCAAGGGGTTCACCGAGATGCCTTACTTCAGTCCCTACGCTGTGACCGTGCCCGGCGCTCTGTCGGGCTGGAGCACCCTTGTCCAGACCTATGGCTCAATGCCCCTGTCCCGCGTCCTGGAGCCGGCCATCGGATATGCCGAGGAGGGCTACGCCGTCTCCGACGTTATAGCCTGGCTCTGGAACCACGGTATGCCCCAGCTGTCCAGGAACCCGTCTGGCACGGAGCTAATGCTTGACGGGCGCGCCCCGCGTCACGGCGAGGTAGTGCGGCTGCCGGAGTTGGCCAACACCTTGCGCATCGTCGCCGAGGGCGGCCCTGAAGCCTATTACAGGGGAGACCTTGCCCGGAGAATCGCCGACTTCGTCCAGCAGCATGGGGGCTGGCTGTCCACCGAGGACCTGGCCGCCCATACCGCCACCTGGGACGAGCCTATTTCCACCGATTACCGGGGAGTGACGTGCTGGGAATGTCCCCCCAACGGTCAGGGGCTTTCCGCCCTGATGGCCCTGAACATCGCCGAGGGTTTCGACATCAAGGCGATGGGGTACCAGACCCCCGACACCTACCACCATCTCATAGAATCTATGCGATTGTCCTTCGGCGATGCCCTCCGCTACATCGCCGACCCCCGGGTAGCCCAGGTCCCGACCAGCGAGTTACTGTCCAAAAGCTACGCCGAAAAGCGGCGCTCCCTCATAAACCGTGAAGAAGCCCTCACCCAGGTCCTGCCCGGAGACGTGAGGGTTGGCAGCGACACCGTGTACGTGACTTGCATAGACGGCCAGGGCAACGCCTGCTCGCTAATCAACAGCCTCTATGAAATATTCGGTGCGGGGATGGTTGTACCGGGGACCGGCATAGCCCTTCATAACCGAGGTGCCGGCTTCTCCCTGGACCCCAACCACCCCAACGCACTGGCGCCCAACAAGCGGCCCTACCACACCATCATCCCAGCAATGGCAACCCGCAACGGCGAACTGTGGCTGAGCTTCGGCATGATGGGTGTGTTCCAGCAACCCCAGGGCCATCTGCAGATGCTGGTGAACATGGTTGACTTCGGAATGGACCCCCAGGCGGCCCTGAACGCCCTGCGCTTCAGTGTACGCCTGGAAGGTGGTGTCCTGGTGGAGGACGGCCTTCCCTCCAGTACATTTGAGGACATCAGCAGAAGGGGTCACGACCTGACCATGCTGGAGGGATATAGCCGGTACGTCATGGGCGGTGGACAGATTATCGAACGGGATATGGATACCGGGTTTCTGCGCGGCGGCTCCGAACCCCGCAAGGACGGCTGTGCCATCGGGTGGTAACCCCTCCTGAGACTTTATAAGGGCCATCATTCCGGCGTTCTCTCCCGTCATTCCGGCCTTGAGCCGGAATCCATATCCCCTCCCCTCTGGATTCTGGCTTTCGCCAGAATGACGGTTGGGTTATCACTCCCATTCCTGATTCAGGTTCAGAGCCTGCCCCCGCATCGAGTACGAGGCGGGCCTTGAGCCGGAAGACACTCTCCCCGAACTAGCCATGCCTTGCCGAGATATGACCGATTCTGCTATATTTAAGGGTAGTCGGAGGGATCGCATAGTGGTCTAGTGCGGGCGCCTGCTAAGCGCTTAGCCCGAGTAATTGGGCTCATGGGTTCGAATCCCATTCCCTCCGCCATCCTTATCTTTGAGCCGCCAGGAGACCATGAATAGCTACCATATATGGACTATTGGATGCCAGATGAACAAGGCCGACTCGGAGCGTCTGGCCAGCGCCCTGGAGCAATTGGGGCTTCAGGCGGTTGACGCGCCCAGGGACGCCGACGTTGTCGTCCTCAACTCCTGTGTCGTCCGCCAGAGTGCCGAAGACAAGGTGACAGGCACGCTGGGAATGATGAAGTCCATCAAGTCTCGCAGGCCCAGCCAGGTGCTGGCCCTGATGGGCTGCATGGTATCGCCCAAGTCCGACGATCTCAAGGCCCGCTTCCCCTACGTGGATACCTTCATGCGTCCCCAGCAATACGAGCCTCTGCTTGATCTGCTGGGAGAGCGCATGGGTCTGGACTGGGAGGGGTGTGTGGGCAACCTGACGCCTTCCAGGCCTTCGGTCAGCTGCTATATTCCCATAATTCACGGCTGCGACCTGATGTGTACCTTTTGCATCATTCCATACCGCAGGGGACGCCAAGTGAGCAGGCCAGTTTCCGAAGTTGTGAGAGAGGTGGAGCTTCTGGTACAGCGCGGGGTGAAGGAGGTGACCCTCCTGGGGCAGACGGTGGACGCCTATGGGCATGACCTGCCCGAGAGGCCGGACCTGGCAGACTTGCTGCGCGCCCTTGACCCGATAGAGGGCCTCAGCCGCATCCGGTTTCTAACGTCCCACCCCATGTACATGAGCCAGTCCATCATTGATGCCATGTCGGCGCTGGACAAGGTGTGCGAGCATATCAACTTGCCCATTCAGGCAGGTGACGACGAGGTACTGACCAACATGCGCCGCCACTACACGGAGAGGGAGTACCGTGACCTGATATATAGAATACGCTCCACCATACCCCACGTCTCACTCAGCACCGACGTGATAGTGGGCTTCCCCGGGGAGACCAGGGAGCAGTATGAGCGCACCGTGGAGCTTGTCCGGGATGTGCAGTTCGATAAAGTCCACGTCGCCGCCTACTCCTCCAGGCCGGGGACCATCGCCTCCCGCACCATGCCCGACGACGTGTCCCAGGAGGAGAAGGCGTACCGCCTGCACCACCTGGACGAAATCCAGGAGGACATTCTCACTCGGAAGAACTCCCAACTCCTGGGGGAGACGGTGCAGGTCCTGGTGGAAGGCCGCAAGAACGGCAAGTGGCAGGGCCGTACCAGGACCGACAAGCTGGTCTTCTTCGAGGACGAAGGCGACGCTCTGGGGGAGCTGATGAACGTACGCATAACCAGAACAAGCCCCTGGTCGCTCCAGGGCACGCCACAGGCCAGGGAAAATCTGAATAAGTCGGAAAGGACAACCCGGCAACCGATCATACTGGCGAAGGTCGAAGACTCGCCGAGGAGAGCGGGAGTCTGGATTCCGGCTCAAGGCCGGAATGACGTTTTTCAGGGCTTTGCCGGATAGGCACCAGACGAAATAGGGGGTGATACCCGTGGCTACCAGAACGAAGGAACCCGTCATTCCCATAACCGAGATAGAGCACTCGGCATTCTGCCGCACCGAAGATGAGCTTCCGTCCAAGTCTCTGGCGGAGGAGAGCAAGGTAAACATACGCTGGCAGCGAATACCCACCGAGTATCTCCATCTCAGCGCCGATGAGCTTGACGTGCGTATCCATGAGGCCAGGGAGAAGCTGGGAGACAGGGTCACGGTCCTCGGCCACCACTACCAGAGGGAGGAGATAATCAAGTACGCCGACTTCCAGGGGGACTCCTATCTCCTCTCCAAGAATGCGGCTTCCCGTCCCGAGGCCGACTACATCGTCTTCTGCGGCGTCCATTTCATGGCCGAGACCGCCTGCATTCTCTGCGCCCCCCACCAGAAGGTTATCCTGCCCAACATCACCGCCGGGTGCTCCATGGCCGACATGGCCCCCATGGACGACGTGCTGGACGCCTGGGATGACATGCAGGACGTGCTGGGAAATCACGGCGGCATCCTGCCAGTCGCCTACATGAACACCATAGCCGGCCTGAAATCCCTCTGTGGCCGTCACGGCGGGATAATTTGTACCTCCTCCAACGCTCCCGCGGCCCTCAAGTGGGCCTACGAGCGGGCCGAGCGGGTCCTGTTCCTGCCGGACCAGCACCTGGGCCGCAACACCGGGCTGAAGCTGGGCCTGAGCCTTGACGACATGGTGGTATGGAACCCCTTCAAGCCCCTGGGCGGCAACACGCCCGAGAAGTTGCGAAATGCCAAGATGGTGCTGTGGCAGGGCCATTGCTCCGTACACACTCGCTTCACGGTCAAGCAGATTGAGACTGCCAGGGAGCTCTACCCCGACATCAAGGTTATTGCCCACCCGGAGTGTGTCATGGAGGTGGTTCAGGCCGCGGACATGGACGGCTCCACCGAGTTTATACGCAAGACCATCAACGAGGCCCCTGCGGGCAGCAAGTGGGCAGTGGGCACCGAGATAAGCCTGGTGAACCGACTGGCGAAGCAGAACCCGGACAAGACGATTTTCTGTCTCGACCCCGTGGTTTGCCCATGCTCCACAATGTACCGCATCCACCCCGCCTATCTGTCGTGGGTACTGGACGGGCTGCTGCAAGGGGAAGTGGTCAACCCGATTACCGTGGACGACGACACCCAACGCTACTCTCGCATCGCCCTGGAGCGAATGCTGGAAGTCGTGTAGCCTGAGTTTCCCCGGATAAAGGAGCATACCCACTGAACAGACGGGATTTGCCTGCGCACCTGGCCGCAATCCAGTCCATGCAACGCCGACGCCCGGCAATCGTGAGGATAGGAGGTAGGTGACTTGGCAGACCCCAATCTGGCTGACAAGACAGCCAACCGTGAACGTTCGTTGCTCCGCCTGGAACGCATGACGGAGTTGCCCCTGCTCCTCCTTGCCTTTGCCATGGTCCCCCTTCTGGCAGCCTCCTTCCTCTGGGACTTGAGTCCCGAGGGTCACCGGGTCGTCTTTGTTTTGGATTCCCTCATCTGGGCAGTGTTCGCCGCTGACCTGGTCGTAAAGGTAGCCATCGCCCCTGACCGCTTGGGCTATATCCGTCGTCACTGGCTCGACGTGCTGATCGTCGCGATTCCGTTCATCAGGCCTTTGCGCACACTGCGCATAGTCCTTTTTGTAGCACGGGGCGTGCAGGGAATCACCCGACTGATGAAGGTTGACTACCTACTGGTCTACGCCGCTGGGTTTATCCTGATTGTTGCCACCATCGTCACTACCGTTGAGACCGGAAGCGGCTCACCCCTGGAGCAGTTCCCTAATGCGCTGTGGTGGGCGATCGTCACTACCACAACTGTTGGATACGGCGATATGGTGCCCACGACAGTAATAGGGAAAGCTGCGGGCGTCATGCTGATGTTGGGCGGCATCGGAATCTTTGGCGCCGTAACGGCAAACCTGGCTTCGGTGCTGGTGAGGAACCAACCGGACAACAAGGGGGTTGAGGACCTTCTTCAAGAGGTCAGGGCTCTAAGAGCCGAGGTTCAAGACCTGCGGGGAAGATTGTAGAGGGTCGTAGTCTGGGACGCACCCAAGCCCATAAAAAAAGAGGAGGTAATTGACATGACAACCAAGCACGATGGAGGCCCAGCGTTTCCGAGGCCATCCAGCAATTTCAATAGGATTTCTTTAGGCTATGAGGCGGCCCAGGACGGCATGACTCTGCGGGACTGGTTCGCGGGGATGGTGCTGCCCAATATGGTAAATCAGTTTCCTGGGAATGACCAAGCGGCGGTAACTGAGGCCTACCGTATCGCCGATGCCATGCTCGCCGAGCGGGATAAGCATATCTGACGGCCGTAGCGTGAAGGGAGGAGGGGATGAATCACACAGACTGGGAAATCACTTGCGAAGACCTGTTGGAAGCCAGCAAAGTACTGTTGGAGAAAAGCGGGCTGGCCCGGTGGGATGGGTCAGCTTTCGTGCCTATGTACCCTGGCGAAGATGATTCAGAATTTGAAAAATATTGGCCGGTAGAATTCCACCCACGGTTCGGCAGATATATGGCATGGACGTTGTTTTCGGTCGGGGCGGAGAATCTGGCGAAGGCAGCCTTCGTGTGCAAAGGATGCAGAAAACCCCCAAGACATAAGGATTTGATGTGGTACATAAAGAAGGTCTGTGAGAACGCGAGTATCTGTGACGATGACAAGATTCAGTTAACTAAGAACTACGATATACTCAGAAAAGACGTCAGAAACAGAGATGTGCACGGATACGTCTCAGGCGTGAGGAGAGGGGACTTCCCCGATGTCGAACGTAAATTTGTACCAGCATTCAACATCTTAGTGCGTGCCATGAAGAAGGATAGCTAAATGCCCAAGACAGGCTATTAGAAATTCTTCTAATAACTCATCGGCAAAATGTGTTACACTTCACCCACGCAGTTACGCTATCCGGCGAATAAAGAATGGTTAGGGTGCGCCATGACCAAGAAGAGCTTTCATTTCACTTTTACGGTAGAAGAGGAAGATGATGGGCGCTGGAGTGCTTGGCTAAACGCTATACCCTGGTGCGCCACGTTCGGGAATACCAGGGAAGAGGCCATAGAAGAACTACGCGACGCTGCCAGTGTGGTAGTGCGAGAGTTTATAGCAACCGGGAAGGATATTCCGACCGATGAACCCCTGGAAGTGGTGGTGTGAGCTCCACCCGCTCCCAGCTTGCGTCACGCCTCAGAAATGTGCCCATCAGGGAGTTCATTGCCGCACTGGAGAGGGACGGGTTTGAATGGAACCAGCACAGGAGAGGGTCGCATAGGGTATACAAGCATCCCGATGGGAGGATGGCAGTAATCGCCTTTCACAAAAGCAACGATACGTTACCCAATCGGACCCTGCGTGCTTTCCTACGAGCTACCCAATGGACTGAAGATGATGCCACCCGCCTGGACCTCCTTTAGACTACGCAGCCCCGGCTCCTGGGAACTTATCTAGTGCCCAAGACAGGAATCCACGCCTACGCCACCAGGGCCATCCCGGATTCCGGCCCTACCAGGAATGACGGCGCACCTGTCACACGCTGAGCCTGGCCGAAGTGGGCCCTCAGTCATGCGAGGGGATTCGGCCGCTGGCCATCAACCACATGCGGGCTATCTCGGGGCCAATGAACTTGAAGGTCTTCCGCAGCGCACCCTGGAGGTCGGCAAGGTCGTCGCCCGGAAGCACGTCGTAGTACCAGTGGCAGAAGGAGCCGTGTTCCTGCTGGATTGCCTGGATGATGCGGGCGTTGGCGATGCAGGCCTCGATCTTCTTGCGGTTGCGGATGATGGAGGCGTCCTGAAGCAGCATCTCCACCGTATCGGGCCCCATTTCCGCCACGTCGTCTATTCGCCAGCCGTGGAACGCCCCCCGGAAGGCGTCGCGGCGGCTCAGAATCATGCGCCAACTGAGGCCCGCCTGAAATACCTGGAGGCTCATAATCTCGAAGAGGGCATCGTCGTCTTCCACCCTCCTGCCCCATATTTCTTTGGCGTACCACTCCATGAGCGGGTCTCCCACCGCCCACCAGGGCATCTCACGGTCCGGTCCGGTTGAATGGGTCATTGGTGCTCTCCTTGTGAAGGTGTATGTACCACCGCTACCGCCTGTACTCGTCGCCACAGTCGCCGATGATTCGGTACAGGTCGCGGGACCTGCTCAGGACTGCCCCTATCCGGTCGTGGTCCTCCCCGTCGAGGATGAAGCCGAACACACGGGCGTTGTCCGCTATATGGTCGCTCACCCCCAAGCGGACGCCGACGATTACCCCCGCCACAGCAGGGCGGTCCAGGATGTATCGCACGGCAACGTTGGGGATGCTGACCCCGTGCTTGTCGGCTATTTCCTTAAGCACGGCTAGCAGTTCTTGAAACAGGCCCCAGCCGCCCCAAGCATCCACCATCTGCTTGTATTTCATCAGGCTGGCGGTGGGCAGGTCTCTGCGCCCCGGCTCGGGCTGCCCCAGGTACTTCTCCGACAGCAGGCCGCCGCAGACGGTCCCGTAGGCGAGGAGATGAATCGCCTTCTCCCGGCAGTATTCGACCATACGGACCTCGGGTCTCAGGTCTACCAGTGAGTACTGGACCTGGTTGGACACTATCCCGATGCCATGCTCCTCGATGCGTTTCATGTGCTCCGTGTCGAAGTTGGTCAGGGCGAGATGCCTTATTTTACCCTCCTCCCGTAGCTGGGCCAGGTGGGTGAGGGCGTCCAGGTAGCCGGTGTCCCTGTACTCCCACCAGTGGAACTGCAGCAGGTCGAGGGCGTCAACGCCCATTCGGCCCAGAGATATGTCTATGTTCTCCTCCACCATCGGCCTGGTCATGCGTCCCGGCCTTGGGACCCACTTGGTAAAGGCCCGGACGCCGGCAAGGGCCTCCTCTCCGCGGGAGGCTGCCAGTCGCCGCCTGAACTCGCCGATGAAGTCCTCGGCCGGGCCATAGTGATCCGCCAGGTCCCACGTGGTGAATCCGGCGTCATGGTGGGCGAACATACTCTCGACGGCTGCGTTGGGTTCTATGCGGCCGTGTGCCCCCGACACCTGCCACATCCCGTTCAGAACACGGCAAATTTGCATGTCAGGGGTGAAGTGAAACCGGCTCTCTTCCGGCAGTGGGGACATACGGCGCTCCTCTCTGCTCAAGCTCGCCCCGGAAGGGCCTTCCAGCATCGGAGTCTGTAAAGGGCATTCTTTGTATGCCATAATAGCATACGAACTTATACGGTGTTTCTTGAAATACCAGGGAGGCATTTTGTGAAATTCGGTATTTCTTTGACAGGTTTCGCCCAGCAGCCCGTGGGGACCGACATGAGACAGCGTTTCATGGAGATAGTGGAGTACGTCAGGGCGGCCAGAGAACTGGGTTTCGACCAGGTTTACCAGGGACAGCACTACCTGACGTCGCCCTACCAGCAGCTTCAGACCATGCCCCTACTGGCGAGAGTGGCCGCCGAGGCCGAGGGCATGGGCATAGCCGCCACGTTGCTTGTCCCGCTGTACAACCCTGTGGACCTGGCCGAGCGGGCCGCAACGATGGACATAATGACCAATGGCGGGTTCACGCTGAGCGCCGCCCTGGGCTACCGGGATGAGGAATATAACGCCTTCGGGGTGGACCGGAAGAGGCGCGTATCCAGGTACGTTGAGTGCCTTGAGGTGGTAAGGCGTCTCTGGACGGAGGAGGAGGTCACCTTCCACGGCGAGCATTTCCATCTTGAGGGAGCACGCATGACCCTGAAGCCCATTCAGAAGCCCCATCCCCCTATATGGGTTGCTGCCAACGGGGACGTGGCAATCAAGAGGGCCGCGCGGTCCGGGTACACCTGGTACGTCAACCCCCACGCCACCTACGGGACCATCGCCAGACAGGTAGAGCTTTATCACGAGACTGCCAGGGAAGCCGGCGTGCAGGTCCCCGACGAACTTCCGATGGGACGGGAGATATATGTCAACGAGGACAGGGACAGGGCCTTCGAGGAAGCCCGGCCATTCCTGGGCGGCAAGTACGAGGCCTACTCCCAGTGGGGCCAGGAGAAGGCCCTGCCCGGAGAGGAGTCCTTCCGGGTAGGCTTTGAGGACCTGGCCAGGGACAGGTTCGTCATCGGCACGCCGGAGGACTGCATCCGGGAGCTAGAGAAATACCGTGCGCTGGGGATGGCCTCAGGTATTTTCCGCATGATGTGGCCGGGGATGGAACTCAAGAGGGGCATCCGCGTCATGGAGCTTTTCGCCGAGAAGGTGATGCCCCATTTCAAGTGAGGGCGGCCTCCCTTGAAAGCTCGGGAAACCGTCTTTCCGTTGTAGAGCCTGCCCCTTACTCGATACCGGCAGGAATCCAGAAATTTGGAGAGTCTGGATACTGGCCCCGTATCAAGTACGGGGCAGGCTATTCGCCAGTATGACGAGTTGGCGGGTCGCCGTTTCCACTTGTAACGTCAGGGCCTAGTGCTCGTGGAACATTTGCTGGATTTCCTTGCGGTCACGGGTAAGGGTCAGGGCCAGCTTCAAGAGGATGCGTGACTTCTGAGGCAGGAGGTTGTCGCAGACTATAAAGCCTAGCTCATCTATCCGAGGGGTCATCACCACCCGACCGGCCGTCGCCCTGGAAGCCAGCACCACCGGAATACCGTCTTCCACTGCCCGGCCACCGGCCTCCCATACGGCGGGCGGTGCGAGGCCCGCACCCAAACCCGCCAGGACCAGCCCATCCGACCCGTTGCGACGTACGGCATCTATCAGCAGTCCATCGGCCTCCGCGTAGGAATATACTATGTCCACCCTGGGAAGGGAGTCCAGCCCGGCCACGTCGAAAGGGGTAGCGGTGGTGTGCTTTCTGGTCGGGGTACGGTAGAACACCACCTCGCCGTCGGAGTCGGCATATCCCAGAAAGCCCAGCTCGTTAGGCCTGAAGGTCTCCACCCGAAAGGTGTTGGACTTGGTAACGTCCCTGGCGCTGTGAATCTGGTTGTTGAGCACCGTAAGGACTCCCTTGCCGACGGCAGCCGGACTTGCAGCTATGCGTATGGCGTCTATGAGGTTAATGTCCGCATCGGTGCTCATGGCCGAAGCCGGGCGCATGGCCCCGGTAATCACGACGGGCTTGGGAGACTTTACTGTCAGGTGCAGGAAGAAGGCAGTTTCCTCCAGGGTGGCCGTCCCGTGAGTCACCACCACCCCGGCCACGTCGGGGTCTTCTTCGAATATTTGGTTGATGCGCTGTGCCATCTGAAGCCATTCCGAAGAACCTATGGACATACTGCGCACGCTGGTGACGTTTTCCCATTGGACTTCCGCTATATCATTCACTTCAGGGATATGGGACAAGGACTCCTCAATGGGCATGAATCTCCCTACTTCCACATACAGGAAGTAGTCCAGGCGGTGGGGGCCAATCCCCGCAATGGTGCCGCCCGTGCCGAGAACCCTAACCCGTGGCTTCGACTTAGCCACCATCACACCTCCCGCCGGGGATATTACCTGCTGCTGGCATAGTCCTGACGCGCCTTGTTGACTGCTGCGGTCCTCAGGTCTTGCAGGTACCCCCGGTGGTCCGTGCCCCAAGCGTGGGATGCGGTCACCCCGGCCAGGGTACCCTGAAACTGGGGTCTTACGTAGCGGGCGAGCAGCTCGTAACTGTGGAGAATCTTCTCCCGGGGTGCCCACTCGTGGCCCAGAACCAGGAAGCCCCCGAATCCGCCACTCCTCTCGTAGATGCGTCGAATGCTCTGCACACAGTCATCGGGCGTACCCACTATCCACATCCCTGCGTCAGTCATACGCTCAATGATCTCTTCTGGGGGACAGTCCACGTACCCAGGGTATCCCAGACTGTTTTCGATGTACTCTCGCTGGTAGCGCGCCGCGCCCTCCCTGGCGTCATCCATGGCCTCCTTGCGGCTCTCCGCCAGGTGTACGGGGACAACTATCCGCCAGTCCTCGCGACTCATCGTCTTTCCGTGCTTCGCAGCCGACTCTTCAGCGATGGACCACAGGTTCCTGGGGTCCGACTCGCCAGACGAGTCGAAGGGGAAGCTCACCGACAGCACCGCCGCCCCATGCTTGCCCGCCAGGGCCACGCCCGACGGCGACCTGGTGGCGGCTACTGCGATGGGCATGTAGGGAGTCTGATAGGGTTTAAGCTGAAGCAACGCCTCCTTTAGCTCGAACCAGTCGCTCTTGTAGGTAATGGGCTCCGTCTCGGTAAACAGCCGGAGGATTATTCCCAGGGCTTCGTCCATCCGCTCCCGGAGCACGATAGGGTCCAAACCCAGCATGTACGCGTCGGAGGCCAGGGACCCGGGGCCTACCCCCAACATCACCCGGCCCCTGGTCAGGTGGTCCAGCAAGGCCATCCGATCAGCTACCATCAGAGGGTGGTGGTAGGGCAGGCTGATGACGCCTGTGCCCAGCTTTATGTGGCGAGTGCGCTCCGCGGCAACGGCCATGAACAGCTCGGGAGAACCTATCGTCTCCCACCCTACGCTGTGGTGTTCGCCTATCCAGGCCTCGTCGTAGCCCAGGCTATCCAACCACTGCACCAACTCAATGTCCCGGTCCAGGGCCAGGGTTGGGTCCTCACCCAGGGGATGCATTGGAGGCAAGAAAAGCCCGAATTTCATTCTACAAGGGGAGTCCATCGCATCACTCTCCTGACAGCCGGGACTTAGCAAAAACCAGCCACTTGCGCCCTTACAACGTAGAGCACCTGGAAGACGCTCGGATAGTGAGTATCACCTGCCCGATTAGCCCAGCCCGTAGTAGCTGGCGCAGTTGTCCCACAGCAGCTTGCGCTTGCTCTCATCGGAGAGGGGCAAGCTCAGGAACTTGTCAACGGAGTCGGGAAACTTGGAGTCGGGATGGGGGAAATCTGTGGAGAACACTATATGGTCGTCTCCCATCCAGTCAATGGCGTACTTGGCCGGCTCCTCGTCACACTCGATGGACACGAAGCATTGACGCTTGAAGTACTCACTGGGAGCCATCTTCAGTTCGGGGGCATAGACCCCGCCAAGCCGCTCCCAGTGCTCGTCCAGTCGCCACAGCACAAAGGGGACCCAACTACAGTTCCCCTCCAGGAAGCCGACCCGGAGGTCGGGGTGGCGCTCCAGTATGCCGCCGCCACAGAAAGCCATGAGTGCCAACGCCTGCTCAAAGGGGTGGGTGACGGTATGCCGCAGCATGGCGTTGGAGCCGAACCTGCTTCCCACCTGGGGGAGAAGGGGTCCCTGACTCTCGTGGAACCCCAGGGAAATGCCCTGCTCCTCAATTGTGGCCCACAGGGGCTCGTAGTAGGTGTCGTACCAGTTCCGACCGCCTACCAGGTTCGGCCTCAGAAATACGGCCTTGAAACCCAACTCTCTGGAGCACCTCTTAGTTTCCGACACGGCCTCCTCGATGTCGAAGGGGGAGACCATACCGGCTGCCAGCAGTCGGCTGGGGTCTTCCTGGCAGAAATCGTAGAGCCAGTTGTTGTACGCTCTGGCGATGGCGTTGGCCAGATTGGGGTCCATTCCTTCGATGGCCACTCCACAGAGGCCCCTGGACGGGTAGATCACGGCTATGTCAACCCCCTCCTGGTCCATGGCTTCAAGCTGGAGCTTGGAAGTCCAGCCACCCTCCCGAAACCTCTTGTAAACGTCTTCAGTCAGCGTCATTTCCTTGGTGGCCAGCCTTTCATCAGTCCCCAGGACCGTAGGCACTACCTTGCCGTCTATCTCGATACGCATGTCCAGCGTGAAATCGTACAGACCCTTGACACGGCCTTTGTAGGGCTCATCCAGATACCTGTCCCAGAGGTCCGCCGGCTCCATAATGTGAATGTCGCTGTCCAGAATCTTGAAGCCATTCTTCGCCATGTCACTCTCCTGGCATATAATTCCAAGTCAACCGCATTTCACACGGACCCAGCTACGGCAGAGCCTTCCACCATGCCTCTCTGGACTCCGGCCTTCGCCGGAGTGACGATTGACGATGCGCCTCCTAAACCTAAATGCGATTGCCTGGCATGTAATTCCCTTGAGGAGTTTATACAGGGGATTTTTGTATACTGTCAAGTGATAGCGGTCTTATGCCTTGTGCGAACCCGTCCGAGGAAAGTATACTGTAGTGCGCTCCTTGAGATGCAACAATCCCTGTTCCGCCCCTTTGCGGAACGCTACACAACCTTTTGGCGACCTACAGGAGACCTGAATACTTGCTGTCCACCCGCCGCTTCTGGTTGGGACTCATAATAACCGCTGGATTGCTCTTCCTATTCCTATGGAAAGTGGACTTTGAAGAGACAGGAAGGGAGTTACGAGAGGCCAACTACGCCTATTTCGTTCCCGCTGTCCTGGTCTACTTCGCCTCTCTGGGGTTTCGCTCCCTGCGCTGGCACTTCCTGTTGCTGCATCTCAAGTCCGTGCCCCCCTGGAGACTGTATTCGGTAGTAGCCATAGGTTATCTTGCCAACAACATATTGCCGATTCGACTCGGCGAGCTGGTGAGGGCCCACTCCCTGGGCGAGAAAGAAGAGATAAACAAGGCATCCGCCCTGTCCACTATCGCCGTTGAGAGGATGGTAGACGGCCTCACCCTCATCCTTTTCATTGCGGTCGCCTGGCCCTTTCTCCCATGGACTGATGTCCTGCGGACCGATACCGGAGACATCAACGCCCTTTGGATAGTCTTGAGCATTCTCGTTGCCCTGGTGTTTGTTGCCGGTTTTCTGGCCATGTTTCTGTTTGCCACGTCGCCTGCTCTGGGCCACAGGCTGGCCCACCTGCTGGCAGCGGTCTCGCCCAAGAGTTTTCGTCCCAGGATGGAGAGCCTGGTCTATCTCCTGATAGAGGGACTGGGGGCTTTAAGAAGCCCTCGCAAGATACTGCTTATCGCCGTCTTATCGGCACCTGTATGGCTCCTCGAGGCTGCCGTGTACCATATAATTGCCGTCTCCTTTGAACTGGACCTTCCCTTCCAGGTAATCCTGCTGGTTACGGCCACGTCCAACCTGGCAACAGCTATCCCGTCCAGCATAGGTGGCATAGGGCCCTTCGAGGTGGTGGCGAAGAGTACCCTCGTAGCCTTCGGGATATCGGGAGAAGCGGCGGCGGCCTACTCATTCTTTGTCCACATTATAGCCTTGTGGCTTCCCGTCAACATCCTTGGACTGTTCTTCCTGGGGAAGGAAAATCTCACCCTCTCCCAGCTTGCAAGGACCAGACGGATAGACATGTCCTCCAGGGAAGCCAGCCTGGGAAAGGGGCCTGATACATAATATGAGAGTAGGCATCATTGGTGGTGGAGCGGCCGGTCTGTCGGCTGCCTTCGAGCTTATGAAGAAGGGCCACCAGGCCCACGTCTACGAACGTGCGCCTTTTCTCGGGGGGCAGGCGTCCACTTTCGACGTGGGCGGGGGTCGCCTGGAGCGTGGTTATCACCATCTGTTTATGAGCGATACCCACATGGTGGACCTGATTCACGAGTTGGGAATTGGACACAAGCTCGCCTGGATTGAGTCAAAGGTCGGGTTCTACCACGGGGGTAAGATATGGAAGTTCGCCTCGCCCATGGACCTGCTCAAGTTCACTCCTTTGAGCCTCTCCGACAGGCTTCGGCTGGGGCTGGTAACCCTCTACCTACAGAGGGTCAGAAACGGCCTCAAGTTCGAGGGTGTGACCGCCGCCGAATGGCTGCAAAAACGAGTGGGCAAGCGAGCCTATGAGGTGGTCTGGGAACCCATGCTCCGTGGAAAGTTCGGGGAGCACTACGGCGATATTAGCATGACGTGGCTATGGGGGAAGATTTACCTGCGGGTGGCGTCCAGAGGCAAACCCTGGGAGAAGGAGCGGCTGGGCTATCCGATGGGCAGCTTCGGGGAGGTATTCGATACCCTGGGAGAGCGCATCACGGAGATGGGTGGCGAGGTCCACGTCTCGGCAGGAGTGCGCCGGGTAGTGGTGGAGGATGGCAGGGCAACAGGGCTGGAGGTAGAAATGACAAGGGGGGAATCGGAGGTGAGACCCTACGACGCCGTCATTGCCACTACACCGTCCCACATATTTACCCGGCTGGTCCCGCCCTTGCCCGAGGCGTACGCGAGCAAGCTGACCAACGTGACCTACCTGTCGGCGGTGTTGATGGTCCTGGCCCTGGACCGGCCTCTGTCTCACATGTACTGGCTCAACGTAGCCGACCGTTCCATGCCCTTTGTTGGCATAATCGAGCAGACCAACTTTGTGGACACCTCCCTTTACGGGGGCAAGCACGTGGTATACTTCTCCAACTATCCCAGCTTGCAAAACCCCCTCTATCAGATGAGCGGGGAGGAGTTGCTTGAGAGCTTTCTCCCCCACCTGCGGAGAATCAACCCCGGCTTCGACCCATCCTGGATTGAGGAATACTATCACCACAAGGTAGATGCGGCCCAGCCAATTATCGGGGTTAACTACAGCCAGCGCATACCCGACCTTCGCACTCCCATCAGGGACCTCTATCTTGCCAACACAACCCAGATATACCCTGAGGACAGGGGGACCAACTATAGCGTCAGGCTTGGCAAGGAGGTAGCTGCACTGGCCCTGAAAGACCACAACCTTTGACGACGTATTTTGTTGAAAGCCCGCACGCCTTATGTTACTATTGCTTAGCGTGGCAGCTAGTTACAAAATTCACGACCTGTTAGGAATAGCCCCTATTCCGGTCTCTCTCCCAGTGGGAGAGGAATGTTCGGAGGGCTGGGCAGGGGCATCACACTGACCGAGTCCCAATACTGGGGGCAATAAGTAGTGACCACCGATGCGGAAGGGCTCAAAGAGCGGGTAAACAAAGCCCTCAACTCCCAAGACCAGAGCACCATAACCCTCCTCTCATCCCTGCTGGTCGTCCATGACGAGTTGGGGTACATGCCCGAGGAAGCGGTAGAGGAGGTAGCCAGGTATACCAACTCCACCATCAACGATGTCTGGGGTGTGGCATCCTTCTACACCAACTTCAGGTTCACGCCGCCCGGAACCCATACGGTAGAGCTATGCTGGGGCCCTTCCTGCCACGTCATGGGGGCTATGCCGGTGGTGAAGGCCGTTCTGGATACCCTGGGGCTGGATTCCGAGGGCGATACCCCCGATGGCAAGATGACGGTGAGATTCAACACGTGCCTCGGAGCCTGCGCTCAGGGGCCGGTGATAAGCGTAGACCACAAGCTGATGGGCAGGCTCTCCCCCGACGTGGCAAAGCAGGTGATCGCGGGTCTGGACGGAGAAGGGGTTGAGTAGGAGCTTCGAGGACATACGGGCAGAGTCCGACCGCCGGTGGCAGGTCCTTACGGACGGCCAGGTTCCCTGGATACGGGTGGGCACGGCCCTGAGCGGGAAGGCGGCCGGCGCCGACCGTGTGATTGAGCTTATCCATCAAGAGCTGCGTCAACATAACGTAGAGGCCGTCGTCAGCGAGGTGGGCTGTCTGGGACTGTGCTATGCCGAGCCGCTGATTGATATAACGATGACCAACGGGTCGAGGCTCTTTTACGGCCCGGTTACACCGAGCGAGGTTCCCGCGATTATATACTCCCATGTGGTGCGGAATGCACCGGTGGCCGACCTTGCCCTGGGGTATCTGGGTGGAGAGGGGCTTGACGGCGTTCAAGACCTCAATCAGTGCCCCATGATGAGGAACCAGCAGCGTATAGCCCTGCGGAATGCCGGCAACATAGACCCCTGCGACATCTATCAGTACGTAGCCAACGGCGGCTACGGCGCTCTGCATAAGGCCCTGAGCAGCATGACCCCGGAGGAGACCCTGGAGGAGGTCAACAAGTCGGGTTTGAGGGGGCGCGGGGGCGCTGCCTTTCCGACGGCCACCAAGTGGAGCTTCCTGGCAAGGTCGTCTGAGCCGGTCAAATATATCCTGTGCAATTGTGAGGAGGGAGACCCCGGGGCCTTCAACGATAAGGGCATCCTGGAGAGCGACCCCCATACCCTCCTGGAGGGGATGGCGCTGGCAGGTTACGTGACCGGAGCCAACTACGGGTACGTGTTCATACGCCACGGCCACGATGTGCCTATAGATCGCACCCGGGAGGCAATCCGCCAGGCCCAGGAGTTGGGCATTCTAGGAGACAATATCTTCGGCTCAGGCTTCAGCTTCAACATAGAGGTGGCCCTCACCGGCGACTCCTACGTGTCAGGCGAGGAGACGGCTTTGATGGAGGCCATAGAAGGGAGCCGGGCCATGCCCCGGTTCCGGCCACCCTTTCCGGCACAGGTGGGTCTCTTTGGCAAACCAAGCAACATAAATAACGTAAAGACCCTTGCCTACGTTCCCCCGATAATAGACAAGGGCGGCGATTGGTTCGCTGGAATAGGTCAGAACCGGAGCAAGGGCACCGCCATCCTGTGCCTTACGGGAAATCTGACCTACACCGGGATGGTGGAAATACCCCTTGGGATGACCCTCAGGCAGGTGATATACGATGTTGCGGGTGGAGTGCCCAACGGCAAAACCCTGAAGCTCCTCCAGACGGGCGGCCCCCTGGGGGGTGTGCTCAGTGCCGAGCAGCTGGACATATCCCTGGATTTTGAGGAGATGGCCCAAGCCGGAGCTATTCTGGGGTCGGGCGGCATCATCGCCGCCGACGAGGACACCTGCGCCGTAGACATGACCCGCTCACTCATTGCCTTCTGCCAGTTCGAGTCCTGCGGCAAGTGCTTCCCGTGCAGGCTGGGAATGACCCACATCCTGGAAATGCTGGAGCGGATATGCCGCTTTGAGAGTGATCCCGGAGACCTGGATATGATGCGTCAGGTGGGCCAGAACATGCAGGCGGGCTCCCTGTGCGGCCACGGACAGCTGGGGTTCAACCCGGTGTCCTCGGCCCTGCGCTATTTCGGCGACGAGTTCCGCGAGCACATGGTCGAGAAGCGGTGCCCGACTGGAACCTGCATGACCGCTAGGTACTCTCCCCAAAGTACCCGGAGATAAAAACGCAGGAGGCCTTGCTGTCAGAGGATGTTCTCAAAGTAACTATCAGACCTCCTCTCCTTTGACGGGACCCGCCCCTGTCTGCCGACAGGCAGGTCGGCGGGCAGGAAGGATTGGTGTGAGGGTGAATCCCTCTGATTCCCTCATCCTGGCCTTCTCCCCTTGTGGGAGAAGGGACTTTGCAAACACCCTCTTGAATAATGGCCGACTCGGAAGTGGAATATGGCTGAACAAGTCAACGAGATTACAATTGCAATAGATGGTGTTGAAGTCAAGACCCAACCCGGGAAGATGGTACTTGAGGCGGCCATTGACGCAGGCATCTACGTACCATATCTTTGCTATCACCCCGGCATGAAGCCCTACGCCGCTTGCCGGATGTGCGTGGTGGAAGTGGAGGGAGGCAGAGGCAATCCGGCGTCCTGCACCTTGCCAGTACAGGACGGCATGGTCGTAAGGAACAACACCAACCAGGTGTACCAGCTGCGGCGTTCCATCATGGAGTTGCTGATTTCCGAGCATCCCCACGGATGTCTCACCTGTCACCGGATAGACCTTTGCGGGCCCCAGGATATATGCCTGAGACACGTGTCAGTGAACGACCGCTGCGTGACCTGCCCCAAGAATGAGCGGTGCGAGCTGAAGGATACCACGCGCGCCCTGAACATGGAGCTGGAATCGCCCCTGAGCTACAAGTACCGCAACCTGCCCATCGAGACCGGCGACCCTTTCTACGACCGGGACTATAATCTGTGCATCGTATGCGGCAGGTGCGTGAGGGTTTGCGAAGAGGTGCGAGGCGACAATGCTATAACCTTCACCGAGCGGGCGGGCAAGGCACTGGTGGGTACTTCCCACGGTACATCCCTTCTCGAGTCGGGCTGCGAGTTCTGCGGGGCGTGCCTGGATGTCTGTCCCGTGGGCGCACTCGTGGAGAGCAACCACAAGTGGCAGAAGGCCAGCAGGGTGGAGAAGACTATATGCCCCCATTGTCCCGTAGGCTGCCAGCTTAACCTCGAAGTGAACGGGTCCGGCAAGGTGATACGCGTGGTGCCGGAGCTTAACTCACCCTCCAATCAGGGCCAGGCCTGCTTCAAAGGCAAGTTTGGCCTGGAGTTCGTGAATAGCAAGGAGCGGTTGCACGTGCCTCTGATACGGAGGAACGGCGTCTTTGAAGAGTCTACCTGGGATGAGGCGCTGGACCTCATTGCCAGTACACTGCCCCGGTACAAGGGCAGCAGGTTCGCTATTCTTACATCTCCCAACAGCACCAACGAGGAGCATTATCTGGCCCAGAAGTTTGCCAGAGCTATCATGGTGACCAATAACGTTGACCAGACCTCCAACACCCGCCCGGAGCTGGTCAGAGGGTTGGAGCAGACCCTCGGCTATGCCGCCGCTACCAATCCCATCTGGGAGATGGAAGGCTCCCGGTGTATCCTCACTTTCAACACCAACATTACCGAGGAGCACAACGTCGCGGCGGTCCCAATCAAGCGGGCGGTCAAGGCCGGCGCCAAACTCGTGGTCATTGACCCCAGAGAGGTGGAACTTACCGGCTATGCCCACGTTTGGCTCAGACCCCGGCCCGGCACCGAGCTTCTACTCCTCGGCGGGCTTCTGAAAACCGTTGTGGATGAGGGTCTCCAACAGGAGGAATGGCTCAGCGAGCATTGTCAGGACACCGACTACCTGACCCAGGTCCTGAGAGGCCTCAACCTGGACGACATATCCCAGGAGACAGGTGTGCCCGCAGACCTGATAAGGGAGGCCGCTCGCACATACGCCGGCTCAGGGGCCTCGGCTTTGCTCTACGCCCTCGACAACGTACCCCCGGAGCTACAGCATGACTGTGTGTTAGCCCTGGCGGACTTGGCAATGCTCACTGGCAATCTGGGCAAGCCTTCTACCGGTATCTACCCTCTGCGTCAGGGGACGAATGAGCAGGGAGCCTGGGACATGGGCTGCGTGCCCCATTTGTTGCCCGGCTACCGAGACCTGGGCAGCCGCCAGGAGCGAGAGGCCATAGAGAGCACCTATGGTGAGATGGTCCCTATCGAGAATGGGCTGGACCTGAGAGGGATACTGGACTCGATAAACCAGGGTGAAATCAAGTCCATGTTCATCGTGGGGGACAGCGCCAGTTTCAACCCCGGTGGACTCGCCGACTGGGCCGACCCCAATGGGCAGGATGGGGACTTCCTGGCCGCACTGGAGAGTCTGGACCTCCTCGTTGTCCAGGACCACTTCCTCAGCCCTACCGCCCAGAAAGCCCACGTGGTACTGCCCCGGTCTGCGTTCACAGAAAAGGAAGGCACCTACACCAATCTGGAGCGCCGGGTCCAGCGTCTCCGGCCCGTTATTACGTTGACGAACAGCGAGGCCAGACCCGAATGGTGGACAATTTGTCAGATAGCCCAGAGGATGAATGCCACCGGTTTCGATTTCGCCGACCCGTCAACTGTGATGGACGAGATAGCGAAACTGGTCCCCTCGTATGGAGGCATATCACACAAGAGACTTGAGGCAGAGGCCATCCTTGTAGCCCGGCCCGACCCGTCCAATCCTCTACCGATTCAATTGCTCTACTCAGAGAAGGAGCACAACGGGCTTCAGTGGCCCTGCCCGGACGGTGAGCATGGTGGCACCAGGGTGCTATACGCCGAGGGGTTCCCCGACGGAAAGGCCAGGCCGATAGCGCCCAATTTCCACACGGTAGAGCAGCCTGCCCATGAGGGCTACCCGCTTCTGTACGTGCCCAGCAGGGTGCTCTTGCAGTCTCAGAGGGAGATTGAGGTGACCAAGGGCAGGCTGAACCGCATCAACAGGGACGAGTTAATAGAGTTGAGCCCGGAGGATGCAGGAGTCTTGGGAATCGGCGAGGGAGACCCGGTGGAGGTGCGAACACCCCTCCAGCGTTTCCGGGGGAAGGCTGCCATAAGCGACGGCGCTCATAGAGGGGTGGTTTCGTCCGTGGGTCTCTTCGGACAACTGGCGGTGGAACTGGAAGCCAGTGAAGAGCCGGACCCAATGTCAAGAGTTCCCGGACTCGTGATAGTGCCGGCTGCGGTAGTCGGAGACACCCAGAGTTGAGGGACTATACCTCATTCCGAATCCATTATCCGCGCCCCGTCTCCATTTGAACGATAAGAGTGGCAGCCGAGGAGCGTGGATGACGGCAATACAGACCAGGAGGAGAACATAAGTGCAATCTCAAGATGTCAAGCTGATGGAGCGCGAGCAGCGCCTGAGAGACGTAATATCCAAGCTGCCCAAGGCAAAACTGGTGGCCCGGAGAGACGTTACCGATGACCTGATGGTTATAGAGCTACAACCGGAGATAAAATTTAGCTTCAAGTCCGGGCAATATTGCACACTGGGCCTGGACTCCATAGAGCGGGCGTACTCCATCGCGTCCGCTCCCCATGAGCCTAACCTGGAGATTTTCGTCGAGCTTGTGCCGCTGCCCGACGGTGCCCTTACGCCCCTGATGTGGCAGCTAAAGGTTGGAGACTCCATGAGCATCAGGCCGCGCGCCAAGGGTATATTCACAATGGACGAGGGGTATCACCATCACCTCATGGTAGCCACCGTTACAGGTATCGCCCCGTTTGTAAGCACGCTGCGCAACTATATTCATCTCGGTAGTCAAGGCCACAAGTTTTACGTGATTCAGGGAGCCAGTTACCATGATGAGTTCACTTACCGGGAAGAGCTTGAAGATATGGCTCGCCGCTATCCCGACACTATAGTTTACGTTCCCACGGTAAGCCGCCCCAGGGAGGAGAAGAATGCGCTCTGGGAAGGTGTCACCGGAAGGGCCAATGCCCTAATTGAGGAGTATGTGGACAAGTTTGGGCTATCTCCCTCTGGGACTCTCGTGTATGCCTGCGGTCATCCCGGCATGATAGAGGACGTCAGGGCCAAACTTGAGCCACGGGGATTCAATGTTAAAGAGGAGAGGTACTGGAAGCAGTAGACTGGAGTCCCAAGGGTGCTCCTCTATCATTGAACATCAAAAGGGGCGATTCTCGAATCGCCCCTAAACAATGCTGACGATAATAAGACTGGTTTCGGAAATGGCCCGGCCCCCGGCCTTCGGTTGGCCCTTGGAGCGTCATCCTAGAACGCCGGGTTGAGACCCAGGAGGAGCAGACCCCCAAGGATGCCCACAATCGCCGAAAAGACCATGTAGAACCACCCCGTTACTGTCCTCATTGCCGAGGAAGATGGCTCTCCCTGGCCGATGGGACGCAAGGACAGGTAGAAGAATAGCATGGCCGACAGTACGGCCAGAAGGATAGCTACCACGCCCAGAAGCCAACTCACGTGATTGACCTCGCCGCTGTCAAGTATCTCGCCTCCCAGGAAGAAGTAGGCTGCGAATATGACGGAGGACACCCAGAGGAAGAGGCTATAAAAGCCGAGGCTGCGACCTTCAAGACCCCACAGGTATACCCCTGCGACCAGGGCAGAGTAGACCGCCCACATCAGAACAAAGACCGAGACCGTCGTTGCCACGGGAAGCAAGGCTCCCTGCGGCGTGATAACCGCGGTGGGCAGCTTGTCCTGGAAAAGCACAATGCCAAAGAGCACAATGGCAACACCGGCGGCGGTTACCCCTAGCGCCCTGGCGTTGGAGTAGAAGCCCAACAAGTACCAGGATTGGACCCACAGTAACCCGGGTAGCACCAACACAAAAGCCAAGTCCATATCAGAATCGCCCCCTGACTAGAATGTCACACCCACCCAGCTCCGTTTTCTCTGCTCAAATGCCACAATATAGTAACCCCGTGCTCCGAGTCAACTTAATTCCGTGCAAGTTTTGGGGTTTATTCCCCATTCCCTCAACGGGACGTGCTAATGTAAAATGACTGCAAACGCCGGGTTCCGGTATTTCAGACGAGGGATGCGTTGACACCCGTCCGCCGCCAATATCTCAGGATTAAGCAGCGTTACCCGGACGCTATCGTACTCTTCCGTCTGGGGGACTTCTACGAGACCTTCGACGAGGACGCCCACCTGGCATCACGGGAACTGGAAATCACCCTCACGACCAAGGTCATGGGCAAGAACCTCAAAGTGCCCCTGGCAGGAGTCCCTGCCCATTCCCTGGAGTCATACCTGGCGCGGCTGATAAAGAAGGGTTACAAGGTCGCCATCTGTGAGCAGCTTACCGACCCGGCAACCTCCAAGGGGTTGGTGGAGCGCGACGTGGTCAGGGTAGTCACTCCTGGAACCGTGCTGGAGCCTTCCCTTCTGGACCAGAAGTCCAACAACTATCTGGTGGCGATAGTGGTGGAGGGAGATGAGGCCGGACTCTCCTACGCGGACATAACTACCGGAGAGTTTGCCACCACCCAGATGCTTTCCGGGGAGTTGGCCCTTGAGTTGAACCGTCTCTCCCCGGCAGAGCTTCTGACACCGGAAGGTCAAGATGAAGGGGCATACTGCCGTATGCCGTCACCCGACGGAGCCGATGGCCCAGTCACGACTCCCCTCCCGCTATCCGCCTTTGAGCACGAAACCGCTCGGCAGTCCCTTCTCAATCACTTTGGTGTGGCTACCCTGGAGTCCTTTGGATGCGCCAACCTTCCCCTGGCAGTCAGGGCAGCGGGAGCCATCGTCGAGTACCTTGCCCAGACCCAGCGCGGCTCTCTAAGGGAGCTTGACAGCCTCAACACCTACTCCACCGGCTCATTTATGACCCTTGACTACCAGACCAGGCGGAACCTGGAGCTTTTCCAGGGCGGCAGGTGGGGCAATGGCGGACCCTCCCTCTTCTCTACCATTGACCTGACCCGGACCCCCATGGGCGGGCGCCTTCTCAGACGGTGGCTGGGACAGCCCTTGCTGGACATCGGTGAGCTCACCAGACGCCAGGAAGCGGTGAGCTTCTTCCATAGCAACCTGATGAGGCGGGAGAATACCCGGGAGCTCCTTTCTAGGATTACCGACCTTGAGCGAGTCCTGAACCGCATACGCACGGGAGTCGCCTTGCCGAGGGAATTGTTGGGCTTGAAGTCAAGCCTTGAGGCGGCATCCAGGCTTCCTGCCTTGTTTGATGAAGAAGACGCTCAGCCAATATCATGGCTGCGCAACAAGATACGACCGTGCGATGACGTGGTGTCCCTTATAGAGGCCGCCATGTCCCCGGAACCGGAGGGCGGTCCGGGTGATGGCAAAGTTATCAGGGAAGGGTTCTCTCCGGAGTTGGACGAGCTTCGGTTGGCCTCGGGTGACGCAAGGAAGTACATCGCCGGCCTGGAGCGGAAGGAGAGGGAGAGCACCGGCATAAAGACTCTCAAGGTAGGCTACAACAAGGTCTTTGGCTACTATATTGAGGTGAGCAATCCGAACCTCTCCCAGGTTCCTGCTGAGTACGTACGCCGCCAGACGCTGGTGGGAGGAGAGCGTTTTATCACCCCGGAACTCAAAGAGTACGAATCCCTCATTTTGAACGCCAGAGACCGTATCGAAGAGCTTGAGCAGGCCCTTTACCGGCACGTGTGCAGCCAGATAGCGGAGAGAGCACAGGCAATCGGCTCCCTGGCTGAGGGAATTGCCCGGATAGATGTCTTCTCGGCCCTTGCCCAGGTGTCCTCCGGTTACGGCTACGTGAGGCCCCACCTGACCGACGGAGACGGAATAGAGATAAAAGGCGGCAGGCATCCTGTGGTGGAGAGGGTCATCCCACCGGGTGCTTTCGTCCCCAACGACACCCACCTGTCCACCAACGATGCCCAGATGGTAGTCCTCACCGGGCCTAATATGGCCGGCAAGAGCACCTACATTCGCCAGGTTGCCCTCATTGTTCTCATGGCCCAGATAGGCAGCTTCGTACCTGCGGAGTCGGCCACCATAGGGCTTGTGGACCGGATATTCACCCGTGTGGGCCTTCAGGACGACCTGGCAACGGGTCAGTCCACATTTATGATAGAGATGGTGGAGACCGCCGCCATCCTGAACCAGGCCACCTCCCACTCCCTGGTCATTCTGGACGAGATAGGGCGGGGCACCAGCACCTACGACGGACTCTCCATAGCCCGGTCCGTTGTGGAGTACATACACAACAACCCTCGTCTGGGCTGCAAGACCCTCTTCGCCACCCACTACCACGAGCTTACCCAGCTAGCCAACATCGTGCCCCGGGTGAGAAACTACACTGTGGCGGTGTCAGATGAGGGCGGCGACGTGGTCTTCCTGCACCGTATCGTGCCCGGGGGTGCGGACAAAAGCTATGGCATACACGTGGCCCAGCTTGCCGGACTCCCCAAGACGGTAATAAATCGCGCCTGGGAAGTGTTGAAAGACCTGGAGGGGGATGGGGCATCCCGGAAGGGCAGGCACGGAGCCGCCCGAACCAGGCGGGAAGCGGCCGCGACACTACAGATGGCCCTCTTCAACGAATCATCCCAGATGATGGAAGAAATTCTGCGGGTAGACGTGTCAAATCTGACGCCCCTGGAGGCCATCAACGTGCTGTACGAACTCCAGGAAAAAGCCAAAAACTCCCCTTAGCGCCATGTACCACGTGTAGGGTATAGTGGGATCCGGCAGTATAGTATGCTAACTTGAGGAGGCGTTGATGGCTACCAATGTCACTTACTACACCTGGGCCAAATGAACCTCATGCCGAAAGACGAGGGAGTTCCTCTCGCAAAAGGGCGTCACCATAGAAGACCGGGACTTCTTCAAAGAGCCATTTTCCGAGGCCGAGTTGCGGGAACTGCTGAAGGGTCGTGCCGCTTCAGACATCTTCTCCTGGAGAAGCCCCAGCTTCAAAGCACTGGGCAGGGATGCCGGGAGCCTCAGCGATGACGAGCTTATCCGGCTTATGCTACAGGAGCCTCGTCTCATTCGCCGCCCGATGGTACGGATTGGAGACGAGCTTGTCGTCGGTGCGAACCCCAAGAGCCTTGAGAGCGCATTGGGCGGAGGATGAGGAGGCCAGACACCGATTGACGCCGTGAGACGGTATTGTGAAGATAGAGAGATATTGAGTTATAATGCAGGTCTAAGGAGAAGGGAGGAGGTGTGGAGATGGTGCGAGCCCGGGTTTATCGCCACGATGTGCGCTGTCCTGACT
>DAOUKR010000034.1:0-55978 GCA_034421095.1 Dehalococcoidia bacterium
AGTCAGGACAGCGCACATCGTGGCGATAAACCCGGGCTCGCACCATCTCCACACCTCCTCCCTTCTCCTTAGACCTGCATTATAACTCAATATCTCTCTATCTTCACAATACCAGTTGCCGCTCTGGACATTATACCAAGCGCAGGAACAATGCCCCGGCGGTTGGGTGTGTTGATGGAGCGGCGTCGGAGAACGTATAATCTTCATAAAATCAATTGACCGTCCGCTAGCATCTTCGTCGAGTGGGACGAAATAAAGGGAGAAGTATGACGCCCAAAAATCAAGTCCATGCAGGCCAACTGACGAATCAAGAGAGACAGCCCCTACATCTACAAGGAGGTCAAAATGGGAGTTACAAGAGTTACGGTCGCCATACGGAACATCGCTGAACCTGACCGGGTATGGGAGGGCCTTTTTCTGGTGGACACCGGCGCAACAGACTGCCTGGTCCCAAGACAACATCTGGAGTCCATCGGACTTTTCCCCGAAGGACAGAGGAGATACGGCCTGGCCGACGGCAGCGAAATAAGGCTGGACATTACCGCTGCCCGGATAGAATTCATGGGGGAATGGGTCGGTGGGACCGTAGTGTTTGGCGAAGAAGACGCCGACCCCTTGCTGGGAGTAACCGCCCTGGAATCGGTGGGCATCGAGGTGGACCCCCACAACCAGACGCTCCACAGGCTTCCCTCAACGCGACTCCGGGGTTTCCGGACTAACCCTTGAGGCCCTTCGATTTTCGAAGCTGCCTGAACCGGTGACTAGTGGAGACACTGCGAACGCCGGCACACTCAGTCAGGCCTTTAGACCCCTCACTTCGCTCAGGATGACAAGCGATTCGCTAATCTGCCACTCGGAGAATTAAAGGGGACCCCACACATTGGTGGGGTCCCCTTTACCTTGGTCGTACACTATACCCGGTCCTAGTTTCTGGCGTGCTTGGCAACCATCTCAACCAGGTTTGCCGCCGTGCTGATGCCCCCGCCGTGGTGGTTGTCCATCTTTAGCATGGCATTCTTGTACTTGGGGTGCTTCGCCACGTAGTCCTTTACCTGCTCCAGGGTTACACGGTTCTCCTCCAGCACCGTCTTGAGCTCCTCTCGCGCCTTCATCTTGGCCTCGTAGAGCTTCATCTGGACGCGGCTCTTCACGTTCACCTCGCCGTCGCCGGAGGTCTCGATGGGAATGTAGATGGCATCCTTGTAGTCGGCCACCACCCGGCTCTGTACGCCGTCACTCATGGTGCTGGGCATGCAGCCGAAGGGCTTGAGAGAGATTACCATCTGGGCGTGCTTGTCCTCGGTCGCCATGATATTTTTCCCGATTTCCAGGTGGCCTTCCCCTCCCTTGAGGTGGGTATTGTAGTAGGCCTTTGCATATTCGGCCAGCTTCCGCTGGTTTGGCAGGGAGTCGGTCTTGAAGCCAAGCGCCCACCGGTACAGGTTGTACCAGTTGCGGAAGAACACCTGGGCCACGTTGAGCTTCCGTATCGTGCTCTTCTTGGCGGGGTCTATCTGCATCTTCTCTTCTGCGGTATGCTTGGCCGACCAGATGAGATAGTCTATCCACGTGCCGATAGGCTCCACCAGCACTTCCGCTCCCTCGGACTCCAGCCACTCGAACATGTGGTAGTTGCCGTCGCCTTCGGTGGTCTGCGCCCAGAACTCGCCGGTAATCTTCACCTTGGGCTTGACCCGGGAGTAGTCCACCTCAATGGCCTGGAACATCTTTCTCACCCTGCGCAGGGCCCGGAATATGGACCGGTTATCCCTGAGGGCGTCCCCCATGACAATCTTGGCTTCCTCTATTACCCGGTTAGTCTCACCCTTGTTGACCTCGTAGGGGCGAATCTTGTACCCAAGCTCGTTAATCATGTCCCCGACCATGATGGACTTGAGAAGGGTGATGGCGAACTTGGCGTTTAGCTCCAGCGCTTCCTCGCCCTCGCTTTGCTTGAACCCCCCCGACTGCTGGAACAGCAGCACCCGGAAATCCTGGAAGCCGGAGTCTCGCAGGGCCTTGCGGTACTCCGCCTCGTACATCCCGAAGCGGCACGGGCCGCAGGCTCCGGCGGTGACGTACACGTAGCGGTTCTCGATGTCTTCCTCGCCAGCTTCCTTGAGCTTTTTCAGATAGTTGACGAGGCTGCCCACAGTGTAGTAAGTGGGGTTGCACTGGCCCCGGTTGCCATACTCCTTGCCCACGGACAGGGCCTCGTTGTCGGGAACGGGCAAACGGCGAAGCTTGTACCCCAGCCCCTCCATTGCCGCTAGAGCGAGTTCCTCGTGGGCTACCGTCAGACCGCCGAAGAGAATGGTAGTGGAATCCTTCTGGTCCTTCGTCCAGGGCCGCTCCACCGGCTTCTCAAAATGGTTTAGCTCCTTCTTCCCTAGGCCCATCTCTTTACGAAGTTGTTCTTCGTACTCCTGAGTCCTTGCTTCTATTTCCTTTTCATCCATAACCTTTGCCATGATAACTCCTCCTGAGCTTTATATTGCGTCGTCCATATCACACCGGACAAGGTCGGGAGTGTGAGATGGCCCCTGTCTGCCGACAGGCAGGTCAGTCTGCCTCAACCGGCTCCTCAACTCGCTTTCTCCTGGGCAACTCGATGTCTACGAGTTTGATCATGTTGTCGTCGTGGCCGTTCTCACCCTCTTCAGATCCGTTCCCACGGAACTGAAGCAGCTGGGCGTAGGCCTTCTTGGGGTGGTCCTGGCCGGGGAGATTGCAGCTGGCGGACCCGCTGGCCATCTCGTCCTCCGGGTCGTCGTTGGCGGTATTCTGGGCCCGGATTCGGTCATAAGAGTCGGAGTCCCTGTCCCCGGCCTTTCCGTTAGTGCCATGTCCGTTGCCGCCGTTCTTGCCGATGTCGAGGGTAACGGGAACCCAGCTATCCTGGCCGTGGTGGGGCGCTCCAAGCTCGTCTACCTCGTGTTCGCGGCTCCCGCTGGAGTGGCTGGAGTCGTTGCCGCCGATTTCGATGTGGCCGGCTTCCAGCCCCAGCTTCATGGCCGCCTTGGCGCTGGCCCTCTGGAGGTGGGCCCTGTAGGCCGCTACCATCTGATCTAGCTCCTCTTCCGAGTGCATCTGGCGTTGCAGGTGCTCCTGGTAGCGCTGCAGGAAGTAGTCAATGGTCTCCACCCTGATTTTGATGGAGCCGGTGGGCTTGTTCTCGTCTATATCGTGGAAGGTGAAGTAGGGAGTCCCCGACGCCTCAATAATGTTCTCAACCGTGTTGTATATGGGGGCGTCGTGGCCGCACTTGAAGCTGGAGAGGTCAATGGCGACCAGGTTGGGATGGCGGGCCACGTACTTGGCCCCCCACACCTTCTTGCTGGAGTTCTCGCTGTAGTTGTTCTTCCACACGTCGGTGATGTCCAGTGGGTGGGTAATGACACCCGACCTCACGTCGTCGCCGAAGAGCCTGTCCAGGATGTCCTCATCCTGTGGAAGGGAGTCCACGCTGAAGATGGGGTATCCCCTCTTCTGAATCTCCGCCATGATTTCGTGGTTGAGGCCGGGGTCGTTGTGGTAGGGCCGGCCCAGCATGACCACTCCGACCTTCCCCTCCTCTTCCAGTTTGTCGAGGACCTTCCGCGCATCGACTCTGAGGGATACCTCGAAGTACTTGCGCCACACCTTGAAGGCGGTCTCTATTGCCTCGTCGTTCTCCTCCTCGGTGACGCCCAGAACGTCCCGGAAGCACTGGTACATCTGAATCTTGAACAGGGGCCAGGTTGCCATGTCGAAGGAGGGCGCCATGTAGGTGATCCCGTTCTCAGTGAATGTGTCTCCCTCCTTCGTGAAAGCCGCCTTCACCACTTCGGGGGTGATGGATACGGTGGGGCAGGCGGCGCTGTCGGCGGTGTTCACCAACTCGGTCCTGAGCTTCTGGATAATGGGGAAGAAGATGATGTCCGGCTTCTGCTTGGCATCGAAGACCAGGTTGTGGATGTGGGCGATGGCAACCTTGCTGGGGAAGCATTGGTCAATGGAGCCTCGCCGGGAACCCTTGTACCACATCAGAGGGTCGGTGTAGTCGGAGTAGGTGATGTGCCGGAAGTGGAGCCCCAGCGCTTCGAAGTATGCCCCGAAGAATGGCGACAGGGTGTACATGTTGAGGACCCTGGGCATGGCTATCTTTATGTTCTCCCGAAGCTCTCTGACCTCCGGGGATGCCTTGGCGACAGTCACGGACTTCGCCTTGCGGAACCGGGATAGCAGGCCCTTCGGTCGGGCGGCTTGCTCCTCTTCTTCCTCGTCCAGCATGGAGGCCACCTTGGGAGGGCTGAAGCTGCGGAATGCCTCCGTAGAGGCCTTCTCCACGAAGTTGGGGTTGGCCTTCCTGATTTCGTCGAGCCTGGCCTTGATGACCTTCATGTCCTCCATCTTCTCCACCGTGCCCTTCTCGCAGGTGGCGATGATGAAGCGGTTGTTCTGCCCTTCGGGAGTCACCGTGTCGATGTAGGTCCGCAGGCACTTGTTCTTGCAGAAGCTGCACCTGGTGGACTCGTCCCTGGTGGCGGTGAACTCAAGGGTCTCGGCTGCCTTCAGCCCAATGAAGGACGAGTCCCGCTCCGCCGCCACGCGTATGGCCTCAAGGGCGGCCCCGATAGCGCCGCTCTCTCCCGTGAACTGGTGGACACGTATGTTGGCGTTGGGGACCTTGGACTTGATGAAGTCGTACTGGGACTTGACGGCGGCCAGGTTGTGCTGTGTGCCGCCCTGAAGGACGAAGGTGGTGCCGAACTTGCTCAGGTTTGGCTCGGCCACCACGTACAGCCATATATTCTTGGGCAGGACCTTGGCCAAGCCCGCCATGATTTCCTTCTTCTCCCAGCCCAACTGCTGGAAGTTGACGATGTCCGTCTCCATGAACACGGCGCATCCGTAGCCGAAGACGGGCAGCCTGTCGGCATCGAAGGCCACGTCTGCAAACTCGGCCACTGAGTAGCCGAACTTGGCGGCGGTGCTCTGGAGGAAGTAGCCGTTTCCGGCTGAGCACTGGGTGTTGAGCTTGAAGTCCTTGACCTTGCCGTCCTTAAGCACAATGACCTTGATGTCCTGGCCACCCACGTCAACGATTACGTCTGCGTCCTCGTAGTAGTGCAGGGCGGACTTTGTGTGGGCCACCGTCTCCACTATTGCCACGTCGGCGGCGAGGGACTCCTTGAGCATGTCCTTGGCATAGCCGGTGGTCCCTACTCCCATGACTTTGAGGGTGGCATCCTGGTTCTCGACGTATTCTCTGAGGTCGGCCAGGATGTCCTGGGTATCGGCCAGGGGGTTGCCCTTGGACAGCTGGTAGGCCGTTGCCAGCAGATTTCCATCGCTGTCCATGAGGACTGCCTTGGTGGAGGTGGAGCCGCCGTCAATTCCTATGAAGGCTTCCACTTCCTGTCCCGGGGTGAACTTTGCCGGCTCCCAGGGGACCTTGGCGAAGAGCTTCTTGAACTCATCAAGCTCGTCCTGTGTCCTGGCAAGGCCAACGTCGCCCGATGCCTCTCGCATCTGGGTCCGGCCCACCTCGATGAACCCCTCCAGGGTCTCGGTCCCCTTGTACACGCCTACGTCGGGGTCCTCGCTCTTGCCGTAGAGGACCGAGCCGATGGCGGCGTAGTACTGGGCGTTGTCCGGGACTATAATCAGGTCTTCCGGGGGGACTCCTTCAGGTAGTGGGAAGTTGCGCTCCTCCCATATCTTGGGGATGTTGTTTTTCCAGCAGTCTCGCATGGCGGGGATGAAGGTGTTGGGGCCGCCGAGGAGGAGCACCGTGGGGCGGAGGGTGTTGCCCCTCGTGAGCACGCTCAGGTTCTGCTGGACTATGGCCTCGAACAGGGATGCCATAAGCTCGTTGGGGGGCACGCCGTTCTTCTGGAGGCCGTTTATGTCCGTCTCGGCGAAAACTCCGCATTTGCCCGCCACCGGGTGGAGCTTGACGTCGTAGTAGGGCAGGCCCTGTAGCTGCTCGCCGCTCATCTGGAGCTTGGCATTGATTTTGTCAATGACGGCCCCTGTACCACCGGCGCACTTGTCGTTCATGCTGGGGATTTTCCGCTTCGTGCCGCTTTCGGGGTCGCTGAACCAGATGATTATCTTGGCGTCCTGCCCCCCCAACTCTATGACCGAGCCGGCGTCCGGGTAGAGGTTCTCCACCGCCAGGGAGACGGCGTTGACTTCCTGGACAAACTTGGCCCCTATATACTCCCGCAACATGTTGCCGCCGCTGCCGGTTATGAATATGCGGAACTTGTCCTGGGGCAGCGTGGGGAAGTCCGCTTCTATGCGCTTGAGAAACTCAAAGACCTTCTCCGGCTGCTTGGTCTGATGGCGCTCGTAGTCTTTCCAGAGAATCTCGTCTGTCTCCGGGTCCATCACCACGGCCTTCACGGTGGTGGAGCCTACGTCCAGTCCGACCATTAGCTCCTTGTAGGATGGCTCCGCATCCGAAGCGGTCCATTGGGCCGCCAAGTCGTTGTTACGGTTCACAATGTCTACCATAGAATACCTCCATTGGCCAGGGTTTTTAGGGAACCTCTGAACAACTTACGCCATTCCGGCCCCCGTACATGTCTGCCGACCGGCAGGTCCAGTACGGGGCAGGCCTTGAGCCGGAATCCAGGGAAATATACTCTCATCTCGCACTGCTGCCGGTCTCCATAAGGGACTCCCTGGGCTTGACCAAGATGCCCCCCATCCCAAACTCGAGAAGCTCCCGTACCAGTTCGGCCACTGGTGGGTCTCCTACCCCTATTTGGCGGGTCTCCTCGGCGGAGGTGATTTGGAAGATTACTTCCTTTACCGCCCCGATGATGGAGTAGGCGGTAAGGCGGGCGTTGCACGGCCGCACCAGCCTCATGGATATTCCCAGCATGAGGGACCGCTCTATCATCTGGGCGACCTCGCTGTAAAAGTCGGTCAGGCGTTTTTCTACGGTTCTGTCCAGGGGACTGGCCTGATGGAGCAGCATCTGGGTAAGCTCCTTTTCTTTCAGTACCAAGTCCAACACCCTGGTCAGGTTGTCCTGTATCTGCACCAGGGGAGGAGGAGCGCCATGGGCCAGGGAGACGGGCCTTATGCAGTCCTGAAGGTCCTGCAGGAAGGCGTCGAGGATGCTCTGAAAAATGTGCAGCTTGTTGTCGAAATACTGGTAGAAGGTTCCCCTGGCGATGCCTGCTTCCTTGACAATCTGGGATATGCTGGTGCCATAGAACCCCCTACTGGCGAAGGCTTTCTTCGCACAACCCACCAGGAGTTGCCTCCTGCCATCTCTCACTCCACTGTTCATCGAAAAGAAACCCTATGACCAGCACGGCAAATATTTTGCTTGAGTCATGGTAGAATGGAGACTCTCCCATGTCAAAACAGTTTCACGGGAAATGGCTAATTTACCGGCCTGTGCCAGATACACGTGAGTCAAGTCGCGGGGAATTGCCCTTTTGGGGTGGCTGCCGAAACGGAGGAAGCGGGCAGAGCCTTTTATCTGTCACTCAGAGCCCTTTTAACCGCCACCCGTCATTTATATCGTCACCCCTCTGGCCCCTTTAACTTAACCGCCACCCGTCATTTATACCGTCACTCCTCTAGCCCCTTTAACTGTCATTCCGAGCGCAGCGAGGAATCTAGGGAGTTTCATTCAAGGCATCGTAGCTTTGTGGGCAGGGACCTTAGATTCCTCATCCGTCTTTGGCGCATTCGGAATGACAGGGGGGGACGCCTCTCCTCCGTCATTCTGGCGAAAGCCAGAATCCAGAGTTGGGGTGGATGGATTCCGGCTCAAGGCCGGAATGACAGGTATAGTGGCAACCCTTGTAGCTACCCTGCCCCCGGCCACTAGTGTCAACAGGCCCTGGATTCCTCGCTTCGTTGCACTACATTCGGAATGACATGGGGGGACGCCTCTCCTCCGTCATTTTGGCGAAAGCCAGAATCCAGAGTTAGGGTGGATGGATTCCGGCTCAAGGCCGGAATGACAGGTAAAGTGGCAACCCTTGTAGCTACCCTACCCCGGGTCACTAGTGTCAACACGGTCTGGATTCCTCGCTTCGTTGCACTACATTCGGAATGGCATGGGGGCGCTTGGAATGACTGGAACATGAAGTTTCGGCACAGGTTACACAGAGGCCTCAATGCTCAGGAGCAAGTTCCCGTTCCCTATGCCGGGGTGAGGAAAGAGGGAACGGGAACGCCAGGATGTGAGAGGCTAGTCGTCGGCTGCGACCCCCGTGCGACCCGGTGCCGGACTTCTAGTCGCCGGATTGAATATCGGCGAAGAAGTCCAGCACCAGCCGGTTGAATATGTCGGGCTTCTCGAAGTAGACCGAATGGCCGGCGCCGTCCACGGTCTCCAAACGGGAGCCGGGGATGAGCTTGTGGGATAGCTCCATTGCGGCGGGCGGCATTACAACGTCCTCGCTCCCCACTATGAGCAGCGTGGGGACCCTCATCCCCGCCAGCTCTTGTGCTTTGGGGCCTTCGCCGCTGGTGAAGCCGTTGGGCTCCAACTCTTTGGGCGGGTTCATAAGGTTGATTTCTCTGTAGAGGAACGCCTTCGCCGGGTCCATGTCACGAAAGCCGGGAGCCACGGCCCGCAGCATCGTATCGTCGGGGGCCTTCCGGTTTACTATGACGTCCACGACGTCATCTTCCCCGATGCCTCCCGTGGTGTCTGCCAGTACCAGCCCTTTGACCCTTTGTGGGTACTCCAGGGCGAAGCCCAGGCAAGTCAGGCCCCCCATGGACTGGGCCACCAGGAAGGCTGAATCTACCCCCAGGTGGTCCATCAAGTCCCGCAGGTCATCCACAAAGGCATCCCGCCCGGGCTCCGTGGGTGGGTTCAAGGACTGCCCGAACCCGCGGTGGTCAAAGGTGACGCATCTGTAGTTTCGGGAGAAAACGGGAACCTGCTGCCACCAACTCAAGTGGTTGCCACCTCTACCGTGGGCGAACAGTACCGCAGGGCCTTCTCCGGTGCTCTCGTAGTATAGCTCGATTCCGTTAACAGGCGCCTTGGGCATCGTGCAACCTCGCACAAGCTATCTGCGTTCAGCCTCCAGCAGGCTGAAAGACGATGGTTGAATGCTCACGCTCACCTGGTGTTCTTCATGGTCGTCGGGTCCGTGTCCTTGAAATAGTCGTAGTTCATGCCTATGTATTTGACCCACTGCTCCGGCACCGAGTCCTCGGCAAAGATGGCTGTCACAGGGCATACAGGCTCGCAGGCGGCGCAGTCAATGCACTCATCGGGGCTGATGTAGTACATGTTGTCCTCGTCTCTGGTGTAGATGCAGTCCACGGGACACACGTCCACGCAGGCGGCATCCTTGACGTCCACGCAAGGCTCGGCGATTATGTAAGTCATTGGCTAATGCTCCTCCTAAGCTAGTATTTGACTAGAACCTCACCCGGCCTCCAGCCGGTTGCAAACGAATCCATTATAGCATGGCTGCAACCCCTTTCAAGAGTCGTCTTTGCCCACAATTGATTGATTCAAGTATTCCTGAAGTATTATTGCGGCCGCCGTTGCGTCCACCTCTCCCCTGTGGCGAGAGGGCTGACGCCCGGCCTGGATAAGCAGCCGCTCCGCCTCTGCCGTTGAGAATCGCTCATCCGCCGTGTCCACCGCCAGGTCCGTCTTTCCACGAAGGGCCTTGAGGAAGGCGTGTACTTTCCTTGCCTGGGGCCCTACATTGCCGTTCAGGGACAGCGGCAGGCCCACGACCATTCCCCCGGCCTGCCACTCCCGGGCGCGCTCCAGTACGCCGGCGATGTCTCTCTCCAGCCCTTTACGCTCGATGAACCCCAGAGGGGTTGCAATCAGCCCACCCGGGTCGCTGACGGCCAGGCCGATACGTCGCTCACCTACATCCAAGCACAGAAGTCTCAGGAGTTGACCCCTTTCCGCACCACTTCCGGCACTCGCCGGAGGGCCTCATCCAGCTTGTCGGCCCGCCTGCCGCCGGCCTGGGCTATCTCGGGCCGCCCGCCGCCTCCTCCCTCCACCACGCTGGCCGTCTCCTTGGCGATATTGCCCGCGTGAAGCCCTCTGAGCACCAGGTCTGGAGTGACCATGGCGATGATCGTGGGTCGGTCGTTATGCACTGCGGCCAGCACTATTACCCCGCTGGAGAGCTTGGACTTGAGCCAGTCACCCATCTCCCTCATAGCGTCTGCACTGCCGGCCGAGGTCTGGGCTGCCAGCACCTTCATTCCCTCCACGCCCTGCACCCTGGACAGAAGCTCTTGGGCCTCCCTTCTCAGGCTCTCTCGCTCCAGGGCAGCCACCCTCTTTCTGAGCTGGTCCGACTCCTGGATAAAGCTGTCTAGGCGCTCCTCTAGGTCACCCAAAGGGGTCTGGAGCTTGCTTGATATGGACTGCAGCATGGAAGTGCGCTCCGCGAAAAGCTCCTCGGCGGCCCGACCTGTGACCGCTTCGATGCGCCTCATCCCGCCGCCTATGCCGGACTCGCCCAACACGAAGAGGGGGCCAATCTGGCCGGTGGCGACGACGTGAGTGCCGCCGCACACCTCCAGGCTGAACCTGTCTCCGCCCGCCGTAGGTGGGTCGGACATCTCCACCACTCGAATCACGTCCCCGTACCGGTCTCCGAAGAAGGCCAGAGCGCCCTCCTGTACGGCCCGGGTGAAGCTGGACTCCCGGGTGCTCACCATCAGGTTGTCCCTCACCTTCCGGCTCACCAACCCCTGTACGTCCATAAGCTCGTCCCTGGAGAGTGGGCTGATATGGCTGTAGTCGAAGCGCAGCCTGTCCGGGGTCACCAAAGACCCCGCCTGGCGCACGTGGGGGCCAAGCACCTGGCGCAAGGCTGCGTGGAGCAGATGGGTGCCGCTATGGTTGCGGGCGGTATCCATGCGTCTCATGGGGTCAACCCGGGCTTCCACAGTCTCCCCCAGGGATATATCCCCCTCCTCAACCACTCCTTTGTGTACTATGAGGCCGGCGACGGGGCTTTGGCTGTCCTCAACCCGGACCCTGCCGTTGGGTCCGGCAATTATCCCGGCGTCCCCCACCTGGCCGCCGCCCTCCGCATAGAAGGGCGTTCCCCTGAGAACTACCTCCACCTTCTGCCCCTTGACGGCATAGCCGGTTGGCGTGTCTTCCACCAGAAGGGCCACCACCACCGATTCCTGGACAAGGCTCTCGTGTCCCACGAACTCCACGCTGCCCACGCCCAGGTTCTCGTAGGTGGACAGCATCTCCATAGCGCCGGTGAAGGCGTGGGCTTCCCTGGCACGCTCCCTCTGGGCCTCCATTTCCACCTCGAAGCCCTCCATGTCCACGGACATACCGTGCTCCCGGGCTATCTCGGCGGTAAGTTCCGGCGGAAAGCCGTAGGTATCGTAGAGGACGAATGTGTCCCTCCCTGGTACACGTTCCGCCGTTTCATCTTGGGGTACTTCAGCTTCCAGCGAGGCCAGCAAGCCCTCCAGGATACCTATACCGCGCTCAAAGGTCTGGCTGAACCTGTCTTCCTCAAGTCCCACCACCCGCATGATGAAGTCCCGGTTGGTGGAAAGCTCCGGATAGACGTGCTGGAAGCGCCGGATTGCGGACTCGGCTACCTCCGTAAAGAAAGGCTCCTCCAGCCCCAGCCTGCGCCCGTAGCGAATGGCCCGCCGGATGATGCGGCGCAGCACGTAGCCCCGGCCCTCGTTCCCGGGCACAACGCCGTCGGCAATGAGAAAGGCCACGGACCGGCTGTGCTCGGCCACCACCCGCAGGGCGTAGTCGGTGTCCCGGTCCGTCCCGTAGGCCTTGCCGGTAATTTGGCACACCTTCTCGACGATGGGCCAGAAGAGGTCCGTCTCGTAGAGATTTCGCTTGTCCTGGAGTATGGCGGCAGCCCGCTCCAGTCCCATTCCCGTGTCTATGCTGGGAGCGGGCAGGGGCGTCCGGACGCCCTCCTGGTCCTGGTAGAACTGCATGAACACCAGGTTCCATAGCTCTACGAACCGCTCGCAGTCGTGGTTGGGGTGGCATTCAGGGCTGCCGCAGCCGTACTCCACGCCGCCGTCGTAGTGTATCTCGCTGCAGGGGCCGCATGGCCCCTCGTTGCCCGCCGGACCCCACCAGTTGTCCTTGTCGCCGTAGCGGTAGATGCGCTCCGGCGGCACTCCTATGTCCTGGTTCCAATGCCGAAAGGACTCTTCATCGTCCAGGTATATAGTCACGTAAAGGCGCTCCGGGGATAGCATGAAATGCTGGGTCACGAACTCCCAGGACCAGGCTATGGCCTCCTTCTTGAAGTAGTCCCCTATGCTGAAGTTGCCCAGCATCTCGAAAAAGGTCAGATGCTTGTGGTCGCCCACCTCATCCACGTCGGTGGTGCGGAAGCTCTTCTGGGAGGAGGTGAGGCGTTGGCTGGGCGGTGTGGACTCTCCCATGAAGAAGGGTTTGAAAGGGACCATGCCTGCGCTGGTGAAGAGCAGCGTGGGGTCACCCGCAGGGACCAGGGACGAGCTGGGCATCACTGTGTGCCCCTTGCCCTGGAAGAACTCCAGGAAGGTCTGTCTTATCAGGTCTCCGTTCATAGTGTCCCCTTACTTCTCTCGGCCGTCAGGGCCGTCTCCGGACAGTGTAAATATATAATATGGCTGACATCTAGTCCATAATGGGACGGGTATTCTCCATTTGTGTGGGTAATGCCGGATGGGAATACCAAGGGACGGGTCCCATGTAGGGTCTGCTGCCGATGGGCGAGAAAGTCTCTGTGCGACCCCCGTCTCCCCCGTCATTCGGATCGTCTCCCCTGTCGCCCCGAGTTCGCCTTCGGCGGACGAGGGGTCTAAAATCCTTGCGATAAAAAACGTTTCGGTCATCGGGTACTTTAGATTCCTCGCTACGCTCGGAATGGCATTTCAAGGAACTTAAGTTGCGCATACTTATCGTCATCACGCCCTGGATGCCCAGTAATGGCAACGAAAAGACTCTGGCGTTATCATTGACCGACTTGGGAGTTTAGCATAAAATCATTTATGTATGGTAGGCTTTCTCAAGGAGGTGGCATGCACTCGAGCCTCATTAGCAAGATAGAGAAGTCCAGGACTTATGCCGAGGAAAGGGAGCGGGTGACCTTTAACACCTTCAGCGCCAGCTTCCGCGGCAACCACAACAGCTACGATGTAAGCTATGATGGAGAAAATTGGCATTGCTCCTGTCCCTTCTTCGCGACCCGAGGCCTGTGCAGCCACACCATGGCCCTCCAGCGTATTCTTGAGGGTATGCTACCCAAAGAAGCGAAGACCGAAGGCCTGTAGAGAGTAATACATTGCTATCAACACCCTGCGAGCGGGTGTAACTCAGTGGTAGAGTGTTTGCTTCCCAAGCAAAAAGTCGTGGGTTCGAATCCCATCACCCGCTCCACTCCTATTAACGCCCCGAACATCCCGTGCACGGGCGTCGGCTACATCAGGCCGTGCAAGTCCTCAATGGTTCCGTCAACGTAGAGTATCTGGAGGGCAGCCATAACGCTCTGGTCTAGCTGGTCACTCTGAACCTGATTCCCACTCCCATGCAGCACGGTAAGTATCTCCGAGACCGGGGTGCGTCCGTCTATGAGGGACACCATCCTTGCGACCAGGCCGCTGCACGGTATTCCCTCGGTCCGGCCCGACGTGGTGAGAACGTAACCCCACTGGAATTCGCCGTCGGCGATTACAGGCTTCCGCTCTACCTTTAAGCTTGGCGCAAGGAACGGCACCGCATTATACAGTGACGACAGCTTATCTCCGTCCCGAAGTCTGGTCGCCTCCAGTCTCTCGCGGCGTTCCGCTCGCTCCCGTTCAACCGTGCGGACGCCGGCAAGGTACTCCGCCGGTGCCTCGCCACGGTCGAGTACCACACGCTCGTATCCCCGAGGCGGTTGCCCTGCCACGGCCTGTATGAATGCGTGGCGTGGCGTCAGGTCATCGGCCTCCAGGATACGCCGGGCTTCCCAGAAGTAGGAGTTGGAGGTGCGGTTGCTGGAGTAAAATAGTCTTGCCATCTCGCGGAAATGACCGTACTCCTTGTAGTATAGCTCTCTATACACCTGCCCCGCGGCTTCTCGCATACTCGTGTCCTTCAGAGCAGAAGTCACATAGGCTGCGGCCATAACCCCCGACATAAGGGCGAGATGGACTCCCGATGAGAAAAGGGGGTCAACGAAGCAGGCCGCGTCCCCCACAAGGACGTAGCCACCGCCGACGACTTGGTCCGAGGCGTATGACCAGTCCTTGACTATGAACGGGCCTGAGACCATGTCGGCTTCCCGAAGCATGTGTGTGGTATGTGGTGCTTGGGCAATCTGGTCCATGAGGAAACCGTGAAGGCCCCTGCGACGGACCTCCTCCTGGGCCGCATGACTGTCTACGACTGCGCCCACGCTTGCCCAGCCCGTGTGCAATGGTATATTCCAGAACCACCCGTGGGGATAGGACTCGATGAAGATGTTCGTCTCGTCGGGCGTGGGCAGACGCCGAGCGCCGGTGAAATACCCGTAGACCGCCATATTCCTGAAGTAGGGGTCCCAGCGTCGCAGCCGAAGCTGTCGTCCTAGGAGTCCGCTCTGTCCGCTGGCGTCCACAATGAAACCGGCACGGGCGATTAGGCCGCTCGCGCCTTCCGTCGAGTATTGAACGCCAGTCGCCCTGCCGTCTTCGAAGAGGACACCGGCAACATGGCATCCCTCCCATACGGTAACCCCGTTTGCGCGGCTGTTCTCCAGGAGCAGGTGGTCAAAGGTCGGTCGCCAGACCTGGTAGGAGTGGGGGTATTTCCGGTTCGTCTCCCTGAAGTACCAGCTCCAGGGAGTGCTTTCCATTCCCCATACCATGGTGGCGCCCCACTTGGGCAGGAAACCCGCCTCCTGAACGGCGGGCAGGACTCCAAGCTCCTCCAGAACGGGGATGCTGGCCGGAAGCAGTGACTCGCCAACGTGGTCTCGCGGGAACCGGTCCCGCTCCAGCAAAAGCACCCGGAGGCCCTTGCGGGCCAGCATTGTGGCGGCGGTGCTACCGCCTGGACCTCCCCCAATGACTATCACGTCGGCGCTAAGGCCGTCGTTGCTCAGTGACGCCATTGCACGCTTCTGTCCTTGTTATTCGGGTGACTCGCCATTGGTTGAGGGACCGGCCTCTATGGGGTCACCCGTGGCCGGGTCCATTTCAAATGGGCCGGGCAGGTCCAGTTCCTTGCCCATCTCCCGCACGGCGGGGATTACCTCCTCGCCCATGAGTCTGAGGCTGCGCATAGCATCGTCGTGGGTCATGGCACCGTCGCCGTCCCAGAAGAAGATGCTGCCGGGTCGCAGGTACTCCAGGACGTGGCGGATTTTGGGGATGACGGTCTTGGGCGTCCCAGATATGATGGTGTAGTCCTCGATTTGCTTCTCATAAGGTCGGCTCAGTACGTTCCCCACTCCACCACGGGCCTGAGTTGCCACCGCCTGGGTGGGCAGGACCCTTCTCCGGGACGTAAGCCCCGGCAGGTTTACCAGCGCCGGGTTCACCGTTCCCTCGTTACCGGCCAGGAAGGGGTTGCTGGGGCCCTGGACGAACTTTCTGCTCGTTTCCTCGGCCAACTCTTCCGTCTCGTCCACGTGGACCTTCCACAAGTATCCTATGTTCTGGGAACCGGACTTGTAGCCCAACTCGGCCGCGGTGTCATGGTAGAGTTGGAAAGCCTGTCTGGTGGGGTCCAGTTCGGTAGCCAGCATGATATAGGGGATGCGCTTCTGGGCTGCCCACATCAGGGAGTCGCGGCTGACAACGCCCGGCAGCCAGATGGGTGGATGGGGCTTCTGGTAGGGCCTCGCCCAGGGGTTCACGTGACGGTACTGGAAGTGCTTCCCCTCCCATCGGAAGGGTCCCGGCGTCGTCCACGCCTTCACGATAAACTCATGGGCCTCCTGGAACCGTTCCCAGTTGTAGGGCGGCGGGGAGTTGTGGGATACGCTCTCCCGGCCGGTCCCCCGCACCCATCCGGAGACCAGACGGCCACGGGAAATCATGTCTATCATGGAAAGCTGCTCCACCAGCCAGAGGGGGTCATCCCAGATGGGCAGGATGTTCCCCAGAAGGACAATCTTGGCCCTCTGGGTTATCCGCGCAAGGATGGACGCCTCCACGTTCATCGCTCCACCCATGCAGAAAGCGGTCCCGTGGTGCTCGTTGAGCATCAGGCCGTCGAAGCCCATCTCCTCTGCGTATATCTTCTCATCCAGGTAGCGGTTGTATAGCTCGGCCCCCAGATGAGAGTCGTAAATGTCGTTGCTCACGGTCAGGTCCATAATAGGCTTACCCGTTGCCCCGAAGTAGCCCGACTTGGGGTCCTGATAGGGCCTCTCGGTAAAATAACCTATAAACATCTCCCTCTCCTCCTTACTGATCTCAGGCCGTTGGCATGGCCAAAATCCCCGTCTTCCCAGAGAAACTGTCTGAAAGAATTATAGCACTGCCCTCGACCTGTAGAGTAGTGGTAAAGCCCATCCCCGGTGGTCCGCTTCAGGCACCTCTAGGTTCCTGACAGGAATCCCTGTACCAGTCGGACAAACTCGTCGGGCTTCTCTATCTCCGGGTGGTGGCCGCAGTTGTCCAGGACGGTCAGCCTTGAGCCGGGGATAGAATCGCGGTATACCTCTCCCACACTCAACGGAACGATGGCGTCCTGCCTGCCCCAGACTATGAGGGTTGGGAGTGCCTTCAGCCTACGGAGCAGGTGAGGCAGGGCGGCGTAGTACATGTAGGGCCTCCAGCTAAGGCGGCAGGCCTCCTCTCTGGCTACTTCCCAGGCCTCCACTTGTTCAGGGGTGGGGTCGTCGGGGCATACCTGCTGGTACTCCTGAGTGCCGGCGGGATCGAGATAGCCGGCGGTGATGTATTCCTTCGCCACCACCAGAAACATATCGAAAATCTCTCCAACCGGTGGCCGAATCCCCGGAGCACCCACCAGGACCAACCTCTTGAACTGCTGAGGACACATGGTCGCCATCTCAGCGGCGAGCCACCCGCCCAGCGAGAAACCCACCACGTTCACCTGGCCCAGCCCCAGGTCATCCAGGGCTTCCAGATACCAGCCTGCCATGTCGCGCATGTTCATAATCCAGTCCAGGCGCTCCGATTCACCGAAGCCGGGATGGGAGGGTATGTGGAGGGTGTGGTGTTTTGCCAGGGACTCGTGGAAGCGCAGCCAACCAGGACGGCCCATTTCACCGTGTAGAATGAGCAACGGCTCCCCGGAGCCTCCCTTGACAAGCCGGAGCTTGGTTCCTGCCACCTCGACGGTCTCCTCGGTCCAGGCCCTGGAGCTTGTGGTCATCTTGATGCCTCCTCCTCAGGCCACTAGATACGGCTATGGTTGCCGGCCGTGTGTACCAAGTACGTCATTGGTCCGGGCACGATGGGTCAAGCAGCCTGCCTCAAGTGTGACCATATTATACCAACCCGGTCTATAGGCAACTGGGTAAGTCCTGTGTCACTCTGAGCGAAGCGAAGAGCCTAAAATCCAGGCTGCTCGTGCCGGAGTTTTGGTCCGCTGGAGGCGGATGAGGAATTATAGGGGAAGGGACCACGCAAATTGGCAACCTAAAGACCATGCATGGCTTGGTTGGGATGTATACTGCTATTTGATTACTATGTCAGAATATCAGTACAATAATATTAGTCCGAGCAACGATGAATCCAGTAGGCAGCGACCGGGTCGGATGGTTTATTCTCCTAACGTCCATCGGCATTTTGCTATCCTTGGGGTTGTTAATATACGATGGAATAACGTCCCATGATACGTTCCAGCCAGGTATTATAGTTGCCGTGATTAAGGGGTTGTCCTCTGCGGTAATAGTATCAACGGCAATTGCCGTTATCATACTGGAAGGAGGAGCCATGTTAGCGGAGGCGTATAAGAAGCGAAAGTTTCGTGAGGGGGAAGCTAAGGAACGTCGTAAGTGGATGGCTTGGGTAGAATTGCACAAGGATAAGCTTGAAGCTGCGGGAATAGACACTGAGAACCTTGTGTTCCCCAGTGACTTTGTATTGAAGGATGAACAGGAGAAGAGTGCCAATTCCGGTTAAACGTGGGCACTATACCTAAAGATAACCTGACCAAGTCTCATACCATCAACAACTCCCTGCGTAGGGAGACCCCTACGCAACCCCTTCCTCCTCGGCGCATCTGCGATAGGTTGTTCTGAGACCCCCTAACTATATCCTGTCCTACCCATTTCCTTGGTAAGGGGAGGCACGCTTCACAAGCGTTCTTGGACGCAGCTAGCCAGGTACTCCATAGCCTCAGCCTTTGACACCACGTCCCCGTACTTGCTGTCTATGTCGAACAGGTTGGCTTCGTGGGGTTCCGGGTGGCGGTCGCCCACACACTCCCTGGGAACGATTACGCGAAAGCCGTACTGCATCCCGTCTACCGCCGTGGCACGGATACAACCGCTGGTGGAGCAGCCGGTCACAATCAGGGTATCCACTCCCTGACTGGTGAGCATCGGTGCCAGTGACGTGCCGAAGAAGGCGCTGGCGTACTGTTTGTTGATAATCACGTCCTCCGGGGTCGGCGGCAACTCCGGGACTATGTCGGCCAGAGGCTCGCCCTCGACCATTCTTCGCAGCACCGGGACCTTTCGCACGAAGATGCCCCCGTCCACCCCGTGAGAAGAGTAGATGACTCGTGTGTATACCACGAGGATGCCGTTGCGCCGGGCTATGTCCAGCAGGTCAACCGATGCGCGCACGGCGTCCACCACGCCGGAAGCGTACAGCGGCGACCCGGGCGTGGTGTAAGCGTTGATGAAGTCCACCACCACGATAGCAGGTTTCTGTCCGTAGCCTACACGTCCGTCGAAGACCCCGGAATAGTTGTCCTGTAAGCTTTCCTGGCTCATAAGCTAACTTCCTTTCCAGCCTTTCCAACGGCGGACATAGCCTCCTCTCCCTTGATGGGAGAGGATTGAGGTGAGGGTGAATACCCCTCATCCCAGCCTTCTCCCGCAAGGGGAGAAGGGCTTTGGAAGCGCACGCTTAGTCGGCGGCTGCCCGGAGCTTGCTGGACTCCTCTCTTTCGACGGACCTGAGAATGTGCTGGGGAAAGACAGGCTCCATTGGCGGCTCAAGGCCGGTCTCTTCAAGGCATCGGGCCTTTAGCTCTGCGATGGTGCCGCCGAAGTCGAACAGCTTAGTCTCGCCGCGCTCGGCTGAGAGTCTGGCGCGAAGCTCCTCAGTCGCCTTTTCGTCAACGGTCAGGTCGTCATTGAGCACCACGCCGTAGCGCCGGGCGCCTTCCGGGGTAGTCAGGCCCCGCTCAACCTCCTTTGCCACCTTGGCTGCGTCCCGCTTGTAGGGGTCGCCCCAACCGCCGCCTCCCCAGGTATAGAGAATAAGAAGGTCTCCCTCGTTCACCTTTACGTGGTCGCACTTGGACTGGTGGATTTCGACGGTTCCGTCCGCTCGGATAATCTCCTTGCGGCTCCTTCCACCGGGCAGACCCCCGTTCACTCCCCAGGGGTAGGTGAGCCAGCGGTCGTCGTGGATGGATACCTCTCCCGGCTCCAGAATGCGATAGCCAATCTTGATACCGTTTCCCCCTCGGAAGAAACCGGGGCCTCCCGAATCGGGAATCGTCTCATATATTTCCATGCGCAGGGGGAAGTAGCTTTCGAGGAACTCGTTGGGCACGTTAGTAAAGGACGGCCACAGGGAGTGGCCGTCAGGGCCATCTCCGAAGGGGCGGCCTGGGATGCCTCCGAAACCAATCTGGTATAGCTGGTACCACTCGCCGTCCTTGTTGTAGCCCGAATACATCAGATGGGGACTGTCCGAGAATCCGGCGGCGATAAGGAAGTCGGGCGCCCGTTGGCCCAGGAGGCCGCCCAGGACATCGAATATGCGTCCCAGGGCGTGAGTACGGGATGAGAGGGCTGCGGGCTTTAGCGGCTTCAGCAATGAGCCGGGCGGGATGCGCACGTCAACGTGGTCGTAGAAGCCGTCGTTGAACAGTATCTGGGGGTCGAACACGTTAATCATGTAGACGCCCACGAACATCTTGAACATCTCTTCGTTGAGGTAGAAATTGATGGAGCTGGCGGACTGGGGGTCCGTGCCCTCGAAATCGAATATAAGGCGGTCGCCCTCGCGCCACATGGAACAGGCAATTTTGTATGGTCCCATCCCGATACCGTCATCGCAGACGTAGTCCTCGAAGTACAGCGTCTCTTCCGAGGTAGTCGTCTGGATAAGCTGGACCATGGCGCGCCGGTTGCGCTCCAGCAACTCGGCGCAGGCCGAGACATAGGTGTCAACCCCGAAGCGCTCGCACAGGGCAACAACCCGCCTGGCGGCAAGGTTGACGGCGGCGATGAGGGCGTTGAAGTCGCTGCGGTTCCAGTGGGGCAGGCGGCACTGGTGGAGGATGAGATTAAGCAGGTCCTCTTGAAGCTCATCGTTCCTGTATATCTTGACTATGGGAATGACGACGCCCTCCTCGTAAATCTGGTTGGCGTCCGTCGGCAAGCTGCCCGGGACCTTGCCGCCCAGGTCGGTCATGTGCCCGAACATGGCTATGTAGCTTACCAGCCTGCCATCCAGAAAGACGGGCTTCAGAACAAGCCAGTCGTTGGCGTGGCTAATGGCGGCGTCACAGCTATACGGGTCGGAGGTGAGGAAAATATCGCCCTCCTCGATGGTCCCCTCGTACCGTCTGTTGAAACCGTGAATGAACGAACCGAACTGGCCGACCACCATCTTGCCCTCGGGGTTGGCAATCATCGGGAACTCGTCGTGCTGCTCGCGGATGCCGGGCGACATGGCAGTGCGGAAGAGCACCGCGTCCATCTCGAAGCGGGCGTTCCTGAGAGCGCTTTCGATGATGTCAAGGGTGATGGGGTCTACCGCAACCTCCTGGAAGGGCGTGGGATTGGTTTCGACGATTTTTGCAGGCATACCTGACCTCCGTGTTCAAGTTGCCGGGTTGATGAGTATGTTGCCGTATGTATCCACCTCGCCGACGTGGTCCGGCAGCACCAGCGCAGTGGAGTCCATCTCGGTTATTATCGCCGGGCCTGCGATTCGATTACCGGCCAGGAGCTTCGACCTGTCATAGACCGTGGCCTCCTGGTCCGAGTTATCAACGAAGACGGTGGTTGTGCCTATCTTCGCCCGCGAGGGGTCGGTGTTGCCACGCTCAATGGTTCCGGCCTCCACGAGGGTGGCCTTACCCTGGACGACGGCGCGCAGGTTCACCACCTCCGGTTCGGCCGGGAGGGCGAAGGTGAAGAGCTGGGTGTGGGCCTCGTCGAACTTCTGGCGCACGGTATTCAGGCCACCGTATCTGAAGGACTCCATTTCGACCTCGACCTGGATTAGCAACCCCTGGCCTTGATAGCGCACGTCTATCTCGAACTGGGTAGATTGGTCGGCGCGGGGCACGCTCTCCGCATCCAGCACCTGGGCTGCACGCTCCGCAAGCTCCATGAAGATCGCCTCTATCTCCTCGTTGGATGTCTCCGAGAACCGGCGAATGAAGGTGCGCGACGCCTCATTACGCAGCCGTGTGGTGGCATCCCCATAGGCGCATAGCACCCCCGGCGACGGTGGGATAATAACCGGCCATGAACTCATCAGTCTGGCGAGGGCGTTGGCGTGCAGAGGGCCTGCGCCGCCGAAAGCAATGAGCGCAAAGTCCCGTGGGTCGTAGCCCTGCTGCACCGAGACCAGCCTCAGCGCACCGAACATATTCTCGTTGACTATGTCTATGATGCCGGCCGCCGCGCGCTTGAGGTCCAGCTCCAGGGCGTCGGCGATAGTCTGCACGGCCTTTTCTGCCGCCGATCTGTCCAACTCTATTTCGTCGGCGAGCCGCGTCGGCTGACGGCCCAACACCAGATTGGCGTCGGTGACGGTTGGCCTGTCCCCGCCCTTGCCATAGGCCGCAGGACCCGGGTCGGCGCCGGCGCTTTCGGGTCCGACCCGGAGCGCCCCGGTTAGCTCGGGAACGTGGGCGATGGAGCCGCCGCCGGCACCAACGCTGCGCACGTCCAGGGATGAGGCGCGTATGGTCACGTCGCCTACCGTGGTCTCACGGCGCACCAGGGGCACGCCGTTCTGGACCAGTGCCACGTCGGTGGACGTGCCGCCCATGTCGAAGGTCAGCAGGTTGTTATAGCCCGCCTGATTGGCAATCCAGAGGGCTCCGGCGACTCCACCGGCCGGGCCGCTCATCAATATGTTGACCGGTTCCCTCTGGGCCACCTCAGCCGAGGCGAGGCCCCCGTCAGAGCGGAGGATGTGCAGATGGCCCGGAATGCCCCTGTCCTGCAACTCCTGTTGCATATTTTCCATGTAGTTGGAGACCACCGGCGCTACATAGGAGTTGGCTACCGTCGTCAGGGTGCGCTCGTATTCCTGCATCTCCGGCAGAATCTCGGAGGATATGGAGACGGGAATGTAGGGCATAATCTCCATGGCAATCTCGCGTATACGCTCCTCGTGAGCGCCATTGGCGTAGGAGTTAATCAGCGAGACGGTCAGCGCCTCGATGCCCTTTCCCTTCAGGAATCTCAGGCGCTCGCGGATGGAACTCTCGTCCAGTGGCTCAACGACCTCGCCCCGTGCGCTCATCCGCTCGTCGGCCTCCACGGTGAACTCCAGCGGGGCTATGGGGTCAGGCATGTTCCAGATAATCCATCCGGCCAGCCCTCCCGGCACGAAGGACCGGCCAATCTGCAACATCTGCTTGTATCCACGGGTTGTGACCAGGCCAATCTGGGCACCGCTGCTCTGGAGTATGGCGTTGGTCGCAACGGTCGTCCCGTGCATAATCTGGGTAATCAGACCGGGGTCCACGCCGGCCGTCGCGCACACCCTCTCGATACCCTGGAATATACCAATGGAGGAGTCTGCCGGTGTGGATTGAACCTTGGCGCGGTAGGTGTCCCCGGAGTCTTCGTTTATCAATAGCAGGTCGGTGAAGGTCCCGCCGACATCCACTCCCAGGCGATATGCCATTGCACCATCTCCCCGTTATATGTTTCTCGGTCACACAAACAACGCGAGGCCCATAACTACGGAAATTCCCAATTAAGAAACTACATCCCACAGGCTCCGGTGTCAAGCCCGCAACCAACCACAGCCTGGCAGGACCTTCGTTGGACCCCTTCCCACTCCATGAAGGCCGTTTGAGTAGCCGTCATTCCGGCCTTGAGCCGGAATCCACCTTCCGGCCTTCGCCGGAATGACTATGTGGGGGTGGCGTACTTTAGACAAACTGAGTTTTGTACTGACCTCAAGCTCTTAGCCACGATTGACCGGGTAGGGCCTTCTTGCTAGAATCCCATTGTTCTCTATCGCACGTTCTCTGTCGAAGGAGGGTCTGAGTTATGAAGGTTGGCATTTTTATAGGAGTCACGGACTCTGCACCAACCCTTGAAGGCGTGGTGCAACAGGTGGTCGCCACCGAGGACGACGGATTCGACAGCCTGTGGTCTACCCAGTCCTTCAGGGACGACGCTCTAACCATGCTCGCCCTCGCAGGCCAGAGGACGAAGCGCATCGAGCTTGGCACAGCCGTTGTCCCACTGCGAATACCCCGTTATCCCCTGGCGCTGGCCCAGGCTGCTCTGACGACCCAGGCAGCTACCGATGGGAGGCTCATTCTCGGCGTCGGGGCCGTTTCAAAGGCTGCGATGGAAGACTGGCCCGGCGGGCCGACCGGCAGCCCGGAGACATACATGCGGGAGTACATGTCGGTAATGCGGGCACTGACCCACGAGGGCAGAGTTGACTTCAATGGGCAGGTGTTCAGAATCAACACGGTCCTGCAAGTCCCCGGTGCCACTCCGTTCCCCATCATGGTCGCCGCCCTCGGGCCCAAGATGCTGCGCATGGCCGGCGAGATGGCCGAGGGGACCATCACGTGGATGGTGGGACGCAAGAACCTGGAGACCCATATCATACCCCGCATCACCGCATCGGCCAGGGATGCAGGACGTCCCAACCCCCGTATATGCGTAGGAGTGCCCATCGCCGTCACGGACGACGCGGCGGCTGCACGGGAAAAGGCGGACCGGCTATTCGAGAGGTATGCCCAATCACCTCACTACCGCCGAATGCTCAACATCGAGGGGGCCGACGGCCCGGCGGACGTGGCCGTGATTGGCAACGAGGCGGAGGTCGAGGGGCAGCTGAGGGCTTTCGCTGAGACCGGGGCCACGGACCTGCTGGCGTCCATATTCTCTGTGGGCGACGACTCCGAGGCGTCGGTCGCGCGCACACGGGCCCTGCTGAAGTCCCTCGTGGGAAATCTGTGAGAATCTAGTCAATGCCAAGGATGTGGCTGAGGAACCCCTTCCTTGCGTAGAACGCCCTTGATGTGCTGCCGTGGCCGCGTCCCTTAGTCCGTGGCTGGACCAGTACACCTATCTTGCCGGTTAACGTGTCAAAGCCCGTGGTTCTGATAGTGTTACGGATGAGGTCATAGTCAGATTTTACCTGGCTATAGGTGTCAGAGTTATCCAAATCAAACCCTGTTGCACCATGCAACAGGGTGCGCTCTTCTCTCTGGCTTTCAAACACTCTGGCAACTATTAAGAGCTTACGCATTTTTGTAAAAAGGTGGCTATCTTCAAACTCTTTGGCAGCCACTTCTACAGGATCGATCATAGTAATCCACATCGTTTCTTTGGGAACCAGGTTGCCATTTTTAAGGTATCTCAAGGATACGGCCTTTAACTCCCACGAGCCGAAATTGGGGGAGCGAGACGAGTTTATGGGTATGCCGAGATACCGCTCCAAAGTGTGCCCAACCCAACCTTTGTTGAGCTTGCCGTCCTTCCACACGGTTACGTCAAGCTCATCGGCAAGAACACGGAGGTCTTTCCCTATTAGTGGCTGTATTCTTTCAATAGCCTCCGCTCTTTCCATTTCCGTACACTTTCAAGCTTTGGTTGTGTCTGGCGAAGCTTCGTAGTCCGTGCAGGGCCTTTGCCACATAACAGGAATACTATGACTTGCCTTCATCGGCTTCACCGCGCCCAGTGGCTATCAATTGTTTTAATTCTTCTAGAGAAAGCCAGTTGTCCTTGTGACGGTGGACCATTCTATGGCAATTGGCACACAGCGGAATCAAGTCTTGATCAGGGATGACCGCTCTTGGCCCCTCGGATAGGGGCCGGATGTGATGAACTTCAATATAACCTCTGGCATGTTCTGGAGTGTAAACGATGTCGAAAGAGAAACCGCAGCCGAAACATATATTCCCATGCAGCACGATGGCTTTGGCTCTGATACGCGGGTCACGTTCGTAGGTTCTGTGCGTTCGCCAGACAAGGGTTCCTTCGACACTATCCGGTTCGTTCCTGTCTGCGATTTCGATGGTGTCCATGTCAGGGGTGGCGGCCCCTTGGGCCACACCCTCTATAAAGGCGCACACGGTGCATTTGTGTCGGCTGGGACCACCCTGGTACTCCGCCAAACTAGCGAGGATTCCGACAGGGGCACTGTTACCATGTCCGCACGATTCCATCTCGGGCTGGTAGCCCGCATACACCAGACCCAAGCCATAGGCACATATTGCGCATCTATGTCTGCCTGTGCCGGCTTGCGAGACCTCAAGACTTGAGATCAATCCATCCGGCATTGAGGAGCCATGTGGACACTGCGCCATTACACTCGCCTAACTCTCGAATTCCAGATGCTTGTCCGAGATTGTTTTCTTCTGGCGGGGCTTGGCTGGCGAACTGACCGATGCAGCAGATGACTTGACTATTTCGATTACTTCGCATTTATAGATGTCGTGGCCCGTACGGGCCTTGATAGACTTAGCCTGGGCCGTAGTCAATTTGGCGAGCACGCGGACTCGTGCAAGGCCTGGATCGTCTGTATCGTCTAGTCTGAATAGCGCTGTCGTCATGGTTGTCTTCCTCCAGTTGGACTTGGTGCTCTCGACTCCAATAGCCTGGGCTGGGTAATCTCATCATCGGCCCCATTCTTATAGACGAACATTGGACTGATGTCACCGGCAACATCCACCAGACGCTTCGCTATAAGCTCCACATACTCTTGCTCACGCTCACAGCCAATGAAATTGCGTCCCATTCCAAGAGCAGCAACCCCGGTCGCACCTGAACCCGCGAATGGGTCAAATACTATATCCCCAGGATTCGTGCTCGCGCGGAGGCAACGCTCGATCAGAGCAACAGGCTTTTGAGTGGGATGCTTGCCATGTTTTTTTTCGTCTCGTCCAGGAGGTGGAAACTGCCAGACGTTTTTCATCTGCTTTCCACCGTTCTCTTCTCGCATCTGCTCATATTGGAAGGTATGACGGTGTTTGCTGCCCTTCTTGGCGTTGGTTGCCCATAAGATCGTTTCTGTCGAATGGGTGAAACAACGACAGCCCAAATTAGGAGGGGGATTAGGCTTCTGCCAGATGATGTCGTTGAGAATTCGATAACCTATCTGTAGCATAGCCATACCTACGCTAAGATACACATGCAACGTACCGGTAACCCAGATTGTGCCTCCAGGTTTCAAAATACGGTAACACTCGGATAGCCATGAGACATTGAACTCATGGTCGTTTTCAAACCCTTTGCTTCTATCCCACTCTCCTTTATTAACCTGTACCATCCGACCCGCAACGCATGTAATACCATCGTTAGATAAGAAGTAGGGTGGGTCAGTCCAAATACAGTCCACGCTATCAGTGGGCATGGAAGCCATGGCCTCTAGGCCATCCCCGTGGTAGAGGTACGAATGACCATCTTCCGACCGCCAGACAACCTTTTCAGCTAAATCCGTCATCGCGTTGCCTCCATGAGTTTCAATCCCCCACCCCTCCTGGAGAACCTAAGTCCCACCGGATCCTACCATATTTCAGAACAGTGTTCTAGGGGCCGGTACTGCACTGGGCAATCGTATCAGAAGTAACGCCCTCCGAATTCCGGCTCATCTCAGCCCAGCAATTCGCTTATCTTGTCCGGGTTGAATTCCGTACTCTCTACTTCGCTCAAATACTCGGAGAAACCAAGGCTGGTGAGTCCAACGAATGTAGCCCAGCCATATAGCAATCCTATTAGCTCAAGAGCACTTATACCTTGCACACTTTCCCGTCCGTTTGGGCCATCGTCTAATAGAAGCTCACCGTTCTCTTCGATAACCTTTAGTGTAACGTCGTCACCAAGAAAATATCGTATCTCCGAATCTATCTCTTCAAGGGACATCACGTGATCCGCATGGATGCCCCGGCCTTCCAGGAAGGTTGTGCAAAGAAGTTCAAAGTAAAGCTCGTCTTCATCTACAAACCGCACTGAGTTGACAAATATCCGGTTCATTCCCTGGGCCTTAGCCATTCGACGGGATTCGGCAACTGCCCTACCACTGCTGGAAGCGGCCACTGTGAAATTTATGCTCTGCCCATTGTAAGTAGCTAAGACCTTGTAATGTTCTACTTCAACTCTCCCTGACATATCAGGCCCCCCCTTGGCGACCGAACCCGCACAAGCTAACTGGTCGCCTCATCTATCGACTATTTTAATATATGCGTTATCGCATATATTGTCAAGTGCCTGATTGCCTTTTTCTGCCCGGCTTTGGGTTTTTCGCCAGGTATTGGGAGATGGCTTCCGGAGTAGTCACATAATTGCGTCCTATTTTCCAGCCTGATAGTAGCCCATTGACGACTAAGTATCGCAAGTGGCCTGTGCTGTAACCGCTGAGGTGAGCAGCTTCACTTAGGGGAATAAGATTCCCTCCTTCAGACTGGACAGAGGAATCCATGGCTAATCCCCTACCCTAAATCCCCACAATCTTTATCATGGAGTGGGCCTTGTAGATGCGGTTGATGTTGAGGAGCAGGGCCGTGAAGTCTTCCACATACTTTGCGTTCTCCAGGCCGCCGCCGTCCACCGGCCGGAGGTCTCGTATCTTTCTCACCAGCTCCATCACCTGCTCCTTTGGCTCACGGTGGTCCGAGCACACCACCACGTCCCCCTCCATCACCCGGTCGGGAATAATCAGGTCGGCGGCGCTTATGTTCTGGAAGGCGGCGACCACAAAGGAGTCCGGGAGAAGCTGCTGGGCCTGCATGGCGGCGGAGCCTTCCTCGACGGAGATGGCGCTGGCCCTGCCCCTGGTGACGGACAGGGGGGCAACCACGTCCACCACCACCTTCCCGGCGAGGTCGCCCGCCACCTGCTCCAGGATGGGTCTCTGGCCCTCGTAGGGCGTGGTGATGAACGCTACGTCCCCGCGCTGAGCAGCCACGGCGTTCACGTCTCCCGATATGACCGCTCCGGGCGCGAGTTCCTTCAGAGAGTCGGCAGCATCCTGCGCCCTGGTCGCGTCCCGGGAGCCTATGATAATCTCCTCGCCCGCGAGGGCCAGACGCAGGGCCAGACCCTTACCCTCGGGCCCGGTTCCTCCAAGAAAGGCCAGCATGTGTACCTCCTTCACTCAAAAGCATATTCGCATACTTGCCTATACGCGAATGAAGAACTAAATCCCGGCAGCTTGTCTACCGTCATACCCGCGAAGGCGGGTATCCACATCCCCGGCCTCTGGATTCCCGTTTTCACGGGAATGACGAATAGGACTGCTCAAGGTGCTTATTCACGTATCGGTAATTGTCCCCCTAATATAACCATCTTGCGCCAATTTATCAAAGGTATCCATTGACCGGAGTTGGGCCGGGGGTTATAATCCCGGTGTGAGCACGACGGCTGGCCTCCCACAGCCCGGAATGCACGACCGCCCGAGAGAGGAATGCGGGGTGGTTGGGGTATATGCGCCGCAGGGAGACGCCAGCCGTATCGCCTTCTTCGGCCTCTTTGCCCTTCAACACCGGGGACAGGAAAGCGCAGGCATTGCCGCCTCCGACGGTACGTCCCTGAGAAACCACTCCGACATGGGCCTCATTGCCCAGGTATTCCGGGAGGAAGAGCTTCAACCCCTGTCTGGCATCATGGCTATAGGCCACACCCGCTACTCCACCCTCGGGTCCAGCAAGGCCTCCAACGCCCAGCCCTTTCTGGTCAAGGGCGTTCATGGAGAGTTGGCCCTGGGACACAACGGCAACGTGATTAACGCCCCCCAACTGAAAGGGGAGTTAAAGGAACAGTGGGGCTGCGATTTCACGTCCACCACCGACTCGGAGGTCATGGCCTATCTCCTTGCCAACGCCCCCGGAACGACCTGGGAGGAGCGCATCTCCCATTGTATGCGCACCCTTCAGGGCGCTTTCTCCGCCGTGGCCCTCGCCCCCGACACCCTCATGGGCATACGCGACCCCCTTGGTGTAAGGCCCCTGTGCATGGGCAAGCTCGGCGAGGGATGGGTCATTGCCTCGGAGAGCTGCGCCCTGGACCACCTGGGGGCCACCTTCCTGCGGGAGCTGGAGCCGGGGGAGACGGTGCTGATAGACGGCAATGGCCCCAGGTCTTTCATCTGGCCGGGAGTGGAAGGGCGCAGGGCACTCTGTGTGTTCGAGCTTATATACTTCGCTCGCCCCGACAGTACGTTGGACAGCAATCTGGTCTACACCACCCGCCGGGCCATGGGCGCCCAGCTTGCCAGGGAACACCCGGTGGAGGCGGACGTGGTTATAGGCATACCTGACTCGGCCACCGCCGCCGCCGTGGGCTATGCCCAGGAGTCGGCCATACCCTACAGCGACGGGTTGGTGAAAAACCGGTATGTGGGCCGGACCTTCATCGAACCTGACCAGAGGTTGCGGGACCTGGGGGTCAGGACCAAGTTCAACCCTCTCCCGGAGGTCGTCAGCGGGAAGCGGGTGGTGGTGGTGGATGACAGCATCGTGCGTGGCACCACAATACCCCACGTGATTGGCCTGCTTCGCAAGGCGGGAGCTTTGCAAGTGCACATGCGTGTATGCGCTCCGCCCATACGTCATCCCTGCCATCTGGGAGTAGACATGCCCACCCGTCAAGAGCTTATAGCCGCCAACAAGAGCGAGGATGAAATTCAGAGCTTCATTGGCGCCGACTCCCTTGGGTATCTAAGCGTGGGCGGCCTGCTGAAGGCGGTGGGTGGGTCCAGGGGCGGGTTCTGCGATGCCTGCTTCACCGGCAATTACCCCATACCTGTCCAGCTGGAGATGGACAAGCTGGTGCTGGAACACCCTCAGTCCTCCTTCTAGGTAACCTGGTTACTCAGCCCTTTTCGCCCGCAGCGTTCCTTGACGCAGGACTCCCTTGATGCTATAACCCTCTTGTCATTTCCGGGAGGGCAAACCATGTCCCATGAGACATATCGTTCAGCAGGTGTTGACCGTGCTGCCTTTGAGGGCATAAGGGAGAAAATAGGCGCTTTCTCGAGAATTACCCACGGCCCCCAGGTCGTCAGCACCGTGGGAGGCTTCGCCGGGATGTACCGGCTGGAGGGCTACAGAGAGCCTGTGCTGGTGTCCAGCATTGACAACGTGGGCACCAAGCTGAAGATAGGCTCCATGCTGGGACACTACGAGTCTCTGGGCGTAGACCTGGTGAACCTGAACGTCAACGATATTCTCACCCAGGGGGCCAGACCCCTGTTCTTTCTGGACTACATCTCCATGGACAGCCCGGAGCCCCAGATGATGGAGGCTTTGTTGCGGGGCATGGCGTGGGCGTGTCGGGAAGCGGGCTGCGCTCTCATAGGTGGCGAGACCGCCCAGACCCCGGGCGTCTACGTGGAGAATGCCTTTGACCTGGTGGGGTTTGTGGTTGGGGCCGTGGAGCGGGAGTCCATCATAGACGGCTCGGCCATCAGGGAGGGGGACGCTCTCCTGGGAATACCCTCCAGCGGTGTGCATACCAACGGCTTCTCCCTGGTACGGCATATTTTCAAGCTGGAGGAAGATAGGTCGACCCTCTACCGCCGTTACGATGACCTCAACCACACCATAGGCGAGGAGTTGCTGATTCCCCACAGGTGCTATTATCCCCTGCTGGAGCCGGTGCTTCCCATGATAAAGGGCATGGCCCATATCACCGGCGGCGGCTTGGAGGGCAACGTTCCCAGGGTGCTGCCGGATGGCCTCGCCGCGCGGTTCCGCCTGGGCTCCTGGGATGTTAACCCCATCTTCAACATCATCCAGAAGGAAGGCAACGTGGAGTGGGACGAGATGTTCCGGGTCTTCAACATGGGCCTTGGCATGGTCCTGGCCTGCGGCCCGGAGGCGGTGGGCGACCTGCAAAGCGCCCTTCCCGACGCCCGAATAGTTGGAGAGGTGAGCCGTCAGGTCGGCGATGATCAGGTGGTGATTGAGGCAGGGTGAGACGTTGCTAGTAGAGATTTTATTGCATATCTGCCAGGAGAGAGTTTATGAAAGCTCTTATCAGTGTTTACGACAAGACGGGGGTTGCTGAGTTCGCCCGGCTGCTGCATGAGGCGGGGGTTGACCTGGTAAGCACAGGCGGCACTCATCGGACCCTGTCCCAGGACGAGGGCCTTCCAGTACGGCAGGTCTCGGACCTGACCGGGTTCCCCGAAATCCTGGATGGTCGGGTCAAGACACTGCACCCCCGTATCCACGGCGGCCTTCTGGCCCGCCGGGACACACCGGAGCACATGGAAGAGTTGGGCAGGCAGGAAATCGAGACTATAGACGTGGTGGTGGTAAACCTGTACCCCTTCGTGGACACAATCAGCAAGCCCAACGTCAGCCTTGACGACGCCCTGGAGAACATAGACATTGGCGGCCCCACACTGCTGAGGGCCGGGGCCAAGAACTTCCCCTCCGTCACCGTGGTGGTGGACCCGGCCGACTACGGTTGGGTCGCCGAGAGGCTCGCAGATTCGGGGCCCAGCATGGAGGAGCGCCGCCACCTGGCCTACAAAGCATTTCACCACGTCTCCCAGTACGACACGGCCGTGGCCCAATACCTCTATCAGGGGGAGGACGAGGGGTTGCCCCAGGAGTTGAGCCTCACCTATCGGAAGCTGAGCGAGTTGCGCTACGGCGAGAACCCCCACCAGAGCGGAGCTCTCTACGTGCCCTCAACCGGGGGGAGTGGCGGGATTGCGGGAGCACGGCAGCTTCACGGTCGGGAGCTTTCCTTCAATAACCTGCTGGACGCCGAGGCCGCCTGGCGCACGGTGACGGATTTTGAAGGTACGGCGGTGGTAGTAATCAAGCACACCAACCCGTGCGGTCTGGCTTCCCATTCCGACCAGGCGGAAGCCTACCGCAGGGCCTACTCCGGGGACACGGTGTCGGCCTTCGGTGGAATCGTCGGATTTAACCGTACCCTCACCGCCGCCGCTGCCCAGGAGATGAGCGGGGTGTTCTACGAGGTAGTGGTGGCACCGGACTACGAGCCGGAGGCCCTGGAAATTCTTCAGAAACGTCGCAATACGAGGGTGCTGGCGGTGCCGTCGGTACAAGACGAGGGAGGAGCATACGACCTCCGACCCTTGAGTGGCGGACTGCTGGTGCAGACGAGGGACGTTATAGACGAGGACCCCGCTTCCTGGCAGACGGTAACCGAGCGAGCACCGACCCATGAGGAGCTTGGAGACCTGGCCTTCGCATGGAAGGCGGTGAAGCACATAAAGTCCAACGCCATAGTTCTCGCCAAGGACAACACCCTCCTTGGCATGGGGGCGGGCCAGCCCAATCGAGTCGTCAGCGTACACCTTGCCCTTCGCATCGCAGGGGAGAGGGCCAGGGGCAGCGTGCTGGCATCCGATGCCTTCTTCCCATTCCCTGATAACATAGAGTTGGCCGCCGAGGGCGGAGTGACCGCCATAGCACAGCCCGGAGGCTCGATCAGAGATGAGGAAGTGATAGCCGAGGCAAACAAGCACAACATAGCCATGGTGGTCACCGGCGTAAGACATTTCAAGCACTAGACTGGATGAGCTTCTGAGATACCTCCTACGGTATTGTGGCAACTTTTGGAAAGGCCTTGTGACTAAAGGCTTGGTGGGGTTGGAGATGAGGGCTACAGTAGACATAGTCATACCCGTATACAATGAGGAGAAAGACCTTCCTCGCAGTATTGATATATTGACCAGGTTCCTGAGGGATAATCTGGAGAACTCCTGGAGCATCATCATCGCTGATAACGGCTCCACGGATAACACCCTTCTCATCGCCGAGATGCTGTCAAACAAGTATTCCGGGGTGACCTGCGTCCCCATACCCCAGAAAGGAAGGGGCCGCGCCTTGCGCCACGTCTGGATGGAAAGCACCGGGGACATAGTGAGCTACATGGACGTGGACCTCTCAACGGACCTGAACCACATCCCCGAGCTAATCAAGGCCATTGAAGACGGCTTCCACATAGCCATCGGCAGCCGTCTTGCCAAGGGCGCTAGGGTGAAAAGGTCTTTGAAACGAGAGTTCATCTCCCGGTCCTATAGCACACTTATCAGGGCTATGTTCTTTACCCCATTCCGGGACGCCCAATGTGGATTCAAGGCCCTCAGCCGGGATACCGTCAAGGCCCTGGTGCCCTCGGTAAAGGACAATAACTGGTTTTTCGATTCGGAGTTGCTCATAATAGCTAACAGCAGGGGATTTCGCATAAAGGAGATACCCGTCTACTGGGAGGACGACCCCGACAGCCGGGTAAGGATTATCCCGACGGCCTGGGAGGACGTGAAGGGGCTGCTGCGGCTGCGCTTTGGAGGCATCCCCGACGTGGTCGCACCGGGCTTGGAGAGCCGACGAGATACCTAGCCCTCTTAAAAGGGGAATTATATGCCTAACTACACAAGGGGTGGGTAATGTCAAAGCGCATGCTGACCGAAGCCGAATGGAGCAAGAACGTTGGTACACCAGCATCTCCGGTATCGTTCATACACGAATATGCAGTGGGCCTACTTTGGGACATGCTGCAAGGCAAAGATACAGCAGTGGTCAAGACAATTGACGGTACTATGTCGGGCAATCTAATTGAGGGAGTTGATCGGGTGGTCATCCCTGATTCGATGCAGCCCATAGGTGGCTGCATACCGGATTTGGCATTGCTGGACAAAGACTTGCGGCCTGTGCGTGTCATCGAAGTAGTGGTATCGTCCCCACCTACGGAAGAGAAATTGAATAAGCTGAAACGGTTGGAACAGCGCGGCATAGAAGTCGTTCAGGTGCCCGTCCGTAATGAGGACGAACTCAAAGCATTGGTCTCTTCCGTGCCCAACGGAAGGAAGCCGAAATGGGATTACGAATGGAGTCCGACGGTGTTCGCACAGATGGGCATCATCAACATTCCACGACAGCAATACATTAGGGCGGGGCAAAGTAGCGCAGACGGCAAGGTTAAGGAACTGATAACCGCGTTGGTTCAGTGTCAGCCCGAGACACGGCGAAAACTAGTGAAGGTCTTGGAAGAACTTGATAGCTTGGAATCGTGTTACCCTCTGTCGCCCACGAATCCCAAGCGTATACCCACATCCGCCAATGGGGTCGAAAATGACCAATACGCTGACAAGGGATATGCGGACAGGAACTCGGAATAACCGAAGTGGTATAAATTGGTATATAATTTCGGTTCCGAACGGGACTCTATGTCACCCCCTGAGTGCCCCCATATCGTTCCGAGCGCAGCGAGAAATCTAAAGCTGTAGCTTTGTTGAAGCCGCAGAATTTTAGATTCCTCGTCGCTCCGCTCCGCGGAATGACAGGGTGCGGAGGCTCGGATATGGCATGGGGGCACTCAGGGCGGTATGGGGCCCGTTCGGGACGGCGTAGGATCGCTTCTTTCTTGTGCGCTGAGGCGTGTGGGATGATACCTGAGTTATGCAAGGGCCTGCATATGGGGCCTACAGGGCGGCCAGGACACGCCCGGTCGCATAGTTGACGGGTGAGTGGTAAGGCTTGCTCAGCGGGTTCAGGAACATAACCACCGCCTTCATGTACATGGGGACCTCGTGCCTGACCCCGTAAAGAACGGCGGTCTGGCCCAGGCCCTTGTATCCGGTCAGTTCGACCAGCCCGGCGGAGATGTCCCGGAGCAGCTTTCGGAATGGAAATTTGAACTTGAACGCCCACTCAGGGGCACGATGCTGCATGTCCGGCACCATGTGATGCCCGGGCATGAGGAATTCTCCCACCGTCTTGACGACCTCACCCTTCCTGTGGGGTGAGTGTTTGAGGACTGTCCGGGCGCCGCTCAGGTAAATGTATCGGTGGAAGTTTTCCTGCTTGGCGATGTCATTCAACATCTTGATTAGGACAGGATCGGCCTGTTCCCCGTTCTCCGAGCTAGTCATCAGGTAGGAGGCCATGGCTTCGTAGAAGCGCCAGGTGATGAGTTCCTGAAGCCACCCATAGGTTGCCGCCTGGAGAGGTGTGTAGCCTTCACCGTATATGAAACCCCTGTCCCGCACGTCGTCAATCAGGGAGTCAATCTCCGTTACGCTGTAAGCTCCCAGACGAATCAGGTACTCTCTATAGGGAGCATGATGCATCATTTCCTCTGGAAGCCACGTCTGCTGTATAAAACGGCGTAGCCAGGGCGCGCTGCCGCGGTCGGCGGCGGCTGTGAGCATCTGCGCCGGGGCTTCAGGGTTGCTCTCTACGAAAGTAACGAACCCCAGGGCTTCCAGGAAATCATGGTCAACTGCGCCGGGTCTTATCTGGTCCCAGTCGTAGTTATCAATGGAAACCGGTTTGCGGCCCGGAAGGTAACGGTCCAGCAGGGCTTGCATCTCTGTGTCAATCTGTTTTTCGGCGGAAGTCGGCCTCAGATCGGAATCACTCATTACCTTGATCGTTGTTGTTCATGTTGGTTGTCGTCAGTACCACTTAAGATAAAGGGCTATGTTCTTGCAACGGTTACATAATACAGAATTATCGAATTGGGTGTCTACAATATTGAAGCTATTCTTCAAGCAACCTGTCCAGCAAATTGCTGACCGAAGTAAGACTCTGGTAAATGCGCTGCACTTCATGGCCGCTCAAGATTGTCGTAGAGTCTCCAATCTCGTGGAAAGACCCCGTCAGGTGTGGCCTCAAGGAGTCCTCCGCTTTTCTCGTATCCTGCGCGTTGGCGATGACCAGAAAAGGCTTGGAACGCTGGGTATCGTAGGCGTGTTTCAAGTTGGCTAGACCGTTCTCCAGGCTGCCCTTGTTCTGCACCTCAAACACGTGGCTTATGCGTGGCGAAAGGGGCCTGTCCTTCCACACCACGTCATAGCGCCTGGGGCCTTCCCTGTACTCCTCCTGGGAGTATTTGCCCAACATCTCGCCTATCTTCATCAGCCTGTGCCGAATCTCGTTGTGGGAGAAGTTGGGTTTCCCACGTTTGGAGAAGAGGAAAAGCTGGACGGGCATGTCCTCCGTCCGGGCTCGTTCCTTCCCGGCATCTGTGAGCTTCCAGATACGGGCGTTTCGATGTATCTCTCCACGGTGAGCCAATCGGCTCGCCGCCTCCTGGACCCTTATACCCCATCTGCTGCGGTTGGTACTTGTCCGGGAATTCAGGTCCTCGGGTGTGAGGGACGGAAAGTAGGACACAAGGGTACTATAGAGAGACTTGGGTCTGGACTCTCCACCAACCGCCTTCAACTCAAGGAGTATAGGCACCTCCAGCCTGGCAGCTTCCGGGAAAGGCATGACACTTCCTAGTCACCCTCTTTCTCAATCCGTATCCTTTTCCCGTCGACAACTATCCTTATGTCCATGCCGGTCTGGTTGGATACGGGAAAAGCCATAGCGGGGAGAATGGGTGCAGGGCTGAGTTTCACGGACCCGGTTTCGTCAGCCTTGACCACTATCGTTGACCTTGCCATATAGCACCTACCTTTCAGACTTGGGCCTCAGGATCGAATCGTACGGGAAACGTAGGCCCAACCAGCGTATAATATACCACATACTGTAGCATATCACTATACAAGCCCGGAAATTGCTTGCGGTGCAGCAAGACATAATACCAAAGTGTGTATATACTGCTCTATGGAGAAAGTCAGGCTGAGGAGGACTGAGAGATGAAGGCTATCAGGATACATGAAACAGGCGGGCCGGAAGTCCTGAAATACGAGGACTGCCCGGACCCAACCCCGGGGCCAGGTGAGGCGGTTGTTGATGTTCAGGCCATAGGTGTCAACTTCACCGACGTCAACACCCGCTCAGGCGTCAACCCGCCGGCAACATTCCCCATGACGCCAGGCAGGGAAGCAGCCGGTGTGGTCTCTGCTGTGGGAGAGGGGGTGACTGATGTAAAAGTGGGTGACCGGGTCTTTTACTGCGGAGTGACAGGCTCCTATGCCGAGAAGGTAGCCGTACCTGCCGACGTCCTGATAAATATGCCCCAGGGGCTGGATGCCCGCATGGGTGCTGCAGTGCTGCTTCAGGGAATGACGGCCCATTACCTGGCCTACAGCACCTATCCCCTGGAGCGGGGAGATTCATGCCTGGTCCATGCGGCAGCCGGCGGGACCGGACTCCTGCTGACTCAGATGGCCAAACGTGCGGGAGCCTACGTCTTCGCCACCGTGTCCACCGATGAGAAGGCAGCCCTGGCCAGAGAGGCGGGGGCCGATAGGATCATCATATATACCCGCGAGGACTTCGAGGAGGAGATTAGAAAGGCCACCGACGGCCGTGGCGTCAACGCAGTCTACGACGCTGTGGGCAAGACCACCTTCGATAAAAGCCTGAAGTGCCTGGCCCGTCTCGGCTGCCTGGCACTGTACGGCCAGGCCAGCGGGCCCGTCCCTCCAGTACCCACGTCAAGTTTGCCGGGCTCGGCCTTCCTGACTCGTCCAACCCTCGGAGACTACACTGCCACCAGGGAGGAACTGGTGAAGAGGGCCGGAGACGTACTGGGCTGGGCGGCGTCCGGTGATCTAAAGGTACGCATCGGCGGGACCTTCCCATTGTCCGACGCATCCGAGGCCCACCGGCAGTTGCAGGGACGCCACTCCACCGGCAAGCTCCTCCTTATTCCGTGAAATGTAGCAGATGGTGCAGCCGGACATATAGGCTTGGTGAGAGCTAGCCTTTTATACAACAACGTTTTCATTCGCCTGGACTGTCAGGGGTAGTTCTTCTACAATGTAACTATGACTTGGTTCACTGTTGGAGTATAAGGTCGTCAATCCGAATTGCCTTGGGATCAGGGCCCGTGAATCCTGAACCATCCGGCATCACATAACGATGGGCACGGCAAATAAACCAATCATTTATCGCGAGATGGATGTCCACCATCTGGCTTCGAGTTCCGCTGGGTAGCGTACCTTTCTTGCCAAAACGTCTTGGCGGCTTGCTTGCGGTTTTGCCTGGCCTAAGGTATGCTTCTCTAGAGGCAAGTTTCCTGCGGAGGTCCAGAACTCTGTAGAGTTCCCATCGCTCTTCATCTGTCGCTTTGATTCTCATTAGTAGGTTGCTCTTGGAGGTAATCGTGAAGAAGGATGAGTTGGCGAATATTCTCTTCTCTTATGTCCGTGGTCAAATAGGGCTGGAGGCTATTCACGATTGGTTGGCGGCTAATGTCTGGCATCTATCAGGTGAGGCCCAGGAGTTGGCGGATGAAATTGGTGCCGCACTTGCCTACATAGACGATGGATATTCAGATGAATTTCACTTTCAGCTACTAGGGCTGGAAATACTAGAAGATTTGTCGATGATTGACCGTACTGACCACACTTATTATGGCAATCCTTCATTAGTGGTTACGGATGCTATGAACACCAATGTAATGCACAAGGTCGAACATCCATCTTTCTCCGTGTTGTCTCTTGAAACTATACCTGCTGGAGCCTCGTAGCTTGAATGAATTCAAGATGCGTAGAATTCTCATTCCGACTATTCAGGCCGAGCCGATGCTGGGCCAGATATGCGTGAATACCTCACGTCGAAGGGCATCTTCGTGGTGAGCCGACCATCAATATATACACTGAACCAATAGACACCAGGCTCATCAAACCTCATCTGTATATTCATGATCAGGTTTTGGCCTCGCTCACTTCCCTCCATCTGAGCCGTCATAGCTATACGGGGTTTTCTGAGCCCCGAGGGCATCTCCGGCTCAATCTCCACCTGCACACCGCCACGCGCCCTCCCGGACTTGAGGGTTATTACTGCTGTCATCTGGTAGTCGAACGGGGGCATAGCCTCCGGTGCGTCTGGGCCGGAGGCAGTCCGGTTTATACGGTCAACGACCCGAATCACCGATATGACACCATCTCGTTCCTGCAGGACCTTTTCGCAGAACACGGCCATTTGCAGGTAAGGCCCTTGGTCAAACATATAAGTTTGTTCTTCCAACCTTTACCTCCTCGATTATCCCGGCAGGGGACACCAGTGCCTATGTAGAGGCGGGCTCGGTGCGGGCGTATGGCTTCAGGTAGCCGATGCGGTACTCCCCGTCTTCCCAGCTATTGCCATTCTCGTCCCACACGTAGGGTAAAGGGACAATCTCGCCCGGTGTGGTTATGGTCTCCAGGGCGCGAAAGGTGTCGAGCACGATGCCGCGCTGTAGCTCCGGCTCATGGGGCTTTCCTGCCTGGTGTCCCAAGGGGAAATTCACGAAGACGGATCTGGGCGGCTTCACCGCTTGAGTGATGTCCAGGGCAGAGGTCATGGAGATGGTTGGGATACCTGCTGCCTCCACAGCCCGGGCGATCAGTCCCACGGACTGATGGCACACTGGTCAGGCAGGCACCAGGTAGAACACGTCAATGCTGTCGTCCTTGAGCATCTGGACGAAACGGGGTGCCACTTCCTCCTGTACCCTGCGGGTGGAGTAGATGCCGCCCATGAAACTATAGGCGGGGTCGGCAAGCTGCCCGATAGTCCCTTCCGCCTCCAGCTCGCGCATCGGATCGATGGGGAAGACGCAGTTAGGGTCTTTAACGGCGTTCTCGGTACGATAGCCGAAGTGGGAGATTCGCAGGTCCTCTACGGCCACCCCTTTGGGAATCTCCCGGTGTGACGTGTCATCCCTGGTGTGGAAGGGTTCCTGGTCCTTGTGGTGCACTCCACCCGAGGTGATGAGGGCCACCTTGCATTGATTCAGGGGCTTGGCAAGGGGTGTCCAGGGCACGGACTCGTTTACCACCCACCGGTACGGGGTATGGTCGGGGTACATCTCACGGGTACGGGGAATATATGCGATTGGCGACATGGTTTCCGCTCCTATCATCCTGGCGTATTGGACACCCTCCAAAGGAATCTATAGCTACATTATACAGCTAGTCGGGTTGACTCCCACCAGGGTGAGGCCCCCCAACTTGCTGGACGGGTATTTGTGCCGGTCTGCCACCCTTGGCAATAGATATTACCACACCCAGCAGCGTCAAGCTCGCCATGGCCAAGCAGACTATACGAAAGCCCGTGGTGAACGCTCCGGGTGCGTCGGAGACCGCGTCCAGGCTGGCAGCATAGCCCATGGACGCCATAGTGGCGGTGACGATGGCAGTGGCCACGGCTATGCCCATGACTTGGGCCGAGTTTCGCATCAGGTTGAGGAGGGCCGTGACGACCCCATACCTGTGGCGTTCCACCGTGCTGAGGATTGAACTGCTGTTGGGTGAGTTGAAGAAGCCCAGGCCGCAGCTTTGTAGCAGCATCCCCGCCAGAACCAGGTCCAGGGAGGAGGTTTCCGTGACCCTAACAAGGAGGAACATTCCGGCGGCGGATATTAGCAGACCCCCTACGTTGAGTATTCTCCACCCATAGCGGTCCGAAAGCCGGCCGGCCAGTGGCCCTATCACAATCATGGCGATGGCGTTGGGGGCTAGAATCAGCCCAATCTTGCCGGGACTGTAGTCGAGCACGGTCTGAAGGTAGAAGGGGATTAGGTAGCGAATGGCGGAAAGCCCTAGAAAAGATATGAATCCGGCCGAGATTCCCATAGAGAATAGCCGGCGTTTGAATAGCCTCAGGTCCAACATGGGTGCGGGTGTTCTAAGCTCCCACCATACGAAAGCCCCCAGGAAGACCAGAAAGGCTGCCCCGCCCGCTATGATGATGGGCGCTCCCCACCCTATACGAGGGCCGTTGGTGGCAGCCAGGAGCAGGGTTATCAACGCCGTTGCGGATAAGGTCGCCCCCGGCCAATCGAACCTGCCCCTCCTCTGGTCTTCCCCCAAGATCCTGCGGTTGTCCAGGATAACCAGGGAAGCGGCAACGGCCAGGACGCCCAGAGGGATGTTGAAGAAGAAGACCGAGCGCCAGTCCCAGACGCTGACCAGAAGGCCGCCTATGGCAGGCCCGGATATGGCCCCCAACCCTACCACACTCATATATGATCCCAGGGCCTTCCCGCGCTCGTTGCTGGAGAAGGCCGAGACCATCATAGCCATCCCGGTGCCCTCGGCCATGGCAGCGCCACAGCCCATGAGGACTCTGGACAGAATCAGGACCATTATATCCGTTGAGAGCGCGGACAATGCGGAGCCGATGACGAAGAGTACAAGTCCGGTGATATAGACCTGCTTGCGGCCAATTATGTCGGACAGCCGGCCCATTGGCAGGAGCAGGGCACAGATGGTGAGGTTGTACCCCACCATTATCCACTGCACGGTGGGGAAGTCGGCGTTGAAGTGGTCTGCGATTGTGGGCAACGCCACGGCGACAGTGCCGTAGTCCACCACAGAGGTGAACAGGCCGATGCCCACGGCCGCAAAGGCCCACCACTTGTAGCCACTGCTTTGTAATAGGGCTGCTCTCAACGTGCTCTCTGTTATCTAGTCCGGTTGACTTGTCTCTGCCAGTGGCTCCTCAACCTGAGAAGCTATCTCCTCGGTGAGCCTTGTGCCTTTGAGGGCGGATAGCACTATACCCACTAGCATCAAGGTCCCCATTACCAGAAGGGCTGTACGCAGTCCCGAGGTGAATGCATCGGGCGCTTGGGAGACTGCATCTAGGCTGGGAGGGTATCCCTGAGAAGCCATTATGGCTGTCACGATGGCCGTGGCTACGGCTATGCTTATAATCTGGGCCGAGTTGCGCACCAGATTCAGGAATGACGAGACGACCCCGTACCTCTCCCGTTCCACCGCGCTGATGATGGAGTTCATGTTAGCCGAATGGAACATCCCCATCCCGGCGCTCTGAAGAATCAATGCAGGCATAACGTGCACCAGAGATGAATTCTCCGTGAGTCGCGAGAGGATGAAAAGACCTGCGGCGCCTGATGCCATTCCCAACACGGTGAACCTTCTCCACCCGTAACGGTCGGAAAGCCATCCGCCAACCGGCCCCATGATTGCCATGCACAGAGCGGCAGGGACCATGACTAACCCGGCGTCCTTCGGGCTGTAGTCCAGCACCTTTTGCAGATAAAAGGGCATCATGAACATAGATGCCGAGCTGCCCAGGAAGCTGAAAAACCCGGCTGACACACCGAATGAGAAGAGCTTGCGCTTGAAAAGTCTCAAGTCCAGCATGGGTGACGGAGTCCGAAGCTCCCACCAGATGAAGGCTGCCAGAAAGGCAACAAAGCCCAACATCGCTGCCAGGATGGACGGAGACACCCAGCCGGCCCTGTGGGCGTTGGTCATCGCCATCAGTAAAGTAATAAGTGCCCCGGTTGACAATGACGCTCCCAGCCAGTCGAATCCGGTCCGTTGGCCGTCTTGAGGAGCTGTTGCCGAGCGAATTTCATTCAGGACAACAAGACACGCGGCTACTCCCAGTACCCCCAGGGGGATGTGAATGAAGAATACCCACTCCCAGCCCAGTGCGCTCACCAGAATCCCGCCCAGCGCGGGCCCGGCAATTGCCCCGATGCCGACCACGGTCATTATGAATCCCATGACCTTGCCTCGTTCAGTGGGCGGAAAGGCGGAAATCATAATGGCCATGCCGGAGCCTTGGGTCATGGCACCGCCACATCCCTGAAGGGCCTTGAACAGTATCAGGGTTATTATGCTCGTTGATGTACCTGCTAGAGCAGCACCAACTATGAAGATAACCGACCCGATGACATAGACCCTCTTACGTCCAATCTGATCGGACAGCCTGCCCATAGGCAGAAGCAGGGCACTGATGGTAAGGACGTAGCCTACCACCACCCATTGCACGGTGGGGATGTCGGTGTCGAAGTGCTCGGCAATGGTTGGCAGGGCGACAACGACGCCTCCGTGGTCCATCACCGAAGAGAAGAGGCCGATGGATATAGCCAGGAAGACCCACCACTTGTAGTTGCTACTCTGCAATAAGGCTGATCTCAACGTGCTCTCTAATCTTGCTCTCTAGTAAGGAGCTTTGGCGTCACCATCATCCCAACCTTCTCCCATCAGGGGAGAAGGTTGGGACGCCTTCTAATATCTAGTCCGGCTGACTAGCCTCGGACTGGCGCTCTCCGACCTGTGGCCTGGGCATTTCTCTAGCCTGGCTGCCTTTCAGGTAGGATACCACCATCCCAGCCAGAAGCAAGCTTCCCATCACGAGATAGGTCGTGCGCAGGCCGGAAGTAAAGGCACTGATGACCTCCGTATTTCTGCCCGTAGCATCTACAACCGCCTGGAGAGTGGGAGGGTGGCCCATTGACGCCATGATAGCAGTCACCATAGCCGTTGCCATGGCTATGCCCGTAACGTTGGCCGAGTTCCGCACGAGGTTGAGGAGCCCCGCAACGACGCCGTACCTCCCCCGCTCCACTGCACCCATGATGGAGCTGTTGTTGGTTGTGTCGAACATGCCCATTCCGGCGTTTTGCAGCATCATCGCCATCATCACCATACCCAGATGAGAGTCCTCGGTAACCCTGGATAGAATGAACAGGCCGGAGGCGGACAATATCATGCCACCCACGTTAAATATTCTCCACCCGTAGCGGTCCGAGAGGCGACCGCTCACCGGCCCGGTGATAATCATGCAGAGGGAGACGGGGACCAGCACCAGCCCAATTTGAGCCGGGCTGTATTCGAGGACTTTCTGAAGGTAGAAGGGCATCAGGAAACGGACAGGGGTGGACCCCACGAAGGAGAGGAAACCCGCTGCAACCCCCAGGGAGAACAGCCTTCCCCTGAAAAGCCTCAAGTCGAGCATCGGGGAGGGTGTACGAAGCTCCCACCAGATAAAGGTGGCAAGGAGAGTTACAAAGAGGGCCTCGGCTCCTATTACATAGGGCGACGTCCAGCCAATCCTGGGACCGTTGGTCATGGCCATCAGGAAAGCCACCAACGTACCCGTGGACAGCGCCGCCCCCGGCCAGTCGAACCTGCTCCTCTGCCCGTCCTCAGCGACCCGCCTACCATCCAGGATAATCAGGGGAGCCAGGGTAGCTAGTGTGCCCGTCCCCACGGTGGTGTAGAATACCCAGCGCCAGCTCAGGGCGTCCACCAGAAATCCGCCCAAGGGAGAGCCTGCTATGGAACCCATGCCAACCACGCTCAGGTACAGGCCCATAACTTTTCCCCGCTCACTGCCGGGGAAGGCCGAAGTAACTATGGCAAGGCCGGTGCCCTGGGTCATCGCCGAGCCGACTCCCATGATAAACCTGGCCGCAATGAGGATTTTCACGTCCGTTGAGAAACCTGCCAGCACGGCACCCAGCGCGAAGATAGCGAACCCTGAGATGTAGACTTGCTTGCGGCCAACCAGGTCGGATAGGCGGCCCATAGGCAGAAGCAGGGCGCTGATGGTGAGGGCATACACCACCATCACCCATTGGGCGGTGGGGAGGTCAGTCTCGAAGTGGTCCGCAATGGTGGGCAGGGCGACAATCGTGCTCCCCTGGTCCATCACCGAGGTAAAGGTGCCTATCTCGATGGCCAGGAATGCCCACCACTTGTAGTTAGTGCTCCGTGTTATGCTAGAGTTGACCGAGAATGCCACGCCTTACCTGAATTCGGGGGCTACTCGCTCACCGAACAGGCGGAGGGAGTTAAGGATTCGCTCCTTTGAGATTAGTCCCCCTACGTTCATCTCGGCTATCACTCCTGACAGATGTAGCTCCTCATTTATCTCAGCTATGCGCTGTACCACGGCTTCAGGGGTGCCGTAGGCAATCCTGTCCCGCAGTAGGTCCTCGTAGGTGACGTTTGCCAGTCGTCGCGCTCGTTCGGCTCGCTCCTCGGATACCGCCGTCCCGGCCACGGCTGCCGAACTGGCAAAGTTTTCCGCCATCCTCCGGTAGGAGCGCATGGTGCTCTCCTCGGGCTCGGACCGGGCCTGCTCCTGGGACTCGGCCACGTAAACAGGTATTCTCAGGATTACGTCGCCGTCGCCGGGGTGTCCCGCCTCTCGCCACGCTTGCCGGTAAATCCCGATGTGATGGGTCAGGTCCGGGAGGTCCATTCCACGCAGCCCGACAAATATGGGGTAACCCATGCTCCCAACCTGGGGGAAGGTCTCCCTGGTGGTGGCTGCGATGCGGATGGGAGGATAGGGCTTCTGATAGGGTCTGGGCATTACCACGACGTTATCGAAGGTGTAATATTCTCCCTCATAGGAGAGACGGTCATTGGTCCAGGCCCGTATGATAACTTCGAGGCTCTCCTGGAAGCGCGCCCGGCTCTCACCGTAGGGAATTCCGTAGCCTTCGTAGGCCTTGGCAAATCCGCTGCGCCCTATCCCGAAGTCGAAGCGGCCCAGGCTGATATTATCCACCGTGGCGGCCTCTTCAGCCATGCGAATCGGATGGCACAGAGGCAGCACACTGACCGCGATGCCCACCCTGAGCCGCGTGGTGCGTGCGGCGATGGCGCTGGCCATGATGAGGGGGACGGATACGATGGAGGGTATGCCGACTCCCTGAACGTCGAGCTGACCCCTGGGAGCGGCGAAATGTCTCTCCGCCAGCCACACGCCGTCCAGCCCATGAGCCTCCGCGGTCTCCACCTGCTCGAAGGCCTCCTGGAAGGCTTCCTCCTGGGTAGCGCCCTCTCGATAGTCGCACTCCATTACCAATCCGAAATGCACTGAACACCTCCTTGGATTTGGGGGGCTTTGAGCGGGCCTAAGTTGACGGTAGGCAGCACTATCTTTGAGTTGTGGCTAACCCTGTGAGCCACCTTGGCCACCGTCCTAGGAAGTGCATGTATCAAGGTTCGACTCTCTGGAGTCCTGCGACACGGTCGAAATCCTTGTCGTAGCTGACGATTCAGCCTTGCTCGCCTTGGCAATTCGGGAAATTTCTCCGAAGTCCTCGGGTTCTCTGGATGGTTTTACGGACCCATAGGCAGACTCCAGGGTGAAGGAAGGGGGAGCTAGGCGCACTTCGGCTGAAATGGCTACCTGGCCTCCCTGCGTAATGATGGTGGCAACTTTCTTCATACTTCCTCTTCAATGATTTGAGGCGTTTAAGGTGAAAGCATAGCACACCATTGATATGGAGGTCAAAGACTGTGCGGCAAATCGGTGAGGCGTGAGCCAGGAGTATAGTCAAAGTAGTGGACTCGTTGCCGGTGTTGGTGAAGTGGGCACGCTTGGCTGAGGCAATCAGGCTTTTCATACGTTTGACAGGACTAGGATATGTTTCTAAACTACCGACTGTTATCCCTTTTGGGATATGACGCGCTTGGGAGCAAGTGTCCCGTAGGGAAAGCCTGAGGTGAGACGACCCGCTTCCGAACAAATTTGACGAGATAGGACAGGGGGCCTTGCAGGGAGATAAATCGAAGTGAACCAAGGCCCTTTTCCCCCGCGAAAGGTTCCAGATGAACGGAGGGAACAAAGTTGCTCTTGAAGCGCTGGACAGGAACGTTCGTGATTGCAATACTGCTGGCCGTTTCTATGGTTGCCTGTGAGGTTGAGGTCGGCGGCTGCGGGGTAAGCGTTGGCGATCGGCCGACCTATTCCATCACGATGTACCAGGGCCAAGATGCGGTTGGAGGGACAACAGTTACCCTAGAGCAAATCCAGGACCTTGGCCCTCTCATCGTCTATTCTTTTGACGCCCAGTGCGAGCAGTGCCTCGACGGGCTACGGGTATTGCAGAATTTCTACGCCGAAAATCAAGACAGGCCAACGGTGCTGGCAGTGTACGTTGGTCACTTAACCGGCTCCGGCGATGGGGAAGACGCCAAGCGTCTGCTGGCCGAGGCAGGTGCAACTTTCCCAGCCGGGTTCACCAGCGACGACTTCGTTATCGAAGGGGATGAATTGGAACTATTGCCCATTACTTCATTCTTCAAGAGCCGCAGCCACGTCACCACGATATTCGGTGGCCTGTCGGAAAGCGCCCTGAGGGAGAATGTTAAAGAAATGCTGGACTGACCGATTGCTTGCCTGCAAATTCCCTATCCTGACACGTGATTCAAATTAGCCATTTGTCCATCGTCCTTAGCTTGGCTCAGTTGACATTTCAGGTTCGTGTCATTCCGAATCCGCCGAAGGCGGATGAGGAATCTAAAGCCGTGCCTTTGTTAAAGCCGCAGAATTTTAGAATCCTCGTCGCTCCCCTCCTCGGAATGACAATGTACATCAAGCGTATCTTGGAGGTAAGGACGCCGCAGGAAGATAAAGGACACATGATTGGGTCCGGATTGACTGGAGGTGCCGGTCAGCACGTCAAGCCGGTCGCAGCCTACGTTGGCAGCTTTGGGTGGATTTCCTTGAATGAGCTTGAACTGCCTAGTGGGCTATGCCCGGTTGCGTTCGGCCCAGGCCTGTTTTGCTCTGTCTATGGAGCGTACCCTGAAGTCCATGAGTTCCTGTGCGTGGTCGCGGGACCACTGGTTGGACACGGTCACGCCCAACAGGGACGACTGGAAATGGGGCATTACGTGGCGTGCCAGCAACTCGTAGCTGTGGAGCATCTTCTCCCTTGGTGCCCAGTCAATGGTCTGCACCAGTAGCCCGCCGAAGCCGCCGCTTCTCTCGTCAAAGCGTTTGATAGCTGCAATGCAATCGTCGGGCGTCCCTATAATCCACTGGCCTCCGTCCACCATATTATCTATTATCTTCTCTATGGGGCCGTCTGTGCCCGACTTCATGCCCAGGGTTTCCTCAAAATATTCTCTCTGATAGTACCCTGCACCCATCCTCGCGTCTTCCATGGCCTCTTTACGGCTCTCCGCCAGGTGGACCGGCACCACCAGACGCCACTCATCACGCTTCACCGTCTTTCCGTGCTCGGCTGCGGACTCCTCGGCGATGTCCCACAGGTAAGTCAGGTCGGACTGGCCCGGGTCTCTGGGTACGCTGACCGACAGCATCGCAGCCCCGTGCTTGCCAGCCAGAGCAGGGCCTGAAGGTGACTGGGCAGCTGCCACTGCAATGGGCATGTGGGGTCTCTGATAGGGCTGGAGATGAAGCACAGCGTCGTGAAGCTCGAACCAGCTGCTTTCATAGCTGATTGGCTCGGTCTCGGTGAGCAAACGAACGATGACTCCAAGGGACTCGTCCATCTTCTCGCGCTGGGTAGTTGGCTCGATACCCAGCATATAAGCGTCGGAAACCAGAGCACCGGGGCCCACTCCCATCATCACTCGCCCCCTGGTCATGTGGTCCAGCAGCACCATCCGGTTTGCCACCATCAGGGGGTGATGATAAGGCAGACTGATTACGCCCGTGCCCAGCTTGATGTGGCGCGTCCTTTCGGCTGCGATGCCTATGAAAATCTCAGGGGAGGCGATAGTCTCCCACCCTGCGCTGTGGTGCTCGCCAATCCAGGCTTCGTCGAACCCCAGTGTATCCAGCCATTGCACCAGCTCCAGGTCGCGCTCGATAGCCAGCGTGGGATTCTCGCCAAGGCGATGGAAGGGAGCCAGGAAGATTCCAAACTTCATTCGTTCAGGAAGGGCCATTCAGTCCACTCTCCTCTCAAAAAGCCTTCAGTAAGCCCCCATAACCAGGTGGAGGCGGTCTGACCTCCCAGTAATTATAAACCTGTGCGTCGCCTACGGCAACCGAACCTGGCATTGTACAACCTGTCCTTCATCCATTCTTGGATTATTTCCGAAAGGAGTGATATGTTACCTTTCTTAGGCTTATATTGACATGCACTGAAGCCTGAAGCATAATCAGAATTGTTATCGGCCCTGGAGAACATTCCGGCCCATGAGTCCCGGAGCCACCTACGTCGCCAGGCCGGAGCACGCGTTGGAGGGTTGCACATGGCTGGTTACAGGATTGTATCTTCGGACAACCACATATACGAGCCGCCGGACCTCTGGACAGAAAGGGTCGCTCCCAAGTTCAGGGACCGTGCACCCCGCGTGATTCATGTGGACGGTGGCGATTTCTGGTTCTGCGAAGACAAAAGGGTATCGGGTGCTTCGGCGGCATCCCAGGCGGGCAGGCGCTTCGACGAGCCTGAGAACCTGTCCACAAAGGACACTTTCGAAAACGTGCCCCCTGGAGCGTACCTCCCCGAAGAGCACGTAAAAGACATGGACATTGACGGGATAGACGTGAGCATAATCTATCCCACCGTCGGCCTGCTGATATACAGGGTCCCCGATAGCGAGCTTCTCACGGAGATTATGCGTGCCTACAACGATTGGATGGCCGAGTTCTGCCAGCCCTCCCCCAAGCGACTCAAAGGAATCGGCATGATTAACCTGGACGACGTGCAGGTGGGCGTGAAGGAGCTGGAGCGGTGTGCCAAGATGGGCTTTGCCGGGGCTATGATTACCGTCTACCCGCCTGAGAGCAAGCCCTACAACTCTCCCATATACGAGCCTTTTTGGGCGGCAGCCCAGGACCTGGACATGCCCCTCAGCTTCCACATCGGCACCAATCGCCTGGGCCAGGATCCCGAGTACCTGCATGAGGACCCGACAACGGCTACCTACCAGTGCAACCGTGACCATTGGGTCCGGGTATCCCTCTCCCACATGATTTACTCCGGGGTTTTCGAGCGCTATCCGAAGCTGCAGGTGGGGGCTGTCGAGCACGAATTGGCGTGGATTCCCTACTTCCTTGACCGATTGGACTACTATTACCTTCAAACTGCGGTGGGGATGAACTCCTACCGGTATAAGGAAGACGTGCTGCCCAGCGACTATTTCCACAGGAATGTGTTTGTGGGCTTTCAGGAGGATACCAGGGGCGTACAGGACAGGCACATCATAGGCGTGGACCAGCTCCAATGGGGCTCGGACTATCCCCACGCAGAATCCACTTTCCCAAGAAGCCGGGAGATTATTGAGGAGATTCTAGCCGACTGTACCGAGGGTGAGAAGGCCAGGATAGTTGGCGGGAACGCTGCCAGAGTCTACCGTCTGGACTAGAGGGGCTCCCTCATGTCCTCAATCCTCTCCCCGGCGGGAGAGCAGGCCCCTCCCGGCAGCATTCTTTGATCAATAAGGAGAAGCACCAATGGACCTTTCCACAGTGGACCATCTACTTACCACCACCCGTTCCGTCAAGAAACGCATGGACTTCTCCCGCCCGGTGGAGCCGGAGGTGCTCCAGCGGTGCATAGAGATTGCCTTGCACTCTCCAACCGGGGCTAACTACCAGGGCTGGCACTTCGTGATAGTCACCGACCCGGACAAGCGAGCGGGTCTGACGGAGTACTACCGCAAGGGGCGCGATGCGCTGGCAGAGTCCCGAGAGCCAGGCCAAGGTCCACCCCAATGGCACGCGGGGGACGTGCGCAGTGAACAGCACCAGGGAATGATTGACTCCAGCGACTATCTGCACGACCATTTCCACGAAGTGCCCGCCCACATCATAGCCTGCATTGAGAGATCCATGGAGGAGATGCCAATCGTTTACCAGCCCAAGTTCGAATCCTTCCATCTGGCATCGTTGTACGGCTCCATCCTGCCTGCGGCGTGGTCCATCATGCTTGCCCTGCGCGCTCGCGGCCTGGGGTCTGCGTGGACGACCGCCCACATTATATACGAGAAAGAGGTCGCCCAGTTGCTTGGAATCCCCGATAACGTCGTTCAGGCAGCCCTATTGCCCGTGGCCTACTTCAAGGGCACCGACTTCAAGGTGACGAAGCGCCGCCCTGTGCAGGAAGTAAGCCACTGGAACGGCTGGGGGCAGGGGTTATAGGCTGTAGCAGCCCGGGTCTAGTTCGTTCCCCGCAGTCGTGGGTCCAGAACATCTCGGAGAGCATCACCCAGCATGTTGACCGCAAGCACCGTCAGGGCTATGGCAATGCCGGGGAAGACGGCCAGCCAAGGGGCCGTCCTCACATAGTTCGTACCCGCCTCGGACAGCATTCCACCCCAAGTGGCGACGTTTGGTGGCACACCCGCACCGAGGAAGCTCAGAGATGCTTCCACTATTATGGCGAAGCCCAGGTTGAGTGTGGCCAGGATGATGAAAAGGGCCATACAGTTGGGAACCATGTGGCGGAGGATAATCCTCCACGGTGTAGCTCCCACAGCCCTCGCTGCCAGTATGTAGTCCATCTCTTTTACGGCAAGCGCCTGGGAACGTACGGTACGTATTGAGGTGGGTGTCAAGACAAATACTAGGGCGATGATTATGTTGGTAATGGAGGACCCAAGCCCGGCTACAATTCCCAATCCTAGGATGATGGCTGGGAAGGCCATGAAGGCGTCCACCAAACGCTGCATAAACAGGTCGAAGGCGCCACCCCAATAGGCGCTGACGATGCCAAACAATGAGCCTGCCGTTATCCCTATGGCTACACTGATTACGCCCACGTAGAGGGAGATTCGAGCGCCGTGGAAGAGCCTGCTCATAACATCTCGACCAATTTTGTCGCCGCCCAAGGGCATGAATGAGCTACCCGGAGATGCGAATACATACTCGTGTCCGAAGGTCTCCTCGGGGTCATGGGGAGAGATAACCGGGGACAGGAGGGCAATCAGAATCAGGCAGACAAACACTGCACCTCCCACCGCACCCAGAGGTTTTCGTTTGGCAAAACGACCTACGCCTCGCAAAAAGGTGTGGGGCGTGCGCAGCAACCCTCTACTAATCTCCGCAGAGGCCTCCGTTGTGGCTCTCTCTCCCAGCATGTTCCCTCGCTGTGAGGGCCGGTTTCAAACCGGCCTCTATCTTTAACTGTAACGTACTCTCGGGTTAATCCATCCATACAGAAGGTCAATCACCAGGTTCAAAACCAGGATTACGGTTGCCGACATCATAATTATTGCCTGAATCACGTTGAAATCTCGATGGTTGATTGCATCCAGCAAGGCTCTCCCTATCCCCGGCACCAGAAATACCTTCTCTATAAGTACCGACCCCCCAAGGAGGGCGGCAAATTGGAAGCCTGAGACAGTGATGACAGGTAGAACGGCGTTCTTGAGGGCGTGTCGCATGAGCACTATCAACTCTCTAAGGCCCTTGGACCTAGCTGTCCTGATGTAGTCCTCACGCATGACCTCCAGCATAGCTGATCTGGTTACCCTTGCGGTGAAGGCCAGATTGAAGTATCCCAAGGCTATGGCCGGGAATACCAACTGTTGCAGGTTCTTAACAGGCTCATTCCACAGAGTGGCGTATCCCAAAGGGGTGGCCCAATCGAAGAGTTCGGACAGCATGAATACCACCAGTATCCCAACCCAGAAGGATGGCATAGCCACCCCGGTGACGGTGAATAGCTTGGAGGCATGGTCAATCCAAGTGTCCTGTTTCACGGCGGAGAGGACTCCGATGGGCACCGCTACTATCAGGGACATGATGATTGCCATGATGGTGAGCTGCAAAGTAATGGGGAAACGCAATCTCAGTTCATCGGTGACCGGGCGATTATGCCAGAAAGACTCGCCGAAGTCTGCCTGGAGCGCGCCCCATATCCATCTTCCGTACTGTTCGTAGAGGGGCTTATCGGTGCCAAGGCGCTTCCTAAAGGCATCAAGCTCTTCCTCGGTAAAATGACCCTCTCCCGAGTTTCCGACAAGTATCACCAGCGCGGGGTCGCCGGGGAGAATACGCATAACTGAGAACGCCACTATAGAGACCAGTAGCAGCGTGGGGACGAAGAGCAACAGTCGCTTTATCGTGTATGCTCTCATAGAACTCCATGAGAACCGGCCCGGAGGGGCCCGAGAATCAGGTTCGGACCGGCCCTCTCAGTTAGCTTTCAAAAGATGGGATAGGTATCAAATCTGCCCCTATCTGAACTCGATGGGGTCCTCCAACCATATGGACTCGTGCATGTAGTTTTCTCCCAGCAGCCTACCCACACGGAAGTTTTTGACCTTGGTGTTCACTGGGAGGGCATACCTGTCTACCCAGGCAACGCCAATCTGGGAGACCATTCCGTTCTGGCGTAGGATTTCTCCTGCCCGGAGTATCTGCTCTTGGCGCGCGTCCGGGTCGGCCTCCCTAGAGGACGTTGCAAATATCTCGTTTATCGCGGGAACTTCAAGGTTCTCCCAGGACGACACTCCACCAGGCATGTAATTACCCAGAAGGAGGTCGTCTGAATCTCGAATGTCGCCTGCTCGGGTTACGTGGCTCATTTGGTATCTGCCAGCCCTGGTGTCGGCGAAGCCCGAGGAGACATCCCGCAGATTGATTTCGGCCTCCACACCGAACCTGGCGAACTGCTCTTTCATTAGCTGGCCGACACTGCTGTGATACGGAAGGTTGAAGGCATTATAGGTGAACTTGAGCGGATTATCTTCGGTATATCCCGCTTTGGCCAGCAGCTCTTTGGCCAATTCTATATCTCTCGGGTCTTTAATCACGTTGTCGTTGCCGTAGGGAACTAACACAGGCTCACCGGTGGCCTTGTCTACATACCGGAAGCCAGGCCAGGTTCCTACTATCTCGTCAGACGGAGTCATCCAGGAATCGGGGAAGAAAGGTGTACCCATTTTCCCGCGGCCGGCCAACAGGGTGTTTATGTGCTCCAGTCGGTCTATGCCTACGTAGAATGCCTGCCTGACGTCAGCATTGTCGAAGGGAGGCTTCTCGAAGTTCACGAAGAGCACGTCGAGCTCCGGGGCACCCAGCCAATGAACAACGATCTGTTCCCCCCATTGCTCTTGCACCGACATCAGGTCCCTCACGCCCATGCCGGTATCGCCAAAGTTGGGCATAAGCACTTGCTCTGACTCGTAGGCCGGGATCAGTGCGTTAGTATCCTCAATGAGGAACATCTTGATTCCGTCGAGGAAAGGCAGGCCATCCTTCCAATAGTTGGGGTTCCTTTCCCATTCGACCAGAATCCCCTCCTGGAAGTCCTTGAACATGAAAGGACCGGATCCATTGATGTTCTCGGGATTGTTGTTAAGGAATTCCGCCCGCTCATCCAAGTCTGGATGGGCGTCTCCGACGTGCTTGCCAATTATCTTGTAGTTTTCTACCGCAAGCAGCTGGAGGAAAGCCGGCGAGCTAGGAATCTTCAAGTTTACCTTTAGGGTCCTATCGTCTATGATCTCCGAGCTATCGTAGTAACGGCGAATCTTGCCCGTCTTAGGCCTGGGCCGTCCCTCTTCAACCATCCTGTCTAGGCTGAACTTGATGTCATCGGCGTTGACCATCTCGCCGTCTAGGAACATTGCACCTTCGTAGAGCTTGAACAGGTATCCGCCGTCATCGGTCAACTCCCATGTCTTGACCAAGTCTCCTATTAGCTGGTCTCGGTCCTGGTGGTCCCACCGCATAATCTGGTTGTAAAAGCCGGAGCTTACCGCCGAATCAAGCAGGCCGGTTTGCTGGTGGGGGTCCCAATTTATGCGCCAGTTCAAGGAGGACATGGGTAGTACTCCACCGTATTTTCCATTCCTAACCCACGTGGGAGGCTCCCACTCGAAGGTGACGGCTGCCACTGGCAAAGGTGTTGGCGTCGCCACTGCTTGGGCAACGATATTCTGGACCTGCTCAGCAGTCAACTGCTCTCCCGCGGACTCAGCTATCGCCTGAGCTACGAGGCTCGCCACTTCGTCTCTCGAGAGGCCGGGCTGTGAAGATGCCTCAATGGCCTGCTGTACCATCTGCTGGATTTCCAAGGGGCTGGTCCCCGGAGGCACCGAAGCCTCTACTGCCCGTTCTACCAACTGTTGCAGGTCCTCGGGGGAGATGGGTTCGTCTGTCTCACCCGCTTGGCTCTCAAGCGCCGCTGCTATGGATTCCTGTATGGAAGTCTGCAGGTCTGATGCAATCGCTGATACGTCTAACGGGGTTGGGGTTGGCTGGGGTGTGGGGGTCGGCTGTTCTTCTGCCCCACCGCAGGCCAGACCTATTAGCAACACCGCAATTAGGGGCAAGAATACCAGAAACCTGGGACTAAGTGACCGGCTACGTGCCATAAGCACACCTCCCTAGCTTCGAGGCTTGACATAAGCCCCCAGGACTATGTGGGCTAGTGTATGTTATGTCGTCGGAGATGTCAATAAGTCGAAATTTACGATATTCCATACCAAGCGCCCGTATATTGGAACCGGGACTGCCATAAGTAGCACAAGCTCATCGAATCTCACAACACCCCGAGTACGCATGGATTGACAGGAAATAAAAGAAGGGCTACAATCCAAGAGCATTGAGTACCTCCTAAGGGTGCGCCTCCGAGTTCCTGGATAGGGGTGGCTCTGAGGCTGGTAATTGAGTAGGGTGAAAGTTCCTTATTGAATTGAACTGTAATCCCGGTATCAAGTGAAAATCTTTGAGCGTTCTTCAGAGGAAAGGGGGATTGACAATGGCTGATAACGGCATAGCTTTGATGGCCCATCTGATGCGCCGCGCCGGATTCGGAGCGACACGGGAAGAACTGGAGGCCCGCGCCGCCAGGGGATACGAGTCGACAGTAGAAGAGTTGCTGCATACCGAAGAGCAGGATGCCATAGATATACGTGACCTGCTGCGGTATCATCCCTGGGCTTGGAAATCAGGGACCATACAGGGCATGGGTGCCACCAAGTGGCTTTACCACATGATTAACACCAGGCGGCCCCTGGAAGAGAAGATGGTCCTCTTCTGGCACCAGATATTCGCAACGGGCGTCTCAAAGGTAGACCACTACGATGAGATAGACGACATGCTGGACCTGTTCCGCGAGAAGGGAATGGGCAACTACCGGGACCTGCTGGTAGAGGTTGCCAAGAACCCCGCCATGATTCACTGGCTGGACAACAACGAGAACCATGCCGAGGCCGTCAACGAGAACTGGGGCCGGGAGCTCCTGGAGCTCTTCAGCATGGGCGTGGGCAACTACACCGAGGTGGACGTCAGGGAGTGCTCCAGGGCCTTCACCGGCTGGAC
>DAOUKR010000035.1:0-210105 GCA_034421095.1 Dehalococcoidia bacterium
CCGCCGTAGCCCTCCGTGACGCCCCTTATGACTGCCCGCTCCCAGGCCGCGCTCGCCAGGCGCAGGTGGCCGGTGGGGTTGACGCTCCAGCTGTTGTTGTGGACCGCCGTGATGTCCAGGTTCCTGGTCATCGCGGCGGTGATCACAGCCTCGTTGGGGGGCGTCCGGTAGTGGAACAGGGTGGCCCTGGGCGCAACGCCTCGGCCGCCTATGTCGTTGTCGCGGGCGGCGATCACGCCGGCGACATTCGTGCCGTGGTAGTAGCCAGGCGACCGCACGCTGCCGCCGCCGGAGCTGTGGCTCAGGTCCTCCCGGTAGTTGTGCTTGAGGTCGTCATGGGCAGAGTCCACGCCGCCCTCGAAGATGGCGACGTTGATCCCCTGGCCCAGGTTCCCGGAGTCCCAGACCGGCTCGACGTTGATGTCCTTGCCAGCGCCGCCCGGGTACTGACCTGTGTTCTTCAGGTGCCACTGGCAGCCGTACAGCGGGTCCGAGTACTTCCCGCTACCGAGCGCCAGGCACTTCTCCTCCTGCTTGAGTTTGCTGTCGTCCAGGAACGCATCGAGCAGGTAGGCCCCTCCCTTGTCATCCTTGGCCGCCATGCTGACGTAGTAGGTGCCGGCAGGCAGGATGCCGCGAGCGGCGACCCCCAGGTAGGGCTTCAGTGCTGAATGGGGCAGGAAGTACACGTCCAGGTCTGTCCCATCGCTGTCGTAGAGCTCCACGGTGAGATTGGGGACGGTGGGACTCGGCCGGCCGCGGTTCCCAACACCGCGCACGATCAGCTCCGTCCGGACTGGCAGGTCGATCCGGAAGAAGTCCAGGGCGTCCGAGGTCGTGGCGCGGCCCGGGACGGGCATCCCGAGGTAGGCCCGCGTGGCGTCAGCCGGGAAGTTGCCAGGTGCGGTGACGCCCTCCACCCACAGCACATACGGCCCTTCGGTGTTGGCCCTGTCGCCCCACACCTTGACGTAGTAGGTGCCCGGCTCCAGCTCTGCCCGCAGGGTGAACCGATTCTCGCGCTCATGGAGCTTGCTGTCGAAGTTCTCAAAGATGCGCTGGCCCTGGACGTCCAGCAGCTCGCCGTTGGTTGACGTATCCCCGAGGCCAAGGGCCCACAGGTCCGTCGCCTCAGTCAGCTCGATCCTGAAGAAGTTCTCGACGCCAGCTTCCAGGGTCGCCGCGACCGGGTGGCCAGGCGTGATCACCGGAGCCGTCGTGGTCGAGTCGCCCGCCACGGTCACGGTGCGAGCGTGCAGCGTATAGGGCCCTGGGCCGCCCTGGACCGCGACGTAGTATGTCCCGCTGGTGGTGATCGCGGCTCGGATCGCGAAGTTCAGCGGATTGGGCGGCAGCCAGCCGTCGTCATTGGACGCCTCGACGGCACCCGAGCCACGCAGCTCGCCGCTGGTGTCGGTATCGCCCGTCGTGTAGAGCCAGACCTCGTCGCCCTCCTGCAGGTCGATGCTGAACAGGTCGACGTCTCCATCGTCGAGCTGGCCGTCCACCGAGTCCCCGAGGACCAGCGACGTGGCCGACTCTTCCGCATCGCCGTGGTCGACCGGCGGCGGAGCCGGGGGCAGGTCGGCGTTGAAGTAGTTGCTCTGTAGGCTCAGGCCCCATTGGTTCCGCGCCTTGACGCGATAGACGTACTTGGCCCCGGCCTCCACGTCAGTGTCGGTGTACGTGGCCTCGGCACTCCCCGTGTCGTCGACCAGGACCTGGAAGTCACCCAGTTCATGCACGCCGCGCTGCAGGCGGAGTACCTGGTAGCCGGTGACAGGGCCATCGCCTGGGGTCCAACTGAGCGTCACCGAGTCGTGGGTCACGGCGCCCGTTAGGCCGGTGGGTGTGGGCGGCTTCGGCGTAGGCAGTTTGCCGTAGAAGTACTCGCTCCGCTCACTGAGCGTCTTGCCCTTCCAGGCCTTGACCCGATAAACATATTGCGCCCCCGCCTTCACGTCCGTGTCGGTGTACGTGGTCTCCGTGCTGCGGGTGTTGTTTAAGTGGATGTCGAAGTGGCTGGTGACCTCTGGCTGCCAGCGGATTATCTGGTACCCGACCGGCGTGTAGCCCTCCGGAGCGTCCCAGGTGAGGGTGACGGACGTTGGGGTGAGGGTGCCGGTCAGGTTGGTGGGCGGGGCCGGTAGAGGCACGTCGCCGTTGAAGAAGTTGCTCCGCTCGCTGAGCGCTTCGTCCTTCCAGGCTTTGACCCGGTAGACGTAGCGCGCGCCGTGGACGACGTCCGTGTCGGTGTACGTGGTCTCCGTGCTGCCGGTGTGATGCACGATGGCCTGGAAAACGCCGAGCGCGGAGCCCCCACGCCGCCAGCGGAGGACTTGGTATCCGGTTGGCGTGTAGCCGTCCGGAGCGTCCCAGGTGAGGGTGACGGTCGGCGTTGTGCTTACGGCGCCCGTGAGGTTGGTGGGCGGGGCCGGTGCGCTATCTCCGATGGCGGGAGAGTGCGATGCCAGGGCAATGGCGGCGATGGCTGTTGCTGCCAGGAAACGCAGGGCCGGTATGTGGGTGATGGTCCTCCACGCTGTCATCTACGCCGGGCCTCGGGCGTCTGGGCACCGAGGCCCAAGTCATAGCAGATATCAGGAGACTCCATTACGTTCTCCGCTTTGGGCCGCAGCCGGAATCTGGACCATTGCCTTATGGCGATGGGATATGCCCCCAGGGGAAGAGTCTTCTACGACCACCGGCCCCTTCCTGGACCCCCTTAATTTGCTGCGGGAAGTCGCCCGGAAGACTTGGGTATCCCTCCTGTGGCGAATGTGCTGTCTAAGCATCGGCTCGGACCGTCTGTGCAGTTTCCTTCCTTGGAATTTCATGAATGAGTGCTATCTCTCGCAGCCAGCCGCGGCCGGAAGCGTAGAGCGGCATCGAATAGGGTCGCACTTCTCAACATGCCTCACAAGGTTCGCATGCCCAAATTGACTTTAGACATTTGCCTAGGAACGGCATGGTCAAATTCACCTTGACCACCCCACAGGGCAAGGTGTCTACTGTGTCCAGTACCGGCTGCCATGGCGAGACCCTCAGCCTCTGCAAGCCTCAGTCAGCCGGACGTATTCCAATTCAGGTGCAACTCCCTTGGGCCTGTTGACCGCCATTCGAGATTGGTTATCCACGCGCCGCTGGCAATTCGCCGGGATAGACCCGGAGGTGCTGCGATACGCGGCTTGGGTCTCTCTCTGGGCTCGCTGGTTGGTCTGGCTGGCCATCCTGGCCCACCTGGCGTATCGTCCGGAGACCTGGTTCCCCCACAAGTGGTACTTCCTTCTGGCGCACGTGCCCCTGGTGATGTGCAACGGATTCTTCCACTACTGGCTGTTGTCGAAGCGGCCTTTGACCTGGCACTGGCTGGTTGCCCTCAGTGCCCTGGACATCGCCCTGATCACGACGGGCCTGGTCATGAAGGGGGAGTTCGGACCCATCTTTCACCTGGGCTACTATCCGGCCCTCGCCTTGGTCGCCGTAACAGTCTCGTCCATTTGGTTCACTGTCGTCTGGACCACGATGGTCGCCGGGCTCTACACCGTCGTAAGCCTAATCCAGGGGTTGAACTTGGCCGCGGTTGACGACAAGACGCTGATCGCCAGGGTGGCCGTGATGTACGCCGTGGTCATGATCGTGAGCTTCATCGCCCGGTTCGAGCGTCAGCGGCGGCAGGCCTCAATGGAGAGTGAGAGGGAGATTCAGCGGGAGCGCAACGAGGTCTCAAGAACGATCCATGATACAGTCGTCCAGACCGCCTATATGGTGGGACTCGGAGTAGACCGGGCGAAGAAGCTGGCCGGCGATTCGAACGAGGAGCTGACAGCCACACTGGATTCGACGGCCGAACTGTCGAGATCGGTAATGTGGGAGTTGAGGCGACCGCTGGACGGGAGCCAGGTCTATGAGGGCACGAGCCTTGAGGCCATGCTCCGGTCCCATGCCGCGACGTTCACCACGGTTGCCGCAATCCCCGCAGAGGTGGTTGTGCACGGCGCAGAGACTGCGCTTACGACGGAGGTCCGGAACCGCCTCTTCTCCATCGCTCATAATGCGCTCACGAACGCTTTCCGCCACGCTCGTGCCGGAAGGGTCAATGTCGAGCTGGACTTTGGGACCGACTCCGTTCGGATGTCTGTATCGGACGACGGCGTGGGGCTGCCCGACGACTATGCGAGCCGTGGCCGCGGATTCGCCGGGATGAGGGAGGACGCGGAGGCCGTTGGCGGTAGCCTCAGAGTGGAATCGGACCGGCAGAGGGGCGGCACAATCGTCACCTGCACGGTTCCCTATATGCGGAACACGGAGGGAGGCTATGGACACTTCAGGTAAACCGATAAGGGTAATGGTGGTTGACGACCATCCAATTGTGAAGATGGGACTCAGGGGATTACTGGAGCAATCCAGCAACGTTGAAGTCGTTGGGGATGCATCCGACGGAGTGGAGGCAGTGGCGACGGCGGAGCGATTGGAACCCGACGTCATCGTCATGGACGTGATGATGCCCCGGCTGGACGGTATCGAGGCATGCCGGGAGATCATGGAGAAGCTCCCCGACACGCAGGTGCTGATGCTGACGGCTTCGCCCGAGAAGGATGCCGTGATCGAGGCGGTGGCCGCCGGCGCGACGGGCTACCTGCAGAAGTACTCCGGTGGCGAAGCCCTGGAGGAGGCCGTTCTCGCTCTCGCTAGAGGCCAACTGAGAATCCCGGACGAGGCCATTCGGAGAACCCTGACGATGATCCGCAGCGAATTGTGGAAGAAGACCCGCCGCAAGCCGGACGCGCTGACGGAGAGGGAACGGGAGCTGCTCACGCTGTTCGCCAACGGGGAGCCGTATGTCCGCATCGCTAAGGAGAAGGGCATCAGCCCGGTCACTGTCCGGAACACCATCTACCGAGTTCAGGACAAGCTGGGGCTGGATACCAAGCAGGAACTCGTGATCTGGGCTGTGAGGAACGGGCTGGTGGCGGAGCCGAGCGCCTGACGCCGCCGCACTGAGTTCATCGTCTGGGAACAACCCAGTTCTTCGTGACGTCCTACTTGATGGAGACAGGTTGCGGAGGCGCTCAAGAGAAGAGAATTGGTCATGCAGCAAGTGAATGTGAAACGGCCGAGTATTGTGTTCACCCCTGTTTTGGTAACCCCAGTGAGCCTCGCGCTCCTGACGGGCGTCCCCCGGTTCCTCGGTAACCCGGAGCAGGTATACGCGTGCAAATTCACACAACCCGGGACTCCCGCCTAAGAGCCGCAAGAGTTCTCCCCAGTGTTCGCCGAGAGGGTCGTCCCGGTTGAGCACTTCTAAGACCCAAATGCGGCGTCCGTCTCCCCTGAGGACCGTAGCACGGTGGGCTTTGAGGTCAGCGCCGTGTGGAAGGGCACTGTCCATGAGGAGATGTACATCACCACGCCGCCAACGGGAGGAAGCTGCGGGTTTGCCTTCATCGAAGGAGAGGAGTACGTCGTCTATGCCTACAACAGCCCCTATGCTGAGGGCGACTGTACCTTTGGGATATGCGGCCGAACAGCCCTTCCTGGTCAGTCGTTCGGCGTGGCTCGGCAACCTCATCGCTTGGCGTGGTATGCGAATCCAACCCTCGACCAAAGAAGTAATATACGCCGCTGGAGGGTGGGGCGGCAAGGTTCCCATGTACCCTATCGAACAGGTATAAGAGCACCCCTCGAATCAGGTACAAACGAACCTTACGGTGCGTCACAGGAAGGACTAATGTGGACGAGATTACAACGCTTCATCTTGCCCAGAGGAGAGGGAAAATGTCAAAGACAATCATGAGTCTGCTGATTACCAGCATCGCACTCTTGGCCATACTGCTGACCGCGTGTTCCGATGCTCCAAGCCCCACTGAGACGGCTACACCCACTTCCGCACCGACACCCACGCAGACACCCGCACCGACACCCACGCAGACACCTGCACCGACACCCACGCAGACACCCACGTCAACGGTTACACCTACTCCGGCCCTGCCCAGCTCTTCGTCTGCGAGACTGTCCCTCGATGACTATTTGTCCAAGTGTGGCGCATTTGTAGATGGATTACCGGGGGATCTGGAAAACACCACCTATACGTATAGGGAACTATCCGATGTCATAGCAGAGACGATTGAGGTGGTGTCGCCGCTGTCGCCTCCCGCAGAACTTGCCGACTGGCACAGCAAGGCGCTGGAGTTTTATCAGATCTTCCAAGAAGGCGTTGACTCGCAGCCGGCACAGAACGTTATAGGCGATGAGCTTTGGTTAGTGCTTTTTGCTCTATGGGGTCTTCTGGAGGAAATCCTGGAAATCGAGAGGGAGTTGCCTGCTGAAATTCAGCGTCGGATGGCCGAGGCCGGTTGCAGCTTCGCGTACGAGGCGGACGGGTTCGACGAACCGGAAACCCTGTTGGGCACATTCTCCGCCGGAGAAAGCGTGCGTGTCGGTGACTATGAGGTTGAGGTTACGCGCGCGTACAGGAACGACGACGGTGAACTTGTCGTTCGAACAGAAGTCCGCAACGTTGGCGATAACCCAGTTCCTGTACCGGATTGTGGCACTCACATGAGACTCCAGGATCAGGCAGGACTGCCGTACCAACGTATAAGCTGCGCATGGTCAGGACGTTCCCGTGATGACATGATTTATCCCGGAAACACCGTCAATTACGTTGCCAGTTACCAAGTCCCTGAAGGGACTGCCGGGTTGGTCTGGCAGATCTCGGATGGGACGACCGGAGTCACATTCGATTTGTCCGAGTTTCTGGCGTTCACCGTTGAAACGGATCGAGCGGCCCTCGTCGCGTTCTACCACGCCACCGACGGCCCCAACTGGACGAACAACACCCACTGGCTTAGCGACAGGCCCATCAGTGATTGGTACGGTGTCAGCGTCGGCTTTCTCGACGGGCGCGTCGAGGGTCTGTACCTCGTCAGCAACCAGTTGAGCGGACAGATACCGCCTGAGCTGGGCAACCTCTCCAGGCTGAAATCGCTGTCCATCTTCCGCAATCGGTTGACCGGATGCATACCTGCCAGTCTGCGGGGTGTGCCGACCAACGACTTCGAGATGCTCGGCCTGCCCTTCTGCGACGACACAACCGGTGGCACTGGCACGGAACCAGTCCAGGACCACCACGGCGATACTATTGGCGGGGCCACTGCCATAACTCTGGGGGAAGCCGTGGAAGGCAGTATTGACTGGGAAGGCGATTTTGACGTCTTCCGCTACACCGCAGAGGCGGGGAAAGAGTATCGCCTTGACGTTGAACTCGGCACTCTTTCCGAATTGTGGGCTTGGGTGCTGGATTCGAATGGGAACCAGTTCCAATTCACCGTCGTGAGTAGTTTGTATGATGACAAGCAAGTTCTGTTCTGGAGAGCCGAAGAATCAGGGTATCTCTACGTTGAGGTGCGAGGCGGTTTCCTGAGTTGGGAAACTGGCTCGTATACATTGACCGTGTCCGTTGCCCAGTAACAGGGCGGCATATCAGTTGGAGGGAGGCAGGGGGACAAGGCACTTCACATCGGCGGAGTGGCTCAGCATAATGGCGAGGCCGGAAACCGACCTGGAACGATACGGCCCACTGCAAAGAGAATACGACTCCATACTTTTGGGCTCCTTCAACATACGCAGGCTGGGGTCGAGCCGGAGCCGTAGCGCGGATACATGGGAGCTCCTGGCCGACATCCGCCACAGCTTCGCCCTGCTCTGCCAGATAGACGTGGCCCTGGGAACCCTGGACGGCGCTGCGTTGGCCATATACGACTCCGACGGATGGAGACTGGCATCCAACGACGGCAAATGGGAGTTCCGCGCGTCTCGCATTGTCTGGGACGGCCCCGGACTTCGACGACTGCTACGCTGAGGTGTCCGGTTGGGGGGTGGGGGCGGCTCCTGCACCCTGACCGTGACGCTTTGATAATCAAGCCATTCGGGTCGGCTCAGGGCAGATTGGCCTGAGATGGGCTGGGTCTACCGTCAACAGCGCTGGTATTATGGCATGGCAGCAACCGCCCCCGTATAAAGTGCGGGGGCGGTCTGCAATTAGGTAAGGTTACTCCAACCCCAACAGTAGCACTTTCAGCATGCCGAACCCCTTGACCTACAAGACATTTGCTCACCCAGACATTACTCTATTTCCCTCCCGCATTGGACTCTTAAGCAGTCAATCGTAGGGAAGGCAGTTGCAGGATACCAGAATTGCCGCTGAGTAGACCCTACAGCACTAGAGTGAAGGCTCTAGATTTCGCCTACTTTGGCCGACTGTCGGGGCATTTCCTCCAACACGGACAGAACTGCGACACCATGCTGAGACGACCTGCTCCTGGTCTTTGATGACACTAGTCTCTGCCCACTATCGGTTAAACGGGTCTGGCCAACGAGCAAACCCCACCGAGCGGGCCAATCTCTCATGATCAGCGTCTGTAAGGTCCCACCAATAGGACAAGGCTTTCTCAATGGCATCCGGCTTCCCTATGTACCGATCAATGATTTCCTCGGAGTTTGTCTCGGCATTGCCGTACTGTAGCACGGCGACATAGCTATTGTAGTGGTCGGTGTCTCGACCCGTCAGGTCTTCCCGTCTTGCATACCATAATCCGATGTCTATAAGGCGAATCACCTGGTCTCGTGTTGCGTCGTATGTTGTTCGTTTGCTAACGTCAGACCGATACTTGGCTTCCATGAGAACCACTCCGTGTCTGCCAAGCCGTATCAAGATATCAGGTTCGGAAGCACCTATCTGCTCAGCGGCCTGGTCCGGTGCAAGAGTTGCCGAAGGGCGCTCTCCGGGCAAGACGCCAAGAGCGGGAAGTTCGCCTACTACGTCTGCCAGTCCCTCCTCAAGCGGGGTAGCGGCACTTGCAGGACCCCCAGGCTCAACGCCCGGCGCTTCGAGGAGAAGGTGGTGGGCAAGATTCGGGAGAACGTGCTCACCGAGTCCAATATCCGGGCGCTGGTGAAGCTGGTGGACGAGGAGATGGACGGCGTGGCCGCCGAGCAGAGGCAGAAGCTGGAGACCATCGAGGCGGAGCTGGCGGACGTGAAGCGAAGGCTGGGACGGCTCTACGACCTGGCCGAGACCACCGACCTGGACATCGAGGACTTCAAACCCCGCATCAGAGACCACAGGGAGCGACAGGAGAAACTTGAGGCTTCGGCGGAGGAGGCGAGGACACTGTTGTCGCAGCGCAGGGAGGTCCTGGACGACGTGGAAACCATAACAGCCTACGCCTTGGACATGAGCAACTTCCTGCGCGAGAGCGAACTGACCGAGCGGAGGGCCTTCATCGAGAGCTTCGTGAAGGAGATCGTCGTCATGCCCGACAACGCCGTCGTGCGCTACACGATTCCGATGCCGGAGGACTCTCCGATAGGAGGAGTGGACGCCGAGGAGATGGCGCTGAACGGCTCGGTTCTGTCTACCGTCAAGTTTGGTGGGCCCGGCTGGAATCGAACCAACGACCCGCCGGTTATGAGCCGGCTGCTCTGCCTCTGAGCTACGGGCCCTCTATTTGAGGGTGCTGATATGAAGCAAACATTGGTAGTACTGGCTGGCTGTACACTTCTAGGCTACAGTATGAGCATGATAGTGTCAAGAAATGTCCAAGTAGGGACGTGGTCTTTCCAAGTTTCGTTCGCTGTCAGGCCAGGCACGATGACTATACAAGCTAAAGACGGGTTTCAAGCCTGTATCGAGTGTTAAATAAAGTGACTGCTCAGATGCGCGCCAGGCTGCCGGGAATTGACCGTGAAAGGAACCTGCCATGGCTGATGGTGGGGTGGCGGTGCGACTCTCGGCATGAGAAAATGGACGAAGGAAAGGACGTATAGGTCATGTGTGGGCGATATAGTTTGATAGCAGACGTTAGCCAGTTGGCTCAGAGGTTAGAGTTCGACGGCGACAGGCTACCCTTTGAGGCGGCCTACAACATTGCGCCCACCCAGCAGGTGCTCACCGTCAAGGAGAAGATTGACAGCGCTGGACGGCAGGCCTCCTGCATGCGCTGGGGGTTAATCCCATCGTGGACCAAAGGCATGTCCGTAGGCAATCCCATGATAAACGCCAGGGCGGAGACGGTCGCTGAGAAGCCGGCGTTCCGCGGGGCTTTGCAGCTGCGTCGCTGCCTGGTGTTGGCCGACGGCTACTACGAGTGGCGGCGCGACGGCCGGATCAGGACGCCTTTTCGGGTCACTCTGACATGGGGCGAACCCTTCCACTGCCAACAATGGCCCCGAACTTGCGGCGAGGGTGAGCCAGGGACGCATCACCCTCGGACCGGAGGCAGGCACTGACACGACAGCGTGCAAGTGAGATGACGGCCATGGTGGTCGAGGTATGTCGGTAGAACAGGACAGCGTCCGTATGGGCGACGCGACCATCAGCTACCAGGTGCGCCGCAGCCGGCGTCGCAGGAAGACGGTCAGCATCAGTGTGCATGAGGACGGTGTGCGTGTTGCTGCACCAGTGGCAACGTCGCGCAGCACCATCCGGTCCATCGTACGGAAGAGGGCATCCTGGATACTAGAGCAAGCGGCTCGGCCGACGCCGGCGCCCGTGGCCCAGCGCCTCCTCACCGGTGAGACATTGCCATATCTGGGCGGCAGAGTCCGGGTTATGGTGGAGTCGTCGGACGTGCCCACGCCGAAGGTCCGCTTCGGCAGCCGGACGCTCCGGGTAGATGTACCACGGGACCTCGGTGAATCAGAGCGTCACGATGCGGTTTTCCATGCCGTCATGGCGTGGTACGCCTCTTGCGCCATGGACAAGCTGACAGCCTGCGTCCAGCGGTGGCGGCTCCTGCTGGGCTACAATCAGACACCTCGGATTCTGGTCCGGAACCAACGCAGTCGCTGGGGAAGCTGTGCCCCAGACGGCACGCTGCGCTTCAACTGGCGTCTGATGATGGTGGAGTCCGACCTCATAGACTACTTAGTGGTTCACGAGCTGGCGCACCTGACACACCCCAACCACTCGGCGGACTTCTGGGGGCTGGTGGCCGGCGTGATGCCGGACGTGCAGCAGAGACGGAAACGACTGCGAGAGGCGGAGCGGCTGATCCCCTTCTGAAGTGCAAGTCAGCGCATGATGAACAGTCGCTCTCGATGTATCCACATCCCCATACCAGTACGGGGCATCGCTGACCCACACCCGAGCCTTTCAGTGTCTTCGCAGCTTAATACCGCTTCCATCCGATAGACCATGAGGCATATTGATATTTCCACTATTTGTTCCTGATGTCCACTTAGGAGCTGGAAGAGACAAAATCTCGGCCCGACCTGGAGGCTGGAAGCCAGCATTATCCATGCTCCAACCCTGGATTCCGGCTCTTCTTGGCAAATCTTCGACCCTCCTGTCGGGTCTATGACTTTCGTCGGAATAACGGAGAATGGGTGTTTCTTGCGGGCGTCCAGGTTACCAGGCCCTATGGGGAAATTGTCAGTGTCGGCATGCCCTGGATTCCGGCTCAAAGCCGGAATGACAGTCAGGATACTCGGGATGACAGTAAGACGGCTCTAGGAGAGACAATTGGGGAATTGTTCCATTTTGCCTGTTGAAAGGTTGCAGAAATGTCTTTTTAGACGGATAATTCTCCTGCTGCCCTAGAATCTAAGCCGGTGCATGTACCAGGCACTCGTGGGGATAACTATCGGTGCCCCAGGCGCGCCGGTGGTCGCCACCAGAAAAGGGTATGTGCTATCCTGGTTGCGGGTTCTTCCGGGCGTGCAAGTGGAACCTGTTGCGGAAGGGGGACCGTTGTGGCACTCTACTCCCCTCAAATAGAAGTGCCGAAAGATTACATATCGGGTTATGAAAAGGCCCGCGCTCTCGATCCGGAGAGGGCGGACAACTACATCGCCCACACTACCATCGGCGACCCGATTGCCGACGCGCTCATGGAGTCGCTCTCCGAGCTTCCGCGAGAGGAATCAAGCAAGCTCCTCCGACTGGTGATGAGTACCGAGGCTGGGGACGACCTGGATGATACTCCGCCCATACTGCGAGAGTTCCGGGAGTCCACCCGGACGCCGCCTGCCTGGCTCGACCTGGAGGCCCTCGAGCCAGGCATCCGCATGTTTCACAGGAACGCGAACCTGGTCCTGGGTGGAATGATCGGCGGCGTTCTCGTGGAAGGGTTCTCGACGAACATCGCCAAGTCCTTCTTCATAACCGGGCGGTTGCGCGATCAGGGCGTCAGGCGTCTTAAACAGAACAACCGCCACATGGTAGAAATATTCATGCCCGGCGGCCTAGCAATAGATGGGGACGGCTGGAAGCTGTCCGTGCGTATCCGATTGGTTCACGCCCAGATCAGACGCCTTCTGAACGCCTCCGACGACTGGGATTACAATGCCTGGGGTATGCCCATCAGTTCAGCGCACGTGGGATTTGCAATCGCCTCCTTCTCCGCAAGACTCCTGAAGCACATCAAGAGTCTGGGGGCCACCTATAATGATGAGGAACGCAAGAGTTTCATGGACGTCTGGCGGTACACGGGCCACTTGATGGGCATTCCAGAGACAATTCTGTTCCGCGACGAAGCCGAAGCACTGGAGGTATTCAAAATAGGCCTCACCTGCGAGCCCTCTCCCAGCCTGGAGTCCATTGTGATGGCGAATGCGTTGGTTAACTCTGCTCCATTGGTCGCCGGGATTTCGGAACCCAAGGAGCGGCGCAACCTTACAAAGTACGTGTTCGGACTCTCACGTGCGCTCATCGGAAGCCCTCTGGCTGATGAGTTGATGTATCCCCCGAGCCTGACCTTGGGGGTGCTGGCCTGGTTTCGGATGCAGGTACTCTATCAACGCACAATGGGCAGGTTTTTTCCGGGAATCACCCGCACCAAGAATTTCGACAATTTCACCAGCCTGCTGAACGTCTCGCTGTACGATGAGGCGGGTATAGACTACAGACTACCCGACCATGTCTACTCCGAAGAATCCAGGCGGTGGTGACCCTCAAACCTCTTAATACTGCTACTCGTACCAACCCGACCCGAATATCAACCCGTCACGGCGTACCGCCCAGGTGTGTTTCTGCCGGTCCTCGCCTGTTTCCGGGTTCACCAGCACATAGTCAACCCAGCGGCCTGATTCGGTGGCGCCTAGCAAATTGTCGCCATAGAAATGTCCAGTGGCGTCCACCCGGAGGCTGGGGTCGCGCCTCAAAAACATCGGATTATGGTGCCCTATTGTAAGCCCGCTCTGGTGCTCGATGATGAACACGTACCACTGGCCTTCTATGCTCTCTGTAGAACTGTAATGGTCAATGGCAGCCTCCAGACCCAGGGCATCGTAGAGGTCCAGGGCCTGCTCTACGAAGGCCTGAGTATAGGCGGGAGCGTCGGACTTGCGAGGCCCGCTCTCGTACCACCCTGAGCCAAAGACCAACCCATCGTGTCGGACTATCCAGGAGTGCTTGACTTCCGCGTTTTCAGTGGAGGGATTGGGATAGGTGTACTCGGACCATTCGCCGTCCTCATCCGCCGCCGCCACCACCACTTCACCGGCGGGATAGCCATTGGGTCCCACGACCTCGGAAGCAGGTAGTCCTACAAAGTTGGGGTTGGCAGCGTGCGCAAGCATCGTGTCATCTTCGTCGAAAATGAACACATACCACTGGCCATCTATGCTCTCCTCTTTGTTGTAGTAGTCAACGGTGTCCTCCAGGCCCAAGGCGTCGTAGAGGTTCAAAGCCTGCTCTACGAAAGCCTGGGTGTAGGCGGGAGCGTCGGACCTGCGAGGCCCACTCTCGTACCACCCCGAGCCAAAGACCAAGCCATCGTATTGGACTATCCAGGAGTGCTTTGTCTCGACGTTGCCGGAGACAGGACTGAGAAAGGTGTAGTCGAACCAGGCCCCGTCCTCCTCGGCAACCGCAATTACTGCCTCACTTGTAGGATAGTCGTTGGGTCCCACGACCTCGGAAGCAGGTAGTCCCACAAAGTTGGGGTTGGCAGCGTGCGCAAGCATCGTGTCATCTTCGTCGAAAATGAACACATACCACTGGCCGTCTATGCTCTCCTCTTTGTTGTAGTAGTCAACGGTGGCCTCCAGGCCTTCCGATTGGTACATGGAGATAGCGTTGTTGACGAAGTACTTGGTGTACTCGTCGGAGTCCCACTTGGATGGGACAGGCTCCGGCGATTCGGTGGCAGCCGCAATCCGCGCCTCCCCAATGGCATCCACGATGGAGGCAATGGTGGCCTCATCCAGGCGAATGGTGTCTCCCGCAGGACCAGAAGGCCCTTGTTCCCCGGCGGGTCCCATAGACCCGGTGGGGCCTTGCTCACCCGCAGAACCCGGGGGTCCGGGAGGCCCCTGTTCCCCGGCGGGTCCCATAGACCCAGTGAGGCCTTGCTCCCCTGCAGGACCCGGAGGTCCGGGAGGCCCTTGTTCCCCGGCGGGTCCCATAGACCCAGTGGGGCCTGCATCACCCTGGCAGGCGGCCAGGGACAGGATGAGGGCAACCATGACAAGGAGAGCGATTAGCTGACGCATATAATTTCTCCCGGTTGAGAATGGATGCAAAGTGCCCGCCTCACGTCTGGGCGTATCGAGACTTAAAGCGGGTCTAATTGTAGTTGCTTGATGGAAAGGTTGCAAGCTGTAGCCCGGTATTGATGCGGGCAGGAACGTGTAGTTTTGCACTTCTCTATATGGTTTCTGAATTGGATCCAAAATAGATGGATGTACGAAAAAGTGCTACAATTAGTTTCTCCCCGGATACGCGGACCAGTATGAAAGGCCAGGTATGGACAAGGTCCAAGACACCGTATCAGACAGACCGGAGCAAGGTGGGCTTACCGCCGACGTCGTTCTGGATACCTTGAGGAAGGAGTACGAGCCTTTCCCGTCGGAGCCTCGATATGACCCTGTGTCGGAACTGGTATTTACAATACTTTCCCAACACACTTCGGACCGTAACTCCGAAAGAGCCTTCAAGCAGCTCATGGACCACTTCGGCTCCTTTGAAGATGTCGCCAGCGGTGACACCCAGATGGTTGCCCAGTGCATCACAATCGGTGGCCTGGCGAGCATCAAAGCCCCTCGCATACAGCAGGTGCTCAACCTAATCATGGAGCGAAGGGGAGAGTTGGACCTCTATTTTCTCAAGGACATGCCCCTGGAGGAAGCCAAGGCCTGGCTACGGGACCTCCCGGGCATCGGTCCCAAGTCTGCGGCAATAATACTTAACTTCGCTCTTGGTATGCCGGCAATGGCGGTAGATACCCACATCTACAGAGTAGCAAAACGCTTGGGACTTATCGGACCGAAAACCGGCTACGAGCAGGCTCACGATGTCCTGGAGAATGCCGTTGAGCCGGAGCAAGTTTTCCCTTTCCACGTGGCCCTGATAACCCACGGCAGGAAGGTATGCAAAGCGCCCAAGCCCCTTTGCCAACAGTGCGTTCTCGCCTATGGCTGCCCGTCACGAGACATGGGGAACAAGTGACAGAAGCATAATCTCAGGGGGTAGAAGTGAAAGTAGGAATCATAAACGTTACAGGATATTCCGGGTCCGAGTTGGCAAGGCTCCTGTACCATCACCCCGACGCCAAGATAACCTCGGTTACGGGTAGAAGTGCCGCCGGGGAGAAGCTGGGAAATGTCTTCCCCCACCTCTCCGGTTTCGACATGGTGATTCAGCCGGAGCTGGAAGGTAGCCTGGACCTGGTTTTTTCCGCGCTGCCCCATAAGGCCAGCGCCGAGGCGGTGGTACCTCTGCTGGAGGACGGGGTAAAGGTGGTGGACATAAGCGCCGACTTCCGCCTCAGAATGGCTTCCGAGTACGAAGAGTGGTACGGAGTCCCCCATCTGGGTCCCCAGTATCTTGAGGAAGCCGTGTATGGCCTCACAGAGCTTAACCGACGGGAGGTCAGCCAGGCTCGGTTGGTAGCCAATCCCGGCTGCTATCCAACCAGCGCCATACTAGCCCTTGCGCCCGTGATAAAGGAGGGGCTGGTGGAGACTGACATCGTGGTTGACAGCAAGTCCGGGGTATCCGGGGGAGGCCGCACACTGAACCTGACCAACCACTTTTCGGAAGTCAATGAGAACGTCATGGCCTACGCATTGGACGGCCACCGACACCTGCCGGAGATAACTCAGGAACTTGGCAAGCTGAATGCAACCTCATCTTCAGCTATGGGAGATGATACAGCCCTGGCGCTTACTTTTCTGACTCACCTTATACCCATGACCAGGGGCATCCTGAGTTCCTGCTACGCCCGGCTAAAACCGGATGCCTTCCCGTCATGGGAGGAGGCCAAGCCCCGGATACGACAGCTTTACCAGGACTTCTATTCGGAAGAGCCTTTCGTGAAAATATCGGCCTCTCCACCACAGACCAAACAGACCCTGGGAAACAACGTGTGTCTGCTTTACCCTACGGTGGACGTAAGGACAGGCAGGCTGATAGTCATAAGCTGCCTGGACAACCTGGTGAAGGGGGCCGCCGGTCAGGCCATACAGAACATGAACCTCATGTTCGGCTTGCCGGAAACTACGGCCCTGGAGGCTCTGGCAGTATACCCATAGCTGATGTATAATCTTCTCAGTGCCCCCATCGTCTAGCCAGGTCAAGGACGCCACCCTTTCAAGGTGGAGATCAGGGGATCGAAGCCCCTTGGGGGCACCAACTCATTTTTCCTGGGTACAAAAACGCATCTCAACGTGACGGTATGGCCCCTCTGGGTTAAGGATCCATGTAGAGGGGCCGTTCCTGATGCCATCAGTTGGCCTCGTTTCTTGATGGAGGCCTTTGAGCAACTTTGACCCAAGACTCACTTCCATGTCATTCAGAACCGCCCACAGGCGGGTGAAGAGTCAGAGCGGTTGCCTACGCACGGAACCTTAGATCCCTTCCGCCTTCTGCGGACTTCGCTTGTTAGAATGATAACTGGGGCTGCGCAAAGGTCTCCTTTCATGCGAGAGACAACCGTTACACTTCACTTGCACTGAGGCTGAGTTGACTTTCCCAGCCTCGCTCAAGGAGTTGGACCTATTGGCAACATGTCCTCAGGCCACTGATTCCGGCCCGGTTCAGGACCTCGCGCGCATAATCAGCCTCGATTTGATACGAGGGGTTGCGGTGCTCGGCATTCTGTTGATGAACGCCGTTTACTTCAAGTTCGGCAGTGCGCCTTACTTCAACTTGAGCGCGGGCGGCTCGGAGACGTGGTTCGACTGGACTGTGGGCATCTTCGGCGAGGTCTTCATTGACCAGAAGTTCATGGGGCTGTTTTCGTTGCTGTTCGGCGCAGGGATGATTCTCTTCATAGACCGTGCCAGCGCAAGAGGAAGGCGTGCAGTCTGGCTAAACTTGTGGCGAAACGGACTGCTGCTGTTAATTGGCATCCTGCACTTCCAGTTGTGGGAAGGCGACGTGCTGATCGCCTATGCAATATCCTCGGTCTTTCTGATTGCCCTGCGAAAGCTGACAAACTGGGCGCTCATCTCCGTTGGAGTCGGTGTGTTCGTGCTGTCCATTGGCTGCGCACTGGTGGCGCAGCAAGTGGCCGACACGACCAGCGAGTCGCTGGCAGGCGTATGGACAACGAGCGGGGTTGGGGACGATGAGCTTATTGGGAGCCTTGTCCTGTTTGGATTTTTCCTGCGAGCTTTGGGGCTGATTCTTGTCGGGGCCGGATTGTACCGCATCGGCTTTATGGACGGCGGCCTGCCTGCCAAGACATACCGTCTGACCGCAGTGGTCGGGCTTGCCGTCGGTCTGCCGCTTGCCGTTGCCGGTGTCATCATTACCGCGGTGAACGATTACTCCCGCGAGGTCGCCTTTATCGGCCAGATACCCAACACCCTTGGCACGGTTCCCTTCGCGCTGGGATACATGAGTCTCGTCATTCTCTGGAACAACCGCGCGGACAGCTGGCTCAAGCAGCGTCTGCGCGCAGTCGGGAGGATGGCACTGACCAACTATTTGATGCAGACGGTGTTGGGCGTGATTGTCTTGACAACCTTGCTGGGTGACGTGGATTTCGTGAACAGAGGTGTCGTCCTGGTGTTTGTGTTCGCGGTGTGGGCGCTTCAACTGTGGTGGTCGCAGGCGTGGCTGAATCGCTTCACGTTTGGGCCTGCAGAATGGCTCTGGCGAGTCGCCACATATCGAAGTGGACAACCGCTCCGTCGCTCCAGGGACTCACGGCGTGCAACGTAGGAAGGTGTGCGACTCCTGGAGAGCCCAGTGAGATAGCCTTCTGGCAAGGGGGGCAGCGATCCCCAAGCTTGGACTCGAAGTGTGACTTCAAGAGGGTGACGGTGCCGTGCACTAATGGCTCCGTTGCAGGTGTATAATGGGAAGGGTCATAATTCCCGTGGAGAAGCTGCTGATACGAGATATAGGAGATTGTCATGCCCACCTCCAGCGGATACCTGAATGTCAGCATAGAGGCCGAGCCACCCTTCCTGGAGCAAGACGGGCTGAAGCTGAATCACAACGTTGTGCGCAAGGAGTTCTCCGGCGACATGGTCGGCACCTCGGAGGCGCATATGATAACAGCCTTCACAGGTACTCCCGGTTCAGCGGGCTACGTGGCTATCGAGTACTTCACAGGTTCGGTGGGCGGGAAGTCGGGCGCTTTTGTGCTCCAGCATAGTGGGGCGATGAACAAGGGCGACGCCCAGCTTACGGTCACCATTGTGCCCGACTCGGGCACTGGAGAATTAGCCGGCATCTCGGGGACTCTGGAGATAGACAACGATCAGGGTCGGCATTCTTACGTCCTCAACTACGAGCACACATGAGCGCAAGCTACCTGGTGATGCCGCGTGGTATCAGGAAGGCTGGATGAATGGGGCGCCCGGCCTTCCTTTCTCTGGTCGGGAGCTTTGGCTCAGGTTCTCTTGGATGGTGCCATTCCGCCGTCAGCCCCCCGTACATTCAGGGAAGAGTAGAGGTGGTTGCACCTACTATATCCTCCATCAACTCGCCCAGCGTGTGTCTCAAGATGGAGTAGAAATCACTGGGAGGGAATCTTCGCTATGACCGGAGGCAGGAATTTAATAGTTAGAATCCTTGCCTACAATCTCCCGTTGGCCTTTCTTCTGCTGCTGATGACCGGATGTGGCGGGGATAGCACCTCCCGGAACGAGGCTGCCGGGTCGAATGAGACTGGGCAGTTCCTGGTGACAGCACCTGCCCTGTCCGACATGGCTCGTGCCGGCGAAGAACTGTTCAATGCCAACTGCTCGGTCTGCCACGGGATGGCGGCTGCCGGGACCAGTCAGGGACCATCTTTGGTTGACAGAATCTACCATCCGGGCCATCATCCGGACCTCAGCATCCGCAACGCCGTACGCCATGGAGTGCAGGCACACCATTGGTTCTTTGGCGATATGCCGCCTGTGGCTGGTGTCTTACCTGATGACGTGGAGAAGATTATCTGCTACGTCCGGGAGGTGCAGCGTGCCAACGGCATCTTTGAGGGGAACGACTATTCAACCGTGTGCTGAGCCGATTTCCGGGCGAACCACCGAGGTCTCACCCTTTTCAAATCTCTTCTTGAACTTCACTATGCAGGTTGATAGAATAGCGCTAGTTCCCCGTCAGGTCAGATAGAAGGAGGCGACATGGATACTGTAGGGTTTATTGGACTCGGCAAAATGGGGGTGGGAATGGCCGGGAATATCCAGAAGGCCGGATATCCCATGGTAGTCTACGATGTCCGCGAAGCGGCTACGAAGCCCCTTCTGGACGGGGGAGCACGTCTAGCCAATTCCCCTGCCCAGGTTGCCAGCCTCAGCGACGTGCTCTTTACGTCTGTGCCGATGCCCAGAGATATAGAGCAAGTGGTGACCGGCAATGAGGGCATACTGGAGGGGGTCAAGGAGGGTAGCGTGCATTTCGACCTCTCGACCGTCGGCCCTGACTTGGTCCGGAGGCTTGAGCCGATGTATCGCGAGAGAGGCGCTCATCTGCTGGATGCCCCTGTAATGAGCAGCCCAACCAATGTCCTCACCCGGAACGTAATGGTGCTGGTGGGCGGTGACAAGGAAATCTACGAGCAGCACAAGCCATTGTTGGACTCCTTTGCGGATTTTGTCATGCACTGCGGAGGAATCGGAACGGGACAGATTTGCAAGGTAATTAACAACACCACCGGGTTCGGAGTAGGGCAGGCTATAATCGAGGGGCTGACCATGGGCCTGAAGGCAGGCGTCGAGTTGGACGTGCTCTTGCAAGCCGGCAGCCGGGGTCCCTTGGGAGGCAGGGCTGCCGGTCTGGCCCAGATGTTGTTCAAAGGTAATTTTGAGCCTCCCACGTTCACCCTTGCCCTATCCAGAAAGGACGTTGGACTGGCTACCGGGGTTGGGAGGGACGTCGGCGTGCCCATGCCGGTAGCGAGCACCGTAGAGCAAATCATGATTCAGGCCATGAACAGGCCGGGATGGTCGGAGAAGGACTACAGCATCTACCTTCTTATACAAGAAGAGATGGCAGACCAGGAAGTGCGCTCGGATGAGTAGAGCTTAGTAGTATCTTTCTCCCGTGTCATTTTTGGCGACATCCGATGTCCCCTACTGGGATTCCGGCACTGCGCCACCGGCTCCGGTCGTCAGGCTTCCGGCGTCCACCGGAAGAGATACGCCGGTAATCCAACGGGCCTCGTCGCTGGCCAGGAATAGCCCCGCCCACGCTATATCCCATGCCGTACCCACAGTTCCCAGGGGTGTGGACATTACGGCACGGGACCCCTCCTCGTTTGGCAGCATGACGGTGTTGATGCTGCCGGGGACTATGCAGTTGACGCGGACCTTGTCCCTTCCGTGCTGGGCCGCCATCATGGTGGTAAGGCCAATCACGCCCGCCTTGGAGGTGTGATAGGAGATGCGGGCGCTCCTGCCGCCGCGCAATCCGCCCACGGAAGAGATGTTGATAATCGAGCCACCGCCACTCTCGGTTATTCTCGGTATGGCGTACTTGCTGGCGAGCATCAGGCTTTTCAGGTTTACGTCCATCACCCGGTCCCACGTCGCCTCGGGCACGTCCACTACGGATGCTGCCAGTTCCCCGTTGGGGCCTTCCGGGATATAAATCGCAGCATTGTTGACCAGGATGTGGAGGCCACCGTATCGCTCCATAGCGGTTTGTACCATATCCTCACAGCTGGCTGCGCTGGTGACGTCACCCTCGAACACCGATGCGTCGCCACCCTCTTCCCGGATGGCCGCAACTGTGGCATCGGCATTCTGACGTATTCGGTCTGCCACCAACACCCTGGCACCCTCCCGGGAAAAGAGTATGGACATGGCTTTGCCAACGCCCATACGGGGACCAGGCTCCCTTTCCCCGCCCCCGGTAATGATAGCAACCTTCCCTTCCAATCTTGGCTGTCTTTGCTGCTCCATGACCTTCACCTCTATATCATCAAGTTAAGCGTATTTCCCTCGTTCAATCTGGCCATAACAACTTTAGATTTCCAGTAGGAAAATGTCAAATGACGCTCCTCACTCCGGGTCTACGAACTGGCACTCAGTGTAGAGCTTGCTTTCTGAGGGGGCTTGGCGAAAAAGAGTCCCAGGGCGGCTACGAAACAAAATCCCGCGAACAGACTGAAAGCTATGCCGTAGTCCCCCCAGGTGTCGCGCATTCCCGCAGCCAGGAGGGGCCCCAACGCTATGGCAAAGGTGCGAATGAGATTTGAAAACCCGAGGATAGCCCCTATATTCCTTCTGCCATAGAAATCTGCCCAGACCTGGTTCGCGAGTTGGCCTCCCCCTATGACACTTATCCCCAGGGGTATCAGGGTGAGATAAATGAGGGCCACTGAAGACCCGCCCGCGAGGACCAGGAGGGTTATGGAGACCCCGTAGGATAGAGCCCAGGGTACCAGAAGAAGGCGAACAGACAGGAGTTGGGCCAGTGTACCCCAGAAGACCGTACCGATGAGGGATGAGAAGGCGTAGAAACTGACCAGTCGTGCTGCCGTGCCCGATGATAAACCCTCGTCGGTGAAATAGGGGTGCATGACCGTAATTATGCCTGCTCCGGGGAAGATTATCAGCAGCAAGCTGAAGTTGAGAAGCCAGAAAGTTCGGGTCCTGGAAGCTTCCTTGAGTGTCCAGCTTACCTCGGTGGCGACCGTCGGAGGGTTGCGGGTTTCCCTGGGTGCCGCTCCCTGGCTTGCTGGGGCAGTATCTACATCGCCATCGGGGCGTAGACCTATGTCCTCGGGTCTCCGTTTAATCACAAGCCATGCCAGGGGGGCGGGAACCAGTATGATCGAAAGGCCCATTGTGAGCCATACCATGCGCCAGTCGCGCCAGTCCACTATCTCTTGGGCAATCAGCGTGAAGACGATGCCGGTGACCGAGGTCGCCGCAAAGAGGGTGGCGAATGCGATGCCCCGCTTTCTGATGAACCAGTTGGCGGCTACAACCTGACCGCCTACCATCAGCACCCCGGATTGGGCCAAGCCCATGCCCACACTGTAAGTGAGATAGAATTGCCAAAGGGCGTTAATCTGTGAGGTCAATATCAGCATCAGGCCAAAGAAAAGGAGACAGGCCGTAATCACAACTCTAGCGCCGTACCGGTCTACAATCCTGCCTATGAAGGGAGAAACAACTGCACCCAGCATGGCTGCCACAGTCAGAGCTCCCACGAACTGAGCATGGGTGGCATTGAACTCATCGGTCATGGGTTCGATAAGCACTGTGATTGTCCAGTTGCCTGCCCCAACCTGAAAAAACACTGCCAATGCAGTGACCAGCAGGACCCACCAACCATAGAAGAGTTTGCGGTGTAGCAATGGACTGTAGTCAGTACTCCCTACAATGAGTTCAGTGGACCTTCAAAGCCTCTTTCTTTGGCCCAGATGAGTGTAGCTGTCAATCCGAGGGGCAGTCAAGTGCGGCTCCGGCACTTCCACACGATTGCCGGAAAGTATCTGTGCGCGAGCACGCAGAGGAGGCCGCCGATTGGAGCTTGTGATTGCAAGTGCTATACTAAGTTGGACCGGGCAACCGTGATGCACTCAGGCAAAGCGGGGAGATGCTTTGGTCCTGAGGTAGGCTTGCAAATCACCATCGGTAGGGGAGGGATACATGACTAGGGCATTGGTAATACACGGGGCAGGCATGAACATGAGGGGCAAGGCTCAAGTTGAGATTTTCGGTCCCGCTACCCTTGACCAGATTAACGAACAGATTCGAGGCTATGCGGACAGCCTGGGAGTTGACGTGGAAATCTTCCATTCCAACATCGAAGGCGAGGTGGTGAATGCCATCTACGATGCCCATGAACGGGACGTGGATGCGGTGCTGATCAACCCCGCGGGTTTCACCACTGGCACAGGGCCTCTGCGCACGGCCATTACCCAGATACGCTACCCGGTCATCGAGATTCACGCATCCAATCCCACGTCTCGCGGCACCGTCTCGAATATTCTGCCGGCTTGCAAAGGATCGGTGTACGGGTTCGGGGTCTACGGATATTATCTCGGCCTGGAAGCTGTGAAGCACCTGGCCGATTCGTAGACCGGGCCCCGTCAATATCGTTTTGGGGTTGGCAGAGATGCCTAATCAGCTTGAGATGACCGTTAGAGAAGCCAGACCGAATGACGTTGACGTGCTGGTGAGATTCAATGCGGCCATGGCAAAGGAAACCGAGGGGAAATCCCTGGACGTGGAGCGTCTGACTGCGGGCGTCGGGGCTGTCTTTGAAGCCCCTGAGAAAGGGTTTTACTTGGTGGCGGAGGTTGAGGGCAGCGTAGTCGGGTCACTGCTAATCACCTATGAGTGGAGCGACTGGCGCAATGCCACCTTCTGGTGGATTCAGAGTGTATACGTGAAGCCTGACTGGCGACGCCGGGGAATTTACCGTGCTATGCACGACTGGGTATACGATGCGGCCCGCTCCCGCTCCAACGTATGCGGAATCCGTCTGTACGTGGACCTGGATAACGAGGTTGCCCAGAACACGTACGCGAATCTGGGAATGGTCAGGGCACACTACCATCTATTCGAGATAGACTTCGTATACCGGGCGTAAGGGGCGGAATTGGGAAGGCGACCTTGAATAATAGCGGTATTATCATTGCCTAGTTAGTCTTCTTATGTCATAGAGACAGAGTTGGTGATCGGTGGCGGCGCCCCTGAGTCGTGACGGGAGTGTATACTAAGATGGAAAGCCCGTCACAAATCCTGTGACGGGCCTTATAACCCAAGGAGCAGTATTGGAAAGGCTTCTATGTCTACCGCTCCAAGTAATAGATACGTGCCGCTTGGTATGCGGACGTCCAAGCTTGGGTGTCCTTACCTGTCCGGTTCGGGTTCCGGTGGTTGTTTATCGACTCGCGCACTGAGCTAATGAAAATATCGGCCGCGACGCCGTCCCTTATCAGTTGAATCGGGTCTATCCCTTTCCCCCAAGTCCAATTTCCATTTTCTTCCACCATCATGGCCCGAAAGGAACTAAGAATCGGGTAGATATATCCAGTAGGTGTGTCGTATTCAGTGTATTTCTCTATAAACGGCAGATACTTGGGCTTTTTGCTGATCGGCTTCACTCCAGTTAGTCTACCGAACTTTCCACCGGTTCCTGGCTCAGGCCCTTTCTCGTTGTATTGCCCTGGGAGGCGGAGTTGGATTTCATCCCACATTTTCATGGCGTCACCCGCAATGCCGTAAAGCTTTTTATAGGAGGACGCGTAGTCTTTGAGTCTTTTAAGGCATGCTTCCTTACCGGAGTAGGCAACAATCGGGTGAGAATTACCAGTATAGGAACCAGCGTCCAAGGCAGTGAGGATGGCGATTACTTCCCGGACGTCCAAATCACCATCTTCGTTTTCCTTCCAGCTTATGCAATCTGCCTTAGACCCTAATGCAGACTTGAGGTCTCCAAATGAACCCCCAAGGTTGAGTAGGCTCTTGGAAGCCACTTGCTTGGAAGTGTTGCGGGCCTCGACTACGTCTGGAATCTCGCCCTCATCAAGCCCTGTGAAGATTTCGATGTTACAGTAACTTGACTGTGAGTCTTGCCCAGCCTGTTCCCGGTCATCGAGAATTGCCCGCAGAGTGTGACCACCGTCGAGTACGCCATGATACTTCTGATTGTCGAATCCAAGCGTAAGCAGGTTGGCCTTATTGTCCCAATCTATGTGGGAAGCGACGAGCGTCAAACCACGATTATATTCCGCGAACCACTCTGGCTTGTCAGTAAGCGTGGACCGAATCTCTTTCGGAACTCGACCTTTATCTGAGGTCTCTCGGGCGTTTACCTCAAGCCAATTGGCCCAGTCCTTTGGGATTTCCGAGATAGGAACGACGCAGTAGTAGCGTCTGAGGTTGCCTTTGTCAGGGGAAACGAAAAGGCGGGAAAAGGATTTGGCGATAAGCGTGCAACTGGACATAGCATACTCCTTCCGGTGCATTTTGCATCCGGGGGGGCATAGGCCCCAACTAGATAAGCCACGTTGGACCTGACCTAGTCTCGCACCCTTGTGGGTAAACGACTCTACTGTACTATAACTACTCCTTCGATGGCTGTCAATAGCTTGAGGCTTCTCTTCTTTGCTTGACACTCCAGATACCCCGCCATATTATGGTCTTATCTTGCATCCGTCGGTTTTTGGTGGCCGGCTATCCGTAAGTTTCCCCTGACTTTCCGAGGAGGTAATGACCAGTTATGACCGGAGAAGAGTTCTGCCAGGAGCTGGAAAAGACCGTTTATGAGTCGCTGGAGCGCATCGCCGGGGCTTCGGCGGCAAATGAGCCTGCCTCAGACGTTACCATTGCCACCATGTTAGTAGGCGCCCTAAAGAATGAAATAGAAGCATCCGAAGAGGCGGCGCTCTGGATGAGCACGGCCCCGGAGTTGGATGTCAAGCTGGCCCTGGCCCGCCAATGTGGGGATGAGGCAAGGCATTATCGCCTTATCGAGGACAGGCTGCGCCGGATGGGGCACGACCTTTCTGCGGTTGACCCTCTGGCTGACGGCTACACCCCCATGTTCAAGTTCCTTGAGAGCCTGGAGACCACCGTCGAGCGTCTTGCAGCCGGCCAGTTCACCAGGGAGGGCCTTGCCAAAGCTCGCAACCAGGTGTTCATAGAATACTGTAAGGCAAAGGGAGATGTTGAGACGGCCAAGCTCTATGAGGATACCATTCAACCCGATGAGAACTATCATCACGAGTTGGGACGCAGTCTTCTGCCCAAGTACGCCGATACCCCGGAGAAGCAGGAGCTTGCCAGGCAGGCCGCTGTGAAAACCCTCAATCTGGCTGAAGAGCTTCAGGAGATTGCCCATCTCCGTAGGGGTATGTCAAAGGCCCCCGGTTGCTAACGGGGTCCGACTTTCTCCTCAACGGACTTTTGGAAAGCTTCTTGCGGGAGTAGCGTTGCCCCATGTACTCCTACAATGCTAGGGCCCCCCTCGCTTTAGAGGATGCGGCATGGTTTGACCCCACTATTGCGGCGTCGGTTTTCCTTTTCTCGCTGCTTCTGGCCTTCGTTTTTCACAAGCTGCTGTTCCCCCTCTCCCTCCGGCTAGCCCGCCGGATTCCTACGGAGCTGGACTCGGTAGTGCTGGAAGCCTTTCGGGTACCCTTCAGCCTGGGGATAGTGCTGCTGGGTACGTACCTGGCTCTCACCATTCCTCTGGACTTGGGCGGTAGGGCGGACGGCGTAGTAGATACCGTGGTCGGTCTGCTGGGTATCGCCCTGGGTGCTATGGCGGTGGCCTCCCTCACCTCTAACTTCTTCACCTGGTATATGGAGACAATAGCCGCCCAAACCGCGTCCAGCTTGGACGATAAGATGTTCCCCATGCTTCGACGAGTGTCGGTGCCGCTGATATACGTGCTGGGGGCGCTGTTGATGCTGGACCAACTTAACATAAATATCAGCCCACTGATTGCCGGGCTCGGATTGGGCGGCTTGGCCGTTGCCCTGGCTATCCAACCAACCCTGTCAAACCTGTTCGCCGGCACCTACGTTATGACCGAGGGGGTTATTCAAGCTGGAGACTACATTGAGATGGAAAACGGTATTGCCGGGTACGTTGTTGACGTTAGCTGGAGGAGCACCCGCATCCGCACCTGGCTAAATAACCTGGTGGTGGTGCCCAACTCCAGGTTCGCCGAGACCATCGTTACCAATTACCAGCAGCCTGACCCCGAGGTGAACGTCTACCTCGTCTGCGGGACCAGCTACGACAGCGACCTGTACCACGTGGAGCGCGTCTGCCATGAAGTCATGGACCAGATGCTGGATACCAATCCCAAGGCTGTCAAGGAGTACGGCGGATGGTTCGGGTATGAGAGTTTTGCGGACTCCAACGTTAATTTCTGGCTGTTCGTTCAGGCTAAGGACCGTCTAGCCAGCTTCGACGTGCAAACCGACCTGATGCAGAGGCTACATAAACGGTTCCAGGAAGACGGGATTATCATTAACTATCCGGTAAGAGCGCTCCACTTCCCTGCTGGGTGGACGCCGGAGTCACTTGCCGGTCGAAGCCCGGGAGACTTGGCTGGCAGGCGGCCCGAGGCCGGTGAGGAAGCCTCCGGCCCCGGTTGAATCTTGAACAAGCTAGGCTTCCGCCACTCCTTTGACCTTCGCTACCAGCAGGGGCAGGACCTCGGCGGAGGTGCCCCTGAGCACCAGGTCTGCGGCACCGGTGAGAGAGGTCTCGTGAGGGTTAATCTCGATTAGCGTAGCGCCCCGTCCACGGGCCGCCAGGGGCAAGCTGGCAGCGGGACGTACCGTGCCTGAAGTGCCTATCATTAGCATACAGTCACATTTCTCCACTTGGTCTACACATACCGCCATGACGTCGGGGGGTATAGGTTCACCGAACATAACGCTGTCTATCTTGATGATGCTGCCACACTCCGGGCAAAGAGGCGGGGTCTCCACTATAGGAAATTCATCCCTGGACAAGCGTATACGGCAGCTGATACAACGGAGCTTGGTGCGGTTACCGTGAATCTCCGCAACGTTGATGCTCCCCGCCCTGTGGTGCAAGTTATCCACGTTCTGGGTGATTGTATGCTTGAGTAGGCCCATACGTTCCATTTCCGCCAGGGCAAAGTGGCCTGCGTTGGGACTTGCATTATCCACCGCTATCTTCAACTCGTAGGTAGGGTTACCCGGCTGAATCTCATCAGTCAGCCTCTTGTCCCACCATGCTGCCGGGTCCTGAATATACTGCTGATAGCTCAAAGTGGTTGGTTCACCAAAGCGAGTCCATAGGCCGCCCGGCCCTCGAAAAGGTGGAATGCCACTCTCCACGGACATGCCTGCTCCGATTAAAGCGACCAGGTATTCTGCCCCGCGTATGACTTGCACAGCCTTTTGGATGTCGAGAGCCGATTCTTGGTTAATCTCGGTCATCGTTGGTTCCCGGGAAGAGAGTCCGCCAGTGTAAACCTGGAAACGCTGCCATTCTGCACCTCGTAGTATGTTGCGTTTGGAAGAGCGTCGCTCCGGACCACCTCCAGGTCTGTGGTGGTGATTACCACCTGTTGGTATTGCAGGGCCTTGTCCAGAACACGGTTTCTTCGGAAAGAGTCCATCTCAGAAAGGACGTCGTCCAGGAGGACTATTGGTCCTTCATCCCTGATAGACGCTAGATAAGCAACCTCGGCCAGCCTCATGGCAAGAGCTATAGTCCTTGCCTGGCCCCTGGAGCCGTAAACCCCCATATCCACGTCGTTGACCAGGAGCTTGAAATCGTCTCGGTGAGGCCCAACTGCCGTCAGGCCCATATTCACCTCTCTGGGCCTGGAGGCCTTGAGAGCTACGATGAACCCCTGCTTGATTCCATCAACGCTGTCCGCTTGGTCGTAGAGGGGAACGCTCGGCCTGTAGTCCACCGTCAGGTTTTCTTCACCGCCCGTAAGATCTGAATGACTTTCCCTGCAAAGGGAAGAGAGGGTTCCCATCGCCTTATATCGCCAGTTTACTATCGCCGTTCCTTCCTTGATTAGTTCTTCGTCCCAGAAGACAAGCTCGTCCTCACCCGCTCTCCTTTCCTGAAGCGACTTCAGCAGCCTGTTCCTGTTCTGGAGGACGCGCTGATAACGTTGCAGGGTCTTCAGGTAGGATGAGTCGGCCTGAGATATGAGTATGTCCAGGTAGCGGCGCCGGATGGATGGCGACCCCTGGACAATCTCCAGGTCGTCGGCGCTAAAAAGGACCGCATTGACCAGGCCCACAAGCTCGGCGGCGGAGCGTTTTACTCTGCTGACCCGTATCTGCTTCCGTACATTAAAGGGACGACGGGTGCCGTGGGCCTGGGCCGCCTCTGCTTCTCGTGCCGGTACGCATTGGTACCCGACGTGGACCCGCAGCCGCTCGTTCTCTTTTTCAATAGTCCCCGCCACCAGGGCAAAGCCGCCTTCAGCGGAGGTGTGCCAGTTCACTGCCTCGTACTCGTTCTCTGCCCTGAAGGACCTGGCGATAGCCAGGAGGTATATGGCCTCGAGAAGGCTGGTCTTGCCTTGGGCATTTCTGCCAAAGAGGGTTACTACCCCTGGGGGTAAGTCCAACTCCAGCTGAGGGAAATTCCGGAAATTGGTCAAGCTCAGATGGGACAGGTACACCATCTTCTCCAGTCCGGGAGGATGGGGTTTCACCTTGGAAGAGGAGTTCCTGCCCGGAGGGACGTGGGAGATAGGCTAGCTCGAGGCCTTCAGTGATTCAATCTTCTCTTCCAGCTCTAGGGCGCCTGCATCATCATGGTTGGATAGTTTGAAGCATCGGTCCAGGTATAGCTGGGCTAGCTGCGCGCCCCTGGCAGAGGAGTCCATAACCGCCTGTAGAAGGCCCGGTATGTTGTAGTGCTCAGGCAGGAACCGGCTCAGAAGCTTGATTTCCTCCTCCGTCTCCGTGCCTGTTTCCTGGTCATTGCCCTCCACGGCAAAGCGCAGCTTACCTACCAGCTTGGAGAGATCGGCGAGCTTGTCCTGCTCACTCATAAGGCTGTACAGTACCTCGTTGACTCCGGGAGAACTGCTTACCCCATCCACTTCCCCGTCGGCCGCGGTGGCACTGATAGCAGGTTTAACGTTATCGCTCCACGACTGTGAGTAGTACCGCACCACATCTCCGACAGCCTCCATCATCTCCGGTAGGTCGAAGGACATCATGGTTCCAGCGTACAGAAGGTCGTCGTCCCTCGTCTCCGCCAGACGATGAAGCTCCTCGTAGCTGCTGAACTCTTCGGGCACAGGAGGCAAGGAAAATGCCGAGAGGTCATTGGGCATACTGCCCAGGTGAGATGCCAGGAAGGGTGGGACATATTTGGCAAAATCAATGGCGATGGGGAGCACTATGATATAGGTGGCATAGACCTTATCAGGCTCTGACCGGGTGCGGAAATAGGCCAGAGCATGGCCTTTTGGCTTCTGTGAGTCTCCAATATCAAAGCTTACGTCCATACCTGCTCCACAGAGAAGGGCCTCCATTCAATATCAGGCGTCGTCTGGACACGCGGCAGGGTTTATCTTCGGATTGCAAAGTTGGGTGGGGGGACTTTTGGTCCCGTCAGCCGGGTTGGTTGGGACCGTTCCCACCCTGGGGTTCGTTGAAACGCTGGCCCATCTCCTGAAGGAACCGCTCCACCTCCGGGGAGAGGGGTGTAGGCGCGGAATCTCCTTTAGAGGATGTCTCATCGGCGTCGTACTGGGCCTCCATCCTTCCTATGAGGGACTTTAGCTCCGGGTTACGGTCCACCGCCTTGTTCAGCTCGTTATACTGCTGTTCCCCCCTACCGCTGGCCGACAAATCGGGCGGGAGGTCGTAGATGGAGGAGAGCACTTCAATAAGTCTTGCTGCACCTGCGTAGTCCTCTTCTACCTGTAGGTATTGGGGCAGATGCACCATGAAGTTAATCGTATCAATCTCAAGGCCGAGCTTGGGTACTCCTTCCGAGACCAGGTTCATGATGGAGGTGGGACCCTGGTATGGCCTGCCCCGCCCTTTCAGGTTGCCAGGATTCCACCTGGTGGGCACTTGGCCTATGTCACCGGTGACCCGGATTGGCCTGGTATGGGGTACGGCGTCATACATTGCGCCAAGCCTGCAATAGCGCTTGATTCGGAGGCTCTTGAGGACTTCGAGGACCGATTCGGCGTAATCCTCACCAAAGGCGTGGGGTTCCAGCAGATGAAAAAACACGAGGTCCGGCCCACCGTCGGGCTGAGCATAGTTAATGACGCTGTTGGGAACCTTCACCCTCCGGTTACCTTCCACCAGATAGAGGGTGGGCCGGTAGCGTGTAAAATCGAAGAAGTTTCCCGGCCTTGCCAGATTTCCAAGCTCTTTAGCCCCGAAGTGTTCTTCCAGCCGGGTCAGGGTGATAGTGGCCACGCTTCCCACGTCTACCCAAGGGCGAATCATGATGAAAGCATGAGGTTCCTTGAGGTCGGGAACCGGCTCGTGCAATTCGAAAGCGCCTATCCTCATGGCTCTATATTGACAGATAGAAGGGACTTTTTCAACCCCTTGTAGCTTTGGTGCGGGTCTTTAGAAAGTTCCTCCTTCCTTTTGTACACTTGATGCACGTTGCATTTTGCAAACTGGGGTAGGGTGATTATTCCACCTGCGGCCTCACGTCTTTGGCGAACCGCTCCATATTCTCCAGTAGCTGATCCACGCTGTTACCCCCGAACTCGAAGGTGAAGTGTTCTACCCCTATCTGTTGATAGAGAACGATGTCGGCCCCAATCTCCTCGGCACTGCCGGACATGGTGCGCCTTGGCCCGTCGGCGGGGGCATCGAATTGCAGGTCGGTACTGAAAATCACGTCCACGGCTTCGCGGGGCCGTCCGGCACTCTCTGTCAGGTCCCGAAGTCGGTCAATCAAGTCGGCCATCTCCTCCGGCTCCAGTTCGGCGGGCGGTCTCAAGCCGATGGGCATCCAGCCATCTCCCAGCTGGGCGGCCCGTCTCAGGGCGGCGGGTGTATGCCCGCCTATCCAGATGGGAGGGTGAGGGCTTTGGGCAGGCTTGGGGCTAAATTTAATCCCGGAGAACCGGGCGTAGCTGCCCTGGTACTCGGGGTCGTCCTCGCTCCATAGCTCCTTGAATATCCGAAGGTACTCGTCAGTAACTCTACCCCTCTCGGCGAAGGTGTTCAGCCCCAGGGTCTTGAACTCCTCTTCCATCCAGCCCACACCCACGCCCAGGATAACCCTCCCTTCGGACATGTAGTCCAGGGTAGATACTATCTTCGCCGTCAATATCGGCTCCCGGTAGGGCACAACAAGCACGTGGGTGCCCAGCTTGATGCGTTGCGTGCAACCCGCAAGGTATCCTATTGCCGCCAAAGGCTCGCAGTAGGGCAAATCGGCGTCGAAGGGGGATGCTCCTGTGGAAGAGTAAGGGTAAGAGGAAGCGACCTCCGTTGGGATAATGATGTGGTCGCTGACCCATGCGTGGTCGAAACCAAGCTCCTCAGCCCGTGTAGCCACCGTACGGAGGTTCTCCGGTGTGGCTAGGGGACCCCGATTTGGGATTCTGCATCCGAAAGTCATGGCTCTTCTCCTGGCTAGTATTAATTTCACCCTTCTTCCGGTGGAAGAGGAATCGAGGGTGAGGGCAGGTTCACCACCCTATTGCGTATCCATCACGTCGTGGGTCGGCCCCGCCCGATAGCGTGCCTGTGTCAGGGTCTACCTGAATCATAACCTCGCTTCCCGGTCCGTCCCACTTACCTAATACATTTAGAGAGTGCCCCTTCTTCCTCAACCCCTCACGCACCTGCTCAGGAAAGCGGCTTTCCATCTGTAGCTCGTCATCACAGGTATGCGGAACGGTGGACTCCATAGGATTCTGTGTGTGCCTCCATCGTGGGGCCTCCACCGCCTCGGCGACGGTCATGCCAAAGTCCAGCACGTGGGTGAGTACTTGTAGGTTGGTCTGTACCTGGGTATCGGCGCCGGGAGTGCCGCAGACCAGCACCAGGCCGTTGGACGATGGCTCAAAGACCATCACCGGGTTCATGGTATGGCGCACTCTCTTGCCGGGCTGCAGGCAGTTGACGTGGTCCGGGTCCAGGTGCCAGTAGGTCATGCGGTTATTGAGCAGCACTCCGGTGTCCCCTGCAATGAGGCTGGAACCCCAGGCGCTCTGAATGCTCTGGAGTTGGCATACGGCGTTGCCCCACCGGTCCACGACGCAGAAACAGGTCGTGTCCTCACGTTCCGAGAATGCCCCGGCCTTTCGCCTTTTCCTTTCTTCGTCCTGATACCTCCAGGGATCTCCCTCACCAACGTTCTCGGTGGCACGGTCTGGGTCAATCAGCTTGGCCCGCTCCCTGGCGTAGCCCTTGGAGAGCAGACCTGCAATGGGCACGTCCACGAACTCCGGGTCGGCGACGTAGGCTTCTCGGTCGGCGAAAGCCAGCTTTTTGGCTTCCACCATGCAGTGGATGCTCTCTGTCGTGTTGCATCCCAGGGATTTCAGGTCCAGATTATCCATCATCGCAAGCTCTTGGAGCAGCACGTGGCCGCTGGAGTTGGGCGGCGCCTCGTATACGCTATAACCCCGGTAGGTGGTAGATATTGGCTCCTGCCACCGGCAATGGTTATCGGCCAGGTCTTTCAGAGTAAGGATGCCGCCCTGCTCGTTGCTGAACCGGACGATGGAGCGTGCGGTCTTCCCCTTATAGAAGGCATCTCGCCCCTCTTCGGCGATGTCCCGGAAGGTACGCGCCAGGTCTTTCTGGTAGAGAATCTCACCTGACGTCAGGGGACGGCCGTCCCTGGTGAACACCGCCCTGGACGTGGGGAACTGTTGGAGCATGGGGTCAGCCGAGATGGCCCTGGCCACCACGTGGCTTACGGGGAAGCCGTTGTCAGCAAGGTCAATGGCCGGCTCCAGAACATCACCCCATTTCAGTGCTCCGTATTTTTCGTGGCAGGCTGCCCAGCCATCCAGCAGGCCCGGCACCGATACCGAGAGGATTCCCTTCATAGGGATTCCCTCGGAAATGTAACGCTCTCTGGTGGCGGCGTAGGGGGCTGCGCCGGTGGCGTTGACCACCTTAATCTCGTCGCTCTGCTTCCGGTAGATCATGATGTACCCGTCGCCGCCTATGCCCGACATCAAAGGCTCCACCACGTTGAGCGCTGCACCGACAGCGACAGCGGCGTCTACGGCGTTGCCGCCCCTCTGCAACACCCTTATACCTGCCTGAGATGCTAGTGGATGTCCTGAACAGACCATGCCATTGCGACCCATAACCACAGGCCGGTAGGAGTCATAATTGATGCCGTGGGGGGACTCTGCCATAGTCCGCCTCCTGCGTACTTGGGAGTGGCTGCTCTAGAAGAGGTTCCAACGGGGGTTCCGGGCGGCCTCCGCCTTGAGGTAGTCAACAATCCAGCTCTTGACTTCCTTTTCCAAGTAAAAGGTGGGCTGAATGAGCTGGCTCTCGTCGGTGATAAGGCCCTCCTGAAGGGCTAGCTGGGCCACGGGTGTGCCGGGCATCACTCGGACGCCTATACGCAGGTTAGCCATCGCCGGCTGCAAGCTCCGTAGAAAGGCCAGTTTACTCTCCACCGTCTCCCGCGTCTCCCCCGGCTCTCCGAAGAACTGGGCGATTGTGTAGTGAAGTCCACCGTCTTCACAGAGGCGACTCACTTCCCGGAGTGGTTCAAAGCGGGCCTCCATATCCGTCGTCTCGTCGTCATGGCCGCCAATCCCCGTCATAATGACGAGGCTGCATCCCGCGCGCTTCATCAGCCCGATTATTTCGGCGTCGCAAGCCTGGGGAATTGGGGCCAGGCAGGTGTTCCAATGGAGCTTCAGGTCGGCCTCGATGAGGGACTGGCACAGAGACTTGGCATGGGCAAGCGGTATATTGAAAGCATTATCTATGAAGAAGACCTTGCGAAGCCCGAAACGTTCCTTCATCTCCTGGGCTTCCTGTACCACCCCCTCAATGGGCCGGATGACCCGCCAAGCGTCCTCCCCGGACTCATTGTTATAGTTGCTAGCCGTGGGGTAGCTGAAGCTGCCCAGCTTGGTGAGGATTCCGATGCCGAACCCCGCCTGCCTGTACTTATCCATGTCCAACTCTTCCAGGCGAGGAGGCCGGGGAAAGGAGGAGGACGCCTGTTGCCCCTGGACTATTATCTCATCAGCGCTCCGGTAGACCAGGCCGGACAGGTCATGGTAGGGCTTTCCTTCTTCCAAACGGTCCGCCAGTTGGGCGAAGGTCTCGCCGGCATCCCCGGCTATGCCCAGGTCAGGCTCTATGAACCTGAAGCACTCCTCGGGCAGGATGCTGAAAGCGGGTCCCCCACACACGATGTGGGCGCTGGTGATGCTCCGAATGCGTTGGACTACCTCTCTACTGACGGGCAGCGCCCATTGAGGGTCCAGGTAGCTCTGATTGTCCAGGTTTCGGATGGAGATGCCGACGAGGTCCGGCTGATATTCCCTGACCAGTCTCTCGGTGTCGGCCAGGTAGTCGGCGGTGAACATCAGGTCCAAGACCTTTATCGTGTGACGGTTTGGGTCCAGGTGACCCGCCACGTATGCCAGGCCAATGGGCAAGGGTCTTGCTTCCATGCGGCTCATAAGCTGATGGTGACGATTAGTTGCTATCAGCAGAATTCTCATGGTACGCTCCTTCGGTAGCCTTGGATGCACGACCGTCTTGAAGGGTAACATACCATAGTTGTAAGGCAATGGGAAGCAGGAGGTGTAAAGGTGGCCGATGACATCATCGGTATGCGGGAAATGAACGTGATTTTCAGTGTCACAGATGAGTACGGGGTTGACCGTGAGAAGATTAGCGTTCCTCTGGGAAAGGAGGACCCGGGAGCGGTGAGAAGGCTGGACACCGGAGAGGTCGAGATTGTGGTACCGTTGTCCGTCCCCATTGAGGAATGGCGAGATGCTCTGGAGAGCGGTCTGAAAGCCTTTGGGTTCGTTCCCTTAGAGGAGGAGGACTGACGGGTAAGCATGGGCTCCCTACAGGCCGGTCTTGGGTGTCCTCCCTGTCCCTGACGTTGTATAATTACTGGAGCCACTAACATGGAGGATGATTCATGCAATATGACTGTATTGTCATCGGAGCCGGGTCGGCAGGGGCGGCCCTGGCTACCCGTATCTCCGAGGACCCGGGCCGGTCTGTGCTGCTGCTGGAGGCGGGGCCTGATTATCCGGATTTCGAGCGGCTGCCCGACGACCTGAAAGAGGGAAACAACGTGTGGAGGTCGGCTTACGGCCCCCACAACTGGGGCTACGTGGGCACTGGCACCCCGGAGCAGTCCCAGCCGGTCCAGATTCCCAGGGGCAGGGTCACGGGGGGCTCCAGCGCCATCAACGGCCAGGTCCTCTTCCGGGGTGTTCCCCAGGACTATGATAACTGGGCTGCTTGGGGCAACGACGAGTGGGAATTTATCAAGGTACTTCCCTATTTCCGAAAGATGGAAACCGACCTGGATTTTGGAGGAGATTTCCACGGCTCGGATGGTCCCATTCCCGTGCGCCGCTACAAACGAGAGGAATGGCTGCCCCACTGCAGGGCCTTTTACGATGCCTGCCTGGCGGAGGGCTTCCCCGAATCCCCCGACCAGAACAGCCCTGACGCTACTGGTATCTCTCCCAGGCCGCTGAACAACCGCAACGGTATACGGATTAGCACAGCCCTTGCCTACATTGACATGGCCCGACATAGGCTTAACCTGACTATCAGGGCCAACGTTACCGCAAGGCGGATACTGTTTGAGGGCAATCGGGCGGTGGCTGTAGAGGTGGAGAGCGATGGGCAGGTCTTCACCGTAGAGGGTCGTCAGATAGTTGTGAGCAGTGGCGCCATAGCATCGCCCCAGCTTCTGATGCTCTCCGGGGTAGGGCCGGCAGACCACCTGAGAAGCCTGGGTATAGACGTGGTGAAGGACCTCCCGGGTGTGGGCCAGAACCTGCGAGACCATCCTTCCGTGTTTATCCTGTTCCGTGCGACCGGGGAGCCGCCGGACCTTTCCGCCCCCGCCGTTCAGGTGGCCCTACGGTTTACCGTCGAAGGCTCCAACACTCCCAATGACATGTCCATCAGCCCCATGCTGATGACCAGCGAGCACCGGCCCCATGGTGTGAGTATTGGCGACGACAGCAACTATTTCGGCATGAGCATGGGCCTCCAGAACGCCTCCACTGCCGGTGAGTTGAGGCTCTCGTCCGCGGACCCCCACGTACACCCCGTCCTGAACTACAGGTATCTCTCGGACCCCTGGGACCTGGAGCGAGTGCGCAAAGCCGTGCGATTCGCGGTGAGGCTTGCCGAAAATCCTGCGTTCAAAGACGTGGTTATCGAGAGAATCTTCCCATCTGATGAAGACCTGAACTCCGACGAGCTCCTGAACAAATGGATACTGCGAAATGTTGGCACACAGCACCACTCCTCGGGCACCTGCAAGATGGGTCAGGCATCAGACCCCATGGCCGTTGTTGACCAATATGGCCTGGTGCACGGGCTGGAAGGGTTGCGGGTAGCGGATGCCTCGATAATGCCCGACGTAATCAGGGCCAATACCAACGCCACCACTATAATGATTGGTGAGCGAATAGCCGATTGGATTAGCGAAGGCAGGTAGACCGGTCGAGAATTGAATTACGTTGAATTACAAGGAGGGTTCTAATGGCAGGAGATAAGATACGCATAGGGCTAATCGGCGCCAGCACCAGCTATGGGTGGGCGATGAGGTCCCACCTTCCGGCCCTGCTTGCATTGCCGGAGTACGAGCTTGCCGCCGTGTGTACGTCGCGCCCCGAAACGGCGGAGGAGTCTGCCAAGGCCTACGGAGCGCGCCTGGCATTTCACGACTACACCGAAATGGCAAACCACCCCGACGTAGACCTGGTCTCCGTATCCGTCCGTGTCCCTCACCACCACGCTATGGTGATGGCCGCCTTGCAAGCGGGGAAGCACACCTTTTGCGAATGGCCGTTGGGTGCTGATCTGGCAGAGGCGGAGGAGATGGCCGACCTCGCCCGCTCTAAAGGCGTCAACAGTATGGTGGGCCTGCAGGCCAGGGGTAACCCTACCCTGCTTCGGCTCAAGGAGCTTGTGGAAGAGGGATACGTGGGAGAGGTCCTATCCGCAAATATGACCATGTTCCTGCCCGGTGTACTGCAAAGGGGGTCGGGCAGTGCCTGGCAGGCCGACCGCACCAAGGGGGCAACCGCCCTTACCATAGCTACGGGGCACTCGATTGACGTTCTGTGCTTGTGTCTGGGCGAGTTCAGGGAAGTCTCGGCCCACGTAGCTACTCAGGTTCCCACCTGGGAGATTACGGATACGGGAGAGACGGTAAACGTAACCGCCCCTGACAATATACTCGTAAGCGGAGTGCTAACCAACGGTGCCGTCGCCTCTGCCCACGTAGCTAGCGTGCCCTGGCATGGCAGCGGCTGGAAGATGGAGGTCTACGGGAGAGAGGGGACCCTTGCCGCCTCTTCCGGTCAGATGGTCCAGCTCACCGATCAGGTCCATCTCCGTGGTGGAGCCAGGGACGGCGCACTGGAGGAGATTCCCATACCCGACCGTTTAACCACCATTCCGGGAGATGTGCCCGGCGGCTCTCCCATCAACGTGGCCCAACTATATCGCCGCCTGTACGAGGGCATTAATCAGGGCAAGAGTGCGGACCCCGATTTCGACCTCGCGGTAACCAGGCACCGTCTGGTGGACGCGATTCAGCGTTCTTCGGACCAGGGAAAGGCAGTACAGTTGGCGTGAGGGCGGAACGGAGGCGAGTGCAAACTCAGTTTGCTCCCCACCGGCGCTCCCGCGAAATCGGTTCGCCGTGGCGGAAGAAGCCGGATGTATGGATTCCGGCTCAAGGTTCGCCACGGCGAATCTAACGGAGGTACGACCGGAATGACGAGATGCAGCCGATGGCTAAATGTATAGTTTTGCACTTCCCGACGAGTGAATCCCGTATTGCCTACGGTGGGCTTTGAAGCTAAAATGCCGGTGGCAATTACTGATAAGTGAACAAATTACCAAACTCTGGCGCCTCGCCATCGTCACTCCCGCGAAAGCGGGAGTCTGGGGTGTAAGAGCTATTCTGGATTCCCGTGAAAACGGGAATGACGGGTGGAGTTGCTTGAGATGTCTATTTACGTATCAGCAGGGCGCAGGACGGCTTGCCCGTTGGCGCGGCGCTTTCAGCAGAAGCTCTTGATGGTTTGGAAGGCGGCCATATATGACCACCCCATTGAGCGAGATAGAGAAGCCGGAAGCGGAGGGATACAAAAAGGGCCGGAAACTGTATCTTGTCCCATTATTCCTAACGCCTCCCGACCCTCCGCCTGACCTCCAGGATATGATGGAGCGGTACTGGTCGGGGGTCGGGGAACACGTGGCCCGCCTCGAGGCCGGGTTGGGGCCGGTGGACCGTATCTATCACGAGATGGTGTTTCTTTCCGGGGAAGAGGGTGTGAAGCTGGTCCAGCAACTCAACCCCAGAGGGCACTCTCTGGTCAATGCCAGGTATCAGGGTGGAGCACAGCTCGAAGCCACGGAAGACCAGGCTATGATAGAGGAAAGCTCCGACTGGCAGCGGTGCCTCTCCATAGGGCTGATGAGCCAGAAAGCCTACTCCACCATTCTACAGGCGTATATGGACGTCACAGGCCGGCGATACGAGTATATGGCCTCCCGCATTGGCGACACTCTCAAAGAGGAGGAGTCGGCTATCCTGGTCGTCGGGGACAACCACCGTGTCCAGTTCCCTTCCGACATTCAGGTCTTCTACGTGGCTCCCCCTGCCCTCAATGACCTGCGACGTTGGATTAACGACAGGATGAGTTATAGCCCTGACGAGGTACTGCCCGAGGAAGAGGAGAACCAGCCCGATGAGTGAACAAGCGCTGTCGGACGTTAAGGTGTTGGACTTTACCCACCACATCGCCGGGCCTTACTGTACCAAGCTGCTGGCTACTTACGGGGCAGACGTCATCAAGGTAGAGCGTCCCGGGGTTGGGGATGTCTCCCGTCGTCATGGCCCCTTTCCCGGAGATATGCCCCACGTCGAGAAGAGCGGTCTTTTCCTCCATCTCAACACCGGCAAACGCAGCGTTACTCTCAACCTCAAGACCGCAGAAGCCAGGAAACTCGTCCATGAGTTGGTTGCGAACGTGGACATCGTGGTGGAGAGCTTTCGCCCGGGGACCATGTCCCGCTTTGGACTGGGTTATGACGATCTCAAAGCCATCAAGCCCGCGCTGGTGATGACCTCCGTATCCAATTTCGGCCAGACGGGACCCTACAGGGACTACCAGGGGTCGGAAATCATCTTCTACGGTATGGGTGGAGAGATGGGCAGTACCGGCCTGGAAGACAGGGAGCCTGTCAAGCTGGGAGGCACCGTGGGACTCTACCAGGCCGGGGCAATGGCTGCCGTGGCCACTATGGGAGCCTTGTTTGCGGCCAGGTATCAGGACATAGGCCAGCACGTGGACGTGTCCATCATGGAGACTCATCTGGGCACACAGGACCGGCGTACCTCGTCCCTGGTGGGCTACCAGTACACCGGCGAGAACAACCCCAGGGTCCCCCTGTCCACCGCAGGGTATCCCATCGGCATATATCCCTGCCAGGATGGCTACTTCGACCTACTGGGTGGGCTGGTGTATTTCTCCAGGGTGGTGCGGATGCTGGGCGAGCCTGATTTCCTGCAGGACCCCAAATGGTACACCCCGACTGCGCAGACCGACCCCGACCTCAAGGAGGAGTTCGAGGCCTATTTCCTCGCCTGGTGCATGGAGCATACCAGGAAAGAGATATGGGAGATAGGTCAGGCTGCCAGCGTCGTTTGTGCCCCGGTCAACACGGTGGAAGACGTTATCAACGACCCGGTGCTGGCCGAGCGAGGCTCCTTCGACCAACTCCGGCACCCCGAGGTCGGGGATGTCAAGATTACCGGCCGTCCTTTTATTATGACGGAGACACCCTGGCAGATAAGGCGCCCGTCACCCCTTTTGGGAGAGCACAACGAGGAAGTCTTGGGTGAGCTTGGATACGCCAAGACGGACGTGGCTAGACTCAAGTCGGAAGGCGTAATGTAGCTATGTGACGGCCATGGCGAATTGGATGGGTCGAGGGAACTTCATTCCACATGAGCAACAGAGATGACGAACGGCCATAAAAGGGGAGACGAGAAAATGGCTAAGCTGCCGTTGGAGGGCGTGAGGGTGGTAGACATGACCATTGTCTGGGCAGGGCCTTACACTACCGCCTTGCTCGCTGACCTAGGGGCGGAGGTCATCCGCGTCGAGTCCACCAGGTTCTACCCGCCCATAACTCGCGGATTCATGGCCCATCCGTCCGAGGAGGTTATCAAGAACCAGCTGGTATGGTTGGGGGGCCTTCCGGACCGCAAGATAGGCGATAGACCATGGAACCGTGCTCCTCTCTTCAACTCCCACGCCCGGAACAAGCTGAGCATGACGGTAGACCTGCTTCAGCCCGGCGGCAAGGAGGTGCTGAGTCGCCTGGTCCGTATGAGCGACGTATTCATTGAGAACACCGCAATGGGGACTATGGAGAAGCTGGGCATCACCTACGACTGGCTGAAGGAGTCCAGGCCCGACATCATCATGGTGCGTATGCCCGCCTTTGGCAGCACCGGTAAGTATTCCCATTACCGGGCCATGGGTCAGATGGTGGAGGACGTGGCGGGTCACACCTCGCTAAGGGGCTACACCGATATGGACGCCACCGGCGTTACCTCTGCTTTTTCGGCGGACGCGGGCGCAGGGGTGGGCGCTGCTTTTGCCGTGCTTGCCGCTCTCTACCATCGCCGTCGCACCGGCAAAGGGCAATTTGTAGAGCTTGCCATGGTGGAGAACTTCCTTCCCTATCTTGGAGAAGCCATTATGGACTATAACCTGAACGGTCGTATCCGCAGCACTCTGGGCAACCGGCACCCTTATGCCCTTCAGGGCTGCTATCCGTGCCAGGGGGAGGACCGTTGGGTTAACATAACGATTTACGATGACAGCCAATGGGAGGCCTTCTGCAAGGCCCTTGGCAACCCTGAGTGGTCTCAAGATGAGAAGTATTCCGATTCAGCCCGGCGTTACGAGCAGCATGATGAGTTGGACCGGCACATCGGAGAATGGACCCGACAACGAGGTCCTTATGAGGTGATGAACCTCCTTCAGGCTTCCGGCGTGCCTGCCGGGGCCGTCATGACATCCCACGACGCCTATAACGACCCCCATCTCAGGGAACGGGGCGCCTTCGAGCAAGCCTATCAGGAGGATTGTGGGACCCACATGTATCCGGGCGCGCCATTCAAGCTGTCGGAGACTCCGCCAAAGATACGTCGAGGCCCGGTGCGACTGGGCGAGGACAACGAGTACGTCTACAAGACCCTCTTGCAGGTGTCGGACGAGGAATATGCCCGGCTGGAGCGGGAAGGCCATATAGGCATGGATTACGGGTCGGAAGTGCCTTAGGTGTGCATGGGAGAGTACACGTCGTCTACGCCATGACACAAAAGTTGGAGCCGGCTAGAGAAAGCCGGCTCCAACGCCTGATGACTCGAAACTGCTCTGACCCCTAGCTCACTTCAAGTGAGTAGGCCTTCAGCGGGTTGTCCCATAGAATCTTGCGCTTGCTCTCCAGGGAGATTCCCGGCAGGCCCAGCAGCATCTCCACCGCCTGACCATACCTCCGGCCCTCCGGGTGGCTGAAGTCCGTGGCGGTCGTGATGTTGTCATCGCCAATCGCGTCAATGGCCATCTTGATGCCCGGGTCGTCCTGGTCGGCAGAGACGAAGCACTGGCGCTGGAAGTACTCTACCGGAGACATGGACAACCCTGGAATATTGAGTCCCCGAAATCCGCCGTTCAGAGAAGACTGCATACGCTCCAGCCAATAGGCCACCCATCCGGCGCCCGATTCCAGGAATATTACCTTCAGCCTTGGATGGCGCTCCAGGACTCCTCCCATCATAAAGGCGGTGCAGGCAATCATGTTGCCCAGGCCGAAGGCCACGCTGGCGTAGGTGTTCTGAAGGCGGGGAAGGTAGTGGTAGAGCATCATATCCGACAGGTTCCCCGAACCGGGGTGTACGCCTACAGGCACCCCCATGTCGGAAAGCTCGGCCCACAGGGGGTCGCACGCCTCATCATACAGGCGGTGCTGGCCTACGGGAGTCGGGTTGAAGTGGACGCCTTTGAACCCGTATTCCTTGACGCAACGACGTACTTCCAGGAGGGCGGCCTCGGGGTCTCGCAGGTCAATGGAGGTTGCACCAAAGACCCGGCCACCGGCATCGGCGCAAAAGTCGCCCAGCCAGGTGTTGTAGGCCCGGCGTATAGCGGTAGCCAGATCCGGCTCCAGGTCGGTGGCGTGAGTGATCCAGAGGCCGACGGTCGGATAGACAATCATGTAGTCTATACCCGACTTGTCCATGACTTCTCTATATACCGTAGGTGGGAAGCCTTCCTTAGCCCATTTCTCGTAGGCATCCCCCAAATCAGAGAGAGGCTCCCGGGGCGGGTCGCTCCCCTCAGTGAAAGGCATTACTTGCCCGTTCACTTCTATCCTGACGCCAAAAGTCAGAGGGTCGGGACCATCTGATGCGTCTCCGCTTATCATGCCATCAGTCTCGCTGAGTTCGGAAGCCCTCTTGTAATTAACGTAGGACTTGACCTGAGACTGGTATTTCTTCTCCAGGTAGTTCTCCCAGATGTCCTCTGGCTCGAATACGTGGGCATCTCCGTCAATGAACCTGTACCTTTCCATTTCATCCTCCTAACACTTGGATTCGGAACAGGTAACAGTGGGGCAGACGGGACGGATGGGATGTGTCTGCCCCTGTGCTCCTAAGTCTGGAGGTATCTCCGGCTATCCGTCGTTGGCCATGGCCATAGCTTTAGCCTGGGCTTCCACCTCGGGCAGCTTTGACTGGATTAGCTGGGAGTCCAGTTCAGCGACGATACCGGGGTAGCCCGCACGCTGAATCATGGAGGGCAGCTTGCCGTCTTTGAACTGGTCGAGGGTCCATCGCAGAGTGTCGGGCACTGTGGTGGTGTCCCAGAATATCCGCTCGTCCTTGTTCCTGGGGCCGTAGTGGTAGTGGGGGGCCTTGTCGAAGCAGTCGAATGCGAGTAGCTCTATCTCCTGGCCCGCTACGTCGCCCAGTACGTGAATCGCCTGGCCTTTGGCTCCCAGTGAGGCTAGGTTGCGGTATTCAAGGCCGAACCGGATGGCTCCTGCTTCAATGATAACTTCGCCCCTGTTGTGGGTGACCGTTCGTCGTTGGTTGGCGGCCATCTCGCGCGCTGTGGACTCCAACTCATCAACCTTGGTCGCCAGCAGGTCGGAGTCTATGTCGCTCGACAGGTCCTCATAACCCGCCCTCTTCAGCATTTCGGGAAGCCGCGTCCGAATCTGATCGACGGTCCAGCCTACGGGATTGCCCGCGGTGGTCTTGTCCAGATCGTACCGCTCGTTGTGGTTCTCAGGGCCATAGTGGTAGTGGGGCACCTGGTCGAAGCAGTCAAACCGCAGTATCTCGGTCTCTTTGCCTCCCACTTCACCGAGTACCTGTATGCACACCCCCTGGTCGGCTGACCTGGCTCCCACTACACCGCCGTCAAGGGTGCGATACTGGAGGGCAAACTCTACTGCGCCGGCGTTGATTCTCGTTGTTCCCATTTCCATTGTGCGCCTCCTTCCAAATGTTTTCGGATTCAGACCGGTGTGCCTGCCCATATATCAATTTTAGGCTGACCCAAGTCGGTCTTAAGGCTTATTATAGCCCGGCCTTGAGTTGACGTAAATAGGGCTGATAACAAGCAAGGTTGGACCGTCGCACCCAACCCTCACCAGCCTGGGGTGAGGCCCGGCGTCCCTCCCTGGTATTCGCTGTCCGGGAAAGTGTACCACGGTGCCGGGGCTATGCTATCAGATACCGTTGCGCCACGCTCGGCAGCCGGTGACCCCCATCACGATGGGCATCAGGGTGTCTATGACTGTCCAGAATTGACCGTCGGCCTGGTTGTTGGGAGACAGTAGGCTGAACCAGTTCCAGAAGAACAGGAGAAACACTGCAACCGCGGCGTAGAATACCGTGTTCGCTCCTAGGTAGTGCTTGAGGTCCGTCGAAACGTCGCCATCAGCGCGCCGCTTTTCTAGGTAGCTGAAGGCCAGGGTGATTATCATCCCCACTGCCATGAACCAGTTGAGGACCTCCCACGCCCTGTACGGCTCATCTCCGCCCGGGTGGTATAGGGGGGTGATGATGAAATGCACGGCAACGGCTACTGCCACCAATATCACGTAAGCCGCCAACGTACGAATCAGTATGGTCATGTTTTCCTCCTAGAAACGGACCGGAGTATGAACCGGCACCTGACATCGCGCCATGTTTCAGGTACTTCAATGATACCAGGCAGCGGGAATCAGTGGAGCGTGCTATTTTACCCGATTTAGGCAAATATTTCTCGATTGGCAATATGTCTCCCTATGCCGCAGGGTCCGTTAGATAGCTTGCCAGCAATATGTCCAATTCCACCATGAGAAGCTTGTTCCAGGATATGCTGGTTTCCAACGCTCGGCGGACGTCGCCCATTTCCCGGCACAGGAGTTCGGCAATGATCGTCTGTGTGAAGGACATAGTACCTATCATGTACTTCGACGGTACGGGGCCAAGGTGCTCCCGATGAGTAGGCGGGTGACTGTGGCTGATGCCGGTAGCAAGCAGGGCTACAGCGAAGCTTTCGTCCAGGGTGTAGGATATGGTCCCCCTCAGCCAGCGTACCAAAGTGTGCTTCCGTTTGGTCAGTCTCTCCTCATCAACTTCGCCATTCTCGCCGAGGAAGAACTTGCGCGCCGGCGGGAACTTCAGAAAGTTATCGTACACAGCGTCGGTGAGTTCTTCGGCGTGTCCCATGATGACGGGAGCACTCTCCTGGATAAGCTGGCGGTCATCCTCCGTTAGTCCCACGAAGGCGGCCATCTCCTCCAATCTTGCCGGCCAGTTGACTACATATTTCACACTGACCTCCTGGGTAGGGATGTGAACGCAGGGGAAGAGTAGATTGACGCCGGGGCAGGTCTTTGGGTAAAGAGTAGTGCTGCTTCAACGGTTCCGGTCAAGACGATAGTAGACTATGGGCATAGGGGTGTCAAGGTTGGGAGGCAGGGCCTGTTCTGTACCATCGCCTGGTGCTTGACAATGTCTCGATTTTCCCGTCCAATACCTTTGGATTTCTAATCAGGTGCATATTTGCTCAGGAAGGTGTAATGGAGTCGGAAATCTTGCCGGAAATCTTGAAGGCGGGTGACGATTCGGGGAATCGAATGGTGGTGAGGTATTCCTTCCCCGACTCCGTAAAAGTCTACGGGATTGGCGTGCCCCAGACCTGGCAATCCCCTTTGGGGCCAACGTGGAGCTATGTCGTAGAGGGGGACAAGCTCACTCTGGTGGATACGGGGTGCTATGGCAGCATCCAATATCTGGAGGAGGGACTCGAAAGTATTGGATACTCTCTGAGTGCTGTCGGGCGTGTGATTGTTACCCACGGTCACATGGACCATGACGGGAACTGTTTCGACGTTGTGGCGAAGAGTGGGGCCGAGCTATGGGCCCATGAGGTCTACAGCAGGCTGGTGAACGTAGACCGGTGGGGAATCGAAAACGAATTCAGGCAGCATTTCAGCCCTTTCCCTCCCCTGGAGGACGACGAATTTGTGGAGCGGATAAAGGACTACCAGAAACAGAGCCGTGATCTGAAAGTGACCAACATAGTTACCGACGGGCTTGACTCGGACAGGTTCACCTTCCTCTACACTCCGGGGCACTCTCCCGATGAGCTTTGCATACTTTTTGAGAAGGTCCTGTTCTCAGGCGACCACATACTGCCCCAAATCACTCCTCATCCCAGCGTTAGCCTCAGCTACAGGAGGTTCCGAAATATATTGCCCGAAGGCTATCAGGGAGTCAACGGATACTACGGCCTCAAGGTCTACCTCCAATCGCTGAGCAAGGTATTGGGCCTGGGTGATGACCTTACGGTTATGCCCGCCCACCGGGCCTTTTACAGGGGCAAGTTCAATCCCATAGGGCTTCATAGGGCCGGGGAAATAATTGAGCACCACGGGGAGAGGTTACATCATATTCTTGACCTGCTCAGGAATGGGCCTCTGGATATGGAGAACGTCACCAGGAAGCATTTCTCTGGACACCACCTTGAGGCCCGTAACTATTATCTGGCCTTCTCCGAGATAGTGAGCCACATAGAGCTATTGCAGGAGGTGGGAGACGTGGAGATGGTAGGCGAAGAGAATGGCCTCATCCATTGGAAGGGCACCGAACACTTCGCGAGGTTCATTGACGGACTGCTAACTAAGACCACCTAGACGGTGTTGGAGCTATGGGTCACAGTAGTCGGGTCCGTGCCCATGTTGATGATAGCGCGAGTGGAATGGTAAACTCTCGGAAAGAACAGGGCAGCCTGAGCATGGAGGAAACCGTCGCGCTGCCTGTCGTTAGTATTACTGGTAACTTGCACAGGAGGGGTGGAATGGCTGAAGAGCGATTCAGGGTGACCAAGGTACGTTCCTACAGCAGTGGTACGCAGGGTCGGGCCCTGTGTCAGGCTCGCAACCACCATTTCGTCGTGGATGACTACGGTTACAATGGCGGGCCCGGCGATGAGATTGGCGCCGGGGAGGCTTTCCTGTCAGGTATCACTGCTTGCGCCGTAAACATGCTGGAGCGGTTGGCCAGGGACTCCCAGATGCCCTTGAAGTGGACGGATGTGACCGTAGAGGCGACCAGAGATAGTCAGGCCGCCCCAATACACGAGAACATATCGGTGTACGATGCCGTTCACATGCACTTCGAGCTTACCGGGCTGGATGACGATCAGGCCCAGGAACTGGTGAATCTCTACAAGCAACGTTGACCGCTGTATGGTTCGGTCGCCGTGGCGACCCCCAATACCAGCGTAGACGTGGTGGCCGTCTCCGGTTAGTCTGCCCCCTCGCTCAGGAAGGCAAGAAGCTCCTGGTTGACCAGTTCCGGGGCCTCCGACTGAAGGAAGTGGCCGTACTCCCCCAGGTTCTTTCCCTGCGCCTTGGGGAAGACCTGTTGCCACGCCTTCAGGGGGTCGCTGCCCAAAGCCTCCGCAGTCCTGGCCCGGCGGGCACCCCACAGATACAACACCGGTGTAGACATCTGTCTCTCGGCGTCCGCCAGCCAGTGAGGCGGGTCTTCGTAAGCCGCTGCCCGGTAGTAGCTGAACCCTCCCCTCAGCGCGCCCGGCTGAGAGTAAGCTCGCACATACTCGGACACCTCTTCGTCGGTAAACGTGTACTTGTTTATGGACCAGTCCCGGAGGAAATGTCTCAGGTATGCCTCCACGTTGCCCTCCACCAGGCGCTCCGGCAAGTCGGGTTGCTGGTGAAAATAGGAGTGCCAGCGCTCGCGGATTACCTGGGGAGGCTGTGGCCCCAACTGCTCCATCGGCGGTCCCGCGTCCAGCAACGCCAGCTGCCGGACCGTATCTTCGTGGTCCAGGGTAAAGCGGTAGGCGACCCTGGCCCCGATGTCGTGCCCTACGAGGGCCACCCGCTCATGCCCCAGGTACTGGGCCAACTCATAGATGTCCGAGGCGGCGGTCCGGGTGTCATAGCCTGACAGGGGCTTGTCTGAGTAGCCGAACCCCCGCATGTCGGGGGCTATGACCTGAAACCGCTCCGCCAATACAGGGATTATCTTTCGCCAACTGTACCAGAACTCCGGCCAGCCGTGAACCAAGATAACCGGAGAGCCTTGCCCCTGGATGACGTAGTGAATGTTTATCCCGTTTACCCTTGCCGTTCTATGCTCCCACATATATGCTCTCCTAACTCAGGCCTGGTACACTTGGCCTATAGCCTCGACTAGGTGACATGGCCTCGTAGCTGTGGGCCACCCGGAAAAGCAGCTCCTCTTCAAAGGGACGGCCAATGAGTTGCAGCCCGATGGGGAGACCCGCCTGGGTAAATCCGCAGGGTACGCTGATAGCGGGCAGCCCGGTCGTGTTCTGGGGACTCATGTTTCTGATGATTATGCCCGTTCCCGCTCCCCTTATGGGGTAGTCGTTGCCCTTTACCGTCAGGTCGGCCGCGTCTATGCGCGGGGCCGGTACGGGGACCGTGGGCGTTACCAGGAAGTCCACCTCCTGGAGGGCCCGTGCATGGTCTTCCTTTATGATTCGTTGCACCTTCAGGGCCTTGGAGTAGTCCCGGCCAAGGACAAACTGGCCGGCCAGTGCTCGGTATAGTATGTGGGGGCTGTAGTCCTGGCGGCGGGTCTTGATATATGGCTCATGGGTGACCAGGCTATCCGCCATGGACGTGGCCCGCACTACCCCGATGTACTGCATACTGGGTATAGTCACCTCCCGCACCTCCACCCCAAGCCCCTCCAGTGCGCCAATGGCCTTCCGGACCGATGCCTCCACCTCATCGTCCATCGTGTCCAGGTCGAAATAGTAATTGGTGGGAATCCCCACTTTGATACCCTCAAGGTCCGCCTCCAGGTTGGCCGAGTAGTCCGGTATGGGCACGGGGACCATGCTGGGGTCCAGGGGGTCGTAGCCTGCGATGGCCTGAAGCACCAGGGCGCTGTCCTCGACTGTACGAGTTAGCGGGCCGATGTGGTCGCCGTTGAAGCTGGTTACCAGCAACCCGCGCTGACTTACTCTACCGAAGGTCTGCTTCAGTCCTACGACTCCACAGAAGGCACCCGGAAGGCGCACCGACCCGCCCAGGTCGGTCCCCAGAGATGCGAAGGTGACACAGGACGCAACGTTAGCGCCTCCGCCTCCGCTGGAGCCGCCGGGTACGTGGTCCAACGCCCAGGGGTTGTGGACCGCTCCGAAGTGGGGGTTGTTGGAAGTGGGTCCCGCGGCGAACTCCTCCAGGTTCTCCTTGCCCAGAATTATGGCCCCGGCCTGCTTGCACAGGGTGACAACGTGGGCGTCCTCATCGGGGACATGGTCGGCCAGTACCTTGGAACCCAGAGTGGTGCGGATGCCGCCTGTGGCAATGTTGTCTTTGATTCCAATCGGAACGCCGTGCAGAGGCCCCCGGTACTCACCCCGGACTATGGCCGCCTCTTGCTCCCTGGCAGTGGCCCTCGCCTCGTCTCCCAGTATGGTGATGAAGGAATTCAAGGCGGGCTGGGCCTTCTCCGCCTGAGAAAGGGCGGCATCGGTGACTTCAACGGGCGAGACCTCTCGCGCCTTTATCCTGGCGGCCAAATCCGATATAGTGAGCTTGAGAAGTTCAGTGTCGGCCATTAGGGTCCACCTCCTTCTTTGGCCCGCAGAAGGCGACTGGACATGATGTCGGAAAGGTCCAACTCCCCGATGTTTTCCACCTCTGCAATGTACGCGTTGAGGTCGGGGATGATGATGTCCAGTTCCCCATCGGAAAGCTCGTATCCCTGGAAGTCTCGAATCATTGCTATCAAAGTCTCTTTCGAAACGGCCATAGTTCCCCCTTCCACAGGAGATTGTCTCTCGGAAGGAGTGTAGACCAGGGTCACATGGAAGTCAATGAACTCTGAACGGAGGCGGATTTCCCGGCGGGACTTGCCACGAGGTCGGCATTGCGGTATTTTGTACCGGAAGCGTTAGCCAGTTTGCCAGGGGGCTTATCCTGTTAGCGGAGGGTGGATAGGACCATGAAAGCGGCACAGCTTGTTGGGCCAAAGCGGTTCGAGATGATGGATGCGGAGATGCCGGTAATCAAGGATGGGGAATGTCTGATTAAGCTGGAGCGCCTTTCCATCTGCGGCAGTGACATCAGGCATGGCTATGGCCCGGTCTATCCCGAGGAAGAGTATCCCCTGGACGTCGGCAAGCCGTGCCATGAGTGTGCCGGGGTGGTGGTGGAGAGCCGGACGGACGAGTTCAGGGAGGGCCAACGGGTTATAGTCCTGCCCAACGCCAGCGCCGGCCTGGTTGAGTACGTTGCCTCAAGCCCCGGCCGGATGATAGCACTGCCCGACCAGGGCGACCTGACGGAGTGGGTTATGTGTCAGCCCTCCGGGACTGTGCTCTACTCCTGTCAGCAAATGGGCAGCGTACTGGGAAAGAGCGTCATGATAGTGGGCCAGGGAGCCATCGGCCTGTCCTTCACCATGCTTATTTCAAGGCAGGGGGCACGGCAAGTAATAGCGGTTGACCAGTTGGACTATCGCCTGGAGTACGCAAAGGAGTTTGGGGCCACCCACACCATCAACCCCGAAAGGGAAGATCTGATGGAGGCGGTGCGTGAAATCACCCAGGGAGAGGAGGCCGACGTTACCGTGGATGCTGCGGGCTACCCGGATACGCTGGACATGGCCCTCCGAATGGTGAGGCCACTTGGCCGGGTCGTCATATTCGGCATTCAGAGCGATTACGTGATTCCGGTGGACACCCGGCTCTGGATGGACAAGCAGGCTATTATGATACCCACCAGCAGCGCCCGAATAGACCCCGTCAATTGCATCAAGGAGATTGTGGGCCTGCGGGAGCGTGGATGGGTAGACCCCGCACGCATGGTGACTCACCGTCTCGCCTTCAACGCTAACGACGTGAACAGGGCCTACGAGATGTATGACCAACGCCTTGACAACATCGTCAAGGTGGTAATGAGCATTTAGGGGACTATGAGGCCCGGAGTAGCTGATACATATTGCGGAGGTAATACCATGACTTCACCCAGAAGCGTGATGCAAGAGGTCGCACCCCATCTGGCCGAGCTGAGTGCCGATGTCCTGTTCGGAGACGTTTGGGAGCGTCCCGGCCTCTCCAAGCGGGATCGCAGCCTCATAACCGTGGCTACACTGACAGCCCTCTACCGGACCGACCAGCTGCGAGGCCACATTCGCAGGGCGCTGGACAACGGGGTGACCAGGGATGAAATCGGCGAGATTATCACCCACATGGCTTTCTATGGGGGATGGCCCACGGCGGCCAACGCAGCCCGGGTTGCGAAAGAGGTCTTTGACGAGAGTTGAGACATCAAGAACAATGAGGAGAATGTAATGCCGGACAGTTTTGTGAAAGTAGCCGAGACCGATGAGATCTCTCCCGGACAGATGAAACTGGTCGAGCTGGGGGACGAGCGGATTCTGGTTGTCAACCTGGAGGGCGAATTCCATGCTGTAGACGAGGTATGCTCCCACGCATTCGCTCCATTGTCAGAGGGAGACTTGAGCGGGGAAGAGGTTGAGTGCCCCCTTCATGGCGGTACGTTTAGCGTGAAGAGCGGTGAGGCCCTGTCCCCGCCGCCTTCCCAAGCCCTCACCGTCTACTCGGTTCGCGTGGAGGGCAGCGACATCCTGGTTGGGCCGCCGAGCTAGCCGCTAGAGGACCTGGGGCTACCCAGGTCCTAATGCGTGTTGACGCTAACAATTTCCGGATGGGAAGGCAACCCGGATGCCCGCAAGGGACACCCCCTCTCCGTCATTCTAGCGTCCCCTCCCGTCATTCTGGCGAAAGCCAGAATCCAGGGTTGGGGTGGGTGTGGATTCCGGCTCAGGGTTCGCCACGGCGAATCTACCGGAGGTACGACCGGAATGACGGTTTTTTTTGGGGGCTTCTCAGGTCCCCCGTTTATCGCCCCATAGAAGGATGTGCAGACGGGTGGTAAACCTGAAGCCCTTCTCAGTGCATAGCTTGCTAAGCCACCGAGACCTTTCCTGGAGAGCATCGGCTGTCTGCCCCTCGGGCATCAGGAGAACTTGTGCCCTGGGCAAGGCGTACCTGTCTACAAGGGCGCTAATTTCCTCCAGGTCATCCGGTTTCGCAACTACGAATTTGAAGTAGGCGCCCGCGACGTTGGCGAAGGACAGCAGCGCTTCGGGGATTTCTCGGCGGTGGGGCGCATTGCCGGAAGTGCTCAGCTTGGGTGAAACGTTCCACTGGTCTATGTCCTCCAACAGCTGGCGGTGAGGGGCGATGGTCCCGTTGGTCTCTACCTCAAAGGTGAACCCTTGCTCCTTCAGAGAACGGACCAGATGCACCAGTCCCGTCTGCTGAAGCAGTGGCTCCCCGCCTGTGATGACAAGGTGTCGGCAGCCGTACCCCAGAATACTTTCCTCCACTCGTTCCAGGGATAGCTCCATGACCTCGCGCTCGTAGTCGTAGCGCTTCCAGTCCCAGGTATAGCCGGTGTCACACCATGAGCAAGCCAGGTTGCACAGCGCCAGCCGCAGGAATACGGATGGAGTCCCTATGGAAGCCCCCTCGCCCTGGAGGGAATGGAAAATTTCGGGTTCTCCGCCGGGCTGGCGGCTGACCTTGAGCGATTTACCGTTGCTACTCACGGCGAAGCCTCCCCAACCGTTCCAGAAGTGGGTCGTTATGTCCTGCCTCCGCGAAACCTCTGGCCCGGAGTATGCAGCTGTCACATCGCCCGCAGGGGAACTCCCCGGCCTCGTAGCAGCTCCAGGTATGCTCCAGTGGCGCCTTGAGTTCCATTCCCAACCTGACAATATCTGCTTTGGAGAGGTAGATGATGGGGGTCTCTATGCGGATTGGGACGTGGTACTCGGCCCACAGCTTGCTGCCATGAAGCAGCGCATCGCTCATCTTTTCGTAATACTCCGGCCTGCAATCCGGGTAGCCGCTGTAGTCTATGGCATTGGGGGCCAGGTATATGCATGCTTCCACGTCCCGGGGGTCCACCTGCATGGCCTCAATGGCATAAAGTGCATGGCTCTCCAGGAATGCTCCCGCTATGGTGATGAAAAATGTGTTGCGGAGGGGCACGTAGGTAATGGGGATGCTTGTGCCGGACTCAGCAGGCAAGAAGCCTGTACCTGAAGGAGGATCCGCTGTCAGACGGTCCTTGGGCGTCGGGAAGCGTTCGGGGCTGGTCAGCGAGGAGTACCAGGCCGCCTCGCCAAAGGCCGAGATGTCCACCAGCTTGTGCTGAATATTCAGGAGCCGGGCCACCTTTTCCGCGCACTTGACCTCTTTGTTATGGGTCTGGCCGTAGTGGAAGGTGAGGGCTGTGAGGTGCTTGACCCGGCCCCGGGCCTGGGTAGTCACCGTTGTGGAATCAAGGCCGCCGGAAAGGAGTGTCACCCCGAAGGTCTCCATAATCAGGTGTCCCCTTGAACCAGCCCACGGACCGGGCCTTGATATTCGGCATACTGGGTAGGAGACTCCCACATTCGCACCTTGAGCGGGGCAATGCCGCATACCTCCCTTGCCCTTTCGTGCAGTTCCCTTGCCATGACCTCTGCCGAAGGGTTCTCATCCTGGAACACGAATATGCGGCTTCCCTTGACGGCGTTGAGGGCATTCAAAAGCTCTCCGTCCTTGCTATTGACGAGAAACGCATGGTCCCAATGCTCATCTATCCAGTCTTCGACCTTACCCTTTAGCTCAGTGAAATCAACGACGAAGCCCAACTTGTTCAGTGTCTCGGACGCCACCCAGATTTCCGCCTTGTAGGTATGCCCGTGAGGGAAAATGCACTTGCCGTTATGTTCCAGCAGGCGATGGCCGCTGGCAAAGCTAATCTCAATCCTGACCTGATACATGCCGCCCACGATTCTATCCCGCAGCCTCGTACTCCACCGAAACGGTGGTATGAAGGCCGCCCCGTACCTTGTAGTCAACCAGGATGTTCATGTACTGTGGCTGGCACAGGGCCACCAGGTCGTTGAGGATACGGTTGGCAACGTGCTCCTGTACGATGCCCACGTCCCGGTAGGAGAGCAGGTAGTACTTCAGCGATTTGAGCTCTATGCACAGCGCGTCCGGTATGTAGCTGATTGTTATGGTTCCGTAGTCGGGCAAACCGGTCCAGGGACATAGGGCCGTGAATTCGTCCGTAGCTATAGAAACCGTGGAAGGCTGGGAGGGATACTCGTACTCGAAGGCGAGCAAGCAGTCGGGGTCTATCGCCTCCTCGCTCCTGGCATCAAGCCGCTTGTCCAAGCTCTCGTACTTCTCTTGCAGCGAGGAAATAGCAGACATTGGACGAACCTCCCTCTTTCTCCCGGAGTAAAAGCTTATCGGGTCCTTTCCTAATCATCATAGGTGAACGGACAGGCTGTGTCAAAGCAAAGCTCATTTCCCTTCATTCCTTGCATCTTGTCACGTCTTTACAAATGCGATAGACTTGTTGCAGAGACATTCTGGGAGAAAGCATCAGAGATATGGGCATCGGGTTGGATAAAGGTCTGCCGGAGGAATCTTCGGCGGCGATGGCCCCGTCATCCGACGATGTGGGGGCCAGTCTTGAGGAGATTCAAAACCTGCTCCGAGAAGCTGTTGCACGAGAGGCGGTTGCAGACGAGCCGGCCCTGAATATCCTTAAAGGGTTCAAGCTGGACTTCTCGGCCAACAAGGACTTTCACAAGGTGTTCTTCTCCATCCGGTGTGAATGTGGCACCGCAGCATTGTTGAGCGTGGAGGTTGCCAAATCTAAGACGCTCCCACAGGTCAGGGTAGCCCTGCCGGAACTTGTGAGGCGTCTAAAGGCCAAATCACGGCAGTTCTCCGCTATGTCTTGCGATATGCACACGCGAATGCGTATGGGCGGCATGAACCAGGGAGCACCATAAATCCGGCCCGCCGGAGTCGGGCGATAGGAGACCGGGAATGAAGCGACAACTTACTCAGGAGGAGGCCCTGCAGGGGGCCAAGCGTTTCTCCGAGAAGTACGTAGAACGCGGCCCCTACGAGTTTTTCCCGGAGGCCGAGGTTGTGGAGCTCGTCCAGAAGGGCCTGGCAGAGAATCAGGTCAAATATGGCTATCGCTATTGCCCTTGAATGCCCCTCAGTGGCGACCCCGTCGAGGATCGCAAAAAGATTTGCCCTTGTGACCGTCACCATGAAGACATCGAAAGGGACGGGTTCTGTATTTGAATGTTCTTCGTCAGCGAAGAGTTTCTTCGCAAGTATGAGCAAGGCGAGGAGTTCGTACAAACCATAGATGAGGCTGTGAAACCTGGCGAGGGGCTGTTCGATCAGCCCTACCAGTCAAAGTCGGACCGGAATACTCAGCAACGGACTCAGGAAGGGGAGGAAGAGTAATGGACTCGGACATAACCGTATATACTTCCGTGGGTTGAGGCCCCTGCCACATGGTGAAAGTGTATCTTTCACAAAAGGGCATCCCGTTTGTGGAGCGGAATGTTTCCCTGGACGAAGAGGCGAGGAATGACCTCATGGCCCTCGGACACAGAAGCACACCTGTTACCACAATCAGAGACCAGAAGGTGGTGGGATACAGCCCTCCAAAGCTGGAAGCTGCGTTGGAGGCAGCGGGTATACAGTCCGCAAATTAAAGCCCCTCCTGTCCCGGGAGACCTTTGCATAGCGGCGGCTAGACGCTCTCTCTGTGTCATTGCCCTGAAAATGGCCCTTTTATCTGCATAGGCGGACTTGGCAAGGCCATCAGTAGTCTCCCACGGAGCGGCCGGATACTTAGTGCCACTCCGTGGAGCGTCTTCGCCCTGCAGGGTCGTTCAAACGATGGGGTCGGTTAAAGGCCTCCTCCGTTCAGTGAGCGACCACGCAACCCGGCATCGGAGCGCCGGACCTCTGAATCAACCTCAAAGCATCCTGAAACGTATCTGTATGCCTTTAACTCAGGGTGCTATTATGACACTCCATCAACCCTGGAAGCCAGGGATAAATACCGTCGTGGTTCAGGAGGCGGTGATTGGATAGAATACTGGTCACCGGCGGCACGGGATTCCTGGGTATGGCCCTGGTGCGCCGTCTGGTAGAGGATGGGTATCATCCCAGGGTGTTGGACGTCAACGGCCCCAATGACCCGGAGCTTGAGGGGAGCATCGAGTTCATAAAGGGTGACGTGAGGGATGCTCAGATTGTGGCGAGGGCATGTCAGAACATTGACACAGTTTTTCACCTGGCGGCAGCGGTCCTGCCGACGCGAGGCAAGAAAGCATACGAGTCCACCAATTTTGGTGGGGTCCATAATATGCTCCAGGCATCCCTGGACAATCAGGTTAAACAGGTCGTGCACATCTCTACCAGCGCCATATACGGCGTACCCGGACAGCTTCCCGTGACCGAGGAATCGGACTTCAAACCTATGGGATACTACGGTAACGCCAAATTCAAGGGTGAGCAGGAAATCCGGCGTTACCGTGGGCGGGGCCTGAGAGTGTGTGTATTGAGACCTCGGACTATCATCGGGACCGAGAGGTTGGGTATATTTCACATCCTCTTTGATTGGATAAAGGCGGGCAAGGGGATTCCCATCATCGGCTCCGGCGACAACCTTTTCCAGTTCATAAGCGCGCGAGACGTGGTGGAGGCCTCCATTCTGGGTGCAAGGGCGGAAAGCAACGACGACTTCAACATCGGTGCTGAAGAGTTCTCCACGGTCCGAGCCGACCTTGAGGCTCTTGCCAATCATGCAGGCTCGGGTTCCAAAGTGGTATCAATTCCGGCTCCACTGGTGAAAGGGTCGCTACAAATTCTGGACCTTATGAGGCTCTCGCCTCTCATGGACTGGCAATACAAGGTGGCGGACAAGCCTTTCTATTTCGATATTTCCAAGGCCAAGAGGCTTCTGGGCTGGCAACCCCTGGACAGCAATATAAAGATGTTCACCGATTCCTATGATTGGTATATAGACAACTTCACAGATTCCGTGTCCGTCTATGGCTCGACCCACCGCCAGGCAGTCCGGCAAAGGGCGCTAAGGCTTCTTAGAGGCATATTTTAGGAAAGCTCTGAAAAACGTCATTCCGGTGTATGCCGGAATCCAGTCCGCCTCAGGCGGATGGAGAGTATGGATACTGGTTCTCCCAGGCGAATCTTCGACTCTCCCCGGCGAGTCTTCGACTTTCGCCAGTATGACGAGTCGCCGTTTCCGGCTTTCCCTAGGTAACGGGGCTATCAATATTTGGGAGCGTGCGAAGTATGTTAAGAGGGGACTTTCACATGCATACCGACCTCTCCCGGGACTCTGACACGCCTCCCGACGTGCTGGTCCGGCGGTGCCGTAAAATGGGGCTGAACTGTATAGCCGTAACCGACCACAATGCCATTGGGGGCGCTCTCGAGGTCCAGAAGTTTGCTGCCTCATACTCTGACCTTACGGTGATAGTCGGCGAGGAAGTGAAATCCAGCAAGGGAGACATCATCGGCCTTTTCCTGAAGGAGGAGGTGCCCAAGGGCATGTCTCCCATGGATACCGTTCGGTGCATCAAAGACCAGGATGGGCTTGTCATGATCCCCCACCCCGTTAGTGCATCTGGTCACCGGGTACTTGAAGGTCAGAAAGCGCTTGTTCCCCGTTTCCAACTCGTCTAGTTCCCGTACAAAGAGATGAAAGTCAGTATATTCACTGGCTTTCTATCGGTGAGCTATCGGGAGCAGGATACGTGAAGGAAAGCTGTCAGGCGTGAGGAGGCCTTTGTGAAAGCCTTGATTACCGGCGGTGCCGGGTTCATAGGCTCACACCTGTCCGAGGAGCTATTGGGGCGGGGCCATGAGGTTGCGGTCTTCGATGACCTGTCCACTGGTAATGTGTCCAATATAGACCATCTTCGGCGAATCACCGAATTCTCCTTCCACCAGGGTAGCGTACTCGATGATGTGCAGGAGCTATCAAGCTTGATAGAACGCTCCGACCACATATATCATCTGGCCGCAGTAGTGGGCGTTGGGTACGTCCTTGAGCACCCTGTTGCCGCACTGGAGACCAATACTCGGGGCACGGAAAACGTTCTCAGGCTGGCCGCCCAAATTTCCGACGCCCGGGGCAAGAAAAAGGTTATTCTGGCCTCCAGTTCCGAGGTGTACGGGAAATCGTCCAAAGTCCCCTTCCGAGAGGACGACGATTCCATCATAGGGCCCACGTCGGTGAGCCGGTGGGGGTACGCTTGCGCCAAGGCCCTGGACGAGTTCCTTGGGTTGGCCTACCATCGTGAAAAAGGTTTGCCTGTAGTGATTCTGCGCCTCTTCAATACCGTAGGCCCCAGACAGACGGGCCGGTATGGGATGGTGATGCCGCGCCTGGTGTCCCAGGCCATTGCCGGCGAACCCGTCACCGTTTACGGGGATGGAGAGCAGACGCGAAGCTTCACTTACGTTAAGGACGTTGTCAAAGCTATAGCCGATATAGCCCTGGTGTCCTCCGCTGACGGTCAGGTATTCAACGTTGGCAACGACAAGGAAATCAGCATCAACGGACTGGCGGAGCTTGTCAGGAGTGTACTTGATAGCCAGTCGAAGACTGTACACGTTCCATTTTCAGAGGTGTACGGAGCGGAATTCGAGGAGACGAGGAGGAGGGTTGCGGATATTTCCAAAATACGCGAGTACATCAGCTATGCTCCCACTACCAACCTGGCCTTCATGGTAAAAGAGATAGCTGATGACCTGCGTACACATCCCAAGGGTGAGCAGGGAGTGGGAGGAGCGAATGAGCGGTCTGGTTGATGGCACATCAGACGGTTATCCGAACAGGCCCAACGGACCTGCAGTATCTCTGGCCCGGAAAATTCAAGACCGCATGGCCGTTGTGGGGGTGATTGGCCTGGGTTATGTTGGACTGCCCACTATGGTGGGCGCTGCCATGGCGGGATTCAGGGTAACGGGTATTGACATTTCCCAGGAGCGTGTTGACCGGGTTAATTCCGGGATTAGCTACGTGGAGGACGTGGAGAGCAGCACCCTGGCGTCTCTCGTTGAGCAGAAGCGGATTGACGCAACTTCAGACTACGGGGTAATCAAGGACATGGATGTCATCATCATCTGTGTCCCTACTCCTGTGAACAAGTACAAGGAGCCGGAGTTGGGTCCTTTGCAGGAGACGATATGCTCTTTGTCCCACTACATGAACGGTGAGCAGCTTCTCATCCTTCAGAGCACCACCTTTCCGGGCACCACCGAAGAGCTGGTCTTGCCCAAGGTACAGGCCTCCGGGCGTCAGGCGGGGAGGGATTTTTACCTGGCCTTCTCGCCAGAGCGCATTGACCCCGGCAACCCGGGGTATTCTATCCACAATATCCCCAAGGTCGTGGGCGGGGTAACTCCCCGGTGCGGAAGGATTGCCGCCAGCTTTCTTTCAGCAATGGTGGAGCAAGTAGTCACCGTGGACTCCCCCAAAGTGGCAGAGATGACCAAGCTCCTGGAGAATATCTTCCGTAGCGTGAACATTGCCCTTGTCAATGAGCTATCCGAGCTATGCCGCAGAATGGACATAGACATCTGGGAAGTGATTGGTGCAGCTACCACCAAACCCTTCGGCTTCATGCCCTTCTACCCCGGCATAGGGGTCGGCGGTCATTGCATACCGGTGGACCCGTTCTACCTGTCGTGGAAGGCCAAAGAGTACGACTTCTACGTTGGCTTTATAGAGTTGGCTGCCAGGACCAACGATAACATGCCCTACTACACCGTTTCCAGGATAGTGGATATTCTGGGGAATCGAGGCTTGGTTGTAAGTGGCGCGCGCCTCTTCCTCATGGGTGTCAGCTTCAAGAAAGATATTGGTGATACCCGCAATTCCCCCGCCTTGAGGGTGGCTGAACTTCTTTCCGAAAGGGGCGCCCGAATTAGCTATAGCGACCGTCACGTCCCCAGCGTGACGGTAGGAGGAAGCCCTTTAAAGAGTGTAGAGCCGGACGAAACAACCCTTCAGCAAAATGATGCGACGATTATCCTGGTAGACCACAGCTGTTACGATTGGGAGAGTGTCGTTGCCCACAGCAAGTTGGTGATAGATGCCCGGGGGGCGACGAGACCCCTCGGCCCGAGACCGACGGTAGTCAGGCTGTAGCAAGGGCTGGGAGCATTCCGCCTGCAATCTTCTGAGGAGGACGGGTGTCCGTGAAGCGGGACGAGACGGGCTACGCACCGACAGGCCAACAGGACGGGGAGAGTCAGACGTACGAGGACGGGTACCCTGAGATTCCGTCATGGGTTTATGGGAAGCGGCGGGCGACCCACGACCGCGGTTCTCAGGAAGTGGGAAGAGAAGGGTATTTGCTGAAGCGGCCCTTTGACATAATAGTGGCCGTCGTGGGCTTGCTGATTGCCTCACCCTTATGGCTGGTGTTTTCCCTGGCCATCAAACTGGAAGACAGAGGCCCCATACTGTTCCTTCAGGACAGATGGGGCAAAGACAGGAGAAAGATTAGGGTGTACAAGTTTCGGACTATGGTTCCCAACTCCATAGAGAGGTTCGGCAATATACAGGCAACGGAAGATGACCCCCGAGTCACCAGGGTGGGTCGTCTTCTGCGGTCCACCAGTCTGGACGAAATGCCCCAGCTTCTGAATATAGCCAGAGGAGACATGAGTTGGGTGGGTCCGAGGGCGTTACCGATAGATGAAGTACAGACGCAGGAGGAGGATGGACATTTGCCCGATGAAGCCATCCCGGGCTTCGAGGCCAGATCAAAGCTGCGTCCGGGGCTTACCGGCATAGCCCAGATTTTTGCTCCGAGAGACGTACCCCGCCGGCAGAAATACGCATACGATGCCGTCTATGCAGGCAGCCAGAGCCTGTGGCTGGACGTGCGTCTAATCGTTATCTCGCTATGGATTACCCTTCGCGCCCGGTGGGAGGCAAAGGGGAGTAAACTGTAGAGGGACGCTCAGCTTTTCCCTCCCATTTCCCTTGATACCCCTGCAACCCTGTCAATAACGGTGTCCACGTCTTCGGCGGAGATGTGCCGGTGAGCTACCATGCGGAACCTGTTGGCTCCCGGATAGGAGACCCTCACACCTTCTTGAGATAGCCTTCCAATGAATTCCTGTACCGGTCCCAGGCCCGGCTCAACCTCCACGAATACTATGTTGGACTGGCACTGGTTTGGGTCCACACCGATGCCGGGAACCTGGGACAGGCCCTCGGCCAGTCGCCGGGCATGGGCATGGTCTTCGGCCAGGCGGTCTATCATGGTTTCAAGGGCCACTATTCCTGCGGAAGCCAGGACTCCCGCCTGTCTCATGCCTCCGCCCACCATTTTTCGCCATTTGTGGGCCTGCTCTATGAACTCCCGGGAGCCGCACAGCAGGGAGCCTACTGGGGCACTGAGAGCCTTGGAGAGACAGAAACACACGTCATCCACGTCTTTGACCAGCTCCTTCGCAGGCATCTCAAGTGATACGGCGGCGTTGAATATGCGCGCCCCGTCCAGGTGGACTGCAACGCCGTTGGCATGGGCTACGTCGGCTACTGATTTCGTGTCGTCGGGAGTGAGCACCCCGCCATTGCAGCGATTGTGGGTGTTCTCCAGACAGACCAGCGACGTGGGCGGGAAGTGAACGTTGCCCTTGGGCCTGATGGCGTCTGCGACCTCGTGAGGGTCCATCCTTCCCTGGTTGTCGTTTCGGACAAGACGGACCTGAACGCCTGCCAGAGTGGCAGCTCCGCCCACCTCGTTCCAGAACATGTGGGCCTCGCTGCCCATGATTACCTCGTCTCCCCGGCTGCAATGGGCCAGGGCTGCTATGAGGTTGCTCATGGTCCCGCTGGCCGTAAATAGGGCAGCCTCTTTGCCCAGCATCTCGGCTGCCATTTCTTCCAGACGATTGATTGACGGGTCCTCGCCCATTACATCGTCGCCCACCTCCGCCCCGGCCATGGCCTTCCGCATCTCCTCCGTAGGCTGGGTCACGGTGTCGCTACGCAGGTCAATAACTTTCACGGGCTGCCTCCTTTACTCCGGTTTTGCACAACATTCTAACAGGAGCGCTTGTCAAACACTAGCACGGCACCTAAGATGGAGATAGAGGGAGGACATGCGGCAAACTGCGGTGGCTTTCAAGAGCAAGGGTCTGACTTTGGAAGGCATAATAGCCTTCCCCCAGGGACTCACGGGGCCCTTTCCCGGAGCCGTGGTCTGCCATCCACATCCCCTCTTCGGCGGAAATATGGACAACGGTCTTGTGCAAGAAGTTTGCAGCGCCCTAGTCCGGGAGGGATTCGGAACCTTCCGGTTCAATTTTCGCGGGGTGGGGAATAGCGAGGGGGCCTTCACCAAGGGCGAGAAAGAGCCTGAAGATGTGAATGCGGCGCTAAACCTGATGCGCAACTGGCCGGACATTGACAAGCGCCGATTTGGGTTGGTGGGATATTCCTTCGGGGCGTCTATGGTGCTTAACGGCATCTCGAGGTATAAGGCTGCCAAGGCACTGGCCCTTATATCCCCTCCCCTCACGTCCCTTGACCAGCCTAAGATAGAGAATGACAAACGGCCCAAGCTGTTCATCGTAGGTGACAGAGACAGGCTGGTTCCACATTCCGCCCTGAAGGCTAAAGTTGACTCCCTTCCCACCCCGGCGGACTTGAGTATTGTCCCCGGAGCCGACCACTCATGGCGAAACTACGAGGCCGAGGCTGCCCACCTCACGGTCCGGTTCCTTGTCGGTGCCCTCCGAAGGTAGACGGATAGAAGGACATGGCGAAACTGGAGAAGCAAGATAGACCGGTCTCGGCTACGTGGGCGTCCTGGTGCAGGGACCCTCTAATTATCCTAGCTATAGTCTTCGTCTTTAGCCTTGACCAGATTACCAAGGCCGTGGTGAGACATAGCCTCCTGATTGGGGAGTCATTCCCCAGTGAAGGGGTCTTTCGTATAACCCGGACATTCAACACCGGCAGCGCTTTCGGCTTCTTTGCAGACCAGACTCTCTTCCTGATACTGGCCTCTATCGTAGGGATAGGCATCCTTCTCCTGGTGTATCGGACCCATGGCTTCGCCAGTTCTCCCCTCAGGCTCAGCCTGGGAATGCAGCTTGGGGGCGCTCTGGGCAATCTGGTAGACCGGGTGCGCATGGGCCGTGTAACGGATTTCCTGGATTTAGGTTTCTGGCCCGTGTTCAATGTCGCGGACGCTTCCATAGTTCTGGGGATTGCTATCCTCGTTGTTCTGCTCTTGTTTGGGAGGAGAGAGGTGAATCCCGAACCAGTGCCGGACTACACTGAATACCGCGAAGGTGACAACGGCCCCTATTCCCCCGGGCAGCTTGTAGTCTCCGGGGAAACCGACAATGCTCCCCACGAGCGACCGGATATGCCGCTGTACGGCGACTCCTTCTACCTTGAGAAGGAGGAGGACAAGCCCTGCCCTACATGCGCCTCGTCAATGCAATACGTTCTTGACGAATGGCGCTGCTCGGTTTGTGGCGTCAAGGAGCCGACAAGGGACGGAGAGTCCTGGTGACGACCAGAGAACTGGTGGTGGAACCCGGGGCGCTGACATCCGGTGACGTGGACCGGTTGGATATGTTCCTCGCCCGGCACGGTGGCCTGGGACTCACTCGTTCTCAAGTGGTGCGCCTGGTAGAGGAGGGACACATCCTCTTGAACGGGGCCAATCCCAAAGCTAGCAGGAGACTTCGGCCCGGGGACTGCATATCGGTGACCGTCCCTCCCCCAAGACCTGTAGACCTGGTCCCAGAGGAGATTCCACTGCACGTCGTCTATCAGGATGGAGAGGTGCTGGTCGTGGACAAACCCGCGGGGCTTACGGTACATCCCGCTCCGGGCCATCCGTCCCATACCCTTGTAAATGCCCTGCTGGCCCTCTGCCCTGACCTTAAAGGCATCGGGGGAGAACTCCGGCCCGGCATAGTTCACAGGTTAGACAAAGATACTTCCGGCCTGATGGTGGTTGCAAAAAGCGCCGGGGCGCACCTTGGTCTTACCCGGCAGATAAAAGAGCGGACCTTCCACAAAGGCTATCTGGCCCTAGCGGGGGGCAAGGTAGAGCCGGCGGAAGGCCTTATCGAGGCACCAATCGGGCGGGACCCGAGGAACCGCAAACGCATGGCAGTGGTGCCGGGGGGTCGGAATGCACTGACAACGTATGTGGTGAGGCGATACTATGACGAATACTCTTTTGTAGAGGTCTTTCCTGAGACGGGTCGCACCCATCAAATCAGGGTCCATTTCGCCTCAACGGGCCATCCCCTGGTTGGTGATGCCCTTTATCGCGGTGGGTCTTGTCTCCTGGCCCGCCAGTTTCTCCATGCCCACCTGCTGGGATTTCGCCATCCGATCACGGACGAATACCTGGAGTTCACGTCCCACCTCCCTATGGATTTGCGTGTCGCAATAGAAGCTCTCGAAGCGTGATAAAATGTAGCCTTGGAGGTAGACTGTTTTGGAGAGTGAGATACGGGTCAGATTTGCTCCCAGCCCCACTGGTAAACCACACTTGGGCAATCTGCGGACTGCCTTGTTCAACTGGCTTTTCGCCCGCAGATACGGCGGAAAGTTCATCCTGCGGGTGGAGGATACGGATAGAGACAGATATGTCGAAGGGGCCATAGAGGCTATTCTGGACTCCCTCAGGTGGCTGGGATTGGACTGGGACGAAGGCCCGGAGGTGGGCGGCCAGTTTGGCCCCTATTTGCAGTCCCAGCGGTTGGAGATTTATCAGGGCACAGCCCAGGACCTGATTGACAGGGGACACGCTTATCGCTGCTACTGCTCCAGGGAGAGGCTGGACATGATGCGTAAGGAGCAGCAGCGTACCAAGTCTCACGCCGGCTACGACCGCCACTGCCGGAATCTTTCTGTCGAGGAGATCAGGAAATACGAGGACCAGGGCGTTATACCTGTTGTCCGTTTCAAGATGCCGCTGGAGGGGTCTACTACCGTTGACGACCTTATCCGGGGCGAAGTGACCTGGGAAAACGAGTTGTTGGACGATTTTATCATCCTCAAGTCCGACGGCTTTCCCACTTACCACATGGCTAACGTTGTAGACGACCACCGCATGAAGATTAGTCACGTTCTCAGGGCGGAAGAGTGGTTGCCCAGCACTCCCAGGCATCTTGAGCTTTACCGAGCATTGGGTTACCAGCCGCCCCTCTTCGCCCACCTACCCATGATTCTGGGACCGGACCGCGCCAAGCTTTCCAAACGACATGGCGCAAGCTTCATCCTGGACTACCGGGATGATGGCTTCCTTCCAGAGGTTATGGTTAACTTCATGGCCCTTCTGGGGTGGTCTCTGGACGATAAGACGGACATCGTCTCTATAGATATGCTTATGGAGAACTTCTCCCTGGACCGGATAGGACACTCAGGGGCGATATTCGACAAGGAGAAGCTGCTCTGGATGAACGGGGCTTACATCCGTCAGCTAAGCCAGGATGACCTTGCCGAAAGGATGATGCCGTTCCTGAAGCGGGACTTGTCTGCTGAAACTGGTGTGGTAGACATGGAATATCTCCGACGCATAGTCCCACTGGCGCAGGAGAGACTGAAGACCCTGGGTGACGCGGCCGGGCTGACCTCCTATTTCTTTGAAGAGGATGTGGACCACGACCCCGGCCAACTCGTCCAGAAAGGGATGGACATGGATACTACTCTTGCCGGCTTGAGACGGGCCTATGAGGTGCTTGGTGCTCTGGAGCCTTTTGACTCCCATTCCATAGAGGAGGCCTTGCGCTCTACGTCTGCTGAGTTGGAGCTTTCAGGAAGACAGTTCTTCGGTGTGTTGCGTGTTGCGGCCACCGGCAGGACCGCTGCCCCGCCTCTTTTCGAGACCCTTGATGTGCTGGGCAAGGAGCGATGCCTGAAACGTATTGAGTCGGCGATACGCAGGCTGGAGTCGGAGGTCTCGACCGCTGTGCATCCTCTCCCTTGACGGGAGAGGATTGAGGTGAGGGTGACGTGTCTGCCAACAGCCGGGTGCGATGGCTTTCCCCTCATCCTGACCCTCTCCCGCAAAGGGGAGAGGGGGCTCTCGAGGCAGTACCTAACGGTTGCCCTACCCTCTTCTAGCCCTGGCCCAGGAATCCCGCAACGGCACAGTCCGGTTGAATACCAAGGCTTTGTCTGACGAATCAACGGAATCCACGCAGAAGTAGCCCAGCCTTTCGAACTGGTAACGGCTCCCCGGTGCCGAGTCTGCGAGGCTTGGCTCGACCTGGCACGAACTCAGAATCTCCAGAGAACCGGGGTTCAGGTTAGCTTTGAAATCCGAGCCTTCGGCCACGTTGTCCGGGTCCTCTCTTATGAAGAGTTGGTTGTACAGGCGTACTTCGGCTTCGAGAGCGTGGTCGGCGGATACCCAGTGTAACGTGGCCTGGACCTTGCGTCCGTCCGGTGGCGACCCGCCTCTTGTAGCCGGGTCGTAGGTGCAATGCAGCTCTACTATCTCGCCGGTGCTTTCATCCTTGACTACACCAACGCAGGTGATGAAATAGGCGTATCTCAGACGCACCTCTCGCCCTGGGGCCAACCTGAAGAACTTGGGGGGAGGGTTCTCAAGGAAGTCGTCTCTCTCGATGTACAGGACACGAGAGAAGGGGACCTTTCGTGTACCCATGCCGAGGTCCTCAGGGTTGTTGACGGCGTCCATCTCTTCCACCTGGCCCTCGGGATAATTGTCAATGACCACTCGCAGTGGGCGCAACACGGCCATGGCTCGTGGGGCGCGTTTATTCAAGTCCTCACGTATGCAGTGCTCCAAAAGGGCTATGTCAACCACGGTATCCCTCCTGGCGACCCCGACGTGCTCGCAAAAATCGCGGATTGATTCCGGTGTATAACCGCGTCTCCTCAAGCCTGAGATTGTGGGCATTCGTGGGTCATCCCATCCGCTGACGTGTCCCTCTTCCACCAGTGCCAGGAGCTTTCGCTTGCTCAACATCGTGTAGCTGAGGTTGAGGCGGGCGAACTCGATTTGCTGCGGGTGGGGTTCAACCTCCAATTCATCCAGCACCCAGTCATATAGTGGACGATGGTCCTCGAACTCCAACGTGCATATCGAGTGAGTAATCCCCTCAATGGAGTCCGATAGGCAGTGGGTAAAGTCGTACATCGGGTAGATGCACCACTTGTTGCCCGTCCTGTGATGCTCCGCGTTCAGAATCCGGTAGATGACCGGGTCGCGCATATTCAAGTTGGGGGATGTCATGGCAATTTTCGCTCGGAGTACGTGGGTCCCCTCCTCGAACTCCCCCGCTCTCATGCGCCGGAACAAATCCAGGTTCTCCACCACTGAGCGCGTGCGATAGGGGCTATCCTTGCCGGGCTGGGTCAAGGTGCCCCTGTATTCCCTGATTTCCTCGGGACTCAGGCTGTCAACGTAAGCTTTTTCGTCTTTGATAAGCTGCACGGCATAGTCATATAGCCTGTCAAAGTAGTCGGAGGCGAAGTACAGGTGGTTGCCCCAATCAAATCCGAGCCACTGGACGTCCGACTTGATGGCCTCGACATACTCAATCTCCTCTTTCGTCGGGTTGGTATCGTCGAACCTCAGGTGACAGACTCCGTCCGGGTATTCAGAAGCGACGCCGAAATTCAGGCAGATGGACTTGGCATGTCCGATGTGCAGGTAGCCATTAGGCTCCGGCGGGAACCGGGTAGCCACACGGCCCTCGTTCTTGTTTGCTCTCAAGTCTTCCGCGATGATGTTTCGGATGAAGTCGGAAGGTGGTGCAGTTTCAGACGATGCCGTCGTTAAAGCCTCTTCCCTTGGCCCTTTTTTGGAGCTGCTTCGTCCAGGCATCTTTACTAATATCCCTCGTTTTTTAGGAGTTAACTGGGAATCTTTCCCCAACCCCGTGTCAAGCACGGGGCAAGCTTTAGTAGATATTCTAGCATATTGGGGCCGACAATCTTAGCTTTACGTCCGTTCATTCTCACTTGCGCTCCCACTATGCCTGTGGTATATTCCCTACGAAATCAGGAGGCAAAGAACGGGTCATTATGCTAGACGATTATTTCAGACAGTACGGCCTTGTAGCTATATTTGCCGTCGTCGCTCTGATTGTGCCGGTCAGTATGTTGATGCTTTCGTGGCTCGCCTCCAAGGTGCGGATGCGTCCACAGAAACCCGACCCCGTGAAGCAGGATATTTACGAATGTGGTATGCAGTCCATCGGCGGGAAGTGGGGCCAGTTCAATTTTCGATACTACATGTACGCTCTCCTGTTCGTGATTTTTGACGTGCAAGTGATATTCATATACCCTTGGGCCGTACGTTTCAACCAGCTACCCCTGTTCGCCCTTATCGAGATGGTGGTTTTCATACTCATCCTGGTGGTGGGATGGATGTACGCATGGCGTAAGCAAGACCTGGAGTGGAGGTAGCCGTGGCATCTGAGATTGCAGGGGCTGAGCAGCCCGTTGTCGAGCCCGGCGAAGGGCCCCTATACGCGCGCACGTGGAGCCTTGACAGGGATGAGGGTCGTACCGTGGAGACCATGCGGCACACCCACACCGACGCCCTGTCGGAGCCGGTGATTCAGGTCCCCGACGACCTGGAACGCAACGTCATGGTCACCTCGGTGGATGCTCTCCTCAACTGGAGCCGAAAATCGGCGCTGTGGCCCGTGGCCTTTGGGCTGGCGTGTTGCGCCTTCGAGATGATGGCAACTGCTATGGGCCGTTTCGACATAGCACGGTTTGGCATGGAAGCATTCAGGGCGACTCCCCGTCAAGCCGACCTGATGATTGTAGCCGGCACGGTAACGTGGAAGATGGCCCCGGCCATTCGGCGCATATACGACCAGATGGGAGAGCCGAAGTGGGTTATCTCCATGGGGGTCTGTGCGACGAGCGGTGGGCCTTACTACTCCTGCTACAGCGTTGTGCCTGGTGTCAACCACGTAGTCCCCGTGGATGTGTACGTGCCTGGCTGCCCGCCTCGGCCTGATGCCCTGCTCTATGGCATCATGCAGCTACACGAGAAAATCAAGAAGTACAGCCTTCAGGGCAGGGTAGCGGGGGCGTGATGACCAGAGCGCTGAGAGGAGACGATCTGGCCGCGCGCCTTGGTGAACGCCATCCTGACGCAATCGTGAGGTGGGGAGAGTCGGACCTGTGGGTCAAACCGGAGAGTATTCTGGACGTTGTGAAGTTCCTGAAAGAAGACCCGGAACTTGATTTCAACTACCTCAACGCCATATCGGCCATTGATTTTGTCGAGTGTTTTGAGGTGGTGTACCATCTGACTTCCCACGAACATAACCATAGTGCCGTCGTAAAGGCCAGAGTATATGGTCGGGAGAACCCTGCGATTCCGTCGGTAGTAGACGTTTGGCAAGGAGCCGACTACCAGGAACGGGAAATCTGGGACCTCATGGGAGTACGATTTCTGGGCCACCCAAATCTCAAACGACTCATGCTGTGGGAAAGTTTCCCAGGACATCCCCTGCGCAAGGACTTTGAGGATACTGTGCAGTATTAAGCCGACTTCTCGCTCTCCGAAGGAGCAAGTTAGAGAGGGGTGAAACCGCCGTGCCTATCAGGACAGAGCCGGTAACCGTTAATATCGGCCCTCAGCATCCCAGCACCCACGGCGTTTTTAGGCTGCGTGTCACCTTCGACGGGGAGGTGATACTTGACGTTGAGCCTGTCTTCGGCTACCTGCACCGTGGCTCCGAAAAGCTTGCCGAAGAGCGCAATTACGTTCAGATAGTTACCCTCACGGACCGGCTGGACTATGTGGCGTCTATGACCAACAATCAGGCGTACTGCCTTGCCGTTGAGAAGCTCATGGGCATAGAGGTCCCCGAAAGGGGCCAATATCTCCGGGTCATAGCTGCCGAGCTTCAGCGCATAGCCAGCCATCTTGTGGCCACCGGGTTCTTCCTTCAGGATCTTGGGGCATTGGGGACGCCTCTCATGTATTGCTTCCGGGAACGGGAGAGAATCCTTGACCTCTTCGAGATGCTGTGCGGTGCCCGCGTGACCGTGAGCTTCATGCGGCCGGGAGGCGTATACTTCGATGCGCCGGATGACTTCTGGCCCCGCCTCAGACAGTTCCTCCAGGACATGCCTTCCTACATAGGCGAGTTGGAACAACTTCTGATACAAAACGAGATTATCCTTGTCAGAGTCAGGGACGTGAGCATCTTGCCCCTGGAGCGGGCTATAAACGGCTCCACCAGCGGTCCTGTACTGAGGGGCAGCGGCCTTCGATGGGACTGGCGCAAGGCCGACCCTTATGACGTGTATGACCGTGTCGAGTTTGACGTGCCTGTGGGGACCAATGGCGATAACCTTGACCGCTTCTGGGTGCGGATGCAGGAGATGCGTCAGAGCCTCAGAATAATCGAGCAGTGTGTGGAGCAGATACCCGACGGCCCCGTGCGTGCTGAGCTGCCCCTGGTGCTCAGGCCGCCCGCCGGAGCCGAGGCCTACGGGAGAGTCGAGGCGCCCAAGGGCGAGTTGGGGTTCTATCTGGTGAGCGACGGCGGGATTTCTCCCTATCGTTGCAAGATACGCTCCCCGTCCCTGCTTAACCTCACGGTTATCAAGGACTTGCTGGTGGGCTGGAAGCTGGCCGACATGATAGTCTCCCTGGGCAGCGTTGACATCAATATGGGAGAGGTTGACAGATGAAGTGCCATCTCGATTCCGGTCTCCTCTATGACAGCGTACTATTTCGCCATATATACAATGGACTTGGCGAGGTCCTCCCGTCAAAGCTTTGCGCCCTGGATTACTTCCTGTCGGGCTTCATCATCATGTTCATCCTGGTCAACGCCCTGCTTCTGGGGGCGGCCGTCTACGTCTGGGCCGAGAGGCGCATCCTGGGCCGTTTCCAGAACAGGTTGGGCCCCAATCGCTGGGGACCTTTTGGCCTTTTCCAGCCCATCGCCGACCTGGTAAAGCTCATTACCAAGGAAGACCTGATTCCCCGGGGGGCCGACCGTATAGCATTTACCTTGGTGCCGATAATCATGGTCTCACCCGTGATTCTGATGCTGGCGGTAGTCCCCTTTGCCAAAAATACCGTTTTGGCTGACCTGAGCATAGGTGTCCTGTTCATAATAGCCATCTCTTCCGTCAGCACGCTGGCAATCTTCATGGGCGGGTGGTCGTCAGGTAACAGGTATGCGATGTTCGGGGCCATGCGCGGCGTGGCGATGCTCATTAGCTACGAGATACCCGTGGTGCTGTCCTTGGTGGGCGTGGTCTTGATTACGGGTTCTATGAGAATGACCGACGTGGTCAGCGCCCAGACCATACCCTTCTTGCTCGTCCAACCGCTGGGCATCTTCGTCTTCATGCTTGGCATTTCGGCGGAACTCAACCGTACCCCCTTTGACCTGGTAGAGGCCGAGTCGGAGCTTACCGCCGGGTTTCACACCGAGTATAGCGGAATGAAATTTATGCTTATCCAGACGGGGGAGTTCGGCGGGGTACTCGCCGCCTCCGCGGTGATGGCCACACTATTCCTGGGTGGATGGTCGGGGCCATTCCTATCCGGCCAGCTAGGAGCACTGTGGTTTCTTCTGAAGATTCTCTTCTTTGTCTTCCTGTTCATCTGGGTCAGGGCCACCTTCCCCCGCTTGAGGGTGGACCAGATTATGGCATTAGCCTGGAAATTCCTCTTCCCGCTGAGCTTGATAAACCTCTTTGCCACTACTCTTCAGGTGTATTTCCTGCGGGATGACGTTACGGGAGCACTCTCCAGGGGTGACCTGGGGATTATGACGGGGATAAATATGGCATTGGCGGTGGTTGCCATAGCGTTCTTTGCCAACGCTATAAAGGAGAAGGTAAGGCCGCCAGCCAGGACCCTGGCCCCGGATATCGCGAGCATCCGCCGCGGCGGACGCCCTGGCGGATTGTCAGGAGCATCGGCTACCCCCGTTGTTTCGGCGGAGTCGGCCGGAATTGAGAAAGGCTGAATAATATGTACGGTCTGGGCTTGCTAAAAGGGCTGCTCGTCACTATGAAAAACCTCAGAAGACAACCCTTTACCATTCAGTACCCGGAGGAGAGAGTGTCCCAACACCCACGCTTCCGGGGGGAGGAGTTTGCATGGTACGAGGAGCGGTGCACCGGATGCGCCTCCTGTGCCAAGTACTGCCCTCTGGGCATAATTCGTATCGTGACCGACCCCAGTGGCTCCGCCCCCCAGGAGGGGGACAAGTATAAGCTGGAAGTATTCGACATAGACATTGGCCGGTGCATGTTCTGCGGGCTGTGCGTGGAGGCTTGCCCATACGATGCTCTGTTCATGGGCAGCGGGTTCGAGCGGGGACGATACCAGCGTAAAGACCTGGTTATCGATATCGAAGAGCTACGCCAGGCAGACAAGCGCCCCAGCGCATGGTTCCGGCCCCAGTTGGAGAGGGAGAGCTACAATCCCCACGAGGGTAAGCCCATGTCCTGGCGTGAGGCCGGACGGGAACACTGGAGGTGGCACGAGGACGAGAAAGCAGGCGCTCGATTTCCCCGACCCGGCAATGGCGACAAGGAGAGCCGGTAGATGGCCTTTCAGGAAGCAATTTTCTGGGTGCTGGCTGTGGTTACCGTGACGGCCGCACTGGGGGTCGTGTTGTTGAGGGACATCTTCAGGGCGGCCCTCCTGCTGGTGGTGGTCTTTCTGGCGGTGGCCGGGTTTTTCGTAATGATGAACGCCGAGTTTCTGGCAGTGGTGCAGGTGCTAATATACGCCGGGGCCATCGCCATCCTCATCATTTTCGCTATAATGCTGACCCGGGAGGTGCAGCAGGGAAACCTTCCCAACCGCCTTCAGCCGGCAGCGGTCCTGTTCCCGGTGTTATTGCTGGCCGCCGTGGTGTTTGTTGCGGTGGACACCGACTGGAATCTCCTGCAGGACCAGCCCCTGGAGTTGCAGGACAAGGTGGAGGTGGTGCAGACCCATACCATCGGCGGGATTCCCGATGAGATGCGGGGAGATATACCCGGTTCAGACCGGTCCGGCCTGGGCGAGCTACTCATAAACGATTTCGTCCTCCCCTTTGAGATAGCCGCAGTCCTCCTCCTCGCCGCCATAATCGGCGCCCTCGTCATGGTCCGGGAGAGATAGCTATGACCCTTGAACATTTCCTCGTACTTTCGGCAATACTGTTCTGCATAGGACTGTATGGGGCGCTTGCCCGGCGGAACGTGATAACGGTCCTTATGTCCATAGAGATAATGTTCAACGCCGTAAACATAGCGCTGGTGGCCTTTGCCAAGTACGTGGTGCCTGTAGGAGTAGAGGAGCAGCTTGGGCGTATGCTCACGGGCCAGGTGTTCGCTATCTTCGTCATCACCGTTGCGGCGGCGGAGATAGCCCTGGGACTGGGGATAGTCATAGCCCTCTACCGCAACCGGGAGACGGTGGACGTGAGCGAGGCCAGTATTATGAGACGATAAGTGACCCCTTCCCCTTAGGGGGAAGGATCCCCGCCCCTAGATTTAGTCCAGGGCAGGGCTGAGGAGCGTCCGGACGAACCCGCCGCGGCGGGTAAATCCGGCCCATAGTCAGGTAAATCAAAGGACCCCAGAGGCGATAGCAGAGCATGTGGATAGAGTTCAAAAAAGTGCCGAACCTGATGACCGCCCAGATGTGGAAGGACGTCTTCGAGGGCGAGGGACTGCCCGCGCGGATACTTCCCGAGGGTGACATTCTCGACTGGGGAGAGCGAGGCCCTTTCCGAATCATGGTTCCAAGAGGCAGAGAGCACGTCGCAGAGGAGATACTGAGGAAGCTGTAATATGATCCCAGAAGCGGCTGTATGGACTATCTTTTTTCTACCCCTTGGAGCTTTCCTGTTTATTGCCCTTGTCGTTAGGCCATTTTTCAACAACTCTCCCCAACAAAGCGGCCTCATCGCTATCATCGCCATTGGCGGGTCACTGGCCCTCTCCGCCTGGGCACTTCAATCGGCCATCATATCTGCCACTGACCAAGTCACACTAGACTTCCCCCTCCACGAGTGGGTTACCGTGGGGAGTCTTAACATCAGTCTGGGCGTAACGGTGGACCCCCTCACGTCCGTGATGCTGGTGGTGGCAACCGGGGTAAGCCTCATGGTCCAGATATATTCTCTGGGCTATATGCGAGGGGACCCGGGCTACTCCCGCTACTTTGCCATAATGTGCTTGTTCACCGCCTCTATGGCGGGACTGGTAATATCCAGCAACATCGTTCAGATGTACGTGTTCTGGGAATTGGTAGGTGTGTGCTCCTACCTGCTAATCGGGTTCTGGTTCAATCGCCCCGCCGCAGCTGCAGCCGCAAAGAAGGCCTTCATAGTCACGCGAATAGGCGATTTTGGATTCCTCATTGCCATACTCTACCTGTTCTTCAACGGCTCAAGCCTGGCGATAGCCGAGATTAACGCAGGTGAGGCCCTTCCTGCAGGGATGGCTGCTACCTGGCTGGCAGTCGGGATATTTGCGGGAGCCGTGGGCAAATCTGCCCAGTTCCCACTCCACGTATGGCTCCCTGACGCTATGGAAGGTCCCACGCCGGTCAGCGCCTTGATACACGCTGCTACCATGGTGGCCGCCGGGGTTTTCCTGGTAGCGCGGTTCTTCCCCGTGTTTGAGAATTCCACCGACGCCATGACCGCAGTGGCTATGGTCGGAGCTTTTACCGCCATCTTCGCCGCCACAATGGGCCTGGTTATGAACGATATAAAGCGGGTCCTGGCTTACTCGACCGTGAGCCAGCTGGGTTACATGATTGCGGCCCTGGGAATTGGAGCATATCCCGTCGCCATATTCCATCTGTTCAACCATGCCTTCTTCAAGGCCCTCTTGTTCATGGGAGCGGGCAGCGTCAACCACGCCACCGGCACCTTCGACATGAGGTATATGGGCGGGCTGCGAAGGATCATGCCCTGGACATATATAACGATGGTCATAGGATCCCTCAGCCTTGTGGGGATATTCCCCTTTGCCGGCTTCTGGAGCAAGGACGAAATCCTCCTCCACGCCTGGAGGGGGGATGGTTTAGTGGCAGCCATAGTATTCTGGCTCCTTATGGTTAGTGTGTTTCTCACTGCTGTCTACTCCTTCAGGATGGTTTACATGACTTTTCACGGGGAGTTCAAAGGTGGCGCATCCGCCGAGGCGGAAGAGCAGAAGGAGAGGGGCGACCCGCCGCAGCGGGCGCAGGGGCAGACGGCAGGGGCATCCCATGAAGTGCACCTGGCCGAGTCTCCGGTGATTATGGTGCTGCCAATGCTGGTGCTTGCTGTAGGGGCCGTTGTATCCGGCTATGTTGCCAACCCTCTGGGAGTCAGCGATAAGTTCCTTGGAATAGAGGCCCACTGGTTTAGCAATTTCGTCACTCTGCCGGGTCTGTACCCCGAGAAATTCAGCTTTTTCCTGGCAGTAATATCTGTTGGTGTTGGAGTGGCGGGCATGGCGATAGCTACGGCCATGCACCTACGTCCCGGGTTGCTGGGGGTGGTTGGCCGTCCCTTTAGGGGAGTCCATAAATTGCTCTCCGAGAGATACTATATGGACCACCTCTACGAGGGTCAAATTGTATACAGGGGCGTCTACAGGGTCTTTGCCGGCACCATGGACTGGTTCGATTCCAGAATCGTCGACAATGTTGCCGAGTTTGCGGGCTGGGTATCCCGCAATATAGGTCGAGCCATCAGCGTTTTTCAGACCGGACAGGTACAGGGCTACGCCGTAGTCGTGGCTGTGGGGGTCACGCTGATAGTGGGAGCATTTCTGATATGGGGGCAATAGGCTAGGTGTTCGCCGCAGCGAATCTACCGGAGGTACGACCTGGGGATAGTGGAAGAGTTTAACGGCCTGCTCACTGCGACGGTGTTCCTGCCAATGGTGGGTGCTCTGGTCGTCGCTTTGCTGTTGAGGGGCGACCGGAGGGTCCGGCTATTTGCAACCGCAGTTGCACTGGCTGACATGGTATTGGCCATCGTCGTATTCTCCCTCTTCAATCATGGTGACGGCGCTCAGCGATTCCAGATGATTGACAAGTTCAACTGGATAGGCGAAGGCTCCTTCTTCAATAACCAGTCCTTTGAGGCCAGCTATCACCTTGGAGTGGACGGCCTGAGCGCACCGATGGTGTTGCTTACCGGGATACTGGGCTTTTGTGCCGTGCTCGCCTCTTGGGGCGTTCAACTCAGGGTCAGAGAATACTTCGTCTGGCTGTTAGTGCTACAGACCGCGGTAATGGGAGTGTTTACTTCTCTGGACTTCCTCCTGTTCTTCCTCTTCTGGGAGTTGGAGTTGCTGCCCATGTACCTGCTTATATCTATCTGGGGAACGGGTCGTAAAGAGTATTCGGCGATGAAGTTCCTCATTTTCACCATTCTGGGCAGCGCTTTTATGCTGGTGGCAATCCTGGCTGTGTTCGTCACCCCGGACGTGGGCACTTTCAACATGGTTGAGCTATCCGAAAGGGGTATAGACGCAGCCAAGTTGATTATCCCCGTCAACGTTGTCTTCTGGTTCTTCATCGTCGCCTTCGCCATAAAGCTGCCGGTCTGGCCAGTCCACACGTGGCTTCCCGACGCTCATACCGACGCACCCACCGCAGTGAGCGTTATGCTGGCCGGAGTCCTGCTGAAGATGGGGGGCTACGGGTTGATACGGGTTACGGTAGGCATGTTCCATGGACTGGATGGTGCTGAGGTCTTTTCACGGTCGTTGGCAGTGTTGGCCGTGATAAGTGTGCTGTACGGTGCCCTGGTCACTCTGAGGCAAACTGACCTCAAACGGCTTATCGCCTACAGTAGTGTCAGCCACATGGGACTGGTGCTGCTGGGGGTGGCTGTCGGGATAAGCGGCGCTTCCGCTGCCGACGTAGCCCTGACGGGTGCCAGTATGCAAATGTTTGCCCACGGGACCATAACCGGACTTCTATTCTTGCTTGTCGGTCTGGTCTACGAAAGGGCCCACACCAGGTATATCCCCGACCTGGGTGGTCTCGCTGCCCGAATGCCCATTGTAGCCTCGGCGTTCCTTATAGCCGGGCTTGCATCCCTGGGTCTGCCGGGCCTCAGCGGATTTGTGGCCGAGTTGCTGATATTCCTGGGTTCCTTCAAAGAGTTTCCATGGCCGACGGCCCTCGCCGCCTTCGGAATAGTCCTTGCGGCGGGGTACATACTCTGGATGATAGAGAGGGTGCTATTCGGGTCCCGCAAAGAGCGGTTCGCAGACATAACCGATGCCGGTGTGGTGGAAGCTATTCCCCTTGGTCTGCTGGTGATAAGTATAGGCGTATTGGGATTCTACCCGGCTTTTGTGACCGACGTGTTCGATTCGGGACTGGAGCCGATAGCCCGGGCAATCTCCGCCGTGGCGGATAGGAGCTAATCTGTGACCGTCGCAGATGTACGTCTGCTATCGCCGGAGTTGGCCCTTGTCGGGTTGGCTCTGGTAGTTATTCTGCTGGACCTTGTGGTGCGGCGGAAGGGCTTCCTGGCGCTTGTGGCCGGGCTGGGACTCCTCATACCCCTTGGCCTGAGCATCTGGCTATGGATTGACGTTAACAACGAGCCCGGCAGGCAGCTGGTGGGCATCTTCAACACCCTCACCGTTGACCAGTTCGCACTGTTCTTCAAGTTCCTGGTGCTGGGGGTCGTGGCGCTTATCGTGATGGCTTCCGTTGACTACGTGAGCAGGATGGAGCGCTATCAGGGGGAGTACTACGGCCTTATCCTGTTCTCGGCCACGGGTATGATGCTGCTGGCGGCGGCGGGAGAGCTTGTAACCATATACGTTTCCCTGGAGCTGACCTCCCTGCCCCTTGCCGCTCTGGCCGCCTTTCTGATGAACGCACGCTCCAGCGAAGCGGGAATTAAGTTCCTCATCCTCAGCGCCATAAGCTCCGCACTGCTGCTCTACGGCATGGCCCTTGTGTTCGGCTTCACAGGCAGCACCTATTTGACGGAAATAGCCGAGAAGGTCGGCCCGCTGGCCGAGTCATTCCCGGGAGAGGCATTTGGCGGCGAGGTCGCCCTTCTTCTGGGAATAGTCCTGATTATAGCCGGCTTTGGATTCAAGATATCCTCGGTGCCTTTCCAGATGTGGGTGCCTGACGTGTACGAAGGTGCGCCCACACCTGTTACCGCATACCTTTCAGTGGCTAGCAAGGCAGCCGGGTTTGCCGTTCTGCTTCGGGTGTTCTACATAGGCTTTGATTCCCTCCAGCTTGACTGGGGGATACTCTTTGCGGCGCTGGCTGCCGCATCCATGACGGTTGGCAATCTGGTAGCGATGGCGCAGAGCAATATCAAGCGCCTTCTGGGATACAGCACCATCGCCCACGCCGGATACCTGCTGGTTGGCCTGGCCGCCGTTGCGGCCGGTGCCACCCGGGATGAGACCATCGGTCCCAGCAGTATGCTCTTCTACCTGGGTGCCTACGCAGTCACCAATCTGGCCGTATTTTTTGCCATCATTGCCATATCCAACAAGGTTGGCAGCGATCAGATAGACGATTTTGCCGGAATGGCGAGACGTGCTCCCTTCCTGGCCTTCGCTCTGGCCCTGGCCCTGGTCGCACTGATAGGCGTGCCCCCTACCGGAATATTCATAGGCAAGCTGTACATATTTAGTGCCGCGATAAAGAGCGGTCTGCTTTGGCTGGCAATCGTAGGCGTCATCAACAGCGTGGTCTCCGCATATTACTACCTGCGTATCATCAGGGTCATGTATCTGGAGCCGGCCCAATCGGAAGAGAGAGTGCCCTCCTCCCACGTCTTCCGTACGGCCTTGGGCCTCTCAGTGCTGGGCGTGCTGGCGATGGGAATAGTTCCGGGGCCTCTGCTAAGGCTGGCCGAGATTTCCGTGGGCACCCTGCCCAACGTTGCCGGGATGCTGTCCGGGGTGTCGGTTCCTCCATGAAGCCTGCCTGGTGTGTGCTATCTCAAGAGTTGACAGATGGGTGAGGAGGGTGTAACATGATTATTGGAGCCCAGAAGTGATGCCCTGGCGGTGTCACACTTGGGAGCCGTCGTCAATAAGGGGCCTTGGATGCTAGGGTGTCCAGGGCCTCATATCATTTAGATGGTGATGACTGTCTGGATAGTGCTCGCGTTCCGGCATCCGGTTAAACCCATACCAAGTGAAATCCCCCTGAGGGGCTTCCAGGTCCACAGTTTTCTCTTTGACTATTTTGTAATAGCGGGCTATTGCTGAGGCAAAGCTGTCACCTTCTGGTATGTTATGAAACAGTTCGCGTTCTTCATACTGGCGAATCACTGATGCCGCCATGTCTGCGAGTTGAATTCCGGGCGTGACCTTGGAATCCACAAAGAAGGGGCTATCGGCCAAGTGTGTTAGCGATTGCCCTCCGCTTGAGCGATATAGCCAGTTGCTGAAACGAATGGCTAACCCGCCAAATTGACTTCCATCACCGTCGAACATTATGGCTGCAAGATCATCTGGACGGTGCAATTCCAAATACCTGTTAACACGATAAAGCTGTTGCCGGAATTGCATAGGAAGGAAGTCGCTCGACGTAGGAGGGGGACTAGCGGGACGCTCCATGATTTGGGCAAAAATCACCATGTCAAGGTTTCGCATCAACTCGAAGAATGATTCCACAAACTCTCGTTTCTCGGGGCGGTTGCGAAAAGTGCTGGGCGTGATTAGCTTCTTCGCCTTCATTTCAAAGTCGAACCACTCTTTTTGTAGGATCCTTCTCTCCAGCCCGGACACTCCAGTTTTGACTGTTCTAAGGTAACCTGCATCGAGACACACAGTAACGAGAACGGGACGCGTAGATTTATCGTTAGGATGTGGGTGGCCACTTTCGTCCATGAAAGCGAAGAGCATTATGGCTCCCTACGAAGTATCTGTACTGCTGAGTCCACAGCAACAGTAGCCTTATCTCGTAATGCTTTGACAGTCTCCTTGGACGGTAACATAGTCTATCACGGCAGGGCAACTGAGTCTATCGCCGTAAGACAACTGGATACAGCTTTGTTGACACTGGTACTGAGCGATGCTAGACTTGCCTTTGGCGTTGCCCATGTGATAGGTCCCGTTCCCCGGCTTTCCCGACCGGCGGCGAATAGCGCAAGGCTGGGGATGAGACCCGCCACAGCGGGCAGGAAGGGTCGGCCTGATTCTGAAACGCGTTCCTTGGACTTGGTCCAGGGCCGAAGGATCACTTGATGAACCCCCCTGAAATCATCGGAATCATCTATAACTCCAGAGGGCCCGAAGCCAAGGCGATGACTTCAGCCTTGATTGAGCGTCTTAACTTGGAGGACAGGGTCTGGGTGCGCTCGACCTCCGATATTGACCCGGATGCCTCTGAGGCCAGGAATACCGACCTCATCATAACCGTGGGCGGGGATGGCACCATTATACGTGCCGCTGGACTGGCGGTCCTCCATGCTATTCCCATACTGGGGATAAATATGGGTCGTCTGGGATTCATGACGGAGCTTGAGGCCAATGAGGCGCTGGACAAGGTTCCCGTATACATGGAAGGGACCATCCGGGTGGAGGAACGCTGTATGCTTCAGGCAGCCGTTCTCCCCGGAAATGGGCAAGCTGGACACTTAGCCCGCGATGAGCGCTCCAACGTTGTGAGCAGAGAAGGCCTTCCCGACTCCAGCGGCTACCATGCCCTCAATGATGCCGTCGTCGGCAGGGGGGCCATGTCCAGGGTGGTGAATATAGGCGCCTTCATAGACGGGGCCCATCTCACCAACTTTCGGGCCGATGCGGTGATGGTGTCAACCGCTACCGGAAGCACGGGTTACAATCTTTCTGTGGGTGGTCCCATACTTGCGCCCCAGGCGGGCGAGATTATACTCAAGGCGGTGGCCCCCCATGTCGGTATGGCTCCGGCCCTGGTGCTTCCGTCCGGCTCCGTGGTTGATTTGACCGTGGAAACGGACCACCAGGCGATGCTCAGCGTGGACGGGCACATAGACCTGGAGCTTGCCCCGGGAGACAGTGTCAGGATACAGAGGAGCTCTCACAAGGCCCTCTTCCTGCGTGCTCATCCCTATACCGAGTTCTACGCGACTCTCACCCGACGCCTGGGCTTTGGCGGCGGTCAGAGCGCCACCAGAGCAATCCAGTATTAGGTACGCTATGACTGCACCGCAGAATGAACCCACGGTCGAAAGCCGCCTTGCCTTCCGGGGCAAGATAGTCAACGTGCGGGTGGATACGGTACAACTTGCTCGCGGCACTCTGGGCACCAGAGAGGTGGTCGAGCATAGTGACTGCGTGTGCGTTGTGCCCCTTGACGAGGGAAACAACGTGGTCATGGTGCGACAGTACCGGAAACCTGCGGAAGAAAGCCTCCTTGAAGTGCCCGCCGGTGGCGTGGAGGATGGGGAGTCCTCCCTTGATGCCGTTCTGAGAGAGCTTCAGGAGGAGACCGGGTACACGGCGGATTCTCTGCGGCACTTGTCCAGCTTCTGGACTACTCCGGGGTTCTGCACCGAGTTGATGCATTCCTACCTGGCTACAGGGCTTCGTCCCAGCAGCCTTGAGCAGGACGAGGACGAGGACGTTCAGGTAGCTAAAGTGCCTCTCCCGGAGATACCTGATATGATTCGTCAGGGCGAGATTAAAGACGCCAAGAGCATCGCATCGCTGCTCATGGTGCTACATCTCTATAGGTGACCCGTCTGTGGTGGGTTGGGTGCAATGCAGTTTGCCCCGGACCAAGTCCAGGGGCGCCCAGTGAAACTAGAGACCCGCCTCAGGCGGGTAGAATAATCTCGATAAGGAGACAGACGTGCTTGAGCATGATGTCCTGATAGTGGGGGCGGGCTTGGCGGGGATGCGCGCGGCCCTTGCAGCCCACCAGAGCGGCGCCAATACGGGTATCATCAGCAAAGTATATCCGGTACGCAGCCACTCAAACGCTGCTCAGGGCGGCATAAATGCGGCCCTGGTGGATAGAGGCGATAGCTGGGAGGAGCACGCTTTTGATACGGTCAAGGGAAGTGACTACCTGGGAGACCAGGATGCCATAGAGTTGATGTGCCGGGTTGCCGGCGAGGAACTCATCTCCATGGAGCACATGGGAGTGATTTTCAACCGTGACGACGAGGGCCGCCTGGGGACCAGGGCCTTCGGTGGACAGCGCCGGGCCAGGACCTTCTTCGTGGCGGACTTCACGGGTCAGGCCATGCTGCACGTCCTGTACGAGCAGCTGGTCAAGTCCGGCGTTACCAGCTACGAGGAGTGGTTTGTAACCACCCTTATCATTGAGGACGGGGAGTGCTGCGGCGTAGTTGCCCTGGAAATCCGTACCGGAAGGCTCTATGTCATACGCGCCAAGACCGTCATACTATGCACCGGTGGTCTGGGTCGTGTGTATGAGCCCAGTACCAATGCCCTGATAGTCACCGGCGACGGCATGGCCCTGGCCTACAATGCCGGAGCGCCCCTCATGGATATGGAGATGGTCCAGTACCACCCGACCACGTTGAAAGGCAGCGGCGTCCTGATTACCGAGGGCGCCAGAGGCGAGGGCGCTTACTTGCTTAACAAGGACGGTGAGCGCTTCATGGAGAAATACGCTCCGAGCATGATGGAGTTGGCCTCCAGGGACGTGGTCTCTCGGTCCGAGGCAACGGAGATAGCAGAAGGCAATGGCATTGACGGGTGTGTGCTTCTGGACTGTCGCCACCTGGGAGAACAGCTGATAAAGGAGAAGCTCTCCCAGATATACGACATAGGTCTTGACCTTGTTGGAATTGACATAACTAAAGAACCCATACCCATTACCCCGGGGATGCACTACATTATGGGCGGCATCAAGACTGACGTGGACGGCAGTACCAGGGTTCCCGGCGTCTACGCCGCCGGAGAATGTGCTTGCGTCAGCGTTCATGGGGGTAACCGTCTGGGCGCTAACTCCCTCCTCGATACCATAGTCTTTGGGCGCCGGGCCGGGAACCATGCGGCCGAGGTCTCCAGAAATATGGGGTACAAGCACTTCAACGTGGAAGCCTGGGCTGAGAGTGAAGAGCAGAGAATAAGGGGTATGCTGGAGAGGGACCAGAACGGCGACAGAGTAGCCAGGATTAGGCTTGATATGGGCAATACCATGAACCGGCACATGGGAGTATACCGGAATGAGGCCGGCATGAAAGAGGCCCTCGAGGATATAAAGGGGCTTAAGGAGCGTTACACCAAGGTTCCTGTGGAGGACAAGGGCCGTATCTTTAACACCGATTTGGTCTTTGCTCTGGAGCTTGGGTTTATGCTGGAATGTGCTGAGGCCACGGTGGCCAGTGGCATTGAGAGAAAGGAAAGCCGCGGCGCCCAGTCTCGGACGGACTATCCCCAGCGGGACGATGAAAACTGGCTCAGGCATGTCCTGGTTGCCTCCTCTGAGGATGGCCCCCAAGTCTCCTATGCGCCTGTGACGATTACCCAATGGCAGCCTGAAGAAAGGAAGTATTAATTCGGGAGGTATTCCTTTGCAAGTCACGTTCAAAGTGCGACGCTACGACCCTGAGGTAGAAGCTCCCAAACCCTACTGGTCGGAATACCAGGTAGAGGTAAACGAATTCACCACCATCTTGGACTCCCTGATTCAAGTCCGGGAGGACACCGACGGCTCTCTGGCCCTTCGGTGCTCCTGTCGCAGCGCTATATGCGGCTCCTGTGCCATGCGCGTAAACGGACATGCCGGTTTGGCGTGCAAGACCAGGGTTATCACGATTGCTTCCGAGGGAGACACTATCACCATAGAACCTGCGGGAGTGATGCCGGTTATCAAGGACCTGGTAGTTGACATGACACCCTTCTGGGACAAGGTGAAAGCCGTAGAACCCTGGCTTCAGCCCCAGGGCCCGGAACCGGAAGGCGAGTATCTGGCCCCCAACGAAGATATGCTGCATCTGGCAGGGGTCATGGACTGCATCATGTGTGGAGCGTGCGTCTCCGACTGCACTGTGCTGGAGGTTGACCCCGACTTCCTCGGCCCGGCGGCCCTTGCAAAGGCCTACCGGTTCGTGGCAGACCCCCGGGATGCCGAGGACAAGGCGCGCCTCGGAATGCTGAGCGACGCCACCGGAATCTGGGACTGCACACGATGCTACGAGTGCGTAGAGGTCTGCCCCAAGGGTGTGGCCCCCATGGACAGAATCATGGCGTTGAGAGACAAGGCAATGCACGTCGGTTTCGATAAGACCACCGGCGCCCGGCACACCGACGCCTTCGTCGAGCTTGTGGGCCATAGCGGCTGGCTGGACGAGTTGAAGCTTCCAATCAAGACCGTAGGTATGCTGAATATGCCTGCGATGCTTAACTTTGCCCCGGTGGGGTTGCGTGCTCTCAGGAAAGGGAAGATGCCCCCGATACTCCACAAAATGTTGCCCAATGTGGAGAACGTGAGGCGTATCTTCAGAAGAATCGAGCCGGAAGACTAAAATACCGGAAGGTGGGAAATAAATGGCAAAATACGCTTTCTTCCCCGGTTGCGTTTCCAGGGGTGGGTGCCCTGAGCTTTACCCCGCAGCCAAGCTCATTTGTGAGAAGTTGGAAATTGAACTGGAGGAGCTACTGGGTGCGTCCTGCACCGGAGCAGGCGTTCTCCAGGAGAAGAACCAGTTTTTGGGCGACGTGCTCAACGCCCGGACTTTCGCGATGGCCGAAGGATTGGGACTGCCCATTATGACCATCTGCAGCACCTGCCAGGGGGTCATGAGCCAGGCCAACAAGCGCCTGAAGGACGACCCCGAGTATCTGGCAAAGGTCAACTCCCATCTGGTTGAGGAGGGCCTTGAGTACAAAGGAACGGCGGTGCCCAAGCACTTGCTGTGGATAATCATCGAGGATGTGGGGCTGGAAAAGCTCAGTAGCTATGTGACCGCCCCACTGAGGCACCTCCGTGTGGCCCCCTTTTACGGCTGCTATATCATGCGCCCCACCGACGCTCTGGGCTTCGACGAGAACCCCCAGCGCCAGACGTCCCTTGAGACGGTAATCACCGCGTTGGGAGGCCAGGTGGTGGACTTCTCCGGCAAGAGCCGGTGCTGTGGTTTCCCCATCCTGACCATCAACGAGCGCAACTCGGTGGCCATGGTCGCCAAGCACACAACCGAGGCTCTGGACCTGGGCGCTGACGCCATGGTAACGCCATGCCCCTTGTGCCACCTGAACCTGGACGGCTACCAGCCCAAGGCCATGAGCCAGGCAAAGCGCGATATAAACCTGCCCATCCTTCACTTGCCCCAGCTTATAGGTCTGGCTATGGGAATAAGTCCCAGGGACCTTGGGTTGCAGCGCCACATCATCTCACCCAGCGACGTGGTGGGAATAGTGGGTGCGTCCACCAGGTAGCTTATTGTAACGGAAGGGGTGGCTGCCACCACTTGCTGGTATCGTTTACCTCGATGGCAACCACCCATTTCACCCACTCGAACCCGCGTTTCCCCGGCGCTACCAGCCGCAGAGGGTAGCCGTGAGAGTGGGATAGAGTCTCGTTGCCTACGCGCGTTGCCAGGATATATCTGTTGGCCTCATCCAGGGAAAAGCGGCGATAGTAGCCGGTGACGGACCGGACGGTCACGCTGCCCGCACCCGGACCCACTTGCGCCTTTCCCAAGATGTCCTTCATCGGAACACCTTCCCAGTCCTGGGTAGAATACCAGCCACCGGTGCAGTCCAGGGTGGCCGTGACCCGCTCCTCGTATTCCGCCAGTTCGTCGTAGGGCAGCGCCAGCTCCCGTTCCACCAGTCCCGTCACTTTGAGGTTCCATTCATCGGAGTCTATTGGCCGTGGCCTGTCATTGAGCCATGACGTGGTGGGGAAGGCGTTGCCGGAGAAGCTGCCCATTTCATAGGAGCCGGTAAACCGGCGGTCAGCACCCGGAAAGCCCAAAATCTGATTGCCCAGTTCTCCGATGCGCCAGAGAGCCAGCCCGGCGATTACAAGCCCACCGACTCGTAGAAAGGAGCGTCTCTCCGCCCAGAAGCGGGGCCTCATGCTCCATCTGTGGAAGACCATGTGCCACAGGATGAAGGGTATAATGGCCAGCGAAATGTAGATGTGCCAGCTAACGCCGCTGAAGCCCATAAAGCTGAAATGCCCTGCGTGGCTCCACACCAGCCCAAGGGTCAATGCGGTGAGCAACAGGCAGAGGAGCAGGAGGGAGGCCAGGTATGGAACAAAAGCGCGCCGCCATCGCCTCGCATTGAGCAGGGAGGCCAGAACATTCTGGCCCTTCCATATCAGGAGAGCGACGATCGAGAAGCCGACGATGCGGTGGACGTGAAGGGCTGAGACCCAGTCTGGTGTGCCGTCCACAAGGCCCAGAAAGCCCGTGACAAGCTCAACGCCTCCAAGAAGAAGGATAAATACGTTGGCCCAGGGGAATTTCATGGTCTGCCTAAGGCAGAGAGGCCCACCCTAGCCATCACCACGCCTCACCCCTTCAGTTTTGAGATGGTGGAAGCGAAGACTTCGATGGTCCTGTCTATGTCTTCCGTGTTGTGGGCCAGGGAGACGTAGAATTTGTCGGGCCAACTCTTGAGGATGCCCTCCTCCAGGAGTAGGGAGTTGAACTGGGCCATCATTGCGGTGTCCCCCCTCAGGGTGGAGCGATAATCCGTCACGGGCTGGTCGGTGAAATAGAAGCCGAATATGGGGTTCTCGCCGGAGATCTGAACGGGTATTTCCGCCTCACGAAAGAGCCGCTCCAGTGCGTCTCTGAGTTGTTGCCCGTTGGCGTGGAGCTTCTCGTAGGCCCCTGCTTTTCGTAGCTCTGCCAGGGTAGCCAGCCCGGCAGCGCAGGCGACCGGGTTGCCATTGAGCGTGCCTATTTGGGGAACGAATCTATCGGCGCCGGCGGCTGTCTGGTCGAATAAGGACATAAGCTCTTCCCTGCCCACTATAACGGCGAGGGGGAAGCCGCCGCCCACAATCTTGCCCATAGCCGCCATGTCGGGAGTCACCCCATAATACTCCTGTGCTCCGCCATAGGCGAATCTGAATCCGGTGACCACCTCGTCGAAGATGAGGGGAATCTGGTGATGGGCCGTGGCCTCCCGCAGCGCCTGGAGGAAGCCGGGTTTCGGTGCCAGAATTCGTTGCATCGGCTCTACTATTACCGCCGCAAGCTCGTCGTGGTGCTTGTCAATCATCGCCGTGGCGGTCTCTGCGTCGTTGTAAGGGGCCATCAGCACGGTATCCTGGACTGCCCGGGGCACGCCGCTGGAATTGGGGACAGGCTCCGGAAAATCTCGTAGGGCGTTGGACGAGGGCGTCACACTCATCACGGCGTAGTCGCTTGTGCCGTGAAAGGCTCCCTCGAATTTCAGTATCTTTTCCCGCTTGCGAAAGCTCCGCGCTATGCGAAGGCACTGAAAGCAGGCATCAGTGCCGCTGGTGGTGAACCGCACCTTGTCGGCGCAGGGCACGGCCTTCACAACCTCCTCGGCCAGAAGCACCGCATTTTCGGACGTGGTGAAAAAGGTGCTCCCCTTTCCCACGGCCTCCACCACGGCAGCCGTCACCGCCGGGTGAGCGTGCCCGAGGACCATTGGCCCTGAACCCAGCAGATAATCTATGTACTCCTTGCCGCTGGCGTCCCACACCCTGGAGCCTTTTCCTTCTTTCAGGATGAAGCGATACTCCTGGTCAACCAGCATGTTGCCCGTATAGGCCCCCGGCAGATAGCTGGCTGCCTTCTCCAATAGCTCTCTCTCCTCTGGGCTGCGCTCTGCCATCTTCAGTCCTCCATAATTGGCGGTTTGCGGGTTGTCTACCGGACTCTCATTGCTTTCTACTCTGTTCATATCCTACCAGAAACAATAAGAATACACGAGGGCCATGCGACCCGATCCCCTGGACTTGGTCCAGGGCCGGATTACCCGGCCCAGCCCAGGAAGATTGACTGAATCCACACCTTGGACTACACTGCAAGCCATGGGAATACCAGGCGTGGGAGAGCCTTCCCCATGCTCGCTCAAAGACCGGCAGCTAAAGGAGTGGAGACGACATGAGCCTTCCGGAGTTCAGTGTTCAGAGAAAGAAAGTGTTATGTGTGGGTGCGGGAAGGGGAATCGGTAAGGGAATTGCTCTGGCATTTGCCGAGGCAGGCGCAGACGTAGCAGTGACGGGGTTTACGTCCGTGGGAGCGGAGGAAGTGGCGGAAGAGGTCAGAAAGTTGGAGCGGCAGGGTCTTGCTTTCTCGGGTGATGCTACCAAGAGTGCCGACATGGACCGCCTGGCCAATGACGTTCTTCGGGAGTTCGGCCAGCTGGACGTTCTTGTGAACTGTGTGGGAGATTCCGTCAGCAAGCCGGTAGCTACCCTGCCTGACGGTGGGCCTCAGGGGATGACTGAGGAGGAGTGGCATACCCTGATTGATGTTAACCTCACCGAGGCTTTCCAGGGGTGCCGGGCCTTTGGACCCCACTTCCTTCGGCGACGCGGGGGCTCTGTCATCAACATCTCCGGGGTGGCCGCCTTTCGCAGTGCGGCGAGTCGCTCGGCTTACGATGCGGCCAAGGCGGGGTTAATGCGCTTTACCGAGAGTCTGGCCCAGGAGTGGGCACCCTATGGGGTGCGGGTGAACTCCATTGCCCCCGGTTCCTTCCCCGACCCGGACCAGATGTCCCTTGGCGATTACCGTGCTCGCCAGCAGAGCGCGGCCAGGGACGTGCCTTTGGGCCGCTTGGGGCAGCTGAAAGAGGTCGGTTATCTTGCGGTCTTTCTGGCCTCTCCGGCGGCGGACTACGTTACCGGTCAGACCTGGGCGGTTGATGGCGGAGTGAGCATAAAGGCTTGACGCCGAATGATAAAGGCAATCATTTGCCGTTGGTGCCCGGTGGGACCATGTCCATACCCAATACAACCTCACACCATCGGGCCGTTGCCAGCAGTTTATCCTCCCTGAACGGTGCCCCTTCCAGTTGCACTCCAAGGGGTAGACCCGACTGGCTCAGCCCCGACGGTATGGTGATTGTCGGCAGACCCGAGGAGGTCCAGGGGGCCTGAAATACAGGGTCCCCTGTGGTGTTCAGGTCTCTGGGAGCAGGCGCGGGGGTTGTGGGAGTGAGCAGGGCGTCTACCCTGTTGGCAATGGAGGTCATCTCTTGCCGGAAGTGGCGGCGCATTCTCTGGGACTGCATATACTGGACTCCGGGTATCAGCATCCCGGACTCAATCGTGCTGCGGAGCCTTGGGCCGTAGTCGTCGGCGCGTTCCTGGAAGAACTCCTGGTGAAAGGCCGCGCATTCCACCTGCATCACTATCCGGTGCGAGGCGTAGCAAGTGGCGAAGCTCTCGGGCAGGCTCACTTCCTCTACGACAGCGCCGGCCTTGCTGAGACGCTGGGCCACGTCCTCCGTATTCTTCCTCACCTCGTCGTCGCAACGCTCCAGGAAGAAGTCCCTTATGAGACCGATTTTCGGAGGGCTTGCTATACCACTAATGGCCGCTCGGTAGCTGGTGACACGCTCGTTTGATGAGCTGGGGTCATTGGGGTCATGCCCGGCCATAGCGCCCAGCATGGTGGCTGCATCCAGCACCGTGCGCGTTATGATTCCCACCGTGTCCAGGGACCAACTGACGGGGACCACCCCGTAGCGGCTGATTCTTCCGTAAGTTGCCTTGAGACCCACTGTCCCGTTGTAGGCGGCGGGCCTGCAGGTGGAGCCGCCGGTCTGGGAGCCAAGAGCGCCGTGGCACATGCGGGCTGCCACTGCTACCGCAGAGCCGCTGCTTGAGCCGCCCGGGGTATGAGCTGGATCCCAGGGGTTCACGGTTGGAGAAGGGTCGGCGGTAGCGAACTCCGTGGTGACGGCCTTTCCCAGAACAATGGCCCCGGCCTGTTTTAGACGGGTCACTGCGGTTGCATCGTATGTGGGCACGAAATCGGCATATATTTTCGAGCACGCCGTAGTCTTCATTCCGGCGGTGTAGAAGATGTCCTTAAGCCCTATTGGTATCCCATGCAGGGGGCCGAGGCGCCTGCCCGTCTCAACCTCCTCGTCCCGCTGTCGAGCGGCACTCAGCACATCTTCCCGGTCAATTGTCACCCATGCCTTGAGGGTGGGGTCCAGTTTTTCAATACGGCCCAGAAGGGACTGGGCCAGCGCCACGGCAGAAATCTCCCTTCTTCGAATCGCCTCGGCGGCTTGTGTTAACGTCAAGTCAAAAAGCTCTGCCATAATAGCTCCTATAAGAAAAAGGCCGGTTCCTCTTCCCTGTGGGGCAGGTTTTGGGATACCAGCAATAGATTCGCTGCTGCGTCTGATAGTGTTGCTCGGATAGCCTCAGCCCTTTCCTGGCCCAGAATCGCGGCTGCTCTGGCTATAAGCTCTCGGGAGAGTTCCTCCTGAGAGCCTTTGGGATTCACTGTTACCATCCTTTGTCCTCCCAAGGCGCTGTCTGGTCCACCCGGATGAGTGGCCGGGCTCCGCTCTTCCTGCAAAGCCCTGGGTTGCGTTTCCGCCGCTTTTCGGCCCGCCGCGGCGGGCGTCTTTGGCGGCGGGCCTGTCGGCTAGGCGCTGTCGCTGGGCGCCCCTGGGCCTAGCTTCCCGGCGTGGTCTCCTCTATTTCGATGCCCTGGATAACCACATCGTTCAACGGCTTGTCCTGCCGGTTAGTGGCGACTTTGGAAATGGCCACTGCCACGTCCTGCCCTTCCAATACCGTGCCGAATATGGTGTGACGCTGGTTCAGGTGGGGTGTTGGGACAGTAGTGATGAAGAACTGGCTGCCGTTGGTGTTTGGCCCTGCGTTGGCCATAGCGAGGATGCCCGGGCGGTCGAATACGAGGGAGGGAACGAACTCATCCTCGAAGTTGTAGCCCGGTCCTCCGCCTCCCGTGCCCGTGGGGTCTCCACCCTGAATCATGAAGTTCTCTATCACTCGATGGAAAATTACTCCGTCATAGTAGCCCTCCCTGGCCAGAAAGACGAAGTTATTCACCGTCTTGGGAGCGTCGTTGGGCAATAGCTCAATGACGATGCTCCCCTGATTGGTGTTGAACGTAGCAACATATCGTTTGGTTGTGTCAATGGTCATGGCTGGGAGTTGCGAATATTGTTTGATTTCGGTGTCTCCTTCCTGCGTTGGTACTGCCGTAGGGGATGGGGTGGGCGTAGCTGTCGGCGTTGGCGTGGGTGTAGGGTCGCTACCACAGGCTGCTGCCAGAAGCATAGCTCCGATTACTATTACGAGTATCCGCATCACCGCCATATTATAGACCACAAAGCCCAGGGAGTCACTACCTTTCCGGTGTTCCAGCGAAATTTGGTTGGTGAGATGCTGGCCAGGAAGGCATGTACAGCACGGGGATTGACCGTCAGTTCTGCGGGGGCTACACTGCGTACTACCGGGACCTGTCTGTCGGCAGGCAGGTGGGGTAAGTTTACCATGTCCCCGGCCGGTGCCCTTCCGGCAGCCCTTTCCCATTAAGAGCATCGTCCATCTGGTCCGCCTGAGGCGGATGGCGAGGGTTGATACATCCCGCATATTCCTTCTGACATCTAATCTCAGAGGAGGAGTAAGAATGAAGTGCCCCAGATGTAACATTACCTTGAAGCTGGAGAAGTACAGGGGTATAGAGGTCGACAAATGCTCCGGGTGTGAGGGCATGTGGTTGGACCACCCGGAGCTTGGTGAGTTGGAGGACAAGGTCTTCGATGAAGGGCTGGTCAAGGGGACGATGAGGTTCACCTCCAACAGCGGCGACCTTTTGTGCCCAACCTGTGGCAAACACATGCACTGGTTCAGGTACAGGCACTACAACCTGGAGTTGGACTTCTGCGAAGAGGAGCATGGTTTCTGGCTCGACAAGGGTGAAGAGAGGCGAGTCCTAGAGATTATGGAGCAGAGGGGCAAGGACCTGAAGAGGTCTGCCAGCGCAGAGGTGCAGTGGAACAAGTTCCTCTCGAACATCAACTCCAAGTCCTTCCTGGACAAGGTTAAAGACCTTTTCAGAGGTTGATACCCCCGAGACGACGCATATCCGCCCGCTTTTCGGGAGATTCGTCTTTGGACCGGGTGCCCTCTCCGCTTTCTGACCGGTCATGCTTCACGAGTATGCAAGCACGGGTTATCCGCCGGAGGCGGACCGCGCAATTGGCGGCGTTGATTCTATGAAACAATGTATCTACAATATATAGATAAGGCATCAACAATCTCAGGAGGGGAAAGATATGCCCTGGAAAGTGTTTCTCCTGATTATTGTGTCCCTGTCTCTGCTGGTCCTGGTGGCTTGCAGCGGCAGGAGAGACAGCACTGACGCCCCGGCCACGGCTACAGCCGAACCGGAAGCTATATCAGAAGCTACGGTAGCGACGTCCCAACCGACTCCCACACGGAGTTCGGAGAGACGGAGCGTACAACCCGGTGGAACTATTGACGGGGGGACACTGGTCAGGCTGGGCGGTGACCCACCTACCCTTGACCCACATCTGACCACCGATGCCACTTCCGCCACCTACATCGTGGAGGTGTTCGGCGGCCTCGTAACCATAGATTCGGAGTTGAACATCGTACCTGACATTGCCAGAAACTGGGACATATCTCCCGATGGCAGGATATACACGTTCTATTTACGGGAGGATGCCCAGTTCCATAGCGGCAAACCGGTAACCGCACAAGACTTCAAATGGTCCCTGGAGCGGGCCACGGACCCTCTTACCGCCGCACCCGTCGTTGATGAATACCTGGGAGACATAGTGGGTGCAGATGACAAGCTGGAGGGCAACGTCAGGGATGTAAGCGGCATACGGGTGATTGATGACTACACCCTGGAGATAACCATAGATGAACCCAAGTCCTATTTCCTGGCAAAGCTCACTTACCCCACCGGGTTTGTCCTTGACCAGGAGAACGTGGAGAGCGACCGAAGGTGGTTCAGGACCCCCAACGGCACCGGCCCGTTCAAGCTGGAGGAGTACGTGCCGGGTGAGACCATGATTCTCGCCCGCAACGAAAACTACCATCTGGGAGCTCCATTCCTGGGAAAGGTTGAGTTCATCCTTAGCGGTGGGACGGCTATGCTGATGTATGAGAACGACGAGATACAGCTAACGGGTGTGGGGCTTGCCGACCTGGACCTTATTCTCGACCCGAATAACCCGTTAAACGCCGAACTCAAGCGTGCCCCTCCATCCTTCAGCACCGACTACATAGGTATGAACGTGAATGAGCCTCCCTTCGATGACCCCAAGGTGAGGCAGGCCCTGAACTATGCGATAGACAAGCAGGCGATTTCCAGGGATGTCCTTGCCGATCTGGTCATCCCCGCAACCGGAATACTACCCCCGGGGTTTCCGGGCTACAACGACAACCTATCCGGTTATTCCTACGACCCGGAGAAGGCACGGCAGCTCCTGAGCGAATCGAAATATGGGGACGACCTGGAAAACTTCCCTCGCATTATCCTCACCACGGCCGGTAGTTTTGGCTCCAGCGTGGGACTGGACCTGGAGGTGGTACTGGAGATGTGGCGGGAGAACCTGGGGATAGAGGTGGAAATACTACAGACGGAGTTCGCCACCTACTTGCAGGACCTTGTAAAACGCCGGTTCCAGATGTTCCAGATTGGATGGATTGCCGACTATCCCGACCCTGAGAATTTCCTTGACCTGCTGTTTCATGGTGATAGCAAGAATAACCACACGGGATTCAACAACACGGAGGTGAACGAGCTTCTCGAAAGGGCACGGATCGAACAACAGGAGGACGTGAGGTACGATCTGTACCGGCAGGCAGAGGAGTTAATCGTCCAGGAAGCTCCCTGGATCCCCTTGTGGTACAGTGGGGAGCAGTACGTACTGGTGAAGCCCTACGTACACGATTATATACTGGCACCGCTGATTATTCCCAAGCTCCGGTTCGTGTATCTGACAGAGGAGTAGGGAGGGTAGCATGTGGGTCTACATTGCCCGGAGACTCATGTGGACCCCCGTGCTTCTCCTGGCTGTATCGTTGATAACCTTCACTCTGGGCCGCTTTGGCCCAGGTGACCCGGTTCAGATACTCATGGGGCAGAGGAGCAACCCCGAGGCCATAGAAAGGCTCAGGGCGCAATACGGCCTGGATAAGCCCGTCCTGGTGCAATACGGGATTTACGTCAAGGATGCCCTGCAGGGGGATTTCGGGGAGAGCTACAAGTACAGGGGCAGGACAGTAAGCGAGCTTGTCAGCAAACGCATGTGGGTCTCAGCCCAGCTGGGGATCGCCGCCTCAATTATATCTCTTGCGCTGGGCATACCCCTGGGATTCTTCGTAGCTCTGAAGCAGGGCACCTGGCTGGATACTGCAACGGTGAGCGCCACTATATTTTTCATGTCGGTCCCCGTATTTTTGACCGGCCCTGCCCTGCTAATCGTATTTTCTCTGTGGTTGGGCATACTGCCCACACATGGCTGGGACGGATTCTTCAGTACCTCGATTGTCATGCCGGCTCTGGTGTTGGGTCTGCCCGGTATAGCGGGTCTGACCAGGCTCACCAGGGCCAGCACTCTCGAGGTCCTGGGCCAGGACTACGTGCGTACCGCCAGGGCCAAGGGACTGCGAGAGTTCGTGGTGCGCTACCGACATATCATGAGGAACGCCCTGATACCCATATTCACGGTGGTGGGACTTTCCCTGGCTACTCTCATAGAAGGAGCCTTCATCACCGAGTTCATGTTTGGCATTCCAGGTATTGGGCAGTTGGGAATTGAATCCATATTCGCCAGGGACTACCCCATCATCATGGCGCTGACCCTCACAATCGCGGTGGCATTCGTAATTGCCAACCTGATTGTGGATATTGGCTATCGTTTCATTGACCCAAGGATACGCTATTAAGAGGCGCTATGGCTGCTGAGAATGAAGATGCCATCTTTGCGGGCGGGACAAGGGGAAGGAGCCTCTGGTCTCAGTCACTGCGCCGTTTATTGCGGAAGAAAGTGGGCATGGCCTGCCTGGTGGTAATCTCGGTGATGTATCTGGCAGGAATCTTCGCTCCCTGGGTCACGCCCTACGACTACAGAGCACAGGACCTGTCGGCAACCAAGGAGAGGCCGTCGTGGAGTCATCCCTTTGGGACTGACAGATTGGGCAGGGACTACCTCACCCGCATCATATACGGACTGCGTACCACCGTGATAATTACCATCGCCTCCATAGTTACAGGGAGCCTGTTCCTGGGTATAGGGATGGGCCTGGTATCGGGATATTTCGGGAAAATGGTGGACTCGGTAATTATGCGTGTGGGAGAGGTGTTCCTGGCCTTTCCTGGCATATTGCTCGTGCTACTGATTGCCGCTACCCTCAGACCCCGCGTGGTGGAGTTGGCAAGGGGATTTGAAGACTTCACTGGTCTGAATATTGTCACATTGGGCATAGTGGACTACCTGGTAGTGTTTGGGTCCCTATCTGCCTTCTCATGGGTTGGAATGGCGAGGCTGGTAAGAGGCCAGGTGCTATACACTAAACAGGCCCAGTACGTGGAGGCAGCCCAGTCCATTGGGGCCTCTACCAGGCGTATCCTGGTGGCTCACGTACTTCCAAACGTGATTAGCCCAGTGATAGTGTTGGTGTCAATGGGCATGGCCGGCGCTGCTGGAGCGGAGATAGTCCTGAGCTGGCTGGGAATCGGCATACAGCCGCCCACACCGAGTCTGGGTGTCATGATTTTCGAGAACGGCAATATAAGCGTTCTGCGCACCGACCCACACCTGCTCCTCTTCCCAGTAGGCTCAATAACCGTTCTCATCTTCGCCTTTAATCTGCTGGGAGACGCTCTGAATGACGCTTTCAACCCGAGGGCGAGGTAATTGCCCAAGAACGGGCATTTTATCCGCCCGCGTTTTCGGGAGGTTCGTCTATGGCGGGCAGGAAGGGTCGGGACTGCGGGCCCGAGGCCGGCGAATCCTTCGTAGCCGGCGGAGCAGACGGCTCTTCCCCAGGCCCCATCTGGCATTCAGGGCGAGGAACGTCCCACCCATAAGGGCGAGCAGCGCAATATCTGCAGGTATTCTTGCGGCTCCTTCTGAGGGACCATTACAGCTTCTAGCAGACCTCGGGCTTGCGCCCTCATCCGACGTAACGGGGCGTTCGGATGAGTCGCCCGCGTCTGACACGGGGGTAGGGTCTGTCCGTGGCGTTGGACCAGGAGTGGCTTCATTGTCCACGCCCCCGGGGGCATCCTCAGCTTGGGGTTCTGGTTGGGAATCACCTCCAGCAGATAGTTCACGCTCAAGCTCTGCGGGCGATGGCAACGGCTCCAGGCCTACAGCCAGACGCCATTCGGTGTCCAGGCCGTACTGGTCGAATCCATAGGTCAAATTCAACGCTTCGTCAACGGAGGAGCTTGTCTGAAACGCCTTCATCAGCTCTGCCATCTTCCCCTCACCGTAACGGTCTATGAGGTAAGAGACAACGGACTTCCCATGCCCGTACGTGATCAGTATGTCGTCGGGGTCCCCGGTGAATTCCTGCTGGTACCACAATGGCTTGAGACGGCGGGTGAAAACGGCGTAGTTAAGTGCCCAGTCGTAGTGAGGTGTCTTGTCCACGTTCCCGAACTCGGCCAGTCCTTCGTTAAGCCATACGGGAACCCTGCTGTAGCCCTGCCCGGCGGCATCGGACACGAGTATGTGGGTAATCTCGTGGGAAGCGATCCCGGTGACGGTAGTATCTGAGGCCAGCACAAGCACCACACGCTCTACAGGGTAGGCTTGGCCGTCTGTGCGAAGGTCCTGTCTCACGGCCTGAGACCGGAAAGGCAAGGCCCTGGCCATGTCCCTGTAATTGCTGTAAGCCACCACCTTTATGGGTTCCTCAAGGGCTACGTCCAGCACACGGCCCATCTCCTCAACGGTCTGTTGGGTTGCCTCAAGCACAGTCTGAGCCCGCTTTTCTACGAAGTCGCCGTAGTAATAAACGGTTATGAATCCGTCGTCACTGGCAACGGATTTCCACTCCAGGGACTCGTCCAGGTAAAGATATTCCCGGTCCTCCGTTTGCAGCACCCTCCCGGCCATGTCTCGGATTTCGTAGGAGTACCGGATGACCGTGCCGGGGGGCCTGTGGTTCGGGCCAATTCCGGTATCCATGACGTACTCGCCGTCAACCTCCCTACCGGGTACTATGTCCAGGTATCCGTAGGTGCTACGCTCAGTGCCCAGAGGTTTCAGGAACACCCGTACCTCATCTATGGGGTCGGGGCCAACTGCGGCGATGTTAAAGGTAACGTTGTCAGGGAATTTGCTATCCACCTTCTCTGAAACAATCCGAATCTCGCTTGGGTCAGGCTGGGTGGGCTCCTGCCCCAACACAGCCGTGATAGGAAGTGCGAGCGCCCACACCAGGGACAACGCCAGAAGCAGGAAAGTGACGCGTGTAATTATTCGAGTTCCCTGAGCGCGAGACCTGCCGCCCATTGAAATCACGACTTTGTCCTCCAATCGGCTGGAAGTTGCCCCTATAATTAAATTGTATATGTTACAGGCTGGTTTGTCCAAAAATAGCAAGTGGTGGGAGAAGTGCAAAACTCAATTTGCCCTACTCCGTCACTCCCGGGAAAGCGGGAGTCCAGAGTATATCGGGGCATGGATTCCGGCTCAAGGCCGGAATGACGGAGTGTAGACTGAAGCGAAATGCGTAGTTTTACACTTCTCCAGGTGGTGAACAGGATCCTATTCACTTCTGCCTGGTGGGCAGCGGGCAGCCTCGAGAATTGTAAGGCCCTGGGATACACTGCCATGTGACCTTGACTTATACCATGTGAGACCATATACTAGGCAACGTCATCCACCCGCTTTACGGGAGATTCGTCCAAGGCGGGCGGAACAGGCCTCACCTGTGGGCGCCAGGCCGGGTAGCAAAAGAGAGGTTTCCCCCTTGTCCCAGGCAACGGCAAGGCCCTCCGGTCATCATCTCCAAGCAATAGTGAAGAGTTACTTCTCCCTAAGCCAAGGTGCTACCCCCACGCTTGTCTTGCTCCAGATTATAGGATGACTGGAAGGCCCTACCCTATCCGCCCGCTCTTCGGGAGATTGGTCTAAGGCGGGCGGTAAAGTCGCGCCCCGCAAGCATTGTGCTGAGGCGGCAGGAGATACGGTATATGGACAAGAAGAAGATCGTGGTTGTGGGTGGTGGAACGGGTAATCACACCACCCTCAGCGGTCTGAAATATGAGGACTGCGACCTCACGGCAGTGGTCGCCATGACCGACAGCGGCGGTAGCTCCGGGCGGCTCAGGGCGGAGCTGGGCCAACTGCCGCCGGGGGACATCAGACAATGCCTCGTGGCCCTTGCCCCCGATGACCGCTCCAGTGCGCTGATGGCACGTCTTCTTGATTACAGGTTCAACGCCGGAAGCGGCCTCAACGGGCATAGCTTTGGCAACCTGTTTCTAACGGCCCTTACGGAGATAACGGGTAACACCGCCACCGCCATAGAAGAGGCTTCCCGTATGCTCTCCATAAGGGGAACGGTACTGCCGGTAACCCTCAGCAAGTCAACCCTTGTAGCATGCCTGAAGGATGGCTCTAACGTCGTAGGCGAAGCCAATATAGACCAGCGTAGCGAAAATCTGGATGTGCCTATAGACTACGTTTATCTGGAACCCAAGGCCTACGCCTACCCACCCGTGCTGGAGGCTATCGAAACCGCCGACGCCATAATCATGGGGCCGGGCGACATTTACACCAGCATCCTTCCCAACCTGCTGGTGGAGGACGTATCAGAGGCCATCAAGAGTTCAAATGCGCTGAAGATTTGCCTCTGCAATCTGATGACCAAGCGGGGGGAGTCCGACGGATTCAAGGCATCCGACTTCGTGAACCTGATACGGGAATACCTGGGCACGACCAGCCCTCTGGACTATCTGGTGGTCAATAGCGCTCCCTACCCCGAGAGGCTTTTACAGAGGTATAGTTCGTCCGGGCAGTACCCGGTGGACGTTGACCTGGCTGAGTGCAGCAAGATGGTCAAAAATGTGGTCCGGGAGCCACTGCTGTCCGCCGGTGTGTATCTCCGCCATGACCCCCATGCCCTTGCCAGCACCATAATGGGCATCCTGAAGTCGCAAGCCCTCAATTCAAGGCGTACTATCCACGCTTGAACATGTTCTGACAAGAAAAGGATATTATCTTTCTCAGCCACGACACATTCGAGGCCGAAACTCCGGGACTTGTGCCCGGAGCCGGTTTCTTCGCTCCACCAGGACAACGTCACAATGAAAAGAGCATATTAGTATGTGTGGTATCGTTGGATATTTGGGGCATAGAGAGGCGTGGCCCATAGTCCTGACCGGACTCCAACGTCTGGCATATCGCGGCTACGACAGCGCCGGTATAGCAATCATTTCCCCTTCAGGCCAACTGAAAGTCCACAAGTCCGTTGGGAAGGTTAAGGAAATCGAGGCTTCCCAAATGCCCGGATTTCCCAAGGGCCACCTGGGACTGGGCCATACCCGCTGGGCTACCCACGGCAAACCTACCGACGTCAACGCTCATCCCCATACCGATTGCCGTGGCGACATAGCGGCAGTGCACAACGGGATTGTGGAGAACTACCTTCAAATCAAAGAGAGACTCCTTTCTCAGGGCCACACCTTCACCTCGGAGACTGACACCGAAGTAATACCTCACCTCATCGAAGAAGGCCTCGAAAACGGTCTGAGCTTTGAAGAGGCATTCATGTCAATGGGGGCTCAACTCCAGGGGTCTCAGGCCATTGTCGCCGTCTGCAGAGGAGAGAAGTCCGCCCGCTTTTCGGGAGGTTCGTCTGTGGCGGGCGAGAAAGGGTCGCGACTGCGAACGCCAGGCTCGAAGCTCCTGGCTATGCGTTTGGGCAATGCCGGGGGCATCGTGGTAGCCCACCGTCCGGGCGAATCAATGGTCAGCAGCGATCTTCAGGCAATAGCTTCCTTCACCGATAACGTCAGCTTCCTGGAAGATGGCGAGACGGCCGTTCTGACGGAAGAGAAGGTTGAATTTTTTGGTCCCGGTGGTAAGCCAGTTGAGAAAAGCTCTCAACCGGTCTCCCCGATAGCCGGGTGGGTAGACAAAGAGGGTTACAAACACTTCATGCTGAAAGAGATAATGGAGCAGCCGAGGGTGGCAACCAACGCTCTGAGTGGACGGGTGAACTTCGAGAGTGGTGAGGTGGTCCTGGACGATTTCCCCCTTTCCGATGATGAGGTTAGAGCGCTTCAGAGGGTGGTGCTTATAGGATGCGGTACCAGCCTTCACGCAGCCATGGTAGCGAGGTATTTGCTGGAGGACTTGGCCGGCATCCCTGCTGAGGTGGATAACGGCTCGGAATACCGCTACCGAAGCTTCCATACGGATAAAAGGACATTGGTAATCTCCGTAGGACAATCGGGGGAGACCGCCGATACCCTGGCAGCGATGTCATCGGTTTTGGAAAAGGGTGGAAGGCTATTTACCGTGTGCAACGTTGAAGGGAGCCAGGCAACCCGTCTGGCTGAGGGTACATTGTACATGAGGTCCGGGCCTGAGATAGGAGTAGCCAGCACCAAGACCTTCATTGGGTCTCTAATCGCCCTCTCTCTCCTATCCGTCTATTTGGGGCAAGTCAGGGGGTATACCGACCGTGCCCGCTCAAGGGAAATCGTGGGTAATCTGGCCCGCGTACCCCATCTCCTGGGTAGAATTCTGGCAGACCAGGAACCCTACGAGAGGCTGGCAAGGCGGTACCACAGGTACGATAACTTCCTGTATCTGGGCAGAGGAATCACTTACCCGATAGCTATTGAAGGGGCCTTGAAGCTGAAGGAGATAAGCTATATCCACGCCGAGGGATACCCCGCCGGTGAGATGAAACATGGCCCCATCGCCCTCATAGACCCCGGTATGCCCGTTGTGGCCATCGCGCCCGACTACTCTCTGTACGACAAGATGGTCAACAACATCAAAGAAGTCAAAGCCAGGGACGGCATAGTAATCGCCATAGTCACAGAGGGGAACCCGGAGCTTCCTTCCCAGGTTGATGAGGTACTATACATGCCCCGTTGCCCTGAAATACTTACCCCTCTCTTGGCGACGGTGCCGGTGCAACTACTGGCCTACCACATAGCCGTCCGACGCGGCTGCGATGTAGACCAGCCCCGCAATCTGGCAAAGTCGGTGACAGTCGAATAAGAGGCTGGGACCTCTTCCGACCATTAGAATATGGAATTAGAGCTTAACGCATCACCCCCATCTTGCAACACCTACGCCACTAATGGCATAATCGGAACCAAATACGTAAATCCACGTCCAGCTGCAAGGGGAGAGGAATCCTGTAAGTTGAGCTACTGGGTCTATGAGGACGGCCCTGCTAAAGAAGGCAACCGTCTTATCGGGGGGACATTGACAGGTTGACCATCAGGATGCAGGATTTATTGCACGATAACTACGGCATCAGCCACGTCACCTTACATCTGGAGTGAACTGTGGAGGGTTGCACCGAAGACCACCACGTCGGCCACCTGATGGCGGAAGCACGCCCTGCGAGGTGAGGCAGTTCCGCTCAGAAGGTGCTTCCTAGTAAGCTGCCGAGTGAGTCTGGCAAGGCCCACTCAGATATAACCACGCAGGGACTGGCGGGCCTGTTCAGAACATCCCCGGGTTCAGAAGGGTGTATGGCGCACAGGGAGGAATGACATGCCGAGGTTCTCAAGGCTTTGGAGCAGGGTCAACCCTTTTTAGAATTCGGTTTCTCACATTAGTTATGAGCATTACGACCCCCATGATGAGACGCAAGGCAAACTCCAGAACTATAAGGAACGCGAGATAGTACAGTATGTTCTCGCTGTTATCGTCAGCCTCCTTGAGGGTATCAAGCGACCCTGAAACAGAAAAGAAAGACGCGTCAATAAGGAAGATGGCCAGGACCGCGAAGGGCAGAATCTTTGACAGGTCCTTGGACAGGTCTTCGTTGTAGTAGGCTGCTATACGGATGGCGCTGACTGTGGCTAGCGCCATCAACAGTATGTCTGAAAAAGGTTGCTCTTTCGAGAGGAAGGTCAATATCAAAGCTAGGACTGCGAACCAAAAGAAGGCAACGGCCGGAAACAGGATAATGTACTTCAGAATGTAGAAGGCGAACTGGTACAGGATATGTGCCAATCGAAAACGTGACTCTGCGTATCTGGCTATGTTCAACTCAAACATGTCCCGAGAAGCCACGAACATGTAGAACTTGAAGACGAAGATTGCGTAGACGGTTATTCCGATAACGTAGACGGCCACAGGTCTCAACAGGTCTAGGGCGTCATTGATGTCCAGTCCATTGGTGAAGATGTTGATGTCCATAAGCCTCGTCTTTCATGGCAGAAACTTCAGATATAGACGCAGCGACATGAGCGGCAAGGGAGGGAAAATGGACCCAGCCGACGTGACTTCCAATGGAATGAAATCTGTCATGGACATGTGGTCCTGAGCCATACACTCTAGCGGGCGGCGGATTTTTAATCCCCCAGTCCCGCTGATTTTCCCTTGGTAATTGTATCACAAATCAAGAGAGGCTAAAGTGCCTAGCAGCGTGTCGGTCAGGCTATCACATCCTCAAAGCCGCCCGTCTGCTGCCGGAAGGAAAGAGACCCATGCTAAACTGCAAGACCGGACTTATCACCGCATTGATAGCGCTCGTTCTGGTGGTCGTCTCATGCGGCGGACAGGATTTCGAAGCCGGCCCCTTAGGGGTGGTGGAAGTGGACGACGGCGAAGCAATTCACATACGTTCGATGCAGGTCCTCACCGAGCTTGGTGACCTGGGTATTCCCAACCATCGGGGCGTCGCAATGGCTGTGGGAGACTATGGCCCTATCAAGGGGCACGAAGTCTCGTTGGGCGCTGCCCTCGACTCCCTCTGTACGGAGGAGGGTGGTCAAGCAGCCGCCGATACCGTTATCGGCGACCCCCGAGTAGTCGGTGTCATCGGCACGTCATGCTCCGTCGCTGCGAGCGCCGCTTCACCGATCATCAGCGAGGCCGGCCTGTCAATGGTCTCTCCGTCCAATACGTCTCCCTCACTTACCTCGGACCTTCTCGGAAACGAAGGTTCCAACTACCACCCCGGCTACTACCGGACCTCCAACAACGACCTTTACCAGGCGCAGGCGGTGGCTCGCTTCTCCTACAACGAGCTTGGCTTGCACAGGGTAGCCGCCATCCACGACGGCGACCCCTACACATCCGGTCTCACCGCCGCCTTCGTCAGCGCCTTTGAGAACCTCGGCGGCTCGGTCACCGTTGTCTCCGTTAGCAGGGGTGATACTGACATGGTTCCAGTCCTAACCCAAATTGCAGCTAGCAGACCGGACGGCCTCTTCTTCCCTCTTTTCCAGAACGAAGGTGCTCATATAGTCCGGCAGATAGGCCGGGTAGCCGGACTTGAGGACGTCACACTGATTGGAGGGGCAGCCCTGCTGGTCTCTGAGTTCCTCGCCATTCCCGAGTCCGAGGGCGTTTACCTCCCAGGCCCGGAGTCCAGCTTTGGCGACAACACCAACGAGGCGACGGGGAAGAGCGGCGACCAGATTATTGCCGACTATCGAGAGCAGTACGACGAGGCGCCCACATCTGCCTACCTACCCCACTCCTATGACGCAACCACTATTCTCCTACGAGCCATCGAAGATGTTGCAGTTTCTGATGGAGATACTCTCTTCATCGACCGGGCCAAGCTCCGGGAGGCGCTGACTGGCATCACTGGCTTCAGTGGTATCATCGGGACCATCTCTTGCGACGAGTTCGGGGACTGCGGGACCGGCTTCGTTCAGATAATGCACCACACCGATTCCAGCGTTACCGATGTTGGGGAGTTGCCCGTAGTTCACAGATTCGCGCCCTGACCGCGGGACGCCTATTCAGATGCCTTGGTTCCGATATGCTCCAAGGCAGCCCTCGTCAGGAAGCCCGAGCGTGTCTCGCCCTCCCGCTTGGCCCACTCATCAATCGTGGCAAGCATCCGGGATGGCATGGTGATGTTAATTCGCACTGCTTTGTCGGGAATTCGCGCCAAGTCCACGTCTACGAACCCCCAAACACCGTCCCGATAGTCCTCATTGTTGATGTGCGACTGGATGGGACTTGTCTGGGGAAGTGGTTCCCCATCGGCCAGCATCCCCTCAAGATGCAACAGAATAGCCTCCTGGACGGCGCCAAAGGCATCGTCTAGGGTATCACCGCCGGAGAAACAGCCGGGCAGGTCGGGAACCGTGACCCCATAACTGCTTCCCTCGTCCTTATGGACCACTATCGCAAATCGCATCAGCGTTCTCTCCAATTTTATTGTGTATAATATACACACCACGAGCAAAAGTGCTAAGCTTTCTCGTAGAGGATTCCAGATTGAGAGTAGCCTCCGGCTCAAAAGTCTTGCAACTTAGCCCATGAAGGAAGTCCAATGACCGAGGAACTGAAGGCCAAGTTTGATCAGGCAATGCGGAACACCTATGACATCGCCGCAAAACACGGCTATCATGCTACTTACTTTTTACGAATGGTCTCTGAACATGGCGGTTGGACGGCAGCCAAACGGCTACTCAGCACGTCTGAAGAGCAGACAGGGTTGACCAGACTGTGGGAACTCAAATTGCTTCACATCTCTGTGGAGGCTCTCATTCTACAAGAACCGTGGGACAAACTCTTCAGCGATGCTGAGCGACAAACTGCACTTGAACGGCTGAAATCCTACGGATATTTTGATGGCAGTTAGCCCTAGAAATCCCCTTCAACAAAGGGAGCAGGTGGTGAAGATACCCCCAATGGCACTTATTGACGATACTTGGCCTTCAGAGTATGCTTGTCGCAAGTGTTAAGGAAGGGGGTTGACATGTCCGACCAACCGGAGAAGCCCCAAGTCAGCGAGACCCCAATGAACGTTACCGTCTGGTATGACTACATCTGACCCTGGTGCTATATCGGCCTGGAAAGGGTCGACAGGTTGAGAGAAGAATACAACGTTACGGTGGAGGGGAAGGCTTTTCTCCTGCGCCCAGACATACCCAAAGAGGGTATCCTTCGCCAACCCCGGTCGGGTGAGGAAGACGGTTACCTCAGCGAACCCCTGCGTACCTACGCCGAGCAGGCCGGCCTGACTATGCGAAGAGCTTCCCTGACTCCCTATACCCTGTACGCCCTGGAAGCCACCGAGTACGCCCAGCAACAGGGACAGTTCGACGCCTTCCATCTTGCGGCTTACAAAGCCTACTGGGAGGAGGGCAAGGACCTGGGAGACATGGCGGTGATAGAGGAGCTTGCCTTGAAGTGCGGGCTGGACCGGCGGGAGCTTTTGGAGCGCCTGGAGTCGGGTTATTACAGGGAGACCGTGCTTGCCCAGTTCCAGCAGGCTAGGGGCATGAACATACGGGGAATCCCCGCTTTCCTCATAGGCAACCAGCTATTTACCGGAGCCCAGCCCTACGAGATATTCAAGCTTGCCTACGCCAGGGCCAGCGAGAGTATGCAGGGGTGAACACCGTGTATTTCCTTCCGTCCCGGAACCTTGGAGTGGGTTTCCGGTATCGGCCTATCCGGCATTCTGAGGGGAGTTCTGCATAACCTCTAGCAGTTCCCGGACGTTCTGGGCGGACTTGTTGAGGGCGGCCTGCTCGTCTTCCGTCAGGCTTATCTGTATTATCTCCTCAATGCCCTTTTCCCCCAGTTTGACGGGAACGCCCATGTAGAGACCGTCAATGCCGTACTCGCCTTCCAGGTAGACGCAGCAGGGGAGGATGCGCTTCTTGTCCAGCAGCACCGCCTCGGCCATCTGGGTTATGGCGGCGGAAGGGGCGTAATAGGCGCTTCCCGCCTTGAGCAGAGCCACGATTTCTCCGCCTCCCTGGCGGGTACGCTGCACCAGGCGGTCTATGGCGTCCTGAGATAGAAGCTCGGTAATTGGTATGCCGCCCACGGTGGTATAGCGCACCAGGGGGACCATGTCGTCACCGTGGCTTCCCAGGACATAGGCCTGAACGTCCTCCACCGATACGTCCAGTTCCCGGGCGATGAAGGTACGGAACCTGGAGGTATCCAGGACTCCCGCCATTCCGAAGACCCGATGTCTCGGGAAACCGCTGACGCGGAAGGCGTGCTGGACCATGGCGTCCAGGGGATTGGTCACCACCATCAGGATGCAGTTGGGGGAGTGTTTGACCACTTCCTGGGTGACGCTGCCTATGATTTTCATGTTGGTAAGCAGCAGGTCGTCCCGGCTCATTCCCGGTCTGCGAGCTATGCCGGCGGTAATAATGGCCAGGTCCGAGTTGGCCGTCTCCTCGTAGCCGTTGCTCCCCACAATCCGGGAGTCGGAGCCAAGAACGGGGCCGGATTCCAGCATGTCCAGGGCCTTCCCCTGGGGCAGGTCCTCAACTACGTCTACAAGAACTACGTCGGCGTAGCCCAATTCGTGTATCCGCTGGGCTGTAGTGGCTCCCACGTTTCCAGCGCCGACCACTGTGACCTTCTTCCGCATGTATCTCACTCCTTATTGCATTACCAGGCCGTCGTCGCTAACTATTGGCTAATTTGGCTATTCGCCGACCTGTTGTCGAATACTTTGAAGCACCTATCCTTGAACGTACTCGTCCCACCGGGACTCCAACTTCGAGTCCTCAATGGTCTCCATCAGATAGTCGCCAAATTCCTTGCCCGTGCAGCCGGTGTCGCGGCCTGTGATGGCGATTTTTCTCTCGTACTGGCCGCAGATGTCCAGGGCCTTGTGCAGCTTGTTGCCCTGGTCCTCGAAGCCGATGTGGGTCAACAGCATGGCTCCGGCACGCATCATGGAGCTGGGGTCCGCGTACTGAGCGCGGCCCTCTCGTACCATGCGCGGCGCGCTGCCGTGTATGGCCTCGAACATGCCGTACCTCTTGCCCACGTTGGCGCTGCCTGCGGTTCCCACGCCGCCCTGTATCTGGGCCGCCTCGTCGGTAAGGATGTCGCCGTAGAGGTTGGGCAGTACCAGCACCTGGAACTGCTTCTGACGTGCGGGATTGATGAGAGCCGCCGTCATGATGTCTATGTACCACCCCTCCCATGTGATGTTGGGGTACTTCTCCGATACCATTCTGGCAATGTCAAGGAACTTGCCGTCGGTGGTCTTGACGATGTTGGCCTTTGTGACCACGGTTACCGTGTCCTTGCCAGTCCGGTGGGCGTGGGCGAAGGCTGCGTCAATGATTCTCTCTGACCCCTGGCTTGTGATGACCCGGAAGTCAATTCCCAGGTCTTCGGTAACATTTATGCCCTGGCTGCCTACCGCGTACATATCCTCGGTGTTCTCCCGGAAGAAGGTCCAGTCTATCCCCTGGCTGGGGATGCGTACGGGCCTGACGTTGGCGAAGAGGTCCAACTCCTTGCGCATTGCCACGTTGGCGCTCTCCAGGTTGGGCCAGCCATCTCCTCTTTCGGGGGTATGGGTCGGGCCTTTCAGGGTAACGTGACAGTCCCTAATCTCGGCCAGCACGTCGTCGGGGATGCTCTTCATGCGTTCCGCTCGGTTTTCTATGGTCAGGCCCTCGATAGTGCGGAAGGCGACTTTGCCGCTGGCTACCTGGTCTTTCAGGAGGAACTCCAAGACCCGTTGGGACTCGGCAGCTATGTATGGGCCGATGCCGTCACCGCCTATCATGCCTATCTTGATGGGGCTAATCTTGCTGTAGTCCAGCCAGTCTGCTTCGGCTTTGAGCCGTTCGACTCGCTCAAGCTGCTGCTCCAGCACGGTGCCGAAATGCTCCTTTGCTGCCTCGATTGTACCTCTGCTAACCATGCCGACTCCTTTCCGATCCGCCTCAGGCGGGTGGTTGGTGTGTGAATGTCAGAGTCCTCAATCCGCCTCGGGCGGTCTGAGACATTATACCCTGAATTGGTACGCTAGGGTAGCCCGACCTACTCTTCCAACTGGCTTGCCAGGGCGTCCAGCTCCGTGACCGGAAGCTGGCACACGTAGTTCTGGCAGACGTAGACGGTGGGGCGGCCGCCCACCATGCCCCGGTCCTGGAGGAGAGGAGTGGCCTGGGAGCTTCGCTCAAGGTCATCGGGTTCACTTCCCGCCACTACCTTGTTGGGCAGGTAGCGACCATGGACCAGAGCCAGAAGGGCCTGGGTATCCGGGTCCTTGTGCGGGCCTACCACGGCTATCTCTTTGGGCGTGGATAGGTAGAAGTCCAGTGCACAGAGCCAATGACCCATACCCAGGGGAGCGCCGGCCATGTACTGCTGCATGGACCGGAGCACCGCGGAACCCCGTCGGGCGTAGTCGCTGTCCCCTGTGAGAACGGATAGATGGAACAATACGTCTACGGCCACTGAGTTGCCACAGGGAGTGGCGTTATCGAAGAAGTCCCTCGGGCGGACTATCAGGTTTTCGTGGTCCTTGCCTGTATCATAGAAGGCGTTCTGGCCCTCATCCCAGAAAAGGTCAATCATGCTGTCGGCCAGGGAGCGGGCTTCCTGCAACCACCGTGGGTCAAAGGTATCCTCATACAGGGCCAGGAGGCCGTCCGCCACGAATGCGTAGTCCTCCAGGTAGCCCCTCAAGCTGGCACGGCCATCTTTGTAGGTGCGTAATAGCCGTCCATCACGGCGTAGTTCTTTGAGTAGGAAGGAAGCGTTTGCTATTGCCGCCTCCCGGTAGTCCTCTCGACGCAGAACGGAGGCCGCCTCCGCAAAGCTGCGCATCATGAGGCCGTTCCATGCGGACAGAATCTTCTCATCTCGGGCGGGATGCACCCTTTGTTCTCGGGCCTCAAGCAGGATGGGCTTTGCTCGACTGACCATTGCACCAAGCTCCTCTACGCCAACGCCGGCCTCGACCGCTACGTCCTCTTCGGCTTGGGGCACGTTCAGGATGTTCTTTCCTTCGAAGTTCCCCGCCTCGGTCACACCAAAGTATCCGGCAACCAGCGCTCCATCCTCCGGGCCCAGAAGGGCCTCAATCTCCTCGTCCGTCCAGACGAAGAATTTGCCCTCCTCGCCTTCGCTGTCGGCGTCCTGGGTCGAGTAGAATCCACCGGAGGGATCGGTCATTTCTCGTAGGACGTAATCGAGGGTCTCTTCGGCGATACGCTTGTACAATGGATTGCCGGTTGCCTGATATGCGTGGACATAGAGGCGGCTCAAGAGAGCGTTGTCGTAGAGCATTTTCTCGAAATGCGGCACCAGCCAGTAGGGGTCGGTGGAGTAGCGATGGAAGCCACCGCCAATCTGGTCGTAGATACCACCGGTCGCCATTCTCTGGATAGCCATATCCACCATTTCCAATGCTCTGGGGCTTTTGGTCAGGTGGTAATAGCGCAGCATAAACTCGTAGTTCATGGGCTGGGGAAACTTGGGCGCTCCTCCGAATCCGCCGTTCTGGTAGTCATAGCTCTGTCCCATGACCTGGTATACCTGATGGAGGATGTCCGGAGTAAGGGCCTCTACCCCTCGTGGCACCTGTGCCGCTTGCTGGAGGTGGGACAACAGCTGCTGGGTAGCCCGGAGCACGTCACCCCGCCGGGTCCGGTAGGCTTCCGCAACCCCCAGCAACACACTGGGGAAGCCCGGCATACCCCGTGAGTCTGTCGGAGGAAAGTAAGTACCGCCATAAAAAGGCCGACCATCGGGCGTCAGGAACACCGTCATGGGCCATCCCCCACTGCCGGTCAACGCCTGCACGGCGTTCATATAGATACTGTCCAGGTCCGGTCGCTCCTCCCGGTCTACCTTGATATTGACAAAGTGCTCGTTCATAATGCCTGCGATTTCCGGGTCCTCAAAGGACTCCCGCTCCATTACGTGGCACCAGTGACATGCTGAGTAGCCAATACTCAGCATGATTGGCTTGTCCTCTGCCAGGGCCTTCTGAAGGGCCTCCTCACCCCAGGCATACCAGTCCACGGGATTATTGGCGTGCTGAAGGAGGTAGGGGCTTGTCTCGTTAATCAGACGATTGGGCATGCGATTTCCCTTTCTGCCCCATTGAGCAGGGGCTAGGACTTGGGTCAAGGCTCCATCCGACGCTTTTCGGAAGGTTCGTCTTTGGCATCGGGCCTCTCGGGGGCGCACTTTCGCTATCGCTGGGTGCGCCTGTGATATTTTATGACTCCCATCATTCTCCCCTATTATAGACCCGAATACCAGCCCCCGCCGCGGCGGGCTTTTAGCTTTGTGCTACTCGCGTGTTCGGCGGCGTTTCGGCCTGCCGAGGCGGGGTCTTTGGCCGCCGGGTAGGTCGCCACCCCGCTTTTTCCCGCCGCTTTTCGGTAGGTTCGTCTTTAGCGGCGGCCGCTGTCGCGGGGCGCGCTTTCTCTATCGCTGGGCGCGCCTGGGCGCTTTGGGTGGTTGATTATTCAGGTTAGGCAGTGCTATACTCCCTAACACCGGAAACCGGCCGGCCTGGTTATCGCCCGCTCTTTGGGAAGTTCGTCCTAGGCGGCCGCCGCTGTCGTCGAGCGCGCTTTCGCTGCCGCTGGGCGCGCCTGGCGCATGGTCAATTGAGGGACGGAGATTAACTATGAGCAGCGAAGCTCGAAGACTGAACATCGATCTGGCTGGCATGCACCCTCAGGATATGCTGCCCCTGGCCCAGGAGGCCGAGGAAGCGGGTTTTTACTCCATATCCGTGGGGGACAACCTGGATGATTCCTATGTCGCGTTGGCTGGCATAGCGTCGGTTACCCAACGGGTCAAGCTGGTCAGCAATATTGCGACCTGGACGCGTACTCCCGTCACCACCGCGCGCGCATGTCGCAGCCTGGCTTCCCTGAGTGGAGGACGTTATATCTTTGGCCTGGGCAGTATGCCGAGGGCGTGGAACGAGGGATTCCACGGGATCCCCGGCGAGGCTCCCCTCTCACGTATGCGGGAGTACGTGGAATTGCTCCGACTGCTATGGGCAGCCACGCCGGACGCTCCGGTAGAATACGAGGGACGTTTCTATCGTGTGTCCGGGTATCGCGTCTACCAGCCACCGCCCTATCCTCACCTTCCCATCTACATTGGTGCCAGCCGGGGCAGAATGCTGAGGGAAACGGGGGAATGGGCGGACGGTGTCCTGTTCAACTGGAACTACACCCTGCCCTGGATAAAGGATACGGCCCTGCCCGCCCTTTCCCAAGGGGCCACGCAGGCAGGCAGATCCCTTGATGACCTGGAGCTGGTGGTCGGCAGGTGGGTCTTCATCGTTAACACTCCCGAACGGGCCGAGGCGGCACGCGCCGCCTTCCGCAACGGCGTTGCGTCGGTTTACCTGAACGTGGACTACCATCAGGAATTGCTAATCACTCACGGGTTCGAGGAAGAGGTAGCGTCGGCCAGGGCTGCGCTGGCTCGTGGTGACTTTGAAGGTGCTGTCGGCTCCATCAGCGACCGGATGGTGGATACCTTCGCCATCATCGGTACTGCGGATGAGTGCCTTGAGCGTGCGGCCGAGTACACTTCCCTGGCAAATTGTTTCACAGTCTCCACCCTTGGTGGAGAGTCCCGACCTGAAGCGGTGAATGCGGTACGCCAACTGATACGGACTTTCGGCAGCTAGCAAGGAGGTGTTGGCTATGAAGTGGGCCTCGGCAGTTTCAGCCCAGCAAAACCTCGAAGGGGCGATCGAAGAATGTGTCTCATCGGTCCGCGGTGACCTGGATGACGTTACCCCCGACCTTGCAGTGGCGTTCGTCTCCGGCCATTTTGCCGCCCGGTACAATGAGGTCCCGACCATGCTCAAAGAGAGGCTGGGGCCAACCATGCTCTTCGGCTGCTCGGCCGGGGGTGTGATTGGGGGTGGTCGCGAGCTTGAGCAAAGCCATGGTTTCTCCCTTACCGTTGCCCACCTCCCGGGGGTGGATCTGGTCCCTCTCCGCCTTGAAGGTGATGAGCTCCCAGACCTGGACGCAGGACCGGACGCTTGGGAGGAGGCCCTCAAGCTCTCAAATGCAACCGCCCCCGGATTCTTGTTGCTGATAGACCCTTTCAGCTTCCCTGCCCAGAATTTCGTCATGGGGCTAGACTACGCCTTCAGCGGGAGTGTCAAAATCGGTGGGCTGGCCAGTGGTGGCAATCAGAGGGGCGACAACGGTCTGTTCCTGGGAGACGAGGTCTACCGGACCGGGGCTATAGGCATTGCCATGAGTGGCAATATAGTCGTTGATACCATCGTAGCGCAAGGTTGCCGTCCTGTGGGCCACATCATGAACATCTCCAAGAGTGAGAGGAACCTTCTTCAGGAATTGGATGGGCGTCCGCCCCTGGAGGTCCTGCGAGAGCTTTTCTCATCCGCCAGTGAGCGAGACCAACAGCTCATGCAGCATTCCCTTTTTCTGGGTGTGGTTATGGACGACCTTATTGACGAGCCACGTCAGGGGGACTTTCTGATACGCAACATCATCGGCTTGGATGGCAGGACCGGGACCATGGCCGTTGGAGAGATGTTGCACGAGGGCCAGCGAGTCCAGTTCCATCTGCGGGACGCCATCACCTCTGCCGAGGACCTGTCGTCGCTGCTCACCAGATACGCCGATGAGGAACGGGGAAGGTCAAACGAGGGAGCGCTATTGTTCTCCTGTCTTGGCCGGGGCCAGTATCTCTACGGCCGCCCGGACCACGACACCGACATGTTCCGGGATAAGGTTGGGAGCATCCCGTTGGGAGGGTTCTTCTGCAACGGTGAGATTGGGCAGGTGGGTGGTACAACGTTCCTGCATGGCTATACCAGTTCCTTCGGCATCTTCCGTCCTGCTGAGAACGACCGCGACTAAGAGAGTGTTCGTAAAGCCCCTTCTTCTCCGCCGGAGGCGGACTGGGATGAGGGGTATCACCCTCACCCCGTATCAAGTACGGGGCAGGCTCTCAATCCTCTCCCATCGAGGGAGAGGAGGCTTGGCACGCTACTTTAGAAACACCCTCTAAGACGTGCTGCAATGCCCGGGTAGTCTCTTGTTTCGCCTTTTGTAAGGCATAGATGGAATATAGTCCGCCTCAGGCGGAGGGTGATATGCAAGACCGACAGCCGCCTGAAACGGTGCACGTAGGAGCAGTCGCCTCCCTGACCGGACAGTTCAGAAGCCAGGGCAGCCAGGCGCTTGAAGGGATTGCAGCCTGGGTCAGGGACACCAACGCGAGCGGCGGCATCTTCATCAGCTCCCTCAACCAAAGGCTCCCCGTCCGACTGACCTACTACAACGATGAAAGCGCGGCCAGAGTGGCCGGGGCATTGACCGAGAAACTCATTGCGGATGACCGGGTTGACCTGCTCCTTGGCCCCTATTCCAGCGTTCTCACACTGGCGGCTGCTTCGGTGGCCGAGAGATTCGAGAAGGTCTTGTGGAATCACGGTGGGGCCTCCGACCGGATATACTCCCGCGGATTCCGCTATGTAGTGGGTATTCTCACTCCTGCAAGCCAGTACCTCCCTGGTGTAATAGATCTTGTGAAAAACATGGACCCTGAAGCGGGGAAAATGGCAATCCTCCGCTCCAGCCGAGGCTCCTTTCCGGTAGACGTTGCTTCGGGCGTGGAGTCCTACGCTGCTGCAAGGGGCTTCCGGACAGTCTTCAGTGGGCAGTACACTCCCCCCATAGACGATTTCTCGCCACTTTTGGAACGGATAGCTGAGTCCGAGGCGGACATTATTATAGGCGTGGGTCGTATCCAGGATGACCTGCTTCTAGCCAGGCAGTTGGTCCAGAAGCGGGTCAGTGCAAAGGCCGTAGCCATAGTGGCGGCAGGCATTGAACAGTTCAAGGAAGAGTTGGGGAGCGGGGCTGACGGGTTCATGGGGCCAAGCCAGTGGGAGGCGGGTGCCGCTTATACTCCCGACTATGGGCCGTCTGCCCTTGAGCTGACAGCGAGGTCCGCCCCAGGCGGATTCAATCCAGGAAGTGGCGACTACTCCCTGTTCCAGGCCTACGCCGCCGGCCTGGTAGCCCAGCGATGCGTGGAGGAGGCCGGAACCCTGGATAACCGCTCCCTGAGGGAAGTGGCAAGCCGATTGGACTTCACCACCTTCTATGGCAGGTTCAAGCTGGACCCGCAGACGGGATGCCAGGTAGGCCGTTCGGTGGTAATAGTCCAGTGGCAGGGCGGAGAGAAAATCGTAGTCTGGCCCGAGAGGATGCGCCGTGCCGAGGTGATTTATCCGAGCCATCTACAGAATCAACATTCCATCCCCGAATGAGTAGAATCGGTATTCCCTGGCGATGGCCTCCCGGTAGGCGTTCAAGATGTGCTCTCGTCCGGCGAAGGCGCTTACCAGCATCAGCAGGGTGGTGCGTGGCAGGTGGAAATTGGTTATCATGGCATCTACTGCACGGAACCTGTGTCCCGGCAGGATGTATAACTCCGCCCAGCCGGAGGTGGAGACATGCTCCGGCGTGACCCGGTTCTCAGCGTAGAGCGCCGCCTGCTCCAGAAGTCGCACCGAGGTGGTCCCCACCGCTATAACCCTGCGCCCATCCTTGCGGGCGGCGTTAAGCTGGGCGGCGGCATCCTGGTCCATCTGGAAGTATTCGCCGTGAATCACGTGCTCCCTGGGGTCCTCGTCCCGAAGTGGGCGGAAGGTGTCCAACCCCACGTGGAGGGTCACATACACCTGCTGCGTCCCTCTGTCTTCCAGGGTTTTCAGAAGCTCCGGGGTGAAGTGCAGCCCGGCGGTGGGCGCGGCCACGCTACCCGGCACGCTGGAGTAGACTGTCTGATACCTTTCCGGGTTGTCCAGTGGCGTATGTATGTAGGGAGGCAGGGGCACCCGGCCCGCGCTTTCTATCTCTTCCTCCGAAGAGAGCCGGACAGTTCTCGTACCGTCGGCGGCGGCTTCCAGTACCTCGATCCACCCGCCCCGGCGGGCGGTGTCGGTATCTGCCTCCACCAGAAAGCGGCTGCCCGGCGCAAGGCGACGACTCGGCCGCCCCACGGCTTCCCAGATTCCCTCCTTGAGCCGTTTCAGCAGCAAAAACTCTACCCTGCCACCGGTGCCCTCACGCCTGGCATGAAGTCTGGCGGGGATGACTCGGCTATTGTTGAAGACCAGCACGTCGCCTTCTCGGAGGTAGTCCGCCAGTTCGCGAAAGCGTTGCCGGTGCTCTATGCGACCGGTGCTCCGGTGGAGTACCAGCAGACGCGACGAGTCCCTTGGCTCCACGGGGGTCTGGGCTATGAGGTGGGAGGGCAGATGGTAATCGTAATCGCTGGTTCGCATATACGTTGACGACGTTGCACTCGATACCCGGAGCTAGTGGCCGTGAATGCTTATGCGGGCGGCGGTCAGGGTGTTCACCAGAAGCATGGCTATGGTCATTGGGCCTACGCCGCCGGGCACGGGTGTGATTGCCTCTGCCTTCTCCGACACCGGCTGGAAGTCCACGTCGCCCACCAGCCGGTAGCCCGATTTGCGGGTGGAGTCGGAGACCTGGTTTATACCTACGTCCACCACTATGGCCCCCTCCCTCACCATGTCTGCGGTGATAGACCTGGCTCTCCCCATGGCGGCTACCAGGATGTCGGCACTGCGGGCTATTTCACCCAGGTCACGGGTGCCGGTATGACACACCGTCACGGTGGCGTTGGCGCCTTCCCGTTTCTGCATGAGCAGTATGCCAAGAGGTTTGCCCACGATGTTGCTCCTGCCGCAGATGACCACGTGCTTTCCGTCGGGGGAGTAGCCGTTGCGCAGAAGGAGTTGCTGGATCCCTCCCGGCGTGGCGGGCAGGTAGTCGGCATTGCCCTGGGAGAGCTTGCCAACGTTGACCGGATGTATGGCATCAACGTCCTTCTCCGGGCTTACCGCCATGAGCACCCTGGCTTCATCCATGTGTTGTGGAAGGGGAAGCTGTACCAGGATGCCGTGAAAGCGGTGGTCGTCATTGAGCCGCTCTACCAACTCCAGAAGCCCCTCCTGAGTGGTGCTTTCCGACAGGTGAAAAGTCTCGTTGAACATGCTTACCTCATGGCAGGCACGCCCCTTGTTGCGCACGTAGATTGCCGATGCAGCATCATCCCCCACCAGAATGGCCGCCAGACCGGGCGTCACGCCGTGCTTCTGCCGCATCTCCTCAACGCCTTTGGATACCTCGGCGCGGACGTCTTTTGAAGTAGCTGTACCGTCCAGTATCTTTGCCATTGCCTTGTCCGTCACGACCCGCCGCGGCGGGTGGGCCTTAACTATGATGATAGCACAGGATAGTTAACGTAGAAACAGTACGAAATTAGTTTACATAAAGCTGACCGTTGTCAGCCAGCCGTCCAGCCTCCGTCTACGGGCACAATGGAGCCGGTGATGTAGCTTGCCGCGTCGGATGCGAGAAACAGCATCGCCCTGGCGATTTCCTCGGGAGCAGCTATACGCCCGATGGGTATGGGGTACAGGCTGCTCATGGCGTCCCACCCCCCGGAGCCGCGTGCCATTTCCGTGTCCGTAGCCCCTGGGCAGACGGCATTGACTCGGATGCCGTGAGGCGCGAGGGTGATTGCCAGCGATTTCGTCAGCTGCATTACCCCGCCCTTGGATGCAGAGTAGGCGGCGCTCATCCTTGAGCCTTGCAGCGCAACCGTTGAGGCGGTGTTCACGATGACCCCCGAACCGGCCTCCTTCATGGGCGGAATCACGTACTTGGCGCAGAGCCAGACGCCCTTCAGGTTAACGCCCATGAGCCTGTCCCATTCTTCTTCCGTCATCTCTTCAGCCGGCTTCTTAATCATCATTCCGGCGTTGCTGACCAGTATGTCTATCTTTCCGTAGTCCTCCAGGGTCTTGCCTACCATTCGCTCCACGTCCGCGGACCTGGAGACGTCAGTTTGAGAAGGGGTGACTCGTGTTGATGATTCGCCGCCGAGAGACCGGGTCTCCTCTGCCCGCTCACCGATTATATCTGCTGCCACTACCCGGGCTCCCTCATTGGCGAAGAGCAAGGCTGTCGCCCTCCCGATGCCTGACCCCGCTCCCGTGACGATAGCGACCTTATCTTGCAGCTGCATGAACACGCCTCCCGATGGGTGTGGTATCTTTAGCCCGGTTTGCCGGGAGATGACGTCCCCGGCGACGCTGTCAGATAGTGGAGGTGGAGGAGTCCCTGCTGCCTTCGGGCATTACCTATAATCCTCGTCCACTCCATACCTGCCTGGCTCTCCTCTCCGCCAGACTTGTCTTCATTCCCCGAGTATAGTGGTGAAAGGAGTTGCTGTTTCATCTCCCTGGTAAGCTCATTTTCCTGGAGCGGGGGGAAGCTCCGGTAGACCTCCAGGGCCAGATTGGCAAGGCTGGCATCATCGTAAAGTCTAGCCCTGGCATGTAGGAAAGGCAGTACGCAGTTTACCGCAATATCCCTGGCCCGCCCTTTGCCTATTGGGGTAGCTCTCCTCTTTGCCCTGTCCTCACCTGAGGTCCGTTGGGTATTTGACGGCCATGTGCCCATAAGGACGCTTTCCAGGGCTTTCCATCCCCTATTCTCCCGTGCCGTGCCCGGCCATGTCATCACCAGCCCGGACATCCCTTCCACGAGACCTACGTTCATCCATGGTTCAGGGCCGCCCTCTGACGACGAAGGCAGGAAAATATCCAGGACGTGGGCAAACCCTGCGATACGCTGTCGGGGGTGGTTCTGTGGCCTCACCCGAAACAGGTGCCATTGGCTCTGGCTCATGGCTCTCCTGTTGGATGAAGATGGCAGGAACCCGGCGGCCGCTAGCAAGGTTTCCCGGATATCCGCAACCCTCCCCTCACCTGGGCGCGCGCTTAGAGCGGCCTTCTCCAGGTGTCGGTAGGGCACCCCATAGGCCAGCTTCAGGAACGGCTCCCTGTTCTGGCTATATCCCAGGGCCTCCATGAGAGATGCGTATAACACCTGTTCCTGGTCCTCCTCTTGCAAGAAGGCCAGAAAGGAGTCGCTTTTCCCCAGGAAACGGCTGTCTCCAGCCTCGTCCAAGAGGACGCCCAGTTCGTGGGGGCTTCCAGGAGGGCTATACCCGTGAGTCCCGAGTAGGAACCACAAGCCCGACCCTTCTCCCTGTGACTGAGGGCTTTGAAGGAGCTGCTCCAGGGACAGCACCGGCACACGGCTGCCACTGGGCAGGGTAGTTGGTCCTGTACCCATGTCGCCGACCACGTGCAGCACCACGCCGTTATATCGAGGGTCATTGCTATGGCCGTGGGCATCCCAGTCCCGTTGGCTGACGTGGACTTCCACGTCTCCCCTGACCAGGCCCACTCCCTCCTGCTCCAGTACGGCGTCCCGGAAATCGGGCCCGGCAGTGGTGCCCATCCTGCCGGGATAAAGCACCCTGAAGCGCCGTCCATCGCCGGAGCGGAGGTACTTCTCCCGGGATGCCCTCTCTCGCCATAGCTTCACCAGGAGACTTTCAGGTATCTGGGCAAGCCTTGAGGCCACAATGACACTTCCGTGGTTCTAAGAAAACTCTGAATAAGTGGGAAACGGCAACCCACCAACCCGTCATACTGGCGAAAAGCCTGCCCCGTACTTGATACGGGGGCAGTATCCAGAATCTCCATCCGCCTCAGGCGGACTGGATTCCGGCTCAAGGCCGGAATGACGCAAGTTGTTCAGAGGTTCCCTGAGATGTTTCACTTGTTAGCTTACATGGGTTGGTGCGTCAAATCAATAACCTCAGGTCGGTACAGGCGCTATACTGGCGCCTGTACCAAAGACACCCCCGAAGACAAATCGGGGGTGTCTATCTTGCCGCGATTATTTCCGAGTGCAGGTTATGGGATACGCGGCCCGTTATCCTTTATGGCTATGGCGTCCAGGCCGCTAGTTGGGCAGCCAGGCGATTGCTCGTATCTCTCCGAACTCCCGCTTCAGCTTCTCCCACGAGTCGCCCGCGTCGTCGCTGACATATATCTCGCCGTTGATGCTGTTGGCAACTATGCGATCCGGGTTTGCAGGGTGCATACCCACCCAGTAGATGTTGGAGTTGGGCTCCACGGGCAGGCGTGCGGCTTCCCAGGTCTTTCCGCCGTCCCTGGTGCGCTGGACTGTCCCGGTGTCACCCGGTATGGTGTCACCGTTCCCGACATACATAACGTTCGGGTCGGCCGGGTTAACCGTGATGCCCCGGCAGTAGGAGAAAGGGTCATCCTGGTTGAAGCGGGGGAACTCGTGCAGCTCCCAGCTCTCGCCTTCGTCGCTGCTGGAGAAGACTCCCGCCGGAGTGGCCGCAACAATTTGTGTCTGCTGGCCTGCGCTGACCCCTACGGAGTGAATATCCTGGTGGAGCACGTCTTCGCCGAGGGGGGACATGTGGGTCCATGTGTCCCCGCCGTCCATGCTCTTGAACACCCCGTCAATCTCAACACCCATCCAGATGGTCTGGTGGTCCCGGGGGTCAACCACTATGGAGGTTACCTTGGGTTCCCCTGCAAAGCACTCCTCGGCTATGTCTGCGGATAGCTGCTCCCAACTCGCGCCGCCGTCCTTGGACCGATAGATGGCCGGTGGCTTCGTGCCGGCGAAAATCGTGTTCGGGTCACCGGGATGCACGGTCACGGACCATATCTGCTTGCCGTCCATGGGTGAGTCCATCTTCTTCCAGTTCAGCCCGTTATCATCGCTGCTGTAGATGCCCACGTCCGAGCCGGCAACAATGCGGTGAGGATTGTTGGGGTCTATGGCCAGCGATCTGATTTCATTTTCATAGGGGGCCGGAAAGGGCCCTGTGACCCTGTTCCAGGACTTCCCGGCATTGGGGCTTATGTAGATCCCCTCTCCCACAGTCCCTACGCAAATTGTGTAGTCATTTGCCATTTCTACTCCTCCTCTGTCTAATTTCACGAATTGACCTTATTACCGTGTCAGCTTGATATCCCTAGCGTCAGTTTCAACTTACCAGAGGCTCTCTCCTCTGTCAACACTCTTACTCCCCCTGCCCCACCTTTTGAGTTTTCCCATCCGTGCTGATATAATGAGGGTATGTTGCAGGGAGAACCCGTAGAACCACTGACCCCTTGCCCCATCCGAACCCCTACGGTGTACACACCCCAAGGAGGGATAAGATGCTTCCGGAGGTCCGACTTGTCAGAGTCACCAGGGACGATATAAAACGCATAGCCGAGTGGCTCAGAGATGAGGAGGTTAACGCCTCCTGGTACGGCGCCAACGAACAGGGCGAGCCTTTGCACATAGGCTATTCCCCTGAGCGCATGGTGGATACTACCGACAGCGAATGGGACAAGGTCTTCGATGATGCGGAGCGTCGAATCTTCTCAGTGGTCACCGATGACGGGCAGCACATCGGTGAGGGGCAGATGGTCATAGAGACGCCTTTAAGAGAGGCCCAGCTCTTCATCCTCATCGGGCGTAAGGACCTCTGGTACAGAGGATTCGGTACGGCTGGCCTTGTCCACCTCCTGGACATGGCTTTCTATACCCATAACCTCCACCGTGCCTGGGTTGATGTCCCCGAGTATAACCTGCCCGCTATACACATGTGTGAGCGCATCGGGTTCATACTGGAAGGGCGACTCCGGGGCACCCACGCCAAAGATGGCCAGTGGTATGACTCCCTGGCTATGGGGTTGCTGTCCCAAGAATACGCCCGGCGACGCGCCCGTCTCATGGAAGGGGCAGAAGAGTCGGCGGTGTAGCCCGCGCCCGTGGATGGCAGCTACTTCACGGAGAATCGGATTCCATCAGGTCTGTGCCATCCGATGGCGTGGTCTCGACAGGTAATAATGTGAATTCCTTCCTAGAATCCTTCTCTCAAAGTCGCCGCCCCTTGGTTAATTTCACCCTCATTGCCATAAACGCCCTGGCTTTCATATATACCATTTCGCTGAGCGGCCTGGACAGGGATATCTTCTTCTGGAAGTATGGGCTTATACCCCTGGAGATAACCAGCGGGATTGAGTTCCAGACCATCGGAAACAGGTTCGGGCCCGACATAGCCTCGCCAATACCCACCTGGGGTACCGTGTTCACCTCCATGTTCCTACACAGCGGCCCGATTCATTTCCTGGGAAACATGCTGTTCCTGTACGGGTTTGGAGGAGGGGTGGAACAGCGGCTGGGCCACGTCAAATATTTGATTTTCTACATGGCTACCGGGGTGGCTGCTGCCTGGACGCAGGTGGCCTCCGACCTTGATTCCCAGGCGGTACTCATTGGAGCCAGCGGAGCCATTTCCGGTGTGGTGGGGGCGTATCTGCTGGCCTACCCCTATAGAAATGCCATTGCCCTGCTTGTGGTCTTCTTCGTGTTGCCTCTGCTCTTCAGCGTTGGCTCCTTCAGCCCGGTGTCAACGGGCGCTGGCGTAGCCTACATGGCCCACCTTGGGGGACTTGTGGCCGGAGTCCTGCTTATGGCAGGATACAAGCTGCTGCTGGGGGAACCCATCCGGCCTCCACGCTCCCCGGGCTGGCGGCCCTGGAGGGGCAGGGACTGGGAGTAGCGTCCCAGTGGGCCGGGCAGCATCGCATCTGCCAAGCCTAGGCCATTGGTGTCTGGGATTCAGACTCTTCCGTGGCGTTACTGGAGGACTCGTCGCGTTCCCACCGGAAGTATATCAGCCCCGTCAGTAACACGGTGCCCACCAACAACACCACGAAACCCGATTGGAGACTGGAGCCTCCTAAAGTATCAATGCTCATCATTCAAATCTCCCGGATATGTGGTGACGATTCGGGTAATCAGCTATTGGTCCGTCCGGTGCGGATAGCGTACGGACCAAAGCACGTGTGACGAGTAGGCGTGAGATGTTCCCCCGCCCCCGGGGAGAGTTCTGACCGGGTGAGGCGTTGCCATGGCCCGAGAACGTCCGACAGTGCGGCGAAGGGGTCAGGGCTTGCGCGCGTCACACCACATGCGGCAACCCGTCACGGCCAGGGTCATTGGCAGCATCACGTCCACCGCCGCCCAGATAATCCACCTCTGATGGTTCCCGGACGCGTCGGGCGCTCCCAGATTGTCAGGTCCCAGCGCCAGCAGCGCGAACCAGTTGTGCAGGAACAGGATGGTAATTGCTATGGTGAAGTGGAAAAGCAGGTTGACTTCCAGATACCTGCGGGTCACAGGCTCTCCTCCGTCCCTGCTTCCCTCCTGCCGCTTGCGGGCGTAGTTGAAGAGGAGCGCCACTCCCAGCGCAATGGCCATGAGGATGTCCAGAACCCTCCAGACGGTCAATGGGTCGAAGGAATCTGGGAGGAGCGGATTGATTATGAAGTAGGCGGCCACCGCTACGGCGACCCCCACCATTCCCGCTCCGCCCAGTTTCTTCACTGCTTCCATAGTGCCTCCTTTGCCTTATTCCCCCCTCCGCTAGGCCAGGCCGTTCGGGACCCTACTGATCCGTCCGGTACAGGTAGCGGATGTCCCATAGCCCGTACAGGGTGGGTGTGGTGTTGCCGAAGACGTTTCGTATTGCGCTCAGCCTTTCTGAGAGGGTCGTGTAGATGACGGGCACATTGTCGGCAGCAATCTTCTGGGCGCGGTGGTAGTACCACACCCGCGTATCACGGTCCAGCTCCTGGCTGGCCAGGACGTAAAGCTCGTCAATTGCGGCTTCCCATTTAGTCATCGGCACAGGCTGGTTGGGATGCCAGAGGTGCAAATCCTCGGCACTGTGCCAGAAGGTAATGCCGCTGTGGGGGTCCGATCCGCCGGTGAAGCCGATGATCATGGACTCCCAGTCATAGGACTGGGTCAGCTGGGAGACCAGGTCGCCGAACTCAATGAGTGTAAGGTCCACATTGAGGCCAATATCCAGCATGCCCTGATGCACCAGCGCAGCGACATTGCCTCGCACGGAGTTGCCGGTGTTGGTAACGAGGGAGAACTCAATTTCGTTGCCCTCACTGTCCTCCCGTATGCCGTCGCCGTTGGTATCAACCCACCCTAGGCCGTCGAGGATTTCGTTGGCCTTGTCCAGGTCGTATTCGTACCTCCGAACTTTGGCGTTGTGGAAGTCTCCGGCGGCCGGGCTTATGGAGGACCACTGGGGATAGCCCTGGCCGTGCTGTACGTCATTGATGATGGTGTCCTTGTCAATGCTGTGGGCAACAGCCTGGCGGAACTGGGTATTAGTGAACCACCTCAGTTTCTCAGGAGCGAGATAAGGCTCGCCGGTGTCAGGGTTCATGCCGGGGTTCATGTTGAATCCCAGGAAGGTTGTCCCGAAAGCGGGGCCTCTTCTGTGTATGGTGAAGTTTCCTTCTTCCTGGAGGGCTTCAAGCTCCGACAGCTCTTCACCCAGCACTCCGTGCGTGTCGGCCTCGCCCGCCAGGAACTTGGCAAGCTCGGCCTCCAGGTTCGGGACAATGACGTGAACGATTCGGTCCAGGTAGGGCAAGCTGTTGCCCGCGTCGTCCTTGAGCCAGTAGCTTGGGTTGCGCCCCATGACTACCTGCTCGTTCGGTATGTAGCTTTCGATGACGAAGGGGCCGGTGCCGATGATGTCGGACGGGTCCGTGTTGATGTCCCACGTCGTGGCGAAGGTCCCGTCGTCTACGTGCCTCTCGAGGATATGCTTCGGGTATATCGCGGTGCCCATGGAGCGGAGGAACGTGGCGAAGGGCACGGGAAGGACACATTGGACCGTGTAGTCGTCCAGCGCCCTGACCGTCATCGGCGCCTCTTGCCACATGCCGTTCTCCTCATCCAGGAACCGGAAGTTGAAGGAGGACCGGCTGCTGGCAGGGATGTCGTCGTTGTAGATAATCCGGTTGAACGTAAAATCCACGTCGTGGGCGGTGAAGGGCTGACCGTCATGCCATGTAACGTCCCTGCGCAGGTTGAATGTCCACGTCAGGCCGTCATCGGAACGCGTCCAGGACTCCGCCAGGGACGGCTCCACCTGGTCGGTCAGCCACGAGATTTCGGTCAGACCGTCGAAGAGGTATCCCAGGACACCCGATGACGAGGCGTCTTGGGAGATAGCGAGGTTGAGGGTTAGCGGCTCGGAAATGGTTGCCGACGTCAGGGAGCCGCCATGCTTTCCAATAGTGTACTCGAACTCCTCGGCGTTCCTTCTTAGCTGGGCGACGATGTCGGCCTGAGGTATGGGCGTAGGCCGTATTGTCGGGGTAGGCTGGGGGGCAAGAGTGGGCTGTGCTGTCGCAGTAGGCTGAGGACGAGGCGTGGCTCGTACCGTCGGGGTGGGCTGCACTGTCGCGGTAGGTTGAGGAGTTGGTGTGGGTTGCGCCGTCGGAGTGGCTTGAGAAGTAGGCGTAGCCTGGATCGTGGATGTGGGCCGGGGTGTAGGCGTGGCTTGGGTCGTCGGGGCAGGAGTGGCCTCGTCCGTAGGGGTGGGGTCGTCACCGTCCGCGCAGGCCACCAGTACGAGCACGGAGACTATCAGGAGGGCTAGAGTCCACCGGAGTGTTGAGTATGTCAGAATGTTCAGCTTTGTCATCGGTTATCTCCTATAAGTTCAGTAAGGTATTGGACGAGTCTTCACTCCACCATCTTCCGACCTGCTGGGATCATTGTGTCACCCGTTATGCTGGTCTAGCAAGGGACTGGGGGTTGAATTTTCAGAACCGGTCACTGAGTCCTTGCAGGCCAATATTCGCTTGGCGACGCAGCCTGTTGGAATTGACCCGTTCCTGGTCCACCGCTTTGAAGGCATCAACGGTAAAAGGCCGCCAGGAATTGCTTAAAGCCCGGAACGCTCCCTCTTCCCGTTCCGCCGCTTCCGTCAACAATGTGTACATGGGCAGCAGGTAACTGGACTGGGGCAGGTCTCGCACTTTACTGGCAAGCTCGCCGACGCGCAGGTTGAACTGATCGAGAGCCTGGATCACTTCGATACGGTCACACCCGCCCTCGGTCTCCCGCCAACGACTATAGCCCTGGTGGAAGGCGTCCCACCCCGCCAAGAGATTTCCGTAATCTTCGTTGAAGTTCCTGATATCCGCCAGATTCTCCGCGGGACTATCGTCAATAAGTGCCTTGATTGTTCTCCTGACCTCTTTCAGAACGTTTTCGCTTTCCTCGATGGTGGCATCCATCAAGTTCAAGGCCGAACCCGCCTCACCCCCGGATCCTGGGCTGGGACGGAGAGGAGTAGCAGTTGGAGCAATCACGGGGCTCTCGGGTCCTGGTGGAGCGGTGGCGATGGGAAAGCCTCCGGTCTGCAATGCGGCACTCACGTTAAATAGAGCCTCAAACTCAGCCTCCACCGCCTCTTCAAGCATCTCAATCATGCCTTCAGTGGCGTATGCAGATGGTAGTGCATATACCTCCCGGAGTATAGCTTCAATCTGTCCGATAAGCTGGTTAAGTCGGGCGAGGATTGCTGCGATGTCCAGTCTGTCCGCGTCCTTCTGCAGGTCGGCGTAGTCATCGTGAAAATCCCTCCATTCTTCCCGGAGGGTATCAAAGGCATCGGAGAATTCCTCCAATGCCTGCACTTCCTCGGGGTCGGCGTATTCCTCAAACTGCTCCTGCAACTCCATTGCCTGGTCTTCCACTTCCTTTTGAGCCCGGGCAGAGGCGTTACGACGCACCTCCACCAACTCAAATAGTAAAATGTTGTTGGGCTGCCACCGGTCGCGAAGCTGGCGGAACGCTGCCTCTTCCTCCTCGGCGGCTGCTATCAGTATGTCGGCAAGCTCCCGGGTGACTAATGTTCTGGGAAGATTCCTGGCCCCCTGGGTCACGTCGGTAAAGCCGGCGGCGAAGTCCTGTAGTGCCTCATGGACCGAACTTCTGTGGCAGGAGGTCAGTCCGGCGCGCCATTGGTCAAACTCCTGATGGAACTGGTCCCATTCCTGATCGATGGCTTGCTTTTGCTCTACAAACTCATCCATCATCCTTTGTTCGCTTGCCGGTAAGGGTGTGGAGCCTTCAGAAAATGGCGATTCCGGGGGCAATGTCGCAGGTTGGGTATCGTCGGCGCCGCTGCAAGAGGCCGAAAAGGCCAGCAACAGTGACGCCAGGAGCAGAAAAATACATAAGCCAAATCGTTTATTCATGGACTACTTACTTACCCCCACGAAATCACTTACCAGGTCATCTCTAAATTCGCCAATAAGTAAACGAGTCACCGCACCGGCCAGGGTCTCCGGCGTATCCGCCAGGATTACCAACACGTACCGGTCCTGGTTCCGGTCGAGCACGGTGACAGCCGTACCTTCCAGTTCCAGGTCCGGCGCAAAGGGCGTGCCCAGTGTGTCGTCAATGCGTATTCCGGCGGCTTGCAGATACTGGCTCACCTGAAGAGCGTCCTCATACAACCCCAAGAACACCGTGTCACTGCTTACGTCTTCCACCCCGCGAATCTGGGAAGACAACTCGTAGGCCGACAGTCCGGTTTTTAGGCCTGTGCCGATGCTCCAGAGGGATGGCCGTCCCAGCAAGATGTCTACGCCTTTGTCAGGACCGGCCTCATAGAAATGGGGGAAGTCGGTAAGGTCGTATTCCCGCTCACCGGAGGTGACATAGTCAGCTATGTTGGATACCAGCCTGTCATTGTCCAGTAGGGAATTGTAGGGAGGGACCATGAAGGTGAAGTCCGCAATTGCCAGGACGTTACGGCTATTCCCCCAGGCAACGGGATAGAGGCCCTCCGTGGCTTCCACTACCGAGGACCGGGTGTTGGCCCCGGTAAATGCCAGGCCGGGGCCGGATGAACGGATTGAGCCAGCGGTGTACAGAGCTATAGCATCCAGGCCGGTGGTAAGCTCATCAGGCTGGAACTCTCTAACGATAATGTTCTTGAAGTTCAGGTCGTATTCCTCCACGTTGTAGAGGTAGTCCGGCTGGAAGTTCAGGCCGAACCTCTCGGCCAAAGTGTTTATCTGTCGGCGCCGAGTCGGGTCGGAAACCAACAGCAGCCTTCCACCCTTCTCCACGAACCGTTCCACCAGGGCTGCTTCCCCTTCCGAGTAATCCACCTGTGGAAGAATAACCAGAAAGCTGTCGGCACGCCTTAGCTTTTCCTCCAGGGTGCTGCTTACGAACTCCACGTCATATCCCCTACTGGCTACCCGCGAACTGAGGGTGGTAAGTTCGTTTTCTTCGAAGGCGTTGCTGTGCAGGGCGTCCACCAGCAAGAGACCTCTACGGACCTGAGCCGTGGGCGAGTCTACGAAAGCGCCCGGGGGCAGACTAGGCGAGGTTATCTGTTGAAATGGGATGTCCACCGGAGGCGGCGGGTTGTAAGACCCCCGATAAAAGAGGGAGAATGCTATCCCAAAAGCGACAGCGGCGAATATGGGTAACAGGGCTAATATTCCCAGTCTACGGACCATGTCCCACATACAGGTAATAGATGTTCGGACGACCTATGTCCAGAGGGAACTCCGGGAGAGGGTCTTCCTGATTTGTACCCAATCTGCCGTAGAGCATGAGTCCTCGCAGGGCCTGGAGCCTTGATGCGCTGCTGTCGTACTCCACACCGTATGCTTCCAGGACAGGGTCTCCCCTGTTAAAGTCTCCGCCACGGCGGACAAGCAGGTCGAGGGCATCGGCCTCGTTGGAGTCCCCTCGGTCGCCCAAGGGTTCAAGAATCCGCTCTATCTTTCGGACAAATTCCAGTTGCACCTCAAAATTCACGTCTACGAGACCATAGTTGGAGACTCCTGCCAACTCCGCGGCCTTCTGTATAGCATCACTATCGCTCCCGATTTCGTCTACCAAGCCCAGCCTGGCAGCATCTATGCCGGAGTAGAGACGCCCCTGAACCAGCTCATCCTTGGAAATACGCAGCCTGTCCCCCCGTTCGCTGATTACCATCTGGGCGAAGGCTGACTTCAACTGGTCTACTGTCCCAATCCAGTCTCTCCTTGAGGCTCCGCTCAGCTTGTAGGGGCCGCTGAACACAGTGCTCTCATCCGGTAAGGGGGGAATCAAGGGTCCGGCAGAGGCAACTACCCCCACGTTTCCCACCAGTGACGACGTCTTGGTATAGGAATGGGTGGCCCCCATTGCCATCATGTATCCCCCACTGGCAACCAGCCCGTTCATAACCAGCACTACAGGTTTTTCTTGACGCAGCTTGCGGGTCTCGATGTACAGGTGCTCGCTGGCAGTAGCGCCCCCGCCGGGAGTGGTCAGCTTGATAACAACCGCCTTGATGGAATTGTCCCGGCGGGCATAGTTGATGTACTCGCCAATTATGTAGGCCGAGTCCTCGTTCAGGACGGTGAAAGGTATATCAATTACGCCAATCTTGGGTTTTCCCGGGAAGGCGTAGATGAATATCAACGCACCCGCCGCGATGCCCAGCCCGGCCATAACCGTCGCAATGACATACCAACCGGTTAATAATCTTCCAAGTGCGGAAAAGACGCCTATGACCCACCTCAGTAGCCCTGAAGGTCAGATGCCGTACGGCCCGCCGCGGCGGGTCCAAATGGAATCATGAAGAGCCAACGAGCTTGTGGACTCTATTATACTTTGAGACTCCAGATGTTATCAATTAATACTACATCGGAGTTGTGATTGGATTTCCAGGCGGCAAGCCCGGTAGGTGGGCCGGAACTCTCGGGTTCCCCGCTCCCTCTGGTCGAACATTCCCTTCATTCGTTACGACATGGGGAAAATACTTCTACTGCTCTTCCCGCCTACGGCGACAAAGCCAATAGCGTTCAGGACGCTTGCCGTGACAAGTCCGATGGCGTTCAGGATGCCAGCCACAGCAATGCCAATCGCGCACATGCGAGCTACTGCGACAAAGCCAACGGCATTTTTACCGTCGGTGGTTTCACCGGTATTGATTGAGCTAGTCATTTCCCTGTCTTGTACTGATCAGTTTTGCAGCCTCTCTCCAGCAGAGCGCAGTCAGAGCGATGGCCGTAACCCTCAGCGTCGCCACTCTGCGATGTTCCACATCTCGCTGTCCCAGCCATTAATCCAGACTCCCAGCAGGGTGTTTGCGTGGGCGGAAACGGTGCCCCGTTCCACTAGAGGAATTTGGTAATAGCTCTGGATGTAGATGTCGTTAAGTTGCTTTACCAGCTCCTCTCGCTCCGGGCCGATTCTGGTCTGCTCCAACTGGGTATGGAGCTTGTCGTACTCCGGTTCGCAGGAGCGGGGAATATTGCCAAAGGCCCAGTTGTTTTCTCTGGTCGGGACGTGTCTGCAGAGGTGAGAAGATAGAGATTGCTGAGGGTCTATGCCGGTGCCGGAAGCGTACATCTGCACGTCGGCAAAGAACCTGCGATATGATGCCCCCACTGGGTCGCTGCCGAAGAAGACACTGGCGTCGTGTTGCACCAACTGGGTCTCGATGCCTATCTGATGCCACCAATCGCGGACAAGGGCCTGGGTCCTTTGCCGTATGACATTTGTGGTTGTCTGGTAGGTAATTCTCAGGGGAATGCCGTTGTACTCGCGGATGCCGTCGCCATCGGTATCGAGAACGCCGTTGTCGTCTAGCAGCTTGTTAGCACCTGCAATGTCCTGGGATAGGCACCCATCGTTGGTCGTGGAAGCGTAGCTTGGAGGGCCTGCGACCAGGTTGCAGGTGGGCTTTGCGGCAAAACCGTAGAGTTCATTCGCTATGCGGCTGCGGTCTATGGCCATAGACATGGCCTGGCGAATCGGCTTGAAGGTCAGGAATGGGTGGGGGTTCTGCCCGTCAAGATACTCGGAGCGATTGTCGCCCAATGCAGGGTCCGGATTTGTCTGATTGACTGCGATGCGTTCCACGAGGCTGGTGAAGGCGACGACCACTGTGCCCAGTCCGGCCGCTTCCATCCCTGTAAGAATCTCCGGCTCCACCTGCGTGTTCCAGGCGTAATCGGCTTCACCCTTCTCCAGGACTAACCGGGCGGTTGAAACCGCATCGCCGCCCCCATTGAGAACCACCTGGTCGAAGTAGGGCGTCTCCCCCCGGTAGAATGGGTTGCGCTCGTAAACGGCCCCCTCGTTGGGCTTGAAGCTGATGATACGATAGGGGCCGGTGCCCAACGGGGCCGTGTTTTGCGCCTCGCAGGTCGTGGCGGATGCGCCAATGCATTCGGCGAACTGGGTGCGGCTTATGATGGGTGTCCCGGCCCCGACGAAGGCGTTATAGGGATAGGGCATGGGAGCGTCGAAGGTCACCCTGACTGTGAGATTATCCATGACCTGGACCGAGGTGATGCCGTCAAATGAGCTCTCGGCTGTACAGCCCGTGTCTTCGTTCACGCAATACCGCCATGTAAAGGCCACGTCCTCGGCGGTCATGTCGCCCCCGTCGGACCACCTCAGCCCCTCCTTCAGCTTCCACGTAATTGACATCAGGTCCTGGGACAATCCGCCGTTCTCCAGCGTTGGGACCTGTGCGGCCAGCGCCGGCACCAGGTTGCCATCCGGGTCATAGTTGGCCAGCGGTTCCAGGGTGACTGCTCCGGCATCCCGGTCTTTGAAGCCACCCGACAGGTACGGGAACGGCAGGGATGGAGCCTGCCAATACAGGATTGTCAGGACTCTCTCTTCTCTCTCGATTTCCGAGGGAGTGGTGAATGCATATACGTTACCGTCCAGGGCGCTTACGTACAGCATGCTTTCGGCAACGGTGTAGCCTCGGACACCACTGAAGTACCCCTTCTGGAACTTCCTTAGTTCCTTGCCTGTTGCCGCATCCAGCACCCGCAGATTGCCGTCGCTTGACTCGGCATACAGGGCGCCGTCTTTCACGGCGGGCGAGTCCAGGATCCAGTCCCCCGACGCCTCGATACTCCAGACGTTCTCGCCGGTAGCGGCGTTAAGAGCGTAGAAGTGGCCCGATTCTGAACCCGCGTACACCACACCTTCGGCGACTACCGGGGTGGTGTTGATCATGTCGTCGGCGTCGTAGGACCAGATTGGCTGTCCTGTAGCGGTATCCAGGGCGTAGATATGGCTGTCCGGCGAGAAGTAGTAGACGCCGTCTGCGACTACGGCAGGGAAGTCCCTTGCCGGATACCTCTCCGTTCCGTAACTCCAGAGCGGCTCCCCGGTCGCCTCGTCCAGTGCGTGGGCTGTGTTGACGGCCGTCAGGTACACGACTCCTCCGGAGACTGTGGGCGGGGATTCGACCCCGGTGCCCGCACTGAAACTCCATGCTACCTCTCCAGTTGATGCGTCGAAGGCGTAGAATTCACCGAATTCGCCCGGCGCGTAGACCCTATCTCTCGCAACCACCGGAGCAAACCTGTCGGAGGTGGTGAAGGGATGCGGCTTTTCGGCGTACCACAGCACTTCTCCGGTCATTGCATCGAGGGCGTGGACCCTGAGGTCACCTTCAGCATAGGCTCGGAGGTAGGTGACTCCCCCGCTCACCACGGGGGAATACTGCACCCAATCGCCGGTGTCGTAGCTCCACAACAACTCCCCGGTCCCTGCATCCAGGGCGTACACGTGGTTGTCGTTGGACCCGAAGTACACGCCACCGCCAGCCACGGTTGGAGACGACCTTATGACATCCCCAGTCTCGAAGCTCCAAAGCAACTCTCCCGTGAATACATCCAGGGCATACAAATTGTTATCGTCCGAGCCAACGTATACCACGCTGTCAGCCACTGTCGGCCCATTGACAACCCAGCCCCCGGTGGGGTAGCGCCAGAGGAAGGACTCATCCGACGGTGCCGGTACCTCCGGTCCGTCGCCGGGTAAAATCAGCCCGGGTAAAATCAGCCTGGGAATACACTCCAGGAGGCCCGAAGTGAACTCCAGACCCACCTCGCCGCCGAGGGGGCCGGCGTCCGGCAATGTGCCGGCAACAAGTTCGGCTACGTCGGTACCAGCTACCAGTTCTCCCAGGCACCCTTCCTCGTCCCCGGTCAAATCCTCCATCTCCGCTACAAGGGAGGAGAGAAATATTCCGGCGGCCGCTTCCGGGGCGAGGCAGCCGAATATTGACGCCTCCCATTGCTGGGTGTCACCTTCGGACAGAGCACGCCGTTCCAGTGCCGACTCAAGCAACTCGTCACCCAACTCGCTTCGGATGCAAGACTGTTCGGCCGGGGTAAAGGAGCCGAACAAGTCTCCCCAGAGGGTATCGACGTCTATGTCGAAATCACGTGCGGCTGCGGTACTGGGCTCCTCCGGTGTGTGAGTAGGTTCCAGTGTTGGGGTTGGGGTCGGGGAAATGAGGGACGGCGTGGACGTAGGCGCCGGAGTGGATGTCGGTGGAATGGGCGACGGCGTAGGGGTGCTGGTGGCCGGTATAGGCTCCGGTGTAGGCGTCGCTGCCGGTCCGTCGTCACATGCCGACAGCAAAGCCACGAACAACAAACATACCAGCCCAATCCATGCCATCCATCGAACAGGCCCTCTGAATGCACTACATTCACGCCAAGTGAACGCCAACGGTTGCCTCCTTAACGGACTTTCTGTAGCTTGGCCGGTCAATGCCGGTAGCCATTATATACTTTGAAGAACCTCCAGCGCCAAGACCCGTCTCAGCGCTGAAGACCTTCATTTGAGGGAACGACTTTCAGCCCCCTTTCAGTTACCAACCGAGAAGACCATCTGTACGTTCATACTCAACTCTAACTCGCCTCCACTGATGGGGGTGAGCGATGCGGATGTCGCCATTGCCATAAGAGCCTCCTCCTGGAAGCCCCGTGCTACAGGTGTGCCTGCGCCCACCTCGCCAATGAATACCAGGTCGCCGAGACCCACGCCGGCAAGGCTTGCCAGATGCTCGGCCTTCGCGATAGCGTCCTTCACAGCGTCCTCGCGAAGCTGAGTCGTGAATGGCTTCGGGTCCTCGATGCTGAATCTGATGTTGTTGATTCTCGTCGCCTCGCCGCCGGCCTCGGCCACGTCATCAATAATCGTCCCGACGGCGTCCACGTCCCGTATCTTGACAATGGCGGTGTTGCTCACCGTGTAACCTACGAGCACCTGCCTATTCGTTCGCACGCCCCCGCTTATCTCCTCCGGGTACTCATAACGGGGCCAGATGTTAAACGACTGCGTCTGCATGTCCGAGTCTTCAATTCCGTGAGCCTTGACGGACTCTATGACGGCGTCCATGCTACTGGCGGCCTCGGCGCGGGCCTCCGCCACTGTCTCGGCCATTGTCTCGACACCTACCGTCAACAGTACCAGGTCAGGCTCGACGGTTACGCTGGCCTGGCCCGTGACCCATATTCCCGAAGCGGAGCCTGATGTCTGCGGCGCGGCGGAAGCAGCAGTCCCGGCTATCTCTTGCTCCGTCATTTGCTCGGAACTTGAGTCAGGGTCAGGGCTCGTCGTGGCGTCGCCGTTGACACAGGCTATTCCCATGACAAGCAAGGCAACAATTCCCAACATTGCAGTGAGTACCATCTTACCCTTCATGCGCCCTTCTCCTTCCGTATCAAACGTTCTCACGGCATATATGTACTTACGCCATGCCATTATAGATGTTAGATACGACGGACAACAGGGCCGTGGATTGCAAATTCACTGAGTATCAGGGCATTCCCGGCGGCGTTGTGCCAATGTGGTGTTCCCTTGAGCCGTTCTCTGCTAAACTATTAGCTAGCCTACGAAAAGCAGACCACTTCAGGAGGGCACCAGAATGGATATACAACCCTTCCGGATACACGTCTCGGACGATGTACTTGAAGACTTGCAAAAGCGCCTAGCCCGTACCCGGTGGCCCGATGAGATTCCAGGCTCAGGCTGGGACTACGGCTCAAACCTGGCCTATATAAAGGAACTTGTGGAGTACTGGCGCGAGAGCTTCGACTGGCGGGCCCAGGAAAGGGCCATCAATGAATTCAGCCAGTACCGCACCACCGTAGACGGACTGGGTATCCACTTTATCCACGAGCGCGGCAAGGGACCTAATCCGTTGCCTATCATCATCACCCACGGATGGCCCGGCTCCTTCTTCGAGATGCTGAAGATTATACCGATGCTCACCGACCCGGCGAGCCACGGAGGCGACCCGGCGGACTCCTTTGATGTTGTGGTCCCTTCCATGCCCGGCTACGGCTTTTCGGATCCGCCGAAGGAGCGGGGCATGGCCAGCTGGCGAATCTCGGACTTGTGGGCGAAGCTGATGACCGAGGGGCTGGGTTATGAGCGCTTCGCGGCCCAGGGGGGCGACTGGGGAGCCGGCGTGACTACGCGTCTCGGATATGCCTACCCGCAGAACGTGGTCGGCGTTCACGTTACCATGCTGGGTGGAGCTGCCCCGGCTCCCGGGTCCGGGGAACCCGAGCTAACTGAGGCCGAGAAAGTGTTCCTGGAGGAGCGTGAGCACTGGTGGCAGGCGGAGCAGGGGTACATGCATATTCAGAGGACCAAGCCCCAGACTCTCGGCTATGGGCTGAACGACTCCCCGGCGGGCCTGGCGGCGTGGATTGTGGAGAAGTGGCGCACCTGGAGCGACTGCAACGGCGACGTGGAAAGCGTCTATACCAAGGACGAGCTTCTAACCAACGTTACCATCTACTGGGTGACCCAGAGTATCAACTCTGCCGACCGTCTCTACTACGAGACTCACCACAACCCCTGGGTCCCGGCAAAAGGCGAGCGAAACCAGGTGCCCTGCGCCTTTGCAGCCTTTCCCAAGGAGATAAGCCGCCCGCCACGGGAGTGGGCCGAGCGGAGCTATAACATAACGCGGTGGACGGCAATGCCCAGGGGAGGTCACTTCGCTGCTATGGAAGTGCCGGACCTGCTGGCTGAAGACCTGCGTGCCTTCTTCCGGCCGTACCGGGGGTAGGGAAGGCTAACACCCTCACCTCAATCCTCTCCCATCAAGTGAGAGGAGGTCGTAAGGGAGCACCTGTGCAAGCAGGCTCTTAGAGGGGAATCGTGTACAATCGTACACGGTTCGTTGCGCATCGCTGGACTAGGATTGAGCCAGGGCCTCGGCGTCCCGGATGTACATGGCAGTCTCCCTTATCCGCCGTCCCGTGTCCTCAATGGGTTCGCACAATCCGAGGTAAAAGCATTCGCCATGTAGCGCGCCCATCCTGGAGTAGTAACGACTTACCAAGACATCCACTCGCGGGTCTTTTCCAGCTAATTCTCGCAACTCTTTAGACGTTACTGGTGACTTCTCCGGTTCCTCTCCGGTCCGTGCCAGGATTAGCGCATCGGTCGACCGCTTGGTGGCGCACCAAGATTTCTCGGCCGCATCTCTTATGTCCCCCTGCTCCAACTGTTTCAGGGAGTCGGCATGGAGCGCCCAAGCATCGGTGAATATTCCGGCCACTCGGTCGGTGATCACCACTATGATTCCCGGACCTTAGAGGTTGTAGACTCTGGCGGCGTTTCCGCCGGCAATCTTGGCCTTCTCGTCTTCGGTGCAGTCTGCCAGAATTTCCTCGAGAATCTCCTGGCTTCTGGGGAAGGTGGACTCCTGGTGGGGGTAGTCTGAGCCCCACTGGAGGTTCTCCACACCGATGATGCCCCGCATCTGTATGCCCAGAGCGTCCTCCTGGAAGCCGATGAATATGTTGCTGCGGAAGAAATCGCTGGGAAGCATGTCGTTCTTGAACCGCGTTCCTTCCACGCCCGGCGCTCTCTGGTTGTAGTTGTAGTCCATGCGGTCAATGAAGTGGGCAGCCCAGGACACCTCGTGCTCCACCGCGCCAACCTGGAGCTTGGGATAGCGCTCGAACACGCCACTGAAAATCATGTCGGTAATGGACATTCTTACATAGTGGTCAAAGTTGATGGTGATGGCCATCCGGCTGTTCGCTGAGTTATCCCCTTCCCCGGAGCCGAACCGGTTTGTGGCGGCGTGGAGGCCCAGGGGCATCCCCAGGTCCTCGGCTGTTGCCCAAAGGGTCTCGTACTCTGAAGAGTCATACCTTCTGCCTATGGGGGGATACACGGTAATCATGGCTCCGATGAGGCCCTTCTTATGGGAGCGCTCAAGTTCTTTGACGCCCTCGGCCACGTCGTCCAGGTTGATCATGGCAATTCCGGCCAGCCGCTTGGAATTTGCGTTACAGAAGTCGGCAAGCCAGTCATTGTACGCTCTGAAGATGCCGGACAGAAGCTGGCTATCCGGCTCCTTGAACAGCTGAAGACCGACGGTGGGGTATAGTATGCTCACGTCGACGCCGTCAGTGTCCATATCCTTGATTTGCTCCTCCGGGATATATCCTCCGGGACGGACGTTCTCGAATACGTCCCCTGAGGTCATCTCCTGGGGAGCGTCAAATCTCCGGCCCACCTGGGCACCCCCGAACCCGAAGGGAGTACCCGCCACCTTTTTGTTATCCACATACCAGTAGTCGTTGCCATCCTCGTCGCGGCGAATTACCGGTGCTCTATCCTTGAATTTAGAGTCTATTCTGCTGGTCCACAGGTCCGGCGGCTCGAAGACGTGGTTGTCCGATGATATGATTCTATATCCGGGCATGGCGTACCTCCTGCATTGGTCTGGTAGTTACCATCAAGCTAGATGTTAGCTCAGACGAACAGAGTCACAGAGGACTTGTCCAGTCTCTGTGACTCTGTGTCGCATTTGCATTCTGAACCCTTGCGTTAAACGTTGTACACTCTGGCAGCGTTCCCGCCGGCAATCATCGCCTTCTCGTCCTCGGTGCAGTCCGCCAGAATCTCCTCGAGAATCTCCTGGCTTCTGGGGAATGTGGATTCCTGGTGGGGATAGTCCGACCCCCACTGCAGGGTTTCCACACCTATGATGTCCCTCATCTGTATACCCAGGGCGTCTTCCTGGAAACCGACGAACACGTTACGGCGGAAAAAGTCGCTGGGAAGCATGTCATTCTTGAACCGGTATCCCTGTATTCCCACCGACCGCTGGTTGTAGTTGTAGTCCATGCGGTCAATGAAGTGGGGAATCCAGGACAACTCGTGCTCCACCGCCCCCACCTGCAGCTTTGGATGGCGCTCGAACACGCCGCTGATAATCATATCGGCGAGGGACATCCGCACGCCATAGTCCATGTTGGCTAGGTGGGCAAACCTGCCCTGCTCAGAGAGCTGAAAGCCCTCGCCAGAGCCGTAGCGGTTCGTGGCGGCGTGGAAGCTGAGGGGCATCTCCAGGTCCTCGGCAGCCGACCAGAAAGGCTCGTACTCTTCCGAGTCGTACCGGTGCCCCTCGGGAGGATACACCGTAATCATGGCGCCGACAAAGCCCAGCTTCTTGGCACGCTCAAGCTCCTTCACACCCACCTGCACGTCGTCAACGTTCACCATTGCGATGCCACCGAGTCGCTTGCGGTCCTCGCTGCAAAACTCGCTGACGTGGTCGTTGTACGCACTGAAGATGGCCGTCAGAAGCTCGCTGTCGGGCACGGTGCCGAACAGCCGGAGGCCGCATGAGGGGTAGACTATGCTGACGTCAACGCCGTCGGCATCCATGTCTTTCAGGTGTTCCGAGGGGATGTAGCCGCCGGGGCGGACATCCTCAAAGTTGTCCAGCCTGTGCAGCTTCTCGGGCTCCTCGAACCTCAAGCCCACCTGCGACCCCTGGGAGGGGCTGTTCCCCCGCCTGTTGTCACAGACCCATATCTGGCCCTCACCTTCGACCGTCACAAGCTGAGGGCACCGATCTTTGAACTTGGGTTCTATCCTGCTGGTCCACAGCTCCGGCGTCTCATTGATGTGGTTGTCGGAAGATATAATTCTGTAGTTCGCCATACTCAACTCTCCTGTTCACGTAGAGTAGCTTATCCTAATACCTTTGTTATACTTTGTACACCCTGGCAGCGTTTCCTCCGGCGATTTTAGACTTCTCCTCTTCGGTGCAGTCTGCCAGAATCTCCTCAAGAATCTCCCGGCTTCTGGGGAAGGTGGTCTCTACGTGGGGATAATCTGCGCCCCACTGGAGCAGGTCTACTCCTATGATATGCCGGTCCCTGACGCCAAGGGCATCTTCCTGGAACCCAACGAAGACATTTCGGTGGAAATAGTCGCTGGGCATCATGTCATCCTTGAACCGATAATCATCCGGCCCTATGCCCCTTTGATTATAGTTGAAATCTATCCGGTCAAGGAAGTGGGGAATCCACGATAGCTCGTGCTCCACAGCTCCCATCATGAGCTTGGGGTAACGCTCGAACACGCCGCTGTATATCATATCGGCCAGGGACATGCGGACCCAGTGGTCCATATTGGCGGTTATGGCTCGCCTGCTGTTTTCGGGACCCTGGAATCCTTCCCCGGACCCCACCCGGTTGGTGGCGGCGTGCATACCAAGGGGCATCTCCAGGCTCTCTGCGGCAGCCCAGAGAGGTTCGTACTCCGGTGAGTTGTACCGCCTTCCCTCGGGGGGATACACGGTTATCATGGCCCCAACAAACCCCCGGTTACGAGCGCGCTCCAACTCGTTTATACCTTCCTGCACGTCGTCTATGTTGACCATGGCAATGCCCTTGAGTTGTTTGGGGTGGGCGTTGCAAAACTCGGCGGTGAAGTCATTGTAGGTCTTGAAGACGGCGGTCAGGAGGTCGCTATCGGGAACTGTACCAAACAGCAGGAGGCCAACGGTAGGATAGATTATGCTCACGTCCACCCCGTCAGTATCCATGTCCTTGACGTGCTCGTCGGGGTCATAACCGCCGGGCCGGACGTTTTCAAACACGTCCAAGCGCTTTATGGTTTCCGGGTCTTCAAATCGCTTGCCAGGGTTAGTCCCCTGGGCGAGTCCCTGTCCCCTTCTGCCGTCGCAGACCCAGACCTGGCCGTCCTGGAAAGGCATTAGCTGTGGACACCTGTCCTTGTACTTGCTCTCGATTCTGCTTGTCCAGAGGTCCGCCGGCTCGTAGATATGGTTATCAGAGGATATAACCCGATAATCAGCCATGCTTCTTCCCTCACGTTGGATTTTAATCGAGACGGTATATCCTGGCGGCGTTTCCACCGGCAATCATAGCTTTCTCGTCCTCGGTACAACCCGAGAGAATCTCCTCAAGGGTCTCCCTGGACCTTGGGAAGGTGGACTCTTCATGGGGATAGTCCGAGCCCCACTGGAGGGTTTCCACACCTATATAATCCCGAAGCTGCACTCCCAGTGCGTCCTCCTGGAAGCCGATGAACACGTTCCGGCGGAAGAAGTCACTGGGAAGCATGTCGTTCTTGAACCTCATCCCCGTCATCCCGCCGGACCTCTGCTTGTAATTGTAGTCCATTCTGTCAACGAGATGGGGCGCCCATGACACCTGCTGCTCCACACACCCTATCTGCAGCTTGGGATACCGCTCGAACACTCCGTTGAAAATCAGGTCGGTAACGTTCACCCGCCCGAAGTGGTCAAAGTTACATTGGGAGGCGGCCCGTCCGCCGTCGTGCTCCCCCGGGGCAGGTGGGGCGATTCCGCTCCCGCCCCTGTTCGTAGCGGCATGAAGGCTAAGGGGCATTTCCAGGTCACTGGCCGCGGCCCATAGGGGTTCATACTCCGGCAGGTAGTACCTCTTCGACTCAAGGGGATAGCTGGTGATCATGGCCCCCACGAACCCCTTCTTGGCGCACCGTTCCAATTCCTTTACGCCCACCTGCACGTTGTCCACGTTGAGCATGGCGATGGCCTTGATACGCTTGGGGTGGGCGCTGCAAAAGTCGCCGACCCAGTCGTTATAGGTCCTGAACAGGGCCGACAGCAATTCGCTGTCCGGTATTCTGTAAAGCACCAGGCCCAGGCTGGGGTAGACTATACCCATATCCACGCCGTCGGTATCCATGTCCTTGACGTGTTCGTCGGGATCGTAGCCCCCGGGACGGACGTTCTCAAATGGCTCGTCGAAGCTCATGTTGGTCGGGTCTTCAAATCTCTTACCGGTCTGAGCTCCGGCGAATGCAATGCTGAGAAACCTCTCATCTCCAATGAACCAGAAATCCCCCCCGGTCTCGGTGCGAATGACGCGAGGGACCCGGTCTTTGAACTCAGGCTCTATTCTATTCAGCCACAGGTCATCCGGCTCAACCACGTGGCTGTCCGCTGATATGATCCTGTAACCGGCCATTACTTACCCCCTGTAGTCGTGTTTAATCCAGACGGTATATGCTTGCGGCATTCCCGCTGGCGATTTTGGCCTTCTCTTCCTCGGTGCAATCCGCCAGGATCTCGTCAAGGACCTCGCGGCTGTGGGGGAAGGTTGACTCTTGGTGGGGATAGTCCGACCCCCACTGAAGCAGGTCCACGCCTATAATGTCTCTCATCCGTATACCCAAGGCGTCGTCCTGGAAACCGATGAATACGTTGCGGTGGAACATGTCGCTGGGCTTCATGTCGTTCTTAAACCGCATCCCCGTCATGCCCAGGGCCCTCTGCTCGTAGTTGTAGTCTATCCTGTCCAGGAAGAAGGGCGCCCATGCCAGTTGCTGCTCAATTGCGCCTATGCGCAGCTTGGGGAAGCGTTCGAATACCCCGTTGAAAATCATGTCGGTGAGGGATATGCGCACGTACATGTCGAAGTTGCACTGGAAGGCGTTGGCTCCCCCATCGTGCTCTTCGGGGGCTTTGGGCATCGGGCCCGGGTTGGTCCCCCGGTTGGTGGCCCCGTGAAGGCTGAGGGGCATCTCCAGGTCCTGGGCAGCGGCCCAGAGTACGTCGTACTCAGGCAGGAAGTACCTTCGGCTCTCGGTGGGTATGTCGGTTATCATGGCTCCGACGAAGCCCATATTCGCGCATCGCTCGAGCTCCTTCACACCCACCCGCACGTTGTCGATGTTGAGCATGGCGATGCCCTTGAGCCGCTCGGGCGCAGCGCTACAGAAATCCGCCATCCAGTCGTTGTAGGCCTTGAAGATGGCCGTCAGCAGCTCGCTATCCACCACCCTGTACAGCATCAGGCCCAGGCTGGGATAAATTATGCTCATGTCTATACCGTCTATGTCCATGTCCTTGACGTGTTCCTCGGGTATGTAACCCCCGGGGCGCACGTTTTCGAACACGTCCTGCTGGGTCAGGTTCTCCGGGTCGTCAAATCTCCTGCCGACCTGCGCCCCGGCGAAGGCAACACCCAGGAGGTTCTTATTCTCGCAATGCCAGAAGTCACCTCCATCGTCAGTGCGAACGATGCGTGGGGCCTTGTCTTTGAACTCCGGGGCTATTCTGTTTGTCCACAGGTCCGTCGGCTCTACTACGTGGCTGTCCGCCGATATGATTCTGTAATCAGACATGCTCAAACTCTCCTATTATTAATTGGTTTCAATGGTCTGTTGTTTAGAGGCGGTATAGCTTGGCTGCGTTTCCGCCGGAAATCTTGGCTTTCTCTTCTTCTGTGCAATCCGCCAGGATCTCCTCAAGGACCTCCTGGCTTCTGGGGAAGGTGGACTCCTGGTGGGGATAGTCGGACCCCCACATCAGATTATCCACGCCTATGATGTCCCGGTCCCTTATGCCAAGGGCGTCGTCCTGGAAGCTCAAGAAGACGTTACGATGGAAGAAGTCGCTGGGTTTCATGTCGTTCTTGAACCTGTATCCGGTCATTCCCAAGGCCCTCTGCTCGTAGTTGAAGTCCATCCGGTCCAGGAAGAAGGGGACCCAGGCCAGCTGCTGCTCAATCGCACCTATGCGCAGCTTCGGAAAGCGCTCGAACACTCCGTTGAAGATGATGTCGGTAAGGGACAGTCTCACATACATGTCGAAGTTGCACTGGAAGGCAGCAGCGCCGCCGTCGTGATTGCCGTTAAGCATGAGGTTCTCACTGGGGTCGGGGCCTCCACGGTTGGTAGCACCGTGCAGGCTGAGAGGCAGGTCCAAGTCCTGAGCTGCGGCCCACAGTTCATCGTAGTCGGGCAAAAAGTACCGTTTCTTCTCAACCGGGTAATCGGTAATCATTGCCCCAATGAACCCCATCTTGGCGCAACGCTCCAATTCCTTGATACCCACCTGGATGTTGTCCAGGTTGAGCATGGCGATGCCCTTGAGCCTCTTGGGATTCACACTGCAGAAGTCGGCGGTCCAGTCGTTGTACGTTTTGCACAGGGCAGAGAGGAGCTCGCTGTCCTCCACCCTGTACAACATCAGGCCTAGGCTGGGATAAACTATCTCCGCGTCTACGCCGTCTATGTCCATGTCCTTGACGGCTTCCTCGGGGATGTATCCTCCGGGTCGTACGTTTTCAAAGGTATCGGTGAAGCTCAGGTTTTCCGGGTCCTCAAATCTCTTGCCCGCCTGCGCCCCGGCAAATGCGATGGGGAGCAGGTTCTTCCCTTCGACATGCCACCAGTGGCCACCGTCTTCAGCGACGATGATGCGTGGGGCTTTATCCTTGAACTCCGGGTCTATTCTGTTGCTCCACAGGTCATCGGGCTCGACCACATGACTGTCCGATGATATGATTCGATACCCGGCCATTTTGAACCTCCTCTGCTCAGTGTTGGCGCATGGTCTCGCTATGGAACTGACCGCAGGCTCAAAGGCTGCATCAGTTGTGTGGTAATAATTATAGTCATGGTTCCGAACATCGTCAAGACTGGGAATTTTGCCCCCAGTATCTTTCCAAAGTTCCCTCTTTGCCATTCTGGCGAAGAGCCAGCCCGTACTCGATACGGGGCCAGAATCCAGAGGGCAGGGGATTCTGGCACGGGGCCGGGATGACTAGGAAAGGGCCGTGTGAATTGTGTAGAAGGGAGAGCAGGCGCCACACCTGCTCTCCCCTTTCCGTTGGACCGGTGGGTCCACGGAATATCGGCAAGATTATCGGGATTTTAGGACTCGGCTGCCAGCGCGGCGTTGACCCTTGCCGCTGCCTCGGGCGTAACCCAACTCTCCCATACCTTGTTGTTGTTCAGGAACCACATAGCCCCGTCCACAGCCTCTGAGCCTTCATTGGCGTCCATCCACTGGAAGATACTCTTGTAGACGGGAACCGTGAACTCCCAGTTCTGGAGCATTCCAATGACGTCGGGCGCCCTGGGGAGCAGGCTCTTGTGGACGGCGACGAGCACGAGGGAGTCGTCGAATCCGCAGGCTTTGTTGCTGTCCCAGCATTCCTCGGTGTACGGGGGCTCCTCCAGACGCACCAAGTCGAGTTTCAGAGCGGGGTCACCGGTGCCCCACATGTAGCCCAGCCAGGGCTCCTGTCTCGCATAAGCGGCGTTGAGGTCGGCGAACAGCGTGTCACCAGAACCTGGGGTGACGATTTCAAGGTAGTCGTTCAGCCCGTAGGCCTCTATCTGTTGGCGGCCAGACGCTTCACAAGACCAGTCAACCAGGCAGCCAACCAGGCGCGCCTTGCCTCGGCTGTCGGCTGTGGCGAATAGCTCCTGGAATTTGTCCATCTTCAGGTCCTGGACCGTCCTGAGGTCCGGATTTGCGTCGGCGATGTACTGGGGAACTACAAAGTAGCTCTGCCAGTCGCCCACGAGACTGGTGCCCACGGAAACCACGTCGCCGACTTCGACCGCCTGCTCCCAGCCAAGATCCTGGTTGGGCAGCCAGATTTCTAGGGTTACGTGGATGTCGCCCGCCAGCAGCCCCTGGAAGTTGGGAAGCGTGCCTCCAAAAATGGTGTCGGTGGGGTAGCCGTAGCCGTGCTCCACGATGTACTGGGCGATGCGGTTCTGCACCTGGGCGCTTGTCCAGTTGAGGTCGGAGAAAACTATCGTCTCCCTGGTGACCTCTTCCATCATCGCGCGCTCTTCCAGCGCCTTCGACACGATGCCCTGTATCTCCTCAGCGGTGAGGGAGTTTTCGGCGACCTGCATGGCCGCGCTCTCCGCCGCCTTCTCGACGGCCGCCTGGACTTGCTCGGACGTTACTGCTCCTTCCTGGGCCTCCATAACGGCCATTGAGATGGCGGACTGGACGTCTTCGCTGGTGACGCCTTCCGCGGTGGCGGCCATCACGGCCTTTTCCACCATGGCCTGAATCTCTTCAGGTGATGCACCCTGGGCGGCTGCCATTGCAACTGCCCCTTGCACCATCTCCATTATCTCGTCAGGAGAAATCTGGGAGCTGCCAGCCTCCATTACAGCCTTCTCCACCATGGACTGAATCTCTTCTGCTGAAACCTGTTGCTGGGGCTCGGGGATGGACTTTGCTACCGCGTCCTCCACTATACTGCGCAGTTGTTCCTCGCTAAGCGCCGGCTCCGCTGGCTCGGGTTCATCTCCGCCACAAGCCACCGCTGCCAGGGCAACCACTATCAGCAGCGCGCCCATCAAGGCAAATAACCTGTATGATTTGGTACCTAACATGAGCCTTCCTTTCTTTATTAGTTTTCCTTTTGTTGAACTGTTTTAGGTGTATTTTTGGTGTACTAGAGAAAGTTGATTCTGTGTATTTGGGAAGCTGATTGTCCTCCTTCCTTCGCTGATTGACCCCCTACCTTGCTTGTGTATTGACGGTCCCCTGGAGGGGGCGGTGCGACAACCTCCTCCGCCCTACATTGTTGATTTCTCCTTTGACTCGACGCCTTTGGGTGCTCCTCAGGGCTATCCCCCTATGAGAACGCGTTGGCGCTCTCTTGCGACCGATTGGGTGATGCGGTCTATGATAATTGCCATGACGACGATGCTCAGACCGGCTATGGCGCTGTTGCCCGCTTCCTGTCTGCCCAGCGCCCGCAGGACGGCTTCGCCCAGACCGCCGGCTCCGACCAGGGAGGCCACGACAACCATAGCCAGGGCCATCATGGTGGTCTGGTTGATGCCGGCCATGATTGTGGGCAGGGCCAGTGGTATCTGAATCTTTGTGAGCATCTGGTAAGGGGTAGTCCCGAATGAGCGGGCCGCCTCAACCACGTCTCGGGAGACCTGTCGAATCCCCAGGTTGGTTAGTCGAATGACCGGCGGCGTGGCGTATATTACCGTGGCCATGACGGCCGGCACGTTGCCCAGACCGAAGAACAGAATGCCGGGCACCAGGTAGACGAAGCTGGGCATGGTCTGCATTCCGTCCAGTATGGGGCGCAATATAGAGTTGGCAAGGGAGCTTCGGGCTGCCAGCACACCCAGGGGTATGCCGAACATAAGAGATATGGTTACGGATACGAAGATGAGTGACAGAGTTTCCATGGAGCCTTGCCACAGGGTGCTGGTGCCTCCGGGGAGCCTGCCCATCATTCCGACCAGTATCAGGGCTCCGACGGAGAAGATGGCTATGTTGCGTCCGGATAGCTTCCATCCAATCAGGCCCACTCCCAGAATCACCACGGGCCAGGGGAGCCATAGCAGTACGTCCTCTATGAAAATGAGCACCTTTGTTATGATGTCTTTGATGCCGTCGAAGAGCCAAGAGGCCTCAACGGTAAGCCAGAGAATCCACTCGTCCACCTTGGCGCCAATTGGTTTGCCCCACGAGGCGGGAAAGTCCATGCCCGGCCCCCAGATTGCAAGGCAGATAGCCAGGCACACCAATACGGCGACGGCAATAGCTGCGTACAAGAGCAGGTTGCTGTAGAGGTTCACGACACTCCTGAGGTTCCCAATGTTAGCAGCGATTGTGTTGTTAGAGTGGCCTTGCTCTTGGGGCCCCGTGCCTGTGGATGACTGGCCTGGATTCATAGAGTAGCTCTCCTAAACGACGTTATCGTCTTCATCGTTCATCAAACCCTCGGATATTCCGGCGAGGAGTGCCCCTCTATCTACTTGACCGAGTATGCGTCCACCGTCGTCCACAACGGGAATGGGGTGCTCGGTCTGTGCGGCGACGGGGACGAGTTCTTTCAGATAGTCGCCTGGAGCCACGGGCTGAACGGTCTCGTAGGAGTTACTTATGACACCAGTGTCTTGCCGTATGAGATGCTCAATCTTTGAGCGGGTAATTACCCCTAGCAATGCCTTGTCATCGCTGACGACATAGGCCCACGACTCGTCCTTGCTTCGCATAGCCTTCAGGACCGCGTCGCATCTATCCGTCACCTGGACGGTCAACGGTGGTCCGGACATGATTGACTGGGCATCCATGACGTGTGCTCGCGACACGTCGCGGACGAAATCGGCCACATAATCGTCGGCAGGGTTGGTGACGATTTGCTCGGGGGTACCCTCCTGGATGATCGCCCCGTCCCGCATGATTACGATACGGTCGCCAAGCTTCAGCGCTTCGTCAAGGTCGTGAGTGATAAATATCATAGTCTTGTGGAGTTGCTCTTGCAACTTGATTAGCTCATCCTGCATCGTGCGCCGAATGAGGGGGTCCAGGGCGCTGAAAGGCTCATCCAGCAGAAGAATCTCTGGGTCCACGGCAAGGGCACGGGCCAGCCCCACCCTCTGTTGCATACCTCCGCTCAGTTCCCGGGGGTAATTGTCCTCCCAACCTTTCAGCCCAACCATCTCCAGGACCTCCGTGGCCACTTGAAGGCGTTCTTCCTTGTCCATCCCCTGGACCTCCAGCCCCCAGACCACATTGTCAATGACCCGGCGGTGAGGGAAGAGGCCGAAACGCTGGAACACCATGGCCGTCTTTGTGCGCCTCATCTGGGTGAGCTGGCTGTCATCGTAAGCAAGTATATCGTCACCATCTACAAGTATCTGGCCTTGGGTAGGCTCTATGAGGCGTATGAGGCAACGCACCAACGTAGACTTGCCACTCCCGGAAAGTCCCATTACAACGAAGGTTTCCCCCTGGGCCACGTCGAAGTTGACGTCCTTTAGAGCCACTACACATCCCGTCTGCTCCTGCACTTCCGTCCTGGTCTTGTCCGCCCATTCTGGCGCTATAACCCGTTCGGGGTGATGTCCGAAGACCTTCCACAGATTGGTTACGCTTATTCGAGGTTTACCATCTTCCATACTGATTCCTTACGAAAAATTCTTTCCGATATGAATCGTTATGAGCAGCGTTGGTTTGAGCAAAATACAGTATCTTACACGATTTACTGTTCTGTCAACTTTGGTATTGTCGGTACGTGTCGGCCGTGTGGCTTGACGAGTCTGTTAATGGCGCGCCGGCCGGGGCCACTTATCTTGTCCCCGGTGGACCTACGCGGACTGTGATGATGTCGGTGCCGTGGTACTGCTGATGGCGTACGGATGAGGCGTAGTTCCGCAGCAACCGGAGGGAGATTTCATTCTCTGGCGGGGTTTCCGAGTCGTGCTGCTGCAGTTGGCGCACCTGGTCTTCGATGTTGCTCTCGTTTCCCCCTCCAATGAACTCCAGGTCCGCCACATCGCCCTCACTGGAGGCCACGACGACCAACCGGCGTTCGTCCTGTGCATCTTCGTCCTCCTCCAAGCTGAGGTCCAGTGGGGCCAGCGTCAGAAGAGTCTCTTCCGCAACCGCGCTCAGCCTGTCCTTCATAGCGGTATCCCAGCCCCTGCGAGTGGCGAACCTGGCGATGAACTCATTGAGTTCCGGTAGGGAGTCGGCGTGGAGCCTCGACTGAAATCTCATACGTCGTGGGTTGGTGAGCTCCAGATAGAGGATCATCACTACTAGCGCGAGTCCCCCGGTCGTTATACCGCTTTCGAGCAACGCACTCCACACTGGCCCGACGCCCGTCAGGGAGAACAGTCCAAACTGGAAAGACGCGCCAATCCAGAAGCAGACCCCCGCCACGAGGATCTTTTGCCGGTTCTGCTCGGTCTGGATAACTAGCCGCGCTCCGTCAACGAATAAAGTTCCCGACAGCACGATAAGGTATCCCGCCATCACAGGCCCCGGTATGGTGCTGAGCAGCCCGGATACCTTGGGCAGAAAGGCCGCTACGATGAAAATGCAGCCGATGCAGTACCCGACCCTGCGGGAAGCGACTCCGGTTGTCTGGATATATGAGACCGCGCCGGGATTGATGATTTTGGGCACTGAGCCCGCGATGCCGGCAATCAGGTTGGTCACGCCGGTGCCGGCCAATGCCCCCTGCACCTGCCGAAAATCAACGGCCCGCTCCTCCCTCCACGCGACCCGCTGCTGTGTGATGGCCTCTCCGTTGGCCTGAATAGAGATAATCACGCCCAGGAACAGAAATGCCGGAAGAAGCGTCCAGAACGGGATGCCGAAGTCGAGTCCCAGCCCCGGCCACTGGCTGGGCGGCCCAATCCAGGGGGCCTCAATCACACTCTCGGCACTGTAGAGGCCGAAGGCCGCAGCGACCGCGCAGCCGACGAGTATGCCAATCACAGGTCCCCAGAGACGCAGTACTGCCGAGCCGCGGAGGATGAACACGGCAAGGACGCCCAGGGTGGCCAGTGCGGTCAAAGGCGCGCCCACCGGTTCGTCCAGCGATGGCTCATCCAACAGGCGGGGCACCACCGAAGCCAGTGTGATGGAGAGTATCATCATCACCGTGCCGCCCACGATTGGCGTTACGATTCTCCTGAGAATGAACAGCCACTTGGAGATGATTATTTGAATTACCGCCATGACGATGACCAGGGTGGTCAGTGTCGCCGGCCCGCCGTCCACCACTGCCGAGATGCAGAATGGGATGGAGAAGGCGGCCGTAAACATGGGCAGAACGGCACCGGCCCCAGCTGGACCGAGCCTTCGCACCTGCAACAACGTGGCCAAGCCGCAGACCACCAGCGAGGCGAAGACCATCCATGCCAGGTAGGAGTCGTCCCTCCCGGACGCCTTGGCCACCACAACCGGCGTTACCAGGAGGGTGACGGAGGCAATCAGGCTGAACTGTGCGCCGAAGCCGAGAGTGGCCAGCAAAGGCGGACTCTCGTTCGCCTCGTAACGGGGGTTCTGTGCAGATGTTGATGCCAAAATCGTCTCCCTGATTCGACTGTCCCGCAGGATTTAAGGCACCATATACAATACCATAATTCGGCTAGTGGTAGGCATGACTCCGGAAAATCAATCCGGCTCAAACCTTGTCACCTGGCTTGTAAAGGACCCGGAGTCCTCATAGGGACATCTTGACATCAATACTATAGCACACTATGATGCCGGCATGAGAACCACACTAACACTGGACGATGACGTGGCTGATGCCCTGCGGGAGCGAGCGCGCCTTCTCAACATCCCGTTTAAGCAGGTGGTGAATGACACTTTGCGACGCGGGATGTCCCCCGGCGCAAAAGAAGTCCCATTGCCTGAATACAGGGTTGTTCCCAATCACAGTGCATTGGCCCCCGGAATTGACCCCCTGAAACTGAATCAGATTAACGACCAGCTTGACGCCGAGGCCTTCGTCGAACCGAGCGCGAATTGATAGTCCCGGACGTCAATTTGCTTGTCTATGCCCACAACGACGGAGCGCCTTATCACGACCCCGCCAGACGCTGGTGGGAAGGGTTGGTCAACGGCGTAGAGAGGGTCGGCATCCCCTGGGTTGTGTCGGTAGGTTTTGTAAGGTTGATGACTCATCCCAGAGTGCTTGTTTGCCCCGTAACTCCGGCAGATGCGGTTGACTACGTTCTGGAGTGGTTTCGCTTTCCCCACGTCATACCCATCAACCCCGGGGCTAACCACTTGACCCACTTCCAGCGGAATCTTGTGGCTGCCGGTGTTGGCGCGAATATGGTGACCGACTCCCATGTCGCCGCCATAGCGATGGAGTATCAGGCAGAAGTCCACTCCAACGACACTGACTTCAGCCGATTCCCCGGCCTCCATTGGCGGAATCCCCTCTGACGTGGGACCTTCCACGCTTTCGCCACTACCGCTGATTTGATTCACCCGGTGACAGCGACATCGGACCGCCGGAGGGCAAGAACAATATCTTGCTGGGAGGACAACCGTAGACTCCTAATCCGCCGACTTGCCACCGTCTTTCCAGAGATGGCGACCGGTGGCGAGGGCTACGACTACGAAGAGTGCGTCTACTATAGGGAAGTAGACCGTGTGCGAGGTTATGGCATCCCCGGTCTCACTGTCGGGGTTCAACGTCCAGAACCATTCCCAGAAGAACAGCATGGTCAGCACGATGGCCCCGTAATAGGCCATGCTGACCCGAAGGTACTGGAGGGTACTGGTCCCCTCGCTCCTCAGGCCACGCCTTCTCAGGTAGCTGACCACCAGGGCCATGACCACGCCCGCCGCCATGAACCAGTTAAGGATGCGCCACACGGGGTATTCCGGCGACCCGTCGTGGTATACCGGAGTGAGTATGAGATTGAGTGCCACGGCGACCGCCGTTGCCACAAGGTAGACAGCCAGAGTCCGCTTTACTATATCCAGCATCACGGGCACCTCCCCCTCGAATTTGATTCATAAAGGTTAGTCAGCCTAATTGACTGCCTCATAGAGCAGGTTTACCAGGAGAAGCGCAGAAGATATACCCGGAGCCACGCTACCTCATATCGTATACCATATTCCGTCCAAATATTTGAATGGAAATGAAATCAAGTGGACAGACTTCCCCTCCCGGTGCCACCGGTGCGTATTGGGGCAAAAGCCGCACCGGTTCAGGCCAATGCTGCTGTCCATCCGGCCGAAAGACACGTGTTATTGATGCAGGGTCTGTATCTTAGTATAATCGGGTCGAATCGAACCACGTCCCCATGATGGTTAAGTCCACCTTGGGAGACTGGCGTGGCGGAGGCAGCGTGACAGAAACGGCTCCCATTCTGGAGGTTCGTGACGTGGTGAAGGACTTTGGCGGGGTGCGTGCCGTAAATCACTGCTCCCTCCAGGTCATGCCAGGCTCCATCACTGGCCTCATCGGCCCAAACGGAGCAGGAAAGACCACCCTGTTCAACTTGATGTCAGGTGCAATGTCTCCAACCAGCGGCCAGATTGTCTTCGGAGGCCGGCGAATCGAGAAGATGAACATGCACCAGACCTTTGGGTTAGGACTCATGCGTACCTTTCAGATTCCCCGGGAGATGAAACGCATGACGGTGCTGGAGAACCTGATGTTGGTCCCTGCGCCACAACTTGGCGAGCGGGTCTGGGCATCGTGGTTAGTGCCCTGGCGAGTCGCCAGGGAGGAGCGCCGCATCGAGGCCCAGGCGCTGAAGGTGCTGGAGTTGGTCAGCCTTTCCCACCTTGCCGACGAATACGCGGGCAACTTGTCCGGGGGTCAAAAGAAACTGCTGGAGCTAGCCCGGACTCTGATGGCCGAGCCCAAGATGGTGCTGTTGGACGAGCCGGGTGCCGGGGTCAACCGAACGTTGCTTCGGGACATCTCCTACAATATCTTCCTTGCCAGCGTCGAGCGCAACATCACTTTTGTAATCATTGAGCACGACATGAAGTTCATTATGACAATGTGTGACCCTATCATCGTCATGTCCGGTGGGGCTGTAATTGCTCAGGGAACCCCAACACAGGTACAGCAAGACCCGGATGTTCTGGACGCTTACTTGGGAGGTCCCGCCAGTGGGATTGCTTGAGGCGTCCAATGTGGTGGCAGGGTACGGTCAGACGGAGATACTGCATGGCGTGTCCATAACCGTAGGGCCGGGGGAAATGGTTACAATCATCGGGCCCAACGGCTGCGGCAAATCCACCCTGATGAAGGCCATAGTGGGCCTTGTGCGAGTCCGAACAGGGAGGATCGGGTTCCAGGGCACGGACATATCCGGCTATCCCCCGGAGAAGATTGTTCGGACTCGCCTGTGCTACGTTCCCCAGTCCAATAACGTCTTCCCGTCCCTGAGCATCCGAGAGAACCTGGAGATGGGCGCTTTCATCCGAGATGACGACTATCAGGGGCGCATTGAGGAAATGTTCGGGTTGTTCCCGGACCTGGCTATGCAACCCGGTCGGAAAGCCGGGACCCTGTCCGGGGGGCAGCGCCAGATGTTAGCCATAGCCCGCGCCATGATGCTGGACCCCGTATTGCTACTGCTCGATGAGCCTTCTGCAGGGCTATCTCCGGCGATGATGGGCATGGTGTTTGAGCGAATTCGAGAGATTAACCAGGCCGGAGTTGCGCTGCTACTGGTGGAGCAGAACGCTCGAGAGGCGTTGCGAATGTCGGATAGAGGCTACATCATGGTCGCTGGGGAGAACCGCCTGGAAGACACGGGGAAGGACCTGTTGAACAACCGGGAGGTAGCGCGTCTCTATCTGGGGGGATGAACGGGACTTGTCTTCGACAGTTTAAGAATGACCATCTTACAGAACACCGCAAGACGAATCAGCTTGGCCTGGTCGCCGGGGCATACCACGGCTGTCATCGTTGTGGTGGCTGTGGCAGCTGGATTCTTGCCTTTCGTCAAGATGGAGCTGGTGGTTAATGGCGTTATTCTGGGTGCGATTATAGCATTGGGAGCCGTGGGCTTGACCTTGGTTTATGGCATCCTGAATTTCGCTAACGTCGCCCACGGCGATTATATGACCGTGGGAGCCTACGTGGCTCTGTTCGTCGTTGGAGAAGTCCTGCCCAAGGCTGGAATGGAGGGGGCCGGACTGGGGCCGTTCACCTTCGGGTATCCATTGCTCATTGCATTGCCGGTGGCGGTTGTGATGACTGCGGTCCTGGCTGTGGCACTGGACGTTGCCATCTACCGTAGGCTCCGCGACCGGGGAGTGAACCTCGTGATGCTGGCAATGGCGTCTCTGGGGCTGGCGATTGCGCTGCGGGGGGTAGTGCAGATTATCTGGAGTGGAGAAATCCAACGCTTTCCCAGGGAATTCCGCTACGTCTACCATCTGCCTATGGACGTGCGAATACCGCCGGACAGCATATTCATTGCCATCGTGACAGTCATCCTCATAGTGGTCGTCTACTTGGTGCTGACCCGTACCAAGATGGGAAAAGCGATGAGGGCCACCGCGGACAACCCGGACCTGGCTCTGGTGAGCGGCATAGATACGCAGCGCGTTATACGATGGGCATGGGTGATGGCTGCTTCGCTGGCCGCCACCGCCGGAGTTCTGCTGGCGGTTTTCCAAGCGCAGCTTCTGCCCATCATGGGGTGGAAGTTCCTGATACCACTGTTTGCCGCCGTTACCCTGGGCGGCTTGGGCAACCCTTACGGAGCTCTGGTGGGCGCCTTCGTCATCGGGGTGACTTCAGAGGTTTCCACGCAATGGATAAACCCCAGCTATAAACCTGGGGTGGCCTTCGTTCTGATGATAGCCATGCTGCTGGTGCGGCCGAGGGGAATATTTGGCGGTTCTAAGGGATAGCGAGTGATGGACCCGATAGGCGTGCTGGACTCTATAGTGGCTTTTCTCATAGTTGCCGGCATCTACGGCGTGTTCGCCTTGGGGCTAAACGTCCATTGGGGATTTACCGGGCTATTCAACATTGGCATCGCCGGGTTTTTCGCCTTGGGAGCCTATACCTCGGCGCTGATGACCAGCGCATCGCCGGACCCGGAGTTGGAGGAGGATTTTATCTTCGGCGGCGACTGGTCAAACTTGGGGTTTCTGGACTGGGGCATAGACGTCTGGTTCTTTTTCGCCCTCGCGGCGGCAGCATTGGCTTGCGGGATCATCGCTCTTGTCATAGGCCGCATCACGCTGCGGCTGCACGACGATTACCTGGCAATCTCGACACTGGGTATCGCCGAGACGGTGCGGCTGTTCTTTCTCAATGAAAAATGGGCGGCCAACGGCTCAAGGGGCTTGCAGCGCATCCCTGATTTTCTAGGCGGCCTGGTTGCACCCGACAATTACAATTATCTCTATCTTGTTGTTGTGCTGGTCGTTCTGGCCCTGGTATACCTGGCGGTGCAGAGAGCGGCGACGTCTCCCTGGGGCCGTGTCCTGAGATCAATCCGCGAAGACGAGACGGCAGCCGAGGCCAGCGGGAAGGACGTAGCGAAATTCAAGCTGGAAGCTTTCATATTTGGCGCTATGGTTATGGGTGTGGGTGGCGCCCTCTACGTCCACCACGTCAGCTTTATTTCACCCCTCACCTTCGACCCAATGCTGGCGACCTTCATCATCTGGGCAATGCTGATGGTAGGAGGCTCAGGCAACAACAAGGGGGCTATCCTGGGCGCGCTCCTGGTGTGGGGTATTTGGACGTACACTCAGTCCCTGGTAGAAACCTTTCGGTTTCTACCAGACATATTTGCCGACTCCAGCTTCCGTCTTTTTATGATAGGGGCGCTCATCGTGGCAGTAATCCTGTGGCGACCCGGTGGCATCCTGGGCGAGCAACGCTACGTGGCCCGCGTCCACCGCACCAGTCCGCCGCCGGCAGCACCCCCGGCTGACGAAGAGCAGCCGTAGCGCTCATCCCCGCGTGAGGGTCACGGAAGTCACTGCCCGTTGCGCTAGATGCAAATTGGCTCTCTATCCACCATTCCAGGTTCGGCTAAGCAGATACTGCGGTTTCATGTCATCCCGAATCCGCCAAATGCGAGAGGAACCTAAAGCCCTGGCTTTATTGAGGCCGTAGGACTTTAGGTTCCTCATCCCTCCACCCCTCGGAAGTGACAACGTGCATCAAGCGTCCTCCGGGAGGGCTGGGGGGATGTCCGGAGGTTATTCGCTCAGGTCAACCGCCACCTGACGGTCGGACACTATCTCGCCACCTTCGATTTTCCATATTTCTATGTGGCCGGAAATCACGTCGCCGTTTTCGTCCATCTCCACCGAACCGGCCGCGCCTTCGTAATTGACCTCCTCACCCGCTGCTATCAGTTCCAAAGCGCGCTTGATTCCCTCCACGCCGGGCCGCACCACTTCTCCGGGCGCATTGGCCACGTCCCGGAGGGCGTCGCGGATGGCCGTAGAATCGGTGGTGGTGCCTGCCTTGGCCGCCGCCAGGCCAATCAGCGCCATAGCGTCGTAGGTTTCATTCATAAAGGGATGCTCCGGCTCCTTGTCATAGACCGCGACATAGGCGTCTATGAATGCCTGGGTGGAGGGATTGGCCTCGAATCCTGGCCCGGTGCCGTAGCTGCCTTCCAGCAAGTCCCAGCCGATGACCTCGAAGGACTCGGGTATCTTGGTGCCGTCAACGAACAGGAAAGTGTCAATGTAACCGCCTTCCAGAGACTCGCGGAGGTAGGTTTCGGCCTGCTGATAGCTCATGGCAACCAGCACGTCCGGGTCCCCTTCGGTGGCTTTTTCCAGTTCGGAAACGAAGGTGGGTTGGGAGTCTTCGTGAGGCACTGCCGCGGTGACCGTGCCCCCCTGGGCCGTAAACGCTTCAGTGAACCGGTTAGCCAAACCCTCACCGTAGGCGTTGTTGATGTACAGGATGCCCGCGCTGCTGTAGCCCAACTCCATCGCCAAGTCGGCCAAAACCACGCCCTGTGATGCGTCGGATAGCGAGGTGCGGAACAAGAAATCGTTGTCTTCCAGCACGGTAATGGCCGGGGCGGTTGATGCGCCGGAGACTTGTAACACGCTGTTGGGTATTGTTACCGATGTGGCCACGGGAATGGTTACGCCACTGGCCAGTGCACCGACGATGGCGGCGACGCCCTGAGCGTGCACCAGGTCTTCGGCGGCGGCAACCCCCTGGACAGGGTTGACGCCGGTGTCGCGGTTTATCAGAACTACCGGGCCGCCCTGGATGCCGCCAGCACGGTTGAAGTGGTCAGCTGCTAGGTTGATACTGGTCTGATGGGACTCGCCGAAATATGACAATGACCCGGTGAAAGCGTTGAGGTGGCCCACCACCAACGGCGGCAGGGCTTCGCGCTCGACTTCTCGGGTCACTATCTGAGTTACGGGAACCTCCACTTCCTGAATCTCCGGTTCGCCGTTTCCGCAGGCAACCACGACCAACAACGAAATTATGAGCGCCGCGCTAACCAGGATACCGAATTTCAAGCCTTTCAACATACTCTCCCTTATGATGTGGTTGTGTTGTCCGGGGTTGCTTCCCCGTCGTTACCCCTGGAAAAGCGGGAAGCTATTGAGTGCAGGTCCCCGCGAGGTAAAACCCCCAAAGTAAGCGTCTGATTTTGTTCGGGGATTATAACACCAACAATTAGACGTGTGCCAGTATCAGCAGACAAGATATTACTGAAAATGTATGTGATTTGGAAGAGGGGATTTGATAAAGCAGGAGACATCCTAGCCCTATTGGCCGATGCACCTGCTTAACCATTCCCGGCCATCCCTGGCCAGGAAGTCGTCAGCAACCTCTGGGCCTTCGCTGCCTCGGTCGTAGATAGTGGGCGGACGTGAGGATGGCAGGGCCAGCCCATTGATTACCGGATCAATGATTCTCCACGATTGTTCAATCTCGTCGCTGCGGATGAACAGTGACGCGTCTCCTTGGAGAGCGTCGAGCAGTAGGCGTTCGTAGGCATCTGGAATTTCCTGGCCGCCGAAGGAGTCCTCGTAGTGAAACTCCAGGTCCACGGGGCGGAGGTCCAGAGCCGAGTCGGGCGTCTTGGCCTGAAATTCCAGATGTACGCCTTCGTTGGGCTGAAGGCAGATGGAAAGTGTGTTGGACTTGATGTCCCCGCTGTCGCCGTAGGGAAAGATGAGATGGGGCGGTCGGCGAAACTGTATCAAAACTTCGGTCCGTTTGTTGCTCAGCGCCTTGCCGGACCGAAGGTAAAAGGGAACTCCCTGCCAACGCCAGTTGTCCACGTCCAGCCGTAAAGCTGCATAGGTGGGGGTCCGTGAGCCGGCGGGAACGCCCATCTCATCCAGGTAGCCCTCGTACTGGCCCTGGACGGCGTGGGTCGTCGCCTCCTCCACCGGGATGTGTCGTACCGCCTCCAGCACCTTGACCTTCTCGTTCCGCAGGGTATCGGCCTCAAAGGTAGATGGCGGCTCCATAGCCACGACTGTCAGCAACTGGAATAGATGGCTCTGGAACATGTCCCGTAGCACGCCGGCGTTGTCATAGTAGGAGGCCCGTTCCGCGATAGAGACGGACTCGGATACGGTAATCTGCACGTTATCAATGTAGTTTCGGGACCAGATAGGCTCGAAAATTGCATTGGCGAAGCGAAAAACCAGTAGATTCTGCACCGTTTCCTTACCCAGGTAGTGGTCAATGCGGTAGATTTGGTGCTCTGTGAATACCGAGTGCATCACTCGGTTCAATTCTCTTGCCGTGTCCAAGTCTACGCCAAAGGGTTTCTCCACCACCACACGACGCCAGCATCCGTTCTCTACCTGATGCCCGGCTTTACCCATGCTGAGGACCGCCGGTGCAAACAAGAAGGGAGCAAGAGCCAGATAGTATAGCCGGTTGGCGGGTCTGTCGGGCGCTTCCACCTTGGCCAGAGTCCGCTCCAACTCGTCGAGGCCATCGGGTGCCAGAACGTCACCGTAACAGCAATGGACCCGGCTGAAGAAGTCCTCCCATGCCTCTGGCATGGGCTGCTCTTCGTTGCCAAATTCTCTGTAGAAACAGTCGCGAAATTCCTGCTCGGTTACCTGGTTACGTGCCATGCCCACAATCTGGACTTCCGGGCCGAGCCGCCCTTTGCTATACAAATGGGCCAGGGCCGGAGCTAGCTTGTTCCGGGTGAGGTCGCCCGAAGACCCGAATATGACGATGGTGGTGGTTTGGCCGGTATTCCGATCTGGCATCACCTGGTAAGCCTCCTCACCACCGCGCAGCCGCACGATTGCCGGTGAAGGGCTGTCAGGGGGCTGACGGCCACCAACTCGGACCTTTTAACGCAGGCCTCCATCGGCTCGTGCTCCATGCTGTTGTGCATCGTCTTCACAAAGTATCTCGCACCGGAGACCTTGTGGTTATGCGCCGGGGGGCCTGTAGTTGACGTTTTTCTTTACCGCAGCATCCACCTGTTCGGGGGTCAAGAGTGCTATGGTGTGGGGAGAAAGGGCGCCGGAAGCTCCAATGGTGAGGGAGATGGCCGTCATCGTCTCCTGGTCGGGTACATCTACGATTACATACAGGTCGCCCTCGCCGAAGCCGTACACGAAGGTTTCCATCGTGCCGCCTACCGACTCTACGGCAGCCTTGACAGCATCCCGCCGGGAGGTGCCTCCCTCTTGCACTAACCCTTTCAGACCTTCCGGGGAATATGAAGCTCGCACCATGAACTTGGGCATTTCGCCTCCTAATCTAGCGTTATTTTGGCTGACGGAAGAGAGCTAACCGGTCCACCTGACGGGTAGTGGATTTCTCGGTCCCTAGCCAAACGGTGAGCCGGACTTGACGTTAGATTGTGCCATCTTCAAGTAGCTCGTGACCCTGTCACCTTCACGGATTTTTGTGACTCAGCCATTATAACAAGACTATGCAGGCAACGGCAACGTCTCCTATCTCCCGTCAACATTGACAAAGACATGGCTAAAATTTTACAATGCCTCGACTTGACCGATATATTGCCGGCATCTGAAACAAGCGTAGGTAAATGATGAAAATCCGCTATATCCCTGTTATGGCTATTGTTGTTGCATCCCTGGCGTTAATCCTAGGGTTGGGGGCGTGTGGAAGCGATGAACCCGACCCCACCGCCACCATTGCGCCTACCCCGACGACGGCAGAACCCACGCCCGAGGCCACCGCCACGGGAATGATGGCGGAGCCCACACACCAGGCCACCGCCACGGGAATGATGGCAGAACCCACTCCCGAGGCCACCGCCACAGGAATGATGGCAGAGCCCACTCCTCAGGCCACCGCCACAGGAATGATGGCAGAACCCACTCCCGAGGGGCCCACTCCAACGACCGGAGCGCCCGCTCCCACTCCCACCGAAGCCAGCGTCTTTTCTCCCGAGAACGCGGTGATCCGGGCCCAATACGCGAGGGACCATGCCGGCGGCCCGGGAGCAATTTATGTGGGCGACCACACGCACCTAATCGGGCCGCCTCCCCATGAGGGCCTGATGTTCCAGGTGCCTGAAGCGTTGTATACACAAATGTCCACGCTTGCCCTGGTCGGCTCCCCGGAGTTGGGCATTCCAAGCCATATGTTCATCTACGACAGCTCCTACTATTCGGACTTGATACTGAAAGCCAACCTGACCAACCCCACCGAGTTGACCTCGTCCGGCGAGAGCATTGAAATTCAGCATACCTGCATAGACCGCAACCTGCCCACGTGCGTGCTGATTCAGTCCTACTGGGCACCCAACCTGGCAAAGCGCACCAACGGCCAGGTCAATCTTTCCGTGGTTTCCTTCGTCGAGTTGGGGCTGTCCGGCCCGGAAACCCTGGACCAGGTGGCCAGCGGCACACTGGATATGGTGAACATCTACACCGGCTACGTGGCCGGCGTGCTACCGCCCCTTGAGATACAGTCCCTTTGGGGTATGTCACCCGACTGGGAGTCCACCTACTCCATCCTGACCGACCTATCCCCGGATATTGACCGAATGATACTCGAAGCCACCGGGGGCAGCCACGTGTTGAACCGGAACTGGTTCGCCGGCTCCGACCAGTGGTTCTTTGGAAACAAGCCGCTGGTGACTCTTGAGGACTTCCAGGATGTGAAGATTCGCTCCCACGGGGCCGCTATGTCCGACTTCATCACCGGCATGGGGGGAGAGCCGGTGTTCCTGGACGTGGCGGAAGTCTACACCGCTTTGGAGCGCGGCAACGTTGACGCTTCCGCCAACTCCGTCTTGCTGGCGGTGCCGGACCGGTTGTTTGAAGTGGCGGATTATATGTCCGGGCCGGTGATTGGCTTCGGCTACACCAACAACGTGATTAACAAGGACGTTTGGGACAGCATACCGGAGGACCTACAGCAGATTATCATAGAAGAAGGAGCAAAGGCTGAGCTGGAAGCCCTGCGTCTGGCACCTTTCCAGAATATCGTCGCCGTCCAGCTTAACCAGCAGCTTGGCATACAGTACGAGGTCTTTTCCGAAGAGATAATGAATCACATTCATACAGTGGTGATGCCGGAACACGTCATCCCAGGCTGGCTGCGACGCCTGGGATACCCCGGAAGAAATGAGGACGTTGTGGCTTTAGCCAACGAAAAAATAACTCCCTATCTGGGACTCGCCATCGCCGAGGACGGCTCCATAGAGCAAGTCCCGATTACCAAGGGTCCACGTGCCCAGTAATATTCAGGAAGGCTCATGCCTAGGCGTTGTCAAGACCACCTAGTTCATTGGGCCGATGAACAAGAAAATTCATGGTTTGGCGATAAGGTTATGACCGCCTGAGCGGGTCCGCCTGCCTGTGTGACCGAGCAAAGACACCCCGGCGCTCCCACACTGCCCGGAGAGAGGCGCCATGGATGCTGCAAGACCGTCGCCCTATACCGGGCGGAAAACACCGGCCCTGTACCTGCTGCTGGGCTTTCGCAAGGTGGCCCAGAAGGCCGACAGACTGTATTTCATACTCGGTTACATCTGCGGCCTTGAGTTGCTGCTCCTGGGGTTCTTCATTACCTACCAGGTAATAGCCAAGACCCTGGGCTGGCCCCGTGCCCAGGGCACCGACGCTATGAGCGGTTACGTCCTGGCTATGGCCGCCACCTGGGCCCTCTCCTACTCGCTGCGGTCCGATGCACACGTGCGAATTGACGTGCTGCTGCCCCACATGAGTCCCAGAATCAGGGCAGTTGCAGACTGGCTCGCCCTCCTCGCGGTAGCTTTCTTCGGTTACGTCACAGCCTGGAAGATGTGGGAGAACGTCATCAGCGACTATGAGAGGGGGGTAATCACCACCACTTACCCGCTGACACCCCTGTTCATCCCTAAAACCGTGGTGGCCATCGGGTTTACTCTGCTGGTAATCACAGCCGCGCAGATGATGTTGTCAATGATAGCCGAGAGATGGCTGCCCCGCATCCACAAGGCAATGGGTGGAGACGAGATTCAATGACTGGCAACCGGCGGAGAACATCATCCTTGGCCGGGGACGTCCGCACCGTGTTGAGGGGTTGAACGGTGGTCTTTGGGGTTGCATTCGGTTTACTGGGGGCCTTCTTCCTGGCTGGCATGTACGTTGCAGCTGCCCTGGGATGTTTGTCCCTGATTGTCATGTTCTTCTTCTCCGACAAGCCCTTGTGGAACATCATGTCCAGCCAGGCCTGGGGGGTGAATACCAACTTCATTCTGGTAGCAGTGCCGTTGTTCGTGCTGATGGGCGAACTGATGAACCGCTCGGGCATTGGGGAACGGATGTACGGTGTCATTTCCCGATGGATATGGTTCCTCCCGGGCGGCTTGATTCACACCAACGTTGTGGCTTGCGCCATCTTCTCCGCCTGCTCCGGCTCCAGCGTAGCCACGTCGGCCACCATAAGCCGGGCTTCGCTGCCCTCCTTCAGGCGACGGAACTATTCGGAGCGCATGGTGATGGGGTCCTTGGCCGCCGGAGGCACACTGGGCATCCTGATTCCGCCCAGCATCAGCCTGATTATCTACGGCGTGATGGTGGACGAGTCCATTGGGCGCCTCTACATGGCCGGGTTTATACCGGGCATCATGCTGGCCCTGTCCTTCATGGTGATGATTGCGGTACTGGCAATGGTCTGGCGGGGGATGGCCCCCCGGGAGCATGGCGACAGCTTTGCCACCTGGGAGGGTTGGCGGATAAGGTTGCTGGGCAGCTTTCAGTTTCTACCCGTAGTAGCCTTGATTTTCATCGTGCTGGGAGTCATCTACGCAGGTATCGCCACACCCAGCGAAGCGGCGGCCTTCGGCGTGTCCGGTGCCTTCATTCTGGCCATCCTGCTGAACTCGGATGAAATAATAACGCCCCTGCTGGGGGGCTTGCTCAGGCGTACCGGTCTGATTGTCCTCTTCACCCGTAGCACACGAGAAACCCTGCGTTCAGCACGGATGCCTTCCGGTGAGGCGGTCAGAGCCGTAGTCCGGCGCAATCTCCTAATCGTCCAGGAGTCATTCGTATCCACGGCGCGCACCACAGGGATGATTTTCCTGATTCTGCTGGCGGCACTCACGTTGAGTTTCGCATTTGCCCGTCTGGGCATTTCCCAGGAGGCAGCCGAGTTCATTATCAGCCTGGCCCTGAACGAGTGGCAGCTGGTCCTGGTCCTGGTGCTGTTCTATCTTGTCCTTGGCACGTTCATGGAAAGCTTTGCCATGATGGTCACCACCGTGCCCATCCTGCTTCCGGCGTTGCAACAGGCGGGCGTTGACCTTATCTGGTTCGGTGTTATCGTGGTGCTCCTGGTGGAAGCTGCCCTCATTAGCCCGCCCGAGGGAATCAACCTGTACGTATTGCACGGTGTTCGTCAGGACATGGACCGGGAACAGGCGACGGAGGCCGGACAGGCAGTGCGCCAGAGCACCATCAAGGACGTATGGATAGGGGTGCTGCCCTTCATGGCCTGTGTGGCTATTATCATCGGGCTGGTGCTGGCGGTCCCTCAGATTGCCCTCTGGTTGCCGGATGTCGCCTACGGCGCAAGGTAAGGCCTATCCATTGGGCAAGCAGCCTGCAAGAGCGGCGAGGCAGGCTTGCCGAGGGCTTCGTGTCCACGGTTTATGACCCCGCATACGGTTCAGGGTTGGGGCTTGCTGGCGACGACTTCGCCAAAGGCAAAGGCCCCGCAGGCCCCGGGGTGGTCCTTCCACTGGTCTATGAACCCTCGCACCTCATCGAACTTTTCCTGGGTCGCCAATCCGTACTTGATGGCCGCGGCCATGACCTCCGGCAAGAATAGCCAGTCAACTATAAAGGCATGAAGGAAAGCGACATCTTCGGCTGTGCCGAAGAATTCGAAGGAGCCGCCCGCCCGAATATCCGAGAAACCCGCTTCTAGGAATATGTTCTTCATCTCTTTCCCCATCTTGGGGTGACCACCATTGGCCGCGAGAAGATTTGCGAACATTTGCCATCCTTCGTCAATGACCTCGCCGCCCGGCTCCAGGAAGGAGGACTGTACAATCATTTCACGGCTGGCGACGATGCCGCCGGGTCTCAGGACCCGTTTCACTTCAGCCAGCGCCGCCCGGGTGTCCGGGATGTGCATGAGAACGGCGTGACAGTGGGCGACGTCGAAAGAGTTGTCCTCAAAGGGGAGCTCAAGCACGGAACCGACGTGAAAAGAGGCGTTGGCGTGTCCTCCGGCCTCGGCAGCGGACCGGGCCAGGCCAATCTGTGACTCCTCCATGTCAACACCGTGCACCTCGCCGGGTTCCACGGCCTTGGCAAGACCGACAGTGATGGTCCCAGGGCCGCAGCCGAAGTCGAGCAGGCGCAGGCCCGGCTTGAGGTATGGAAGCAGGTGTTTGGCGTGGGTCTCGGCGCTGCGTCTGTTGAGAAGCTGTCGAAACTCTTCGCTGTATCCCATAGTGTAGTCATGTGTCGCCGATGCCTGGTCAGCCATTGTCACGTACTCCTTTTCCCTTGTTGGCGTCCATTACCATCGGGCCTGCATGGTAGATGGAGCAGTGTCAGTCTACTTTTGATTATAGATAATTCCATGGCAGAAAAGCAATTTTGATGCTCGCGCTTCCTCGTTGTATACTGCCATACTTTAGTGATATACTCCCTTTCATCCGGCAAATACACTGCTATCTGTATTAACCTTGTATCGCTACGGACTGATAGGCGACATGGCCTCAGCAGCGCTCGTCGGAACCGACGGCTCTGTGGACTGGTGCTGCTTTCCGCGCTTCGACTCTCTCAGCGTCTTCGCTGCCATCCTCGACTCGGAGGTAGGTGGACACTTCCGGATTAGCCCGGCCAGTCCCGGCTTCGACACACGGCAGGAGTACCTTCAAGACACCAACATTCTCCGTACCACCTTCACCACACCCACGGGCGTGGTCTCCATCACTGATTTTATGCCCGCTGCTGATGATGACGACGACAACCCGGATACACCGCCAAACGCCCTTCACGAAATCCATCGCATCGTTACCTGCTCCTCCGGGAAGGTTGACATGTGCTGCGATTTCCAGCCCAGACACGATTATGCCCGTGTAGTCCCCCGCTTTAGCCCCATGCGCGGCAGTTCCGACGGCTGCGCCGTTCAAGTCCGTGGAGGCCGCCAGACCTTGAATCTCCTGGCAAGCATTCCTATCCCCCTTGATGACCGCGGCGCCACCTGGTCATTTACCCTCGCGGAAGGACAGACGGCAACCTTCGTCCTGGCATACGGCCACGGCCACCCTGCCAGAGTCGAACGGCTCCTCACTGATGAGAAGCTGGACTATACGCGGCGCTACTGGCAGGGACTGGTGGCGCGGATGAACTACAGCGGACTCTGGAGAGAAGCCGTCGTCCGCTCCTTCCTGGCCCTTCATCTTATGATGTACCGGAACACAGGAGCTATAGTCGCCGCACCGACGACCAGCCTGCCAGAGACCATGGGAGGCTCAAGGAACTGGGACTATCGCTTCTCATGGCTACGAGATGCCAGCTTCACCGTAGATGTTCTCTATCGCCTGGGCGATGTTTACGGGGCCGACCGGTATATGCACTGGCTGTTGGAACAATGCCAGCTAGGCCGCCGTAAGACCCGGATTGTTTACGGTATCAGCCCCAGTTCATCCCTCCGAGAGTACACACTTGACCATCTTAAGGGATATGAGGGGTCCCGACCCGTTCGCATTGGCAACGCCGCCGTGCGGCATCTTCAGCTTGACGTTTTTGGGGAGGTTATCATCTCCATTCACTCACTTCTCATGCTCCATGGAGAGATACCGGAGGAAGCCTGGGTCCTGGTCCAAAGCCTGGCCGAAACTGTAATGGCTAATTGGCGGCGAAAGGACCGTGGCGTTTGGGAAGTGCGCGGCGAACAGCAGCACTTCGTGTATTCCAAGGTGATGTGCTGGGCTGCCCTCGACCGTGCCGCCTACATTGCCGCTACCAGGGGGCACCAGCAATTGTACCACCGCTGGTCCCTGGCCGCTCACAACATCAAGTCCGAAATCCTCCATTTGGGTTGGAGCCCGGCCAAGCAGGCGTTCCGACAGCGATATGGGAACGACGCTCTGGATGCTTCGAATCTGGCCATACCTTTTCTGGGACTGCTCCCACGCGACGATCCCCGCTTTCGGCAAAACGTGGATGCCATCGAACGAGAGCTGACCGACGGCCCGGTGGTCTGGCGGTATCTCCCGGAAGAAACGGACGACGGGCTGGGAGGTCAGCCGGAGGGCGCTTTCACCCTGCTAAGCTTCTGGCTAATTGGCAACCTCATATACACAGGTCAGACCGACCGAGGGTTCGACTACTTCCATGAGGTGATCACGAAACATTCCAATCACCTGGGCCTCTTCGCTGAAATGTTCGATACGGGCTCCAATCGTCAGCTGGGTAACTTCCCCCAAGCCTACTCTCACATTGGCTTGATTCACACTGCGCTGAACCTCTCCGGCTTCATCGCCGATACTCCCACGAGGCTCGCCAACCGCGCCCGCTAGATACGGTTGGCGAGGCCTTCACCATAGAGTGGGAAATATGTAAGCCGGCCGGGATCGCGTTGGGGGGGCAGTTGGGTCAAGAAATAACGACGACGTTTCCTCTCATCACCTCTGCGTGGGCGCTGCAATGATAGCTCCACTCTCCTGGTTCATCGAAGGTATAGCTGAACGTGTCGCCAGTCTCCATTCCGGCAGAGTTGAGTTCCGGCAGAACGTTATGACTGGGATGGGGGTCCGAGTTTATAAAGTGTTCGACGGGGTCGTCATTTACCCAGGTCACCATTGTGCCGCTCGAAATGATGACCTTGGCTTGGGTGAACTGAATGTTCTTCAGGTCAATGGTGACCGCTTGCTCTCCGGTCATGTCTATATACGTGCCAGTCTCGGAGTCAACGATGAAGCCGAACTGTCCATCGTGGCATGAGGCGTCAGGCCAGCAGGCGCTGTATTGCACGGTGTATATACCATCGCCTGAGTCGCTTCCCAGAGTCGCCCTCATGGTCAGCTCGTTGTCATCAATGGTTGTGGCACCGGTGTCCACCGGCTGGCCGTCTCTGGTCACTATGATGTCGGAGTTTTCATGCAGGTTGAAGTTGAAGTTGATGACAATGATCTCGGGTGCTTGCATGAAGGTCTGGCCGTGCTCAGGGGAAGAATTAACGTAGTGGGGAGCGATTAGAAAGTTTGGCAGGTCCTTCTCCATCATGGCATCATCACCGTCTTCGCCGGAGGCCATGCCGGCATCCTGAGTTGCTGGGGGAGCCGTTGGCTCCTGAGTCGGGGTCGGGGTGGGCTCGTCTCCGGCGCAAGCTGCCAGGAGTGCTGCCAGCGCGATCACTGCTAGCAGAAGGATGCTGGAAGATACTAACCTTCGGGTTGGCATGGGAGGTCTCCTCCTTCGAAATTGGGATGTTCGTCGCATCATAGCATATCATAGCTGCCACATCTTGCAGGGACATTGAGAATATTAAGAATCCCTAACAGAAGTCATATTTGCCCCGCTGGGATGACCTTGGCCTGTGGGGGAAGCGGGCCAGACGCGAAATCCGGAATAGTTAAGGAATCCTTAAGGTTCTTTATCGGGAAGCAAGTTTTTATTGGTAGCATGGTTCGTGGCAGATTCCAATTGGTGTATAGTATTACTGTAGCATTGCTTACGAGGATATTGGAATCCGATACGGACGGAGGGGGCGATGGCCCAGAGAGTCTTGGTGGTCGACGACGAGAGAACCGTCACCGAGGTGGTGGAGCGCTACTTGCGTCTCGAGGGGTACGACGTGGCTATCGCCGGTGACGGAGAAGAGGCGCTGCGGCTGGCCCGGGAGTGGGACCCCGACCTCGTGGTGTTGGACTTGATGCTGCCTCTGGTGGATGGGCTGGAGGTCTGCAGGCGCCTACACAGGGATACCCAGCTCCCCATCATCATGTTGACTGCCAGGGGTGAGGAGACCGACCGGGTAGTAGGGTTGGAGATAGGGGCCGACGACTATGTGGTGAAGCCATTCAGCCCTCGAGAGTTGGTTGCCAGGGTCAAGTCGGTGCTGCGCCGGGTCGTATCAGGACCGGCCCAGGTCACGGGTGCGCCCCTGCGTTTCGAGGGCATCACCATCAATCCCCAGACACGAGGCGTGACCGTGGACGGCATGGAGGTCCATCTAACGGCGAAGGAGTTCGACCTGCTGCTGTTCATGGCGACCTACAAAGGGCAGGTGTTTACCCGGTCCCAGCTCATGGATCGGGTATGGGACTACACCTACGCCGCTGATGCCAGCACTGTCACCGTCCACGTGAGACGGCTACGGGAGAAGATAGAGACGGACCCCATACGGCCACGGTTCATCAAGACTGTGTGGGGAGTAGGCTACAAATTCGATGAGTAGTGCCATGTATAGCGTCGGACGACAAACTATAGTAGCCTGCATCACCCTCTTCACCTTGATTGGGTTGGTGGTCCTACTTACCATCGCGCTACTTGACCCCCCTGCCATAGACCTGGTCTTGCTGTCCGTGTTCCTGATTATCTCGGGAGGGGCCACGGTGCTCATTGGCCTCGCGGCTGCTCACTGGGAATTGCCCAGGTGGGTCCGATCACTGAGGGCCAGGCTGGTGCTCATGTGCATCCTGACCGCTGCTCTGAGTCTTGTGAACGTGGGCTTCACGTCGGGCCTGATGTTCCTCTCCTCCCACGACCTTGGTCTTCTGGCGGGATTGCTGGGGTTCTCCCTGGGAATGTCCGTCTTCGTCGCGTTCACATTCTCCACTTCAACCACAAGGTCCATTGGCACCGTGCTGGAGGCCGTACGCTCCATGAATGCCGGGAGCCTGGACGCCAGGGTACAGGTACGCTCCGCTGACGAGATAGGAGAATTGGCCGGGGCGGTCAATGCGATGGCCCAGCGCCTGGAGACCAGCTTCAACCGGGAACGGGATCTGGACCAGGCCAGGAAGGAGTTAATTCGGGCGGTATCCCACGACTTGCGGACTCCTCTGGCCTCGATACGGGTCATGGTGGAGAGCATCAACGACGGGGTTGTTGACGACCCGGATACCATCAGGCGGTATCTGCGCTCCACCCAGTCCGAGGTGGAGAACCTGAGCCAGCTGATAAACGACCTGTTCGAGCTATCCCAGATGGACGCAGGCGTGCTTGAGCTTCATCGGGAATCCTCATCCATACAGGACCTTATCTCAGACACGATGGAGAGCATGTCGGCCCAGGCAGCAGCCCGCAAGTTGACCCTGGACGGACAGGTAGACGAGGGCCTTTCGCCGGTGGCTATGGATGCCCAGCGGGTGCAGAGAGTGCTGTACAACCTGGTCCAGAACGCCATCCGGCATACGCCTCCTGATGGGACCATTCTCCTCAGGGCGCAGGACGCTGGCGGTGAGGTGCAGGTGGATGTCATAGACACCGGTGAAGGAATCCCGGAGCAGGAGTTCACTCAACTCTTTCAGAAGTCCTACAGGTCGGACTACTCCCGGTCCCGGGCCTCCGGCCTGGGCCTCAGCATTGCCATGGGGATTGTTGAGGCCCACGGCGGCCGTATATGGGTTGAGAGCAGGGTTGGAAAAGGGAGCAGGTTCAGCTTTACCCTTCCCAAATCACCTGAGACCGCCTTCAATCCAGCGAAATAACCACCATTGGCTAAGAAGCTGGATTCTGCACCATGATGATGATGCTAGCAAGTTGACATAACGCCTGAAGGACGGCCCTGTCTGGATATGCGGGGGTTGGACGCGATAATCGCGGCCAGCTAAAGCCCAGGTCTATCCAGCGTCACCCATAATCTGGATGATGGACAGGTAGCATCCCTGCGGGTCCTTGATGAAAGAGAACCTGCCCACACCCTCGACTTTCATAGCCGGCGTAATCTGCTTTGCGCCGAGTCCCTTGGCCACCTCCAGAGCGGCATCAAGGTCATCCACCGCGAAGTATACCGACCAGTTGGCGGGCATCTCGCCCCACTCCTCGCGGATGGCCATCATGCCCGCAGCCGGACTGCCGTTCAACTGAAACACCGTGTACTCGCCGCCGTCCGCGGCATTGACCCTGTTGGCTGACCACCCGAAGAGTCCCTCGTAAAACCGGGCTGCCGTCTCGGTGTTGTGGGTGTATAGTTCGTTCCATGCCAGGGCACCCGGCTCGCCAAAGACCTCGGCTCCGATACCCTCCTTGGGTTGCCAAACTGCGAATATAGCTCCGGTGGGGTCCATCGCCACCGACATGCGGCCGGCGTCAAACACATCAAAAGGCCCGTTCACCACCGTGCCCCCCAACTCCTTCATCCGCTCCGAAGTGGCGTCGGCGTCCTCCACGGTAAAATAGCTCAGCCAATATGGTTCGCCGCCCCGCTCTTTCATCCCCTCCTCCGTCACCGGGTACATGGCGAAACAACTCTTGCCATTCTTGTTCAATACCACGTAGGTCATCCCCGGTCCGATGGGCGTAGACGTGGCTTCCAGGTTCAAGAGTTTGGTATAGAACGCCTGGGCCTTCTCCACATCCAGCGACGGCATGTCCGCCCAACTGAACATCCCCGGCTCATGCTTTTCGATTTCCACATTCCCTCCTTGTCAAGTGGTACTGGGTGATAGCTGCAGTGCTACTCTGTCCCAAGGGTATCATGGCTTTAACACCCCGTACAACGTGAAATGCTGCCTCGTTGTCTCTAAAATTGATAAGGCAACTGCCAAACGATATAATCCTAATCCGGGAGAACGATTTATGGACCGTCCACGCAACAGAAAACAGGTGCGTCTCACGGTATTGGAGAATGAGCCATTGGCCCGGCTGGCGGAGCAGAGGCTTCATCAAGAGAGCATACCTTGTGTAGTGCGCTCCCTGGGGGCCGGACCAGGCGGCTGGGGAGCCGCCACCAACCTGCCCCATGCCATCTACGTGACGGCCTCCGACGAAATGCGTGCCCGCCAGGTGTTGGACCTGTCTCCGGCTGAGATTGAGGAGCGAGAGGGGCAGGAATCATACTCGCGGTTTCACCCTTCCACTATGATTATAGTTTTGCTAATAATTGCGATGGCAGCGCTTCTGTTCGGGACGGTGGAAATGGTGATAAATCGGATGGTGCGTTAACCCCTGTGTATCCGGGGCAGCCTGGCGGATTAACCATTTGCTAATGAAACTGTTTTGACATCTGTTAGGAGGACGCAAGAGTGATGGAGTCCAAGGAGTCCCTTCAAATAGACCTCACAAATACAAGTCCCTATCGGAAGGGCCGCCCGGTAGTGCGTGGCAAACAAGGGATGGTGTCGTCCGGTCACTACCTGACCTCGATGTCGGCCATGAGGATGCTTATAAGCGGTGGCAACGCCTTCGATGCAGCTGCGGCTGCGGGATTTGCCGCCGCGGTAATAGAACCCAATGCGTCCTATTCTCTGGCTACCGAAGGCTCCTTCATGCTGTACCACGCAGACAGTCACCGTCTTCGTGTGTTAAGCGGTCAGGGCGTCGCTCCCGGAAAGGCCACCGTAGAACTCTTCAAGGAGAAGGGGCTGGACAAGATTCCCACGGGTGTCAATGCGCATCTGGCTTTCACGGTGCCCGGCGTGGTAGACGCCTATATCACGTTGTTGGAGGAGTACGGGACCAAGCCTCTGAGGGAAGTTATGGCCCCGGCCATTCACTATGCTCGGCATGGGTTCCCAATGTACGAGTATATGCGCCAAAAGTTGCTAATCCCGCTGTACAAAGAGCAGTTCAGGCGTTATCCCCCCGGTGGGATGGACATCTTCTACCCCCAAGGCGAACCCCACGAGGTCGGACAACTGCTAGTGCAGAAGGCACTGTCTGCGACCTTGAGCAAACTGGCCGACGCCGATGCTTCCTGCGGTTCCCGGCTGGCAGGGCTGGAATCTGCCCGTGAGGTGTTTTACAGGGGGGAAGTTGCCCAAACTATCGTACAGTGCTCCGGGCGAGTGGGAGGGCTGCTCAGCATGGATGACCTGGCTAACTACCGAGCCAGCTTTGAGAATCCCATCAGCATAAACCTGCTGGGCTATGAGGTTTACGCCCAATCCGTCTGGACCCAGGCCGGGGTGGCATTGCAAGCGCTCAACATCCTGGAGAGTTTCGACCCCCAGTTTCCCAAGGGCCTGCGCGCTATGGGCCATAACACGCCCCAGTATATACACACCCTCACGGAAGCCCTCAAGCTGGCGTTTGCAGACAGGGAGCGGTACTATGCCGACCCCAACTTTGCAAGTGTACCCATAGACGGCCTGCTCTCCAAGGAATATGCTGCCATGCGGGCGTGCCTTATTCGTTCGGGGCAAGCCTACCCGCAGCAGCAAGAGGCCGGCGACCCGTGGAGCTATTGTGACGGAGGGGAGGCCGGAGCCGTGCCCGCGCCTGCTGTGGCCGTGCCAACACCCGGAGACGGAGGGCAGGCTCCCAAAGACGGAACCACCCATTTCGCCGTCATAGACCAGGAGGGCAACATGGTCTGCGCAACCGTAAGCGGCGGCAAGTTCGATTCCTCGGTCTTCTTCCCGGAGCTTGGTTGCACGTTGAGCACGCGCAGCGAGATGTTCTTTCTCGACCCACAGCGACCCAACGGGCTGCATCCCGGCAAGCGACCCCGCACCACCCTGGTGAACTATATTATTTGCAAGGACGGCCAACCCGTTATGACCATCGGGTGTCCAGGAGCGGATGACCAAGCCCAGGCCGACCTCCAACTCATTCTGAATATGTTGGTTTTTAGCATGTACCCCCAGCAGGCGGTAGAGGCACCACGTTTCTCGTCCCAGAGTATGGTCAACTCCTTCTACCCGCGAGTCTACTTGCCGGGGCAGCTAAACGTGGAGCCGGGTATATCGGAGGAAGTGCGCTCGGAGTTGGCATCCCTGGGCCACAAGATTGTGGAGGACCCGATGTGCGGCTACGGGGCTATTGTTACTCAGCGCGACCCCCGGACCGGAGTAATAGGCGCAGGGGCCGACCCGCGCCTGCCAACCTACGCCATAGGCTGGTGACGGCGTCTCCCGTATCCGGGCAACTTTGTGTACTGCGAGAAGTTCTCCCTCACCCCAGCCCTCTCCCGTCGGGAGAGGGCGAATTGAAAGACGGGGTCGGGGCTGAAGATAAACTTAGCTATCCCAGTTCCTCTCCAGGACTCGTCGGAAAGCCTGGACAAAGGCATCTACCTCTGACTCACCCATAGGGCTGGAGACGCACCCCACCAGGCTGGGAGTGAACAGCACCCCCTCGTTCATCAGGCCCCAGAACACCTGCTGCCGGAGGTCCTTGTTTGCGCCGGCTACGTCCCTCCAGGTAGTGACTGGTCTATCAATGAAGTGAATACCAAAGAGGGAACCCACCCCTGTCACCTGGACGGGAATTTCCAACTCGACGCACACATCCCTTATCCCCTGTCGAAGTTGCTCCGTCAGAATGTCGAGCCTCCGGTAGACGTCCGGCGTTAGATGTTCCAGGGTGATGGAACCTGCCAGCATGGTCATGGGGTTGCCGTTGAAGGTCCCTGCATGGGCTACGATGGGGCCATTCGTAGGGTCGAAGAGGCCCATAAGGTCGCGTCGGCCACCGAATGCCCCCACTGCAAACCCGCCACCTATGATTTTGCCAAAGGTGGTCATGTCCGGCGTGATGCCGTAGTATTCCTGTGCTCCCCCACGGGACACGCGGAAGCTTATAACCTCATCAAAGATCAGTATAATTCCTCTCTCCTCGCAGAACTCGCGCAGCATGGCGAGATATTCCCGATCAGCCGGCACCATCCCGGAACCGCCCAGGACCGGCTCAATAATCACCGCGGCCAACTCTCCGGCGTTCTCCTCAAGGATCTCGCGGGACGCACGGGTGTTGTTGAAGGGGATGACCACCACGTGGTCAACCACCTCCTGAGGGAGGCCGCCGACGCTGGGTACAGGCGTAGGGCGGTCGGCGTTGCCCCCCAGACCGGGGTCAGTGCGAACGCTGACGGAGACCACATCGTGAGTGCCGTGGTACCCTCCCTCGCACTTGGCAATCTTTGCCTTGCCGGTGAGCGCTCTTGCCGCTCGGATGGCGTTCAACGTGGCTTCCGTGCCGGAGTTGGTGAACCGGACCATTTCGACCGAGGCCACCCGCTCACAGATGAGCTTGGCCAGACGGACTTGGTACTCATTGGGGGCGTCGTACACAAGTCCGCGGGAAGCCTGCTCCTGGACGGCCTGCACGACGGGAGGATAAGCGTTGCCCAGAATCAGGCTGGTCATGTTGCCGATGAAATCCAGCCGGTCCACGCCATCCAAGTCCCACGTGTGGCACCCCTCGCCCCGGTCTATGTAAATGGGGTAGGGTGACCAGAAGATGCTATTCCGTGTATCGCCTCCGGGCAGGTATTCCCTGGCCTCTTCCCAAATTCTCCTTGATTTGGGAGTCAACTCCAGGTATCGTTCCATCTCGTGATTGGCCTCACTCTGTGCTGTCATCGGAACATCCTCAAATATGGTGATAGAGGGTACGTGCGCTAGGTCAGGTTATCGTTGAGGAACCGTACCGTGTGGACGGCGGCTTCGGACTCGTAGTCTCCCCAGAAATGGTCTGCCCCGGTTACCACGTAACACCTGGAAGTATTCCCCAAAGAGGCTACCTTCTCCTTCAGGGCGTCAATCGGTATTCCATGGTCTCTGTCTCCGCATATATAGAGCTTGGGACGCCCATCCTGGGCAATCTCCGGGTGCTCCAGGTATCTCAAGGGTGAGGAGATGAGGACAAACGCCTTGACATCCGTATACATGGGGAGGCCGCCGGAAATCACTCCCGTGCCAAAGGAATAACCTACAACTCCAAGGCGGCCACCGTCCACGTCGGGCAGCTCCCTCAACACGTTCAGCGTCGCTTGAAGGTCGTCCCTCTCCTTGTCGCCGTCAGCGTGGGTCCCCTGGCTGTTCCCCACGCCACGGAAGTTGAATCGCAAGGCGACGTAACCGCTCTCCACAAGGGCGAAATACACCGACATTATCACGTTATTATTCATGTTCCCGCCGTGCAGGGGGTGAGGATGGCACAACACCACTCCCGGAAGGGGGCCGGGAACCTCATCCGGGCAACCCATAACTCCCTCCAGGGTCAGGTCACCGCATTTAATGGCAACTGCGCGCTGCTTCATCCCTTGGTGCCCTCCTTGCCGTACCCAACCATCTTAGGGTCCTTATGGGGATTTGACAAGAGCAGGGTAAGTATGTCGGGCTTGAAATCTCCCAAAACTGGGTCGCAAATTACTTGACAAGATTTCCGTGTGATTGCTAGCTTTGGTACATCGCACTGGCAATAGTGGGAGGTGAGGCAGAAGGCGGGCCACCTCTGGTTTCCCAAGTCAGCGCAAGGACATCCCAGGCTTTGGCGCTCGGGCAGGTCAGGACCATCCCCTGAGAGGAACAGAAACCTCCGTCTTTCACTCAGGGCAGCAAATGTGGTCTGAGTGCACCGGGCCTATCCGTGGATGAGACAGGTCTTGTCAATTGGGGCGGAAATCTTTGACTAACATCTGACCTCTACCTCTGAGAAGGTGCTCTTTGACCACCATGCATTTGGCGGGGTCCGCCTCGGCGGACAGGAAGGGTTGGGAGCCTACCCCATACTTGATATGGGGCAAAGGTGAGTTCTTTGGTACCCTTTATCCTGACCTTCTCCCACGAGAGTAGAAAGGGCGCTTGGAGACATCCTGGAAGAACCAAAAGGTGAAGCAAGGTTAGCTATGTGGAAATCTGACTGGTCGGACAGATTGACTAACCAGACGGTGCTGCACAGAGAAGTGATTAGAGTATCCGGCCGCGGCTGGAACGTGGACTTCAGCCTGGACGATGCGGTGCCGATAGATCAGTTGGAGGAACACCTGCGCGAATACCTGGAGGAAAATGGTGACTGGCTGGTGGGTGGGGGAGTTGTGACCGTCAATGTAGGCCGCCGGGTCCTGAAGTTGGAGGACCTGGTGCGAATACGGCAAATCTTTGCAGATGAATTCCATCTCAAGATAGCCGGATTCCGATGCGAGCCTGAGATTCTGGAAAGAGGAATCTCTGAAGAGATTGGCGTCCCCATCTTCCTGGCGCATCCAAAGGGGTTGTCTACCCCAAAGGCCAAGGCTATCAGGCAGGCTGGCACGTCGTTGCTTGTCAAGAACACCTGCCGTTCCGGCACGTCTATCCTTCACGATGGGGACGTGGTAGTCCTTGGTGACGTAAACCCGGGAGCACAGGTTATCGCTACTGGAGATATTATTGTTCTTGGGGCGCTTCGCGGTATCGCCCATGCCGGGGCCAATGCCACGGATGCAACGGAAGCGTTTATCATAGCCTTCGTGCTGAGGCCTCTTCAGCTTCGAATTGGTCGGTACATCGGCACCGCTCCGACCGACAATGGAAAGGAGCAAGCAACTGTGGTGCCGGAGATTGCTTGCGTGAGTGAACACTCCATAGTAGTAGCCCCCTTTACAGGCAAGTTTCAGAGCAAGTCCATGTCCTGAGCATCGTTACTTCGGTAACTTGGGTGCTCAGATAGGGAGAGAAAGGAACCAGCTATGGCAGGGAAAACATTTGTCGTCACTTCGGGAAAAGGCGGTGTTGGCAAGACCACGGCGACGGCCAATATAGGCGCCGGCCTGGCCTTGCGAGGGAAAAGGGTGATAGTCATAGACACGGATATTGGCCTCCGCAACCTGGACGTGGTCCTGGGATTGGAGAACCGGATTGTCTACGACCTCGTGGACGTGGTGGAAGGAAATTGCAAGCTCAACCAGGCCATGATACGGGACAAGCACACCAACGAGCTATACCTTATCCCGGCAGCCCAGACCCGGGACAAGTCTGCCGTCAAGCCTGACCAGATGAAGAAGCTGCGCGACCATCTGAGAGAGGAATTCGAGTACATCATCATAGACTGTCCGGCAGGCATTGAGCAAGGGTTTCAAAATGCCATCGCCGCCGCCGACCGGGCCATCGTGGTTACCACGCCCGAGGTGTCCGCAATCCGGGATGCGGACCGGGTAATCGGCCTTCTGGAGGCGGCGGAACTGCCAATTCCTGACCTCGTCATAAATCGTCTAAGACCAGGTATGATTAAACAGGGCGACATGATGGACAAGAAGGATATATTGGAGTTGCTCTCAGTACAGCTGCTGGGACTCGTCCCTGACGACGAGCACATTATTGTAGCTACCAATAAGGGCGTGCCCGTGGTGCACGATTCCAAGTCAATGTCCGGAGAAGCCTTCCGACGCATAGCGTCACGTATAGAGGGTGAGGACAGGCCCTTCTTAAATCTGGAGAACGGCCACGGGACCTTTTCAAAGCTCAAAAAGTTGGTCGGCCTTGGGGGGAGGGATTTTGCTGATGATTGATCTTCTCAGATGGGCTCTCCAGAGGCAGGAGCGGAGCAAGGACGCTGCGCGGCAGCGGCTTCAGCTAATCCTTGTAATGGATCGCGTGGGGCTGGCAAAAGAGCACATGGAGGCCATGAAAGCGGACATCATCCAGGCGGTCTCCAAATACATGGTGGTCGACCACGAGTCCATAGAGATGGATATGAAACGCTCAGGCGAGTCCCTGGTCCTGGTTTCCAACATCCAGGTCAAGGACATCATTCGTGCTGTCGCAACGGAGCCACACTAATTAGACTTGTAAACGACCCGACTGACATCACACTCTCCGGCTAACTACGGGTGGGTTGGATGATGGTTGACTACATCGGGAGACAGGGTTAAGGTTAGACTGTTACCGATAGGCTACAAATCAGCTAGAGATATTCTCGGTTTAGAGATCTCGGACCAAGGAACCTTAATTGGCTTTACAGCCTTCCCGATCCGGTAGCGGAATCGGCCGCGGCTTCCCGAGTGGTGGCCCCCTGAAACCCTTCTCCTATCCCCGGTTCCGGCTTTTTTGGGCAGCCTCCCTGTCCTCTGTGATGCCCTTCGTGATGGGCATGGCCGCGCGAGGATGGCTGGTGCTGGTGCTGACTGACTCGCCCTTCATGGTCACCGCAGTCCAGGGCGTCCTCATGCTGCCAATGGCGCTTTTGACCCCTTTCGGAGGAGTTATAGCGGACCGGCTCAACAGAAAGATGGTCCTCCTTGCCAGCGATGCGGCCAACCTATTGATATTCCTGGGACTTACCTTGCTCTTGCTTCTGGGTCTTATACAGGTGTGGCACGTGTTCGCTCTGGCTTTCCTCAACGGTATGGCGTTTTCCATATCCACACCCACGAGAGCCACCGTGATTCACGACGTGGTCGGTCAAGGAGATTTGGCCAAGGGTGTGGCAGTATATACCACCGTGTTCAGTATCTCCCAGCTGGCGGGTCCGGCCCTGGCCGGTTATCTCATGGGCCGCAGCCCAGACCAGCTGGGATGGACATTTCTGACAGCGTCGGCTTTTCTGGTCCCGGCCATGGCTTTGCTGATGCCCCTTAGAATTCCCAGCAGGGCGGCTACCCTTGAAGGGGCATCCCGACCGTCGGTCATAGAGAGTATGGGAGAGGGCCTAAGCCACGTCAGGGCCAACTCGCTACTGGTGGGGTTGCTGCTCATGAGTGTCGTGTTTGCGGTCTTCGGGGTCCCTTACCAGACCGTCCTGCCCATATTCGCACGGGACATCCTGGATACCGGCCCCGACGGACTGGGGATGTTGCTGGCGGCAGCCGGCGCCGGGGCCATAATAGGGTCCTTTATTGTGGCGCTCCTAAGCAGCACGCGACAGATGCAGGCTCTTATCTTCGTGACGGGATTCGCATTCGGCCCGACAATCATTTTGTTCGCCTTCTCGCCCTACTTCCCCACGTCCCTGGTGTTGGCCCTGGCCGTAGGGCTGATGATTCAGGTATTCGGAGTTACAACCTTTGCCCTTGTACAGGTGGGATCGCCTATCAATATCAGGGGCAGGGTAGTCGGCATCCTCATGCTGGCATGGGGGCTCGGCCCTGCGGGAATGTTCCTCCTGGGGTTTGGGGCAGAGATATTGGATCCCGAGATTGCCCTGGTTGTGATGGGTGCCATATCATTCGTCTTGATAGGCTTCCTGGTGCTGGCCATACCCGCGCTGAGGCGAATGGATCTTGAGCTTGGAGGCCGGACACGCTCGCCCCTTGAAGAGGCGCTCTCCGAAACCCCGGCCGTTTCTTCAGAGAGCAATTAGCTTTTGTACAGATTCGTTGTATAATTCCCCTGGTAGTAAGTCCAACTATTTGAATGGGAGGTGCCCCTATGCCGGAACCCTTGTTGAAGATGGAACAGGTGCAGGCAGCTATGAAGGCGATGATGGACAAAGCTATGGAGACTCCCGCCGAACCGGTAGCGATGGCGATAGTGGATGCAACCGGGAACCTGGAAGCCTACGCCAAGATGGATAACTTGCGGATTTTCAGTCGCCGGCACGCGATACGCAAGGCATATACCTCAGCGGTGATGGGGCAGGACAGCGGCGCACACGCCCAGCGTCTGCAAAGCCAGGGCCGGAGCATCGGTGACATGGGAGACCCGGGACTGACCAACGGACAGGGCGGCCTTGTCATTATGAAAGACGGCGTCATCCTGGGCGGCATCGGGGTAGGCGGCTATCCCAGCGGTCAATCGGATGAAGACCTGTCACGAGTCGGCCTGGAAGCCATGAACTTGTGATGCGGCTCAATATTCAAGGTAAGTAGCCTATACGGCGGACGGCCTCATGGTGTGCCAGGGCGTACTCTGCTCGTATGCGTGGGCCACCTTGAGAATCATCGCCTCCGCAAAGGGACGACTTCCTATCTGAAGTCCTACGGGCAGGTTTCGGGCGCCGAAACCGCAGGGTACGGAGACAGCCGGGGCGCTTGTCAGGTTGAAGGTGTTGGTGAGCATGAAGGGCAGGCGTCCCGTGTTTTCCTTGCTCGTAATCACCGGGTCATCCTGGACGAGCCTGGGAGCCACCCTTCCCGACGTGGGCGATACCAGAACGTCGTACTTTTCCAGGGCTTCGAGGACCTGCTGCCTCAGCATAGTCCTGAGCTTCTGGGCCTTGTAGTAAGCCTGAGCGGGCATGATGCTGCCGGTGAGTAGGCCAATACGGTTGTCGTGGCCGTAGTCCTCAAGGCGATTTTTAATCCACTCATGCTGGTTGGAGGCAGGCTCAACGGCCAATGGTATGGCTCCGATGGCGTTCGCGTGCCTGGTCATGGGAATTGAGACCTCTTCCACTGATGCTCCCAGTCCTCCCAGGACTGTAGAGGCTTTGACAACGGCCTCCCTGACTTCGGGTTCCACCTGGTCACTATTGATTAGCTCGGCGATGATGCCTACCCGGATACCCTTTATATCGCCATCGAGGGCCGCCCTGTAGTCGGGCACAGGAGCATTCCAGGTATAGGGGTCTTTGGGGTCATAGCCGGCGATGGCGCCCAGGGTTATGGCGGCGTCCTCAACCGTTCTGGAGATGGGGCCTACGGTGTCCATGGACCAGACGCCGGGCATGACCCCGTAGCGGCTGACCCTGCCCCAACTTGGCCTCACACCCACAAGGCCGTCCCAGGCAGAGGGGCGACGTATAGAACCGCCGGTGTCCTCTCCCAGGGAGGTGGCACAGAGGAAGGCGGCGGTGGCGGCCCCAGAACCGCTGCTTGACCCGCCCGCCGACATGTCCAGGTTCCAGGGGTTGCGCGGAAACCTGAAGCGGTGAGTGAAGCCCGTTATGGCGAACTCGCTGAGTACGGTCTTCCCAAGGAGGATACCACCGGCTTTAGTGAGGTTGACTATGGCGGTGGCATCCTCGTCAGGGATGAAATCCGCCAGAAACCGGGAGCCTCCGGTTGAGCGGATGCCCTTGGTCCAAAGCTGGTCCTTTACACCCACAGGGATTCCGTGCATGGGACCCAGGTAGTTGCCTTGGGCGATGGCACGCTCCGCCTTATGGGCATCCTGGAGGGCTTCCTTGCGGCATACGGTGAGGTAGGAGTTGAACTTGAAGTCCAACTCGTCAATGCGGTCCAGGTAGGCCTCCGTGGCCTCCACAGGTGAGACATCGGTCTTCTCTATCAGTCTCGCAAGCTCCGCAGCGGGGAGATAGGGTATGTCTGCCTTGTCCATGTTGACTCCTCTCTAGCGGCCAGGGATTGGAATAAGCGGTCTGTAGATGCTCTCTGTTGCCCACTTGCAACACAAGATACGCGATTTGTCCCGTCGTTCAGCTTCCGTTGCGGTTCTTGAACACGGGCATCACCTCTTTGGCGAAGCGGGTCATCTGCTCCTTCATAATGTGCCTGGGGGTGCCCATAGGGCAGGACACCATGACGTGGTTGAGGCCCGGATACTTCTCCTCCACCTCCTTGAGGTAGGAGATGAACTCCTCGGGTGGGCCGCACAGCCAGACACGATTGCTCACGCCGTCCTCGATGGTGGCACGGCTGGGGGCCTGGGCAACACGGGAGCTTAACGCATTCATCTGCTCCTCGCTGTAACGCAGCATACCCAGGGGTCCCGCGAACTTGGCGTGTTCCTCGAAGTAGGGCTGGGCGGCGCGCATAGCCGATTCCACGGTGTCGTCCATGTGCATCCGGTAGCCCAATATCATGTTCTCGCCCAGCTGAAGCTGGCGTCCGTAGTGGGCAGCCTTATCCCTGTAGTCGTTGGAGAACTCCCAGACAAACTGCTCGGCCGTCGCCGCTATGATGCCCTTGATTCCGTGCTTTGCCATGAAGTCCAGGCCACGGGTACTCCTGCTGACTACGGGCTGCCAGATGTCCACAGGCTGATGCACCGGCCGGGGGACCAGAGTAATCTCTTGGAGTTCATACCCTCGGTAGGGGACCTGAGGGGGGAGGGTGTAGTAATTGCCCTGGTGGGAAAAGGACTCCTGAGTGAAAGCCTTGAGTATGATTTCCACCTGCTCCTCAAAGCGGTCTCTGTTGGCGTCGGCGTCCAGCAGGTCGGCGCCGAAGGTCTCTACTTCACGGGTATGATACCCACGACCCACCCCGAAAATCACACGGCCATTGGTCAGGATGTCCGCGACGGCGAAGTCCTCGGCCAGCCGCAAAGGGTGCCACGTAGGGGTGATGTTGAAAGCGCATCCTATCTTTATCTGCTTTGTGTTGTGTGCCAGATGGACCGCCAGCATGGGGATGTTGGGAATGCACTCGTAGCCCTCGTGCTGGAAGTGGTGCTCCGCCAGCCATATGGCGGAATAGCCCAGTTCGTCCATGGTCTGGGCCAACTCCAGGGTGGTGCCAAAGGTCTCGATAAGACGCTCGTTGGAGTAGCGCCGGTCATTGGCGGGCGTGCCCTCCATGCCCACGTTGTCCAGATTGATGTGGCCTGCGTAAAGGGTAGAAAACTCGGTAATCATGCTCTTGCTCCTATTGCGACGCGGTCTCTGAGAGTAGGATATAGGATAATACGGTACGCTACCGGCTTACAAGGGGCATCCCTTCCATCTGCCGCACCTCGTTGATAATCTCCAGGACTCTCTGTCTGAAGGGAGGAAGCTCAATCTCGAACTCCTCACGTATGCGGCTATTGTTCACAAGATAGTTCCCCGACTCTTCAAGGCCGCCATCATTATCGAAGGTAATCTGCGCGTCGGGTATGAACTCGCGCACCAAATCCGCCAAATCGCCCAGGCTTATGACCGTGCCGCCGGAGTTGTAGAGGTTGTACCTGGGTGAGTCGGACATGGCAACGCGCACGAACATCTCCGATACATCTTCCACGTGAATCGGGAGACGGTTAAATGACTTCCAGGGGAAATTCACAGGCAGTCCCCTGGCAGGCAGGGTTATCGCCTGCACGTGGTCTGTGGACCCTCTTACCTTGTCCGGGCCGGTTACGTTGGCCGGCCTGATTCCGGTTATGGACATTCCATAGTTCTTGATGTACTGCTCTGCCTGAAACTCGTTGAATATCTTGTGAACGGCGTACTGGCTGGTGCCGTACTTGGGGTCTTCTTCGTTGACGAGCCGGTCCCCATAGTGGCGTTGCTGGCCGCTCACTGCCACAGAGCTTGCATACACCACGCGCTTGACCCCACAAAGACGCGCGGACTCGAAACAGTTGTCCATCCCCAGAACGTTCAGGCGCATCTGGTTATGGGGGTCTCCCTCACCACCACCTACTATATAAGCCAGATTTATGAGGCGTTCAGGCTTGGCCTCAAGGACGGTCCTTATCACGTCATCAAGACGGGTTATATCACCCCGGACGACTTTCACCCGGTCTTTCAGGTGGTCAAAAGAGGCGGCCCAGGGGTTAATGTCCATGCAAACCACCTCTTCGCCCCTCTCGACCAGCTTTCTAATAACTCGTGGGCCGATAAAACCGGTGCCCCCAATAACCAATACGGACATTACTCTTCACTCCTCCCATAGGGTTTATGCTGCTCGGTCTTTCCGGATACAAACGCCGAGTGCTTCAAAAGCTCGCCGGAGGTTCGTATGAGTCTGCTACGGGCGAGAGTTTAGCACTCCCTCCCTGAGCCGTCAAATACTGAAGGACTCCCATGCTCATCCAAGTCATGCAGTAATTTCTTGGCGAGGCCGATTTACCAGCGTCGTCACGAGTACGGCGATGACGGCCAAAGCCGCATATCCGGCGAAGATCAGTGTATACGAACCGGTGATGTCATGCACTGCCCCGGCCATCACGGGTCCCGCCACATTCGCTGCCGTGAACCCGGAAAACAGCACGCTTTGAATCTTGCCGAAGTCGGACCTGCCAAAATAGTCGGCTAATAGTGATGACACCAGTAGCAGGGAGACGCGTGGCCCCAATGCGAAGAGCATAACAAAGGGGACCAAATGCCATAGCTCGGTAGCGAAGGTGAAGATAGCCAGACTGCCGCCCTGCATCAGATAAGAGACGATGATGAGGCTGCGGCGGTCTACCACGTCGGAGACCCATCCCACCATCAGCGTTGTTCCTATGTTGATGGCCCCCATCGCAGCAAAAGTCCATCCTGCCGTCGTTGGTGAGAATCCCTGCTCTACAAGATGGGGGATAAACAGGAGATTTATGGCGCCGCTGCCCAGACTCACAATCACAAACCCCGAGACGGTGAACCATAAAGCTCTGGTCTTCAGGGCCTGCGCCACGCTGATGTTGGACTCGGTTGCCGGCGGTACCGTAGTCGCCGGGTGCTCAGGCCACTTAACATCCGCCCCTTGCGGCTGGTCTCCATCTGGCCTCAGTCCATATTGCTCCGGTTTGTGCCGCAGAATCAGTGACCCGGGTATGCCAACTACCATAAGTCCGGCAACGATGATCGCGAGAGCAATGCGCCAGTCCCATTGACCTTCCAGCCACACGACCATGGAAACCAGTGGGCCCCCAAAACCCCCGCCGGCGAGCACTATACCGATGGCCCGGCCCCGTTGTCTTACGAACCAGTTGGCAGCGACCGCCGGTCCTGTACCGGCTATGTAAATGGCGAATCCCACGGAAGCGATGGCGAAGGCGACGAAGAGCATCAGAGTTGACTGGGAGATAATCAGGAGCAGCAGCCCTCCCCCTGTGGCAAGGGTCGCAAAGAGCATGAGTGAACGAGGCCCGTGACGGTCGAATATGTAACCAACGACCGGCGACCCGATGACTGCCATGCCGTAGCGCAACGATATTGCCACGGCAAGCAGGGTGGCCGTGAGACCGAATGACTCTTTGATGGGAATGAACAGGGCGGAAAAGCCCGCAAGCAGGGCACCGCCCCAGTAGAAGTTCATGAAGAAATAGGACCAGGCTATATACCAGCCATAGTAGACCCTTGGCCTGGGAAGCATCCCGCCTCCATGTTCGGATTTATTGTCCGAGCGTTCCCCGTGGAGCCTGTCCGCACCCGAATTTATGGTGCATCTGCAGCAGGACTAAGGTTAGCGTCATTCTCCTTTCCGTTCAATACTCCACACAGATAAGGCCCTCCTGAGAAAAGCCAACCCAAGGGAGTTGCCGACACACGCGGGGACTTGACGCCGTGATGTGTGGGGGGATAGATTACGAGTGATTGGTGTCTGTGCCGGTAGACTAACATTAGAATCCGGTTGAGGAGGGAACCAAATGGCTACAACAGCAGATAGGGAAGGCACTGCCTCTGGGAAGTACAAAGTGGTCGGAACCAGGCCCATCCGCCACGATGGACTGGACAAAGTAACCGGACGTGCCAATTTCGGCGCAGATATTAGTCTACCCGGACTGCTGCACGGCAAGATTCTCCGTAGCCCCCATGCCCACGCTCGTATCAAGTCCATAGATACCAGCAAAGCGGAAGCCCTGCCCGGAGTAAGGGCCGTCGCAACTGCTCGAGACTTCCCTATAGTCGAGGATAAGGTTATAGACTTTGCCGAGATACAGGGCAACGCAAGGATGATGGCGGACAATGTTCTAGCCAACGGCAAGGTGCTGTACAAAGGCCATGCAGTAGCAGCCGTGGCGGCCATCAGCCCGCACATAGCCGAAGAAGCGCTCAACCTCATCGAGGTGGACTATGAGGTGCTGCCGCCGGTCCTTACCGTCCATGACGCCATGAAAGAGGATGCGCCGATTCTCCATGAGGACATGACCACCAGGTTCCGGGTTGAACGGTTTGGCAGGGGAGAGGACACTGGCAAGAGAGGTAATATAGCGGGCCACCTCCGGTACGCTCTTGGAGACCTGGAAAAGGGGTTCAAAGATGCCGACCTGATAGTCGAGCGGGAGTTTTCCACCCAGACTGTCCACCAGGGGTACATAGAGCCTCACGCTTCCACGGCGTCCTGGGCGACCGATGGACAACTGACTGTCTGGACGAGCACCCAGGGTCCATTCGCCATACGCACTTTAACGGCTGCAATCCTGGGTATTCCTGAATCCTGGGTAAAAGTCATCCCCATGGAGATAGGCGGCGGATTTGGAGCCAAGCTCATTGCATACCTGGACCCCGTTGCCGCCATTCTGTCCCGAAAGAGCGGCAGGCCAGTCAAGATTGTAATGACTCGCACCGAGGTGTTCGAGGGGACCGGCCCTACGTCTGCCACTCACATGCGCTGCAAAATTGGAGCGGACAAGAGCGGGAAAATCACGGCAGGCTACCTTTATCTGGCTTTTGAAGCGGGAGCTTTCCCGGGCTCCCCGGTGGGTGGTGGGGCATTGACCGGTCTGGGTCCCTACAAGATAGATAATTTGCTGGTGGACGGGTATGACGTGGTGTGCAACAAGCAGAAGGTGCAAGCCTACCGCGCACCCGGACAACCCCAGGCAGCCTTCGCCGTAGAGCTGGTCATAGATGAAGTAGCGGAGAAGCTGGGTATGGATCCCACGGAGTTCCGGCTCAAGAACGCCGCTCAAGAGGGGGACCGGATGCCAAACGGAGTCCCCCATCCCCGCATTGGCTGCAAGGAAGTGATAGAGGCCATGATGGCCCATCCCCACTTCAACGCACCTCTGGAAGGTGCAAATCGTGGTCGCGGCATAGCCATAGGACACAGGTTCAACAGTGGCCAGACCTCCTCAGCCACGATAAACGTGAATTCCAACGGCACTATCAGTCTCCTGACAGGCTCCGTGGACATTGGTGGCACCCGTACCGCCGTGGCGATGCAGGCGGCCGAGGTGCTGGGGCTGGGGGCCGACGACGTGACACCCGTCGTAGTTGACACGGATTCTGTCGGGTACACGGGAAGCACGGGCGGGAGCCGCACAGCCTATGACACCGGTCTGGCAGCCATCTCCGCAGCAGAGGAAGTGAAGCGGCAGATGACGGCGCGCGCAGCACTGATATGGGAGGTGCAACCGGAAGACGTGGAGTTTCGGGATGGCGTCTTCACCTGCACCAAGAACCCGGCAGACAGAATGACCTTCAGCGAGCTAGCCCGACAACTTACCCGCACTGGCGGGGCTATAACCTGCTCCGTGTCAGCGGACTCAACCGGCGTGGGTTCCACCTTCTGCGGGAATATCGCGGACGTGGAGGTGGACCCTGAAACGGGAAAGGTTGATATTCTGCGCTATACCGCCATTATAGATGCCGGCCGGTCGGTGCACCCTGGCTACGTCGAAGGGCAGGTGCAGGGGGCCACTGTCCAGGGGATAGGCTGGGCGCTTAACGAGGAGTACTCCTACGATGATAACGGTGCGATGGCCAACTCCAGTTTCCTGGACTACCGTATGCCCACGAGTCTGGACGTTCCCATGATTGATACGGTACTGGTAGAGGTCCCCAACCCACGCCACCCCTACGGCTTGCGGGGCGTGGGCGAGGTGCCCATCATCCCCCCATTAGCTGCCCTATCCAATGCTATTTACCATGCCATTGGAGTTCGCATGGACAAGCTGCCCATGTCTCCCAACGCTATATTGGAAGCCCTTGAGGAGAAAAAGGAAACCCGGGAGTAGTCCTGAGCTAGATTACTCCATCTTCCGTGAGTTGTTGCAGGTCATCCTGGCTGCGTCCCAGGAGGCCGCTATAAATCTCCTGGTTGTGCATTCCCAGCGTGGGTGCCCCGGCCGGTTCGGGAAGCGGGCCGCCGGAGAAAATTACCGGGAACCCGGAGCCGATCCCCTTGACCGGCCCGTCTAGGGTGCCGTGATACATTGGCCGCAGGGTGCCCCGGTCCCAGAAATGCTGGTCGGCCATTGCCTCAGCAGTAGTGCGTACCGGAGCGCAAGCAACGTCGCCTTTTTCCAGTTGCTCTATGATTTCCTGGCGAGTGAAGTTACCTATAATCTTCTGTACGGCCCCTTGTGCTGCTTCCACGTGAATCGTCCTGGACTGGTAACTGACGAAGCGCGGGTCTTCCAGCAGTTCCGGAGCCTCCAGGGCGAGGGAGAGCCTTCGCCACTGGTCGTCGCTGGACACGGTTAGCGATATATCTCCATCCCGGGTGTGGTATAACCCGGTTGGCCCGGTCCGGCTGATGTTGCCCGTCCGCAGTGGCAGACCCTCCTCAACGTTGTCCTCCAGGTTCTCCACGAACATGAGGCTTGTCAGAGAATCCATCATGGACACGTCGAGGTACTGCCCCTGTCCGGTGCGGTCCTTCTCCCGCAAGGCTGCCAGAATGGAGTAGCAGGCGAAAAGGGGCGTAACCAGGTCGCCGATGAAGAGGCCAACCCTGGTCGGCGGGCCGTCCGGCTCTCCGGTAATGTCCATCAACCCGCTCATTCCCTGGATTTCAGGGTCGTGGGCGGGCTTGTTGGCGTAGGGGCCGGTCTGTCCATAGCCGGAAATGGAGCAGTAGACTATGCCAGGATTGACCTCGGATACATCCATGTAGCCCACTCCCAGGCGCCTCATGGAGCCGGGCGACAGATTCTCGACAACTACATCTGATGAGCGGGCCAGCTCCAGGAACAGGTTGCGGCCCTCCGGGTGCTTCAGGTTCAGGGTAATACTCTTGACCCCCTGGGTGCGTTTGAGAAAACGGCTGGAGATGTCCTGGTCTGACTGGGGGGAAGAGTGGACGCCGTCAGGCCCCACGTAGGGGCCGTTCCCCCGCACCGGGTCGCCACGACCCGGAACTTCCACCTTGATTACCTCCGCTCCGAGCCTGGCCAGATTCATGGCACAAAATGGGCCGGCTAGAAATACCGTAACCCCCAGCACCCTAATACCTTGCAAAGGCTTCATGGTCCCTCCCACGAGATGGGTCATCCCGATTGATGGTGTGTTCCTTATTCTTCTAGTACCTATCATTGGTCCTGATGCTATCCTCAAGCCGGAGTATAGCAAGTTGGACTTGTTTCAGGTTTTGGATTGCCTCGTTCATCAAGCCGAGATCGGTGTGGCCAATTGCGTCGTCGAGAGCGTCGAGTTTCTCGCCGAACTCGGTAAGAGTAAGAGCAACTTCAGTGGCTCTCGAACCTAACCTTGATTGCTGGTCGAGCCTGAACTCACTATACAATTCCCTCAGTGCGGTCAACTTCTCTGGGATATGCCCCGACTGCTGCTTTACGGACTCACGAAGTCTGGCGATGTCAGCCAGTGTCATGTTAGGGTCGGGTTCATCAATCGCATCTAGTACCCCATTGATAAACCCCTTTATGCCTATTGATTCCAGTTGATTGACAAATTCTTGTCGCAATGGAGATGTAACCTCGTCGGGTAGTTCCGTTGTTCTCTGGAAATGCCATAGTTTATCTGCGTCTATTTTGCCGAATATCTCGAATTGGACAGTCAGCAACTGCTTCGAATGAAAAGTGAATTCTGCCTCTCGAGTCTCGCCGGGGGGCAGATGCCCTAGGTATTTGTCGTGTTGGCGGCCGCTCGAATCACTGGTGCTCCTGACACTGACAGATTCAAAATGCACAGCGGGCCAGTCCCTGCTATCAGGAGCCGTATTGTGAACCCTAATCGTGACGACGCGGGCTTGGCTATCTGGCTGGCCTTCGGGCAAGTCCACCGACTTTTCCATAATCAGATACGACTGAAGCTGGTGCCAGAATCCTAATGGTGCAATTGCCGGGTTCTGGGAGTCAAGGCCACCGTCTTGATGGCCCAAGTCCTCAATCAAATCCTCTGCCACTTCGTTACCAGATGAGAAGACAGGGTCTTGACTCATTCGTTCAACCTCCAAGGCTTCCTCGCAGCGCAGAGAAGCCAAGATGTGCTTCATTAGCTCGGCGGCCTGCCTAGATCGGACCAATGATATATCTTGAACATGCGCCCAATCGTTGCGGAGGCTTGCGAGCCCCCGGAGTTGCTTGAACGTCCTAACTGCGTCGGCGAAGGCATCAGAAAAGATTTCATTGTGGTGTTTGGCTATGATCCAGCCGAAATGTCGGTCATCCAGCAGGAGGTGGTGTTCTCGGTCAGGGTTCCTCTCGATTTCGATGTGGAGACTCTTAATCTGCTCTGGCGCAAGTGAGTGTTCTACTCCCTCCTTCCACCAACAGTCTTCCCCGAAAGCTGACGTTAGCCGCTCCCGGAGAGCGCGTCTTACTCCCCGGGTGTAGAGTCTGTGGCATTCCGTGAAGAAAATGTATGGGTCCAGATTCAATACGTACCTCCCATACAGCTATGGCATCCAGTATACTTGATAGAAGGGTTCTAAGCCAATAATGCTATACGGTCTCCGGTAATGTATCAGTTTGAGGTGTTTGGGAATGCGTTAGATGATTAAACTGATACATTACCGTCCATCACTTGCCCTTCGGTCGCTCCTGCCCAAAACAAAAAGGCCAGGCACGGGTCTGACCCGTGCCTGGCAAGCTACCTCGCTTTTGGCTCCGCACATCCGGCCATCACGGCTGGAGAAGCCACCTCAATGCTTGATGAGGCTTTTGCTCTTACGGTCTTGTGAAACGCGGAGCCGTCAGCTTCCCTTCGCCTCCGCTGGCTGGCCGCTCTTCGTACCCCCGCTCCACCTCCACGCCAGCGGCAGGCTTCAGGAAGGGAATATCCATACATGATTCAGTGCGTATTCTCGAATCATGGCTACCTCCTTTCCCCATCCCCAGAGGCTTGGTCTATTTCCGGGTATCCCTGAAGTACCTCACTGCTCTTTCTCTCGCCGGCACTTTCAGGGGTCTTTGTCGTCTCCTCGTTCACGTATATGTAGTACCTGACCCCCGGCAAGGGCGCGTAGTAGCCCCAGCCTCTGTGACTTATTCTGTTGTCTGAAGATATGGCCGTCGCATCCGGTAGCTTAGCAGTCCTTTTCGCTGTTGCCATTTCCCCACCTCGGTGACCGTGAGTGTCATTGTGCTCCCCAACCCAGCGCGTTGGCTCATCCTGAAAAAACACGCTCCAAGTAACCTCGGCCCTCCGGCTCACGCCTTCGGTGGACTTTAGATCGGGGGATTGCCGACTTGGGCCGCTTTCACCTCGACGAATCGAGTTACTCCGCCGTCCTCCCGGCACATCCCGTTCTCTTCTGTCGTTAACCTTGGTTGCTTGGAGCGTATCCTTAATATATCAGACTATTATTGCCTTGTCAATAGAATTTTCATTGGGAATAAATTCACAAACTGTTGTTATAAATTTCACAAATGCACCGATATCGTAATAGCAATTGATAGAGAACTGCCTGCTTGGAGAAGGTGGGGACCCAAGACAAGGCTCCACGGTGTTTCAGAAAAGCAAGGAACACCAGGGCTCACGAAAAGTCCTGGTGTTCCGATAGTCGCCAGTCGCTTTTGGGTGCATTGGTGACCAAAAATTGGCACGTGAGCATGACCGTGTTTTGCGCAACACCCCCCGTGACGTTGCCACAAACCCGAAGTGCTCCAGGTCTAATCGCGTAGGTGCTGCTGGAACCAAGCCAGGAGCTTGCCCCAGGAGTCCCCGGCCGCATCGGCACGGTAGGCGTCGTTGCCGTTCCACTGGAAAGAGTGTCCGGAACCCGGATAAGAGTGGAAGCTGTGGACCTTGCCGTGACGTGTAAGCTCTGCGTCCAGCTTCCTCATATCTTCCGGGGTCGGGTTGGGGTCGTCCTCCCCGAAGAACCCGATTAGCGGGCAGCCGATGTTCGCAGTGCGATCAAAGGGCGCAGGACCATCGCCCCAGATTGCCATGGTGTTCCCTGGATAGAAGGCTGCGGCAGCCTTGAGTGACGGGTTAACGGCAGCCATCAGGTAGGATGTCCTCCCACCCAGGCAAAACCCCATGATGCCAATCCTGTCGCCGCGCACTGAGGGGTGTCTCCTCAGAAGGTCAATAGCAGCGTTGACGTCCTTGATGGTATTCTCATCCCGCAGTTGGCTGAATTTGGTCGGGGTGTCGGTAACTTCCGGGTCTACCCGATGGTGTATGTCCGGGGCTATAACGGCGTATCCCGCCTGCGATACCCTGTTCACCATCTCCTGTACCCAATCGTCAAGATATCCATGGTGCATAAGGACAACACCCGGATGGGGGCCCGGGCTATCCGGGATACTGGTGTATGACCACATCTGTTGCCCATCCACGTGTACTGTAGTCCACTGAGACGGCATCTTCTTTCCCTCCTGACTGGAAAACTGGGCTGCCAATGAGCCTGTGCCCGTTCCGGCATCGGCTACTGTTGGTGCTTGTGGCAATTCTATCCGTGCTCAACAGTGCCGTCAAGGTCAGTCGGCGAAAAGCGGCTTGATTGACAAGGTTGTGAATATTTGCTATGCTTTGCCATCCGTCAAGTGATGTATACCAAAGTCCGACCTGACGAATAATATGGTTTCGTTGGGTCCCAGTGAGCGCGTTCTTGCCGGGAAGTCTGATGGGAGAGCCAGCGCTATTGATATAAGCACCCCGTAACGCAGTAAGGCACACCGCTAACGGCATGGAGGTGTAGTGATGTTCCGTTCCCCGTTTTTGAAGCCCGGATACCATGTCATGGTCCCGCTCCTTCTGGTGCTGATGTTGGCAATAGCGGTGGCGTGCGGAGGAGATGCGACCTCGACGCCACAACCAACCGACACACCCCAGCCTACTGCGACGGCGCAGCCTACCTCACCACCAGCTCCAGAGCCTACTGAAACTCCCGTTACCGGTGAGGTGCCTGACCCGACCGCGACCCCGAGGCCCACGCCTCCCCCGACCCCAACCGTCGCTGCAACTCCGGTGCCAACTCCCACAGCCAGACCTACGCCCACCCCGGCCCCCGTTGTGGGCGATCCGGTGGCAAGCCGTCTGGTGGTTGCCGTACAACCGCCTGCTCAGCAGTCCACCCTGGACTGCGGGGTCCAGGGTGTCGCCCAGTTCCAACACAGACCCGCGATGGACCTACTCCTGAGCCTGGACCGCTACACCAGCGAGCGCATACCGGAACTGGCTACGTCATGGAGCTTGTCGCCAGATGGCAAGGAATGGACATTCAACCTTCGAGAGGATGTGCCCTGGCATTTCGGATATGGCGAATTTACCGCCCATGATGCCGTTAACTCTAGGGCGATTTTCGTTGAGGCGGACTGCAGGGGCAGCGACACCCCATATTTCCGGGATGACCCGGAAGTCCAGGTTGAGGCAATAGATGACTATACAGTGCTTTTCCGCCTGATTGGGCGCCCGGACATCTTCTTCAACGACAAAGTCGGGTTGAGGTCGGGCTGGCCCATGACTAGCAAGGCCCAGTGGGACGAGGGATGCCCGAACGCACCAGAAGGGTATGGAGAGCTGGGCTTCTGCAAGGCCGGTGAGGATGGCGTGGCGGCGAAACCGGCACGGACCGGCCCCTATCAGTTCGTGAGCTTCACGGAAAACGTGGGCTACGTGTATGAGCGGGTCCCCTATGAACACTGGAGGGTGACCCCGGACTTCGAGCAGTTGGACATGAGGTTTATACGGGAACCTGCCACCCGGCTGGCTGCGATGGAGACAAAGCAAGTCCATCTCTCGTCTCTCCCCAATAATCTCCTCGACCAGGCCATTGACGGAGGACTGGACACCACCTTGAGCACATTCCCGGCCCTTGGCCCCCACTACATGTTCGGCGGACTCTACTATGATGATGAAATAAGAGAGCATCTCGACACCTCCTACCCCTGGGCCGCCGAGGGCGAAGTGGGACGCAAGGTGCGGCAAGCCATGAACAAGGCCATTGACCGGGACCAGCTGAACAGGGCTTTCTTCCAGGGCCGGGGCAGGACGATGTACGTGGCCGGCGTAGACCCCACCATTCGAGGCTACGTCCCAGCATGGGAGGAAAGGTTTGAGGAAGCGTACGGCTTTGACCAGGACCGTGCCAGGGAGCTTCTAGCTGAAGCAGGCTTCCCCGATGGGTTTGAGACAACCCTGATGGGGTATGCCACGCCAGGCGTACCGGAGATGGCGGACGTTGCCGAGGCCATAGCAGGCATGTGGGAGGCCGTGGGGATAACGGTGGCACTGGACGACAGGGAGTACGGCAGATGGCGTCAGGAGTACAGGGAATTGAGGTCCAACTGCTGTATATACTCCTTCTCGGTCTCCCCGTTGGAACCAAACATCATGATATATTTCTGGTGGATGCCGGGACGGATCTTCCGTGGCTACACCAGCAACACCCTCAGCGCGAACTTCCGAGCGGCCGGGGAAGAGTTGACCCAAGAAGGCCAGACTCCCTTCTTCCAGGCGGTCCACGAGGAGCTATTCAGCGAGTTCTCTCACATACCACTGTTCTATCTGCCCGGTATAGTGACCATAGACCCCGATGTGGTGGCGGAATATACGTGGTGGGGGAATGCGGGTGGCTTGCACAGTCACCTGGAGTATGTCCAGGTAGTAAGGAAGTGAGGTAGGGAATAAGCCTCCCTGGCTTTGAAGAACCATAGGGAAAGACCTCGCCCCCAGTTCCTTTTTCAGGGCTGGGGGCGACTGTAACTGAGGACTCAAGCCCCGTCTACTAGTCTACTACTCCGCAAGAGGTACAGATGCAGCGATATATCATCCGTCGCCTCGGCCAATCGGTACTTGCCATGCTGGTCATAAGTATCGTTATCTTCAGCCTAGTCCGGGTCAGCGGCAACGTACTGGACTATATGCTGCCGCAAGAGGCGACCCAGGAGATGTACGACCTGGTAGAGGAGGCCTGGGGTCTGGACAAGCCCGTGCACGTGCAGTACCTGGTGTACATGGGGAATTTGCTCCAGGGAGATTTGGGAGAGTCGGGTAGCTTCCGCGGTAAGAGCGTGGCTGAACTAATCGCCAGCCGCTTTCCCAGCACGCTGCAACTCTCAGGCTTTGCCCTGCTGATAAGCACCCTTATGGCCGTGCCCATAGGGGTTATTGCGGCAGTGAAGAAGGACACACCCCTGGACTATATAGGCAAGATAGTTGCCCTCGTAGGCCAGTCGGCCCCAGCCTTCGCTATCGGTCTAATCCTCATGTGGATATTTGCCGTGGAGTTGGGATGGCTTCCGGCTTTCGGAAAGGGTGGCATAGAGCACATGATACTCCCGGGCATCGCCCTGGGGTGGTTCCAGGTGGCGGCGTTGATGCGCCTTACTCGTTCTTCTATGCTGGAGGTGCTGGACAGCGAATACGTCAAGCTGGCTCGAATCAAGGGTGTACCGGAGTGGAAGGTCATCTGGAAACATTGTTTCCGCAACGCCCTCATCGTTCCACTCACATATATGGGGCTTATCGGCGCCGTGCTCATCACCGGTGCGGTGGTCACCGAGACCGTCTTTGCCTGGCCTGGCTTGGGTTTGCTGGTCATCGAAGCTATCATAACCCGGGACTATCTGCTGGTGCAGGGGGTAGTGCTCTTCTTTACCGCCGGCTTCATCTTGATTAACCTACTGGTGGACATTGTATATGCCTACGTTGACCCACGCATCCGATACGCTTGATTCCCACTACCTGACGGGGTTGGAGGGTGTCGCCCTATGGCAGCGATAGCCGTACCCGGAAGAAGGGCCTGGGGTGTGGTCCCAGGGCTGTTGCGGGGAGCGTCCAAGGCCCGGCGCTATCCCCTGTTGCCGCTGGCTGTTCTGATGTTACTTCTGGTTATTCCCGCCATCTTCGCCGATTTGATTGCGCCCCACGACCACCGGATAGGTAATCTGGAGGACGTAAAGCTGCCACCCTTCTGGGTAGGACCCGATGCGTCGGTAAAAGAGGTGGTGGATAGGAAGACCGGCGGAAGGGAAGAGCGACAAGGCCAGATTCTCCTCAGCGATGCCCAGCGGAGGATGGAAATCGGAGATGCCACGGTCGTGGGCGGCTCCCCGAACCAGGAGGTGTCCGTCGGAGATGAGGTAGAGATAGTTAGCCAGCGTGGGGGGTCAACCAAATACTTACTGGGGACAGACAAGCATGGAAGGGATATACTGAGCAGGATAATCCACGGTGCCAGGGTATCCCTGACTGTCTCCCTGTTGGCCGTGTTCCTGGGCGGAGGCATAGGGACCATCCTCGGTCTGATTGCAGGTTACTTTGGAGGCATCTGGGATGGCTTAATCATGCGTCTGGTAGACCTTATGTTGGCTTTTCCAAGCATCCTGCTGGCTTTGGTGATGGTGGCCGCTATAGGGTCCGGCTACAGCACAGTGATTATAGTCATAGTGGTGCTTCTGTGGTCCCGCTATGCCCGTGTGGTGCGAGGGGAGGCTTTGGCCATCAAACAAAGCGACTACATTGCACGCGCTCGCGTGGCGGGCGCTTCCCACGTGCGCATCATGATACGTCACATCTTCCCCAACCTTGTAAATACCGTGATTGTGCTGGCTACCCTGGAAGTCGGCGCCGTTATCATCCTGGAGTCTACACTCAGCTTTCTGGGGGCTGGTATCCCCCGTCCCACTCCCGCGTGGGGTGTGATGGTGGCCGACGGACGCGAGCTAATAATCGCCAACTGGTGGATTTTCTTCTTTCCCACGATGGCTATTGTGCTCACGGTTCTGTCTATGAACCTATTGGGTGACTGGTTGAGAGACCGACTGGATCCCAGGTTGAGGAACGTGTAGGACTCTCACGGCATATTCATTTCACCCCCACGCCAAGGCCCGTTCTGGAGCTCCAATCAGACCCGGGTCGCACTCCATCTGGTAAATAGACAATACGAGTTGGCGGAATGGGCCCCTCGGCCATGAAGTCCACCCAATAGAACACCGAGTAATACGCCTTTACCAGTCCCACGATCTCAAGCTCCACTTCTGCGCGCGCCCAGTCAACGCCTGAACTAGCAGTTGTCTCTCACCGTTGACCTGCGTTCCTCTAGCCAGAGAGAAGGTCAAACGCATCCATAGCTGACTCTCTTTGAAGATGCGATATAATGGTGTGAGCTAGTACGATAGACACAGATATTCAAGGTAGGGAAGCGGATGACCCGACCCGGAACGATTCTGGTCACCGGCGTCACCGGCTACATCGGCGGCAGATTGACTCCACGCCTGGTCCAGGAGGGACACCAAGTTCGAGTTCTGGCCCGCAGCCGGGAGCGTATCCTTTCCCGCTCCTGGAGTAGTAGGGTGGAAGTGGCTGTAGGGGACGCCCTCAATCCCGAAACCCTGTCGGAAGCGCTCGCAGGCGTAGATTGTGCGTACTATTTGATTCACAGCATGGCCAGCAAGTCCGGGTTTCAGGAATTGGACCTCCAGGCTGCCCGCACATTTGGTGAAGCCGCCAGGAAAGCGGGAGTCAACCGCATCATATATCTGGGTGGCCTAGGAGACCCGGAAGACGAGCTATCGCCGCACCTTCGCTCCCGTCAAGAGACCGGACAGGCGCTCCGGGACAGTGGTGTGCCGGTCACCGAGTTCCGGGCCGCTGTGATTGTCGGATCGGGCAGCATATCGTTCGAGATGATTCGCCACTTGGTTGAACGCCTGCCTATTATGGTTTGTCCCAAATGGATTTACTCTCGCATACAGCCCATTGCGATAGACGACCTCCTGGAGTACCTTGTTGCGGCCCTGTACGAACCTGAAAGCCGGGGGCGCATCATTGAGATTGGTGGAGAAGATGTCACCACCTACAAGGGGTTGATGCTCGGATACGCCAGAGCAAGGGGTCTCCGGAGACTCCTGTTATCTGTCCCGGTCCTTACTCCCAGGCTGTCGTCCTACTGGGTGCATTGGACCACGCCCATTCCTGCCAAGATTACCGCCGCCCTTGTAGAAGGACTCCGCAACGACGTAGTAGTGACGGACAACCTTGCCCGCACCCTATTCCCCCACATTGAGCCTCGGGACTACTCATCAGCCATCGAAGGCGTGATTGAAGATCTTGACAACGGTCGGATAGACACCTCATGGAGTGATGCAGTGGACACCGCCGATAACAGGGAGGGGACAGTGCGTCTCCAATCCCAACAAGGCATGATCAAGGAGCAGCGACGCCGTTCGACCTCGGCGTCGGCCGGAGATGTCTACAAGATACTCATGGGTATAGGAGCCGATAGAGGATGGTACTTCGCCAACTGGGCTTGGCGGTTGCGGGGCATGGTAGACCGCCTGCTGGGGGGCGCCGGCCTCCGCAGGGGGCGACGCCATCCGGATGACCTTCGTGTCGGCGACGCTCTGGACTTCTGGCGAGTGGAAGCATTGGAGCCAGGCCACCTGATTCGCCTCAGGGCCGAGATGAAACTGCCCGGCCGAGCCTGGCTGCAGTACGAGGTTAGAGAGACCGGGAGCGGGGCATCCCAACTGGAGCAAACGGCGATGTTCATACCCAGAGGCTTGCCTGGTCTGCTCTACTGGTACGGCCTCTATCCCATCCACGGCTGGATCTTCAGCGGGCTGGTCAAGGCAATTGCCCGGCGAGCTGAGGGTGTGACAGCCTCGCCTGCAGGTAGTGTTCCACCGGACCGACGGGGTTCCCAGGGTTGAAGGGAAGTGGATATGATTCAAAGAGGGAGAGAAACCATTCCAAGGGTCTGTCCAAAGGCTGAGAGTACATCAAAGCTTCCTCCGGGTTCCTGGTAGGCAGAGCAGGCAAGCCCCCGCATCATCCGTGAGAGTATCGCACGGGTATCCCGACGGAAGCAATCGGAAATCAGCGGGCAAGGAGGTCTTGGCTCAGATGAGGGTATTGCATTGCTGTGCGACGCCAACGTAGTTGACGCGGGCGCGCGCCAACGCGGAATGGAAGTTCAAGACCCCTTAGTGAGGCGAATCCGCCCTCGGCATCTTGTAGCCGACACGGACCTCGGTGATGATGTAGACCGGGTTGTTGGCATCGTCACCAAGCTTGCGGCGGATGGAACTTATGGCGGTGCGTATGGGCCGAACGTCGCCGTCCCTTTCCGAGCCCCACACCCGCCTCAGCAGGTGCTCGTAAGTCACAACGCGCCCAGCGTTGACAGACAGCTCGACGAGCAGCTGGTACTGGATGGCAGTCAAGTCTACCGGATTCCCCCTGAGGGTGACGAGGCGTTCGGCATAATTTATGGTCAGTTCTCCTACTAAATAGGGAATAGACGGCTCTGAAGTTGTGCGTCTACGCAGGACGGCCCTGATGCGGGCCACGAGCTCAGTAGGTGAGAAAGGCTTGACCACATAGTCGTCGGCACCCATCTCGAAGGCCCTGGCGACGAGTTGGTTCTGACCGTAGGCGGACACGAAGATTACCGGTACGTCTCCTGTGCTCATCATGTCCTTCATCAAATCGACCCCATCGACTCCGGGCAGCATCAGGTCGAGAAGGACCAGATGGGGCCTTTCCTCCTCCAAAAGGCGAGGCACGTTGTCCGGGTCTGTGGTGGCAATTACAGTGTAACCCGAATTAACCAAGGCGTCGCGAATGTACCTGAGCGCCTGGTCGTCGTCGTCCACGGCCAAGATACGCGTATGTTCACTCACCAACTTTCGCCTGGGTCGGGTGGCCTGCTGATGCGTCGGTGCTGGCGAGACGAATCCCGCCTCATCGACCGTCGGAAGCGTGAAGGTGAATTTTGCTCCCAGGCCCGGCCCTTCGCTCTCGGCCCATATCCGGCCCCCGTGTGCCTCCACTATCCCCTTGCAGACGGCGAGTCCGAGCCCGGTGTCCCCCCCTGCTCCTCTGCCTCGAGCCGGGAGAACTTCCTGAACAGGTGCGGCAGGCTCTCTGCGGGGATTCCTCTGCCTTCGTCTGAGACAGACACTGAGACTTGCAGGTCACCCGGAGCGGGGCTCACCTTGATGGTGGACGACTCCGGTGAATGCCGTGCAGCATTGTCCAGCAAGTTGCCAAGAACTTGGAGGATGCGCGACCTGTCGGCCATGGTCCAAGGTAGGTCCTGTGGTAAGTCGATGCGAAGGTTATGTCCGTGCCCGCCGATACGGAACGCGTTCCCGACCTCACCCATCAGCGCTACCAAGTCCGTTGGCCCTGGTGAGACCGGCAGGGTGCCCGTCTCTATGCGGGCCACGTCGAGCAAGTCTGCTATCAGCGCGCGCATACGGTCGGTCTGTTCCAAGATAATCCGATGGAACTGGCGCATCTCCGCAGGATGCATGTCGGAGGGCTCTTCCAGCAGCGCGGATACCGAGCCCCTCACCGTGGCCAGGGGAGTGCGCAGCTCATGGCTCACCGTCGCCAGGAACTCAGCCCGCATCCGCTCAAGCTCCTCAAGAGAGGTCATGTCCTGCATGGTCACGACGACGCTCTCGACCTCTCCCTTTTCGGAGCGGATGGGCGTGGCGTTGATTATGGCTGTAACGCTCCGCCCGTCGGGAACGCGAAGTACCACCTCCTCCGCCCGCACCGTCTCTCCGGCGCTCAACGCTTGGGCCATCGACACGTTCTGCAAGGATACCTCCCGGCCATCGGCCCGTCGGATCGTTAGAGTCTCCAAGAGAGCCTCCGAGGGACTGTTCGGCGTCCGCAGGACCTCAATGATCCTCACTGCTTCCCTGTTAAACGACAGCGGCGCCCCCGTTCTGGCATCGAAGACCGCAACCCCCACGGGAGATGTGTTTATCAGGGTCTCCAGGTCGGACCTCGCCCGCTGCTCCTCCCTGTACCTGCTGGCGTTGGCGATGACCATTTCAGCCTGGGAGGCGAACATGACGAGGGTCTCGGCATCCTCTTCGCTGAATCTATTGTCCTCCCGGACATGGCCCAGCCAAATGATCCCCACGGGCTCGCCCCGATGTCTTATGGGCGCAGCCATCCCGGCAAACACGGTCATCGGCAGCCAGCCATCCAGTCCTGCCGATACTGCATACTCATAGTAATTGTCCACGCGGAGCGGGCCCGGGATCTTGCTGAAGTGATCAAATATCCTCATCCCCCCGGCAACTCAATGAGCTTGAGGTGTTCTTCTCCTGTCGTCCCGGAGGTCAGGAGTGCACCCAAGCCTCCGACTTCATCCATGGTCGCGATGACTCCGTATCGGGCATTGGTAAGGTAGCGCGCATTATCAATTACTTCCTGAAGCACGACATTGAAGTCGAGGCTCTCGTTGATGCGCAGGCTGGCCTCGCTCAGTCTGGACAGCCGTTCTCGCAGGACTTGGATTTCTCTCAATAGCTCGTCTACGCGATTCACGCCATTACCTCGTTAGGCTGGACAAGGCCCAGCGTTTTCGCCGGCTGGCACACAAGCTCGTCGCGAACTGCATTTGGGCCAAGCGGGACGTTCGCACCAACTTAACACAAAATCTATAAAAAATGGCCGCAAAACACCAATGCCTTTACGCCCAGATTACACGAATTCTATACAATAGGGCCAACTTGCTCGCTGCGCCTCGTTCGACAGGAGCTGGATGGACCGAAGACAGCAGGATTGGCAGGGGGTCACTGGGGTCTCGGAACCGCTGAGCCAACTCCTCCCGGCGGGCCTTGTTCCTGATGTGCGGTTGCCAGTCCAGAGGATCGGAAGCAGGCCCGGTCATCACCACCTTGATGATTCCCTTGCCGTCATCATCATCGTGCCAGCCGGGGCGCAGGCGTACCAGCTCCCCGTAGAGGTCGATGCAGATGCGCCTGCTCATGCATACGATCATCGCCTTGCCTTCCAGGGCTTCCAGCCGTTGCTCGAAGTGGGCAACGATGTCCTCGGCGACCTGCTTCACCCGATTCTCAGAGCCGACGGCGGCCTCCAGCTGCGCCCACTTAGTCTTGAGCTTCTCCCTGCGCTCAACCTCCTCTCCCTCGGTGGCCTCCTCGAAGTCCGGGTCTATCTTCGGCCTCTGGCCTTCGTCCAAGGCGAGCTTGGCAAGGCGGCTCTCATAGTAGATGGGCACAGTAGCCCCGTCTTCGACGGAGCGTTGGATGTCGTAGATGCTGATGTAGTCGCTGAACACGGCGCGGGTGTTGGCATCCTGAAGCTCGATGGGCGTACCAGTGAAGCCCACGAATGAGGCATTGGGGAGCGCGTCTCGCATGTGCCGGGCGAACCCGTCGATGAAGTCGTACTGGCTGCGGTGGGCTTCGTCGGCGATGACGACGATGTTGCGCCTCTCCGATAGGGCGGGATGGGTGTCGCCCTTCTCCTCCGGGAAGAACTTCTGGATAGTGGTGAATACCACTCCCCCGGCGTTTACCGACAGCTTGCGGCGAAGGTCCGTGCGGCTCTCAGCCTGGGTTGGTGGTTGACGCAACAGGTCCTGGCAGCGGGAGAAGGTGCCGAAGAGATGGTCGTCCAGGTCGTTGCGGTCCTTCAGCACCACTACGGTGGGGTTCTCCATCGCCGGCTCGCGGACGATGGCCCCGGTGTAGAAGGCCATCGTCAGGCTCTTGCCCGATCCCTGAGTGTGCCAGACCACTCCGATGCGGCGGTCGCCTTGATCTCCGCCGGGTTTTCGCCCCGCTTCGTAGTGACCTCGGTCCTCGGCGACTTGCGCCTCCGCCCGTTGCAGCTTCGCTGCCCGTAGGGTCTCGTCAACCGCAACTCTGACGGCGTGGAACTGGTGATGTCCCGCTATCTTCTTCACCAAGGCACCGCTGCCATCGTCCTCGAATACGATGAAGTCGCGTGCGAGAGCCAGGAAGCGGCTCGGCTCCAACGCGCCTTCCAGCATCACCTGAAGCTCGGTCATGTGCGGGTCAGCCAGCGTCTCCCCGGTGACGGTACGCCAGGGCTTGAACCACTCCCGTCCGGCGGTCAGAGTGCCGACGCGGGCCTCTGTACCGTCCGAGACCATCAACACCTCGTTCATGGAGTACAGGGTGGGCAGTTCCGCCTTGTATGTCTGAAGTTGCTGCCACGCTGTCCAAATGGTGGCGTCCTCGTCGGCAGGGTTCTTCAGCTCTACCACTCCCAAGGGTAGGCCGTTGACGAACAGCACTATATCCGGTCGGCGGGTGTTCCTGTTCTCGGTGACGATGAACTGGTTTACGGCCAGCCAGGCGTTGCGGTTAGGGTTGTCGAAGTCAATGACCTGCGCCTGCGCCCCACGGACCCGTCCCTCCTTGTCCCGATACTCCACCGTCACGCCATCGACGAGCATCCGGTGGAAGGCTCTGTTGCGCGCCTCCGGCGTCGATCCCTCCGGGCGGGTAAGCCTGCGGAAGGCGTCGTCCAGCGCAGATGCGGGTAAGCTGGGGTTCAGACCGGCAAGGGAGTCCCGCAGCCGCCGCTCCAGCACCACCTGGCCGTAGTCGGTCCGCTCGGCGTTGGATGTCTCGGGAGCGATGTCCGGCCCGTGGGACACCTGCCAGCCGAAACCCTTCAGCCAGTCAAGGGCGGCCTGTTCAACGTCGGCTTCGGTGATGGTGGTCATGACTGTCACTCCCTGATGCGAATCCTGTCATCTTCGACGATCCACAACTGCCCTTGAAGCGATGCGTCCGGCAACTTTCTGAGTAGTCTCGCGGCGACATCGAGCACACGCCCAGGGCCGTGTCGCGCGAGCCTGAAGACCACCAACCCAGGATAGTCCCGAGGCGGATAGGCCCTGATATCGGCAGAATCTATATCCAACGTCACAAGAGTTCGGTTTTCGCTTCGGCATGTGGCTGCAAGGCTCGGGTCGCTTGCCCCAGTCATCTCCTGCTCTGTGACGGTGACGGCGTCGTGGCCAGCCTCGGTGAAGAGTCCGGTAAGCGATCGGGGAAGATTCTCATCCAGCTTGAACAGCATAGCGGAACCCTATTCCCTCAAGGGCGCTATCCGTTCCTTCGCCAGTTCAGCGGCGTAGAGAAGGGTCGCCCGCACCGCCTCGCGACTCGCGGACGGGTAGTACTCGACAATCTCCTCAACCCCGATACCTTCGGCCAAGCTGTCCAGGATGACTGTCACCATGACCCTCGTACCTGTAATGCACGCCTTGCCGTGGCAAATCTTCGGGTCTACGGATATGTACTCTTGCCAATTCAAGCTTATATTACCTCCGCGGTCCATGCTCCATTATACCCCGTTGTACGCTGTCCGTGCCCCACCCGCCACCCGAGACTGGAAAGCCAGTCAAGGGCTGCCTGTTCTACATCGGCTTCGGTGATGGTGGTCATTGGCCATACCTGACTGGTGCCTTATCGTATTCTCCCTGCGGAGTGTATTTCCAAAAGTTGATGGGGTTTTGCGGCCCATAGGTTATCAGGCCTTCTTCACAGTCTGACCTAAAGACCACGTAATTCGGTCTGAGAGCGGCAAAAGCCTTAAGCACTTTGTGTTTTTCGGAAGCTGAATTGGACACGGTCACGTCTGAACATTGGGGTATAAGCCTCAATTGCGACGACTGGTCAATCAACCACTCACGATGCCTCAGCGCCTCATTCCATGAGAACGCCGCCATTCCCGCAAAGAGGTCGGCCGCTTGGATCAGTACGTCCTCAAATGAGGACCCCTGGACAACTTCTAATGAACGCCTCTGCCCGGTCGTCACAGAAAACGCGGATTGCTGGGGTGCTTCCCTTTCTTTTCTGGTCTTACCAGTGAGGCAATCCTGCAACTCAGTCCAATCTATATCGGCTCGCCCATCGACATACTGAAGCCATCGTGCATCCCGACACCAGCGAACACTCATCACTTGGGACAGAAGATGGTAGTACATGCGCGCCAAGTTTGCAGTGTCATCTCTTCCCCTAATTCGATGACGAGTATCGTAGGTGTCCCACACAAGTACATCTACTCGGAGGTTTCCGGGACGGGCGATCCCTACGATGCACTGAATGATCTTCTTGGCCGCGAATCTACGCTTTGCAGTCGTCAAATCCTTCCATGCAAACTCACGAAGCCCAGATTCCTCCAACAGTGAGGCGATTGTCTTCCCTGTTGTATCGGCGATGTCAGACGGCGCGGTGACCAAACCTATGCTGCGATAGCGGTTCTGGTTCCAGGATGATTCGTCGCTGTATCCCTTGTGGGTAACTTGAAGTGGTCCAACGGACCTCCTTGTGTTCGGTGCATAAGTGCTCAAACACGTACCTCCCACGACACCAGCCGCGGCAGCAGCCCGCCCCATCAGGCAGCCAGTATAATCCGGTCGCTGAGGCCCCAAATCCTCGGCCCCTATCGGGCCTCCTCTTCCGTTTCTTTGCAGCGACCACACAACCACGGCGCCATCTCGGCCCCCCGATGCCAGGCGAATCGCGCCGGGAGCGAAGGCAAGCGTCGTTACTGGTTGAACTTGAGACTTCAGAACGCCGGGCAACGTGCCTTCGGGACCCCTTCCCCGGCAGATGCAGGCCGTGACCAATTTCCCTACGCTGTTTTCCACCCAACCGCTTCCGACCTCGATAACCCAGCTTACCTGACCTTCGGCGGCACTCCAGATTAAGACTCGGCCACCCTGGCTAGCCGTAGAGCACTCGACTCCGCTGGGGTGGATTGTCACCGAAAGCACACCACCATCATGAACCCTGGGCCGGTCCCAGGCAGTTGGGCCAGACTCGCCGTCAAAGGCATAAACGCCGCCCCCGGGCATCGCCGACCATCAGCACCTCACGGCACCGGCTCCAACCTTCGGCAATAGCGTAGTCGCCGGCCACCGCAGACCAGCCTTGGCGAAGAACGCCCATTGGGCTCCCGGCACTCAAATCAGACATGCTTCAAACCCCTCCCCCATACTCCTATTCATCGAGGTTGAGGCCGATGAAGACGAATTGATTGTGGCGGGGTGTGCCCGCCCTTTCGCGATCCGGATTGATCAGGCGCTCGTCATCGACACTGCCGAAGAGGTCTTCGAGATGTCGACACCCACTAGGGACTATCTTGAACCTCAAGTTGATCGTCGTAGTAGCGCGACGTGAAGAGCAGTCCGTCGTGGCGTATCGCCCACACGTGAGCGTACAGGGTCTCCGAGGACCTGGTGTTGGGGAAGACGAAGCTGACCCAGAGGCCCTCCTCCGTGGCCGCTGCCATCTCTTCGCCAATCTTCCGGACGCGGCCGAGCTCGTTCAAGTCGGTGCCTATTAGATGTGGAGCGAGGACGGCGACTCGCACAACGTCGTTCTCGTCGGCCATAGTCAGGTTCCACTGGCCGTCAACGCTCTCCGCGCTGTTGTAATGGGCGATGGTGGCGTCCAGGCCGTTGGCCTGGTAGTAGTCGATGGCCTGTTGCACATACGCCTTGGTATGGCCCGCCGGGTCTTCAATGCGCACGTAGTAGCCGGAGGCGAAGAGCATTCCGTCATGGCGCACAGCGTAGCCCACCTTGGGAACTTCCTTCAGTGTCACCGGATGAGGCCACAAGTACTCCACCCAGACTCCTTCGCTGCCGTCGGTGGCCTTGGCCAGCTCCTTGCCCAGCTCGTAGCCGTCCGAACCCACCACGTTCTTGATGTCCGTCCCTATCAGCTGCGGCAACAGAGGGTGGACGTGGTAGATGTCGTTTTCGTCGGTGGCGAAGAGATACCACTCGCCTTCGAAGCTGGCGACGCTGTTGTAGTAGTTGAGCATGGATTCCAGGCCGTCGCGTTGGTAACGCTCGATGGCCCGCTCCACGTATTGCACCGTGTATTCCCGGGGGTCGGCGTCTCGCCAAGCCGGGGGCCCGGTCTCGGGCTCGCCGGCGTAGTAGCCGGAGGCGAATATCAGCCCGTCGTGGCGGATGGCCCAGGTGACCTTTTGCTGTTCCTTTCTGGAAAGGGGATGGGGCCACAGATATTCCACCCACACGCCTTCCTCGGTGGCCTGGGCTATCTCCTTGCCCAGCTCCTGCCCGTCGGAGCCGACCACGTCCTTGATGTCGGTGCCGATGAGGTGGGGAAAGATGGGATGGGCCAGGTAGATGTCATCCTCGCCGATGAGGAACAGGTAGAACTGCCCGTCCAGGCTATCCTGGCTGTTGTAGTGGGTGATGACGGCGTCTAGGCCGTCGTTTTCGTATTTGACAATAGCCCTATTCACGTATTCTCTTACTGAATCCGCCACGTCTTCCACCAAGGCAGAATGGCTGGAAGAGAACACCAGGCCGTCGTGAAGGACGACGAGTACTCGCCGCGGCTCTTCCTGCTTGGTGGCCGGGTTGATGCCCTGAGTCGTAATCCAGAAACCCTCCTCGGTGGCAACATCCAACAACCCCGTGAAGGCGGAGAATGTCGAGCCGGGGCCAACGTATTGGCCTTCCAAGGCGGGTATGTTTCGGTATATCAGCAACCTGCCTTCGGCTTCGTCCAGGAGGATCAGATCCCGCCCGTTTTCTGTGCTTGCCTCAGACTTGTAGTGCGCGACTGTGGCGTCCCGGCCGTTGGCGTCGTAGTAGGCGATAGCCTTCTCCACGTAGGCGCGCGTCAGCGCATCGTCTGAATCTGCGGGCGGCGGGGCGTCCCCGTCACCCTCGACGTAGTAGGCAGAGGCAAAGACGTATCCGTCGTGGCGGATTATCCAGAGGTACACCGTCAATTGCCCCGCTGTCCTGGGGTTTGGCCACAAGTACTTGAACCAGTGGCCTTCCTCGGTGGCGCTGAGAAGCGATTCGCCAATTGCCTCTCCGTCCACAATCCCCCGGAACTGGCTGGCATCAAATCCAACCAGCGCTTGCTCCGCGCCCGCTACGACTATGGCGCCCTGGGGATCAACCATCATCAGCCAGTAAGAGCCGTCTATGCTCTCCGGGCTGTTGTAATGGGCAACCGTGGCCTCCAGGCCCTGGCTGTCATAATAGTCCATAGCCTTCTGGACGTAGGCTTGGGTGTAGGCGGCCGGGTCCGTGACGCCAGGATAGTAGCCGGATGCGAAGATCATCCCGTCCCGGCGTACCGCATACCCAATCTTTGGCACTTCCTTAAGCGTTACAGGGTGCGGCCACAGGTATTCCACCCACACGCCTTCTCCCTCCCCGGCCTTGGCCAGCTCCCGGCCCAACTCGTAGCCGTCGGACCCCACCACGTCCTTGATGTCCGTGCCTACCAGGTGGGGGAGCAGAGGGTGTATGTGATAGATGTCGTTCTCGTCGGTGGCAAAGAGATACCACTCGCCCTCGAAGCTGGCGACGCTGTTGTAGTAGTTGAGCATGGATTCCAGGCCGTCCCGCTCGTAACGCTCTATAGCCCGCTCCACGTACTCTACGGTGTACTCGCGCGGGTCCGCGCCCTGCCAGGCAGGCGGCTCCGGTGCCTGGCCGACGGCGTAGTAGCCGGAGGCGAAGATGAGGTCATTGTGGCGGATGGCCCAGGTGGTCTTGGGCTCCTCCGCCCGCGTGATCGGGTTGGGCCACAGGTACTCCACCCAGATGCCTTCCTCGGTTGCCTGGGCAATCTCCTTGCCCAGTTCCTGGCCGTCGGAGCCAATCACGCCCTTGATGTCGGTCCCTATCAGGTGCGGGAAAATGGGATGGGCCAGGTAGTTGTCATCTGCGCCAATCAGGAACAGGTAGAAGTTTCCTTCAAGGCTGTCGGGGCTGTTGTAGTAGGCAACCGTCGCGTCCAGCCCCTCACTGTCGTAGAGGGCTATAGCGCGGCTCACGTAGTCCTTGGCGGCCTCCGCCAAGTTCTCCTGGAGGGTGGAATGACCGGATACGAAGATGAGGCCGTCTCGCAGCACAAGGTAGTGCCGCATAGGACCCTGTCTGGTTGTGTTGCCGGTGGCGGTCTCCACTACATAGAGCCCCTGTCCGTCGTACCAGGCGCCTTCCTCTGTAGCGATTCCCAATAAAAAGGCGGCAGATTCGTGTTTACTTCCCAGGAAATGATGAAAGAAGGGCATTGCCAGCAGGATGCCTTCATCCTTGCTGAGCAAGTGCAGATACCGGCCTCCCTCAATGCTCTCTTCGCTCTTGTAGTACTCGACCGTCGCGTCCCGGCCGTTGGCGTCGTAGTAGGCGAGAGCCTTCTCCACGTAGGCGCGGGTCAGCGCGTCGTCTTCATTCACTGGCTCGGGTTCCGGCGTTGCAGTCGGCGCAGGGGTGGGAGCTGGAGTCGCCGTCGGTGCGACTGTCGGCACAGGGGTGGGAGCAGGGGTCGCCGTCGGTGCGACTGTCGGCACAGGGGTTGCAGTCGGCACAGCCGTGAGAATAGGGGTCGCCGTCGGCGCGGCGGTGGGCTCAGGAGTCGCCGTCGGGGCCGTAGTAGGCATAGGGGTTTCAGTCGGTACGGCGGTGGCAACAGGCTCCGGCGTTGGGGAAGGATCGTCGGCGCAGGCAGCCGCGAAGGCCGCTATGAAAGCCACGATCAAAATCAAGAACAACGCGTTCACGCTGGTTGGTACTCGCCGGTATTTCAATCCCGTTCTGTTTACCTCAGTCTTGCTCTCTCGCTCGGTTCGCAAAATTAACCCTCGCTAGAATGTATTGCTGACATATTGTATCATAGTTGTCGACAATTGGGCGTTAGCACTGCAGGATTATCCCGGATAGTGTTAGGATTAGGTATCATCTAATGTTCCGCAAGGCCCAGGCTAGACACGGGATCCAGTACGAACCGGATGAGAACTGTCCGCCGCTACTGGGGATATCCTCGGCCTGTCAGATATTCATACCCAACACGATCGGTCTCGTCATGCTGGCGGCGCTGGTGGTGCGGGCATCCGGCGAGTCTGAAGACTATCTGTCATGGGTGACGTTTACCGCCCTGGTAGTCACCGGAGCCAGCATGATCCTGCAGACCCTCAGGTTGCGGTATTTGGGCTCGGGTCGCCTCATCGTCGCAAACTTCAATGTTCCATTTTTGGCGGTTTGTGCTTTGGCGCTCCATGTGGGAGGACCCAGCTTGTTGGCCAGCTTGGTGGTGGCTTCCACCCTGCTCCAGTCTGTTTTGACCCTGCGCCTTGCCTCACTCCGCAGGATCTTTACGCAGACGGTAAGCGGAATAGTAGTCATGCTGGTGGCGATTTCGGCAATGCCTTTCATTATCAGCAACGCGGTCATTCCGCCGGAAAACGAATCGACCGTGCTCTTCCTGGCGCCTGGAATGGCCGCACTGGCTGCCGGACTCCTTATGTCCTTGCAAGACAAGCCGATCTGGCGCATGTGGATTCTGCCGGCCACCGTGGCAGTCGGTGTGGTTGTGGCTGTGCCCCTGGGGCTTTTTGACACTGCCATCATATCTGACACCCCGTGGGTGAGCCTGCCAGACTTTTCGTTCGCAGGGTTGAACCTGACCTTCGACGCGAATTTCTGGGCCTTGCTTCCGGCATTCGTGTTAGTGAATCTCACCGCCTTCATGAAGGTAGTGGGGGACCTGTCGATAATCTATCGCGCTTCCTACCGGAGACATTCAGCCATCGATTTCCGGTCCGTGCAGGGAGGCTTGAACGTGTACGGGTTGGGCACGTTTCTTTCCGGCATCCTGGGGACCCTACCAGTCGCCGCGCCGTGGTCGGCCACCGCTGTTTACATTGGCTTTACCGGTGTCGCCGCCACAAGCGTCGGGATATACCTGGGACTGCTCACCATCATTGTCGCCTTCTTTTCCAAGTTGCTTGCCGTTTTGGTTTCCATTCCCAGCCCGGTGGTTAGCGCGGTGTACGTTATCATCTTCGGCATGCTTTTTATCGAGGGCGCGAAGACGGTATTTGCCGGCCAGATTGACCACAAGAAGGCCGCCATCACCGGAGTTTCTATGGTGCTGGGCCTGTCCGCAGGGGCTTTCAGCGGGTTGTTCGAAGGGATAACCATAAGCCTGGTAGGCAACCCCATTGTCGTCGGCGGTATAGCGGCTATAGCGATGACTGTATTCACCGAGTTATCGGGTTTTCGCGCTAAGAAGCTCCGGACCGACTTATCTCACTCTTCTTTACCTGCCATGGACGATTTTCTCTGCCAGTTCGCCGACAGTCTTGCTTGGACGGAGGCAGGCAAGAACCGGCTGCGGCTAGTGGGAGAAGAGATCATGGTGAGCCTGCTCGATGAAGAGACCGACGGCCCTGTAGACCAGAAGCGCAGCCTGGTCGCCACCATTCGCCCTGACAGCGGATCCGCTGAGATCGAAATCATGGTCGCGTCGGACGATGCAATCCAGGGAAACATCGAGAACCGCATGGCCTATCTGGACCAGGACCTGGCGCTGGACGACGGAGAGGAATTGTCCGTCCGCATCCTGCGCCACTACGCCTCATCGGTGCACCACCGCAAGTACTACGGCATAGACATCGTCAGTTGCCGCGTGGATAAGTAGCCGGGCGTGGCCATTAGCTTCTTCTGTTTCTGCCGGAAACACTGGTCAGGGACGGACTGCCGCGCATGATAGCGCCACATGTGGGGGTTGGCGTCGGGGATGCAGCGGGCTCCATTGGAAGCGCCAGCATGCAGCGTAGTGGCTCTCCGCCGGGGCATGTGGTAGACAAGCAGAGAGACGCGTAGCCTATGGTCAACATTTGGGTGATATTGGGCTTTGCCGTGTACTTCGGTATTCTGATCGGCATTGCGGTGGTGGGCGCTCGCCGGATGCGGAACATGGCGGACTACACGCTGGGCGGCCGGCGACTGAGCAGTTTCACGGCGGCGCTCAGCACCGGGTCGTCAACGACGAGCGCATGGACAATGCTGGCACTGCCGGCACTGGCCTTCACGGGAGGACTTGTCGAGTTGTGGGTGCCAGTCTGCGCAGCCATCGGTGTCTG
>DAOUKR010000036.1:0-100149 GCA_034421095.1 Dehalococcoidia bacterium
TGGCGAGCTACGGATGTACGATGCTCACGACGGCCATTTGCTGGCGTCCAAGTCTGACTTCCTCACCACCCCCGTTGAAACCGGTTTCTGGGCGCGGCCGCACCTGGCAACGGCACCTGGCGCGATTTTCATCACGGACTCGGTGGGTGGCGAGGTGCTGCAGTTGGATGAGCATGACTTGGATGTGGTCGGACATTGGGACGTAGCAGGAGTGCCCACCAAGATTGCTTTCGTTGGTATTGTGGGTGAGAAGGATGAGCACGATGATCACGGTGATGAAGGTCACGACGATCACATGGACGAGCACGACGACCACGAAGGCGAAGACGAACATGGCCACGACCACGGCCCTCTGGACCCCCACTTCTGGTTCGATCCCATAAGAGTTAAGACTGCTGTGACCGAGATAGCCTCCCGGCTGTCGGAGTTGGACCCTGGAAACGCTGGAATGTATTTCCAGAACGCCACTACGTATGGAGAGAAGTTGGACCAACTACACACTTGGACACAGGACCAGGTGAGGGCAATACACCAGGACGACAGGTTGCTCGTGACCTCCCACGACAGCCTCGGATACTTTGCGGCTCTTTACGGTTTCGAGGTTGTTGGCGTCATTCTCGGCACTACCACTGAAGTGGAGCCTTCGGCTCAAGACCTGACGGAACTGATACATGCAATAGAGGAGTCCGGCGCCAAGGCCGTATTTGGCGAGACAACGGTGAGCGAGCGGCTGGCCCAAACCGTGGCGACGGAGTCCGGCGCGACCCTTGTCCGGCTTTACTCAGGCTCCCTCGGACTTGAGGGTAGCGGTGCGGCGACCTATATTGACATGGTAAGGACCAACGTCGAACGCATAGTTGAGGCCCTGAGATAACCCCGACGGCCTTGCGATGGCCGAGTAAGTTGATTAAGATAGCCTTGAGAGGTGTGGAATGGCGGGGACGCCTTTGAAAGCGGGTATAACCGTCGAGGACTTGACCGTCGTGCGCGGGGGACACACGGCGCTGACCGACGTCACTTTCGAAGTGGGCCCCGGTGTACTCATGGGTGTCGTGGGGCCCAATGGAGCGGGCAAGAGCACCTTGTTTGACGCCATTGCGGGGGTACTGCCTATCTCACAGGGCAGGGTGGACCTGCACGGTGCCGAGTCCCGAAAGGGTGCGCTGGCCTATGTTCCTCAACGGGACAGTATCAACTGGGTCTTCCCGGCCACCGTGCAGGACGTGGTGACTATGGGATGCTGCAACGTCGGAGTGTTCAGGCGCCCCGGCAAGCGAGAGCGAGAGCTGGTCCAAGCCTGTCTGTGTCGAGTCGGATTATGGGAACGTCGCTCGTCGCTGATGACTGAACTTTCCGGTGGGCAGCGCCAACGGGTCTTCATTGCCCGTGCCATGGCCCAGGAGGCGAGAATCATCCTGCTGGACGAGGCGTTCAGCAGCGTTGACGTAGGTGCCCAGGAGGACATCATTGATGTCCTCCAGTCTTTGCGTGACGAGAATAGGACCGTGCTTCTGGCTACCCACGACCTCACGAACCTGGCACAGCGCTTCAACAAGATACTGTGCATCAACCATCACGTGTGTGCCTGCGGCCCTCCCGAGGAATCCTTCACCCACGACGTGCTTGAAGAGCTGTACGGCTCACATGGAATAGAATTCGACCAGAATCACTACAGACCTACTGGGCGGATGCCATGATTGACCACATTATAGGCCCGTTTGAATACAGCTTCATGGTGCGGGCGTTGATTGTATCCGTACTCGTTGGGATTATGTGCCCGGTCCTGGGTGCATACGTCATCACCCGCGGGCGAGCATTCATGGGAGACGCACTGGCCCACTCGGTCCTACCGGGAATGGTGGTAGCCTTCCTGCTGGGAATCAGCCCGTTTTTCGCAGCGGTGCCGACGGGTATCGCAGTCGCCCTGTTAATGGGCGCAGTCAGCCGGCGTACCGGCGTCACCGAAGACACGTCCATCGGCATAGTCTTCGCCGGTATGTTCGCGCTGGGCCTCGTAATGCTTTCCAGGGCCGCTAGCATCACCGTCAACATCGAGGACCTGTTGCTCGGCCAAGTTCTTGGGGTGTCGCAAACGGACGTTTACGTCTCCATTGGTCTGGCGGCCCTGGTACTGGTCGGACTCTATGGGTTTCACCACCAGCTTATGTACACCACCTTCGACCCAGTGGGTGCGAAGGTGGTCGGAATCAAGACGAATGTGATTGAATACGTGCTTCTCGCCCTCCTTGCTCTCGTCATAGTAATAGGAATACAGGCCGCCGGGATCGTCCTCGTTATGGCTATGCTCATTACACCCGCGGCGACCGCGTACCTGATTGCCAGGCGGTTCGTGGGAGTCATGCTCCTTGGGTCGCTGATTGGCGCTGTCTCGGCTGTGGTGGGCTTGTATCTCTCCTTCCACGCCGACCTGCCCTCCGGCCCGGCCATGGCCCTGGTCGCCACCGGTACATTTGGAATAGTGGTTGTAGTGAGGCAGGCACGGGCGGCCGCCCGCGCGCTCAGAGACTCCATGAGCGGCGGTAACCCTGTTGCCGATTCCTGAACGCCATCGCGGCACAGGGCACGGGTGGGTTCCCCGGAAGCCTGTCTTGGAGACATCTCGCGCACCTTCACAAAGGGACTGAAATCCTTTAGACTGGCAGCAGGAATCAGGAGGTAGTCATGAGACATGCTGCTACGTCCGGTGTGCCGGTGGGCGAGACCATCGTGGACTTCCTCCAGGGAGCAGTAGAGAGATACGGCTCACGCGATGCTCTCCTATTCAAGCCGGCGTTTCGGTACCAGCGATGGAGCTACTCACGACTGTGGGACGAGTCCGGCCAGGTTGCAACCCTCCTGCAGCAAAGAGGCCTGACAAAGGGAGACCAGGTTATCCTGTGGGGTCCCAACTCTCCCCAATGGGTGCTCATTTTCTTCGGGTGTATTAGAGCAGGAGTCATACTGGTCCCTCTGGACCTCCGCAGCGCGCCCGACTACGTTGCAAGAGTCATGTCCAGGACAGACGCTAAAATGGCCTTTACGTCCCGGCTAACCCCAAAGGATGGGGTGGGCCTGGGGGTCCCCGAAATTACCTTCGAGGAATTGGATGCCGCCATCCAGGGCTTGCCCCAGCCCGGGCACGTGGACATCATGCCCGACGACCTTGTCGAAATTATGTTCACCTCCGGCACAACCGGGGACCCAAAGGGCGTCATGCTTACCCACCGAAACCTGACGGCGAATATAGAGGGCATATCCCAGTACATCACCTGCAAGCCCTCCAGTCGGCTCTTGTCCATCCTTCCCCTCAGTCACATGTACGAGCAGATGGGTGGACTGTTCACCATGCTGTATCACGGTGCCAGCGTCACGTATCCCACCAGCCGCCAGCCGACCGTTCTGGCCCGGACGATGCGTGAGCGTAGAGTAACAATCATGCTTCTCGTTCCTCAGGCGTTGGAGCTACTGATGAACGGAATTGAGCGGGAGGTAAAACGCCAGGGAAGGGAAGCCCTCTGGAACAGGCTTCTCAGAATAGCGGAGAGCACACCCTTTGTCTTGAGACGCCTCCTGTTCCGTCGGGTCCATAAGCAATTTGGTGGAAAGCTGGACTTCATCGTGTCAGGGGGCGCAGCGTTGGACCCGGACCTGGGACGCAAATGGGAACTGCTGGGGGTCAAGGTCGTGCAGGGTTATGGTACTACCGAGGCATCCCCGGTTATCAGCAACCACAGCTTGCGAGAACGTCGTCTCGACTCAACCGGCCGCCCCCTGCCTAACGTAGAGGTAAGGATTAGCGACGATGGCGAAATTCAGGTCCGCGGTGACAATATCACCCCGGGCTACTGGCGAGCACCCGAAGAGACCGAGGCGGCATTCGAGGGAGATTGGTACAAGACCGGTGATTTAGGATTCCTGGATGATGAAGGGTTCCTTCACATCCAGGGCAGGAAAAAGGACATGATCGTCCTCCCCAGCGGCCAGAACGTCTTTCCCGACGACATCCAGGCGGTGCTGTCCAAGCACCCCGGCGTCACCGATGCGGCGGTGGTTGGACTGACGAGAGGTTCGTCCGCGGAGATACACGCAGCCCTGATTCTGGACAACCCCGATACAGCCCAGGAGGTTGTTTCCTGGACCAATGGGCAGCTGGCGGAGCAGCAAAGAATCAGGGGCTTCACAGTTTGGCCGGAGCAGGACTTTCCCCGCACCCACACCCTCAAAGTAAAGAAAGGGGTCGTGATAGACACTATTCTCGGCAGGATACAGCCTGAGAGTCCGGCTGTATCACCCGCCGGAAGCAGCCGGGATGGCGGGTCAAGGAGCCTGCGCCGGATTATTGCAGAGGTTAGCAAACGAGACATCGAAGCGGTGCAGGAAGATGCAACCCTGGGCAGCGACCTGGACCTTGACTCCCTTGGGCGGGTCGAGTTACTGTCGGCAATAGAGACGGAGCTCGGCGTCTACATGGATGAGAGCCAACTGGGCCCGGAAATGACCGTCCGGTATCTGGAGTCTCTCGTCGAGGAGGGTTCAAGAAACCCGCCGATGATGAGCTTTCCGGATTGGGGGATGCAACTGTGGTGCCGTGTCATTCGCGGGCTTCTCCAACGGGCAATTATATTCCCCCTAGTGAGCCTTCCCTATCGCCTCAAGGTGGTGGGGCGAGAGAACCTGGAAGGCATCACCGGCCCCGTGCTCTTTGCGTCCAACCACAACCTCGGCCTTGATAACCCGTTAATCATCAAGGCAGTCCCCCTCAGGTGGCGTCGTCGGTTGGCAGTGGCAGGGGCCGCCAACCTCTGGAAGAATCCGGTCTGGTGGATTGTTAACCCCCTCCTGGGCAATGCCTTCCCCCTGGCCAGCGAGGGTGCCGTCAGGCCGAGCCTGGAGAACATGGGCAGGATAATGGACAACGGCTGGTCGGTGCTGATATATCCCGAGGGAGAACTCACAGTCGGAGGGCCCATCAAGCCCTTTATGAACGGTACGGGCCTTGTGGCCGTAGAGGGTCGGATTCCCGTGGTCCCTCTACGCCTACATATCCACAGGCTCGGCTCTCCAACGCGATTCCCCATCGTTCGACGTGGGGTAGTCGAGGTCCGCCTGGGCGAGCCAATGGTCTTCCCACCAGGTACGAGCTACCAGGACGCAACCTCAGCCATTGAGAGCGCGGTCAAGTCCCTGTGACATATGCACCCAACACGACGCACACCAAAATGGGGCGTCAGTCATAGTCCACTCTGGGAAGGGCAGGCCATAGACATGTTATGTCTACTACCGGGCCCAACCCTTAGGGCCTGTCGCGGTCAGCCTCCTGACTGCCAGGAGCACTAGCACTAGCTATTGAGTATTCCCCTGGCGACCTCCCTCGCCTCATCCAGATTAGAGACGAAGTGTTCCTCGGGAACGTTCTTCAGAGCATTGAGGGCCTTGAGAGTGACGGCGGGCGGGCCGGAGAGGCCCATCACAATGCACCCTGTACCCTGTCCTAGGGCAGTGTCAATTAGCTGCTCCACCACCAATGCGGAACTGTCATCAATGTAGACGGTGTCGGTGAAATCGAGTATCAACACTTCATGTTCACGTATATCCACGCTGATGGCATTGATCAGCTTTGAGGAAGATGCGACGGAAAAACTCCCCCTGAGAGCCACCAGGCCGACGCGCGCAGAGAACTCGTCCGCCTCCTCGTCGTCCTCTTGACCTGTGAGGAAGTTCCGGTCCAGAAGCGGCACGGAAACGACGCTGTCCAACTCCAGGCGCTCGAATTGCCGTGCGCTGGCCATCCCGGCGGCGATCAGACCTATAGCCACACCTGTGACCAAGTCAAGGAACACCGTGAGTACTAGGGTGATCAGCATCACTAGTAGATGCTCCCTCTGAACATAGAGGATCCGGGTGATGAAACGCCAGTCTATGATGTCCCAGCCAACCTTCATCAGAATACCCGCAAGGGCGGCATGAGGGATGGACTCGACGTACTCTCCAAGGCCGAGCACCAGGGCCAGCAGGATTGCCGCGTACAACACTCCCGAGAGCCGCGTCCTTCCACCGGAGCGTATGTTGACCACCGTGCCCATGGTGGCCCCGGCCCCAGGCAGGCCACCAACGAATCCCGCAGCCATGTTGCCTATCCCCTGGCCCACCAGTTCCCGGTTCGGGTTGTGACGGGTGCGAGTCATGGCATCAGCGACCAGGGAGGTGAGCAAGCTGTCTATGGAGCCCAGCAAAGCGAGGATCAACGCCGGCTGTATGGCCCGCACCAGTATGTCCATCGAGATTTCCGGCACTCGCACGTCCGGGAGATCGGTCGGCACGTCACCTATCACCGGCACGTTGCCCAACCACAGGACCGCCAGCATCGTCCCGGCGATGAGCGCCGCAAGGATGGGAGGAAGAAACTTCCCCAGCCGACGGGGCCAGAGCACACCCACGGCCAGGGTTACTGCAGCAATAGCGAACGCGTTGAAGTTGACATCATTTATTACGTTCGGCAACTCCTGGACCGCGGCCATGGGTCCACCCTTGGCAACGGGGGCCCCCAGGAAGGGCAATGTCTGCAGCAGAATTATGATTATGCCGATGCCCGACATGAATCCAGATATGACGGAATAGGGCGTGTAGGCCACGAAGCGGCCAATCCTCGATAGCCCGAGGAGTACCTGAATGAGGCCCGCCATAATGGCTATGGTGAACGCCTCGGCCAGGCTTTCCACGTGGGTGGTCACAATGACCGCCATAGCTACGGCCATCGGCCCAGTTGGGCCCGATATCTGCGACCGAGTACCTCCGAACACGGCGGCGAAAAAGCCCACGGTCACCGCCCCGTACATGCCAGCGACCGCCCCCAGACCGGACGCTACACCGAAGGCCAGCGCCAAAGGCAGCCCCACCACACCTGCCGTGATGCCGCCAAAGAGGTCCCCATGAAAAGTTTGGAAATCGTAACTTGCCCTGTTGCGCCACAAATGCATATTCAGCGTTCGTCCCGAAGGCTCTGGTCAAAGCGCAGGTACCGGCATACCCTAGGAATCCACAACCAGGCGCAACTTGGAATCCAGCGCCTGGCAAAGGGAGGTCCGAGCTATCGTAGACTCGCTCCGATACGTCTTGCCGTCAATGTGAAGCCCACACGCGGCACACCTTGCTCCAAGCTTACAGCACCAACATTACCATCATTTCCTTCGTTTGACGACACTCCCCAGGTGCACTAGCCTTTGAGTAATCGATTGGCTATCTCCCTAGCTTCATCCAAGGTCGTGACGAAGCGGTCCTCGGGTACATGCCGCAGAGCGTTGAGGGCCAGAAGGGTGGAGGATGGCGAGCCGGACAAGCCCATCACGATGCACTCGGTATCCTGGGCTATGGCAGTATCTACCAGCTGCTCCACTACCAATGCGGCGCTGTCGTCCATGTAGACCGTGTCGGAGAAGTCGAGGATAACTACCTCATGGTCTCTGATGTCTGCGCCTATAGTGTCAATCAGCTTGCTTGATGATGCGACGGTAAAGCTGCCTCTGAGGGCCACCAGGCCGACGCTGGCGGCAAACTCATCCACCTCCCCATCGTCGCCCGGCTGAACGCCCAGGAAACTTTGGTCCAAGAGAGGCACGGAGATGACGCTGTCCAACTCCAGACGCTCGAACTGCCTCGCACTGGTCACCGCGGCCGCTATCATGCCCACTGCTACGGCGGTAACCAGGTCCAGGAACACCGTCAGTCCAAAAGTCAGCAGCATGACGACCATGTGCTCACGTTGGACGTGGTGCATTCGGGTGACAAAGCGCCAGTCTATGGTGTCCACGCCAACTTTGATCAGGATACCGGCCAGGACAGCGTTGGGTATTGACGCAACGTAATCTCCCAGTACCAGTACCATGACCAGCAGTATCGCCACGGCGATTGCACCGGAAACAACGGTCGCCCCGCCTGCTCGAATGTTCGCCACCGTGCTGGGGGTGGCCCCTGACCCGGGCAGTCCCCTGATAAACCCGGTGAACACGTTGCCAATGCCTTGGGCCAGCAGTTCCTTGTTGGGGTTGTGACGCGTGCGCGTCATCGAGTCCGCCACGAGTGCGGTAAGCAATGTGTCCACGGAACCCACGAGTGCTATGACCATCGCCGGCTCAATGGCACGCACTAATAGACCCGGAGACAAGTCTGGCAACTCCAAGGACGGCAGGGCGGTTGGCACCATACCGATGACCGGCGCATCAGTGAGCCACAGTACTCCAATAAGCGACCCAACCAACAAGGCAACCAGAGTCGAGGGCAGATATCTATCGAATTTCCTGGGCCAGGCCAAAGCCACGGCAAGGGTGATGACGGCTATACCAAGGGCGTTGCTCTCAAAGTACTCGACCACGTCTGAAAAATTGCGGAGGGTGGCGATTGTCCCACCCTCAGCGACTGGAGCACCCAGGAACGGCAGGGTCTGGACCAGGATGATTATCACCCCGACCCCGGTCATGAACCCTGATATGACGGAGTATGGAGTGTAGGTGATGTAACGTCCGATTCTCAGCAGGCCCAACATTATCTGTATCAGTCCTGCCATTATGACTATCGTGAAAGCCGAGGCTATGTTGTCGGCATAGGCGGCAACTATAACCGCCACGGCCACCGTCATCGAACCTGTGGGGCCTGAGATGAGAGAACGGGTGCCTCCAAATACGGCGGCAAAGAAACCCACCGCTATCGCCCCGTATATACCGGCGGCAGGACCGAGACCCGCAGCCAGGCCGAAGGCCAACGCCACCGGCAGATTCACCACCCCTGCCGTGATGCCGCCGAATACGTCTCCACGGAGAGTACGGAGATCGTAGTTTATGTCAAAGCGCCGCAAACGCATCCTGCATACCCGCCCTGGAGTCCTATGTCAGCAGGACGTAGTGGTCCTGCCAACGTATCCATCAACCTTCTTTGGCCCACAACCTTTATTTTCTGCCTGAATTCGTTCATCAGAGTCAGAATGAAAGCGGGGTGCTGGCAGGCACTCAGGCACGATCAATGCACACAGGTGTGGAACGCCGACCCAAGCCATCGCCAGGTAACTCTTGTATCAAAGTCAAGCCCTATGGCCGCCGAACCCACAACAGGAGGTTGTTGCATACCGTGAGGACGGCTTGACCGGCTCCGTGTTTGCAGGGAATACGAATTGGTCTACATAGGATGCGCCTGTATTGAGGCTGCGACCGACATTTCAATGTCGAGGATGGCCTTGGACATAGCTTGACCGATGAGGTCCAGCCTGCGAACCTGAGCAATGCGGTCGGACGCCGTGGTCAATTCGTGCCGGGACAGCAACTCCTTGAAGATGTCACATGCGTCTGCCAGACAGATGAGCATCACGTCCCGCGGGTCCGGAATCTCATCGCTGAATAGCACCCCCATGATACGCAGCTTCACTTCGCGCTCGGCTCTACCATCTATTGCCGGATAGCGTCTGGACCTGAACACCCAGAGGAAGCGGTCGTCCTGGCGTTCCAGGATGCCTCGGACCATCAGTCTGTGGAGCGCCTCTTCCCGGATGGCGGCAGCGTTCCTCGAAGTATGCGTAACCCAGAAACGGGCGTCGTATTTCTCCCCCGCCTCAGTCCTGGCTGCTATCTCGGCCAGCGTCGGGTCGAGAAGACTATCACCGACGGGCGTAGCGTCTATCAGAACCAGACTATTCAGGTCGGTGTCAATACGATTCTCCATCGCCAGGTCCATCAGCACGCCGCCGGCTATAGCGTAGTCCATCGTCCAACTGGATACGTTTACAAACCTCCCATCATCGCGGAGCAGGAGGAGAATGATTTCTTCGACGAACCTCAGCATACTATTTCTTCTCCTTGCTATGTAGCCACCCCCACTTTGGCGCCGATGCCAAGCCGTGGCCCCAACCACCCGCCGCCATACTGGAGAGGCGGGATTATCATAGTATACTAGGCAGTTCTTTGCAAGCTAAATTACAGGTCGAGTTGAAGTACTGCAAGGCCACTGCTACAATCCATGAGCAACCTTGCGACCACCAAAACGCAGATATAGCCCGGCAATGACAATACTTTTATCCAAGTCCAGATTCCAGTCCGGCCTCCAGTGCCTGAAACGGCTCTACCTGGAGTGCTACCACCATGACCTCGCCGACCCGGTGGATGCGGGTCTTCAGGCGAGGTTTGACACAGGCAACGCCGTCGGTGAACTGGCGAGGCAGCGGTTCCCCAATGGCAAGCTCATAGGGGAGTCACACCTGGAGCACGACCGGGCAGTCAGAACAACCCGGGCCCTCCTGGCTGACGACGCCACCCCGGCCCTGTACGAGGCCGCCTTTACCTTTCAGGGTATCAGGATGAGGAGCGACGTCCTCAAGCGAAACGGCCCGGGGGAATTCGATTTGGTGGAAGTCAAGTCCACCACCGGAGTGAAACCCGAACACATCACCGATGTCGCAATTCAGGTTTACGCCACGGAAGGTTCCGGAGTCCCAATCAAGGGGGCCTACCTGATGCAGATCAATAACGCTTACGTGTACCAGGGCGGAGACCACGACCTGGAGCAGTTGTTTACGCTGGAAGACGTAACGGAGAAAGCCCGCCTCTTTGTAGCCGAGAATGTGCCGGAGGACCTGGAACGTATGTGGGCGGTCCTGCAACTGGATGCTGCGCCGGACATCGAAACGGGTCGGCACTGCACAAGACCCTACACATGCTCCTTTTTCGGACACTGCCACCAGGATGAGCCTGAACACCCGGTTAGGGAGTTGCCCTGGCTGAAAGAAAGCCTGTGGGAGCAACTGAAAGCTTCGGGGATTGGCGATATTGGCAGCATTCCGTCGGACTTCCCCGGCCTCTCTTCGCTGCAACGCCGAATGCGGGACAGCGTGGTCAGCGGACGTCCCTTCATCAGCCCGGACCTTGCATCGAGCCTGGAGGAGATTACTTTTCCGGCCAGTTTCCTGGACTTCGAGACCGTCAGCCCCGCCATACCCTTATACATAGGCACCCGGCCCTACCAGAGAATCCCCTTCCAGTGGTCGCTGCATGTCCGGGACTCTTCCGGGCAGTTGAGGCACGACTCATTCCTCAATGACGACGCCGGTGACCCCAGGGAGCGTTTCGTGTCCGGCTTGCTGGAAGCGGTCCCACCGGAAGGGGCAATCATCGCCTATTCGTCCTATGAAAAGACCATGATGAACGAGTTGGCCCGGGAGCTCCCCCGGTACGCGGACCGCCTGCTGGCCCTGTGCGACCGGATCGTTGACCTGCATAAGCTGGTCCGAGACAACTACTATCACCCCGGATTCAACGGAAGCTACTCCCTCAAGTCGGTGCTGCCCGTCCTGGTTCCCGGCCTGAGCTACGCCGACCTGGAGATACCCGACGGTATGGCTGCCTCTTTGTTCTATCCCCGGATGTTTGCCGCCGACACGCCGGAACAGGAGAAGGCGGAAATCAGGGATGCCTTACTCGCTTACTGCCAAAGGGACACAGAGGCAATGGTCGGCGTCTACGACGCCCTGCTGGAGGAAACACAGCGTAGCGACTGCTAAGGCCGACTTTCGGATAGCACCTCAGCGTGACGACGGTTCTCTGAGAAGGTTTTCCCGATGCTGTCTAACTACACCAGACCCTTGGAGTCATCACGTGAATCTGCTACCATATTGTTAGCAGTTACTTTGGGGGCAGGCCATGGGAACAGTCCACGTACGACGCTTGGACGATGAAGCTGAGAAGGCCAGGGCGTCCCGGTCCCTGTCTCAGAGACTACGGAAGCAGACCAATAACCTCCCTCAGACTCCCTCACACATCATAATCAGGGAAGACCGCGATAGCGGCCACAGGGATGGGTGATGCGTTTTGTGGTGGGCGCCAGCGTGACAACACATGAAACACACGCCGATACTACTGGCTACGACTAATCCAGCCAAGCAAGACAGATTGCGCTGGCTGCTGGAAGGGTTGCCCCTATCCCTCGCGACTCCCGAAGATTTGGGACTTACCGGCCAGGCTCCCGACGAAGACGGTAGCACCCACCTGGAGAACGCCCGGCTCAAGGCCCAGTGGTGGTCCCGGGCCTCTGCGATGCCGGCTATATCCTCCGACGGCGGCCTTGTGGTCCCCGCCCTGGGCCGGACGTGGAATAGCCTCTACACTCACCGCGCCGCCGGAGACCACTCCGACGACCAGACCCGGCTGGAACACCTCCTCGGTCTAATAAGACCCTACAAAGGCAATGACCGCAGGGCTTCGTGGGTGGAAGCCCTTGCCGTTGCCGACGGAGGGCAAGTCATGGGTTCATGGGAGGTCGAGGGTGCCAGCGGACACCTTCTGGACTCACCCGGCCCCGGCCCAACCGTTCCAGGCTTCTGGGTATTCTGCATCTGGTACTTTCCCCACTTGAAGAAGACCTACAATGAGCTTACCGAGGCGGAGTTGGAAGGTCTCAACGACCACTGGAGCCGACTGAGGTCCCATGTCCAGCATTTCTTCCAAGAGGGCCTGCGCACTGAAGAATAGGGGGCCGCTCCGGGATGCAGGCCGGGTTACTACTACACTCATGAGCTTGCATCATAAGTTCCCTCTCCCCCTTGTACGCGTGATGCACATTAAACGAATAAAAGAAGGCCAGAGTAGGGGTGATAGCCCAACCGTCATTCCGGTAGTACCTCCGGTAGATTCGCCGTGGCGAACCTTGAGCCGGAATCCATACATCCTTATCTGTAGACACGGTTGAGGAAACCAACGACGCCCTTGGATTCTGGCTTTCACCAGAATGACGCGAGGACAGTTAGGACGATTCGTGCATCACCCTTATTCGATGACAATGTGCATCAAGCGTCCTGTGGAGAGGGTTAGGGTGAGGGGCAATGTTTCCATGCCGCGCTCCTACGTGTTAGCTATATCTCCCATTCGACCTATGGCATCCGGGCCGGGTCTGAGGTAGTATTTAGGGTAAATAGCGATGAGACGAAAGGAGGCAGATGCCATGAAAAACAAGGTCTACGAGACCTTCGCCGAAGCCGTGGCCGACATACCCGACGGCTCCACCATCATGTTCCCCGGCTTCGGCCCGGCGGGTATACCGCGAAACCTCATCGCTGCGCTGGTGCAGCAGGGTGCCAGGAATCTGACGGGCATCTCCAACAATCACGGGCGCGTGGGCAGTCAGATGGACGTCGGCAAGTTGATTGAGGCGGGACAGATGAAGAAGATGGTATGCGCCTTCACCGCCGCCACTCATCCCTCTCAAGTCCTGCCTTTCGAGAAGATGAACGAGGCCGGGGAGATTGAGGCGGAGCTGGTCCCCCAGGGCACCCTGGCCGAGAGAATCCGAGCTGCAGGGGCCGGCATCGGCGCCTTCTACACTCCCACCGGCGTGGGCACCGAGCTTGCCCAGGGGAAGGAGCACAGGACAATCAATGGCCGGGAATATGTGCTTGAGTATCCCCTGCACGCAGACTACGCCTTTATTCAGGCATTCCGGGCGGATACCTTCGGCAACCTCCAGTATCGCCTGTCCCAGCGCAATTTCAATCCCATTATGGCCCAGGCTGCCACGATAACCATCGTTGAGGTGGAAAACGACATCGTGACGCCGGGCTCCATAGACCCCGACTGTGTACACTCTCCCGGTATCTTCGTCGACCGGATAGTCCGAATCCCTCCCGATGGCATCTGGGAGACACCGGTTTAGGCACCAGGGCTTCTTCAGGCCCCTTTTCGTCAATCCGGCGCAGGCCGGAATCCACCGGAACTACGCCCCAACGTAGGGACAACCCTTGTGGTTACCCTTCCTCCCATCCGTCGTCATTCCGAGCGCAACGAGGAATCTGGAGCGGTACTCGCCCAATAGCTTAGTCAAGGCAACCTGACCGTTGGCACTGATGAAACCGGCGTTCTACAATGGAGACAAATAAAAGGAGCCCACCATGCTCCCACAGACGGAACCCGATTCGTTCCTTATTCGTTCCCCGGGACGCGAATTCCCCATCGTCCCCACTCCCCTGACCAGGTACGGCGCGACCCCTAACCCCCAGTGTAGTGTGGGGAGTTGCTCCACCAAAGAGACCCTGAAGGAAAATCAAGGGCCACATGACATGGCACCCACTTCGGGGTATAATTCATTTAAGGTCTAGGCTTTGGCAGAAGACCCCGGACCCTACCCGAACGCTACTGCTAAGACGATAAGGGAGTTGACTGTGAGAGTCATATTTCTCGAGGACGTACCAAATCAGGCCAACGCCGGCGACGTCAAGAACGTGGCCGACGGCTATGCGCGCAACTATCTCATTCCAAAGAAGCTGGCTACCATAGCCACCCGCGAGGACATGAAACGCATAGAGCGCATCAAGAAGGCCGGCGACGAGCGACGAGTCAGAGAGACCCAGCAGTGGGAAGAGCTAGCCAACCTTCTGGAGGGCACCAGCATTTCAGTGAGGGCCAGGGTCACCCCGGCAGGCCAGTTTTATGGGGCCATCAACCCCACTCAGATAGCCCAGGAGTTGTCTGACACCCTGGGGAGGGAGATAGACCGGAGGTTGGTTGAGACGGTGGAACCCATCCGGGAGCCTGGAGAATTCGAGGTGGTCCTGCACCTGGCTCAAGGCATACAGGCCACCATCATCGTCACCGCTGAGGCGCAGGAATAAGACTCGTATCCCACCTGCCCGATGTCTACCTGCTGCAGGCGGGCAGAGAAGGCCGACATTATGTACGCTGAAAGGCTGCTGCCCCACGACATAGAGGCCGAGGAGGCCGTCATAGGTTCCCTCCTGATAGATGGGGATTCCATCATGAGGGTAACTTCCTTCTTGAGACCGACGGACTTCTACCGCGAAAAAAACCGCCTCTGTTACGAGGCGTGTCTCGACCTCTTCCGGCGAGGTGAGGCTATAAACCAGGTGACCGTAGCCCATCAACTCGCCATCCAGGAGCATCTGGAACCTTTGGGGGGCACCGCCTATCTCAGCCATCTCATCTCCACCGTGCCCACCTCGGTGCACGTGGAGCACTACGGTCACATAGTCAATCGCACGGCCACCATGCGCAACCTCATTGATGCGGCGGCCAAAATATCGAGCCTTGGATACGGTGACACCGAGGACATGGACGCCACCCTCAGCCAGGCCGAGGGAATTCTGTTCCGGGTGCGCTCCGGACAGCCGGCCAGGGACTTCATGCCCCTCCGTCAGATACTGGACCAGTACCTGGAGGAACGGGCGGCCATCTCAGAACCCCTGGGACTCACCGGCGCACCAGTATTGACGGGCTTCGATTCCCTGGACGCGTTGCTGGGAGGTCTTCAACGCTCCGATATGGTGGTACTGGCAGCCCGCCCCAGCCTGGGAAAGAGCACCCTGGCCATAAATATATCCCTGAATGCCGCCAAGAGTGGGGGCAGAGTGGGCCTGTTCAGCCTGGAGATGAGCCGCGATCAGCTTGCCATGCGCATGATAGCAGGAGAGGCCGGGGTGGATGCCCAAAGGCTTCGCCTGGGTCTCAATACCGAAGCGCAGGAACGTCAAATCATAGACTCCATCGGTGCCCTCTCCGAGTTGCCCATATACATAGACGACACCCCACTCCAGGGCATTATAGAAATGAGAAGCAAGGCACGCCGCCTGCACATGGAGTTGGGGCTGGATATGCTTGTAGTGGACTACATGCAAATCATGCAGGGCAATCGAGGGGGGGACAGCAACCGCGTACAGGAAATGAGCGAGATTACTCGCTCCATCAAGGGTATGGCCAGGGACCTGAACATACCCATCCTGGCTGTTTCCCAGCTGAACCGCGCCGTGGAGTCACGAACCTCCCACCGCCCTCAGCTTTCCGACCTGAGAGAATCGGGCAGCATAGAACAGGACGCCGACGTTGTGATGTTCATCCATCGCGACGACATCTACTATACCGAGGATGAATGGACCAACCGTTTCCCAGACCGGCCCTATCCCAAGAACATCGCTGAGATCATCGTCGCCAAGCACCGTCATGGCCCGGTGGGTAGCCTGGAACTGTTCTTCAGAGATAATCTGGTCCGTTTCGAGTCTCTTCCAGTGGAGCAAGGAGCCTTTTAGCCATGAAGCCCTTCCACCCGGCGGGCAGACCGACGGGCTTCCCCAGAGGCACCCGGTATACGCCCGTGCCCAACCCGGTCTTCGGCCCACTCCTGGAGGACATCGAAGACATCGCAGAGCTTAAATGCACCCTGAGAGCCTTGTGGCTCCTCCACCAGAAAAAGGGATACCCCCGCTACCTGACCGAAGCAGAGTTGGTCGCCGACAAGGTGCTTCTCCTTGGTTTGAAGCACCTTGACTCACCGCCGGCGGACGCCATCCCCAGAGGGATGAATAAGGGGGTGGAAAGAGGGACGTTCCTTTCCCTGTCCGTTACCCGCCCATCCGACGGGCCTGTCCCACAGGCGAACAGACAGGCAGGCCGCCGGGGGAATGGGTCAGAAGGTCGAGAAGAGCTTTACTTCCTGAACGACGAGGGAGGACGGAAGGCCCTGAAGATAGTACAGCAGGGCGAGGGCAATGCAATGCCGGCCGTTCCCCCGCAGATGCACCGTGGCGTGAGGGATGACGAGATGGATGAGCCGCCGGAGCCAAAAGCCAACGTTTTCACCCTCTACGAAGAGAACATAGGGCTGTTGACCCCGCTCCTGGCTGAAGAGATAAAAGAGGCGGAAGCCAGCTACCCCTGGCCCTGGATTGAGGAGGCTTTCAAGATAGCTCTCAGCCGCAACAAACGTAGCTGGCATTACATAGAGACGATTCTAAGGCGATGGGCCACGGAAGGGAAAGACGATGGAGAGTCTGGGCGACATTCTCGGGAGGTTCCCAGTGAGGAGGGTCTCATGGAATACCTCCGGAAACGGGGCAAGCTACCCGGAAGCTGATACCGATGACAAAGAGGTATGTCCCATATGCAGGGGAAGGGGCTGGGTTAGCCATCAGGTCCCTGTAGGCCACCCCGACTTCGGCAAGGCACTTCCCTGCCGATGCCAGGAAACCGAGTCCCAGGAAAAGCGCACGTCGGTCCTTCTGCGCTACAGCAACCTCGGCCCTCTGAGCAGGGTCAACTTTGACGCCACCGCTCCTGAAGGGAAGCTCCCCGACCCGGATAGCCGCGAGCTATTCAGGGCGGCCCTTGAGTCCGCAAGAAAATTTGCCGAAGACCCACAGGGTTGGCTGGTGCTTACCGGTCCCGGCGGCTCTGGGAAGACCCACTTGGCGGCGGCCATCGCCAACCGGTGCATCGAAAGAGGCCAGACCGTATTCTTCATGTTCGTGCCCGACTTCCTAGACCACCTTCGGGGCGCCTACTCGCCGGAGAGCACGGTCTCCTATGACGACCTTTTTCAGCAGGTACGCAACGCCCCGGTCCTGGTGCTGGACGACCTGGGCTCTCATAGCAGCACCCCCTGGGCACAGGAAAAGCTGTTCCAGGTGTTCAATCACCGCTTTAACGCCCTGCTGCCAACGGTGATAACCGTCAGGGGGCCGCTGCAACTCCTGGACGAAGGCATCAAGACCCGCATTGAGGCCGGGGGCACCTCCACAGTCCATTCTCTGGGCCGCCGTAGACCGGAGCCGCTTCAAGAGGTAGGCGGCCTCCAGGAGGACATGCTCAAGGAGATGACTTTCGAGAAGTTCAAGGTCGGCCAGGATGTCAGGGCGACGGAGCACCAGCGAGGCACTCTGAAATCTGCCTTCGATACGGCACGCAGCTTCGCCGACGCACCAAAGGGGTGGCTTCTTCTCACAGGGCTTAACGGCTGCGGCAAGACCCACCTGGCCGTGGCAATTATCAACGAAAGGCTCAAGCAGGGGCAGGCCGCTTTCTTCGCATTCGTCCCCTCTCTTCTTGACTACCTGAGAGCCACCTTCAGTCCCGATAGTCTTACGGGATACGACGAATTCTTTGAACAGGTGAAGAATGCACCTCTGCTAATACTGGACGACCTGGGATCAGAGAACAGCACTCCCTGGGCTGAGGAGAAGCTTTACCAGATAATTGTCCACCGTCACAATGCCCGGCTCCCCACCGTGATTACCTCCAATTATTTGTCGTTGGACCGACTGGAGGAAGCGAAGCCTCGCATAGCCTCTCGACTCAGTGACGCCCTGGTACAGTGGACACCGATACTTGCCCCTGACTATCGAGACCAACGCCCGTCGGGTAGAGGCGCGTCACGGTCCAAATAGCGCTTCGCCCTTCCCTTTTCAGTGCGTTTTGACCGTCGGAGCGGAGCCCCGTGGCGTATTACCCCGCCTCCGGCGTGCGGTTGGAGGTATTCGCAAGGTTGACGAATACCTGGAATCCCCGTAGAATTGCCCAATAGTCAGGGAAAAGGTGACTCGTTAACCCAGGTATTTGAAATGAAAATCCGCGATATTTTGGACTCTGGTAGAAGGTCCATCTCCTTTGAATTCTTTCCACCCAAAACGGACGACGGTGTGGAATCTTTATTCACGACCATTGGGCAACTCACGGTCTATCAGCCAAGCTACGTTTCCGTTACCTACGGTGCGGGCGGCAGCACCAGGGAGAGAACTGTAGACCTGGTCACACGCATCAAGGAGGAAACCGGCCTGGAAGTTATGTCTCATCTGACCTGCGTGGCACAGACCAAAGAGGACGTGCATAATGTGCTGCTCAGACTGAACGAGGCCGGCATAGATAACGTACTGGGGCTTCGAGGCGACCCGCCCCGCGGGGAGGAAAAGTTCACTCCGGCAGAAGGGGGATTCCGCTACTCATCCGAACTGATAACCTATATCCGTGACAATTTCGACTTCGGGGTTGGGGGGGCTTGCTTCCCGGAAGGGCATCTTGATTCTGTGGACCTGGAAACCGACATAGCTTACCTGAAGCTGAAGGTGGAGGCGGGAGCGGACTTCCTCATCACCCAACTGTTCTTCGACAACAACGACTTCCACCAATTTATGGACCGGGCCATTGGTGTGGGCATTGAAGTCCCCATAATCGCAGGTATATTACCCATCGTCAGCACACCCCAGATTCGACGATTCGTGGCCCTCTGCGGGGCAAAGATTCCTTCGGAACTGGACGCTCAATTGGAAAGGTACGCCGACGACGATGATGCGGTCCGGGAAATTGGCATAGAACACGCCACACGGCAGGTAGAGGAGTTGTGGCGCAATGGCGTGGCCGGGATTCATCTATACACTCTCAACAAGAGCTACTCTGTCTCCAAGGTACTGAGCAGCCTGGACCCCTTCCACGCCACGGCCGCGTTGCACCACTGACACGGGCCGGGGCCTTTCATTGGCATTCTGATGAGCGACCCGCCTGCGACAGGCAGAAACGACGAAGAATATAACATTCTGGGCTGGATGCGCACATAGGCTTACACTTCGTAGCTGAAATTAGGATATGGCGGGATGTCCAACAGGACCATCAATACATTATTGACGGTTCTAATGGTGATACTGGGAGGACTCATTTTATTGATGCTCTTCCGGTATCTGCTATTTTGGGCTTGGTGATTGCCCCACCTGATTCCCTGAAGGAGGGAGTGGGGTAACGAATGGATGGAACTGGCGTAAGAAGGAAAAGGCACCACTGACATGGGCCGGGTGATGCAACATGAAATATGACGTGATTATAATCGGGGCCGGGTCCGCGGGCAGCGTCCTGGCTGCGAGGCTATCTGAGGACCCAAGGCGCTCAGTATTGCTTCTGGAGGCGGGGCCGGATTACCCCGACTTCGACCAACTTCCCGATGACCTGAAGTACAGCTTTACTGAGGCTGCCGCTGCGAAAAACGGGCCTCACAACTGGTCATACGAGGGCATATCCACTCCCCAACGCGAAGGCCCGATGCCAGTACCGCGCGGGAGGGTGGTAGGCGGCTCAAGCGCCATCAATGGGCCTGGGCCGATGTTTCTGAGAGGCGTCCCGGAGGACTACGACGCATGGGCGTCCTGGGGTAATGACGAGTGGTCATACCTCAAGGTATTGCCCTACTTCCGGAAGATGGAAACTGACACCACCTTCCGGGACGATTTTCACGGCTCCGACGGCCCCATTCCTGTTCGCCAGCATAAACGGGAGACCTGGTTGCCCTTCCAGGAGGCCTTTTACCAGGCCTGCGTGGATGCGGGGCTGCCGGAACACCCGGACATAAACCACCCCGAGTCAACCGGGGTAAGCCCACGAACGGAGAACAACGTTGATGGCGTCCGGATGAGCACCGCCCTTACCTACATCAACCCCTGTAGGCACAGGCTCAACCTGACCATCAGGGCCAACGTGCTGGTGAGACGCATCCTGTTCGATGGCAAAAGGGCGACCGGAGTAGAGGTGGAAAGCGGCGGGGACGTATTCACGGCTGAGGGCGGGGAAATAGTGCTGAGTGCAGGTGCCGTTGCGTCGCCCCAGATGCTAATGCTATCAGGAGTAGGTCCGGGCGACCACTTACATAGCCTGGGCATCCGTGTAGTCCACGACATGGCCGGAGTAGGCCAGAACATGCGAGACCATCCCAGAGTGTCGGTGCAGTTGCGGGTGAAAGAGGGCGTCAGGCTTGACCCCTACGCACCAAAGGCGCAGGTCGGACTCCGCTACACTGCCAGGGGGTCCAAGACCCGCAATGACATGCTCATATCGCCGTCATCATTCTTTTCCAACGTTTCGCTGGGTGGAGACCCGATGCAGCCCGAGGGCGTCAGCATTGGCGCCCTTCTATACCTGGCAGCCGGCGCGGGTGAACTGACCCTTACCTCATCGGACCCCCACGTCCAACCCCGCATCGACTACCGATACCTTGAGGACCCCTGGGACAGGGAGAGATTGCGCGAGGGCGTCAGGCTATGCCTTCAATTGCTGGAACATGGGGCGTTCTCGGACATCGTGGCTGAGCGCATCGCGCCCACCGACCAGGACCTGGCCTCGGACGAAGCGTTGGACGCCTGGATGCTAAGGAACTCTAGCACCTGCTACCATGTCTCCGGCACCTGCAAGATGGGGCCGGCATCGGACCCGATGGCGGTAGTTGACCAATATTGCAGGGTCCATGGCTTGGAGGGGCTCAGGGTCGTGGACGCATCGGTAATGCCCGACTGCGTCCGGGCCAACACCAACGCAACAACCATAATGATAGCCGAGCGCGTTGCCGACTGGCTCAAGTAGGCAACCCTACCTCTTCAGACTCTTCACACCACTTCGTTACGTTCAGAATGACAGAAAATTAAAAGGCGCAGGTTAGCGCGGGATAACCGCGGTGGAGGTAATCTCTACCAGCAATTCCGGCCGCATCAAATTTGCCTGCACAGTCGTCCTGGCGGGTGGATCGGTGGGGAAGAACTTCATGTACTCCTCGTTGTATCCACTGAACAGGCTTGGGTCCTTCAGGTAGGCCGTCACTGAGACGACGTTCTCCAGGGAGGTCCCGGCCCCCTCAAGAATAGCCTTGATGGTCTCAAGGCAGCTACGGACTTGGGACCTTATGTCCGTGTCCAACACACCGGTAGCCGGATTGGGGCCGGGGGTTGTCCCGGAGACAAAGAGCAGGTCTCCCACTCTGACGGCCCTGGAGAGAAAGGGACTAGGCGGCGGGAGTGTGCCCGGATTGATGATGGTCTTTTCAGTCGCCATAACGCCTCCTGAATAAAATATGAGAGTGTCGGCCCCAATATGCCGGGCACCGGGTGATAGTATCTCATAACACCACTCCGGCGTCCATACGGAGGCCGTGGGACGCTTGCCACGCCTTAACATAAAGGATATACTTGGCCCGTCGGACGTTTACAGAGAGGCCCAAACGATAAGAGCCAAGGAGGCTATGAGATGGCTATAGGTATTCCGTCATACAGGCCCCCCATTATGGGAATGTCTCACGTGGTCTCCTGCGGGCACCCTCTGGCAGCGGCAGCGGGATTCCGCGTGCTGGAGCAAGGAGGCAACGCCATTGATGCCGGCGTGGCCTCCGGTATGGCAATCAACGTCACACTTCCAACTGCGGCCAACTTCGGCGGGGTGGCTCCCATTATTCTCTACCACGCAGCTTCAGACCAGGTCATCGTCATCAGTGGCCTGGGACGCTTCCCCAAGGCCGCCACAATCGAGTACTTTATGAAGCACCAGAATGGAGACCTCCCGGACGGCATCCTGCGGTCCGTGGTTTCCGCCGCTCCAGACGCATGGATGACCGCCCTGGAAAAATACGGCACTATGTCATTCGAGCAAGTAGTCACTCCGGCCATTGAGTTGGCCGAAGAGGGGTTTGCCATAGGTCCCCGGTTTAACGATGCCCTCAGGCGCCGTGAGCGCATCTGGAGACAATGGCCCCAGAACGTGGAGCTTCTGGCCCCCAACGACCGCCTCATCCAGATTGGCGAGGTCTTTGCCCAGAAGGAGCTGGCCAACAGCCTCCGCCGTCTCGTGGAGGTGGAACGGGACAATGCTCGCAAGGGCCGCGAGGCCGCCATCAGGGCAGCCCGCGACTACTTCTACAAGGGCGAGATGGGCGAGGAGATAGTAAAGTTCTGCCAGGACCAGGGCGGACTGATGACAATGGAGGACTGGTCAAGCTTCTCTGTGGGCGTAGAAGCGCCCCAAATGGGGAGATACAAGGACTACACGGTCTATACGTGCGGACCCTGGTGTCAGGGGCCGGTGCTGGCCGAGACTCTGCAAATGATAGAGGATGACAACCTGCAATCCCTGGGCCACAACAGCGCCGATTACCTCCATCTGATTAGCCAGGCGCTGAACCTGGCACTATCGGACAGGCATCATTATTACGGAGACCCGGACCTGGTGGACGTGCCCATGGAAGGGCTTCTTTCCCAGGGATATACAAGGGAGCGACGCAGCGCCATAGACATGGAGCGCGCCTTCCCAGAAATGCCGCCACCCGGCGCGCCCTGGGAATACCAGGGGCCGACTTCAGCTCGTCCCACCGATAAGCCCCAGGCAATAACCGTTGGCGAGGTGCAGGAGGATACCAGCTACACTTGTGTGGTGGACAGGTGGGGCAACGCCTTTTCTGCCACCCCCAGCGACTGGTTCACGGCGACGCCGGTGATTCCGGGACTGGGGTTCATACTTTCCCTCCGGGGCAACCAGATATGGCTTGACCCGGAACACCCTTCGGGCCTGCAGCCGAACAAGCGCCCCCGGTTGACGCCCAACCCGGCCCTGGCATTCAAGGATGGCAAGCCTTTCATGGCCTTTGGTGCACCGGGCGGCGACATCCAGTGTCAGGCAATGGCCCAAGTCTTCCTTAACATTGTGGAGTTTGGGATGAATCCCCAGCAGGCCATAGAATCGCCCAGGATTGCAAGCTGGAACTTCCCCAACTCCTTCTGGCCCCACGCCTACGTTCCCGGTTCCCTGACTGTGGAAGGGCGTGTAGACCATCGAGTTGTTGAAGACCTGAAGGGCCGGGGCCATAACCTGGACGTCCTGGATGACTGGGCAACTATCGGGATGGGCGGCCCCTGTGCGATTCAGATTGACCGCGAGCGCGGGGTGTTATTGGGCGGCGCAGACCCCCGAAACGAGTCCTACGCCATGGGTCGCTAGTATTATGCCAAGATGACCTGGATATGCCTGCCAACGGGATGGGCAGTTGCCCGTCCAAATCCATCTAGGATATACGCCAGAACCGTCAAACCCATACCGGGAGGCCATGCTACATGTGTGCTGCCACAGGGAGAGACCCTCTGCGACTCATGGAGACTTTTCGCTCTTTATTTTACACGCCTATCTACGTGGCCGTCTCGGGAGGATTCTTCCAGCAGGAAGGTCTGGACGTCGAGTTCTCTACGTGCCCGCCGGGCTATCACGGACTGAGTGCCCTGAACGGCGGAATAGCTGACATGGTCCAGAGCGGCCCCATGCGCAGCATAATTGCCGCCGACTGGGGCGCTGAGGTTGTGCCCACACATATCATCGAGATTAACAGTCGCGACGGCTTCTTTCTGGTGGGACGGGTGCCCCAAGAGGGTTTTCAGTGGGACAACCTGAAAGGCGCCACGCTAATCCCCGTGGGGTTCTCACCCATGCCCTGGTCCTCTCTCAGCTACGCTCTCGTGAACAATGGGGTTGACCTGGCCGACGTGCGTCTGATAAGGGGGCTATCCTTGCAGGATGCCATGGACGCTTTCCGCCGCGGAGACGGTGACTTCATCCACGTGCCCCAACCCGCAGTGGAGCAACTGATACATGAGGGCACCGGGCATTTGGCTGTCGCTCTTGGCCCCGTGAACGGCCATATAGCCTATAGCTCCATCGCAGTCACTCAACGGACCCTTGTGGAGAAGGCCGAGGTAGTCCAGCGGTTCACCCAGGGCTTCTACAACGCCCAGATCTGGCTGGAGCAGTCGGACGCCGAGACCATCTCCGATGCCGTCTACCAGTTCTTCTCCGGCATGGACAAAAGCGTGATATTGAGGGCCTTGGCTCGCTACAAAGAGCAGGATACCTGGGCCAAAGACCCTCTGTTGAGGGAGGACGGGTACGATGCCCTGCAGGACGTACTGATGAACGCCGGTCTCATCGCCAGCCGCCAGTCCTACGAGCGCATCATCCGAACAGACTTCGCACTGAAAGCAATGGGGCGATAGAGGCTTTAGCTCGCCACCGGGGCGCGAACTCTCAACAGGCTGCCATACCCTTCGATAGGCTCCGTCCACCCCACCTCCCGAAGGGCCTTCCAGATAGTCGCCTGATTCACGGTAATCACGGTCTTACCCAGCACTTGCTCCAGGGCATCCACGGCTTCCAGCGCCCGCCATGCCGTTCCAGGCAAGAATACCGTATCCGCCTCATCCTTCACGACCGTGGGCACGAAATCCTCAATGACCTGGGGCTCCTGAATATCTATATCCCTGGGGTTCATGGAGTCCTGCATCCACGGCTCACCTTCGGCACTGACCACCTCGAATCCTGCTTCTTCCAGCAGGGGTTTCAGACGGTTCTGGAGATGGTAGTTTCGGTATGGGCCGGCCACGCTGATACGACGGGTGCCCATGTATCTCATAGCCTCCAAGCACGAACCTACCGCTGTGATGGCAGGAACGCCGCTGACCCGGTGCATCTCCTCGGCTATCTGTCGGTCATAAGCCAGGTTGCCCTTGTGCCACGTGCCGCCGGTGCAGGCGTAAGCCAGCACGTCCAGGTCCACGTTGGCCAGAGACCTGACGCTGCGCTCTACATCCTCGTTCATCTTTGTCTGATTTATCCCGAACATCGCCCATTCAACGGTATTGGCCTCTTCGCTACTCATGTTCGCCTTGTAAGCTTCGTCTCCGGGCTTCTCCGGTTGATTCCCCCATCGGCCGTTCCACATGCGTTCGAAGTGAATGGTTATATCCCTGGGGATAACCGTATAGAAATCCGGCTCCACCACCGGGTTGGTGGCGGGTAGCAGTGCACCAATCCGTTTCCCTCTAGCCATATCCAGACCTCCCTTTTTTCTATGCCGTGCTCACTATCGTTTCTTATCCATGCTCATCCCGCGAAAGCGGGAGTCCTGTGTGACGGTGTGTGGATTACCGTTCTCACCCACCTCGGCGGGCAGGCGACCCCGCATCACCTGAAGGTTGTCGCCGTAATGTTGTCGCCGTAATATAGAATGTTGGGCATGGCTGCTACACTGCCGCCAACGCCTCGGCGTCCCGGATGTAGTCCAGCGTCTCCCGTATATCGGCGACCAGGTCTTCTTCCGGCTCGGTGACGCCGTCGTAGGAACAGGCCCCGTGCAGGAAGGACTGGCGGGCAGCATAACGGAGCCGCAGCGATTCAATGGCCGGGTCCTCGTGGCGCAGGGCACGTATCCCCCGCATGGTCTGACCGGAGGTACGGGGTTCCTCCCCGGTGCGGGCCAGTATCAGGGTGTCGGTGGCCCGCTTGGTGGCCCCCCAGGCCTTTTCTCCCGCGTTGCGCAACTTGCCAGCCTCCAATTGCTCCAGCGCATCGTCGTAGAGCAGGCGGGCGTCGGCAAAGATGGAGTTCACTCGCTCGGTTTCCAGCATATAGTCTCCATCATCTCCGTCATTCCGGCCTTGAGCCGGAATCTCATTGCAGTAACGGTTTCTACTTGCTCTAGTTCACACTCTGGGCCAGATGGTTCAGGCTGGAAATTTCAGGTGAACCGGAGTCGGCGTCACTCCATCCCTGGGCCGCATCCCGAAGGTTTTCGCTGGCCGCGTCCATCTGCCTGTTGCCCACGTGTGCCCGTCCCAGCCAGAAAGTGTCGCGCACCGATGTCCGCCGCTTCAAACGTGCTCGCAGCAAGGCTTCGGCTTTGTCAAATCGCTCGGATTTGAGATAAGCTTCCAACAGGGTATCCTCGAACACCTCTCTCTGAGCATGGCTGCCACCCAGGCGAGTGAACTGGGGGAAGATTGGTTCAATTAACCGCACCGTCTCGCCATAGTTCCCTTCTGCAAAAGCTATGATGCCCATTGTCAGGGGCAGTGTGACCTCACCCGCAACCATGTTTCCTTTGTCGGCGAGGTCCCTCAGGCCATCTATCATTCGACTTAGACTCTCCTCGTCACCGCTGGCCGCAAAGGCCAGAGCAGCATGGGCGTCCCTGAAGGCAGGTCCAGGCTGTTCGGCGGCCGGGGCAGCCTGCGCTCCCACCTCGTGCCAGGGGACCGGCGGCGGGGAGCCACCATACATCTGCAATCGCCACATCAACGAGGCGCTGTCCGCCAAAGAAATAGGGCTTTTTTCTATCACTGAGGGGCGTATGGAGCTCTCGTAGAGGCTGAGAGCCCGCTCATAGTGTCCCAGAGCAAGCTCGAAAAGGGCCAAATGCCATGAAAGATGGACATAGAATGAGGCACGGCTATCATAGCCCACAATCCACTTGTCCAGGAAGTCCGCGCCTCCCGGGTGGTCTCCCGTCTCGAAGAACACGTGGGCCTCAGAGTGGGACGCGACGGCGTTATCGGACCGAAGCTCCAGAGAGCGCTCCGCAAATCGTCGGGCCTCCTCCAGCTGACCTGTCTCATGGTGAGCGAATGAGTACCGCCCAAGGAAAGCCCAATCGTCGCCGTATTCCGACTCGAAACTCTTCATAATGGCGAATAGCTCTTGGGGATAATTCGCAACCCCTGCACCGCTGCATCCGAGAATCAGGAGGCGGTTGCACAGGGTCATCATTACGGAGTCTCGGGGGTACTCGGCCAGCTGCTCGCGGATGAGGGCAAGGGACTTGGGGCCTTCGCCGTTCACGTAAAGCCTGATGGCCTCCACGTGACGTTGCTCCCGGGGTGTGATGCCTCCGGTCAGGCGAGCGGCACGCTCCACGCTCTCCTTCGCCTCCGGGACCATGACACGCAGCATCAGCATGGCAGCCAGAGAGGCATGGGCAAGGGCAAACCCTTCATCTGCCTCAACAGCTTCTCTGAATTTCTCCTCGGGGCCGAAATTCTGGGACAGAAGAAGGTCCACTCCCTCCACGTATCGTTGGGCTGCCAGCGGAGAGCCGGTACTGAGGGGAAGCCCGTAACGGTCGTTGATTCTGGTAGACTCTCGCATCTTTAGACTCCTTTCAGTTGCCTTTGGAATTGAGACCTACGATATACAACTCCGAGTGTAACTTGGGCTACATCCACTGTCAACGTCAGCCCACAGCCTGCCTGTAGAGGCCACGCCTGGTCAGGCTGGACGGAGCAAAGTTGACACGACATCGAGCGGTAAGTATCATGCCATCTGTCACGATCAGGACTTGGGAATTAGTCGAGTTATGTTAACTATACTTTCTTGTTTTGTATTACGGAGGTGGCAATGAAGAGTATAGAGATAGACCGCAGCAAGCGTCTCAAGGAAGAGCCAAGCAAGGGCCATAACCGTTGGCATCCCAATGTTACTCCGGTCATTGAGGTAGACCCCGGAGAAGAGGTGGTCATTGAAACCCGCGACGCCACCGACGGCCAAATCAAGCCGGGCATGGCTGAATCCGACCTGGTGAATATGGATACCAAGGTGGCCCATCCGTTGACCGGGCCCGTGTACGTCAAGGGTGCCAGCCCCGGCGACCTACTAGAAATCGAATACCTGGACATCATCGCCCAGCCGCACGGATGGACCCGTTTCCGTCCCGGTTCTGGATTTCTTCGCGATTTGTTCACCGAGGCATACCTGGTCCACTGGGAAATCAAAGACGGCTGGGCCACATCCTCCAAGCTCCCCGGCATTCGCATCGCCGACGGCTCCTTTATGGGGACCGCCGGTATAGCTCCTTCTCACGCCCAGATGGAAGAGTGGACACGGAGGGAAGCGGAGCTTGTTCAAAGGGGTGGTGTCGCCTTCCCACCGGACTCTGAGGACGCAGTACCCTCAAGCGGGCCCATTGCCAGCCAGGGGCTACGCACTATCCCACCAAGGGAGAACTGTGGCAACGTGGATGCCAAACAGCTTACTAAGGGCTCACATCTACTAATACCAGTCAATGTAGATGGGGCGCTATACTCTGTTGGAGATGGTCATTTCGCCCAGGGCGACGGGGAGTGCTGTATCACTGCCATTGAGATGGGAGCGACGGCGGCAGTGCGGTTCCGAATACACGAGGGCGAGGCGGCCCGGCATAACATTCGCTGGCCCCGCTTCTCCCATCCGGAATACTTTCTCCCTCCCCAATGGGCCGCCCCCAAGAACTTCATCGCGACTATGGGGATGCCGGTGCGGGAGGACGGCACCCAAGAGGGTGAGGACCTTACGCTGGCCGCCCGCAACGCCTTGATAAACATGATCAATCTGCTCCAAGAGCGCGGCTGGACCAGGGAGCAAGCGTATATTATCTGCAGCGTGGCGGTGGACCTTAAGGTCAGCAATATCGTTGACCTGCCTAATGTCACCGTCTCCGCCTTTCTGCCCGAGGACATCTTTCAAGGCTAGAAGACCCCTGTCAGAGAAGCCACCTTTCCACCTCGGTTACTTCGATCCGGACTCCCTCCGGGCCTTCAATGAAGCAACACGGCTCTCCGTCCGGAGTCGTTAGCTCCTCCAGTACGCGGCTGCCGCCGGCCCTGGCCTGCTCTATCACGCTGGCAAGGTCATCGGTGTGCAGCCCTACGTGCTCAAGCCCGTAGAACTGCTCCAACTCCTGCCAGGGGAGAATCCCGGTTATGTTCAATGGGACTCCGTGCAAGTCCAGCCGGAAGCCCACTATGCCTCCGGGCCTCTCGACCTTCCTCACCATTGTGGCACCCAGATTGTCAATGTACCACTGGGCCGTACTCTCCGGGTCGGGACTCTTGAAGTGAAGATTATGTATTTTGAACGCCACGACGCGCCTCCTTTGTCTATTAGAACACTTGTAGAATAGTTTGCGGCAGTTGCTCAGTCAAGGACAGCCTAATGAATGGTCTTGTTTGTAAAGGCCCTTCTCCTCCGCCGGAGGCGGACTGGGATGAGGTGTATCACCCTCACCTCAATCCTCTCCCATTGAGGGAGAGGAAGCTTGGGACGCCACTTTAGAAACACCCTCTCAGGGCCAGCCAGGGAAGCGGTTGACGACGCCAATGGGTAAGGCTATACTCCCTTCAATCCAGCATAGAACCGCGCAAGGAGGAAGCTGACCATGACCACCGAGTCCAACGAGTTTACCATCTCCGAGGAGCTAAAGAGTTGGGTCGGACGTGAGATAGACCTGGGGACTGCCGTTATTGAGGCGGGAGCCATAGCGAAGTTCGCCGATGCCATCAAGGACCCCAATCCCCTCTACCGTGATGAGGAGTACGCTAAAGCCACTCCCTACGGGGGCATCATAGCGCCGCCCACCTTTATACACTGCTTCAGAGACGTGGGATATGCCAGATTCAACCCGGAGCCGCTGCCCTGGGAAAAGACCACCGGCTTGAACGGGGGCAACGAGTTCGAGATTTACAAACCCCTGCGACCCGGAGACGTAATCAGTGGCAAGGCCAAGCTGGTTGAGATATATGCCCGCCAGTCCAGGAGCCTGGGACCCATGATTTTCTCCATCGCAGAGATGACGTACACGAACCAGAACAACGAGGTGGTGGGCAAGCAACGTTCGATAGGCATTACCTACGAGGCCAAGGAGTAGAAGGTCCAGTCTTACAGGCAACCCTTATTTCCTGTCCCATTGATACTGGCTGGCAGGCGGATGCACCACAAGGAGGAGGACAACAATGCCAACCTATGGACCACCGTTTCCAGGATCCAGCGAACCCTGGCAACAACCGCAGCAAATCTATTTTGAGGACGTGGAAGAGGGCATGGAGCTTCCCCCCAAGACCAAAGGGCCTCTGACAGTCACGGACATGGTGGTTTTTTCCGGCGCCACCGGTGATTTCGCACTAATTCACCATGACCGGGAACACGCCAAGGGCCCGGGCGGCCTCCCTGATATTATATTGCACGGCCAGTGCAAGCTGGCTTTCATGACTCACGTGGTAACAGACTGGATTGGTCTTGAGGGCCGGATTAAGAAGCTGGGCGGCAACTACCGTGGCATGGACGTAGTCGGCGACACTGTGGTCTCTCATGGCAGGGTGAAGCGCAAGTTCACAGAGAATGGCGAGAACCTCGTGGAACTGGACCTGTGGAACGAGAACAATCGGTTAGGCTCTACCGTAACAGGGAGCGCTACCGTGTCTCTACCCTCCCGCAGCGGCGGTTAGACTCCTGTCAAGATGGCGGCGACCGGCTTCCAATTAGCCGGGCATTGCGGCCTTGATTGAGTCCTTCATTATACGGCTGGCCTGGAAAAAGCTCTTTCCCACAAGTTCCGGGTCCTCGGACATGCGAATTCGCGCTTGACAGAAGGCGTAGAGGGCATCATAGATAAGCATACTCTTATCTATGTTGTCCAAATCCCCGTCAGCGATGAGCATGATGCCCTCCGATAGGGCATTCAAGCCGATGCCTTCCAGTGCAGGGACATCGTTCTCATCATCTTTCCCTCGGTGCAGGGCATTATGGACGCCAGACGTGACCACTTTCGCCATCAACTGCAACGCCGGACTGTCCAACTCATATTTTCGGACCATTTTCTCAAACGTCGTCCCCTGCTCATCGTGGGGACCCAACTCGGCGCCTGGAATAGCGAAGGGAGTCGCATCATGGGGCCGGTCATCTTCCTGGCCCCACGGCACGAAGAGGAATTCAGCCTCCGGGTCTATGAACCGCCGGATTAGCCAGGGGCAGACTACCCTGTCAAGATGAACATGGTCTCGCGTCACCCACTTCATTAGCTTTCTCCTCTTATTATACTTGTCGATAGACCAAGTCTAACCGGCTACAGCCACGGCCTCTCTCATTGCCGGCGGCCGTTCTCTAATAAGGACTAGAAGCCCCGAAATTACCAGAAGGACAATGTTGGACCATATCGCTATGTCGTAGGTCCCACGAACGTCGTAGAAGTACCCACCCAGGAAAGCACCCAAACCTGATCCCAACGGCATCACGGCAAACATGGTGCCGTAGATAGTTCCCAGTTTGCTGACGCCAAAGCGGTCCGAGACGTAGGCCGCCGTAACGCCAACCACCGCGTTCCACGAAGTGCCCACCAGGACCATTCCCACCAGCAACGCCGGCAGCCCCATGGAGGGTATGTTCAGGAAAGGTATGCCCATGGACAGAAGCACTATAACGAACCCCACGCCCCTGAGGTGGTAGGAAAAACTCAGGACTTTCCGGCGACCCTGCTTGTCGGAGAGATGCCCTAGAAACAGCGTCCCGACAATGGCCCAGAGGCCTATAAGGCTGAAGCCGGCGGCAGCTACCAGGGGGTGATAACCCAGGTCTCTGGCGTAGGCAACGAAATGAGCATTCACGAAGCTCATGGAATACCCTCAGACGAAATACCCGAAGGTAAGCCTCCAGAAGAATGCGGTCCGGAGGGCCTCACCGAAGGTGGCGTCACGTGTAACCACCAGTTCCGAGTTGCTGGAATCTCCGCCATCCGCGCCCTTGGGTGCGGCGAGTTCCCCATGAGGCTCAAGTCCCATATCCTGGGGCCGGTCCCTGACCAACAGGAAACTCACCGGCAATATCACCGCAAGCAGCAAAAGGCCGAGGAATATGTAGGCTACTTGCCAACTGCTAAACAGGACCAGAAAACCCGATGAGGCAGGCACGAGAATCACCGCGCCAATGGAGCCGCCGCCGGTAATCAGACCGAGGGTCACTCCCCGGTTGCTGTAGAACCAGGAACTGACTATTTTAGCCATTGACGACCCTGTTCCCAGGGTAATGCCCAGGGCCATAATGGAGAAGATGAGATAAAGGTGGAGAAGATTGTTAATGAGGGGGAGCAGCAGTAGCATGACCCCCAATAGGGCGACTCCCGAAAGGGCGACCAGCTTGGGGCTGTAACGGTCGGCGAGGTAGCCAGCCAGCGGCCTCAGAAGGCCCGACAGCATAAAGGTGATGCCAAAGGCCAGGGAAAGAGTGGTCCGGCTCCAACCGAAATCCTCGGTCATAGGTTTGAGGAAGACCCCGAAGGAGAACTGACTCCCGGCAACGCCAAAGACCACCAGAACGCTGCCGGCCACCACAAACCAGCCGTAAAATATCTTGCTACGCGTGAGAATCATGCAGTTGCCCCTGTCCTTTATCTTAAAGCCTTAGCTCCAACTTGGCAACGCTAACAGATCAAGTTTTCGTTGCCGGCGTTTGATTCACTCGGACAGTGGGGATGTTTGTGGCCGGAAGGCAGTGATAGGAGAAATGCGGGGAGCTATACCATGAACACGGGGTTATCGTCGGTGACTATGCGCTGCTCGGCTTCTATGCCCCGTCTCAGAAACCCGGGCAGGGAAAACATACTCCTGTGAGCCATGCCATCGTAGTACCGCAGTTCTCCAGGCAGCCTCTGAGACACAAGGGTGTCTATGATCTGTGGGTCAAGCCCATCCGGTGCCCGTTGTGGCTCTTCGGACAAGGCCATGATAAAGCCCCATGGGGTGGCAAAGGCCGGCACATAGACAGTGTAAGGATATACGGAAGAGAAGACCTGGGAGAGGGTACGCGCTACTGCCGTGAAACACTCGGTATAGTTCAGGAGGCCGGCTGGGCCAGCCTGCGTCACCAGAATCCCGCCGGGTTTCAGCCTGGCTCTGGCTACGTTGTAAAACTCCCTGGTATAGAGCAGGTATGCAGGCCCCCCCTCGATGGGGTCTACAAGGTCAAGAACCATCACGTCGAAAGTCTCCTGGCTGGTAGCCAGATACTGACGGGCGTCCTCGTGGCGCAACTCCAGCCTCGGGTCATCGAACGCCCCGCGATGATGACGCGGGAGGTACCGGCGGCATAGCTCCACGACTTCGCTGTCCAGGTCCAGCATCACCACCCTCTGGACACTGCTATGGCACAGCACCTCTCTGAGAGTTGCTCCCTCTCCTCCACCACCTATAAAGACCGATTCGGGCCTGGGATGGAGGACGAAGGACGGATGGACCAGGGAGTCATGGTAGATGTGTTCATCGGCTTCGGTGGACTGGGTCTTGCCGTCGAGTACCAGGCACCGACCGAAGGTCTCGGTATCAAGAATGTCCACGGCCTGATACGCGGTCTTGCCTGTATGAATAATGTTATTGATGCGGTAAAGCATCATCAGGTCGGTGGTTACCAACTCGAAGTGCCATCTACCGGGTATTTGCATAACTACCAGCTTGACAAGTCTTAAGGGCTGATTGCCAACTGGGGCAAAAGCCCCCGCTTAAGCTCAGTGTGGGAAGGGTCCTTTGACTCAAGTCTGTCTATAAGAATCTGTGCAGCCCTGCGGGGGTCAAAGGACGTGCCACAGGTGAACACATCAGCAGCCGCGTACCCGTATTCCGGCCATGTGTGTATGCAGATATGAGACTCGGCGATGGACAAGATGCCCGTGACCCCTTGTGGCTGGAATTGGTGGAAGGACTCTCCGACGATGTGTGCTCCCGCCTCTTCGGCTGCGTCAGTCAGTGCTTTCCTGATGTGGGGTAAATCGTTGAGAAGCTCCGGGTTGCACTCTTTCAACTCTAACATCAATTGTATTCCAAGAACATTCAATCACCTGCCCCCCTTGCGAATTTTTCATGCAAATGTAAATTTTATAATGATAGGCTCTACTTAGCAATCCCCTTTTGAAAGTTGTTGCGTCTTTAGAGCGGAATCCTCGTTAATTACTGGGCCGTATACCCGCCATCTATGACCAACTCGCTGCCCGTTATGAAGCTCGCCTCGTCCGAGGCCAGGAACAGGACACCGTATGCAATGTCTTCGGGAGTAGCAATCCTGCCAAGGGGGGTCGCTCCTACGAGTGCAGCCCGCCGTTCCAGGTTGGTGCCAAAGCCGGGCGCCGTCCCGGGGGTATCAGTGAAGCCTGGATGGACCGAGTTGACCCGTATGCCCTCGCGGCCATACTGGATGGCTGCCGACTTGGTAAACAGACGTACCGCACCCTTGGAGGCATCGTAGGAGGTGTTGCGGGCACTGCCGACGATTCCCATAATGGAAGAAATGTTAATGATGGACCCCCCTCCGGCCTTTCGCATCTCCGGGATAGCGTACTTGGTGCCCAGGAACACCCCTTTGACGTTGACTTCCAGTATCCGGGACCACCAGTCCTCCGTCGTCTCCTCTACGCCCTTGCCGTCGCGACCCAGGCCGGCATTGTTCACCAGTATGTCCAGCTTGCCGTAGCGACTGACCGTAGCTTCAATAGCCCTTTGCCAGTCGGCCTCACTGGCCACGTCCAGCCTTATAAACATGGCGTCCCCGCCTGCCTCGGTGATTCGCGCCTCCACTTCTCGGCCCTCTACCTCCAGAACATCCCCAATGACTACCTTGGCTCCCTCTCCGGCGAAAAGGTGGGCGTCAGCAGCCCCCAATCCCCTGGCTCCACCGGATATCAGGGCAACCTTTCCTTCCAGCCTCATAGCACGAATAACCTCCAGCTGCCTTTGTCACGAGATGAGTATAGCACAGGTATGGCCGATGGGGTGAGGTTGCATATCGTTTCCCCTGTGGACTTGAGCCGTCAAGAGCGAAGCCTTATAATTTCCACCAAACTATACCATTACCCTTTTAGCACACCATTCGGGAGCGTGGAGAGATGAGGGACGCGCCTCCAAATATGACGGACTACGAAGAAACTCGCCGGACTTTCAAACTGGATGTGCCGGAGCGCTTCAATTTCGGCTTCGACGTGGTGGATAAGTGGGCCGAGGATCACACCAAGCTGGCCCTCGTTTCCCTGGACCCCACGGGCGAGCACGCCCAGAAACACACCTTCTGGGAAATGAAGGTCCTGTCCAACAAGTTTGCGAACCTGCTGCGAAGCCTGGACGTTCGTAAGGGCGACCGGGTCTTCATCATGGCACCCCGGATTCCGGAGTGGTACGCGGCGGTGTTGGGGATGATGAAGCTTGGGGCGGTGCCCATGCCCGCCACCACCATGTGTACACCCCACGACATCGAATATCGCATCAACCGTGCCGAGGCCAGCGTAGCAATCACCGACCTGGAGAACGCTGCCAAAGTGGAGGAGATAGTAGCCAGCTGCCCGTCATTAAAGCACATCATACTTGTCAATGGCGAAAAACGGGGCTGGATAAATTGGGATGGAGAGCTACCCAGGATGTCCGGGCATCTGGAGGACGTGGCGCCCACCAACAGCGACGACCCGCTCCTCATTTACTTCACCTCGGGTACTGTCGGCCAACCCAAGATGGTACTCCATACCCAGGCTTCCTACGCCATAGCCCACATAATCACGGCCAAGTTCTGGCAGGACATAAAGTCCACCGACCTCCAATGGGCCATCTCCGACACGGGATGGGCCAAGATGGCCTACGGCAAGCTCTTTGGACAGTGGACCCTGGGGGCCACTATCCTCCAGCACAACGCCAGAGGCAGATTCGACGCGGACTTGACCTTGAGAATCCTTGAGAGGTACGGTGTAACCACTTTCTGCGCACCTCCCACCGCCTACCGCATGATGGTGCTGGAAGACTTGAAGAGCTACGATTTGAGCGATCTACGCCACTGCACCGGGGCCGGTGAGCCACTGAACCCTGAGGTGATGAGGGCATGGGAGGACGGCACCGGTCTGAGGATTTACGACGGGTATGGCCAGACCGAAACGGCCCTTCTGGTGGCCAACTATCGGTGCATGGACATCAAGCCGGGGTCTATGGGCAAGCCAACGCCGGGCTACCACGTTGCTATCGTGGACGATGACGGCAACGAGCTTCCCCCGGATGAGGAGGGACAGATAGCCGTTGCCATCAAGCCCCGGCGGCCCGTGGGACTGCTCAAGGAGTACTGGAAGGACCCGGAAGCCATGGAAGGCTCTTTCCGTGGGGACTGGTATTTCACAGGGGACAAGGCATACAAGGACCAGGAGGGCTATTTCTGGTTCGTGGGCCGGGCGGACGACGTTATCATCTCAGCAGGATACCGCATCGGCCCCTTTGAGGTAGAGAGCGCCCTGATAGAGCATCCGGCAGTGGCCGAGTCGGCGGTGGTGGCCAGCCCCGATGAGATGCGCGGCAGTATCGTCAAGGCTTTCATAATCCTGGCTCCCGGCTACGTGCCATCGGAGGAGCTGACCCGGAGTATCCAGGAGCACGTGCGCAGTGTCACCGCTCCCTTCAAATACCCAAGGGTGATTGAGTATGTCTCAGAGCTTCCCAAGACGATCAGTGGAAAGATTCGCAGGGTCGAGCTTCGGGAGCAGGAAGAAAGGAGGCCGTCATGAGCGGTATCACCGTGCCGGATGATACGAAACGCCCTCCCTGGTCCATGACCCTTGGGGAAATGCTGGACAAGGTAGTGTCCCAAAGCCCTCAAAAGGTATACCTGTGTTATCAAAATTACCAGGTGACCTATGCAGAGTTCCTGTCCTACACGTTGAAGGCTGCCAACCTTTTCCATGAGCTTGGAGTGAAGCACGGGGACAGGGTATGCACTTTTCTTCCAAACGGCAGGGAGTTCCCCTTTATCTGGATGGGTCTTGCCCGTTTGGGCGCCGTTTGTGTGCCCATCAACACGGCCTACAAGCAGGCAGAGATGGCCTATATCCTCAACGACTCCGAGGCCAAGGCCCTTGTGAGCCACCACAGCCTTATGGACGTAGCCCGGGAGGCGGCCCGGATGTGTCCTTCCCTTCAGGACACGCTGGCGGTCAAAGAGGGTGGCGATGCACACCCCGGATGGAAAGACTTCTGGACGATGCTGAGGGAAACGTCCCCTGCACCTTTGCAAACATGGCCGGAGGTCAAGCCCAGCGACCTTTCCATGCTGGTGTACACTTCGGGCACTACAGGAAATCCCAAGGGGGTAATGATAACCCATGAGATGTACGTGGCCGCAGGTCAGGGGTTCGCCACGTGGACCGAGGCCACCGCAGAGGACCGCTTTTTTACATGCCTGCCCTACTTCCACGCCAATGCTCAATACTACTCCACCATGGGTTCTCTGGCTGCGGGGGCCAGCCTCATCCTGGAGGACCGCTTCAGCGCCTCCCGCTTCTGGGACCAGGTCAGGGAATCCAGGGCTACGGTGGTCAACTTCATCGGAATGATGATGCCAGTGCTGCTAAAGCAGCCTCCGGCACAAGACGACCGGGATAACTCGGTGCGAGTCTTCTACGGCTCTCCTGCCCTCGAACCCGAGGTGCTGGCGGAATTCGAGGAACGGTTCGGGGCCACCGTGCAGCTTGGCTTCGGCATGACCGAGACCTGCTACGGGACCATCGAACGCTTGGGGCAGCCCCACAGGAGAGGCTCATCCGGGCAACCACGCTGGCATCCCGATTCCAGATTCCGCAACGAGATGCGCATCACAGGAAACGACGGGAGCCATCTGCCACATGGTCAGGTCGGGGAGATTACCATAAGAAACCCGGCCGTGATGCCCGGCTACTGGCGCAACCCGGAGCGCACCAGCGAGTCCTTGAAAGACGGCTGGCTACACACCGGAGACCTGGGCTGGATGGACGAGGATAGCTACCTCTACTTCGTAGACCGCAAGAAGGACGTGGTCCGAAGACGTGGAGAAAACATCTCCTCCCAGGAGGTGGAGGACGTTATAAAGCGGCATCCCGGAGTCATGGACTGCGCCGTCATTGCCGTCCCCTCCGACCTGGGCGAGGAGGAGGTCAAGGCTTACGTGGTGAACAGGTCCTTTGAGCCTAACCAGGACACGGGCCATGAACCGCAAGGCGGTCTGGTGGAGTTGTCTCCCGAGGACGTTATCTACTGGTGCGCCGAGCGTCTGGCCCACTTCAAGGTACCGCGCTACGTGGAGTTCCGAGAGGACATGCCCAGGACACCCAGCTTTCGAATAAGGAAGGACATGCTCCGCCAGGAACGGGAGGACCTGACCACCGGGTGCTTCGACCGGGAGAAGGCGGGCATACAGCTACGCCGGTGACGTGAGGGCGCTGGAATTAACGAAGAAACCCAGGGTTGCCGACATACTTGAGATTACGAGTCCTTCGCTCTAGCTCCCCTTCTGTCATTCTGGCGGCCTGTCATTTCGGCTCCCCCTTTCGTCATTCTGGCTTTCGCCAGAATCCGGGGCCTTACTCAAAGCTGGGTGATACCCTCACCCCAGCCCTCTCCCAGAGGGAGAGGGGGTTTGCAAAGGTCTCTGCAAGGGGAGAAGGGGGGTTACAAACATCCTCTAAGGCCCGTTGCTATACGAGCGCCTTGACTATAATTTCGAGACGTGCATAGCGGAAATGGAAGTCTCGGTAAGATTATGTAATTTTATTTGCTTTACCTTAAATTACAACTAAGTATTGACATAGTAATGTTTCCGTGTATGATAATTGAATGTGGGAGAATACCCAACGCCAACAACCGCACCTACGGCTACGCCCAGAGTAATAGAAGTGGAGAAGCCCGCGGGAAGTCTCGCCATACGTTCCGGGTGCAGCGAGTCTCTGGTTGCCCCAATCATTCACTGGTTGCCCCAATCATTCAGCAGTTCAGAGACGCCACAGTCATTGAGGCCCGCGTGACCTATGCTGACCACCCACAGATAGCGGCTACCCTCCTGGATGAGGGAAGCAATTCTCCTGCGGACGTGTTCTTTGGTCAGCCCCCGGGAGTACTCCCTTAGCCATGCCCCCGGCTGATTCGGGTATCCTGAGGTCAGTAGCGAAATTCCTCCTCCCTTCCGGGGGTTGGCGCGACAAGACGCACCGGCCCCCGGCCATCGTGTGGATTCCGGCCGGTCTGGTGGGGGCGGGGATGGTCCTTCCCATCGCCTACCTGGCCCTGAGGGCCTTCGACGCGGGCGACGGGGTACCGGACCTGCTGTTCCGCGCCCGGACACTGGAAATTCTGCTTCGTTCCATATACTTGATGCTGGCCGTGACGGCCGGTTCCGTTGCCATCGCCGTGCCGCTGGCATGGCTTACCGTCCGCACAGACCTGCCGATGAAGCGGGTGTGGGCGGTGCTCACCTTTCTGCCCTTGGTCATTCCGAGCTACATTGCAGGCTTCCTCGTCATCGTAGCCGTGGGGCCTCGGGGGATGCTCCAACAAGTCCTGGAAGGGCCTTTCGGCGTGGAGCGGCTGCCGGAAATATACGGCTTTCCGGGAGCGATGTTGACCCTCGTACTCCTCAGTTACCCATACGTACTGCTCACCGTCCGTGGCGCTATGTGGCGTCTTGACCCGGCCCTGGAAGAGACCTCCAGAGGCCTGGGCCACGGCCCCTGGAAGACCTTCTGGAGCGTTACCATCCCCGCACTCCAGCCTGCAATCGCCGCCGGCTCCCTCCTGGTGGCCCTCTATACTCTTAGCGATTTTGGGGCGGTCTCCCTTCTGCGGTACGAGACCTTCACCTGGGCTATATATATCCAGTACGACTCGGCCTTTAACCGGAACATCGCAGCAATTCTCTCACTCGTACTGGTCGCACTGGCGCTGACAATCCTGGTTGTGGAGGCCCTGACCCGCGGTCGCTCCCGGTACTATCGCAGCGGGACTGGAGTCGCACGCGTGCCGGGTCTGGTCAGACTGGGGCGCTGGCGTTGGCCAGCCCTGTCCTTCTGTACCGCGGTTGTTGCCTTTTCCCTGGCGATGCCCATGTCCATCCTGGGATACTGGGTCGCCCGGGGCGTCTCTGCCGGGGAAACACTCCAATTCCTGGGGAGCGCAACGTGGAACTCTCTGTACGTATCGGGTCTGGCGGCGTTGGCCGCCGTGGTAGCCGCCCTGCCGGTGGCCATCCTGACGGTTAGATACCCGGGCAAGGTCAGTACCCTGCTGGAGCGCATCTCCTACGTGGGGTTCGCGTTACCGGGGATAGCAGTTGCCCTGGCCCTGGTATTCTTCGGCGCGAACTATGCCACGCCCCTCTACCAGACCCTGGGATTGCTGGTATTTGCCTACGTCGTCCTTTCCCTGCCTACGGCTATGGGCAGCATACGAGCATCCCTGCTGCAGGTCAGCCCCAGGATGGAGGAGGCGGCACGCGGTCTGGGGAGGAAACCGTTTCATGCCTTTGCCACCGTTACCTTTCCCCTGATGCGCCCCGGCATGCTGGCAGGAGCCGCCCTGGTATTCCTCCTCACCATGAAAGAACTGCCTGCCACCCTGATTATGGGTCCGATTGGCTTCAAGACTCTGGCTACGTCCATCTGGTCGGCGGCCTCGGAGGCTTTCTTTGCCCAGGCAGCCGTACCAGCATTGGTCCTCATCCTCGTCTCCTCAATACCGATGGCTTTCCTCATCTTCCGAGAGCGAGAATTGAACGAATAAGGGAGTCAGGCTGCGAACGGCGCTTGAACGAGCATTGCCCACCACGTGTTGGCGTTGCGGGGGGTTGCTATCTATTGCTCGTCTTGGGCAAGAACGGAAGGAGCTTGTCTGCCAGGGATGCGAGGTTTCGGGTCTGGACCCATACGTTCCCGTTGCCTCTGAATTTCATCACCAGGCCCTCTCCGCCAGCGATGAGTGAGCGGATCCCACCCACCTTGCCGATTGAGTAGTCTACGTCGTCGCTGAAGGCAACCAGGTGACCCGTGTCTACAACCAACTCTCTTCCGGGTTCAACGGCAACCCTTTTGATGGCACCGTAGGAGTTGTAGTAAACGGTCCCCGTCCCCTCGGTGGAGTAAACTCTGATGAAAAACAGACTCTCGCCACTGAAGAAGCCTTTGAAGCCCTGGAATTGAGTGTCGGTCTGGACGTTCTCAGTGCAGGCCAGGAAGGAGCCTGATTGGACAAAGAGATTCGTTCCCGGTTCCAGACCGAAGGACCCGATGTCTCCCGGTGAGTTGGGGGCAAGACTGACCTGTCCGCCGCCGGCCTCAGCAGTAAAGGTGTTGACAAAGAAGGACTCTCCGCCCAACATCCTCCTGAACCCGCCAAACAGTCCTCCGCCGCCGGTCCCCGTCTTCATTTCCACACCTTGTTGGAGGACCATCGCACCCGGTTCAGCCTTGATGGCTTCACCCGGTCCCAGGTCCACCGTTAGCATCGCATAGCTTGGGTCAAACTCAACTGTGGCTTTCACGAACTGCCCTCCTGCCCTAGATTGATGGCTCCCTGCATTTTAATTTTAATCCCACCAGCTAGCTATATCAATGGGAGCTTGAAAGGATGCCTGGCAGGAACGGGGTCCAGCACCCTTAGTTATTCGAGACAATTCGCTCAGTATAAACTGACGGAACATTGTGGTAAGATGTTAGGTGAAGTAAGCATCCCCGACTCAATGCCCCCAGACTCCGGAGGTCCCCAATTCCTGTGATTCTTATGTGAAGTGGGCCGGCGTAGCTCAGTGGTAGAGCAGCGGTTTCGTAAACCGCAGGTCAAGGGTTCGAATCCCCTCGCCGGCTCCATCATTTCGCCCGTCTTGCCCGCACGGCACCTTGCCAGCCCTTCACGACAAGACACGGGAGCCATTGACCGCAGTATAGGGGACACTATCTTTTGAGGACTCGACCGTTCCTGAGCATGGCTATGGCTTCGGTAATCTATTCAGGTATTCCCGCCACCTCAACAACGAAGTCGGCGCCGCGCCCCTTGGTCAACTCCCCTACCCGGTTTACGCGAGTCTCAGGTGTGTTATATTCCTCAATGTTGATGGTGTAATCGGCGCCGAACTCTTCCGCCAACTACAGGCGCGGCTCCAGCCTGTCCAGGGCAATAACCCTATCGGCTCCCATGTCCTTTGCCATCGCTGTGGCGCTGAGTCCAAGACCACCGGCCCCCTGGACCACCACGTAATCGCCCTCTCGCACTCCTCCCATAGTCAAGCCCTGTGTCCCATTTTTGTCGAGGGCGATTATATTGGCAACCCCGAGAGCCGTTAAGCTCAACTCGTTGTACCGACGTCGCTCGGCAAAGGCTTGATACGGCGTCGGGCCACCAAATATAATACGCCGAGTCAGGAGCCGGGTACTTCATCTTGTGTTGTTCCAGGTATAGCGAGGGAGGTTGATTATGCCACGGATAGGAGTGTCCTTTGAGAGTCATTTACCTCTGGACTTGATGCGAGAGGCCGTGAAGGCCGCCGACGAGCAGGAATACGAGGTATGTTGGATGCCTGGAGAAGAAAGCCCGGGCAAAGAGATACCCACACAACTTGCGGCCTTTGCCATGTCCACCAGCAGAATCAAGGTAGCAACGGGCATCCTGACCATCTACACCCGCCCTCCGACTCTCATCGCCCAAACCGCGACCAGCCTGGACGAAATATCCAATGGTCGCTTTATGCTTGGGTTGGGCACCGGTCACGCCGAGCGGCTCCAGAGAAATCATGGCATCAGGCTGGAACGGCCTTTCCAGCGTATGAGAGAGTACGTTCAAGTCATTCGACGGATTCTTGGCGACGGTCAAGCATCTTATCAGGGGAAGCTGCTGAACATTCCCAACTTCCAGCTTGCTGCCGCTCCTCCCGGCAGACCCATACCCATCTATCTGGCCGCTCTGGGGCCTCAGATGGCGGCGCTGGCCGGCGAGATTGCCGACGGGGTGCTGCTCAATATGGGCACGGTGGAATACCTGAGAGACGTCATACCCAGGGTGAAAGACGCAGCGAGAAACGCAGGAAGGGACCCAGACAAGGTAGATATAGCGTGCCTCGTAGCTGCCAGTTCCGGCGGTTCCGAAGCAGAGTGGGCGTGCCGGGAGCGAATCTCCAGCTACATAGGCAGCCCCTTTTACCAGCAACTGCTGCGGGCCAACGGCTTCGGTCCCGAAGTTGATAGCATAGTGGGGTTCCTGGAGAGGGGCGATAGACAGGAAGCGGCACGCCACGTCACCGACCGGATGCTTGATGCCCTATCCCTGGCAGGAGACCCATCCCGATGGGCAGAAAAGCTGGAGAGCTACAGGTCCGCAGGGGTGGACCTCCCCTGCCTGTTTATCTCACCTTCCGGACCGGACCCGGCAGGCTCCGTCTTGAACAGCGTGAGGGCACTCAAAGGCTAAAATGTCTTGACAACTGGGCTGGAGTTGCTAGAATAAGTAATTGCAAATTAATGCAATAACATCTATTTGTACAGAAAGACGATTGGAGCCTTTTGTGAACTATATGACGATAGTAGCGCGTCTGGCCCTGATATTGCCGGCTATTCTCCTCATGAGTGCTCTGGCCTGCGGCGGGGACCCAAAGCCAACGGCAAGTCCCCCTCCGGTAGCGCCGGGACTGCTCAGGGTGGCTGCAACTGTTTCACCCATCACAAGCATAGTTGAGAATATAGGTGGAACTCGAATCCACCTGGAAGGCATTGTGCCTGAGGGGACCAACTCCCATACCTTCAAACCTGCTCCGTCCGTCGCCAGGATATTGGCGGACACGGACCTCATTGTGCTCAACGGACTATTCCTCGAAGAACCCACACTGGAGATGGCAGAGGCCAACAGGAAGCCCGACACGGTGATCTTGATGCTGGGTGACCGGTCCATATCAAGGGAAGACTGGCAGTTTGACTTCTCCTTCCCTGAGTCCCAAAACCGTCCGAACCCTCATCTGTGGACTGACCCCCTGCTGGCCCTTCGATATGCTGAACTGGTCAGGGATGAATTGGTGAGGCTGGACCCGCCAAACGCTGAATATTACAACGGAAACTTTGACGCGTTCCAAGTTCGTATAGCCGAACTTGATAGAGGTATCAGTGCGGTCGTGCAGACGATTCCCATTGACAACCGGAAATTGCTCACCTACCATGACTCCTGGGCGTACTTCGCCAAGCGGTACGGCATGACGGTTATCGGTGCTGCCCAGCCCTCGGACTTTTCAGAACCCTCGGCCCAAGAGGTCGCCCACCTGATAGAACAGGTTAAAGAATTCGACTTGCCCTCGGTTTTCGGCTCGGAGGTGTTTCCCAGCGACGTACTCGAAACTATCGCCAGGGAGAGCGGCGCAAAGTTCGTTGACCAGCTGCGAGATGACGACCTCCCGGGTAGCCCCGGCGACCCACGCCACTCCTATCTCGGCCTGATGCTCCAGAATATGGAGATTATGATACCCGCTCTGGGCGGAGACGCAGAAGCTCTCGCCCAGTTCGACCCAAGCCAGGTATTTGAGGGGGATAGCCGTGCGATATATCCCCAATAAGGTTATGTAAAATGCTTCATCCATTCCCCCATGAACACGAGCAGGGCAAGTGCGTAGTCGAGCTAAAGGACGCGACTTGCGGTTACGAAGGCCAGCACGTAATCTCCAACGTTACTCTCAGCATAATGGAAGGCGACTTCGCCGGGCTTTTGGGACCCAGTGGATCCGGCAAGACCACTCTCCTGCGCTCCATTCTCGGAGCCGTGGACATGTACGACGGGGAGGTCATGGTGAACGGAGTCCCAATTACCCAGAAGCGACCCAGGATAGGCTACGTGCCCCAGCTAGAGACCATTGACTGGAATTTCCCCGTGACCGTAGAGGAAGCGGTGATGATGGGATGCACCATGAACAACGCTTTCTTCCCCTGGTTTAGACGCCAGGAGAAGGGACTTGCCCTGGAGATGCTGGAGCGGCTGAGTATATCGCACCTCCTTAAACGACACATCAGAGAGCTATCCGGCGGGCAGCAGCAGAGGGTTTTCCTTGCCAGGGCCTTGGTGAGCAATCCGAGCCTTCTCCTGCTGGATGAGCCTACCGCAGGAGTTGACATCAAGACCAGGGATGACGTCATGCACTTGTTACATGAGCTTAATCACCAGGGGGTCACGATTCTCATGACCACCCACGAAATTAACGCTGTCGCAGCACACCTGCCCCGGGTGGTATGTCTGAACGGCCGTATTGTGGCCGACGGCCCACCATCCGACGTGTTTACACCTGAGACTTTCAGGCTAACTTATAACGCCGAGATGCCGGTGATTCATTACGAGGGGATGACGTTGGTGGCAGAAAGTCCCCACTTCTTTGGTCGGAACGGACAGTCGGAGACTCCGAAAGATACCACCCCAACAAGGGAAGCTAAGGGTGTTTGAGCCTTTTCAATACGAATTCTTCATAAGGGGCCTTGTAGCCGCCACCCTCGTGGGCGGGCTATGCGGACTTATCGGCGTTTACATCATATTGAGGCGCATGTCCTACATAGGCCACGGTCTGGCTCATGCCATTTTCGGTGGGGCAGTGGTCAGCTATATTATGTCATTCAACTTCTTTATCGGAGCAAGCGTCTGGGGCTTTCTGTCGGCTCTTCTCATCACCATCACGACCCGGAAGAGGCAGATTGGCGCCGATGCAGCTATTGGCATCATCACTACAGCCAGCTTCGCCCTGGGCATTGCCCTGGTTAGCCGCTACAAGACCTTCACCCGCAGCTTCGATGCTGCACTGTTTGGCGACATTCTGGGGGTCAGCCAGGGCGACCTGGTAGCTATCGTAGCCGTAACTGTCGCCGCATTGGTTATTGTATTCCTGGGATATAAGCTACTGCTGTTTGCCACCTTCGATGAGGAGGTGGCCCGCTACTACGGCGTACCCACCGGATGGATAGATACCATGTTCTCCCTGGTCCTGGCCGCTACCATCGTAGTATCCATGCAAGTCCTGGGCGTCACCCTCATCGCTGCCGCCATCGTTATCCCACCCGTAGTGGCCCGCCTGCTGACTGATAGCTTCAGGAGCATGGTGCTTCTATCCACGGGAATAGGCGCATTCTGTGGACTCTCAGGGATTTACATTAGCTGGTATGTTGACGTGTCCTCCGGGGCAAGCATAGTCCTCTTCTCGGCGGCGCTATTCATACTAGCTCTGGCTGTAGGGCCAATCCGAAGCCGCCTGGCATCGGCCAGAGGAAAGGCATCCGGCGGGATTTCACGGCTCCAACGCACTTCCGGCTCTCTTCACTAGCAGCGCGTGAGGGCATCCCTTGAGATTATTCAGAATTGGCCCTCTCATTTGCCACGCCAATCACGTCGTCCCAATACTCGCTGCCCAGATGTGAGGGGAGAATGGCCGGGGAAATCCCTGGCAGTCCTCCTGATGATATTGGGCCTAGCACCGGTTCTCGCCAGATGTTATTATAGATTCAAAATCGGAGGAAGGTTTAGATGAGCAAGCTTCTGGACAGGCTAGAAAGGGTCAATCGTGGGCCCACTGCATCCCTGGGTTTCGGTGCAGCAGCACGAGTGAAGAAGATCCGACCCATGGCCCTGATCGGTACGTTGTCTGACCCTGGCAAGGCTGTTGAGGGAGCTTCCGACTTGGCAAAGATAGATGCCGATGGTGCCTTGATAGACGGCCTGGACCTGGAAAAAATCCAAAAGCAGCTGGCTGAGGCCCTGGACACCGTTCCCTGGGGCGTGAGGGTCCCGGGTCTCGATAGTGAGCAGGTGAGCCAGTACAAAGAGCAAGGTTGTGATTTCATGGCCTTCCCAGCCGAAAAGGCCCTTCTGGAAGCCCTTGGACAAGCTGACACCGCTTACATCTTGAGTATTCAGCCGGACATAGACGACAAGCTTCTTCGCGCCATAGAGACCCTTCCGGTGGACGCGGTGCTCCTGCCCTTCAAATCCACTGACCCACCCCTGACCCTCGAGCACCTCATGACCATTAGCTCCGTGCGTCGCGCCTTCAGCAAGTACCTGCTGCTGGAGATACCGGGCACTCCCACGTCCAAAGAGATGGAGGCATTGAGAGACATCGGTGTGAATGGCCTGGTTGTAGACACCACCGTCGTCTCGGCTGAGAAGCTTGCGGGACTGCATGAAGAGCTATTGGAGTTGCCAAGGCGCAGAAGAGACAGGAGTGAGAGGGCCACGGCAATCCTACCGGGGACAGTCTACCAACAGTCAGGCGCTCCGTCCCGTCGAGAAGAGGAAGAGGAAGAAGATGAATAGCCCCTGTAGACGGAGTATCAGTGTACGCCGCCGGACGGAGGGATGCCCAGCGCCACTGGCACAGAAGGAGGCATGAAGTGAGTAAGATAGCAATTATCGGCACCGGCCTTATAGGAACTTCACTTGGGTTGGCAATCAAGAAGTCCGGTTTCAGAGACATTGAAATCGTAGGGACTGACAAAGAACGAAGTCATGCTTCAAAGGCCCAGAGCATGGGCGCCATTGACCGGACTTCAGGGAATCTGCCAAGTACAGTTGAAGACGCCCAGATAGTGATAATCGCTACCCCGGTGCAGGCTACAGAGTATGTGATGGAGGTCATAGCGCCACGTCTGATGGAAGGTGTCCTAGTCACCGATACGGGCAGTTGCAAGAGTGTCGTCATGGAGTGGGCAGACAAATATCTGCCACGCCACGCAAGTTTTGTGGGTGGCAACCCCATGGTCGGCAAGGACGGCGACGGACCGTCGGCAGCCGACGGCAACATCTTTCGTGACCGCCCTTACTGCGTAATCCCGGCACACAGAGCGAATGGAGACGCGGTGAAGCAGATGTCGGACATGGTCAGTGCCATTGGAGCCAAACCTTATTTCATAGACGTAGCGGAGCACGACAGCTTTGTCTGCGCGGTGACCCAACTGCCCCTTCTGATTTCCATGGCTCTCGTCGGCTGCACTTCCAAAAGCCCGTCATGGGACGACATAGCCCAAATAGCATCTACCCAATACAAGGACCTGACCAGCCAGGCGTCCGGTGACCCGGATACCCATAAAGATATATTCCTCAGCGACACCGAAAACACGGTCCACTGGATAGATGCTTTCATCAAGGAACTGTACGACATACGGCAAATTCTGACTCGCGAATCAGAGGATAAGCTGCAAGACCTGGAGAAGGTATTCACCCAGGCAGTAGAGGCCCGTAATCGTTGGCTCGCCGGTGCGATAACGCCCGGATACAGGGAGGCTGCCAACCGACCGGCCATACCTTCGGCGGGAGAGAATATGGCAGACTTGTTCCTGGGCAGTCATCAAACCCGTCGCCGCCTCTTCGGAATGTTAGGGGGAAACAGCGACCGGGACTCCAAAGGCAAGAAGTAAATCGGGGGGAAGCCCATACTTGAGACAAATCATCAGAAGGCCACAGACCCTTAGAGGCTCTATAGCTCCACCAGGAGACAAGTCGGTATCGCATCGGGCCCTTATACTAAATGCGATCGCAAATGGGACGGCGAAGGTTACCGGCCTCTCCGACGGCGAGGATGTTGTTTCCACCGCACGTTGCCTCAGAGACCTGGGAGTCCGGATAGAGTCTGGAGATGCTGAGGGCACGGCCATTATATTTGGTTCTCAGGGCTGTTTGAATGAGCCTGGAGACATTCTCGATGCCGGCAACAGCGGCACGTCAATGCGCCTACTATCAGGTCTGCTAGCCAGCCAGCCCTTCCTCTCAGTGCTGAGCGGTGACCATTCCCTCCGCTCTCGCCCCATGGGCAGAATAGTGCATCCATTGAGTCAGATGGGCGCCCACATCCAGGGCAGAAACAACAACACTTTGGCCCCACTGGTGATTCGGGGTGGTTCGCTAAAGAGCATCGAATACACCATGCCAGTAGCAAGCGCCCAGGTCAAATCCGCTATCATGCTGGCGGGACTGTCAGCCGAGGGAAACACGATACTTCACCAACCGTCCCGCTCCCGTGACCACACGGAGCGCATGGTGATGGCCATGGGAGGGAGCGTGCAGGAAGACGGTCTTGACTTGATTTTGAAGCCCGGGAGCCTGTTATCCGTGGACGTTAATGTGCCGGGTGACATTAGCGCCGCCGCCTTCTGGATAGTGGCAGGCCTATGCCACCCGGACGCCAGAATAAGAATCAAAGACGTCGGAATTAACCCCAGCCGGGCAGGTATCCTTGAGGTGCTGGAGGCTATGGGTGCCAGAATCACGCTGGAGTCCCCACGGTCTGAGGGAGGTGAACCCGTGGCTGACCTCGTGGCGGAGTCCAGCGACCTGGAGGCCGTCGAGATAGCCGGAGACCTGCTGCCCCGCCTCATAGATGAAGTGCCCGTGCTGGCGGTAGCGGCCTGTTTTGCCAGGGGCACCACCGTAATCAGAGACGCCCAGGAACTACGGGTCAAAGAGTCGGACAGAATCAGCACCACGGTGAACGAGCTGTCTCGCTTGGGTGCCAGCATCGAAGAGACGGAAGACGGAATGAAGATTCGCGGGACCGGCACACTGGCCGGCGACCAATGCGGCAGCCACGATGACCACCGTCTGGCTATGGCCCTTGCGGTGGCCGGGCTGGTATCCGACGGTGAGACGGTGATAGATGGCGCTCAGGCCGCCTCAATATCGTATCCACAGTTCTGGCAGCACATCCGGGAACTAGACGAAGGGTCCCTTTCTTGAGCGCCGAAAACTCAGACTACCCATACACTAGCGGATGCCCGCTGTTGGTAGTGTTGTCCGGGCCTTCCGGCGTAGGGAAGGACGCTGTTCTGGGCGTACTGCGAACCCTGGAACGTCCCTGGTATTTCGCGGTTACGGCCACAACCCGCCCCAAACGCCCTGGGGAGAGAGACGGAATAGACTATATCTTCCTCGAACCCGGGAAGTTCCAGGCAATGGTGAAGCAGGGCGAGTTCCTGGAGTACGCTCAGGTCTACGGTAACTGGTATGGCGTGCCCAAGGAACAGATACGTCATGCCAGGGAAGAGGGTTTGGACACGATATTGAAGGTGGACGTGCAGGGTGCCTCTACCATCAAGGCCCTGGTCCCGGATGCGGTATTCATATTCCTCGTCCCATCTTCCATTGAGGAGTTACAACGGCGGTTAAGCCTGCGTGCTACGGAATCGGCGGCAGACCTGGAGGTCCGCACCGGCATAGCCAGACAAGAGATGGAACTCATGTCGTCCTTCGACTACGCTGTGGTGAACCGCGACGGCTGCCTTGACCAGTCGGTGACGTGTATAGACGCAATCATTCTGGCCGAACGGTGCCGCGCGTCACCACGTCAAGTTTCTATCTAACCCTATCCAGCTAACCACATGGTATGTTATTCTCGTATGGAATCACAGTGTATCAAATTCTTTGGGGGAACGACCTTGGAGCAGACCCAGGAAACGAAGCCTAAGCGCAGACTGCCGGAGTGGATGAAAGTTCGAATGCCCGGCGGTCCCAGCTACATAGAGTTGAAAAACCTCCTCCGGGATGCAGAGCTTCACACCGTCTGCGAAGAGGCCCAATGTCCCAATATCGGCGATTGCTGGGAGCGCCGCAGCGCCACCTTCATGATTCTGGGGGATATATGCACCCGTCGGTGTCACTATTGCGCCGTCACCACAGGCAGGCCCACGGGAATTGACATCATGGAGCCGGACCGGCTGGCCCGCACGGTGAAACACATGGGCCTCAAATACTGTGTTATTACCTCGGTAAACAGGGATGATTTGGCCGACGGCGGAGCTTTTATCTTCGCCATGTGCATCCGGAAGATAAAGCAGGAGATGCCAGACTGCAAGGTAGAGGTTCTCATCCCCGATTTCGACGGCTCTCTGCCAGCCCTGAAAACCGCAATCAACGCCGGGCCTGACGTCCTCAACCACAATATCGAGTCGTGCAAGCGAGTATTTCCAAAGGTCAGACCCAAGGGAGACTACCAACGCTCCCTCGAGCTATTGGCAAGGGTAAAGGAGATAGACCCAACTATGCCCACCAAATCGGGGATAATCGTGGGCATGGGCGAGGAGTTCGACGAGGTCGCGGACACCATGAAGGACCTGCGGAGCGTAGGCTGCGAACTGCTTACGATAGGCCAGTATCTCCGCCCCTCGGAAGTACACGTACCCATTTCCAGGTTCTACACTCCCGCCGAGTTCGCTGAGCTCCGTGACATCGGGATGTCACTGGGGTTCAGGCACGTCGCATCCGGCCCCCTGGTCAGAAGCTCCTATCACGCCGACGAGCAGCACGCGGCGGCCTCGCAGAAAGTCTGATTCATGCCGCTATTTAATCACCCATCCCTAATTCTAAGAGGGTGTTTCTAAAGTGGCGTTCCAAACCTCCTCTCCCTTGATGGGAGAGGATTGAGGTGAGGGTGATACCCCTCATCCCAGCCTTCTCCCGCAAGGGGAGAAGGGGCTTTACAAGCATGTTCTGAGGCCCAGATGGGTTTGCCGCACCCTATTCTCAGCGTATCGGATGTCTACACGGGACCCCCTCCCTGCTTTCCGTAGACACCTCGCTACTATCATCCCATGTTAATATCGTAGGGCATATTTGCTACAGAGGAATGGAATGGGGTCAGACAGTTTCGTAATAGGTACTTCGGAAGAGGGCACTTCATGGGCGGAGTTACAAGGCAGCCGGATTGCAATACACCGGACCTCCCAACAACCCGACCCGGGCCATGAAGTATTGTTCGTATGGGACGTAGATACCGTCCATAACATACTTTCATGGGCAACCCAAGGCCAAGCTGTGACCGCCTACATGACCGGCCCGATGGCCCACCAGATTCGTGAACATTCAAAAGAGTTGGGCATGACACCCGAGATGTTTGTGTGGCACGCAGTGAAGGTGTTCATCGAGACCGGTACGAGTCCCTAAACCGGATATGTTGTGAGTGTGCGAAATGGCTCAAGAACACCTTGCCGACCTGGTCTTCAGCAATGCACGGGTCATCACTATGGAGCCGCAGAGTCCCACCGCCCAGTCTGTGGCGGTCAAGGGCGATAAAATCCTTTGGGTAGGCAGCACCTGGGAGTCCCACCAACTCAAAGGCCCCCACACAACAGAGATAGACTGTCAGGGTATGGCGCTGATGCCCGGCTTCAATGACGCCCATATGCACCTGTTAGCGCTGGCTTCACGTCTGCGTTGGGTAGACTGTCGGCCCGATAACGTCGGGTCAATCTCTGAGATTGTGGGTGAGATAGGCCGTCGGGCCAAGGGGTGCAAGGCCGGGGAATGGGTGCGGGCCTTCGGGTATGACGAGTTCAACCTGGCAGAGAAGCGCCATCCAAACCGGTGGGACCTGGACAGAGCCACTCGCGCTCATCCCGTGCGCCTCGACCACAGGACAGGACACGCTTCCGTACTAAACAGCCCTGCCCTTCAACTCCTTCAAATAACAAAGAACACTCCTGACCCGCCAAATGGAGTCATTGACCGGGATGAATTCAGCGGAGAGCCCACAGGCATCCTCTACGAGATGGGAGACCATATACGCCTGGATAATGTCTCACGCCGGAACTATTCCGACCACCTGGAAGGGATTAGGCTGGCAAATGACCTGCTCCTTTCCGTTGGCATAACGTCCATTCAGGACGCCAGCCCCGGGAATGACTTCCGGCGATGGGAATTCTTTCGCCGCCTCAAGGATGAGGGCCATCTGACCCCCAGAGTCACCATCATGGCGGGCGCTTCCCACGTAGATTCCTTTCTTGACGCAGGACTGCCGCCAGGCTCGTATTATGAGGAACCAGGCGTGAGTGGAGTTAAGATTATGCTCACTCTCACAACAGGGGCACTGTGGCCGCCCGAAGAACAGCTGAGAGAGATAGTCCTACGTGCCCATTGGAAGGGTTTTCAGGTGTCCATCCATGCGGTAGAGGAACAAGCCGTAGAGGCAGCCCTAGACTCGATTCTCAGCGCTCAGAGCACCTTTCCTCGTCTCGACACCCGCCATCGAATTGAGCACTGCTCAGAGTGTCCGCCCCACCTGGTGGCAAAGCTCCGAAGCAGCCGGGCGCTGGTGGTAACCCAACCGTCCTTTATCTACCACAACGGCGAGAAGTACCTCTCCGAAGTAGCGGAAACAACCCTGCCCCACCTGTACCCCGTTGGCTCACTAAGGGAAGCCGGCATACCGGTGGCCTTTAGCTCCGATGCCCCGGCGGTATATCCGAATCCCCTGATGGACATTTACTCTGCAATATTCCGGGAAACCCGGAGCGGGCAGACCCTAAGCACGTCCCAGAGAATACCGATTGAGGCGGCCCTAAGGATGAGTTCCACCGCTGGGGCCTACGCCTCATTCAAGGAACAGGTGACTGGTTCAATTGCGGTAGGGAAGCTGGCGGACCTGGTGCTTCTGGAGCGTGACCCAACGATTGGGGAGCCGGAAGCTATTAGAGAGACCAGAGCTATGATGACCGTTGTGGGCGGAGAAGTGGTGTGGGAACGTTAGCGGGTCCGCTCCATTATGTAATGCGCGAGATCAGCGAGGGAGCGATGGGCGGATCCATCGGGGAGTGACTCTATAGCTTTGTCAGCCTTGCTGCAATAATCCCTTGCCACGGCATAGCAGTCCGCTATAATGTCAGAGTTTTGAATCATTTCCAATGCCCTCTTCAGGCTGTCGCCACCCCCGCCGTTGTTCTGTCGGAAAAGCTCCTCAACAGGATTATCCTTGGGATACCTGTCCATAAGCATTATGGACGGGAGTGTTAGGACCCCCTGGAGCAAATCATTGCCCACGGGTTTTCCTATCTCATCGGGGTTTCCCTGAACGTCCAGGATGTCATCAACTATCTGAAAGGCCATTCCGATATTGTAACCATACCTCTGTAAAGCCTGTACCGTCTCTTCGGACGCACCACCAAGGACCGCTCCGGTCTCCGCGGCTGTACGAAATAGAGATGCGGTCTTCCGAAATATCCTATCGTTATAGTCGTCCTCGCTCTGTTTCCAGTTATTGCTGTTGAAATACTCCAGAAGCTCTCCGCTTGAAAGCTCCATGATGGTCTTGGAGAAGCGCCGTATTACCCTGACATTACCGGTATCACAGACGAATGTTGCCGACGTGGCGAATACGTAGTCACCGAGGAGTACCGCAACATCCTTACCCCACAAGCCACTCACCGTTGTGCGACCCCTGCGCATGTGGGAGTTGTCTACGGTATCATCGTGAATCAGGGTGGCTATGTGAAGCAACTCCACCGCTGCCGCCATAATTATCGGAAGATCGTGGTCATGGGGATGAATGTTAGAGGCCAGAAGGGTAATAGCCGGACGGACCCGCTTACCTCCGCTCTGATAAACGTAGTCAAGAAGCTCTGGCAAGAAGGGCGTCTTGACGTCTGAGAGACCTCGAAGGCGTTCTTCTACCTGAATCAGGTCATCTTTGATGGGCTGGTATATCAGTGCGGTGCGCTCATCCAAACCCTCAAGCAATGTATAGCTCCTTAGTAAATGACTCGATACAAACTAGATAGCCTTTACGCCAAGGCGTAGGGTCTCTTCCTCTATTATGGAATCGTCCAGCTTGGTGTAAAGGGGCTTCGGTTCAGCTAATGTCTGGCCCGGCGGCAGGTATTCGGTAGTCCCCTGCCAGTCCCATCGCTCCACGTTTCCCTGAAACCCCAAAAGCTCATGGAGACTCTGAGAGCTAAAGGGGAGAAAGGGGCATAGCAGGACTTTCAGGCAGTTAATCACACTCAGGGTAACCCATAGAGTGGTAGCGGTAGTCTCCCGGTCTTCTTTCAAGGTCTTCCAGGGAGCCTTCCCGTCCAGGTATCTGTTGGCCTCCTGAGCCAGGGCCATGGTCTGGGATATGGCCAGTCTAAATCTGCAACCTCCGAGGACTCTATCAACGGAGTCCAAAGTATCCGCAGCCTGCTCGAGAAGCCGTTGGCTTTGGGAATCAAGCGCGCCCGGAACGGGAATCCTCCCGTCGAAGTTGCGATAGGTGAAGGTAAGTACCCTGTGTACAAGGTTCCCATACGTGGCTACCAACTCGTCGTTGTTGCGACGCACGTACTCGCCCCATGAGAAATCCGAGTCGCCGGTCTCGGGCATATTTATGGAGAGATAGTATCGAAGGGGATCCGGGGCATACCGTTCCAGATAGTCGGGCAGCCATACCGCCCAGTCGCGGCTTGTGGAGAACTGCCTGTTCTCCAGGCTCAGGAACTCATTGGCCGGTACGTCATAGGGCAGGTTGAGGCCCTCGTAGCCCATGAGAATAGCGGGCCATATGATGGAGTGGAAGGGGATATTGTCCTTCCCGATGAAGTAATAGGTCCTGGCATCCGGGTCCTTCCAGAAATCCTCCCACCGGTCAGGCTGGCCCTGCTGCAAGGCCCACTCCTTTGATGCGGAGAGATAGCCCATGACCGCCTCAAACCAGACGTATATTCGCTTGCTCTTGTAGCTTTCCAGAGGCAGAGGCACTCCCCAGGATATGTCCCTGGATATGGCCCTGTCATGCAGCCCTTCCCTCAGATAGCTACGGGTAAAGTTCAGTACATTCGCCCTCCAGTGGCTCCGGGTCTCCATCCATTCAAGCAGGGGGGCCTGGAAGGCGCTAAGACGCATAAAGAAGTGCTCGGACTCTCTGAATTCGGGTGACGTACCGCAGATACGGCAGAGGGGTCCGATCAAGTCCTGGGGGTCCAGGGTCTTGCCACAGGCATCGCACTGGTCGCCCCTTGCACCGGAGTTCCCACAATGGGGACAGGTACCCTCAACGTACCTGTCAGGAAGGAACCGCTGACAGGCCGGACAATGGGGCAGGAGCATAGTGTCGGTGTAGATGTAGCCCTTGTTATACAGGGTCAGGAACATATCGTGGGCTACCTGACGGTGGTTGGCCGTGCCGGTGTTAGTAAACAGGTCAAAGCTGATTCCCATTTGCTCCCAGGACCGGAGAAACTCGGGGTGATACCTGTCAATCACTCCCTGCGGTGTGATCCCCTCCTGCTCTGCACGAATGGTTACGGGCGTGCCATGCTGGTCACTCCCCGAAACCATCAACACGTCATTTCCCTTGAGACGATGGTATCTGGCGAATATATCGGCAGGCAGATAGCACCCTGCAAGATGGCCTAGGTGCAGTGGGCCGTTGGCGTAGGGCCAAGCCACGGCTACCAATATGCGCTGGGGCATATACAAATTCCCTTACGTTGCAGTTTCTGACAGAGTCATATATGGACTGACGGACGTACCAATTTCTTGGATAAACATTATGTAAAGTCTAACCAGGCAGCCAGTCTAGTCAGGGTCAGGAGGCCACTTGGTTCCACCCTCTGCGGGCCCCTCCCCGGGCTTACGGGCCAGGCCTGCAGCCACTACCTCTCGGAGGTTGCGTGATATGACCTTGCCCCACTCATTCGCACGGTTGACCCGGAACATCCCGCGCTCGTGACGCAGCAAGTCCCTGGTACTCTGGCTCATGTCGTTCACGTCTTCGTTGATGTCCGGGACCTCAGAGTGGGCCTTCTTGATTTCATCTTCCATCCCGTCTATGGCGGGGACAAGCTCCTGGGATGTCTCGATGAAGAGACCGATATGTCTCATATCGTCGGGAGTAAAGAAGGCAAAGACAGGTACGGTATCCCTGCGGTTTTCCGGCAAGTAGACGTCGGCGAGGTCCCAGTTCTGGTCGCGCATGAATACCCGCACGTCCAGCTTGCCCGTATCGTCGGCCAGCTTGTACAACACCGGTACTGTGGAGACGTGGTCTCCGCACCAGTCCTCGGTAATCACGCCGACCCGAAGGGGCGAGGTTAAGTTGGAGAAATACTCCTTGTCCTCAACGGGAATCTCCACATTGGCAAGCACTTGTGAGAACCGCTCCTTGTTAATCTTCATGTTGGCCATGTGCTCCGAGGGAGTCATGCCCTTGAGGAACCGGTCGGTTGTCAATGCCATATCCAACCTCCCACATTTGAATTGGGACACACCTGCCCGCGGTGGCGGGTCAAAACAGCTAACATATCCGAAACAGATTCAAAGCCAACTGGATAATTGTAGCCGTATATATGCGGTCACGCAAGGGGAGCACCATATCAACCTGACTTGGTCTCTATCCACAGCCGATATGCGTCTCTCTTGGGAATGTTGTACGCACTGGCTACCGAAACAACCGCCTCCTTGGCTTTAACCCCACGGTCTTTGAGATTTCGCAGCTCGGCCCTGGCCTTGTCAAAATCGCCTGTATTCTCGGCTGGTCGCCCTCCGCCTATCACCAGGGTGAACTCGCCCCTCGGCTCCGTAAAGTGTGACATAGCCTGGGACACCTTGCCTCGAAACACCTCCTCATGTACCTTGGTAAGCTCCCTGCATACCGTCACATCTCGATCTCCAAGGACCTCCAGAACATCTTCGAGAGAACTATGCAGCCTGTGGGGTGATTCAAATGCGACTATCGTGTAAGGCTGTAACTTCAACGGCTCCAGTATGCGCCACCTCTCCTTCTTACTACGTGGCAGGAACCCCAGAAACAGGACCGTTCCCGGAGACCTGCCTGACACGGCCACAGAAGAGGTCAGTGCGGAGGCGCCAGGTATGGGGACAACGGAGACTCCCGCATTGACCGCCTCCAGAACAAGCTCGTAACCCGGGTCGCTAATCCCCGGCATTCCCGCCTCGGATACCAGGGCTATGTCATTCGTCTCAAGGGCCTTCAGTAAAACGGGTATCTTCACCTGCCTGTTATGTTCGTGGTAGCTGGTAAGATGCGCCCTTATGTCATAATGGTTGAGGAGCTTCCGCGTGGTACGGGTGTCCTCGGCAGCTATAAGGTCAACCTCCCGCAGCACCCGCAAGGCCCTCAGGGTAATGTCCTCCAGATTGCCGATGGGGGTAGCTACTATGTACAGTACGCCCATGCGCCGTTACCCTTTCTATGAGAACCCCAGCCCACGCTCTTTAAGGCTGACGTGGCCTTGACCAGCAAGGATAATGTGGTCCAGAACCTCTATATCCAACAGGTCGCCCGATTCCCTCAGTTGCCTGGTGATAGACACGTCTTCGGGGCTGGGAGTGGGGTCTCCCGACGGATGATTATGAACGACAATTATAGACTTGGAATTATCGCGGATGGCCGGCCTGAACACCTCGGCGGGACGCACGACTGATGAGTTCACGTTGCCTATGTAAATCTCATTGACGCCGGTGACGTGATTCTTGGTATCAAGAAGAACAACCTTCAGATGCTCCTGCGTGAGAAGGTTCATTTCCGCCGATAGAAGGTTCGCTACGTCTTGGGGACAACTGATTATGGGCTTATCTTCAGGGTGGAGAGAAACGAACCGCCTCCCAAGCTCAAAGGCTGCCATAAGCTGGCACGCCTTAGCCTCGCTGACGCCCTTCAGAGAACAGATTTCGCTGTAGTTAGCGCGAGCAAGGCCCGGCAATCCCTGGAAATGAGAAAGCATCCGCACAGCCATATTGACAACGTTCTCCCCGGCAATTCCGGTGCGGAGGAGAATGGCAATGAGTTCAGCGTTGCTCAGGTAACCGGGACCATGGTCCCGGAGGCGTTCCCTCGGACGCTCACCCGTTGGCATATCTCGAATCATAGTGGTGTATGTAGCATTGCGGTCGCTGTCCATCGGTCCCCCCTCGCCGCCTGGGTTACGGATGCATTATACAGGTTTCGCCATCCAATATGTCACTGAAGGATGTGAGACGAGTTCCCAGCAAAGGACGCCACTTGACAACCGGAACAATTAGCCAGACAATCCAGCTATCCTGAGCCGCGGGGAGGAAGCTATGGCTACTGAAAGTCACCAAACTTATGTCTACGTCGGTCTGGCCGGAGAAGGTGAGCACATTGGACAGGGCGGTTTGTATCGTCGGACCGATGGCGACCAAGAGTGGAAAAGCATCACCAACGGTCTGCCTGAAAATCCCCAAATACGAGCCTTGCTTGTGCATCCACACGACCCCAAGACCATCTATGCCGGCACAAACCTGGGGCCGTATTGCAGCGACGACCGGGGCGAGCACTGGGAGGCGCTGGGAGCACCCAGCGAAGGAGGAACGGACGTCTGGTCCCTGGCATTTCACCCCGGCGACCCCAACATCATTTACGCCGGCTACGAGCCTTGTTCCATCTATCGCTCTCAGGACGCAGGGGCAACCTGGAAGAAGATGAACACCGACAGGGTGAAATATCCCCACATAACCACTTACATGCCTCCTCTGGGCAAGCGGGTCATCGGAATTACCGCAGACCCCTCCAACCCGGCCGATATGTACGCTGCCATTGAGGTGGGCGGCTTGCTGGGCAGCAGGGACGGCGGAGATAGCTGGGAGGACCTGATTGACGGGCCTTATCTACGGAATAATACCCTGGATTTGCATGGCGTTCAGGTCAGTCCTGCTGCACCCGGTACTGTATTCATCATCACCCAGGTAGCCACTTTCCGCAGTCGCGACCGAGGTAATTGTTGGGAGCACGTGCAGTTTGGCGAGATGTTTCCCGGCGGCTCCTACTGCCGCGACCTGCTGGTGGCACCCGACGACCCCAGGACCATATACCTGGCTGCCGGAGCCGGTGGCGGCGGCTCGCCAGCAGGGACCGCCGAGGAGGGAGCGCTGTTCCGCAGCCGGGACATCGGGGAGACCTGGGAGCGACTTGATATAGGCGACACTCCGCCCAGCCGCATGTTCCAGATTGCTATTAACCGGGATGATCCGTCCCACGTGTACTGCTGTACCGGGTACGGCCAGGTATATAGCAGCTACGACGGCGGCAGCACCTGGGACAAAGACCAGGTCCCGGTCCAAATGGCCCGCGGCCACCACGTATACCCGATGGCCTGCGGGAGCTAGGGTAGAGGAACAAGGGTGGCGCACCAGACACATACGTTGTAGAATGGGTGACATGAAGTAAATGGGAGGTAAAGCCATGACCACGCAAGTCCAACCCAAGGACAAGACCGTAGCCGCCAACGGTATAAATATACGCTACCTGGACTGGGGCGACCCTTCCAGTCCGAAGATGGTGCTGCTCCACGGGCTGCGGGGCCACGCCCACGCCTGGAACGATTTCTCAGAGCCTATGTCAAAAGACTATAACGTACTGGCCCTGGACCAGCGTGGTCGGGGCGGCAGCGACTGGGCACCGGACAAGGACTACACCACAGACGCCTATGTGGCCGACCTCGCCGCCTTCTGCGAAGTCCTCAACCTGGACTCCTTCGTCCTGGTAGGACATTCTATGGGCGGCAGGAACGCCGCAGCCTTCGCCACCCGCTACCCTGAGAGAGTAAACAAGCTCGTTATGGTGGACGTAGGCCCCGTCTCAGACCCCCGGGGTGCTAACCGCATCCGCGATGAAGTCCTCGCGGTTGCCGACGAGTTCGATTCCTTCGAGGCCCTTTACGAGTATATGAGCAAGGAGAACACCTACGCCTCGGAGAGGGTGCTGCGCAGACGTTTGCAATACGCCAGCGTGGAGCTGCCCAACGGCAAAACGGGCTGGCGCTACGACATCAAGACCATCCGCGAGAATATGCGAGTCGGCGCGCCTCCCCCGGACGACCCCTGGTCACTGGTGAGAGACATCAAGTGCCCCACCCTTATCGTGCGCGGAATGGAGACCGACCTTCTGACGCCTGAAGTGGCCAAGCAGATGGTGGACACCATAGCCGATGCCACGGTGGTAGAGGTCGAGAAGGCCCAACACATGGTTTTCGAAGATAACACGGAGGGATTCCTTGCCGCAGTACAGGGCTGGCTGAAATAACGAGGCCTTGGCTATGCCTAGGACAGCGAATCCATCGGAGGAAGGCACCGGCATGGCAGCAGAAATAGGAAATATGGCCCCGGACTTTACCCTCACTTCCGGGGATAACGAGAAGATTAGCCTCGGCCAGTACCGGGGAAAGAAGCACGTGGTGCTCTCCTTTCATATTTTTAACTTCACATCCGGGTGAACAAACCAGGCCACCTCGTTCCGCCTGTACAACAGTCGGCTCGAGGAGAGGGATGCCCAGGTACTGGGCATAAGCTGTGACCACGCGGCCTCTCACCGGATGTGGTCGGCAAGTATGGGGGGGTTGCCTTACCCGGAGCTTGCCGACTTCCACCCCAAGGGAGAGGTGAGCCAGGCCTACGACCTATGGGACCCCGAGCGAGGGGCCAGCCGCAGGGCAGTCGTCATTGTAGACAAGGATGGCGTAGTCCGTTACCGGAAGGTCTATTCTGCCCCTCACCTTCCCGACATGGAGGAAGTCCTACGTGAGGTGGAGCAGCTAGGCCCAATCAACGCCTAGAAGGCTTACGTGTGTATGTGTGAAGGAGGCTAGAGAATGTCACAGAACGATCTGGCTTTAATGGCCCACCTTATGCGTCGCGCCGGGTTCGGGGCTACCCGGGATGAGTTGGAAAGCCACCTGGCCAAGGGCTACGAGGCAACGGTGGAGGAGCTATTGCATCCCGAGAACGCTCCGCCGTCCATAGATGACGAAGACCTTGTCCGGCGCTACCACGTGGACATAAACAGCCTGATGTTGATAGAAAGCTGCCAGACGTACTGGCTGTACCGCATGATTAACACGGCGCGGCCACTGGAGGAGAAGCTGGCCCTTTTCTGGCACGGCGTGTTCGCTACCGGATATACGAAGCTCAATCACCCAAAGGCTATCCTCCATCAGGTCGAGATGTTCCGCCGATATGGACTTGGAAGCTTTCATACATTGTTGGTACAACTTTCCAGAGACCCCGCGATGATTTTCTGGCTGGACAACAAGGATAATCACAAGGACGGGGTGAATGAGAATTATGGCCGTGAACTGCTTGAGTTGTTCTCAATGGGGGTGGGAAACTACACCGAGGACGACGTGAGACAGGCTTCCCGCGCCTTCACCGGCTGGACTATCCGCAATGTACCTTACATGGCATCACGCAATGCCCGAGACTCCGTATGGCCCTATGGACGCTTGGACTGGCAGTTCCAGTACAGGGAGGACGACCACGACGACGCAGAAAAGACCTTTCTGGGACAAACCGGAGCCTTTAATGGCGAAGACATCATAGACATCATCTGCCGGCAGCAAGCGGCCGGCAGGTTCATCGCTCGACATCTGTACAATTTCTTCGTGGCCGACGAGCCCCAGGTCCCGGCCTGGCAAACCGTCCCTCCCCGGGACCCTGAAGCCATTGACATCCTCACGGACGCCTACTTCAAGCATGACTACGATATTCGCTCGGTGTTGCGCGTCTTGTTCAACTCGGATTTCTTCAAGAACGCCGCCTTCGCCAAGGTCAAAAGCCCTACCGAGCTCGTGGTCGGGACCGCACGCATGGCCGGGGGATACCGGTTCCCCGAACTGGACGACATTCAGCTTGCGCTCCGAACAGGCTTCATGGGACAGCAGCTTCTGGACCCGCCCAGCGTCGAAGGCTGGCATACGGGCACCGAGTGGATATTCACCGGGGGGCTGGTGGACCGCATCAACTTCGCAGTTGAGCAATTTAGGGACATATCACAGCCCGGAGTCAGGTCTATCGTAAACAGGATCAGAGCCGAGGGAGACGTCATATCGCCTGAGCGTATGGTGGACACCTGCCTGGACTTGCTGGGTCCCCTCGCCGTATCAGAGACCACCAGACAGGAGCTGCTGGCTCACGCATCGTCGGGCGGTGAAATCCTGTTCGACACCGAGGAGAATGCTCACTCATCAGCACAGCGAATCAAGGAGATACTGCAGCTTATTGTTCCTACCAGGGAGTACCAGTTGGCCTGATGCTATGAACGGAGTGCCCATATCTTGTCAAAGGCGGTACAGAGATGAGCACGAGCACCCAGGGTATGCTAGGATACAGCCACACAGTCGGCTTCTACGGGCTAATCGGCAGGGGGTTCAACAACCCCGTCGACCTGGCCTTTGACCGTGACGGGGTCATGTACGTGTTGAACCGTGCCGGTGCGGATACGGAAGTGCGGATGTACTACAAGCGGGTCACAATCTGCACCGTAGACCAGGTCTTTCTCAGCGAGTTCAGCAGTGGAGGCACCGGAGACGGCCAGATTATGTGGCCCTCTTCGATCGCTATTGATAGGGACGGGAACGTTTACGTATCCGATGAGGCCCTTCAGCGAATATCCATCTTCGACAAGAAGGGGACGTTCCTTGGCAAGTGGGGTACCAAAGGTACGGGAGACGGCGAGTTTGACCGCCCCGCGGGTCTCGTCTTTGACAAGGATGACAACCTCCTGCTGGTTGACGGCCTGAACAACCGCATCCAGCGATTCACCAAGGAGGGACGGCATCTAGGCTCATGGGGCCGGTCTGGCACAAGAGACGGCGAGTTTAACACACCCTGGGGTATTACAGTTGACCAGACGGGTAACGTATACGTGGCAGACTGGCGCAACGACCGTATCCAGAAATTCGACGAGGATGGGCACCATCTCGCCAGCTTCGGTACGTCGGGCCGGGGAGACGGAGAGTTCCGCCGGCCGTCCGGGGTAGCCGTTGACCAGGAGGGTAATATCTTCGTTGCCGACTGGGGAAACGAGCGCGTCCAGATGCTTGGCGCAGACGGCAGCTTCCGGGCCAAGTACCGGGGCGATTCAGGACTTTCCAAGTGGTCCGAGGAGTATTTCGTCCCCAACAGAGACGAGCTTGAGGAACGGGAGAAGGCGAACCTGGAACCTGAGCTAGACCTGTTCCCTCCCTCGACCAGCCTTGGGCAAATGGACAATTACCTGCGAGATGAGTCGGCCAGCATAGAGAAGCTGTTCTGGGGGCCGGTTGCCGTCAAAGTGGATAGTCAGGGCAGGCTCTACGTCGTAGAGAGTTGTCGCCACCGCATTCAGGTCTATAGTAAAGGGCGCTGAGACCTACACAGCCAGATATGACAACCTACATATCCAGAACGATGGTGGACCACCCGAAGTCCCGCGCACCGTAGGGTTCGCCGTCATAGGGGTTGTAATACTCCCTGAACCCGCCGCTCTCAATCAACCGATGGCTCGCTCCCACGATGTGGTCGGCAAGCTCATGGTAGCCATGTCGCCTCAGGGCGTGGCTCAGGAACCAGTTGGTGTTCATCCAGGTTGGGCCGCGCCAGATGAAGCCGTGGGGGTTCCCGGGCATGAACTTTGGCTCCGACGCCGATACCGACGGCAGGGGGTAGGGCAGCCAGAAATGGTCCGGGGAGGTGAGCAGACCCTCCACGAGTCGGCGGACGAATTCTCCGGGCAAGTCATCCAGTATCAGGGGCATCAACGAGCTGATGGTTATGACCTTGACCGATCTCTCGGCAACCCCTGACAGGTCAAAGAAGGCACCGACCTCCTGGTCCCAGCACTTGCTTATCAGGGCGTCACGGGACCTATCCGCCTCCCTTGCGAATTCGCTACCGTCCTCCCCAACACTCGCCATGAGTCTGACCAGGGACCGCAGGCCAAAGACGTATATCGAGTTGACAAGCACGTCCTCAACGTTGAACAGGTCGGCCTGTAGTATTCTCCTGTCATCGCCTCGAATTGGCTCATAGGCCTGGTAGAGTTTCGTCAGCTCCCTTATAAACCCCTGATTGGTAAGTTCCTCCAGGTGAAGATCGTCATCGTACTTGGGTGAGCAGTCTATCCCCGACTCCTCGGGCTGGAGAATCGCTATGAGGCCGTCATCATCCGGATCCCGGTTCTCCCTGAGCCACCGATAGTAGGATTTCAGGGTTGGGACGGCGTTGCGCAGGAAGCCTTCGTCTCCGGTGGCCTGGTACACCCGTTCCACCGCATACGCTATGATAGGGGGCTGGATGGTGGAGCTATAGTAGGGAGACGTGCGGCCTACCAGGTTGTGGCTCAGAAATTCGTCCCGTTTCTCCAGTTCCCAGAAAATCATGTGAGGGATGAAACCCGAAGGCAAGGCCGTACTCAAAAGTGTAGCAAGCTCCGCCTTGGCTAGCTCCTTATCCAGGTGGATGAGGGCTATGGAGTGAAAACAGGAGTCCCAGAACCACTGGAAGGGGTAACTCCGCAGGGCGGGGCACACGAAGGTATACTCCTTTCCATTCCAGTCAGCCCTGCCCTGTCGAAGATTGCCTAAGAGAATTCTGCGTGCTCCGGCCTCCAAAGCCTCTCTATCCATACCCTTCTCCTCCGAGAACCTCAAGCTACTGACCAGGCCGAATCATATAGCTCAAGGTAGCGTTGAGCCACCACAGGCCAGGTGAACTCGGATAGTGCGTACTCCCTTCCGTCATTGCCCAGGTCCCTTCGCCGGTCTTCATCGTTGACCAGACTCACAAGCGCATCAATCGCCGCCTGCTCGTGGAAAGCGGGGACCACCACGGAACCCCTATTTAGAAGCTCCCGATTAGCACCCACGTCGTGGGTGAGGACCGGAAGCCCGCAGGCCATAGCCTCGAAATATACCAGTCCAAATGCTTCATACCTGGAAAAGAGGGCGAAGATGTCGCTCCTGACATACCACTTCTGCAAATCCTCATCGTTGAGCTCACCAGTAATGATTACCTCATCCTCCAGTCTCCAGTCCCGGACAGTGCGCCGTATCTCGGCCTCGCCTCCTTCATCCCTGCCGACAAGCACGAGACGAGCGGGACGCTGAAAACGTGGCCTAGCCTGCCGATAGACGTTCAGCAACCACATCTGCCCCTTGTGATAACCCAACCGCCCCACACAGAGGATGTGCACTCTACCTTCCACCCCTACCGGATACTCGTTGGAGGTCTCCGTGTCCCCTCCATTGGGGGCATTCACTCCCCAACCGATAACGGACATCTTCTCCTCCGGCACCTGGTACGCCTTCTGCACCCGACTTCTCTCCATCTCCGTCAGCGCCACCACCTTATCCACGACTCGACACAGGGGAACATTGAACAGTCGGAGCCACTGACGGCTCCAGGGTAAAGTGTGGAAAGATGGAGTGAAGACAAGCCGGGCCCTCCGTCGCGCCCAGAACCAGGACCAGAGGTGCCCCCAGAACCAGCCGTCTCCCACGAAGTGAATTACGGTAGGGTCAAACTCCTGCAAATACCGACGTATCTGACTTGGAGGGAACCAGACCAACGGCACAGAGTACAACGGGATGGACTTGAGGGGAAAGCTGGACAAGCGAAGGATAGTGATACCTTCCGGGGTAATCTCTCTGTCCTGCCAGTCGGGGTGTGGGACCCTGGGGAAAGCGTATTTGCCGGTTAGAACGCCTACTGCTTCCACCCGGGGAGAGTTCAGATACTGGAAGGCCAGTCCTTCGATGGCCCGCTCAATTCCCCCCAGGTACGGCCTGAAGTAGGGCGTCAGGAACAGGACCCGTACCCCTCTGGAACTCACGTATTAACCCCATATATGCACGAGGCTGGTCAACCCCATTTCGTTGCGATTACGAACGTAGTTCTTCCGGTGGAAAGGAATCGAGGACGAGGGCCTCGGAATAGTTGCCATGCTACGCTCCGCTTGCCAGTGTGTCAACCCTGTAGGGATGAGGTGCACCGCCACATCACCCTCACCTCAATGCTCTCCCGCCGAGGGGGAGGAAGTGTGCCCATATCTTAATTAGACACCGACACCATCTATACCTACCTCTATATCTTGTAACGGAAGAATGCGTTGGCACCTTGCCCAGGACCCGTTCTGTCTAGAAGTTCCAGATTAGCGAGCTCGAGGAATTTATTCGAACCCAAAGCCCCACATACGGCGGGCATGCGATTTACCAGATTCGTGCCTCTGCTTACGTCGCCAGCCCGAATCGTCACATCTGACCGTCCCTTGTGTCGGGCTGGCTCCACGTAATTTTCTAAGGCATATTGTCTGATTTTATCTGCCAAGGTCATTGGGGTTGTATTCCTTCAAGAGGCCCTTTCCAACTCGCGTTTCTCCAAAGAAAGCAGGCGTTTGAAAATTAGTTCCAGGGCCTTCGTTCACAGAGCACTCAGCAGCCGCCGAAGCTCTATGAGGGCAGTGGATGCCCCACGGCGTCTTATTGTGGTCCGTCTTGGGGGGAGGCGGCCCGGGAAGTGCCTTACGGACTCATCCAAAGCTATGGCTATATGCACCGTGCCCCAGGGTTCCGAGGACGCCACCGCTCTATCCCCTTCCTCCTCGGGACTTAACGCTCCAGTCACACCAATACCTATGTCGGCCCCGAACTGCTGCCTGGCAGCCTGAGCCATAGCTTCCGCCGATTCCTGGCTGGCGACGCCATGTTTCTCTATTGCTTTGGCTACCAGAACATCGGAGATGGCAGGTTCCCTACCGTAGAGCACCAGGCCCCCCATGTAATAAGAGGAGCTACCGGGAACGTCCGTGATACTGCTGGCCAGAAGCCCGCCCGTGCAAGATTCCATGGTGGCAAGGGTAAGGTTCCGCTCCATCAGAAGCAGCCCTAGCGCCTGCTCAGGGGTCTCATCGTCGTATCCCCAGATGTACGGCCCTACGATAGAAGCCAGCCCATCCTCCACGGGTTGAATGAGTTCCCTTGCCGACGCCTCATCGGAGGCCCTGGCTATTATCCGCAGGTGTATACCGTCGGACTTGGCATAAATACCCAGATACGGGTTCTCCCTGCCCAGGTACTGAGATACCATCTCGTCAAGCCCTCCCTCAGATAGGCCCGTGGTCTTGATGTTACGTGTCAGAATAACTTCGCCTCTCACTACTTGAAGCAGCCTGGGGACTACCTCCTCCGCCCATATCCCTTGCATCTCCGCCGGAGGCCCCGGCATGGAGACGATGAGCTTCCCCTCCTTCTCTACCCACCACCCCGGCGCAGTGCCTCGGCGGTTTGGTATGGACCTGGCTGACGGGATCAGAGTAGCCTGCTTGATATTGGTGGCCGGCATATCCATGCCTCGGCCCTGGAAGTACCCTTTCAGATCCTCAAGCAAGGCGTCTTCTACCGTCATCTCCTCACCGAGGCACTTGGCAATCGCTTCACGGGTCAGGTCGTCCTGGGTGGGACCCAAGCCGCCGGTGGTGAAGATGGCATCGGAACGGCCAAGTCCCCTGGCAAAGGTTTCCGACAGCATGTCCAGGTTGTCTCCGACTTGGGAGACCCATTGCAAGTCTATGCCCAGTTGGGGCAGCCGGGAGGCGATAAATGAGGCGTTGGTGTCTGTCAATTCTCCCATCAACAACTCAGTGCCAATGGACACAATCTCAGCTTTCACAGGCCACTCCTCAGAGGTCTAAAGGCCCCTTACAAGTATCGCAGGAAGGAGTATATAGCGCGGGGGTCACAAACTCAATCGGGTGGTACGGGACCATCAATCAGGTCCCGGCGGCATCCGAGATTTCGCTGCCCCCTTCATCTTCTTCAGATGGAGGGTAAGGAGGGTCGGTAGCCAGCTCGGAGATAACTTCACACCAGGAGGCTGCTATTGTGAACAGCCTCGTCGAACCTTCAAGCCTGGCATACCAGTTTTCACCATCGGGGGTAGGGTCTCCGAGGTCGAACCTCACCGGTTGGGAGCCGCTCTTGTCTACTATCTCTACTTTGGTCCGGGGTGGGTCAAATCCATACTCGGCAGGGTCATATATCTCAATATCCAGGGCACGGCTGGACCTGGGGCCGCTGAGAAGCAGGGTGGTGCCGGCCCAATCCTCTATAAATACGGGCGTGTCATTGCCGTCCTTAATCACCCACTGGTCACCCTCGTAGGCATAGTCAACGCGCTCTTCAATGTGGGTCACGGATATTTGCCTGATGTCATCAAGATTGAGCTTGAAAAACCAGGGTTCTTGCTCTCTAGGCTCTTTGGTGTTCAGCACTTGTGTTATGCCGACGGTGCCACCAATGAGTATCAACACTACCACCAACAGAATGGAGAGCCTTACGTTCATAGCTTACGCATCACTCCTGGAACCGGCACGGTTAGCTAAGGTTATTGGATTGTCACCCTGAGTCCGCCTGCGCTGGATGAAGGGGCTAAAATCCCTCTTGCAAGCCACGGCCGATTCTCCAATCCATAGCACGACGGTTACCTACCGTCTCCTCCACCATACAAAGCCCCCGAGAACGACCATGATCAGCGGCAGAAGAAGCCAGCTTGAGAATCGCATGAAGTCCTTTTCATTGTCCGTGAGCGCCAGGTCTCGGCGGGGGTTGACCTTGGGTCTGATGCTGGCCAGGTCTATGTCGCCAACCAGCCAGTTGACGGAGTTGAGGAAAAAGTCACTGTTATTGGCATCGAAGAAGTACCTGTTGCTGGCAAAGTCCGAGTCCCCAAAAGCTACTATAGAAGCCAGGCTGGTGTTTTCAGGAGGGTCTGCCAGCTCCTCGTCCAGGGGACCAAGGGCCTTGAGCGCAACGGCGGGGAAGAAAGCACCGAGGAAGGTGCCTCTGGCGTCCCCTTCCTGGGGTTCGTTCCTTGTGGGGTCTTCTATGAGGAAGCTTTCTTCAGATGTCATCGCCAGGGCAGTCCCAATGATGGAGAGGGACATATCCTCCTCATCCTCTTCCGGCTCTTGCCCCAGTATGGTGGGGTAGAATAGCACACCTTCCGCCGCGTCCAGGGGAGTAAGGCCGGGGTAATATGTGGTGTCAATTCCGAGGGTCAGTCTATCAACCTCGAGAAGGCTCTGGAACTCCGGGATGGGAATCTGGCCAAAGTACTGACCGCTGCGGAGGAAGGTTATCTCGTTATTGTCACCAAAAGATTGTTCCAGGTCTACAACGTGCCCATCACCCACTACCACTCCCCAACGGGCAAGAAAGCTCCGAAAGCCCGGAGGGGTATCCGGCTCCAGAAGGAAAAGTATATTCCCCCCGTCCTTTAGATAGTCATCGAGAATCTCGCCTTCACCCTCCAGAAGGTCAGTCTTGGGCGCGGAGACCACCAACATGTTTACCCTGCCCTCTTCACGGTCGCCCTCCAGTATATCCTTGCCCTCGGCCAACAGGTTGATAGTGGAAACAGCGTAATTTTCACCTATGATTCCGCCAACCGCGCGGCCGTAGCCCTCGGTATTGGCATCGCTATCGTTAATATCGCGCTCATCGTGGCCCGTGAGAAAGTAGACCTGCTTTTGCTCCTGCCCTGTGACAATGAGGAGTGCAGTCACAAACTGCTGCTCAAGTTCCATAACAGGGGTGGGCAACCCGGTGGCCGGGTCCGGCACCAGGATGGGAGAAGGAGCTACCTGGTGCCTCTTCGTCGAGTCCTTACTTTCAAACACCAGGGAGGGATAACGGGAGACCCCGTATTCCCGTGCAATCAGGGGGTCAATGATGGGGTCAATGAACTCGTAGGAAAACTTGTTGTTTCGGACAGAAAATTCACGGAGCATGTCATCCGTCTGGCCTTCGATGAGGTTCAGCAATAGCTCCTCGTCAGCAGTGCGCGGTGGCACAAAGAAGGCTCTAACTTCAATGGTCTGATCGAGATTCTTCAGAAGCTCCTCGGTCCGAGGGGCCAGGCTGAACTGATCGGTTGCAGTCACGTCCACCCGTTCTCGGTTCTCAAAACCCAGGAAGTTCACGACTGCGGCGATGCCAAGGAAAGCGACAACCATTATGGCGGTGTTGGTGCTGTATCTGCCCCTGCGTCCGGTTACCGCCCTGCTAACGGTGGATAAGGAGATGACCATGGAGGCGAGCAGTATGGCCGCTCCAATACCCAGGATGATGTAACCATAGAGCCGCAAGTCGCCAATGAAGATGAGGACTACAATCCCAAGTATCAGAGCAGCAACTCCCACCACCATCAGGGCGGCACTTAGCCATCCCAGAGAGCTGCTCATGCTTTGCAATCCACCGAATAACGTACCGGAAAGTCTCTCCTCTTCAGGAGGCTCTGCTGAGTCCTTGGGTCCGTTACTCATCCATTCACTCCGTTAGAGGACAAGATTACCTCCATCGCCGGGTCTCGACAGCCCGCACTGTCAGAAATAGGAAGACGGCTGTCACGCTCAAGTAATAAATTATGTTGTTCGTGTCCACTATGCCTCTGGAGAAGTCATCCAGGTGCGCAGTTAGCCCTATCTGGGAAAGAACCGTTTCCCAGACCCCATCTACCTGCCCGGATGCCAGGTCTATGAGAGACAGAATCAAGAGTATGCCGAATCCCACCACCAGAGCAACTATCTGGTTGTTGGTAAGGGAGGATGCCAATAGCCCCACGGAGAGGGCCGTCGCTCCGTAGAGTATCAGCCCCAAGTACCCGCTCCACACCGGGCCGGGGTCGGGGCTACCGAATGCGTAGAGAAGCACTACATAGTAAAGGGTCAAGGCAAGGGTCACTATGAAGAAGGTCAGACTGGCAAGGAACTTGCCCAGCACCACCTCCCAGTCCCTTACCGGGGACGTGAGGAGCAATTCCACAGTCCCCAGCTTCTGCTCTTCGGCCATGAGACGCATGGTCATCGCCGGAGCCAGCAGCACCAGGATGAACGCGCTAGGCTCGATGTAGCTGCTGATGGTCGCCTCGGGAAAGAGCTCGCTTACACTCAACCCAAAGAAGAAACCCGTGAGGGCCAGAAAGACCAGGGCCACGATATAACCCATTGGGCTGGTGAAGTAGGTCTGTATCTCTCTCCAGGCAATCGCAGCAGAAACCCTCATACATCAAGCTCCTCATCGGTGGTCAGCTTCAGGAATATCTCCTCAAGGCTCATACTTACTAGCTGAATGGTCAGAAGGCTCCACCCGTTGCTTATTACGACCCTGGATATAGTGCTTCTGAGGTCCAGCCCACGCGTCGCCTCCACAATATATGTGATGCGTTGCTCACCGCCCTGGGCCTCGCCGTCATTCAAATGGGTGACACTCAACACGCCCCTGATACCCTGGATAGCTTTGGTGACCTGAGGCTCCGGACCACGAATTTCCACCTCCATCCTCTCAGCACCCTGCAATCGCTCCGCCAGGTTCTTGGGCGTGTCCTCGGCCATGATTTGGCCTTCGTGGATGATAAGGACACGTTGGCACACCATACTCACCTCTGGCAGAATGTGAGAGCTCAGAATAATCGTGTGCTCCTGACCCAAGTCCTTTATCAGATTCCTGGTCTCTACTACCTGGATGGGGTCTATACCGATGGTCGGTTCATCCAGAACAAGCACCTCCGGTTCGTGGAGAACAGCCTGCGCCAAGCCTACCCTCTGTCTGTATCCCTTGGACAGCTTGCCGATGATAGTCCTCCGATAGTCCCCCAGACGGCTGATGTCTATTACCTCACCAATACGCACCTTTATGCGCTTTGGATTCATTCCCCGCAGCGTTCCCATAAAGTTCAGATAGGCCTCCACGGTCATGTCCGTGTACAGGGGGACCGTCTCCGGCAGGTATCCAATTAGCTTCCTCGCCTCCCGGGACTTATCCACCACATCATGGCCCGCTACAGCGACCGACCCGCTGGTAGGCGGCATAAACCCCGTGATGATGCGCATTGTGGTTGTCTTACCCGCGGCATTGGGGCCAAGAAACCCTACTATCTCACCCTTTTGGATTTCGAAGCTAACGTTCTCAATCGCCGGAAAGTTGCCATAGTATTTGGTTAGCTCCCTGGCCTCAATCATGCCAGCCATGTGACCCCCTTACCCACCGGACTCGCCCCTTTTGCCCTTTCCCAAGTGGACCAATGCTCATGTTTGAAGCAGGCCGAACAGGGCGTAGCCTTATGGAGTCATAACCTTTATACTTGTATACTTGGTAACGGCTAGACTAGACCCGTTTCCATACAAATAGGAGGTGTTCCCTCCTATACATATATTGTATTATCCCAATGGATAATATTCCATATATTCTAGTTTGCCAAGAGATATTAACACGCAGTTCTTTACATTGAACAGTGGCCTGCGCCCAAACTATCACCAAAATGAGTTGGAGAGGTAAGGATGCACCTGGTTATAGACGGATACAAGGGAGACCCCGACAAGATGTGGGATGTAGACCTGGTGAGACGTTTCCTGGATGAGTACCCTGCCACTTTGGGCATGACCAAGATATGCGAGCCTCAGGTCCAGGAATATAATGGACCCAAGTCCGAGGATTCGGGAGTGTCAGGGTTTGTGATCATAGCCGAGAGCCATATAAGCATTCACACATTTCCACATAGAGATTATGTAAATGTTGACGTTTTTTCGTGTAAAGCTTTCGACAACGAACGGGCACTTCGAGATGTGAAAGCTCTCTTTTCGTTGGGAGAGGTCAGGACTTGGGTGATAGACCGGGGTCTGGAGCACCTCGACACAAAGAGGACTCGGAAGGCCGTAGAGCGCTAAATCCGGTGGGGATAAGGGGTGAGTAAATATGGGAGAGAGCGGCCCGCTCTGGGTGCCATTTAATTTTCTGGCAATCCCGGAGGAAGACAGCCGGCTGGAGACGGCCAAGGTAGTGGTCATCCCTGTGCCGTACGATAGCACCACCTCTTTCAAGGGCGGGGCACGGGAAGGACCCAGAGCTATCATAGAAGCATCATACAACCTGGAGGACTACGACCCGGAGTTGGACCTGGACGTAGCCAAACTGGGAATATACACTGCACCCTGGCTGGAACCCCACATGGAAGGGCCACGTCACATGATAGACCGTGTGCGCGACGGAGTCTGTACCTTTTTGCGTCAAGGCAAGATGGTGGCTCTTCTCGGCGGGGAGCATTCGATAAGCACCGGGCACGTAAAGGCGCTGGTAGAGGGCTATTCCGACCCCTGGGGCTCACATGGCCTATCTGTGCTGTATCTCGACGCTCACGCTGACATGAGAGACGAATATATGGGCACCGGCTGGGGACACGCCTCGGTGGCGCGGAGAATCTCCGAGCTATGCCCTGTGGTACAGGTGGGGGTCCGAAGCCTCAGCCTGGAAGAGAAGCAGTTCATAGACACTCAGAACGTCAACACCTTTCCCTACTCATCCCGAACCCCCGTTGAAGATATAGTCAGCCTCCTGTCGAAGGACGTTTACGTGAGCATAGACCTGGACGTTTTCGACCCCTCGATTATGTCCGCCGTGGGTACGCCTGAGCCAGGAGGAATGGACTGGCACCAGGTTGTATCCTTACTCAGGACAGTGGCGGAGAGAAGGCACATAGTGGGCTTCGACGTAACCGAGCTAAGTCCCGGAGAAGGTCCCACCGCCTGCGCCTATACTGCTGCCAAACTTGTATACAAGCTAGTGGCCTATGCTACCATATTAAGTAGGGAGCCTTAGCCACCGGCAAGGCCATTAAGGGTCCCGAAAACCCTCCCGGAACGATGCAAAGGCGTAAGAAGAAATATGGGAGCATCCATCAAAATAGGCAAGGTACTGGGTATACCGGTAAGCCTTCACTTCAGTTGGTTTATCATATTTTTCCTTTTCACCTTCATATTTCAACGCCATTTTGAAAGTAACTACGGTTCTTGGTCACTTGGGGAAATGTGGGCTGCCGCTCTGGCTGCGAGCCTTCTGCTGTTCGTGTCCGTGCTGGTCCATGAACTGTCCCATAGTCTGATTGCCATAAGCCGTGGCATACCCGTCAACGGCATAACCTTGTTCATCTTTGGGGGCGTCTCCCAGATAGCCCAGGAGGCCCGCAGACCCTTTACCGAGTTTATCGTTGCAGTGGTGGGCCCCTTTGCCAGCATTGCCCTTGGGTTCGCCTTTCTGGGTCTGGCTATCGGGCTTGACGGTATAAGCCGGCACCTATCGGCCATCGCCGAGATACTCTTTTATGCAAACATTGCTCTAGGAGTCTTCAATATGATACCGGGCTTCCCGATGGACGGCGGACGGGTTCTAAGGGCAGTTGCATGGAGAGTCACGCGGAGTTACTGGCGCGCAACCTGGCTGGCTACAATGGTAGGCCAAGCCATAGCCCTTGCGATGATTATCGGAGGGATTACCCTGGCAATATTCGACGGGAATAACATTGCCCAATGGCTATGGCTGACGTTCGTGGGGGTCTTTCTTCAGGTGTTGGCTTCCTCAAGCCATCGCCAGTCCCGCATCAGGGAGAGGTTGCAAAATCACACAGCCGGAGACCTGATGATCTCCGGTTTGCCAACGGCTCCGGCGGACATTACATTGAATCAAATTATGGAAAACTACGCTCACTCCCCCGGTTCCCCGGACGTCATACTACTTACCAGAGCCGGACACCTCGAGGGTGTTATCACCCTGGACAGAGTCCGCCAAGTATCCCATCACAAATGGCCGGAGACCCTGGCCAGCTCGGTTATGATACCCTTTGACAAAATGGTCACGGTCGGCTTTGACGAGCCAGCCTTCAACGTAATGGAGATGATTGAGGGAGGCGATTTTAGATATGCGCTGGTCGTAGCGGACGGGTCTCCCGTTGGCTTTATATCTCAGGACGCCTTGAAGAGAATCATAAAATCTCGCCCCGTCCAGACAAGGCCAGGCTAACTCCTCCCAGGGTACCACGCGGTTTCACATACGGTTTACCTATGCTACAATAGCACTCAGAAGCGACGGGACCGGCAATCTGACCATACTGACGGTTGGCCGGCCCGCCGAAGTCGCACTCCCTAATTGAGACTCCTGGTAAAGTCATTTAGAAGCTGGTGAACCAAGGCGGAATTTATGACGCTGACCAAAGAGATTATCTACATGGACCATGCCGGCACCACTCCCCTTGACCCCAGGGTGCTGGAAGCGATGCTTCCCGTCCTCTCCGAACATTTTGGGAACCCGTCCAGCGTTCATACCGTAGGCCAGGAGGCCAAGAGGGTACTCGACGGTGCCAGGGAGAAGGTGGCGCGTATACTGGGATGCCGAATGAGTGAGGTGGTCTTCACCAGTGGCGGGACTGAGGCGGACAACGCCGCCATCAAGGGGGTAGCAGCCGCACTCCAGGGGACCGGTAATCATATTGTGACCTCCGCTATAGAGCATCATGCGGTCCTGCATACCTGCCAGTACCTGGAAAACATGGGTTTCGAGGTAACCTACCTCCCCGTGGACGGCTACGGACTCGTGGACCCCGACGACGTCGCCCGGGCGATTACCGACCGCACCATCCTCGTAAGCATAATGTATGCCAACAACGAGATAGGGACCATTGAACCAATCTCCCAAATCGCCGCCCTTGTGAAGGCGCAGGCTGTGGCCATGGAACGGACCATAGTTGTCCACACCGACGCGGTCCAGGCAGCTGGGTTCCTCGACTTGAACCTCAGCACCCTGGGCGTAGACATGCTGAGCCTATCGTCCCATAAATTCTACGGCCCCAAGGGTGTCGGTATCCTTTGCGTACGGCGCGGCACTCCCTTCTTGTCACAGCAGCTAGGTGGCGGCCAGGAACGCGAGCGTCGCTCCGGCACTGAGAACATCCCGGGGATTGTAGGAACCGCCGTCGCCCTTGAGATTGCGGAGTCCGAGAAAGAGTACGCAAGCCAGCATTGCCGTGTTCTCAGAGAGAAGATTATACGGGGCATAGAGGAGAGAATACCCGACGCCCATCTGAACGGCCATCCCACCATGCGCCTTCCAAATAGCGTGAATTTCTCTTTCGAGCAAGTAGAAGGCGAACCTGTTCTGCTGGGCTTGGACATGTCCGGTATAGCCGCATCCAGTGGGAGCGCCTGTAGTTCCGGGTCCCTTGAGCCTTCCCACGTACTTCTGGCACTGGGACAGTCGGCTGATTTGGCCAGAGGCAGCCTGAGGCTGACCCTGGGCAAACACAACACGGTTGAAGAGGTTGAGTACCTGCTTTCGGTACTGGCCGACCTTGTACAGCGTTTGAGGGAAATGCCGTCTCTAACTCCCACCGGCAATTAGGGCGCACTTTACTTGCGGGACCAAACATGACACTATAGGATTGGCGAGACGAGACCACGCACAGAATATATGGAGGTTAACTCCTAGATAGACATGTCAGAGAGAGTCGTAGCGAGCACCACCCATCGCCGAAACCACAGCCCGGTATCCCCTTTGCCGGCAGCCCTCCGCCGTCCGGCGTTCATCATCTTGCCGTTGCTGGTCCTCTTCCTTATTGGCGCTTGCTCAGACAGCGGCCTGCTTCCGGTGGGAAAACGCTCCAAGGGGAGCACCTTGATAATCGGCATTGAAGAGATTACCAGGGTCCACGAAATAAGGTTCCTGGGGCTCGACCAGAACCATTATCTGGTAGTCCCTGCCAATAGTGCCAACGAGTTGGTGGTGATGCGCCTCGTTGTGTTCAATCAAGATTCCACCAGAGTAGTTATGACAGTAGACGAGGAAGCGGCAGAGTTGAGAGGAGTTGAAACTAACGAGGTATACAAGCCACTGAACTTGTATCTTCCGGGAGAAGAGCTGGCCGGTAAGGAGAACGTAACGGTGGTACAGGAGTCCCATCCTGCTGAAAATCGCTATGCCCCCATAATCGCCGGCCCCATAGAGCTTCCCCAGAACAATGCAATAGACGGGTGGATGGTGTTTGAAGTGCCCAAGGGGGCCAAACTAAGGGAGATGAGGTGGGATGCCGGGGACACCGTATTTATCAGGTCGTAGCTCGAAGGCCATGGCTTGATGGACTCAGGCCCCTGCCAAGGCAGACCCATCATCTGAAATGCGGACACCTATTGGACTGCACATCCGACCCGCTTCGGCGCCTCCCGAACGGCGAAGGCTATTCCACATGGCCGCCTGCGGTGCAATCCCCCTTCTGGGGATATTCGTCGGTCCCAGTGTTATGGTGGCCTTGCTGGCTACGGCCTCGGGCCTTGCGCTGTTGCTCGAACTGGCACGGTTCCGGCTTCCCTCCTTGAACATGATTCTGGTGACGTGGTTCAAGCCCCTGTTGAAAGATACGGAAGACCGCCGAATTACCGGAGCGACCTACATAGTCATCGCTGCCCTCGCTTGCTTCCTGGTCTTCGATAAATCCGTCGCAGTATTGGCCCTTTTTTTTCTGGCGTTGGGAGACCCTCTCGCTGCGCTGGTGGGCAGCCGCATGGGCGGGTTCAGAATTTTTGGCAAGTCCCCATTGGGGACCCTGGCCTTTATGGCCGTGGCAATCGGCCTGGCCGGAATATTATCCGCCGTCAACGTGGTGCCATTTCACTGGGGACTGGTCGTCGGAGCTATCGTAGCGGCCCTGATCGAGTTGGCCCCATCCCCTCTGGATGATAATCTGACGATACCCCTAATCAGCGGTGCAGCTATGACCGGGGCTGGCGTCTGAAAATCCCCCTAAGGCTCTGCCCCGTCAAACTCCTCCACCTGCGCACGCCGTCTCTGAATGCCGACGTACTCGTCCGTGGTCATGTTTGGCTTTGATTTAGCCAGGACTTCTCGAGCTTTTACAGCTCCCTCAGCCAACAGGTCTATAACCACCATCGCCATTATCTTGGCGGGGTTGACAACCGCCAGCTCGTAGTCGTCAATCACGTACTTCTTGCTATGCCCCGGCCCGCTAGCCCCGGCAGTGTAGGGATGACATACGGGCATAATCTGGCTCAAGTCTCCCATATCGGTGGAGCCGCCCCGGTTTACGCTCTGTGGCACTACAGACACCCTGTCCCTGCCCAGCAGCCGGGTGGCATTGCTTTGGAACAACCCTTGCAGAACGGAGTCGTGACGCAGAGGGAAATAGCCGGGAATGGTGGTTATCTTCACCTTGGCACCCACAGCCATAGCGCCGGATTTGAAGCACTGATCAACTTTGGCACTGTTTTTCAGCAGGTCATCAGAAGCTGACGACCTAACCCTCCACTCCAGTCTCACGTCGGCAGGCACGGCGCTAACCACCTCTCCTCCTCTGGTGATAATTCCATGAATCCGGGCCGTCTCCTGCTCCCTCAGAGTGTCTCGGTTGGCGTGAATTGCCGCCAGCGCAAAATTCGCCGCATTGAGGGCGTTGATTCCCATGTGAGGGGCTGCACCGGCATGGGCGCCCTGTCCGGTGTACTCAATATACTTCACCAGGTGTCCGTTGCTAGTGCCTCCCAGGGAGAACATGCGCGCACCCATGTCACTGGCGGTGTGACACATGATAGCCATGTCAACGTCGCCAAACTCTCCGAGTCGGATAAGCTCCTGTTTCCCTCCCAGAAACTCCAGCTTGTTCTCATCTCTCAACTCCAGGCGTTGTTCAACCTCCGTGAACTCCTCAGCCGGCACGGCAAAGGGAGCTACGGAGCCCGACAACTCCCGCAAAACCCCGGAAAACCGGAGTCCCATCGCTGCACCCAGCATCATGCTTATCTGGGCATGATGCCCACAAGCGTGGGCTGCCCCCGTATCAGCATCGGCATGGGGATGGTCAAAGACGGGTAGACCATCCAGCTCACCGATTATCGCTATCCTTGGGCCCGGCCCTGCCTCCCCGTGTAGTGTTCCCTTCACTCCTGTGAGAGCAAGCCCATCCCTGTAAGGAATCCCAAGCTCGCTGAATTTCCCCGACACCAGCCGCGCAGTCCTTCGCTCCTTGAAGCCCGTCTCAGGGTTGTGGAGGATATCCTTGGCGATGTCTATAACTTCGGCTTTTCGTTCCTCAATGGCGTCACAAGCCTGCCTCTTCAATTCTTCTCGATCGGACATACATGCGTATAAACGAGATGCGTGTACCTCGCCTCTCCCCCTATTTAGAGAATTCGTAGGTTTCCTCGCTGGCCAGACCACGCATAAAACGGAGGTATTCATTCTTGGTCATGGCTGCTTTGTGTCCCGATATCCTCTGGCCGGCAAGGGTAGCGCCGTCGGCCAGAAGGTCTACCACCGTGGCTGCCAGAGCCTTGGCAGCAGTAATGACGGCGAGGCTGTAGTCCTGCACCACGTAGTCCGCACCGTGACCCAGACCCGTCGCACCACCTACGTAAGGATGTATCACCGGCATAAGGTGGCTGACATCGCCCATGTCCGTGGAACCGGTCCCATGCTCCCTCTGGCCTATGTTTTCCTCACCCACCAGAGTGACGGCGTTAGCTCTGAAAATATTCGCCAGGTCCCTGTTCTGCTGTAGGGGCAAATAGCCCGGCAGGGTCTGGATTTTTACTTTGGCGCCCACGGCCATTGCACCGGCCTTGAGTGCCCTGTCAACCTTGCGATTGGCGTCCATAACCGCATCAATGGTCTTTCCACGAACAAAGGTCTCCATCCGAACGTCCGCGGGGACGGCGCTGACAGCCTCGCCCCCCTTGGTGATAATGGGGTGCACCCGTATAGTATCATCGTCCCGGAAAGTCTCGCGGTTGGCATGAATCGCCATGAGGGCCAGAGAGGCGGCGTTGAGCGCGTTTATCCCCAGGTGAGGAGCACCCCCGGCGTGTGCTCCCCGGCCAATGTACTGAATCTTCTTGGCTACAATCCCGTTGTTAGAGCCGCTCATACATATCTGCCTCTCCTCCGGGTTGCTTGTGGTATGGACCATCATAGCCATGTCAACGTCGTCCAGCTCTCCCAGCCTTATGAACTCAGGTTTGCCACCGAGGAACTCTACTTTGCCTTCTTGACGCAGGGCGTCCCTATACTCTATCTCGATATACTCCTCGGCAGGAACGGCAAAGAGGGTCACACGCCCACTCAAGGCAGGCAGCACCTCATGGGCCATCAACCCGATGGTTGCGCCCATAAGCATCCCGATTTGGGCATGGTGTCCACAGGCGTGGGCAGCCCCGGTGTTTGCGTCAGCATGAGGATGAGCTTCGACTATCAGGGAATCCAGCTCCCCAAACAAGGCCACGGAAGGGCCATCACTACCCCCTTTAAGCTCACCTCTGATTCCGGTGAGGGCTATTCCGTCTCGGAAAGGGACACCCAGCTCCCGGAATTTGGAGGAGACCAGGCCGGAGGTCTTCACTTCTCTGAATCCCGGTTCCGGGTTCTCCAGAATAGTTCGGGATATACGGATAATCTCGTCGGCACGGGACTCAATCTCAGCATATACCCTGGACTTTAGTTCCTCTTTGGAAGGCATGGGCGACCTCCTTGGGTTGGTACGGGGGTACTCGCACAGATTTTAGCAGAGATGGTTGCAAAAAACACTACACATTATGAGTGGATAGTGGAATGGCAATTCCCGTTGGCGTAGTCCGCAAAATCACGGGTTTGGCATGGGTGCTTGAGCGCTCCAAGGGTATATAATAGAGCCTATTATGAAGGTTGTGATAGCACCTCAGTCCTTCAAGGGAGGTCTCCAGGGTCCGGACGTCGCAAGGGCTATCAAGCAAGGCATCCTCAGCGTATATCCTCAAGCTGAAATTGTGGAAATACCGGTGGCCGATGGCGGCGACGGGACCCTGGACGCTCTGGTACGCAGTACCGGAGGCCAGATGTTCACCAGCCGGGTCACTGGGCCGTTGGAAGAGCCTGTATCCGCGCCTTGGGGCGTGATGGGTGAGGGATTTGCTTACCCGGAAAAAGAATCCGATCCCCATCCCCAGGGTCAAATAGCGGTCATTGAGATGGCGCGAGCCTCCGGTCTAGCCCTTGTACCGCCCCGCCGACGCAACCCGAGGGTAACCACCACATACGGCACCGGAGAACTTATAGGTGAGGCTTTGAAAAAGGGATACCGGCGAATCATCATCGGTCTCGGGGGCAGTGCCACCAATGATGGCGGCGTAGGTATGGCACAAGCCCTGGGCGTGCGATTCCTGGACTCCAATGGGAGGGAGTTGCCCTTTGGCGGCGGCGCCCTTTCCAAACTGGCCAGGGTTGATACTTCCAATCTACGCCTGGGTGTCATGGAAGCAAAAATCACAGCCGCCACCGACGTGAATAACCCCCTGTGCGGCCCCAGCGGTGCCTCAGCCGTCTACGGCCCGCAGAAAGGGGCATCGCCAAAAGTCGTGGAGGAACTGGACAATGCACTTGACCACCTTAGCCACGTGATTAAACGTAACCTGGGACTGGACGTGAGGGATGTCCCCAGGGCCGGCGCGGCTGGCGGTCTGGGCGCCGGGCTAATGGCCTTCCTGAACGCCGAAATAGAGTCGGGGATAGACCTGATTTGCCGGGTGCTGGGGCTGGAGGAGCGTCTCACAGGGGTTGACCTGGTAATTACCGGTGAGGGCCGTGTGGATGTTTCGACGACCTACGATAAAGCACCCATAGGGGTCGCTCGTCTCGCAAAGGCCAAAGGTATACCGGTGGTTGTAATGGCGGGGAGCTTGGGAATGGGGTACGAGAAGGTATACCAGCACGGCATTGACGGGATAGTGCCGATTCTGGATAGGCCAAGGAATTTTGAGGACAGTATATCCCGCACCTATGACCTCCTCCGCAGCGCAACGGAGAGGACTATGCGACTTCTGAAACTGGGAGAGACGATTCCGGTTCCACCAAATGCCCTTCCTTGAACAGGTAAGCCCTCAGCCCTCAATTATCTGCGCCTTGATGAAGGATATGACCTCATCAGCTATATAAATAGCTCTCTCACTATCCACCTCGTCATAAGCCTCGCTGGGAATCCCGCCCGGCAGGAAATGGGGATAGCGAGTCAAGTCATGGTACTTGTCCAAAAGGACTGCCTGAGACTTGATGACTTCAAACATTCCGTTCAGGACTTTGGCATCCTCGCACAGGTCAGCCAGGGAATGGCTCCATACGTCTTCAGCTTTTTGTGAGTAAAGATAGGACTTGAAGACCTTTTCGCCTGCCTGCTGACTCATGAAACAGGCCAGATTATGACGTCCCCCCTCGCGAAGGTACCTGGCATCATCCAGGTCCTTCTCTGCCTGTCGCATCCATCGGTCGCCTTCAGAACGTTGGTCAGGACTCATATACCACTCTTCCCCGCCGGAGGGCGTCGCGCAAAGATGGGTTCGCCTCTTTCAGCGTATTGAACTCTTCAGGAGTATAGACCAGGAAATTGGTAGCCAGCATGGGACCCAGATGGCTGGTGAAGAAGTCCATGCGCCTGGTGAAGTTGCCGGGTATGTCCTGGACCATTATCAGGTCAAGGCTGCTTTCCGGTCCCACTTCGTCGGTAACCATGTCCCCAACCAGGATAGCTCGCTCAACCCCCAGTTGGGGAAACATCTCGGTGATACGTTCAAGCTCCCTCTCCAGGGACTGGCGTCTATACCTGCTAAATCCTATCCTTACCGGCATCTCCCACCTTTCACTATCATCAAGCTCACTTTTTTAATGACAAACTCTGCCGCCTATCTATCCCAGCAGCACGAGGTGGGCCTCTTTCGGGCCGTGGACTCCGATGACCAGGGTCTGCTCAATATCGGCGGTGCGACTGGGGCCGGTAATAAAGTTCATATAACTGCCCATATCTCCGCCCCCGCGATAATAGGCCAGACGGCGCAACGTGAACACGTCTTCCAGACTCTCCAGGACATCCTCGAGGCGCACGATAGCAACGTGAATCGGCGGGACCAGGGACACCAGGCGGCTCAGACCTCGGCTCGGCAGGACTACCACCGAGCCCGTCTCGGCCACGGCATAGTCTACCCCGGTGATTCCAATACCTGCCACAGATGATTGGCGGCGTAGCTCATCCCTGGACAGCCCGGAGTCCTGGGACATAACCGTCACCTCAACCCCCAGACCCACGAGAGGGCCGTCTATCTGTACCGTCTGAAAGACCTCCTGTTGCGAGCGCACCACGAGGCTGACTTCATTCGACGTCGCAAGGTTGCAGATATAGTCCATGGCATCTTCCGGGCCGGGCGCGCGGTGGACCTTCCAGCCCCGTGCTGTGGACACGTGGGCCAGCTTGTCCATAAGCTCTTGCTCCCTTCCCGCCAACCTCACCCTCAATTCACGGGCCCTTTCCTCAAGCTGAGGGACTGTCTCCTGAAGAGGAGCATAGGGGGTATCGGGCTGCCTACTACGCTTACCCAGAGTTTCCTGCACGGACCTGATGAACCGTTCCTTCTCCAGCCTAATCCTCCTTTGATAACTCCTGGTCCCATATCTGACGGAAGGACCTGGACGGGAGGGCCGGAAGGTCCTTGTCCTTGGTCCAGTGGGACAAGGGAGGTATCATTATGCCCTTTATCCTTCCCTTCCTGGCAATGGGAGCCTGCACCAGACGGCCCATTTTATGCACCATTGACAGCATACCGGGACTGCTCATCAGCCTACCGTAGCCCCGTGCCAGCAACTTTTCCCATTTTGTTGTCTTGCGCTCCTCGGACGACGGACTCTCCATGAGCTTGGTGCGCAATCTCAGCAACATGTGGGGTATGTTTATCTTTACCGGGCACACCTCCCTGCAGGCCCCACACAGGCTGGATGCGTAGGGAAGGTCTTTTGCCTCTTTCAGGCCCACCAGCATGGGAGAAACCACCGCCCCAATGGGTCCGGGATAGACCCAACCATAGGCATGGCCACCCACTTTACGGTACACTGGGCAGATGTTGAGACAGGCCCCGCAGCGTATGCAATGAAGGGACTCCCTCAGCTCCGGGTCACCCAGCAGCCGAGAGCGTCCATTGTCCACAATTACCAGGTGGAATTCTTCCGGACCGTCCTCATCCTCGGAGCGCCTGGGGCCTGAAACGAGGCTAACGTAGCTGGTTATACGCTGGCCGGTGGCCGCCCTGGGTAGAAGTCGCAAGAATATAGCCAGGTCATCGAGGGAAGGAATCACTTTCTCCATACCGGTGAGGGCTACATGGATACGGGGTGCGGAGGTACAGAACCGGCCGTTGCCCTCGTTTGTGACTATCACCAGAGTCCCGGTCTCCGCCACCAGAAAGTTGGCGCCCGAGATGCCCATATCAGCCTGAAGGAGCTTATCCCGCAGGGTCTCCCTGGCTGCCTGGGCCATCTCCTCTATCTCTTCCAAGTTGTGCCTGTCAATCTTTTCGCTGAAGAGACGGGAGACATCCTGCCTCGTTTTGTGCATTGCTGGGGCAACCAGATGGGAAGGAGTCTCCTCAGCAAGCTGGATGATATACTCGCCCAGGTCCGTCTCAACAGCCTCCACCCCGATGTTTTCCAGCGCATGGTTAAGGCCCATCTCCTCAGAGACCATGGACTTGCTCTTGGTAACCATCTTGACCCCACGGGAGCGTGCCAGGTCGGCGATGATGGCGTTGGCTTCCACGTCATCTCCGGCGAAATGCACCTGCCCTCCATTTTTGGTCACCCTATCGTGCAATAGCTCCAGGTAGTAGTCCAGGTTATCCAGGGTATGGCGCTTGATTGTTCTGGCCTGCTCCCGAAGCTCCTCCCAGCGCTGGGGAGAAAGCTCCTCTATGGCGTCTCTCCGAGCACCGTCGAATCCACCCCCCACACGCCTCAAGGCGGCCTGGAGCTGAGGGTCAATTACCGCCCTGGCAGAGGCACCCATGAAATCCTGAGTCTTGACGTCCGCCAACTACTTCCCCCCCGATTCCAGGAGTTGGGCCAGGTGCATGGGCTTCACGTCAGCGTCTCGGCGGCTCAAGGCCCCTCCAATGTGCATCAGGCAACTCATGTCGCAGGCTACCAGTGCTTCCGCCCCAGTCCTGACCACATTCTCCACCTTGTCCTCCAGCATGGCCCCGGAGATGTGAGGGTATTTCACCGAGAAGGTCCCCCCGAAGCCGCAGCATGTCTCCGCTTCATCCATCTCCACCCGCTCCACCCCCTTGACACCGTCAATCAAGGTCGTAGGCTCCTGGGAAACGCCAAGCTCCCTTAAAAGATGGCAGGAAGGGTGATAGGTGACTTTTCCTGGAAAGCTGGCCCCAACGTCCGTCACTCCCAATATCTTTACAAGAAACTCGGAGAACTCGTAGACCCTTCCACTCAAGTCCTCGGCCTGCCTGTGGAGTCCGGGGTCCTCTTGAAGAAGGTGGGGGTAGAATATCCGAATCATGGACGTGCATGAGCCGGAGGGCACCACCACGTAATGATTGTCGGACAGGTCTTTGGGAAGACCAAAGCTCTTTATCACACGCCGTGCCAGCAACTCCCCCTCTGCGCTAAAGCCGGAGTTGAACACAGGCTGGCCGCAGCACGTCTGGTCGTCGGGAAAGTCCACCTCAACTCCCAACCTCCTCAGGAGACGCACCACGCTCACACCCACTTCCGGGAAAAGCTGGTCAATCACACAGGTAACGAAGAGGGAGACCTTTATCTTTGAACCGGTGGTCACTGGAGCCGCTCCTTGTTGACGTTCCCACCCAGAGTATCAAAGAAGCTCCCTTGTGGCAACAGCCTGAAAGAAGGTCTCGCTCCGTTCAGAGTCTCATGGTACAATGGACTAGGAGCCAGGCCCTAAATATAACGCTACCTGGTTGATACGCAGGTATTTGGGGTCAGGACGGCCGATAGGGCGGTCCTGTGGGTCTCGGTAGAGATGTACCCGTGCGAATACCCGGCCTTCTGGGTTCAGGTACTCCAAGATTTGGCTTGAAGAACCCCTGGGGAGATGGGATGGAGTGTTCTTGCTTTGCCAATATAGCCTGGAAGTGAAAAGGTTGCTGCTAACCTTGTCAAAAATTCCCATGGCATCGAATAGACGGCGCAGCAAGCTGGCAGACACTTGAACGGGCACAGGTTTGACGGAAGGTATCACAAGGCCGCCTCTGGGTAAGGAGTCCCCAATGGATTTGATTAATCAGAACTTCATCATTGTCCTGTATGGATACTCCAAGCAGTTAATGGACCTCGACCAGTTGAAGTATTGGTTAGCAAAAAATGTCTGGGAGCTATCGGGATCTTCTTCGCCTCTGGACCGGATGCTTCTAGGTGAGCTGGAACTGGCCATATCAGAGTACGACCGTGGAGACAGGGACGAGGCCTCCATTCGTCAACAGACTTGGTTTCTCTTGCACTTGCCAAACCCGGAGCTTTCGCCACAGTTGAAACAACTTCTCTCTATTCCTACGGCTGTTTGATGCTCGCAAAATAGTGTACTCCATTAATTATTCTTTGTAGCAGGAGTCTTCTACCACCCAGACTTTCTAGCCGAAGGAGCAAGTCGAGCTGGTCGTAGTAATCACTGATGTCAACAGAGACTCTACTAGCTAGTTCCCATAAAGTATAAGCGTTCTTTGGGTCAGTATCCAGAACATCAAGGATAAAGGCATCCAGTGGATCAAGGTTCCGGTCAAAAAGCTCTCTTGAGATAGGCATCCCTTAACCTCTGGCGGTAGCTTGGACTTCCTGCTGGCCGCGATCTAGGCACATAATAGCAGACACAGAATGTTGCGTCCACGCCGCTCTTCATAGAGACATTGACAGTACACTACGCCATGAGTAGACTCACCCCATAATCCTCGGCTAAGGAGCGAACGATGAAGAGCATAGAGATAGACCGTAATAAGCGCCTGGTAGAGGAGCCGGATAAGGGCCATAATCGCTGGCACCCTGACATCACCCCCGTACTGGAGGTGGAGCCCGGTGAGGAGGTGGTCATACAGACCCGCGACGCCCTGGACTGTCAGATAAAGTGGGGCATGGACGTTTCGGAAATGGACAACATGGACGGCAAGGTGGCCCACGCCCTGACTGGACCAGTGTACGTTAAAGGGTCTAAACCCGGCGATATGCTGGAAATCGAGTTCCTTGACGTCATCCCTGAGAATTACGCTTGGACCTTCTTCAGGCCCGGAATCGGCTTTCTTCGAGACATCTTCCAGGAATCATACCTGGTCCACTGGGAAATCAAATATGGCTGGGCGACCTCACCACAAATACCCAAGGTTCGGATTCCCCAAGGCTGCTTTATGGGAGTTTCGGGAATAGCGCCGTCTCATGCCCAACTGGAGACGTGGACGCGCCGTGAAGCCGAGTTGGCGGCGCGCGGGGGGCTGGCCTTCGCTCCCGATCCCCAGGACGCCATTCCAAGGATAGACTCCATCGCCAACACGGGACTGCGGACCGGACCACCCAGGGAAAACTGCGGCAACGTGGATGCCAAGCAACTTACCAAAGGCTCTCGGCTCCTCATACCGGTCAATGTTGAAGGCGCCCTGTTTTCAACCGGGGATGCCCACTTTGCCCAGGGCGACGGTGAAGCCTGTATCGCCGCCGTGGAAATGAGTGCGACAACCGCGGTGAGTTTCAAGATACACGAGGGAGAGGCAGCCCGGCACAACATCCGATGGCCCAGGTTTGCCCATCCGGGATATTTCATCTCGCCTGAATGGGCAGCACCCCGCAATTTCATCGCCACCATGGGAATGCCCGTCACGGATGAAGGCGTCAACGACGGGGAGAACCTGACCCTGGCAGCCCAAAATGCACTGGTCAACATGATAGACCTGCTCCAAGAACGCGGCTACACCCGGCAGCAGGCGTACATCATCTGCAGCGTTGCCGTTGACCTGAAAATCAGCAACGCCGTTGACCTGCCCAATGTCACCGTATCCGCCTTCTTGCCGGAGGACATCTTCGAGGGATAGCAACCTATTCACGTCCCCTGGCTCCCTCGACGGCCGTGACTTTGCTGACCTGGTGGCGTGGCATACAACACCAGCAACGTCACCAGGGACGCACCGACGGCGAAGGTGATGAAGGGTATCCGGTAGCTGTCAGTAGCGTCGTACACGAAGCCGGAGATTATCGGGCCTAGGGCTTGGCCCGTGATTTGGACGGGCAGCGTGACACCACGTATGCTACCCAGGTATTGACGGCCATAGTAGTCCGCCCATGCCAATCTCAACAACACGTGCAGACCCCCCACACCAACACCCAGTATTGCTGCGGATGCCACTCCGCCGGCCAGCGATTCGCTCACCAGCGTCGCTATAGCTCCAATTCCGACTGCAAGGCCCGACAGTGCCAGGAGAAAGCGGACCGGCACACGCTGGGCCAGGCTGGACCATAGCAGGCCCGCCGGCACTTGTGAAAGGGCAAAAACGCTCACGGTTATCGCAGCAGCCGTTCCGGAAAGGCCCTGTTCGAGATAGTGGGGGGCCTGGTGAAGGCTAACCCCGGCCTGTACCATGAAACCCGCGCCGGAGAAGACCGCCAGCATCCAGAAAGCCCTGGTGTTCAATGCCTGACGCAGGGTGAGGCTCACTTCTTCTCCCAGAGCAACCACTCTATCTCCAGGCCTGCGACGGGATACGACGGTATCTCCTGTCCGGGCCTTGTCACGGCCAGGGTCGGCCTCCAACCCCAGGTCCTCCGGCCTTCTGACCAACAGAAACAGTGCCGGCAGGACGGCGATGGAGAGTGTGTAAATCCCCAGTGACGCCCAGGCAGTACGCCAGTTCCAGGCCGAGATGATTAGCTGCGCCACCAGGGGCATCAGCGCCAGCCCCGTTCCCTGGCTGACGTTCAGCAGTGCCAGGGCGAAGGCACGACGCCGGATGAACCAGTTGCTAATTGCCGTGGATGTTCCCAGTTCCAGGGGACTGGTGAACGCCATCCTCCCCGGCACGTACAACGCGTAGAAAGCCCACGAGTGTCCTATGAACGAAAGCCCCAGCGCACAGGCACCTGCCACTGCTCCTCCGGCTGCGACTACTGCGGCGGACCCGTAGCGGTCAATCCACCATCCTATCAGAGGCGATATGGCAACGGCGCAAATGCCCCCGAGGCTGACGGCGGTGGAGAAAAGCCCGCGAGACCAGCCGAATTGCTCCGTCATCGGCACCAGGAATACCGACAGTGTTGCAACGGCCATCACAGGCCGTGATGAATAGCTGGACAGGGCGGACACGGAGAGGATTACCCATCCGTAGTAGAACGGGAGTGAAGCGGCCAAACGGTCCTGCAGCGCTCTGGCTAACATGGAAGCGCCGACTCCCCACGCCCCGGGAATGGCGGACTGGATTGCGGGGCATCAGAGGAATCTAATGGACTGAGGGATATAGAGATACACAAGGCCCCAGGTTGGATGGCCTGGGGCCTTGTGTATAATCGGTATTTGAGGGCGGCCAGTGTTCAGCCTTGGTTGCCGAATCTGTTGTAGGAGCTTACTTCCGAGGGCGGGAGACGGTCCGGGGGACCAAATCTCCCTCTGGGATAGCCCACCGGCGTGAGCATAACGGTCTCTACGTGGTCGGGGATTCCCAGCAACTCCTTAATCTGCGGCTCTCTCGCTATGTGGGTTGTGGTCAAACGAGTCCCCAGACCCAGCGCCCGGCCAGCCAGGAAAAGGTTTTGAATGGCCAGCCAGATGGAGGAGGCGTAACGGTCCCTGTTGATTGGTTCGTCGGCATTGTAGGGGACAAAGCCTCGCTTGTGGTCAACACACACCAACATCAGTGCCGGAGACTCGTGGATGTGATTGGCTAGGTATCGGGCGAACTGGTACACCCTCGGCTCATCCGGAGGGCCTTCAGGGCTTCCGCCCCGGGACCCCAACCACTGCTCCCGGTAGTGGCGACTGACCTCGGATACCAGGTCCGGCTCGGTGATGACCATGAACTCCCAAGCCTGGCAGTTGGCGCCGCTTGGGGCCTTGGTGGCCGCCTCAATCATTTTGTTAATGGCCTCAACGGGAACAGGATCGGACTTGTACCGGGTCATCTGCCTCTGGGTATTCATGGCTTCCATCAACCCGACTTCCGTACTGACGCCGTCGGTCTTGAAGTTGCCATTGGCCCTGTTGCCCCAACGGTTATAGTGGGTGAACTGGGAGGCGGGCATACGGTCGGCAGGGCCGAACCTCCCTCTGGGGTATCCAAGTGGACTGAGGACTACTGACTCCATATAGTCGGGAAGTCCCAATAGCTCCCTTACTTCCTTGTCCCTGCGGCCTATGCCACATATTCGGGTTCCAAGGCCCTGGGCACGGGCTGCCAGGAACATGTTCTGAATCGCCAGCCAAAGGGAGGACGCATAGCGACCGGGCACTATAGGCTCTCCGGGCGTATAGGGCATGTAGCCCCGGCTGTGGTCGGCACATGCAATCAGCAGCGCCGGCGATTCGTGGATGTGGTTGGCAAGATAGCGGGCAAACTGATACACTCGCGACTCGCCCGGGGGAGACTTCTCACCCGCTACGCCCCCGCCAGTGTTCGCTATCCACTGCTCCCGGTAATGTCTTCCAACTTCCTCCACCAGGTTGCGGTCGGTAATAGCCACGAAGTGCCACGGTTGGGCGTTGCCGCCATTGGGGGCCTTGGTTGCCGCCTCAATGACCTTATCTATGGCCTCCTTGGGTACCGGGTCGGTCTTGTACCGTGTAAACTGCCTCTGACTATATACTCCATCGAAGAAATTGATGTCCTCAGGCATATAATCTCCCCTCCTTTGCACAATTATGGAATCGTCAGCATCATTATACGTCACTGGTCAAGAGAATACCCGTGCGCAGCACCTCATCGGAGACCTTTGCGTGACTTATAACGATGCTCCTTGTTCCTGCCTATGACGGGCCGAGCCCTGTCATTCCGAGTCCGCCTGTGGCGGACGAGGAATCTAGGGCATTTCATCTTATACCGGAGTGTATATTCCCGTTTTCACCCTCCAGAGGCGGGCAGGCGGGAATACAGGTATCTCCCTTGGGAGCCAACCATTGAGTCTTGCACTTGCCCATGCCAAGGCCCCCTCATTGACATCCCAGGGGAGAATCGCTAGAGTAAAATAGAACAGGATCACTCGCCAGGACGCATCGAAGTTTATGGGGAGGTGGCGACATGGCTACGTTTCTTGACCACACCATAGTGCCGGTCAGGGATAGAGAAGAGGCCGTGGAGTTCTATACCAGGATTTTCGGTTTCGAGGACCTGGGAGAGGTCGGCCCCTTCCTGGCGGTCAGGGTCAACGATACCCTCAACCTGGACTTTCGCCAGTCCGATGACATTCGAGGTATTCACTACGCCTTCGCCATGGAACCCGATGAGTTTGAGGAGGTCTTTCGGAGGGTCCGGGAGTCCGGCATAGCCTACGGAGATGGCCCATATAGTGCGGACAACATGAAAGGTCCCGATATGACTACTGGAGCCAAGGGACTGGGGAAGGCGGTCTACTTCAAAGACCCGAGTGGTCACGGCCTGGAAATCAAGACCTATTGATAGCCCGTCTCCTCCTACTTTGTTCCCAATCCAACCCTGGGCAGCCCCAGCCGTCATTCCGGCGAAAGCCGGAATCCACCGGCTTTCAATCCAACCCTGTGCAATCTCCTAGGCAGAAGCCGTCACATTGTCCAGATGCTTCTCGAAGAAGGCGAGGGTCTTGGGCCATGCGTCCTGGGCAGCCACGGCATGGTAGTTGTTACCCCCTGTGGTCATGAAGGCGTGCTTGGCCCCGGCGTAGGAGTGGAACTCATGCACCTTCCCAAGTCTAGTAAGCTCCGCGTCCATCTTCTGCACATCTTCAGGCGACGGGTTAGCGTCATCCTCTCCAAATAGCCCGATTAGCGGACAATGTATCTCCGATGTCCGGTCAAAGGGCGCCGGGCCGTCTCCCCAGGGCACCATCACGCTGGCTGCATAGTAGGCCGCCCCGGCTTTGAGATGTGGGTTTATTCCCGACATCATGTAGACAACCCGTCCACCCATGCAGAATCCAACGATTCCCAGCCCCTCGCCGTCAACCGACCGATGTCCCCTCAGGAAGTCTATAGTAGCATTCACGTCATTGATGATGTTGACATCCAGAAGCCTGGCCCTTCGTGTTGGGCCATCGTCCTGGCAGTCCGGGCCGTCACGATGGTACAGCTCAGGGGCCACTCCCACGTATCCGGCGCTGGCCAGACGCTCCGTGATTTCCCGCAGAAAATCGTCAATCCCTGCCTGGCCCTGAATGACTACGACCGCCGGAAATGGCCCGGTCCCTTCAGGTACGCTTACGTGGAACCTCATGTCGTTATCGTCTACTTTTATGCTCTCCCAAAACGATGCCATCCCCAAATCTCCTTTCTATGGACCGACGGTGGGCCGGCTAGTAGTATATCCCCAAGCCCCCGCCACCATCCACCGCTATGGTCTGGCCGGTGACGGCAATAGCCTTGTTGGAGGCCAGGTACACTACGGTGGCGGCTATCTCCTCCGGCTCAATCAGACGCCCAATCGGGATGCCGCTCCCCGAACGGCGTGTCTCCTCCTCCACACTGGTATCGGCATCCCTGGCCCGTCTCTCGATAATCATGGCCAGCCTTGGGGTCCTGGTCCCGCCGGGGTGTATGCAGTTGACCAGGATTCCATCCCTGGCGAACTGGTTGGAGAGGTTCTTGGAGAGGTTGGACACGGCGGAGTTGGTCACGCCGCTACTCATGGTAAGCTCACCGCTGCTCCTGGCGGCCATGCCACCGATATTTATAATTCGACCGCCGCCCCGTCTCTGCATGTGAGGGATAGCCTCCCGTGCACACCGGATATAGCCCATCACCTTCACGTTAATGTGATTATTCCAGTCCTCGTCGGCAAGCTCCATGAACGGTGCGGCCGCAGCATTCACCGCATTGTTGACCAGAATATCGAGTCCGCCGTACTCGGCGACGGTAGATGCAACCAAACCCTTTATGTCATCGGGAACGGTCATGTCTGCCCTGACGGGCAAGACCTTGCGGCCCGTCTTGGCCCGTATCTCCGCCGCAGCCTCCTCAAGGGCTTCCATGCCCCGGGCGCAGATGGCGAGGTCCGCTCCTTCGCTGGCCAGGGCCAAGGCCGTTGCCCTGCCTATGCCCATGCTGGCCCCAGTAACCATGGCAACTTTATCCTGTAATCCCAGGTCCATACATCCCTCCGGCTCTGTAGTATCTAAGAAACCTCTGAATGAGTGGGAAACGGCGACCCATCAACTCGTCATACTGGCGAAAGCCAGTATCCAGACTCTCCATCCGCCTGAGGCGGACTGGATTCCGGCCCAAAGCTTGCCCCGTTATTGATACGGGGCCGGAATGACGATTCTTCAGAGGTTGTTTAGCGCGGCCTCACCCAGGTCTCCGACCATGCGAGGGAGCAAGTGCTGCTCACGTGCCCGCTCCTGTCCATAGGGAAGGGCCGGCCCTTTGCCGGCTTGCCGTTGACGGTTAGCTGCGCCTTCCGGGCAGGCACGTGGGTGTTGTACACGCCATGAGGCCGACCGGGGGTGCTGCCCGGCTGGGAGCGGACCACAAAAGGCTCCACAAAATCGTACCAGGTCAGAGAAATCTCCGTATCCCCGGAGAAGACTTTTTCCGTGGAGAAGGACCTGACGTCGCCAGACCTCACGAAGCACGCATCAGCCACCGGCGTGCTTTCGTCGGCGAACCCCTCGTAGATGGTGCTCTCAATCTCCCTCTGCAACCAGCGGACCAGCGCAACGTTGTCGGCGTAGATTCTGACCTGGTTGTCCGTAAGCTCGCTCTGTATGAAAAGGACGTGCCCGGGGCCAGCCGGAGAGTAGAGCACCCTCCAGTGACTGGAGCGGGTCGTCAGTGGGCCGCCCTCCTGCTCACCGAGGCGAATATACGAGTTTTCACCTGTGAGGCGGACCTCGTTGGGGTCTACGGGACTTACCATAGCAGCTACCTCCTATTTAATTACGCTTGACCCCCTAGTCCCTGGGCCATATACGTCTGGCAGATATGGCGAACAGCACTTCCAAGGCATCGTGCATCCGCCCATCTTGTTTCCAGCGGGGCGAGTGCTTTCCCAACTCATACATCGCCTTTCCCGGGTCACCATGGTCGGTCTCGTACAGGGCCAGATACTTCCCACGGGTCGCCTGGGGGTCCTGACTCTCGAATCGGTAGGCTGTGTGGTATAGCCCCGTGTCGAGAACGTCGGGTATGTGAGTATCGTTGTACCAGTTGTTAAACTCGTCCTCCCGGTCGGCATCCGTACAGTTAGACAACACCGCCAATATTCCACGTACGGAACGGCTGGAACTGCGGAACTCACCTCCCAGCCTCTTGAAGGTGCTCACCAGCACGTTGTCTATCAGGGGAGTGACGCGGCCTTGCGCTCTCACTATGTCAAGAGCCTCTCGTTCCGTTGACACGGCTTTCGCCAGGTTCTCCCAGTTAGTTTCATAGAGGGCGATGTACCTGCCTTCTCCGGGTTTGACATTGGTACTGGTATTGGCAAAGCGGGTGGCGTGGCTGTATATACCCGGAGCGGTCACATCCGGCAGATGAATATGGTTATACCAGTCATTGAACTCCCGCTCTCTGGACAGGTCCTTGCAGCTGGTCATCGCAAACATCAGCCCATTAGGATAACGCCCTTCCATGCTTGAGACCCCCCTACTCTTATTTCGCGCTTATACTCACACGTTATCGAGTTTCTGTACCAACCCTACCGTCATTCCGAGCGTAGCGAGGAATCCAAGGACACTCTGAAAAACCGTCATTCCGGTCGTACCTCCGGTAGATTCGCCGTGGCGAACCTTGAGCCGGAATCCATATGCCCGCACCCCTAGACTCCGGCCTTCGCCGGAGTGACGATATAGGTCTAGTCAAAAACACCCTCGATAGCACACTCCGCCAACTCATCATCCGACATGCCTAAAATATCCCGCAGAACATAGTCCTGGTCCGCTCCGAATACCGGCGCACCCTGGACAGCACCGCCCGGAGTACGAGACAGCTTGTACGGGGCGCTTTCGATGGTGCGGAGGACACCTTGATCGTCCGGAACCTGACGGAAAAACCCACGCTCCTTTAGCTGCGGGTCATTCTGTAACTCTACTCCAGATTGAACCACTCCAGCAGAGACACCGGCCTCCTGGAGCAGGTGCATGACTTCCTCCGAAGTATGCTCCGCGGTCCAGGATTCCACCAGGCGGTCCAGCTCGTCTGCCTTCCTTTGACGGCCCTGTGCCGTGGCGTAGCAATTATTCACGGCCCAGGACGGGCTACCAATAGCCTGAACGAAAGCGCTCCATTCGTCATCGGTAAACACCGTGATGGCCACCCAACGTTCATCACCTTTGCATCTGTAGACGCCATGAGGAGCACCGCTGCCATAAGGGAGACGGTTGCCAGTCCTTTGGACGGCACCACCCCGGTTGTTCACGCTAAGATCCAGAAAGAGGGTCTCCATAAGGGCGGAGAGGGCCTCGAACTGGGACAGGTCTATCCACTGACCCTGGCCAGTGCGCGCCCTGTGAATAAGGGCAAGCAGCACGGCCTGAGCGCCCGACATACCGCCAACGGCGTCGCAGTAGGCACTGGCAGGTCCGCTGGGGTCGGTGTCGGGGAATCCTGTGAGGTACGATAGCCCAGACCATGCCTGGAGAGTCTGCCCGTAGCTGACAAAGTCCTTCCAGGGCCCGGTGCGGCCCAGACCGGACATACTGAGCATGATGATGTCTGGCTTTATTTGGCGCAGGCTCTCATAGTCCATCCCCCACCGGGGCATAACGCGGCCGCTGAAGTTCTCGGCCACCACGTCTGACACTGCCACCAGTCGTTTGGCTATGGCGATGCCCTGAGGTGTCCGCATGTTGAGGGACAGGGAGAGCTTGCCCACGTTCCAGTTGTGGCGCTGGCCTATCCCCCGGGGAGTCTGGGGCGCAGGTCCTCCTGCAACGGCCAAGGCAAAATTGGACTCAATCTTGATAACCTCGGCCCCCTGGTCTGCCAGTATCCGGGTAGCGGAGGGGCCGGCGTGAATCCACGTAAAGTCCACAACGCGGATGCCTCGCAGAGCGTAGCGCCCATCTACTTCCGATGGGTTAGTAGTCATATTTTCTATCCGGCCTTCAGTAGATTCCCTGAATAACAGACGCGTTGGCAAGGGCCTCCATCTCCTCAGTGGAGAGACCTAGCTCGCTCCCGTACACCTCGGCGTTATACTGCCCGATGGTCGGTGCAGCGCTTCTCAGCTTCCAGGGCGAAAGGGCCAGTTTATAAGGCGCACCGGAATGAACGAAGGTAGATCCCAACTCCGCGTGGTCTACCCTGGTGAAGAAATCCCGGCCCCATAGCTGGGGATTGGCCAGCAATTCTTCCGGCGTTGCCACAGGTCCCCAGGGATGATGGCGGGACTGCCCCCACTCCGCAATCTCCTTACGCGTGTGCCCCAACGCCCAAGCCTCAATCAGATGCTCGATGTGACTCGAATGCTCACCTCTCAGAATGAATCGGTCGTTGTACTTTTCATCCATCAGATCCCCTGCCATGCCATCCTCAGCCATCCATGCACGCAGGTCATCCCAAGCCTGATGAGTATTGGTGGTGATACTCGCGTAACCGTCCTTGCACTTCCAGGTAGCCACGAACTGCCCACCGTGCCGGAAGCCACACCGAACGGCAGGAGTACCCTCGTAGAGGTAGGCAATGTTGACGTGCTCAGTGGTGGCGGCCACCGCCTCCTGCATGGAGACATCCACATACTGACCCCGACCGGTATTTAACCGGTCGTAGATGGCGATGAGGGTAGCGATAAAAGCACGGTTGGATGCGGTATGGTAGGCTTGAGACCCCCAGAGCCGGTTTGGGGGGGTATGGGGCCACCCAGTGACGTACATGTAACCGCCCATTGCAAACCCTACCAGGTCCGACGCCTTATAATCTTTATAAGGCCCCGTCTGACCGAATGGCGTAATTGAAACGTATATAAGACCCTGATTCTGAGCGCTCAGGTCACTGTAGCCGATTCCGAGAGAGTCAAGGATGCCGGGTCGGCAGGTCTCCAGGAGCACGTCAGCCTTTCCAGCCAGCCTGAGAAGCAGGTCCGCACCAGGAGCCGTAGTGAAGTCCAGGGTAATGCTGCGCTTGTTAGAGTTGAACTGGTGCCAGTAGAGGCTCCGCTCAGGACCAGGCTCGTCGTGGACAAAGGGGCCTATGTCTCGCATGGGGTCTCCGCCCACGGGCTCTACTTTGATTACGTCGGCTCCCATGTCTGCCATGAGCTTCCCACAGTACACTCCCAGCGGACCTGACAAATCCAATACTCGGTAACCGCTAAGGGGTTGCTCCCCCACGTGGGACTGGCTTTGGAGCAAGGATTAGCCTCCTGGACCTTCGGGCTGACGCCGCACACATCGAGCTTCCCGTGCCCGGATTACTGACCACCTGGTAAACATATCCCCGGCTTCAATGCGGCGAGTATAGCACCGCCCTTATACGTCGTCAACAACGCTTTCAGTCCCGCAGGACCCTTAATGTCCTTCCCAACGGAACTAAGCCATCCCGTCTTTCCGAGGAGCGTCCCGGCCCGGCGGGCAAGAGTGAAGAAGAATGTAGGGACGACGCCTGAAGATAACCTGCCTCTGTATATTCTTCGCCCCGCGGGTTTACCTAGAGCGGAGACGGAGGGTTGCATCCGGCGAGAAGAAAATAGGGATATTCCGAGGGGAATGACCGTTGTGTCTTCCATATCCTGAGATTTAAGATAAGATAGGATGTATGGTACATCGGGAGGTGAGACTTGCCGGATAGCCAGATAGGGGTCCTGATTGACTACGAAAACGTCGGCCTGGGTTCTATTCGTTCCTTATTTGATCAGCTATCGGATATGGGACGGATCATCATCAAGCGTGCATACGCCGATTGGTCCAAAGCATCCTCCCAAAGTACCCAAATGCTTGAGTTTGGCATAGAAGCGAAGCACTATTTTCATGCCACGAACTCCGGTAAAAATGCCAGCGATATATGCCTTGCAATAGACGCCATAGACCTACTTCACCGGTCTCCCGTTGATACCTTTGTCATCGTATCCTCGGACACCGACTTCGTGCCGTTGGTGAGCGCCCTGAGGGCCGCGGGCAAGACCGTTATCGGAGCGGGCCATCGGGCGGTAGTATCTCCGGCTCTGGTGCGCTCATGCGACAGGTATGTCTATCTGGACTCGGACAAACCTACGGCCCAGACTCATTCCACCCTGAAGAAGCAGGCTGAATCACTGCTGGTGCGCGCTGTGGAGGCGTCCACAGACGAACTGGGGCAGGTTGTAGCGGCCAAGCTGCATAATACCATGCTGCGAATGGACCCCAGCTTCAACTTCAAGGCCCTGGGACACAGGACGTTCACCCACTTCCTGGACTCTACACCCCTGGTAACCTTGCACCGTCCCACAGGAAGAAGAAGCGGTGACGTGCTGGTTGAGCTTACCGGGGGCCAGACTCATAGGGACGAAAGACCCAGAGAGGGCAGCGTACCTTCGACCGGCGAGTTGTGGGACACACGAGTGGACGCCGCCTGGTCCAGCATAAGTGACGACCCCATCTCCGGCTCCAAGGCTGCTGCAGAGGCGGCAAAGGCCCTGGGGGCTCAAAATATCAGGTCTTCTCGTTACAAAACCCTACAGGGTATCCTGGATGCCAGCGAGCTTCTGCGTGGGCGGTGGGCCAGAAAGGGTAACACTATCCTGCGACGCATTTTACCCGCACGGATCCCGGGTAGGTAGAAAGGTCCTCTAAGCCGGCCTTCCCAAGACACGGGCTACGTTTCACATGGTGTCCAAAATTTCCTTCTCCCCTGGCGGGGGAAAGTTAGGATTGGGAGGTCACCGTGTCACATGCTCACCGCTGAATTACTGGCCGTCCCCTCAAAGCACGGGCTTCATTAGCCCGGGCAACCGTTCGAGCTCTATTTGGGATGAGTGGGCTTTTCGGCGACCTGATATGACCAAAGTTCGGTGGATCTGCCCCACTCGGAACAGCCCTGTGAGGGAATTCCCCCATATAACTAAAGATACAAGTCCGCAATTCGGTCTTGAAGGGCCCAACTCGACCTCCCAAGAGTACCGAAGAACTTCGCCCCGGATTTGCACCCGCCATGAAAGGTGACGGAAACGTAATCGTAACCCTTTGGTAGCCTGTAGGTCGGCGAGGCGTTAACCACGGGATCGGACTGTCCAAAATAGGTTCAAAGCAACCATGGCTGCCGCGACAAACCATAGTAGGGTGTCTAGCGCGGGACTGAACCGCAGTCCTAATCCCAGCCCGAAGTAGGAAATGACAACCGCCAGCTCGAACAGTAGAATAGTAACGGCTATTCTGGCTGTCGTAGCTATCATCTCACAACTATTCCACCAAACCCATTTCTCAGTCGACACACAAGACTGAGCTACTCTTGGGCGGTCGTTGGATACAACCCAGGTAAAAGTCAGGGACCGACGAATGGTTGTAGGCCAGCTAATGCCTCAGCGCGATTGGTTATTCCTCGGTTTTCGCTTTCGGCGATGTAGTGGGCGCGAATAGAGGGTGCTAGAGTCTACTGTGGGTATTCCAAGAGCTAGCCGCTCCGCTGCAGCATGGACGAGACAAGCATGGAGACAAATAGCCTATGGTCAACATTTGGGTGATATTGGGCTTTGCCGTGTACTTTGGCATTCTGATCGGGATTGCGGTGGTGGGCGCTCGCCGGATGCGGAACATGGCGGACTACACACTCGGCGGGCGGCGACTGAGCAGTTTCACTGCGGCGCTGAGCACCGGGTCGTCAACGACGAGCGCATGGACAATGCTGGCACTGCCGGCACTGGCCTTCACGGGAGGACTTGTCGAGTTGTGGGTGCCAGTCTGCGCAGCCATCGGTGTCTG